>NZ_JASXTA010000002.1:0-509593 GCF_032290525.1 Bradyrhizobium cosmicum | reverse complement strand
AAAGCATGATCGCAAAAGGAATCTAGGGCTACGCAAAAAAGCAAGATTATTGGGCGACGGATTTCCGCTTCGGGTCACAAGCAGCCCTCGACCGGATGCGCACGGCAGGTCGGGTACGGGGCCACAAGCGGACTCCTGCGATACTGGAGCATTAAGGACCCTTACTCTATTACCTCGTCCGCACGGTCGAGCAGTGTGTGAGGCACCATCACGCCTAGTGCCCTGGCGGTTTTTAGGTTGATGAGGAGCTCAAATCTGGTGGGTTGCTCCACGGGCAATTCAGCAGGATTTTTACCCTTTAAGATGCGATCGACGTAAACCGCCACGCGGCGAGCCATCGCGCGCTGGTCAACTCCATAGGAGATAAGACCTCCAGCCTCAAGAAGCTCTCTTACGTAGCCGCAGCTCGGCAGATACGCGCAAGTGCCAGGTTCGCGATCACTTTCCTGGCCTGAAAGATCAAGCTTTCGCCGTTAGCGACTACCCCTTGAATGCCAACCTTCACCATCGCATCAAATGCGGGCTCGAAGTCGCTGAGCGAGCGCACCTCGAAGCTTTGGATATCAACGCCGAGCTTGATCCCGGCCTCCGTTGCCTCTTGAACATACAGGCTCGATATTTTGACATTTGGGTTGATGAGTAATCCAACGCGCGTAACCGTCGGGACAATCTCTTTGAGATACTGCAACCGCTTCGCACTTAGCTGGACGGAAAAATTCGACAATCCCGTAACATTCCCACCGGGTCGTGCAAGGCTTTCGACTAGACCGGCTCCGATAGGGTCAAAACCGAACATGAATACTATTGGAATTGTTTTTGTCGCCTTCTTTAAGTGCGGCGCAGCTGCCCCAGCGCCAACCAATACATCACACTTTAAAGATACAAGCTCGGCCGCCATCGTGCCGAAAACCTCGGGTACTTCATTAGGAAAGCGATGTTCTAGCGTTATGTTCTGTCCGTCGACGTAGCCCAGCTTCCTGAAACCCTCAACCAGTGACTGATAGTACGGAGTTTCTTCTTCGATGTTCGCGGCATGCCAGAGCACGCCAACTTTGGGGACGCGAGCCTGCCCCTGCGCGCGCGCTAGGCGTGGCCACATCGCAGCCGTGCTGCCGAGTAATGTGATGAACTCGCGTCGCCTCATGAGCCGCTCCCGGACTGAGACCGCTCACATTTGAGTATAGCAGCTTTTTTGGGTTGTCGCGATACCGCGCCGCCATAACGAAGGAGCCGCAATGTCGGTTCAGGGTCACAAGCCGCCGATCACACGCAAGGTGGGAGACTTCCGCTTTGGATTGGTAAGCCGACGTTTATGGGTACACGCCCTAACCGGCCGCCCGCCGCGGCGTCAGATTGTCGGCGCTGTCGGCCGGCGGTGCGATCTGCATCAGGATGGTCTGGACCGGGGATGCGACCTCGATGCCGTTCTGCTGGAAGCGCAGCTTCATGCGGCGGTTGAATTCGCGCTGGACCGGCCAGCGGCCGGCCTCGGTGCAGCGGATCTGGCCGACGATCGAGACCATGGCGCCGTCGACCTTGTCGATGCCCCAGAGTTCGAGGTCGCCGCGAATTGCCGCGCGAAACTCCGGCTCGCGCCGCATCTCGTCGACAATGTCCTTGAGGATCTGCCCGGCACGATCAGTATCCTCCTTGTAGGCGACATTGACGCTGACGGACGCATTGCCGGCGCCGCGGCTGGCATTGGTGATGGTCGTGACCGCGCTGAACGGCACGATGTGCACGGCGCCGTCGCCGGCGCGCAGGCGAATGGTACGGATCGAGACGTTCTCCACGACGCCGGAGAGCCCGGAGACGCTGACGTTATCGCCCACCTGCACCGTGTTCTCCAGCAGCAGGAACAGACCGGTGATGAGATCCTGCACCAGCTTTTGCGAACCGAAGCCGATGGCGATGCCGACGATGCCGGCGCCCGCGAGCAGCGGCGCGACATTGACGCCGATCTCGCTCAGCACCGTGAGCCCGACCACCGTGGCGATCAGGCAGAGCAGCGCCGTCCGCAGCATCGGCTGGAACGTGCGAAGCCGCGCGGCCCTGGCATAATGCCCGTCGCGCGACAGCGTGTTGATCTGGCGGTCCAGCAGCGCGTTGCTGGCTTCCCAGATTGCTGCCGCGATGAACACGGCGATGCCGACCGTCGCAACGGCCGAGATCAGCCGGCTGCCGATCTGGCCGCCATAGAACCAGACGATGGCATCGACGCCCCAGACTTCGAGCACGGCCACGAAGCCGATGAAGGCGATCACGCCGGATACGATCCGGCGCAGCAGCGGCAGATAGCGGTTGGCGCGGGTCTCCAGCCCGGGAAAGCGCTGGAGGATCTCCGGCTTGATGCGAAAGCCGCGATCGATCAGGCTCAGCGTCACAATGATTGCGACGCGCGTGATCAGCGCCACCACAACGGTTCCGACGAAGTATTGCAGCAGCAGCGAGTAGCCGTTGCGGATGTTGAGCGCCCATACCGCCCACAGCGCGAGATCGAGCGCGATGGCAAGATAGTGCCAGCCGCCGGCGATGCGATTGCGCAGCCGGGCCGCGATCCCCTGCCGTTCGGCCGGGGCACGGATGGCTTCGGCGACCTGACGGCGGCATTGCAGGATGATGACGACGACGAAGAGGTGCACGACCAGCATCACCATGCGCAGCAGCGCCGCATAGCCGGCGCGATGCAGGCCGAGCAGCAGCGCCACATTGGCGAAGGCGACGCCTGATACGGCGACGCCGACGATGCGCCGCGACCAGATCTCGATATAGGCGGCGGTCTCGGCACGCACCGGAATCAGCCCAAACGGTCCCACCAGCGCGCGGACGACGCAGATGAGCCCGCGCGAGAACGCGTAGGCATTGACGACCGCGAGGATGACGAGGCGGGCGGTTGCGGGATCGCCGATCTCCGTGCCGAGCAGTGCGGTTGCGACGCCGATGAAAACGAACACGGGAAGCAGTTCGAGCAGGAGACGCCCGAGAACGAAGGGCAGCCGCAGCAGCGACTGCCAGACCCGCGCCAAATTGTTGCGGCGCTTGTGCAGTTCCGGTGCGGGAGTGACATCGGCGACCGATGATGGCGGATCGGCAATCGGCAGCGCCTGCGCTGGCAGCCGCGCGGTCTGCGGCACGCGCCCCTCCAGGAAGGCGACCGGACGCCGGATCGCGCGGAAGATCACCCACTCCGCCGCGAGGGCGCAGCCGAGCACCAGCGCCAGCTTCCAGGCGATCTCGATCAGGAGATTGTAGGCGGCGGGATCGTTCGCGGTGCGCACGATCCAGTAATAGAAGGCCGGGAAATGTGTCAGCGTCCGCGCGACGCCGGCGATCTCACGCGAGATCTCGCCGATCTCTTCCGACACTGTGAGCAGAAGCTGCGCGCCGAGGCCGTCGGCCGAGAGCGGGATCGGCGATTTCTGCTCGGGCGCGGGCGGCGCCGGCTGCTGCGGGCCCGATACATGCGCGATCGCGCGGAGCGTGTCGATCATCTGCGCGCGCTTCTTGTCGTCCTGGAGCGTCTCCAGCGCCCGCTTGGCCTCGTCCGGCGACAGCGCGGCTGCACTGCTGGCAGCCGGCGGCTCGGCGCGGGCGCTAGAGAGAGACGAGATCGCGAGGAAGAGAGCGGCGAGGAGCGCGGAGGCAAGCTTATGCGACACGAGGATTCCTTAGAAAAACAAATGCGCCCCGGCGGAATCGGAATCATCACCGCCGAAACGCATGCGTCATGTCGGATTGCCGTTATTCGCCCGCGCCCTGTGTCGGAAGTTTGCCGATCAGGCGGCAATCTCTTGGCATTTGCCGCAGCGCAGGATCGAGAACCAGGATCGAGAAGCACGTCTCAACGCCGACTCGCGCCTGCTGGAAGGCGCCGCGCAAAACACTCTCCCGTCATTCCGGGAATCGGACCTGGAATGACGGCGAGGAGGAGAGAGAAAGCAGGTTGTGAGGACATTTGCGACGGTGGCCCTCGTCAAAGGCATCCGTCACAAAAAGCGTGTTGCAGAATGCACAGCGCCGGGCAGGTAGGGGCTTTGCCTTACTGATGCAGCCCGCTAAACCTTGACCCGGCGTGCCGTTCGCGGTTTTTGCCGCTATGCGATAGTCCGAACGAGCTCCATCGCACTTAACGCGGCTGGATTTGCGGAGGTGGAGTCATAGACCTCCCCTTGCTCATGAGGTGGACGTTGCGCGTCGCGTATTCGCGACCACCGTGATGCTCCTCCCGAGACACAAAACTGTCAAGCAGGATCAGCGGCCGCAAGGATCACATTTGGGCGCGAGTTCCTGGATTGCAAAGCATCGCATCGTGAATTGCCGAAGCGAAAGCCACCGACGCCGGCACATGCTTCGACGCTGCAACCGCCGATGTCGAGCGCTTCTGCTCATGATGGGCGACGGGGGGCGATGGTGACATCATGCCCCTGTTTTGCCCGACGAGTCAAATCGAATTCGTAAAATCCGCAATCGCTCGCGCCGTCTCCGTCAAGCCATTGATTTCGCTATCCCCGGCTACTGTGCATGGGGTTGTTTTCGCGGTTTTTTGTCCGTGGCCATGAACGCGCGGGCTTCAGACGCCAGCTGACTGTCACTTCGCGCGCCTCTTGCCTTCCTTGCCCTCTTTCTCCAGCGCCTTGCGCACCAGCTCGAATTCCTCCAGCGAGGCCTTGTCGGCACGGGGAAAGCGCAGGTCGAGCTTTTCCAGCGCCGCAACGATCGCCGAGCCGATCACGACGCGGGCGAACCATTTGTGGTCCGCAGGCACGACATACCAGGGCGCATGAGGCGTCGCGGTGTGGCGGACGATGTCCTGATAGACCGCCTGGTAGCGCGGCCACAGCGCGCGCTCCTTGATGTCGTCCAGGGAGAACTTCCACTGTTTGGCCGGCTCCTCCAGCCGAGCGAGGAAGCGTTCGCGCTGCTCGTCCTTGGACAGGTTGAGGAAGAACTTCAGCACCAGCGTGCCATTGCGGCAGAGGTGGCGCTCGAAGGCGGAGATGTCCTCGAAGCGCTCCTTCCAGATGTTCTTGGTGACGAGCTTTTGCGGCAGCTTCTGTCTGGCAAGGATCTCCGGGTGTACCCGCGTGACCAGGCATTCCTCGTAGTGCGAGCGGTTGAAGATGCCGATATGGCCGCGCTCGGGCAGCGCGACCGCGTGCCGCCAGAGGAAATCGTGGTCGAGCTCCTTGCTGCTCGGCGCCTTGAAGGCAGTGACTTCGCAGCCCTGCGGGTTGATGCCCTCGAAGATTGCCTTGATCGCGGAATCCTTTCCGCCGGCATCCATGGCCTGGAACACGATCAGCACGGACCAGCGGTCCTGGGCGTAGAGCTTCTCCTGGAATTCGATCAGCCGCTTCTTGTTGGCCTCGAGGATCTCCTGCGCCGCCTCCTTGTCGAGATCGCCCTTCTCGTTGGTCTTGTAGTCCTTGAGGTGAAACTTGCCCGATCCATCATAGCGGAACGGCGTGATATAGCGGTCAAGCTCCTGGGCGAGCGATCTGGACGGCTTCTTGTTCATGAGCGCGGGGCACCTTGCGTTGCGGCTTCAATCGGTCGAGCACGCTACCAAGGATACCCTTGGGAAGGAATATGATGAAAAGCACGAGCAGCACGCCGTAAACGAGATTGTCCCAGCCGACCGCCTTGGTGCCGAAGCCGATGCGCAGCGTCTCGGCGAGCAGGATGGTGATGACGGCGCCGAAGGTCGGGCCGAGCGAGACGAACAGCCCACCGACGATGGCGGCGAACACCATCTGGAGCGACACCGCGATGCCGCTGACGGTGTCGGGCGTGATGAACATCTGGTACTGGCAGTAGATCGCCCCGGCGAGCGCCGTCATCAGCGCGCTGAGCAGCGTGATCTTCAGCTTCTCCGCGGTGACGTCGACGCCGGCGGCGGCCGCGGCGTCCTCGTCCTCCGAGATCGCCTCCAGCGCATAGCGTGCCATGCTGCGGTCGACCCAATGCCAGACCACGATGCCGAACAGCCAGATCCCGAGCGCGATCAGGTACCAGGTGATCTTGTCGTCGAATTGCAGCGCCAGCAGCTTGTTGCCGGCCGCCCGGTTCGGCGTGTAGCCGAGCGAGCCGCCGGTGTAGTCGCGCGTCGCGGTGATGACCTGCAGCACGATGCCGGACAGGGCCAGCGTCACCAGCACGAAATAGTGCCCGGTGATGCGGAAGCGGAAGCAGGGATAGCCGACGATCATCGCCAGCGCGCCGGCCGCGACCATGCTGACGGGAATGCCGACCCAGGGCGACCAGCCCAGATGATTCCAGAGCAGCGCGGTGACATAGGCGCCGATCCCCATGAAGCCGCCATGGCCGAGCGAGACCAGGCCGAACCGCCCCATCATCGACCAGGACGTGTAGGCGAACGACCAGATCAGGATCAGCACCAGGATGTGCAGATGATAGGGATCGCGATAGACGAACGGCAGCGCGACCAGCGCCGCCAGCCCTATCCCCCAGGCTGCAAGCCGTCCCTGCCCCATCATCGGCGCCTCGCAAGCAGGCCCGCGGGCCGGATGAACATCATGACGATGAAGAAGGCGAAGGCGAGCACGTAGCCCCATTCGAGATCGGAGAACAGGCCGCCGAGCGAGATGATCTCGGCGAACACGAAGGCGGCGATGAAGCCGCCGATGAAATTGCCGAGGCCCCCGAGCACGCAGATCAGGAAGGTGATCGGCCCGAAGGAGAGGCCGACGAAGGGGTGCACGTCGTATTGCAGCACAAGAAGGCAAGCCGCGAGCCCGGCCAGCGCGCCGCCGAGTGCCGAGGTGACGAGATAGATGCGCTTCGTATCGACGCCCATCAGCGCCATGATCTGGCGGTCCTGCGAGATGGCGCGGATCGCGGTGCCGGTGAAGGTCCTGGTCATGAACAGATAAACCGCAACCATGCCGACCAGCGCGGCCAGGAACGACAGCAGCCGGGCGTAGCTGAAGTTCATGTCGCCGAAAACCAGCACCGGCAGGCGGATGCCGAGGTTGCGGAAGTCGATGCCGAAGGCGACGGTGGCAAAGCTCTGCAGGACGAACAGCACGCCGCCGGTCGCGAGCAACTGGTTGATCGGCGGTGCCGTCAGCAGCGGCGCGATCACGAGGTAGTGCAGCGCCGCGCCGAGGATGCCGACAAGCACGATGGTGAGCGGCGCCGCGACGAAATAGCTGATGCCGTAATACTGCACCAGGAAATACATGGCGTACATGCCGATCATCACGAGCTCGGCGTAGCAGATCCAGGTCACGTCGATGACGCCGAAGATCAGATTGAGCCCGAGCGCGAGCAGCGCGAGCACGCCGCCGAGCAGGATGCCGTTGATCACGGCCTCCAGCAGATAGATGTCGAAAATCTCCAGGAACGCCTGCATGAACCTCACACCCCGAGATACGCTTCCTTGACCGTGTCGCTCGCCAGCATTTCGGCCGAGGTGCCGGACGCCCTGATCGTGCCCGCCTCGATCAGGTAGGCGCGGTCGACCACTTTCAGCACCTGCTGCACGTTCTGCTCGACGATCAGCACGGTCAGGCCGCGGGCGCGGATCCGCTTCACGAGCTCGAACACCTGCTGCACCACCACCGGCGCAAGCCCCGCCGAAGGCTCGTCGAGCAGCAGCAGTTTCGGATTGGACATCAGCGCGCGGCCGATCGCGCACATCTGTTGCTCGCCGCCCGACATGGTGCCCGCCATCTGAGAGCGACGCTCCTTCAGGCGCGGGAACAGTTCGAACACGACGTCGAGACGCTCGGCGTAGTGGCCGCGCGCCTCCTTCATGAAGGCGCCCATCTTGAGATTGTCGTCGACCGTGAGCTGCGGAAACAGCCGGCGGTTTTCCGGCACATGGGCGATGCCGAGGCTGACGATCTTGTGCGGCGGTGTCGCGACGAGATCGACGCTCTCCATTTTGATCGACCCGCGCGAGGGACGGATCAGGCCGGAGATCACGCGCATCAGCGTGGTCTTGCCGGCACCGTTGGGTCCGATGACACCGACGGCTTCGCCCGCCCTCACGTCGAGATTGACGTCGAACAGCGCCTGGAACGTGCCATAGCCTGCATTGACACCGCGGAGCTCCAGCATCATTGGCCTCCCGCGCGGCGGCGCGCTGCTGCGGCCGCGGCCTGCGTGGTCTCGGCATCGGTGCCGAGATAGACCTCGATCACGCGCGGGTCGCCGGCAACGGCACTCGGCAGTCCCTCCGAGATCTTCTCGCCGTGATCGAGCACCATGACGCGATCGACGACACGCATCAGCACGCCCATGATGTGCTCGACCCAGATGATGGTGATGCCGAGCTCGTCGCGGATGTTGCGCAGCATGTCGGCCGCCTGCCCCATCTCGGCCTCGTCGAGGCCGCCGAGACTTTCGTCGGCGAGCAGCAGTTTTGGCGCGGTGGCAAGCGCCTTGGCGAGTTCGAGCTTCTTCAGGCCGGCGGCGCCAAGCCCATCGACGCTGGCATGACGATCGGTGGGCAGGCCGACCATGGCCAGCGACCGCTCTGCCGCTTCTTCCGCCTTGACGCGGCTGTGGCGGCCCTGGCCGTAGAAACCGGCCAGCGCGACGTTCTCGAAGATGGTCAGGCGGCGGAACGGCCGCGGAATCTGGAAGGTGCGGCCGATGCCGCTATTGATGATCCGGTGCGGTGCGAGGCCCGCGATCTCGGCACCGCCGAACAGGATCGAGCCGGAGGTCGGCGCCAGCGTGCCGGAGAGCATGTTGAAGATCGTGCTCTTGCCCGAGCCGTTGGGGCCGATCAGGCCGAGGATCTCGCCCTGGTCGACCTTGAACGACACGTTGTTGACGGCGGTGAAGCCGCCAAACCGCTTCACCAATCCGTTCACTTCCAACACCGGAGCACTCCGCTACTGGTTGCTGTAGGTGGTGCCCTTCGGCAGCGGCAGCACGGCCTCACGCTGCGCCTGGCTCTTCGGCCACACCACGGAGGATTTGTCGTCGATATACTGGATCACGACCGGGAACGAGCGCTCGTTCTGCCCGGCCATCGGCGTACCCTCGCCGTAGAACTTGACGCCAAAGCCGAGCATGGTGCCGCCCTCGGGGATGTCGGTGTCGAGCGCGGCCTTGCGCAGCGCGTCGGGATCGACGCCGCCATATTTCTTGATCGCGCGCGGCAGCACGTCGGCCATGAAGACGTAGGTGTTGGACGCGCCGATGCCGACATGCGCCGAGCGGATGGCGACACCCGGCCTGATCTTGTCGAACTCCTCGCCGACCATCTTGATCACGGCCGGGAGCTTCGGATCCATGGTCTTCTGGTTGGCGAGCCAGATCGAGATCGGGTCGGCGTTGAAGATGTAGGCGGCGTCCATCCCCATGCCCTCCTTCAGCTTCTCATAGACGCCGTAGCCTGCGCCGTGCCCCATCAGTGCGCCGAACTTCAGCCCCTGCTCGCGGGCCTGGCGCAACAACAGCGTGATATCGGGGTTGTAGCCGGTGTGGAAAATGACGTCGGGCTTGGCGCGCTTCAGCTTGGTCACCAGCGCGGAGAGATCAGGCGCGGTCGCCGAATAGCCTTCGTTCATCACGACGTTGAAGCCCGCCTTCTTCGCGCCGGCCTCGTTGCCCCTGGAGACGTCGACGCCATAGGCGCCGTCCTCGTGGATGATCGCGACGCGCAGATCCTTCGGCTCCTTGTCGAACTTCGCCTTGGCGTTCTGCGCGATGAAATCCATCGTCATCATGCCGAACTGATCGCCGCTCGCCTGGGGGCGGAAGACGTATTTGTAGCCCTTCTCGTTGAACACGGCCGACGAGATGCAGGTCGTCATCCACATGAACTTCTTGAGCTGCTCGACGCGTGCGGCCACCGGCACGCATTGCGCCGAGGAGAAGAAGCCGAGCACCATGTCGACCTTTTCCTGCTCGCGCAGGCGGACGGATTCGTTGATGGCAATATCGGGTTTGCTCTGCGCGTCGGCGTAGACCGCCTCGATCTTGTAGCCCTCGACGCCGGTCTTGGCGAAATGGTCGAGGATGATCTTTGCGCCGACATAGTTGAGCTCGGATCCGCCGCCGGCGAGAGGTCCGGTCAGGTCAAAAACAACGCCGATCTTGATTTTCTTCTCTTGAGCCTCGGCCGAAGTCACCAGGCCCGTCGCTGATATCGCAACCAACAGCCCACGTACCAAACGGGCAGCCATGCGCAGGCGCATCAAAACCTCCCTGGACGATTGTGCATTGCATTCGTCTTGCTTATGGTTTGACCCCATCACATGGGCTGAGCGCAGCGATGTCAAGCCTCGCGCGTCAGCGCGATGCGAACTGCTGCTCGACAAAGGCCGTGACAAATCGCGGCATGGACGGCGTGAGATCACTCACCCCGCGCACGAGATGAATGGCCGACAATTCCGGTTCGGCCTCCCGCGCCAGATTGGCTTCGATCCGGGCGCGCGCGGCGTCACCGGGCATGTCAAGGTTGAGAATCTGAATCATTGCAATCGCCTCCTTCGTGACGACGCAGTGCCAATCCGGCTCGGCCCAGTATTCCGTCGCGGTCAGGCCGGTCTCCTCGCCCAGTTCGCGGACGACACTGCCGCGAATGTCGAGCACGCCGTCCCTGATGTCGTCGAGATCGGGCGTGCCCGAGGGGAAATAGATGCGGCCCTCGTTGGCGGTGTGCTGCGCCATCTCGCCCATGATGAAAGCGCCGTCGGAGGTGCGCAGCGCGCCCATGCCGAAGCCATTGAACACCGCCGTGTCGGGAAAGCCCCAGTCGCGCCAGGCGAGGAAGCTCGCGAAATCGGTTTCGAAGTAGGTCGCAGCCAGATGGCCGTCCGTAAACACGGCATCCCGCCCGAGCAGGACGCGGCCATTCCAGAGCCTCGGCCGCTCGCGCTGCTTTTCGGCGAAGTGCGCGGTGATGTCGGCTCGGCGCTCTTCCGCGAACGCCCAGACGATCGGCCGCACGGCAAGATCAAGCGTCGTGACGCGATGAATGACCAATGACGTCATGACGCCTGATTACAATGTCTTCGCATCAGTTTTTGGCGCTCCCCGTGGTCTTCTTGGCTTGATCGACGTATTTGTTGGTAAAAGTCTTGCTGACGTCGATCTTGGCATTCGCCACCTCGGGCGAGCCGACACTGAACACGGCGAGCACGGCATCGGCGCCCTTCGGGTCCATCTTGCCGGTTTCGGAGAACATCGGGATCGTGTTCTTCAGCGCGGCGAGATAGAGGTCCTTATTCTTGCCGACCAACTCATCCGGCATCTTCGCCATGATCTCCTCGGGCGAATGCGAATGGATCCAGGCAATCGTAGCGAGCATTGCATTGGTGAGCGCCTGCGTTTCCTTCTCGTGGGCGTTGATCCAGGCAACGGTCGAGTACAGCGCGCCGCCCGGATATTCGCCGCCGAACGTCTCGAGCGTATCCTTCTGGGTGCGGGTGTCGCTGAGGATGCGCAGATCCTTGTGGCTGCCCTGGAGCACGGTGACGGAGGGATCGAGCATCACGGCCGCATCGATCTGCCCCTGCTCCATTGCGGCGACCGCGGTGGCGCCGAGGCCGACGCCGATCACGGCGACGCTGGCAGGATCGAGCCCATTCTTCTTCAGCATATACTTCAGGAAGAAGTCGGTGGAGGAGCCGGGCGCGCTGACGCCGACCTTCTTGCCGGCGAGATCCTTGATCGACTTGATTTCGTTCGTGTGCGAGGGCGAGACCACCAGCACGAGGCCGGGATAGCGGTCATAGACCACGAAGGCCTGAAGCTCCTGCTTCTTGGCGGCAAGATTGACGCAATGGTCGAAATAACCGGAGACCACGTCGGCGCTGCCGCCGAGCACCGCCTTGAGCGCGTCCGAGCCGCCCTTGAGGTCGACCAGTTCGACGCTTAGGCCGGCCTTGTCGTATTCGCCGAGCTGCTTTGCCAGCACCGTCGGCAGATAGCACAGGCAGGCACCGCCGCCGATAGCGATGGTGACCTTGCTTTGCGCTGCGGCAAGCGAGGTGGTGAGCGTCAGCGCGAGCAGCGCGCCGGCGAGCCTGGCAATCGTGTTCTTCATTGGTTTCCTCCGTTCGGCTGGCGGCACCATAATGCAGCGCACCGGGCTTGAGAAGCACAACCAGGCTCTGGCCATCGGCCTTTCAGCGCAATAGCATGAACCGACAAGAACAATTCTCGATGGGGAGGAGTCCATGAATCGCTTTGTTGCCGGGCTGTCGATCGCCGATGGAGGGCGACGCGCTCGGGAACGCCAACGCTGTCGGCTACCGTTCCAAGATGTTCGCTAGCGCCGACGGCGCCACCATCTCGATCCAGGTCGGCAATGTGCCCAAGCACATGCATCCCAACACCAACGAGATCCAGTATATCCTGGATGGGACCGGGACGATCTGGCTCGGCGACAAGGAGGTCACGGTGAAGCCGGGTGACCTCGTCATCATCCCGAAGAGCACGCCGCATGGCGGCACCAAGCCGATCAGCGGACAGGTCAAGGCGATCGCCATCAAGACGCCGCCGCAGGCGCCTGACGACACCAAGCTGCTGGATTGAGCTTTCGCGATTGGGGCTCGCGCGGATGCGCGGGCGCCCCGCTTCGGTCAGCCGCGTCCGTCCGCGGTCGGCCGCCAGACCAGGAGACGTCGCTCCACCAGCGTGACGCCGAAATCGATCAGGATCACGAAGGCCGACAGCACGAACATGCCGGCGAATACGCCGGCGACGTCGAAGATGCCTTCGGCCTGCTGGATGAGATAGCCGAGCCCCGCCGCCGACCCCAGATACTCGCCGACGACGGCGCCGACCACGGCGAAGCCGACCGAGGTGTGCAGCGACGAGAACATCCAGGACAGCGCCGATGGCCAATAGACGTGCCGCATCAATTGCCGCTCGCTCATGCCGAGCATACGGCCGTTGTCGAGCACGGTGCGGCTGACCTCCTTGACGCCCTGATAGACGTTGAAGAACACGATGAAGAACACCAGCGTCACGCCGAGCGCGACTTTGGACCAGATCCCGAGGCCCAGCCACAGCGCGAAGATCGGCGCCAGCACCACGCGCGGCAGTGCGTTGACCATCTTGACGTAAGGGTCGAACACCGCGGCAACCAGTGGCTGGCGCGCGAACCAGAAGCCGACCAGCACGCCGCCGGCCGATCCGATCACGAAGGCCAGCACCGATTCCGTCAGCGTAATGCCGAGATGCTTCCAGATCACGCCGGATGAGAACCACTTCACGATCTGGGCAAAGACGTCGAAGGGATTGGAGAAGAAGAACGGCGGCAGCAGGATCTTGCCGAATATGGGGACGGTCGACAGCACTTGCCACAGCACAATGCCGACGACCGCGACCAGGACTTGCAGCGCGAGCAGCGTCGGGCGCGACATCAGACCGCCTCCGCCGCGTGAGTGGACTGCGCGTAACCCTTCATCACCTCGTCCTTGAGCACGCTCCATATCTCGCGGTGGAGCGCGTGGAACTCCTTGTCCAGCCGCACCTCGAAAATGTCGCGTGGGCGCGGCAAGCTCACGCGCCAGTCGCCGATGATGCGCGAGGACGGTCCCGCCGACATGATCACGACGCGGTCGGCGAGCGCGATCGCTTCTTCGAGATCGTGGGTCACGAACAGCACGGCCTTGCGATCCGCATTCCAGAGATCGAGCAGCAGATTGCCCATCACCTGGCGGGTCTGCGCATCGAGCGGTCCGAACGGCTCGTCCATCAGCAGGATTTTCGGATCGCGGATCAAGACCTGCGCCAGCGCCACGCGCTTGCGCTGGCCGCCCGAGAGCATATGCGGATACCGATTGGCGAAGGCGCCGAGGCCCACGGAAGTGAGCCATTTCTGCGCCCGCGGCAGCGCCTCTGCGCGCGGCGTGCCCTTGATCTCGAGCCCGATCGCGACATTGTCGAGCGCGGTCTTCCAGGGGAACAGCGCGTCGGCCTGGAACAGGTAGCCGGCATCCCGGTTCAGCCCCGCAAGCGGCCGGTCGAATATCTTGACGCTCCCGGCGGCCGGCTTCAGCAGCCCTGCCGCGACGTTGAGCAACGTCGATTTCCCGCAACCGGTCGGCCCGACGATGGCTACGAACTCGCCCTGTGCGACCGCCAGATGCGCCTTCTCCACCGCCGTATAGACCCGTCCGTCCCCGAGGTGGAACGCGACCTCAGCGTCTTCCAGCGCCACTGCCGTCGGCGTCGTCATGTATTCCCTCCAAATTTGGTCCGATGCCTTAGCCGCTCGCGCGGCCAAGTTCAATCAAGCCGCCAAGCGTGCTACGCATGGGCCTCATCATCCCCTCCCTCCACGGGCGGGTCAGCGAAGTGAGCCCGCCCGATGCCCTCCCGGCCGATGATCGGCTATGCCCGCGTCACCAAGAGCTTCGGTCCGCTCAAGGCGGTCGACGATGTGTCGCTCGACATCGTCGAGGGTGAGTTTGTGGCCGTCGCGGGCGGCTCCGGCTCGGGCAAGACGACGCTGCTGCGGCTCGCCAACCGGCTGATCGAGGCGGACGGCGGCACCGTCACGGTCGAAGGCGAGGACGTGCAATCCGTGGATCCGGTCGCGCTGCGGCGCCGGATCGGCTACGTCTTCCAGAGCGGCGGACTGTTTCCGCATTTGAGCGTGGCCGACAACATCGGGATCACGCCGAAACTGCTGGGCGTGCCGGCGGTGGAGATCACGGAGCGTGTCGACGAGTTGTTGGAGCTCGTGCAGCTCGACAGGACCGCACACCGCGACCGCCTTCCAGAGACGCTGTCGGGCGGCCAGCGCCAGCGTGTCGGTGTTGCGCGGGCGCTCGCGGCCGGTCCCCGCATCGTGCTGATGGATGAGCCGTTCGGCGCGCTCGATCCCCTCACCCGGGATGCGCTCGGCGACGACTATCGTTCGCTGCATCGCCGCCTCGGCCTGACCACCGTGATGATCACCCATGACATGACGGAGGCGATCCTGCTCGCCGACCGCATTGCGGTGATGCGCGCCGGAAAGCTGCTGGCGCAAGGCACGCCCGCGGAGCTCTCGAAGAGCAGCGACGATTACGTGCTCGAACTGTTGCGCACACCACGGCGGCAAGTCGAACGATTGAACGCGCTCTTGCCACAGAGCGGTGCGGCATGAGCCTGTTCGCCGACCCGCGCTGGGGCGAGGCGCTGTCGCACTTGCCCGACTATCTCGGCAACCACGTGCGGGTGAGCCTGGCCGCATTGGCGCTTGGCCTGATCGTCAGCCTCCCGCTGGCCATTCTCACCCGCAACCGGCCGGCGCCGCGAAGTATCCTGCTCGCGCTCGCCAGCATCGTGCAGACCGTGCCGGGTCTGGCGCTGCTCGCGCTGTTCTATCCGCTGCTGCTCGCGGCCGCCTCGGTCACGCTGGCCTGGTTCGGTGTCTCCTTTTCCGCCTTCGGCTTCCTGCCGGCGATGCTGGCCCTGGCGCTCTATTCCATGCTGCCGGTGCTGCGCAACGGCATCACCGGGCTCAACGGCATCGATCCGGCGCTGGTCGAGGCCGCCAAGGGCGTTGGCATGACCGCACGGCAGTCGCTCGTGATGGTCGAGCTGCCGCTGGCGCTGCCGGTGATGATGGCCGGGATCCGCACCGCCGCGGTGTGGGTGATCGGCACCGCGACGCTCTCGACCCCGATCGGGCAGACCAGTCTCGGCAATTACATCTTTGCCGGGCTTCAGACCCAGAACTGGGTGTTCGTGCTGTTTGGCTGCGTTGCATCGGCCCTGCTGGCCCTTGCCGTCGATCAGCTGCTCGGGCTGATCGAGAGCGGCCTGCGACAACGCAGGCGCACGCTTACAGCGCTTGGCGGCATCGGAATCGCGGCACTGGTCGCCGCGACGCTGGTGCCGACGATGGGGCGCTCTTCACAAAGCTACGTCGTCGGCGCCAAGACCTTTGCCGAGCAATATGTGCTGTCGGCCCTGCTCAGGGATCGCCTCCAGACGGCAGGCCTGTCGGCCACGGCGCGATCGGGCCTCGGCTCCAGCGTGATCTTCGAGGCGCTGAAGGCCGGCGACATCGATCTCTACGTCGATTATTCCGGCACGCTCTGGGCCAACCAGCTTCATCGCGCCGACATCAAGCCACGCGCGGAGCTGCTGGCGGATTTGAAGATGTCGCTCACCAAGGACAATATCACCCTGCTCGGCGAACTCGGCTTCGAGAATGCCTATGCGATGGTGATGCCGAAGAGACGCGCTGATGCGCTTGGCATCCGCACCATCGCCGATCTTGCCGTCCATGCGTCAACGATGTCGATTGCCGGCGACTACGAGTTCTTCTCCCGCCCCGAATGGGCCGCGTTGCAAAAGGCCTATGGGCTCCAATTCCGAGCCCAGCGCCAGATGCAGCCGGACTTCATGTATGCTGCGGTCGCCAGCGGCGAGGTCGACGTGATCGCCGGCTACACCAGCGATGGCCTGATCGCGAAATACGACCTCGTAACGCTGGACGATCCCCGACACGCAATCCCGCCCTATGACGCGATCCTGCTGCTTGCACCAAAGCGCGCCGGTGACGAGAAATTGCAGGCGGCGCTCAGTCCATTGCTCGGCAAGATCGACATCGCCACCATGCGCGAGGCAAACCTGCGCGCCAGCGGCAATGATGCGAACTCATCGCCCGACGCGGTGGCGAAGTGGCTGTGGGACAAGGTAGCCAAGCAATAGGCCGCCTACAGTCCCCGTATCATCCCCGCATTGATCAGCAGCCGGTTCAGCCGCCTTGCCTCGGCGCCGTCCTTGCAGCCGTAGAAGATGCCCTTGCAGCGGAGCATGATCTGCTTCTGCTCGGCGAAGGACGGATCGAGCGGAATGCCGGCAGCTTCCTGGATCACCAGCGGCAGATACGGGCCGTCGACCGTGTCCATTACGGCCTCGCTCTTCACCGGCTCGAAATTGACGGCGTCGATCGCGTAATAGGTCCCGTAGAGACGGGGATCGTAGCCGTCGAGCTTCTTGCCGAGAGCGCCCTCGTCGAGCCCGGGCTCGAGGATAGCAGGCGCAAACTCGGGCTGATGATCGCCATAGCGCACGATCAGGAAGGGCTCGCCGGGGAAGTTCTTCTTCAGCCCTGCGATGAACGCCTTGTACTGCTCGGCGCTCATCGCCTGCCGCCGCAGATATTCGTCGATAGACGGCGCGTTGCCCGGCGCGCGCCAGGTCGGCATCAGGTCCGGGCGAAAGCGCGTCTCCCAGGGGAAATGATTGGCGCCGAGATAGATGAAGGTGAACAGCGGCTTGTTGGGCGGCTGCTGGCCCATCAACTGAAGCGCCTTGTCGTAGAAGAAGCTGTCGGGCTCGACATCCTTGGCGCCGAGATCCTTCGAATCGAGGAAGCGTTCGATGCCGGTCGTCATCTGAAAGCTGCGCGCCGCCATGAAGCCGCCATAGGCTGGATAGAGCGACAGCGTGTCATAGCCGCAGCGGCGCAGGGCCAACGGCAGGCCACGCTCGACGCGGTTTGACGCGATGCGCGTCACGAAATAGGCAAAGCGGCCGAACGAGCGCGAGGAAAGCCCTGCAAGCACGTTGTACTCGGTGAACCAGCTCGGCCCGCCATTGCTCTCGGCCAGAAACATGCGCTGCTTGCCGTCCCAGGACTTGAAGTGATTGCCGTAGCCCTGCGGCACCTTGATGCCCTGCGCGGCGCGAATGTCGAAGCTGGACTCATCATGAATCATGATGATGTTCGGCCGGCGTGCGGCGGGGTGGCAGGCGTCGACCAGCGGCATGTTGAGGCGCTCGTTGGTCGAGGCGGCCGACTCCATGAAACCATATTGCGCGAAGTCGGAGACCGCGCTGACGCCGGAGCGGAAGAATTTCGAGAGATAGCCGTCGTCGTAATAGCCGCGCCAGGCCTCGTCCGGATGATAGAGCGAATAGCCGACCAGCGCGGCGACACAGGTGAGCATGGAGGCGAGTGCCGGCAAACGGCGAATGCGGAAGCGGTCGAGCCACCACAGCGCATACATCAGCGGCAGCGTGACGAGGCCGGCTGATATCACCGACCAGCGCAGGTTCGGGAAGATCGTGAACAGGAACGCCACCGTGTCGCGGTCGATCATCATCAGGTCGATGAAGTTGACCGTCATCTGCACGACGTCGTGCTTGAGCCGCGACAGCAGCACCAGCAGGACGACCACGGTCAGAGACAGCGCGCCGGACAATGCCGGCCGCCGCAGCAGCGCGATCCAGAAGAAGTTGAGGATGCCCCAGGCCAGTGCGAAGGAGAGCCGCGAGCCGAAATCGGTCTCGGTCTCGTACATCAGGCCGAGCGCCGCGAGATGGGGCGCAGCGACCGCGAGCAGCCGCCAGAGGCCGAGCGCGGCGACGCTGGCCAGCGCGGCGGTCGTGGCAGAAGGACCTGGATTGGGCGCGGACGCCATCGACGACACGCAACTTCTGGTCCGGCGCGGGAGGCCAGCCGTCTGGCCCCCCAGCGCCGTCCAGCGCAGCCGGATGCCTGCGCCATGTCATAAAACTGTAATTGAACGGTCACGGACAAGCAACGCAGGCCGCGCTTGGATCTTCGCTTAATGTGGCGAACGGCAACCGACTCTAGTGCTTGGCGATCCCCGTGATGAACAGGTCGATCACCCCTTCCGCCATCCGGTCGATCTCGCCCTGCTCCACGCCCCAGCGCGGCAAGTGGCCGTCGAGATTCATCCGGGCGAAACCGTAGACCAGGGCGCGGCCTGCGATCTGGATGCACTTGACGTCCGCCGAGCGCAGCAGGCCCTGCCCCGCCGCGTCGGTCAGCATCTGCTCAGTGAGCGCAACCAGTTCGGCATTGTCGCGCGTCAGCTCAGCGGAGCTGCCATGGGCGAAATAGCGCCCCGTGGAGATGATCTCGAAGTGTGCGGGATTGCGCATCGCCCAGCGCAGATAGGCAAGGCCGAAGGCGCGGAAGCGGCCGAGCGCATCGGTGGCCGGGGCCTCGCCCAGCGCCATCTCGATCTCGGTGCGAAAGCGCCGCTGTGCCTCCTCCGCGACCGCCGCCATCAGGGCATCGCGATTGGGAAAGTGCCGGAACGGCGCGCCCGGTGACACGGCTGCCCGGCGTGCAGCCTCGCGTACCGAGACTTCTGTCCCCTCCGCAGCCAGTTGCAGCGCAGCATCTATGAGGACGCGGCGAAGGTCACCATGATGATACGGCCGGGCTTCGGGCGTTTGGCGGCGGGCGCGCGGCTTGGAAGGCTGTCGGGCAGGCATGGAGCTTCCTAGCATCACCCGAACGTGAATGTAAGCAGCGATTACACCATTGACGATCTCGTCGCCCTAAAATGTAATCGATGATTACATGATGGAGGAGATTGCCATGTCGCAACGTCAAAGCTGGCTCGAAGGCGGGCGGCTGCTGGCGGCCCTCACCTTGAGCCTCATCGCGCTGAGCCTGTGGATCGCTGCGATGCGGCAGTTCGAGGTCGAGGGCGTGCGGATGGTGATCCGCTTCACGGCACGAAGCTCGCTGCTGCTGTTCTGCCTTGCCTTCAGTGCCGCGGCGCTGGCGCGGCTGTGGCCAAACGCCTGGACGCGCTGGCAGCGCCGCAACCGCCGCTATCTCGGCTTAGGCTTTGCGGCCTCCCACGCGATCCATGCAGTCGCGATCGTCGCCTTCGCCAGGATGGATCCGGCGGCCTTTGCGGACACCACATCAGCCGCCTCCTACATCTTCGGCGGCATCGGCTATGCATTCGTCATCGCCATGAGCGCGACCTCGTTCGATCGCAGCGCCGCACTGATCGGACCGCGCGCTTGGCGCGCGCTGCACCTCGTCGGCGGCTACTATCTCTGGTTCCAGTTCATGGTGTCGTTCGGCAAGCGCGTGCCGGCGATGCAGCTTTACGCCGCCTTCCTCATTCCGCTGCTCGCCGTGATGGCGCTGCGGCTGATCGCGATGGTCGCCCATCCACGCGGACGGACGGCCGAGGCGAGCTGAACGCCGATCAGGCCTGTGGAAGCAACCCGAGCCGCTTGGCGATGATGCGGTCGAGCGTCCGCTTCGGCAGCATCGCGCCGATCAGATGACGGACCGGGTCCGGCGTGATCTGGTAACGCACCTTGGGGCTCGCCACCGTCAGTGCCTCGAACACCACCTCGGCGATGCGCTCTGCCGGCAGGCCCTTGGCGCCGAGCTCCATCATGAACGCCATGACCTTGTTGAGCGCCGGCAGATAGGGCGAATTCTGGTAGACGGAGAGGTCGATCTGTTCGGCCTTGCTCCAGATCGGCGTCTTCACCGCGCCGGGGGCGACGATGATGACGTCGATGCCGAACAGCATCAGCTCGCGGCGCAGGCTTTCCGACAGCCCTTCGATGGCATGCTTGGATGTGCAATAAGGCGCCGACAACGGATTGCCGTTCCTGCCCGCAACCGAGCTGATCATGACGACCCGCCCCTTCGGCCCCGTCAGCGACGGATCGGCACCGAGCAGTGGCCCGAACGCCTGCGTGGCGATGACGGGGCCGATGACGTTGATCTCCATCTGGCGACGGAAATCATCCGCCGACAATTCGAGCACGGGACCGGCGACCGCGATGCCGGCATTGTTGACGAGGCCGGCCAGCGTCTCGCCAGCCAGCACCTCGCGCACATTTCGCGCGGCAGCGAGAACCGCGGCCTCGTCGGTGACGTCGAACAGCAGCGGCGTGAAATTCGTGCCGAACTCACCTTTGAGCCGGTCGGCGTCGGCCTGCTTGCGGACGCTGCCGAAAACGCGATAGCCGCGCCCGATCAAAAATTTCGCAATGGCCCAGCCGATGCCGGTGGATGCGCCGGTGACGACGACAGATCGCATGGTCTTTCCCCCTTTAGAGCCCCGCAATCAATGTAGGAGGAACTCGATGGTACGCAATGCCGTCGACTTCTCGAGCCGCGCAACGATGGGTGTTTGGCGCGAGTGGGACGCACTGCAAGAAAGCGCGACGGGGGTCGGTTCTTAAGATGAAGCAGTGCGCGAACGTCGAAAAGTGGAATTGATTGCGCGATGAGAGTGCAGATGAAGATCCGAATCCTAGTCTCTGAAGACGCAGTGCTTTTGGCGATCGCCGGATACTGAAAAAGTTCTGAAAAACGACGAGGGCCAAGAATGTGGTTTAAGCGTCAGTTCTTGCCACTCTGAGAGCACTTCAACTCGCGAAGAACTTGAATGAAGCAGCAATGCTTCGCGCGAGACGGAAGGAGCGAGACCGCTGTTTGCGATCTCGCTCAGATATAATCGCGAAGATTTAAGATTTGGTTTGGCGCGTGAGTCTTATTGTTCTTCTCGCATCCGCGTCCCGAACGTAGCGCGTCAGAGACGCGCTGCGCCCAGAGAACGGCGACTTAGTTCTTCGACTTATCGACCAGCGCGCCCTTCTTGATCCAGGGCATCATGTCGCGCAGCTTGGCGCCGACTTCCTCGATCGGGTGCTGGGCGAGCTTGGCACGGGTCGCCTTGAACGAGGTCTGGTTGACTTTGTTCTCGAGCATCCAGTCGCGGGCGAACTTGCCGCCCTGGATGTCGGCGAGGACGCGCTTCATCTCGGCCTTGGTCTCGGCGGTGACGATGCGCGGGCCGGTGACGTACTCGCCGTACTCGGCGGTGTTGGAGATCGAGTAGTTCATGTTGGCGATGCCGCCTTCATAAATCAGGTCGACGATCAGCTTCACCTCGTGCAGGCATTCGAAATAGGCCATCTCGGGGGCGTAGCCGGCTTCGACCAGGGTCTCGTAACCGCCCTTGATCAGCTCGACCAGACCGCCGCAGAGCACCACCTGCTCGCCGAACAGGTCGGTCTCGCACTCCTCCTTGAAGGTGGTCTCGATGATGCCGGCACGGCCACCGCCGACAGCCGAAGCGTAGGACAGGCCGAGATCGTGGGCATTGCCCGAGACGTCCTTGGCGATCGCGATCAGGCAGGGCACGCCGCCGCCGCGCTGATATTCGGAGCGAACGGTGTGGCCGGGCCCCTTCGGCGCGATCATCAGCACATCGAGGTCGGCACGCGGATCGAGCAGGTTGAAGTGAACGTTGAGGCCGTGCGCGAACACGAGGGCGGCGCCCTTCTTCATGTTGTCGTGCAGGTGCTCGCGATAGATGTCGCCCTGGAGCTCGTCCGGGGTCAGCATCATGACGAGGTCGGCCCATTTGGCGGCTTCGGCGACGTCCATCACCTTGAAGCCCGCGGCTTCCGCCTTCTTGACCGAGCCGGAGTCCTTGCGCAGCGCAATGGCGACTTCCTTGACGCCGGAGTCCTTGAGGTTGAGCGCATGGGCGTGGCCCTGGCTGCCATAGCCGACGATGGCGACCTTCTTGCCCTTGATCAGGTTCAGGTCGGCGTCGCGATCGTAATAAACACGCATGGTCGTTTCCTCATTCAGGGCCAGAATCGGCCAAAGGTCAGTGTCCGAAGGGCGAAATTTGCGGATTTCGGGGGCTGTCTAGAGCATTTTGGCCCCTGAAGGAAACCCGTTTCTGCATGGAAATCCGCGACATCATGCATCCACGAAAACGGGGTAGAGGGAGGCGAGTAGCAGGAGCGCCATCAGGATATTGAAGGCGCGGACCAGCCGCTCGGAGGTCAAGACCGGCCGTAGTGCACTGCCGAACAGGGCCCAGACCACGGTCGAGACCGTGCCGACGAGCAGGCTGATCAGGGTCTGGATCGCGATGTTCAGGGGGAATCGGGCGATCGCCGCATAGGCGGTGATGGTGCCGATCACGATCACCCAGCCCTTGGCGTTGACCCATTGGAACATGGCCGCGCCCCAGAAGGTCATCGGCCCGCGGCCGCTCGCGCCACCCGGCGCGCTCGGGCCGGACATGGCTATCACGGCGGCGAGATAGATCAGGTAGGCGGCGCCGGCATATTTCAAAATCGTCTGGAGGATCGGGTAGGCCAGGAACACGGTGCCGAGCCCCAGGCCCACCGCAGCAACCATGAAGGCAAAGCCGATGACGATGCCGGCGATGTGCGGGATGGTGCGCCGGAAGCCATAAGTGAGGCCCGAGGCCAGCAGCATGATGTTGTTCGGCCCGGGGGTGAAGTACATTACCACCATGAAGGCGAGGAAGGCATAGAAGAGCGAGGAGGCCATGTTCACCTCACGCGGTCTTCGGCAGGATTTGGGGGCGCTTCGCCAGCACCATCACCGCGATACCGCCGATCACGGTGATCATGCCGGCAAGACGTAGCGGTCCGAACCGTTCACCGAACACGATGCTGGAAGCGGCCGAGCCGACGAACGGCACGAGCAGCGCGAACGGCACCACTTGCGCCGCGGGATAGTCACGCAGCAGCCGGCCCCACAGCCAATAAGCGATGCTGGTCGAAATACCGCCTAGCGCCAGCATGCAGAGCGCAGCGGTCGGCGACATGTGCGTCAGCGATGTCCAGGTCGATCCCGGGCCGTTGGTGATCAGCGCGAGCACGAACAGCGGCACGGCCGACGCAAGGCACAGCCAGGCGAAAAGGTCGAACATCGGCACGCCACGCGCGCCACGCAGCAGGATATTGCCGACGGCAAAGCTGATGGGAGCGATCATCAGCACGGCAAACGCGCCGACGCTGAAATCATAGCCGACGGTGCCGCAGATCATCAGAAGGCCAACTGCAGAGATGGCGACGCCGAGCGTCTGCACCGGCGTCGGGCGTTCGCCGAATGCGGCCGCGGCAAAGCCGATCGTGAACAGCGCCTGGCTCTGCACGACGACGCTGGTCAGACCGACCGGCACGCCATGGGCGATGCCATAGGCCTGACTCAGGAACTGGCCGAGGAACAGCGTGAAACTGATCGCGACAAGCAGCGACCAGGCGATCTTCGGCTTGCGAATGAACAGGCACGGCACCGCGGCGATGGCAAAGCGCAGCGCCGTCATCAATTCCGGTGAAAGCTCGTCGAGCGCGATCCGGCTCGCCACGAAGGCAAGGCCCCAGGTGATCGCCACCAGGATGGCGATGAGGATGTCGGCCGGCTTCATTGTTGTTTTCCGGTTCTGCCCTGTCGTGCAGCCCTATTGTTTTAGCCTTGCTCGCCGGCCTTCGGTTTGCGCAAAAGATACGTGCCGTGCATGGGCGCGTGATAGTCGGCCGAGACCAAGGTGAAGCCGACGTCGGTCAGCATCCGCTCCATCACCCAGCCGAAAGTGGAATATTCGTCGCGCATATGCGTCACGACGCTCTCGCGCGAGAAGTCGTGGTTCTTGATCTGGTAGTCGGCCCATTGCTCGACATCGCGCTCGATCGCGTCGGGCATCGAGACATAGACGATGTCGCGCAGATAGAAGCTCGCACCTGGCTTCAACGCGCGAAAAATCCGCGACATCGCCACCGCCTTCCAGAAGTCCGGCAGATGGTGCAGCGTGAACTCGCTGACGATCAGATCGTAGGATCCCGGCTGATAGGCAAAGCTGAGCAGGCCGGCAGACTGCGTGCGCACGGGCGCCTTGCGGTCGCGGGCGTAGATCTCGGCCAGCGCCAACATCGCCGGCGAGATGTCGATGGCGTCGACCTCGGCGCCCATCAGCGCCGCTTCGGTGGCGAGCACGCCGTTGCCGCAGCCGATGTCGGCGATCCGCCAGCCGCGCTGCACCCCGAGCATTTTCAGCGCGGCGCGCGCCCGCAGATCGGCATCGTCATGGGCGTCGTAGATCGAGGCCACCGCCGGCCCGATCCCCATCCGGTTCCGCTCGTTGTAGTACCAGTCGCGCGCCAGCATGGCTCACATCCCTTCAGGCCCGCGGCCGATCGCGGCAACGCCGGTGCGCGACACCTCGATGAGGCCGAGCGGGCGCATCAGGTCGATAAACTGGTTGATCTTGTCGGTATTGCCTGTGATCTCGAACACAAAACTCTCGGTGGTGGCGTCGATCACGCGGGCGCGGAACGCATCCGCCAGCCGCAGCGCCTCGACGCGGTGCTCGCCCTGCCCGCGCACCTTCACCATCGCAAGCTCGCGCTCGATCGAGCGTTTGGTCTGGGTCATGTCGACGACGCGATAGACCGGGATTATGCGGTCGAGCTGGTGCTTGATCTGCTCGATCACCATCGGCGTGCCCGTGGTGACGATGGTGATGCGCGACAGATGCTTCTGGCTCTCGGTCTCAGAGACGGTGAGACTCTCGATGTTATAGCCGCGGCCGGAGAACAGGCCGATGACGCGCGCGAGCACGCCAGGCTCGTTCTGCACGAGCACCGAGAGCGTGTGCGTCTCGTTGGGATCGTGGCGCTCCTCGATGAAGTAGGCGGATGCGGGCTGGTTCATTGTCGTCCCCTCTATTCCTTCTCGTCATGCCCCGCGAAGGCGGGGCATCCAGTAATCACCGGCGTCGAGAGTCTCACGACGGCGGTGGCATACTGGATCGTCCGGTCAAGCCGGACGATGACAGCGGAGTTTGTGACCATCGCGCTCACACCAGCGCCTTGCCGCCCGCAAACGCCTTGGCCGTGGCCTCGTCGTTCGCCTGCTCGGGCAACAGCATCTCGTTATGCGCCTTGCCGGAGGGGATCATCGGGAAGCAGTTTTCCAGCGACGCGACACGGCAGTCGAACAGCACCGGGCGCTTGACCGAGATCATCTCCTGAATGGCGCCGTCGAGATCGGACGGCTTGTGCACCTGGAGGCCGACGCCACCATAGGCTTCCGCGAGCTTGACGAAATCGGGCATCGCCTCCGAGTAGGAATGCGACAGACGATTACCGTGGAGCAGTTGCTGCCACTGCCGCACCATGCCCATGTACTGGTTGTTCAGGATGAAGATCTTGATTGGCAGCTCGTATTGCACTGCCGTCGACATCTCCTGCATCGTCATCTGCACCGAGGCATCGCCCGCGATGTCGATCACGAGGCTGTCCGGGTGGGCAACCTGCACGCCGACCGCGGCCGGCAGGCCGTAGCCCATGGTGCCGAGACCTCCCGACGTCATCCAGCGATGCGGCTCCTCGAAACCGTAGAACTGCGCCGCCCACATCTGGTGCTGGCCGACCTCGGTCGTGATGTAGGTGTCCTTGCCGCGCGTCGCCTCGAACAGGCTCTGGATCGCGTGCTGCGGCAGGATCACGTCGTTGCTCTTTTTGTAATAGAGCGAGTTGCGGGCGCGCCACTGCGCGATCTGCTGCCACCAGGCCTTGATATCAGGCTTCTTCGCCTCGGCCTTGAACACCTGAAGGATGTCGCCGAGGATGTTGGCGCAATCGCCGATGATCGGCACGTCGACGCGGATGTTCTTGTTGATCGAGGACGGATCGATGTCGATGTGGATCTTCTTCGAGCCCGGCGAGAACGCATCGACCCGGCCGGTGATGCGGTCGTCGAAGCGCGCGCCGACGCACAGCATGACGTCGCAATCATGCATGCTCATGTTGGCTTCGTAGGTGCCGTGCATGCCGAGCATGCCCAGCCAGTTCTTGCCCGACGCCGGATAGGCGCCGAGGCCCATCAGCGTCGAGGTGATCGGAAAGCCGGTGACCTCGACCAGCTCGCGCAGCAGCTTGGTCGCCTCCGGGCCGGAATTGATGACGCCGCCGCCGCTATAGATCACGGGGCGCTTGGCGCCCGCGAGCAGCGCCACGGCCTTGCGGATCTGCGTCGCATCCCCCTTCACGCGCGGCGCATAGGAGCGGTGCACGTCGGACTTGCGCGGCGGATGATAGGTGCCGGTGGCGAACTGCACGTCCTTGGGCACGTCGACCAGCACCGGGCCCGGACGGCCCGTGGTCGCGACGTAGAACGCCTCGTGCAGCACTTTTGCGAGATCGTTGACGTCGCGCACCAGCCAGTTGTGCTTGGTGCAGGGACGCGTGATGCCAACGGTGTCGCACTCCTGAAACGCGTCGTTGCCGATCAGATGCGTCGGCACCTGGCCGGAGATGCAGACCAGCGGGATCGAGTCCATCAGCGCGTCGGTCAGCGGCGTCACCATGTTGGTGGCGCCGGGGCCGGAGGTCACCAGCGCGACGCCGGGCTTGCCGGTCGAGCGGGCATAGCCCTCAGCAGCGTGGCCCGCGCCCTGCTCATGGCGGACCAGGATGTGCTGGACCTCGCTCTGCTGGAAGATCTCGTCATAGATCGGAAGCACGGCGCCGCCGGGATAGCCGAAAATGTCGGTCACGCCGTGATCGATGAGCGCGCGGACGATCATCGCAGCGCCGGTCATCTGGTTCGGATCGTGGCTCTTGTCACTCATTGGCTTGCTCCGGATGCGCTGTTGCCAGCGGCTTCGTTCGTGTCGGGTTCGGGAAATAAAAAAGGCCCCGAAGAGGGCCCATGCACACCGCCTGTCATGTGGGTGGCAGCTAGCCACCCCCGGCGGTGTGCCTGGGTACGACGGCGATAAGGAGTTTGGTAATAATATTACGCATGGCAGGTGCCCGGCTTCCCAAAGGTTGCGCGAAACATAGCGGCCAAAGCCCGGATGTCAAGGCAATGCGGCCGTTCCCGCGCGATTTTGGCAGTGTAGCGGCGTTCCCGTGGTTCGGCGAGAGGTAAATTCGGGAACCAAGGCACAAAGGCGTGTCAGCCGGGGTCCCGTGCCGCGTTCACGATGGCGGCGAGCCATCCCCTCGCCTCCTCCGGCTTGATCCATTCGAACTCCGGCAGCTGGTGCCGGAACCAGGTGAACTGGCGCTTGGCGTAGTGGCGGGTGTCGGCGCGGCCGATCGTGGCCGCTTCCTCCAGAGCGAGTTCACCGCGCAGATGCCGGAGCAGCGCCGGCACCCCATGGGCCTTCATGGCCGGGAGCAACGGATCGAGCTGGCGGGCGGCGAGCCGCTCGACCTCCTTCAGCGCGCCGGCGCCCAGCATGGCGTCGAAGCGGGCATCGATCCGGGCGTAGAGCTCTTCGCGCTCGGGCGCGAGAAACACGGCGCGAAAACTGCCCTTGGGCAAGAGCGGCGGTTGGCCCTCGTGGTGCCAATCCAAGAGGGAGCGACCAGTCGCTTCGACCACCTCGAGAGCGCGCGCAATACGGGTTCGATCGCGCAGGTTCAATCGCACGGCAGCACGCGGATCGCAGCGCGCGAGTTCGGCGTGCAGCGCCTCGACGCCGTTTCGCTCCAGCCGCGCGCGCACGCCCTCGCGCACCTCGGCAGGAATCGGCGGCACCACGGACAGACCCGCCGTCAGCGCCTTGAAATAGAGCCCGGTGCCGCCAATGAAGATCGGAAGCCGGCCCTTGGCTTTCGCCTCTTCGAGCGCCTTCGCCGCGTCGGTCACCCAGGCGCCGGCCGAGAAATTCACGGCCGCGTCGACGTAGCCATAAAGACGATGCGGCACACGCGCCTCATCGGCCCCCGTCGGCCGCGCCGTGATGATGCGCAGATCGCGATAAACCTGCATGGAATCGGCATTGATGACGAGGCCGCCCGCGCTGAGGGCAAGCTCCAGCGCCAGCGCCGACTTGCCGCTCGCGGTCGGGCCTGCGATAAGCACGGCCTTGCTTGAATGCCCCTCGGTCACGAAAACCTCAAATGTCCCTCGTCGCCACGCTGATCTGCAATCCGAACAATCCCGCGCTCGATAGTACCATCGTCGACGGCGCCCGTGCCGTGCTGCCTCAGGCAACGCCCGCGCACTGGCTGTTCGACGGGGTTGCGGTCGACATTCCCTTCGGCGCCGACGGTAACCTCGAAGGCGACCGTCACGCCATCGAACAGCGGCTCCGCGAGCTCCGCGGCGACCTGCCGATCGACATCGTGGTGCAGCCAGTCGGCTTCCGGCGCAAGAAGCTTTTTCTCGCCGACATGGATTCCACCATGATCGGCCAGGAATGCATCGATGAGCTCGCCGATCTCGTCGGGATGAAGCCCCACGTGGCCGCCATCACCGAGCGCGCCATGCGCGGCGAGATCGAGTTCGAGCCGGCGCTGCGCGAACGCGTCGCGCTGCTGAAGGACCTTCCTGCCAACGTGGTCGACGAAGTCCTGGCCCAGCGCATCACGCTCACTCCGGGCGGCCGCGCGCTGGTCGCGACCATGCGCGCGCACGGCGCCTATACCTGCCTCGTCTCCGGCGGCTTCACCCTGTTCACGCGCGCGGTCGCAGCCAAGATCGGCTTCCAGGAGAACCGCGCCAACGAGCTCGTGGTGCGCGACGGCAAGTTCACCGGCGAGGTCAAGGAGCCGATTTTGGGTCGCGCGGCAAAGCTCGCGACGCTGGTGGATTTGATGGAGTCGTTCGATCTCGACGACCTCGACTCCGTCGTGGTCGGCGACGGCGCCAACGATCTCGCGATGATCCAGGCCGCGGGCCTGGGCGTGGCATATCACGCCAAGCCGGCGGTCGCGGCGGCGGCGGCGGCGCGGATCGACCATGGCGATCTCACCGCGCTGCTGTATGCGCAGGGGTATCGGCGCGAGGAATTCGTTGAGGGGTAGCCTCACCCGTCGTCAGCTCTCGCCGCACGCTCAGCAGCCGTAGGTGGGCAAAGGCGCACTAGCGCCGCGCCCACCACCTGCTGCGATGGTGGAAAGATGGTGGGCACGCTTTCGCTTTGCCCACCCTACGGAACTGCGCCGCGACTACTGCACGCTCAGCGCCACGAAGCGCAATTCGCCGTCGCCGTTCGAGACCAGCAGCAGCACGGACTTCTTGCCGTCCTTCTTGAGCTGGTCGACCCGCTTCTGAATGTCGGCGCCGCTGGACACCGCCTCCTGCGCCACCTCGACGATGACGTCGCCGGCGGAGAGGCGCTTCTCGGCAGCGTCCGAATTGGCGTCGACATTGGTGACGACCACGCCCTTGACGCTCTCCTTGATCTTGTAGCGTGTGCGCAGATCCTTGTTCAGCGCCGCGAGATCGAGACCGAGTGCCTTCTGCGTCACCAGCTTCTCCGGCGCGGGCTCGTCGGTCTTCACCGCGGCCTGCACCTTGTCGGGATCCTGGAGACGGCCGAGCATGACCTTCTTGATCTCTTCCTTGCCCTTGCGGATGATAACGACGTCGACCTCCTTGCCGACCGCCGTGTCCGCGACGACGCGCGAGAGATCCTTCGGGTCCTTGACGTCCTTGCCGTCGAACTTGACGACGACGTCGCCGGGCTCGATGCCGGCCGGTTTCGCCGGGCCCTTGTCGTCGACGCCTGCGACAAGCGCGCCGCGCGGCGGCTTGATGTTCAGGCTTTCGGCGATCTCATCGGTGACGCTCTGGATGCGCACGCCAAGCCAGCCGCGGCGCAACTCGCCGAACTGGCGGAGCTGGTCGACCACGGCGACAACCGTCTTCGACGGCACGGCGAAGCCGATGCCGATCGAGCCGCCCGAGGGCGAGATGATCAGCGTATTAACGCCGATGACGTCGCCATCGAGGTTGAACAACGGCCCGCCGGAATTGCCGCGGTTGATGGAGGCGTCGGTCTGGATGTAGCTGTCGTAGGGCCCCGAGGAGATGTCGCGGTTCTTGGCCGAGACGATACCAGCCGTCACCGTACCGCCGAGGCTGAACGGGTTGCCGATGGCGACCACCCAGTCGCCGAGGCGGAGCTTGTCGGAGTCGCCGAACTTCACCGCGACCAGCGGCTTGGTCGGCTTGAACTTCAGCACGGCAAGGTCGGTCTTCTTGTCGACGCCGACCAGCTCGGCCTTGATCTTGGTGCCGTCGTTGAGGATGACGTTGATCTCGTCGGCGTCCGCGATGACGTGGTTGTTGGTGACCGCGACGCCTGATGTGTCGATGATGAAGCCGCTTCCGAGCGAGTTGGTCTTGCGCGGCGGTGGGCTGTTCTCGCCGCCCTTGCTGCCGCCGCCGGGACCCTTGCGGTTCTTGAAGAAGTCGTCGAAAAACTCCTCGAAGGGCGAACCGGGCGGCAGTTGCGGCATGGTGTTGCTGCCGCCGCCCTTTGCCTCGACGGTCTGCGAGGTCGAGATGTTGACGACCGCGTCGATCACCTTCTCGGCGACGTCGGCGATGCCGTCCGGTCCGCGCGCAAGAGCAGGCGCGCTGAACGCGCTGAATGCACTGACGGCGAGCGCGGCGAGCCCTAGGCGCAAGCGGGTCGGAGCAATGGTGGCAGCGGTCATTGGTATCTCCAGAGAAAAAGATTAGGCGCCAGGGATTCCCGCCCAAGACTGCGCTCGAACGGGGGGACGGCGCAAGCGCGGACCTTGACGGGCCTCAAGACCCCGACAATACGGCGAAAACCCGCCTGTCGCCTTCACTTTGGCGTTGGCGCGAGGGCTAAATCGGGCGACGCATCACCCAGATCAGGACCAAGCCGGCCAGGGCCGAGCCGATCCCGACCGCCCGCAGGATATTGTCGGGCGTAGCGATGGCGCTCTTCATGGCCTTGCGCATCCAAGCCGGACTTGCCGCAAACATCAAGCCTTCGAGCACGAACAGGATGCCTAAGCCGATGAGGAAGTCGGCGAACGCAATGGACCTCATCGGATTGGAACTCCCGTTGTGCTGTTCTTGTCTGGACGAAGGGCGGCCCGATCTGCCGCCCCTGTCTGGCTTACGGCTTTGCCGGCGTCGCCATCTTGCCGGACGGGTTAACAAAGAACCGGAAGAAATCCGAATCCGGCCGCAGCAGGAAGCGGGTGTCGTTCGCGCGCAGCCCGGTCTCGTAGGCCGACATCGACCTGTAGAAGGCGAAGAAGTCGGCATCCCTGCCGTAGGCTTCCGCGAACAGGCGGTTGCGCTCGGCATCGCCCACGCCGCGGGTCTGCTCGGCCTGTGATCTGGCTTCCGCCTCGATCACGGTCGCCTCACGATCGGCCTTGGAGCGGATCTCCTGTGCCTTCTGGCCGCCCTGTGCGCGGAACTCGGCGGCTTCGCGCTCGCGTTCCGTCTTCATACGCAGGTAGACCGCCTGGCTGTTCTGCTCCGGCAGGTCGGCGCGGCGGATCCGGACGTCGACGACCTGGATGCCGTAGCCGTCGGCTTCGCGATCGAGGTGCTCTCGGATGCGCTGCATCAGCTTCTCGCGGTCGTCGCGCACCACGTTGATGAAGGTGACCTCGCCGAGCACGCGGCGCAGCGCCGCATTCAGGAGCGTGGTGAGCTGGATGTTGGCGGCCTGGATCGACCCGATGCTCTGATAGAAGCGCAGCGCGTCCTTGATGCGGTAACGCGCGAAGGCGTCGACCACGAGCCGCTTCTGGTCGGACGCGATCGCTTCCTGCGACGGGTTCTCCAGATCGAGAATCCGCTTGTCGATGTTGATCACCGAATTCCACGGCGCCTTGAAGTGCAGGCCGGGGTCGGTGACGACGTCGACGGGCCTGCCGAACTGCAGCACGATGGTCTGCTCGGTCTGCTGCACCGTGAACAGCGACATGTAGCCGACGATCACGACGAGCAGGAGCCCCAGCAGCGTGACGATACCTGTGACCGGAGACCTCATCGGCTGCCTCCGCTCGACTGCTGACCGGTGGTAGGTGGCCGTTTGGTCGTCAACTCGTTGAGCGGCAGATAGGGCACGACGCCCTGGCCCGAGGGACCGCCGTCATAGACGAGCTTGTCGGCACCGCCGAGCACGCGCTCCATCGTCTCCAGGTAGATCCGTTCACGCGTCACGTCGGGCGCCTTCTTGTATTCCTCGTAAACCTTCAGGAAGCGGGAGCTCTGGCCCTTGGCCTCGGCGACCGTCTGCTCCCTGTAGCCTTCGGCGGCCTGCATGATCTGCGCCGCGCGTCCGCGAGCCTGCGGCACGACCTGGTTGGCGTAGGTCTGCGCCTCGTTCTGCAACTGCTCGAGATTGGCGCGCGCCGCCTGGACGTCGCGGAACGCGTCGATGACCTGCGCCGGCGGGTCGACCTTCTGCATCTGCACCTGGCTGATCTGAATGCCGGCGCCGTAGCTGTCCAGGGTCCTCTGGATCAGCTCCTGCACGCCCTGTTCGGTGACGTTGCGCGCACCTGTCAGGATCGGCTGGATCTGCGAGCGGCCGATCACCTCGCGCATCGCGCTCTCGGAAACCGCCTTCACGGTGCCTTCGGGATTCTGGATGTTGAAGAGGAAGTCGCCGACGCCGTCAGGCTTGATGCGCCACAGCACGGTGAAGTCGACGTCGACGATGTTCTCGTCGCCGGTCAGCATCAGGCTCTCTTCCGGCACGTCGCGGATGGAACGGCCGCGCCGCGCCGGATCGTCGATCAGCGTCATGCCGATGGAGATGGTGGAGACGCGCAGCGCCTTCGGCAGCAGCACGGTCTCGATCGGATAGGGCAGATGATAGTTCAGGCCCGGCTGCACGGTGCGGACATGCTTGCCGAAGCGCAGCACGACACCGAGTTCCTCGGACTGCACGCGGAAAAAGCCCGACAGAAGCCAGAACGCGACAATGAGCAGGACGATCAGCGTGATGCCGACGCCGGAGAAATAGCCGCCCGGCATGATCTGCTGGAGACGGTCCTGGCCGCGCCGCAGAAGGTCTTCCAGATCCGGCGGTCTTGGCCCGACCGGTTGCGGTCCGTTGCCCCATGGCCCCTTTGGACCCGAGCCCCATGGGCCACCGCCCTGATTCTTCCACGGCATTCGACGCTCTCCTCGGCAGGGTGGAATTGCCCCCGCCCGCATTGTCCGGTCCGGCTTTATAGGGGACAGGCAGGTCCCTTACAACGCGGCCCTCGCCGCCTCTCGAGCTATGCTCGGGCACGAAAAAGTCAATGTAAACATTGGCGAAAGCGGTTAATGGCGGCGCCGCCGACGATATGTCACATAGGAGAAGTCGGCGCTGTCGTCGGGTCCGGCGGGATGGCGGACGCGCTTGACCTCGTCCCATTCTGCCTTGTCGATGTCGAAATGCGTGTCGCCTTCGGGCCGCGCGTGCACTTCGGTGATCTCGAGGCGATCGGCGCGATCGAGCCATTGCCGAAAGATCTCAGCGCCGCCGATCACCGCGATCTCGGCGACCGAACGCCGCAGGGCATCGCCGCGCGCAACTGCGCCCGCATCCGCAGACGACGTCGTGACGACGGCACCATTGGCGCGATAATCCGCATCGCGCGTGATGACGATGTTGGTGCGGCCCGGAAGCGGCCGGGGCAGGGATTCGAAGGTCTTGCGGCCCATGATCACGGGCTTGCCGATCGTGAGCGCCTTGAAGCGCGCCATGTCGGATTTCATTCGCCACGGCATCGCATTGCCCGCGCCGATGACGCCGTTCTCCGCAATGGCGACGACGAAGACGATCTCCATCAGGAGGTGCTCCCGGCAAGCCGGGTCAGCGCAGGACCGGTGACGCGGCACAGCGTCCAGTCGTCCATCATGACGGCGCCGAGCGACTTGTAGAACGCGATCGACGGCGCATTCCAGTCCAGCACCGCCCATTGCAGGCGCGACCAGCCGTTGTCGACGCATTCCTTGGCGAGATGGACCAGCAGCGCCTTGCCGAGGCCCCTGCCCCGATGCGACGGCCGCACGTAGAGGTCCTCGAGATAGATGCCGTGACGGCCACTGAAGGTGGAGAAATTGACGAACCAGACCGCAAAGCCCACGGCTTCGCCGTTCCACTCGGCAATCGCGCAATAGAGTTGCGGCCGCTCGCCGAACAGCGCGTCCGCAATCATCGTCTCGGTCGCCTCGACTTCGTGCGAGAGCTTCTCGTAGTCGGCGAGCTCGTGGATGAAGGCGAGAACAAGCCCGGCTTCGTCCGGGCGCACGCGGCGGATATTGAGCGACATCGATGCTAGACCGCGACTTCCGCCTTGATGTGCGGATGCGGGTCGTAGCCGACGAGCTCGAAATCCTCAAAGCGGAAGGAGAAAATGTCCTTCACATCGGGGTTGATCCGCATCACCGGCAGTGCCCGCGGCGCACGCGTGAGCTGCAGCCGCGCCTGCTCCAGATGGTTGGAATACAGATGCGTGTCGCCGAACGAATGCACGAAGTCACCGGGCTTCAGGCCCGTGACCTGCGCGACCATCATGGTGAGTAGCGCGTACGAGGCGATGTTGAAGGGCACGCCGAGGAACACGTCGGCCGAGCGCTGATAGAGCTGGCACGACAGCTTGCCGTTGGCGACGTAGAACTGGAACAGGCAGTGGCACGGCGGCAGCGCCATCTTGTCGACCTCGGCCGGATTCCAGGCCGAGACGATCAGGCGGCGCGAATCCGGATTGCGCTTGATCATGTCGACCACATTCGCGATCTGGTCGATGCTGCGTCCGTCCGGCGCCGGCCAGGAGCGCCATTGATGGCCATAGACCGGGCCGAGATCGCCATTGGCGTCCGCCCATTCGTCCCAGATGGTGACGCCGTTGTCGCGCAGATATTTGATGTTGGTGTCCCCCTTGAGGAACCACAACAGCTCATGCACGATCGCCTTCAGCGGCAGCCGCTTGGTGGTCAGCATCGGGAAGCCGGCGGACAGATTGAAGCGCATCTGATGGCCGAACACCGACAGCGTGCCGGTGCCGGTCCGGTCGGTCTTCTCGGCGCCGTCTGAAAGAATCCGCTCGAGCAAGTCCTGATACTGGTGCATGTGCCAATAAGCCTTTGGGGAGGCGGCAAACTTAACCGCCACCCCCGCGCTGCGACAGCGGCGATTCGCCGTCCCCACTGATTATACCCGGAAAAGTGAGCCTTCCCGGCGCAAACGACAAGGGGCGGAACTGACGTCCCGCCCCTCGTCCATCAGCTTGATTCCGTTGCCTAACTTGCCGGCTTGAACGCTGTCCCGCGGATCAGTTCTCGGATTCGGTGAACACCTCGTCGCGCTTGGCGCGCAACGCGGGCAGCACCGTGAGGACCAGCAGAAATGCCGCGACCCCCAGCAGCACTGCCGACAGCGGACGCGTCAGGAACACGCTCCAGTCACCGCGCGAGATCAGAAGTGCGCGGCGCAGGTTCTCTTCCATCAGCGGCCCCAGCACCATGCCGAGCAGCAGCGGCGCCGGCTCGAAATCGTGCTTGATCAGCCAGTAGCCGACGAGACCGAACACGCCCGCGAGGATGACGTCGACCGGCGCGTTGTTCACCGAGTAAATGCCGATCGCGCAGAAAATCACGATCGAGGGGAACATCAGCCGGTAAGGCACGCGAAGCAGCCGCACCCAGATGCCGACCAGCGGCAGGTTGATGATGATCAACATCAGATTGCCGATCCACATCGAGGCGATCATGCCCCAGACGAGGTCGGGCTGCTTCTGCATCACCTGCGGGCCCGGCACGATGCCGTGAATGGTCATCGCGCCCACCATCAGGGCCATCACCGCGTTCGGCGGGATGCCGAGCGTCAGCAGCGGGATGAACGAGGTCTGCGCCGCAGCGTTGTTTGCGCTTTCCGGCCCCGCCACGCCCTCGATCGCGCCGCGGCCGAACCGCGACGGATCCTTCGCAAGCTTCTTCTCGAGCGTGTAGGCCGCGAACGAGGCGATCACCGCGCCGCCGCCCGGCAGGATGCCGAGGATCGAGCCGAGCACGGTGCCGCGCAGAATCGCAGGCGTAGAGTCTTTCAGATCCTTCCGGGTCGGCATCAGACCGGTGATCTTCTGCTGCACGAGGTCGCGGTTCATCTCGGCGCCGGCGTCGAGATTGCGGATGATCTCGGCAAAGCCGAACACACCCATCGCGACCGTTGCAAAGCCGAGGCCGTCCGCGAGCTCCGGAATGTTGAAGGCCATGCGCGAAGCACCGGTCTCGATGTCGGAGCCGACCATCGACAGCAGCAGGCCGAACACGATCATCGCGATCGCCTTCAGCACCGAGCCCTTGGCCAGCACCACCGCAAAGATCAGGCCGAGCACCATCAGCGAGAAATACTCGGCCGGACCGAACGCCAGAGCGAGTTTTGTGAGCGGTGCGCCGAGGAGGGCGATCAGCACGGTCGCAACGCAGCCGGCGAAGAACGAGCCGATCGCGGCGATTGCCAACGCCGGGCCGGCGCGGCCCTGCTTGGCCATCTGGTGGCCGTCGATGGCGGTGACGACCGATGTCGCCTCACCGGGTATGTTGACCAGGATCGACGTGGTCGAGCCGCCATATTGCGCACCGTAATAGATGCCGGCGAGCATGATCAGCGCGCCGACCGGGGGCAATCCGAAGGTAATCGGCAGCAGCATCGCGACCGTCGCGATGGTGCCGATGCCCGGGAGAACGCCGACCAGCGTACCGACGAGGGCGCCGATCAGGCACATCAGGAGGTTGATCGGAGTGAGCGCGACGGCAAAGCCGTGAGCGAGGTTGGCAAAAATATCCATCACGCCCTCACTGGATCAGGAAACGCGGAAACATCGGCATCGGCAGGCCGAGCACGTAGGGGAAGAGGATGGCGCAGCCGAGCGTCAGGCAGGCGCCGACGATGGCGGCCTCCAGCCAGCGCGTCTCATGCGATCCGGTCGCAGCGATCATGAAGCTGACGAAGGCCGTGACCACGACGCCGAGCGGCCGGATCGCCAGCGCGAAAAACAGGATCGCAGCCATCACGAACAGCGGCCCGCGCCAGGAATAATGGGCGAATGCCGCTCCCTGCGTCATCAGGCCGGTCAACGCAATGCCGGCAGACAGGGCGACCAAGAGACCGCCGAACATACGTGGTGCTGTACCTGCGCCGAAAGAGAAACCGCGCATACCCTGCAGGTCGCTCCCTGCCCACAGCGCAAACAAGGCGAGCGCCATCAGCACGATCCCGCCGACATAATCCTGGGCCGACCTGATCGTCATGAACAGCGTGAGAATGGCCACCGCAAAGATTGGATAGGAATAGATCAACGCGAGGAGTGCATCCGACGAAAGCGTCGACTTGACGGTCGGACCTGGCGGCCACGAGAACAGGTAGCCCAGGATCGCGCCGGGGAGGGCAGACAGAATGAGAACGAAACTCTGGAGCGAAGTCGCAAGGGCCATTGTATGCCCGGCGACGACCTGCAGCGGGCCGCGTCCCGTGCCCCAGCCAAAAATCGTCCCGATCGACCAAATGAACTCGAAAATCTGCGGCGCGATCGCCAGCAGACAAAAACCGATCGCCACCGAGGTGTTTCGGGTGGCTGTCGCTGAGTGGCCCATCGTCTCGGCCATGCATGTCTCCTCCGCGACCCGTAAGTCACGCGCACTGTTGTTCTAATCGGCTGGAAAACGGATCCCCCGCCCGGATCACTGCCTAGCGATTTTCATCACACAATGCCAGCAAAACCAAACAGGCCCCCGGCGAGCAACAGCCATAGTGGATTGATGCGCGAGACGGAGGCGATCCCTGCAACCGTCGCGGTCAGGAGCAGTGCAACAAGAGTGCGATCGGTCGAGTGGGCCAGGATCAGGGCGCTGGCTGCCATCAATCCGATCGAAAGCGGAACCAGCGCAGCCTGAATCAGCGCGGGCCAGCGCGACTGGCTCGGCCTGTTCAGGAGACGGCTGACATAATAGGCAAGCAGCGCGGTCGGCAGGCACATCGCCAGCGTCGCCGCAAGTGCGCCGGGGATTCCGGCGACGGCATAGCCGATTAACGTAACGATAAGCACATTCGGACCGGGCGAGAACTGCGCGATCGCATAGGCGTCGGCGAACTGCTTGTCGGTCATCCAGTGATTCACCTCGACGGCGATGCGGTGCATCTCCGGCACCGCCGCCGCCGCGCCGCCGACTGCGAAGAGCGACATTAGACCAAAGGTGGAGATCAGCGCCCGAATCGGGTTTTCGCTATTCATGCTGCTACCTTCCGCCGCATGAAATATGTAACGCCGATGCTCACGGGAATCGCGACCAGCAACACCGCCTGGAGCGGCAGGCGGAGCACGCCGATCGCGATGAACACGCCGAGCATCAGGATGAGTGCGATGGCGTCCATCCGCTTTAACAAGGGCGTCATCATGCGGAAGACCACCGCGATCAGCAGCCCGACCGCCGCGCAGGAGATCCCCGCAAGGATGCGGCGCAGCACATCCACATCGCCGAACCGGGCGTAGATGATCGCGAGCACGGTCATGATCATCGTCGGCGGCAGCAACAACCCGGTAAAGGCGGCAACGCCGCCGGCAATCCCGCGCAGCCGCGAGCCGAACACCATCGACAGATTGACGATGTTGGGTCCCGGCAGGAAATGGCAGAGCGCAAAGGTCTCGTTGAACTCGTCCGCGGTCATCCAACGGTGCTGATCGACGATGGCGTGCCGGGCAAACACCAAAACCCCGCCGAAACCGGCCAGCGACATCCGGGCAAAGGCCAGGAACAGCGCAAGCAGGCCGGGCGGTGGGGCGTGGACGGCGAGGACATCCGGCTCTTGGGCGGCCGGTGCTGAATCCGTGGACATGTCAGGAGCTTAGAACGCGCGCGGCAGCGGGGCCAAGATCATCCGGCGGGCGGTGCGGAACCTCTTCAAAAGGAAACGTGGGATCGCTGCTCGAAACCCCTGTTTTTTGAGAGCTTTACCCCCTATATTGTGAGTGCCGGTTCGCCGGCTATGGAAATAAACGGTCGTCGCAATAAACCATTCGGACCCGGGGGCGGTACCCGGCGCCTCCACCAAAGCCCACCGATTTTCGGGCTTCAGCCTGCCGAGAGGCGGGTTTTGGCGGGGGCGAAATAGGATCGACGAGGGCGTAAAGGGCGAACTTTTTCCCGGTATTGTTCCGCCGTTATCGGGCTATGCAATAGTTGCCAACGACAACTTTGCTCCGGTTGCTCAGGCTGCGTAACGCAGTTTGAAAGACCATTCTGAAGTCCTAACGGGTTAAGCTCCGTTAGGCGGGGTTCGGAGGCACCTGGCAACAGAAGCCTCCACTTACCTTTGATTTCCTTTCCGGCGGGGACTCCTGCTGACCCGTCAGGCGCGGTACTATTGCGGCTTGGCGAGTCGGGCCGGCAGGGCCCAGCTCCTGGAATGCAACAGGACCATCATGGCGACCGATCATATCCGATACGATGTGCTGGCCCGTGACGCGCTGCGCGGCGTGCTGCGGAAGGTGCTGACCGACGCCGCGTCCCATGGACTGCCGGGCGAGCATCATTTCTTCATCACCTTCGTCTCGAAGGCTGACGGCGTGAAGATCTCATCGCGGTTGCTGGCGCAGTATCCGGAAGAGATGACGATCATCCTGCAGCACCAGTTCTGGGATCTGACCGTGCTCGAGGACCGTTTCGAGGTCGGCCTGTCCTTCGGCGGCATCCCCGAGCGGCTGGTGGTGCCGTTCAGCGCCATCAAGAGCTTCCTCGATCCGTCCGTGAAGTTCGGCCTCCAGTTCGACACCTCCGATGTCGCCGAGGTCTTGCCCGAGAATTTGCCGGCCGCTCCTGCGCCGTCGGCCGTCGCGGTGCCAGCCTCTGCCACCGGGACGGCGGAGAGCGCGGAAGAGCCGACCGCCCCGAGCGAGGGCGGCGCCGAGGTCGTGCGGCTCGATCGTTTCCGCAAGAAATGATCTAGGTTCGGCGCGCAGCCGTCGCGCCCGGCCAAACTGCCTATATAGAAGAGCACATGAAGAGGCCGTGCGGCGTTTCGCGCGGCGGAATGGATGTGCTCATGGCCAAGACCACCAACGCGAAGACCGCCCGCCCCGCGACCCGCACCGAGACCGACAGTTTTGGTCCCATCGAGGTCCCCGCCGACCGCTATTGGGGCGCACAGACCGAACGCTCGCGCCAGAACTTCCGCATCGGCACCGATCGCATGCCGATCCCGCTCGTGCACGCGCTCGGCATCGTCAAGCTCGCCGCGGCTCAGTCCAACCTCGAGCTCGGCCTGCTCGACCGGCGCAGCGCCAATGCCATCATCCGTGCCGCGCGCGAGGTGATCGAGGGCAAGCTGGACGACCATTTCCCGCTCGTGGTGTGGCAGACCGGCTCCGGCACCCAGAGCAACATGAACCTCAACGAGGTGATCGCCAACCGCGCCAATGAGCTGCTTGGCGGCGAACTCGGCGCCAAGAAGCCGGTGCATCCCAACGATCACGTCAACATGAGCCAGTCGTCGAACGACTCGTTCCCGACCGCGATGCACATCGCCGCCGCAAGCCGCATGCATGCCGATCTCGTCCCTGCCCTCGGCGAGCTGCTTCGCGCGCTGCGCAAGAAGGAGAAGGAGTTTGCCAGGATCGTCAAGATCGGCCGAACCCATACCCAGGACGCAACGCCCCTGACGCTCGGCCAGGAGTTCTCCGGCTATGCCGCGCAGGTCGAAAGCGGCATCGCCCGCCTCAAGGTGGCGGTGAAGGACCTTTATCCGCTGGCGCAGGGCGGCACCGCCGTCGGCACCGGCCTCAACTCGAAGCCGCGCTTTGCAAAGCTGTTCGCAAAGCACGTCGCCGCGATCACCAAGCTGCCCTTTACCAGCGCGGCGAACAAGTTCGAGGCGCTGGCTTCGAACGACGCCTATGTGCTGGCGCACGGCGCCATCAATTCGGTCGCGACAGGCCTGTTCAAGATCGCCAACGACATCCGCCTGCTCGGATCGGGCCCGCGCTCGGGGCTCGGCGAGCTGATCCTGCCGGAGAACGAGCCGGGCTCTTCGATCATGCCTGGCAAGGTCAATCCGACGCAATGCGAGGCGATGACCATGGTGTGCTGCCAGGTGTTTGGCAATCACACCGCCATCACGATCGCCGGCAGCCAGGGCCATTTCGAGCTCAACGTCTACAAGCCCGTGCTGGCCTACAACATGCTGCACTCGATACGCCTGATGGCCGATGCCGCGCGCTCCTTCACCGAACATTGCGTCAGCGGCATCCGCGCCGACGAGAAGCGCATCAGGGAGCTGATGCAGCGGTCACTGATGCTGGTAACGGCACTTGCCCCGAAAATCGGCTACGACAACGCCGCCAAGGTGGCCAAGACCGCGCACGCCAACGGCACCACTCTGAAGGAGGAGGCGCTCCGCCTCGGCTTCGTCTCGGCGGATGAATTCGACCGCCTGGTGCGACCGGAGAAGATGACCAGCCCCGGTTGAGATTCCGAATTCAGATGGTCATCCGTAGTGATACGGACGCTTGATTCGTAGAAATGTAGGGCTTTGCGGGCCGGATTTGATTACCGTCAATGTTGCGGCCGGCCGGCGTGCTACGCAGCCTTTCCGCCCCCGGCGGGCGAGATTCATCGTTTGGTGGACCGAGGCCGATTGACGAGGACGAACGAATGGCGATCAAGTCTTGTGGGCCGCGACGCGGCACCCTGTTTCTGAATGTTTCATCCTGCCTGAAGAGGATTGGATGATGGAGACGCGGCATGGGGAACGTCATCAACCTGAATCGTTTCCGGAAGCGCGCCGAGCGGGAAGCCTCGGCGAAGCAGGCGGACGCCAACCGGGCGAAGTTCGGCCGCACGAAGGCGGAGCGGTCGGCGGAGGAGACGCACGCGGACCAAGCGAAGGCGCGCCTGGACCAGCATCAGATCGATCGCGAGGATCCGTCATGAAATCGCCCGTGGTGAAACGATCGATCGTCGTCGCCGGCCACAAGACCAGCGTCAGCCTGGAAGAAGCGTTCTGGAACGGCATGAAGGAGATCTCGGGCCTGCGCAACATGACGCTGTCCGAGCTCGTCGGCGAAATCGACGGCGCCCGCCAGCAGGGCAATCTGTCCTCGGCGATCCGCCTGTTCGTGCTCGACTACTTCAAGAGCCGCGCCATGGCCGCCATCCAACAGGACAAGGTCCCGGCCCAGTAGCCGCCGGGGCGCTTTCCCGGAGCGTGCCGCGGTCTGCACTTTAAAATCACTCTAAGGTGCTGTTTCAGCGAGCCAGCGCGCTTGACCTCAATGCCCTGCGTTGAAAATACAGGGCATGACCGACACCAATGAGACGCGTCCGCAAATGCCGCTGGGCCTGGCCCAGCGCGGCTACACCGGCGTCATCCAGCATCTTTCCGCCAGCGAGGCAGGCTCGGCGCTCTCGGACATCGAACTCGAGAGCCGCCTGATCGAGCTCGGCTTCGTCGAGGGCGCCCGGGTCGAGGTCCTGCACGAGGGCTTGGTCGGGCGCGACCCGATCGCCGTCCGCGTCGACAACATCACGATCGCGGTCCGCCGTCGTGAAGCCATGGCCATCATCGTCGCTTAGATAGCGGCAGGACCCCTGATCCAAGGCCTGATCCCATGGAATTACCCCTGCTGCATCTCGCCCTGGTCGGTACGCCAAACAGCGGCAAGACCTCGCTGTTCAATGCCCTGACCGGCAGCCGGCAGAAGGTCGCGAACTATCCGGGCGTCACCGTCGAGCGCAAGGAAGGCTTCTTCGTCACGCCGCAGGGGCGTCAGATCTCCGTGGTCGATCTGCCCGGCACCTATTCGCTGCGCGGCCGTAGCCCGGACGAGGAGATCACCCGCGACTTCGTGCTCGGCAAGGCCTCCGGCGAGACCGTGCCCGACCTCGTGCTGTGCGTGGCCGATTCCACCAATCTGCGCCTGACCATCCGCCTGCTGCTGGAGCTCAAGCGCACGGGACGGCCGATGGTCCTCGTGCTCAACATGTTCGACATCGCGAGCCGCCGCGGCATTACTGTCGACGTGGAGCGGCTCGCCAAGGAGCTCGGCGTGCCCGTGGTCACCTCGATCGCGGTGCGCAAGGGCGGCACCGCCGACCTGCTGGTCCTGACCGACGAGATCTCGGCAAAGCTCGCCGCCGAGCCGGCCGAAAACACCTGGCGCGCGCTCAGCGTCTCAGAGCTGCGCGCCACCCAGCGCGAAGCCGACCGCATCATCGCCGACTGCGTCAGCCTGCCTGCTAGACCCGACACCTGGACCGCGCGGATCGATGCCGTAGTGCTGCACCCCGTCGGCGGGCTGATCGTGCTGGCGCTGATCCTGTTCGTGATGTTCCAGGCGGTGTTTGCCTGGGCACAGCCGCTGATGGACCTGCTCAACAACGGCTTCGACGCGCTCGGCGAGTTCGTTCACGCCACCCTGCCTGCCGGCCTGCTTCAGAGCTTCCTTCAGAATGGCGTGATATCTGGCGTCGGCAGCGTCATCGTGTTCCTGCCGCAGATCATCATCATCTTCCTGTTCATCCTGCTCTTGGAAGATTTTGGCTACATGGCGCGCGCCGCGTTCCTGATGGACCGCATCATGGGCGGCGCGGGACTACACGGCCGCGCCTTCATTCCGCTGCTGTCGAGCTTTGCCTGCGCCATTCCCGGCATCATGGCGACGCGCGTGATCGACAACAAGCGCGACCGGCTGACCACGATCCTGATCGCGCCGCTGATGACCTGCTCGGCGCGCATCCCCGTCTACACGCTGATCATCTCCGCCTTCATTCCGGCCAGAGACGTCTGGGGTTTCGTCAACCTCCAGGGGCTCGTGATGTTCGGCCTCTATGCGGCCGGCATCGCCAGCGCGCTGGCGGTCTCGTTCCTGATCAAGTTCTTCATGCTGCGCGACTATGCGCCGGCGCCGTTCATGCTGGAGCTGCCGGACTACAAGATGCCGCGGCTGAAATCGATCGCGATCGGCGTCTACACGCGGGCCAAGATGTTTTTGCATCGCGCCGGCACCACGATCTTCTCGATGATGGTGCTGATCTGGTTCCTGGCCTCGTTCCCGCAGCCGCCCGCGGGCGCGACCGAGCCCGCGATCGACTTCAGCCTCGCCGCGATGATCGGCAAGGCGCTGGAGCCGCTGCTCGCCCCAGTCGGCTTCAACTGGCAGATCGCGGTCGCGCTGATCCCCGGGATGGCGGCGCGCGAGGTCGCTGTCGCAGCCCTCGGCACCGTCTATGCGATCGAAGGCGGCAAGGAAGCGGCCGAGCAGATCGGCCAGGTGCTGGCGACGAAATGGTCGCTCGCAACCGCCCTGTCGATGCTGGCCTGGTACATCTTCGCCCCGCAATGCGCCTCGACCCTGGCGGTGATCCGGCGCGAGACCGGCAGCTGGGGATGGATGGCGGCGACCTTCGCCTACATGCTGGTGCTGGCCTATGCGGCGAGCCTCGTGACGTACAATGTCGCGGTCGCGCTGGGGGCGGGTTAGATCCTCGCAAAACCAAAACTGCGAAAACAACCCCATGCACAGTAGACGGGGGCCGTGAAATCAATGGCTTACGTGTGCACAAAAATCATTCGACCGTAGCTCGGATGGAGCGCACCGAAATCCGTGGTGCTTCGATGTTTCACCGGACCCTGATTGCGCTTCGCTGCATCCGGGCTACAGACCAACTGCCTGTTGCTCCGTCGGGCAAAACACTGACACAATGGCATCATCGGCCTCGTCGATATCGAGATCGCGACCAGAGCGGCTCCCTGCGTCCATGAATCGTTTCAGCACCAACAGACTAACCGCCGAGAGGCTGAACGAAAATCACCTCGCCGACCTCGTCTCGCTGCATCTCGATGCTGAAGTGTCCCGCTATCTCGGCGGCGTGCGCGCGCCCGAGGTCACGAAGACCTATCTTGCCACCAACATGGCGCATTGGGACCAGCATGGCTTCGGGCTGTGGACGCTGCGAACGAACGACGGCGCGTTCGCGGGACGGGCGGGCATCCGGCACATCCTCGTCGACGATATCGACGAGATCGAGATTGCCTACGCGTTCAAACGTGAGTTCTGGGGCCTGGGGCTTGCGAGCGAGATCGCGACCGCGCTGACGGACATCGGGCTGTCCCATTTCGAGCTGCCGTCTCTGATCGGCATCGTCTTCGCCGGGAACGGCGCGTCGCGCCGCGTGCTGGAGAAATCGAATTATGTCCTCGAGCGCAGCACGTACCGCCACGGCGAAGACGTCGTGATTTACCGCGCCCGACGGTGAGAGATCGGAAGGCTATCGTGCCGATCGGAGTGGGGCGTGTGCTCATAACTCCAGCGCCTTCGTTCTCCGGGCATATCGCATGTGAGAATAACCACCCGAGCGGCAAGGCCGCCCCGGAGGGCGGCCTTGGATGATCCAGCTTACCAGCGGCCGGTGCCGAAGCTGAAGCCGATGCTGGGCCCGCCGCCGTAATAACCGTATCCGCGATCATAGTAGCCGGGACCGCCATAATATCCGTAGCTCCGGCGCACCACGTAGCCGTCATCGCCGTCGTAATAGCGTTGTACATAGCGCGGCCCGCGGGTCCGGAAGCAGCGGCCGTACTCGTTGCATACCAGGCGAACCTGATCGACGTTCGCGATCTCTGCCGATCCGATTGCGGTGGGATTGAGCGGAGCCGCCGAAGCGGCCGAGGCCAGCACGGCGGCGGCCGTAAAAGTACCGAAAGCGATCATCCTCATGTTCGTTCTCCTTGCTGCGACCAGATCAGTCGATCTCTTCAATGATGCGACGCTCCTGCGGCTCCACTATGTAGGTCCGGCTGTCGCGATGGATGTAACGGTACTCGCGCAGGCCGGGGGACTCGCGATAGACCTCCTCGGGGAACGCCTCGAACTCGACGCCCTCCGGCACGCGCTCGCCGGTGCGGATCTCGGTTCTTACCGTGCTGCCCGTGGTGCGCCGTTCGGCGGGACGCGCTTTAGCGTGCTTGCGGATCACTTCACGATCCCGATCGCTGAACGTGGCCTTGCGCTGTTCCGTGCGGGCCGGAGCGGCCGCCGTGGACCGGCCGGAGTACGGCAGAACCGCGACGATCTTGTAGCTCGAAGGCTCAACGATCACGATCTCGTCCTTCACCAGGACGAAGTTATAGCCGCGATATTGCGGCACCACCTCGACGACCTCGTTGGGCAACGGCTGCAGGCGAACGTCTCGCGGCACGGCCGTGCCAACCGACAGCGAAAAGTTCACGCTGGTGAGCGGCTGGACGTTGAGGCGCGACACCGACTGGCTGATGCGGGTGCGTTGCTGGTCGTTGATATTGACGGATGCGTTCACGTCGGTGCTGGAGGAACGGTCGGCCGTGGTCTGCTGCGTGCTTGGCTGCTGGGCCGTGTTCGTCGCGCCGCTTCCGGTCTGAGGCTGCTGCGACCGGTTGTTGGCGGCGGGCGGCGGATTTGAGGACGGTGTCTGAGTGGTCGCCGGAGAATTGGCTTGGGCCTGGCTCGGCGAATTGCCAGAGGCCCGTGCCTGCGAGGTGCTCGTTCCGGAGTTCGGCGTCGGCGACTGCCGGGCGGCGTCCTGATTGTTCGAAGCCGGCGCCTGGGTCTGAGCCGAATTGTTCGACGAGGAAGACGAAGGTGCGGTCTGCGCCGGATTGGCGGGCGTAGCCGTGGAGGTGGAGTCCTGCTGACGCTGCGAGGCCGAAGGATTCTGGCCCGAAGTGCTCGGACTCGATTGCGCGAATGCGGAAGTCGCTATCGCCAGGGCTGCGCTAGTGGCCAAAAGTAAACGCTTGTTCATATGAAGCTCCTTGAATGCTGTGTCTCAAATGCTGTGTCGCGACAACATTCGGAGGCGAGCCGTGGTTCCAAATTCGGGAAATAGTGGCAATTGGCCGTCGCGAGGATCGTCTCTTTCGGGCCTACGAAGCAGGAACTTCGCAGCCTGCGATGCCTTGGACGCCTTGCGGCGGGAATAAACGGAACCTGTCGAAGGGTAACACCCCGTCAGCGACGAGGTCCGCGGCCCTTCCACATCGAGAAGCGATGAAAGGAAATCTCCGCCAGCTTGCGTTAGGCCGACTTTCGTCGAATCCTTTTGCGTTGCGGTCCGGGGCGCACTCTCGGTTCGCGGCCCTCTACAGGAGGGACCTCCGGTATTGGTTTTCGTACTCTTTTGCCATTCGCTTTGCCGAAAAACGCTGCTCAAACCGGGCGCGCACTTTTCGTCTGTCCAGACGCTCCAGCTCGTTGACCGCCTTGATGGCCTGCGCCTCGTCCTCGACGATGAAGCCGGTGAGGCCGTGCTCGACGATCTCGGGCACGGAGCCCGACCGATAGGCGATGACCGGCGTCCCGCACGCCATCGCCTCTATCATCACAAGACCGAACGGCTCCGGCCAGTTGATGGGAAACAACAAGGCGGCGGCGCCGGCGAGGAATGGCTGCTTCCCCGCGTCATCGACCTCGCCGACGAGCTGGACGCTCTTGCCGTCGATGTGAGGTTCAAGCCGCTTCTTGAAGTAGGCAGTCTCGGCACGGGGTATCTTGGCGGCGATGCGCAGGGGCTTCCCAGCAGTGCGCGCGATGCGGATCGCGGCCTCCGGTCCCTTCTCCGCGGTCAGGCGGCCGAGAAACGCCAGATATGGTCCCGGTTCGTAAGACGGCTGAAACAAGCGCGTCGGCAAGCCGTGGAGGATCGTGCCGATCCAGTTCGCATCCGGAAGCGGCAGGCGCTGATGGTCGGAAATCGAAACGAAGCCCGCTTCCGCATACTCCCGGACGACGTCCGATAGTCCCGGCAGGTCTAGCCGGCCGTGCATGGTCGTGAGAAACGGCACGCCGGTGCGGCGCAGGACCGGAAGAGGCAGCCAGTCGATATGGGAGTGGATCACGTCAAAGTCGCCCGCGCACTTCGCGATGGCTTCAATCGCCAGAGCGCAGGCGGCGCTTGGATCGGCGCCCCTCCGCCCGAGGCGCAGCGCGCGGGGCCATACCGGATGAAGCTTGCCGCTTGTACGGGAGTCGCCGCTCGCAAACAGGGTGACGTCGTGTCCGAGCTCTACCAGTTCATCCACCAGCCAGGCGATCACCCGCTCCGTGCCGCCATAAAGTTTTGGAGGGACGCTTTCGGCCAGGGGAGCGAGTTGGGCGATGCGCATCGGTCCCTAAACCCCTAACGCGCATCGCAAGGCCAGCACGACCGTCGCTGAGATGAGGAACGAGATCGCCAGCAGCGTCCAACCGGGCCTCGTGCTTTCGCGAGCCACCCGCGCGACGAGCATCTTCATGCAGGTCAACATTCGTCCGCGGGTAGCCGGTGCAGGTAGGCGAGTCCCAAGCTTGCGAGTTCTTCGGAATCGCCTTCTCGCTCTTCCCCTCTCCTTTGCAGGTGACGCTCGAGCAGGCAGCGACGGTTGTCGGACGCATCAACATCCGGATGCGTCGCCCGGAAGACCGACCACGCCGTGTCTGCGGCCCTTCTCACGGTAACCTCGTCCACCATTCTCCCGCTCCAGCGTCTCGAATCTCATCGTTTGCAACTCAACATGCCCTGGAAGGTTTCCAAGTTTTCCCGAAAGAGCTGATCCACTCCGCTCGTTGCACCGCATCCAACTGACGGCTGCGCCGATGATCGTGCGCCCCACTTGCCGCGACGGCTGAGCGCATTGCGCTCGTGCCAAAGCCGACCGCTGGCGACAACTCGTAGCATGGGTAGCGCGGCGCGAAACCCATCACGTCTCAACAAACTCTGAAGCAACGATGGGTTCGCAAGAGCTCCGCCCCATCCTACGGACTGGATTGACGTCGAATGACTTCCGACGCGGACAACATCAAAGGATTGTGGCGCGGCACGCCTTCTCAATCGTTGGCCTGTGGTGTCGGGAACGACGCGGTGAACACCGTTTCATCCCGCACCGACGATGCGACGATCGACCCGCCATGGGCGCGCGCGATCTCCTGGGCAATGTATAGCCCGAGCCCAAGCCCTTTTTGGTTCGGCAGAACGTCGCCGCGATCGAACGCGGTGAAAAGGCGCGGCATCGTTTCGGCCGGAATTGGCTCACCTTTGTTGACAACGCTAATGTCGAAGCCAGCTTCGATCGTGCTGGCCAGCACCTTGATAGGCTGGCTGGCGTCTCCATAGGAAATCGCGTTGCCGAGAAGGTTGGACAGCATCTGACCAATGCGGAGGACGTCGATCCTCACGTTCCCCGGGACGTTGACTTCCGTTTCGATAAGCCGATCTGGATGCACGTACTTGAACTCCGAGACGATCTGCTCGATGACGGGCCCGAGCGCCACGTCCTTGAGCCTCAGCTGCATTCCCGCACCAAGCCGCGCGCGGGCGAAGTCCATGACGTTGTCGATCAGGCCCGCCATCCGGGCCACGCTTCCTTGCAGAAGAGTGATCCAGTTCCGTCCCTCCTCATCGACCTTCTTGTTCAGAAGCCGAAGGCCGCCCTGGATCGAGGCAAGAGGGTTTCTCAGGTCATGACCGAGTACGGCGATGAACTGCTCGCGCAGTTCCGCGTTGCGTTGCTCGAGCGCGAGCCTGCTCTCGCTCTGCTCGACGCGGTCGACAGCGTCGAGGTGAGACGCGATCAGCTCCGCAAAAAGCTTGAACATGCCAATGATTTCGGGGGTCCGAAGCTTGCGCGGCTTCGGATCGATCGCGCAAAGAGTTCCGAAGAATGAACCGTCCGGAAGAATGATCGGCACGGAGATGTAGCTTTGGAAGCCATATTGCGCGGGAGTGTGATGCTCGCAGTAAGCAGCATCTTCACTGACATTGTCGATGACGACGGCCTCGCGGCTCTGCCGGATCTCATGGCAGATCGTGGTTTCGACCTTGAGCTCGTCACCGGGCTTCAACCCGAACGCAAGTTCGTCACGCGAGGCACAGGTGATCCACCTGTCCTCGGTCACGCGGGCAACGGCCGTAAACCCCATGCCAGTGGTCCGGCTGACCACGTCCAGGATGGTCGAGACCGCAGCGATTCCGCCGATCTTGGCTATGTCGCGCTCGAAATCCATTGCAACTCCGTGTCGGGAACGGCGCACCGCGCGGCGTGCTGGAGAAATCCGACTATGTCCTCGAGCGGAGCACGATCCGTCACGTTGAGGATGTCATGATCTACCGCAAAGGACGCTGAGAGACGGGCCGCGATCAGGATGCTTGGTCCAATTCTGAACCGACTCGGCTTGAGCTCTCGTCGTATCCTCAACTGACACTCCGCGGGAGCGGGTCCGGCAACGGTACCCCTTTTACACGAGATACCCGAACGTCTCGGTCCAATCGCGCCACTCGCCCCACGGGAACTCAACGCCCATACAGGAGTTCCATATGCAGACTCTGTCCGGTCCAGGTCCCGGCTACTCCTTAGCGTTGGCACAAAGAGGGGCCTCCCGAAGAGATGCGTTGAGGGGGTGCAATGAAAGGAACGTCCACGGCTGCTCCAGACGGTGAAGATTTGCCGCGAGTGTCCACCGGCAGCGAAGGCCTGGATGACATCCTGGGCGGCGGCTTCGACGCCAACCGGATGTATCTCTACGAAGGCCGGCCGGGGACCGGCAAGACGACCATCGCGCTGCAATTCCTTCTCAGGGGTGTGCGCGACGGTGAACGCGTCCTCTATATTTCCCTGTCCGAAACCAAGCGCGAGCTCACGGTGGTCGCCCAGCGCCATGGCTGGTCCCTGGAAGGCGTCGACATCTTTGAACTGGTCCCGCCGGAGACGACCCTCGATCCGGACCGGGAGCTCACGGTTTTCCATCCCGCCGAAATGGAGCTGAACGAAACGACCGGCCTGATCTTCAAGGAGGTCGAACGGCTCAATCCCGCGCGCGTGGTGCTCGATAGCCTGTCCGAGCTGCGTCTGCTTGCCCAGAACCCGCTTCGTTACAGGCGGCAGGTGCTGGCCCTGAAGCATTTCTTCACCAACCGCAACTGCACGGTTGTGCTCCTGGACGATCTTTCATCGTCCCAGGATGACCTGCAACTGCATTCGATCGCGCACGGCGTCGTCATGCTCGAACAGATTGCGATCGATTACGGAGCAGAACGGCGGCGGATCCGCGTGATCAAGATGCGCGGCATTCGGTTTCGCGGCGGCTTCCACGATTTTACAATCGCACAAGGCGGTTTGCGGATCTTCCCGCGCCTCGTCGCGGCCGAACACCACAAGTCGTTCCCCGGTGAGTTCACGTCCAGCGGCAACGCCGAACTAGACCAACTCCTGGGAGGCGGCCTCGAGCGTGGCACCAATGCCCTGTTCATAGGCGCTGCCGGAGTGGGTAAATCGTCGCTCGCGCTCACTTATGCGATAGCGGCTGCGGAACGTGGCGAGCGCGCCGCATTTTTTGCCTTCGATGAGGGGCGCGGCACGGTGGAAGCTCGAGCCCGGACGCTGGGCCTGCCGCTCGAGGAGCACCTAGAGTCAGGACTTATTCGGTTTCAGCAGATCGATCCGGCCGAATTGTCGCCCGGTGAGTTTGCAGCAACCTTGCGCAGGAGCGTTGAGATCGACGATGCCCGCGTGGTCATCATCGACAGCCTCAACGGTTACCTGAACGCGATGCCGGACGAACGATTCCTCATCCTGCAGATGCACGAACTCCTGACCTTTCTGGCCCAGCAGGGGGTGGTGACCATCCTGATCCTCGCCCAGCACGGGCTGGTGGGTCCGATGGAGACGCCGCTCGACATCAGCTATTTGAGCGACGCAGTACTCATGCTGCGCTATTTCGAGTCCGCCGGAACGGTGCGGCGCGCCCTTTCCGTCGTCAAGAAGCGCAGCGGCAATCACGAGCATACGATCCGCGAGTTTCGTCTCGGCAGCACGGGAATCAAGGTCGGCCCGCCCCTCAAGGAATTCATGGGTATCTTTTCGGGCAATCCGCGTTACACCGGCAAGGATATTCCGGAAGGCTTCGCCGGATGAGTGTCGACAGCGACAACCGTGTTCTCATCTTCGCTCCGATCGGTCGCGACGGACCGGCATCAGCCGAGCTTTTCCGCGGTGCGAGCCTCGATGCCGTCATCTGCCGAAGCCTGCCGGAACTCGTCAGCGAGATGACGGACGGCGTGGGCGCGGTCTTCCTGGCTGAGGAAGGACTGTTTGGGAAAGATACGGCGCCGCTCGCTCAATGGATCGCGAGTCAGCGGCCATGGTCGGATCTCCCTTTTATCGTTCTCACCAGCCATCGCGATCAGCCGGCCGTCGTCGCCTGGCGCCGCAATATCGTCGCGCTGCTCCGTAACGTTTCGCTGCTGGAACGGCCGGTCCAGCCGATCACGCTGACCAGCGCAATGCAATCGGCGATCCGGGCCCGACGGCGTCAATATGAAATCCGGGCTCTGCTCGCGGCACGCGAGCAGACGGCGCAGCAGCTCGAGAAGCTGGTGGTCGAGCGCACGCGAGAGCTGGAGGAGGCCAACAACCAGCTTCGGCTCGAGATGAACGAGCGCACTCGCGTGGAGGAGACGCTTCGCCAAGCACAGAAAATCGAAGCCATCGGCCAGTTGACCGGCGGGGTGGCGCATGACTTCAACAATCTGCTGATGGTCATTTCCGGCGGTCTCGACATGCTTGACCGTCAGACGGACCCTGCCCGCCGTCGCCGCCTGATGGACGGCATGGTCCAGGCTGCACAACGCGGGGCCAGTCTGACCCGACAGCTGCTTGCTTTCTCTCGCCGCCAGACGCTGCGGCCGGAGCCGGTCGACGTTGCCTCGCAGATGGGAGGCATGCGCGAGCTGCTCGACCGAAGCCTGAGAGGCGACGTCCACGTTGAGTTCGACTTTCCGGATACGCTCTGGCCGGTGGAGGTCGATCCCGGCGAGCTCGAACTGGTGATTCTCAACCTCGCCGTCAACGCCCGCGACGCGATGCCCAATGGCGGCACGATTGTCGTACGTGGGGAAAACCTGCCCGATCTGAACGACGAGCAGATTGCAGGCGACTATGTGCGCCTGTCCGTCGTCGATACCGGCGTCGGCATGGGGCTGGAGATCCTGTCGCGCGCATTCGAACCATTTTTCACGACCAAGGAGGTCGGAAAAGGCTCGGGGCTGGGGCTTGCCCAGGTCCACGGATTTGCGACGCAGTCACGGGGCACAGTCCGCATTCGGTCGGAAGTCGGCCGAGGTACCAGCATCGAGCTCTATTTGCCGCGATCGCTCAGCGTTCCGACCAGGGAGCGGCACCTGATCGATCTCAACATGGTGCGGCCGAGAAAGACCAACCGTGGTCGAATTCTCCTGGTCGAAGACGATGACGAGGTTGCCGCACTTGTGAGCGAGATGCTGGGGCACCTAGGTTACGAGGTCACACGCGCTGCGAGTGGCGCCGCCGCGCTCGGCGCGCTGGCCGACGGCCGCGCCGTCGACGTCATCTTTTCCGATATCATGATGCCCGGCGGCATGAATGGAGTCGAACTGGCACGCGAGATCAAAAGACGGCGTAGCGACATACCCGTCCTTCTGACCAGCGGATACTCCGAAGCCGCAGTTCATGACGCCGCGTTGGAAGGTATTCAAATTCTACCGAAACCGTATCATATCGACGAATTGGCTGCGGCGCTCGGCGCAGCAAGGTCGGAACCAGGATTTGATACGGAGTCGAAAAGATCGACCCGTTTTTGATGCCAGAAGGTCCCGTAGCACGAAACGGGTCGACGACGGGGCCTCGACGCTGGCCATCTCGAGGATCATCTCGCCGACCCAGTCGCCCTCCATCTCGATCCCGCATCTTCCGCCATCTCGGCGCCGTACGTTCGGCGAAGGTCACAAAGACCTGTTCCGCGATCCGGCGAAGGTCTTGTGATTTGCCGCATCAGACGGTGAGAGGCGCAGCGCTCAGCCGCTACGCAACCGAACGACCCATTGCGGCAGTGACGCGAGGAATAACACGGTGCACACGCACAGCAGAACGATGTCCTTGAACAGGAATTCGCCAGTCAGGTTCCACGCCATCGGATCGGACGAAAGGCTCCATGTGACGACGCCCGGCGTCGTGAAGAAGAACGACCACGTGATCGCGAAGGTCACCATGCCCATGAATGAACCCAGCGCCGACAGGACCGGACTGAAGCTGCCGGCCGCGAGCAGCGCCGCAATTACGAATTCGGCAACACCTAGAAAATACGCCTCTCCCCGCAGGCCGAACACCGACAGCCAGGAGATGATCGGACTGTTGCTGATGAACTGGGCGATGCCCTGTGCGGATTGCAGCGTAAATTTCTGCATTCCAAACGACACGAATATGATGACCATGTCCCAGCGGAGAATGGCGAAGAGACGGTAAGAACCGCCTCCATTCTCGGCGATGTTGAACCCTTGCATGTGACGATTTCTCCCAGGCTTGCATATCCGCGAGCGCGAAAAAGGCATTCGCTGAAGGCTGTACGGAGAGGAGCTTCCGTCGTTACTTGCATCCGCAGGTTCCACGGATCACGGCTGCGTGCGACGAGCGTGTCCGCGTCAGATCGCAAACTCGACGTCCGGAACGTTCAGAGCTCATGGAGCGCGGCGATGAGCTGTCCGGGGTGAAACGGCTTTTCGAGAAGCACGCTGTCGGGCACGCCTTGCGACTTCCATAACTCCAGGTCGGCACCCGCCATCATATACACGACCGGAAGGTCCGGATGTTTCTCTCGCATTCTGCGGGCCACATCCCAACCGCTCAGCCTGCCGCCGAGACAGACGTCGGTCACGAGCGCCTTGTGATGCTTCCCCCTGGCGATGAAGACGGTGATTGCCTCCTCGCCCGACGACAGGATGTCCGACGCAAACCCGGCCTCCGCCAGCGCGTTCTCGAGCACGCCCTGGAGCGGATATTCGTCCTCCACGATCAGGATCGAGGGCGGTTCCGACATTCATTTGCCTTGAGCTCGCCGGCGATACGTCGCGGCACGCAACATTTCAGTTGGTGCGGAGCTACGGCACGAATGTGCAGCTTTGTTGGCGATGCGTCGCGGTTCCGCAGTTTCCTGTGAACCCTAAATGGCCTGGTCAAGAAATGTTCTTGAGGGTTCCTGCAACGGCAATCGCGGCCATCGCCGGGTCCCGGACGACCGCCATCCCGAGCAACTCAGGCAATGATCAGTTTCGCTGCGCCCGCCTGGCCGACGGCGTCTTACCGGAAATACCCCAGCACCAGATCGATGTCAGGGCCGCCGGCGACCGTGCCGTTCAGCTCGGCGTCGATGACGCGGCGGCAGGCTTCGATCGCGGCATGATCGCCGAGATCGTTGGCGGCTTCCAGCACCAGCCAGGCAGCGTCCACCGAAGCCTTGTCCGGAGCCGATCCGCCGACGTCGGCGCTGAGGTTCTTGCTCTTGCGAATCGCGGTGCCGAATTGAGGCAACATGGCAAATACTCCCTCTTCCTCAGTGCACCTGGAGCTCGGGCTGACGGCCCGTGTCGGCACCTGCACCGGTCTTGCGCGACTGGTAGAATTTCAGAACGCTGCGCGAGGTCTCGATCTTGAGCTTGCCGAACTCGCGCTCGCTGTCCTGGAGCTCGCGCGCCGTGATCAGATGATCCTTGGCGCCGAGGAACAACAGGGACATGGTCGTGTCCCACGAGAAGTCGAGCGCCTTGCACAGCACCAGGAGAATCTCGCGGTTGCGGTCCATCATGGCGCGCTCGATCACGTCGACCGGCAGCGACGACAACAGCGACAGGCCGATCTGCACCTCGTCGAACCGGTGCTGGCGCGCATAGTTCGAGATCGAGTCCTGGTTGAGGTTGCCCTGGCGGTACTGCGTCGTCACCACGCGCTTGGCGACGAAATAGCTGCGCGAGGACGGACCGAACTTGGACTGAAGATCGCCGGTCACGTCGGTCACCGAGCTCTGGATCTGCGACATCATCTCGGGCCGCTCGGTCTCGAGCCGGCGGCGGACGTCTTCCGACGCCTTCGAGATGAGCTGCTGGAAGACGTGGCGCGGCACGTCCTTGCGCAGGCCAAGCTGCTCAGCGAGGATGGAGTCGCCCTCCGCGCGCCGGACCATGTGCAGGAGGCCGGAGCCGGAGAAGCGGGCGCCCTCGTTCTTGACGACCGAGGTCACGACCTCCTGGTCGCCGCGCTTGACCAGCACGTCGGTGACCGCTTCGCCGATCGACTTGCGCTGGGCGATCGCGAGCAGATGCGACTGCCCCTTGGTCATCGCGCTCTCGACCAGCATCTTCTCATCGATGCGGGTGGAGTCGCGCAACACGGGCCCGGCGACGGCGATCTCGTCGTCGAGGGCGAGCTTTTCGATGACATTGAACGGCGCATGATCGCACGCCGACATCACATCCGAAAGCTGCGCACGCGCGGCCACCTCGATCTCGTCGGCGAGCCGGCCGATGACCTCGCCGAACATGCTGATCTCGTCGTCGCTGTAGCGGCCGGTGATCAGGATGTCGGTCGCATGCCACAACGCCTTCGCCCGGCTCTCGTCGGTGCCGCGCGCGATGGCGTCGTCCAGATCCTGTAGAAGCGATTTCGCCCCGTTCATGTCGATCACCCCAGTTCTTGGTAACTCTTTGGCGCGCCATCCTGTCGGTAGCGGCAGGACACCGAATTTCTCTGAGACTCGAGACTAGGGAACAAACGCGAGAATCCGGTAAAGTCGGTGCAGCAGTTTTGCCGAGCAGAACTCGTTCAAATGCGAGGGATCGGGTTTACCGGCAGGCAGAAGCCTACGCTTGCCGAACGGAGTTGAGGCACTTTGCTTCCCCGCCGTCATGGCCGGGCGTAGCCGTCCGAAGGACGGCGTCGCTTCCGCTCGCCTATGCCCGGCCATCCACGCCTTGCTGCACGAAGAACGCGGATGCCCGGGCCTTCGCCTCGCCGAAGCGGCTTCGGCCGCGCAGGCGGGACAAGCCCGGGCATGACGAGTTCGGCGCTTACGGATTCTGTGGCGTCAGCACCAGCGGCGGCTTCGGCCTGGGCTTTGCGGGCGGCGGCCCTGGGGCCGGCCTCACCTCGATCGGCGGCGGCAGGGGCGCGACCTGCTGGCTTGCGAGCGGCGGGCTCACAAGTGGCGGGGTTGCAAGTGGCGAGCTCGTAAGCGGCGGGCTCGGTGCTGCGGGAGCCGCCTGCGGCGCCTTCGGTGTCGGCGCGGCCTTTGCCTTCGGCGGCGGTGCGCGGCGGGGATCGCGGCCCGGCGTCGGCACGTCGGTCAGCGACGGCTCGGGCGCCGGATCCGGCGAGACCAGCGTCGGCAGCGCCGCGGTCGCCGGCGGCGGCTCGCCGCGCTCGATGGCATCGAGCCGGCGCGTCTCGCGGTCGATGGCGCGCACCGCAAGCCACGAGGACAGCGGCGCGACATCGACGGTCCGGTTGAGCCTGTCCGGCGGACCTGCCGCGAACAGCTGAATCTCCGGCGGTGCGCCCGAGAGCCCGGTCATGATCGGCGTCAGGCTGGCGCGAATGTCGGCCTGGTCGGCCGGAATGTCGTAGCCGCCGGAGACGATGGCGCGGGCGTTCTTCGCCTCCAGCGCCGTCGCGCCGAAGCGAAGGCGGCCGTCGCGGATCGTGAACGGGATCTGCGCCGAGGCGACGGCAATCGGGGCGGCGGCAAGCGCCGGCTCGACCAGCTGGCGCAGCCTGACGTCGTCGGCAACCTGGCCGCCGTCGCTGGCGCGAATGGCGATCTCGAAGGCGCGCGGATTGAGACCGCTGATCTCGGCGGAATCCAGCGTCACCGTGCCGTTGCCGCCGAGCGCACCAGTCAGCGCCGCGACGCTGCGGCCCTGGCTCGTCAACGCCATCTGCACCGAGGCGCGGCCCTTCGGCAGCGCGAGGTCGCGGTAGCGCAGCGCCGCCGCATCGACATTGCCGAGCTCGACGCGCGCATTCAACGTCAGGCCACCGGCGCCATTGCGCGCGTCGAGGCTCGCCGATATCTCGCCGCCACCGAGGCCGCCCTTGAGCGCATCGAGCGCGAGCGACTGGCCGTCGCTCCGGATCGTGCCGCCGATGGGGCGCAGCTCGATGCCGCCGGGCAAGGTGCCGCGCAGGGCCTGGAAGGCGATGCGGCCGCGCCAGCCACCGAGCAGCCCCGTGCTCAACGGCTCTCCGGCATCATGTCCGGCGGCGCCGATCGCCATCGCCAGCGCAGGCATCAGATCGAGCGCGTCGAGGCCGATCTCGCCCTCGACACTCTTCTCCTGATCGAGCGTCACCGCGAGATGGCCGCGCAGATGCGAGCCGGCGGCGCTGCTGTCGAGATCGTCGAAGCTCAGGCGGTTACCCGACAGGCCGACGCGCGAGGACAGGTTGACCCGCTGCACCGACTTGTCGGCCGGACTGGTCCCGAACAGCGGCGCCAGATTGGCGTTGCGCACGCGCAAATTCACGCTGCCTTTGAGGTCGGACGATTTGGGCCCCGACAAATCGACGCTGCCTTGCGCATCCGCATCCAGGCCGCCGCCGCTGAGCTTTGCGTTCAACTGCAGAGGCTTGCGCCAGGCGCCGTTCACCTTGGCTTCGAACTGCGAGGCGCCCTCGCCTGCGGCCACCACGCGATCGAGCCCGACCAGCGCCAGCAAGGCACTGGCCTGCGGTGTCGATATTTTTGACTCCAGCGTGAAGTCGCTGTCGCGCAATCTGTCGAGATCGATGCCGTTGATGGCAGCCACCGGCGTCTGCGCGGTCAGCGTCGCGGTGGCCTTGAGCTGCGGCGCGTCGAGATCGAACACGGCGCGGGCGTTGCTGCGGTCGGCATGCTCGGCGTTCCTGTCGAGGCTGAGGTCGAGCTTGAGCCGCGTCGCGCCTGCTAGTGGCGGGATGGCGTCGAACCGTGCGCGCACCGAAGGCGCAAACGGCTCGATCAGCGCGGTGAGCTCGCGCAGTGAATTGGCGGAGGATTTCAGCGCGAGCTTGCCGGTGGCATGAGTGCGGTCGAAGCTGCCGGTCGCCTCCGTGGTCACGCCGCTAGCCTGGCCGAAGCGCAGTTGCTCCAGCGAGAGCGCCGCCGGACCGTAGCCGAGCTTTGCCGTGAACGGCCGCAGCTCCTGGCCGGCGGAGATCGCGCGGCCGACATCGAGCGAGAGTTTTGCTTCCTCCGGCCATTCGCCTTGCGGTCCCGCGAGCGCACGCACAAAACTTGCGGCGGCATCGAGGTCGAGACGGTCGGCCTTGAGCTCGGCATCGATCCGCGAGCCCTTGCTCGCGCCTGTTTGCACGAAGGCGATGCGGCCCTCCACCGCGCCGCCCTCGATCTCGGCTTTCAGCCTGTCGACGGCGAAATGGTTGGCGGCGATGGTCACGTCGGCGGCAAGGCGCAGCGGCCGCGTGCTGCGGCGATTGACCTCGGTGCGGCCCTGGAGCCAGGCCACCAGTGTGTCGGGATCGGAGGATTCGACGCTGAGACGGCCGCTGAAGCTGTCGGCGCCGGGCGCAGAGCCGTTGAGCGAGAGCTGCGTCATGCCGGGCGCGCGCAGTTCGAGCCGCTGGAACGTCCAAGACCTTCCGTCGGTCGCAAGCTCGGCCGTGATGTTCTGGAGCGGACGACCGCCGAGCATGATCTGGTCGGAGTTGAACTCGATCTGCGCCGGGATCGGTGCCTGCGGGATCGCCGCCAGTCCTGCGCGTAGCGCCGACATGACGCGCTGCGGATCGGCATCGTCCTTGGCCGCGAGTTTGTCGGCGTCGACCTGCCGCGCCGACAGCACCGCGCGCAGCAGCGGCGAGGCGCCGAACCTGAGATCGCCGACGCCGCCGAGCTTGAGCGCATTGTCCTCCGCACCGAAACTCGCGTCGATCTGGTCGAATTTGGCGCCGGCCGGATCGGCCTTGAGCTTGGCCGTCAGCTTCCAGGGCATCGGCCCGGCCTCGCCCGCCTTCTTCGCCGCGGGCACGGCGAGGGTCAGCGCGCCGTCGAATTTCGGCAGGCGATTGTCGAACGCGAGCACGCCTTCCAGATCGGCGAGGATGGCGCGCTCGCCGGGATCGATGTTGAGGTGGAGGCGGGTGGCGCTGCCGTCGGCGCTCGGGCCGGAGGAGATGCGGAACGGGTAGCGCGTGCCCGCGGCGGTGAAACGGCCATCGCCCCGCACCGAGCCGGCCAGCGAGCGGACGTCGCCGGAGAAGGCGATGTCGCTCAGCTCGAGCGTCGAGCGGCTGGCGGCATCATGCAGGGCGATGCGGCCGGCAAGATTCAGGCGCTCGATCGCGAGCGAGGCCAGATTGAAGGTGCCGCTCGCGGTGGAGGGCAGATCGACCCGCCCCCTGGCATCGAGGCCGAGATCCACCGCCATGCCGTTGACCGAAAGCTCGGTCGCGCGCCATTCGCCGCGCATCAGCGAGCCCAAGCTGAACTCGACGTCGAGCTTGTCGGCGCGCAGCCGGCCGAGATCGTTGTTGCCGCCGAAGGTCACCGCGCGCAGCCGCAGCGTCGGCGCCGGCAACAGCCGCGCATCCAGCTCGCCCGCCACCCGCACCGGTACGCCGATGATCCTGCCGGCCTCCGCCTCGAACTGGGGCCTGAACTGGTTCCAGTCGATGAAGTAGGGCCCGATCAGCGCGGCCAGAAGCGCAATGATGAAGGCAATCGCCAATCCGAGCAGCGTCGTCTGCACGGGTCTCCCCTCGGCCAAACCGGCACCCGGGCCAAACCCTGACCTTGAGAGGCTTCAGGCGTACCGGAACAGCCCCTTATATAGAGGCAAGTGTGGCGAAGTCACAGCGACTGTTGCGCGCGGAGGTTAACGCGTCCCCCGTCCCTACCAGCTCGCCGGCAACCTCTTGAGGCCGCGCAGCACGAAGGTCGGCCGCCATTCCGGGTTCTCGACCTCGTCGATCCGCAAGCCCGGCAGCCGGCGCAACAGCGTCGCGATGGCGATCTCGGCCTCGATCCGCGCCAATTGGGCACCGAGGCAGAAATGGATGCCGCCGCCGAACGACAGCGGCTTCACATTCTGGCGGGTCACGTCCAGCCGGTCGGGCCGGTCAGGATAGACCGCCGGATCACGGTTGGCCGAGCCGAGCAGGCAGAGCACGGTCTCGCCCTTGGGGATGCTCTTGCCGCAGAGATCCTCGATGTCCTCCAGCGCGACGCGGCCGGTCATCTGCACCGAGGAATCGTAGCGCAGGAACTCCTCGATCGCGCCCACCATCAGTTCCGGCCGCGCTTTCAGGAGCGCGAGCTGGTCCGGATTGCGGTGCAGCGCCAACAGGCCGTTGCCGATCAGGTTGACGGTGGTCTCGTGGCCTGCGCCGAACAAGAGGATGATGTTGGCGGTCAATTCCTCGTTGGTGAGCTTGTTGCCGTCCTCCTCGGCCTGCACGAGCTGGGTGATGAGATCGTCGGCGGGCTTGCGGCGGCGCAGCTCGAACAGCTGCTGGAAATACATCTGCGCCATCATGTTGCCAGCATTGCCCTTGGCGATCTCCTCCGGCGTGAGCGGCACGGGATCGAGCAGCCGCCCGCCGTCGCGCGAGCTGTTGTAGAAGACCTCGCGATGGTCCTCGGGAATGCCGAGCATGTCGCAGATGATGGTGACGGGCAGGCGGAAGGCAAAATCCTCGATCAAGTCCATGTGGCCGCGATCGATCACGGCATCGATGGCCTGGTCGACGATCTCCTGAATCCGCGGCCGCATGTCCTCGACCCGGCGCGCGGTGAACGCTTTGACGACGAGACCGCGCAGGCGGGTGTGATCGGGCGGATCGGCCTGCAGCATCCAGTGGCTCATGCTGCGGAACACCGGCTCGTCCATAATGGACGGGCTGTAGCGGCGCTTGGAGCGCTCGACGAAATCCTTGCCGAAGCGCCTGTCGCGCATCACGAGGCTGACATCGGCATGGCGGCTGGCGACGAACTGGCCGAACGGCGTCACGTGGATCGGATCGATCGCGCGCAGCCGCTCGTAATGCGGGTAGGGATCGCGGATGAAGTCCGGCGACAGAGGGTTGAACAGCGGATCGCCGCCTGCGCCTTGCACTTGCTCGTTCATGGTGACCTCAGATCGGTTGCCGCATGACACGCATACGCCGATCGCAGCCCCACTGCCCGGCGTAACCATCCCCTGAAATTATCAACTCGATACATTGTTGTATCGAGTTGCATTCTGCCCTAACCTGGCGCGATGTCAAGGGTGAGAACCAGGCCGACCAGGGACGATACGCGCGAGGCGCTGTTCGAGGCAGCAGCGCGCGTCTTCGAGCAGGACGGCATCGGCGGCGCCAGCATCGAGGCGATCGCGGCGGCGGCGGGCTTCAGCCGCGGCGCGTTCTATTCCAACTTCAAGAGCAAGGACGAGTTGATCATCGCCATGCTCGAGGACCATGTCGAGCAGTCGATCCGGCGCAACATGGACATCCTCGCGCAGCACGACAATCTCGACGATTTCATCGCCGCGCTGAAGGCGATGGACCGCACGCGGCAGGATCCGCTCGGCCGCTCGCCCCTGCTGCACATGGAGATGATCCTGTTCGTCGCACGCGCCGAGAAGCGCCGCCCGGAGCTTGCCAAGCGCCTGCGCGCGCGGCGCAAGCTCATTGCCGACATCATCGAGGCGACATTGAACAGCAACGCGAGAGGCGACACGCTGAACCCGCCGTGGATGGCCTCCGTCGTGCTGGCGCTGGAAGACGGCTTTCGCCTGCACCGGCTGATCGATCCCGAGACCACGCCGGCCGACAGCTTTCTGCGCGCGATCACGGATTTGCGGCGGAGGACGGGGTTGGCGTCGGGCTAGCGTCAAGGACCCTCCATCGCCCGCCCCCATCGTGCATTCGTGAAAACGCACGCCTGCCTGGAGCAGGATCAGGCAACGCAAAGCCGTTTCAGGCAAGACCACGGGCCATTGCAGCGCATAGAAGGCACCCTGGTCCGTACAAACACGGACGACAAATCAGCGATCAGGTGGAGCCACGCAATGACCGGGAGCACCGCACCCATGCGCAATCCCTCGCACGAGGGCTTGCCACCCACATCCAGCGCACATCAGGACGATCGCGCAACGTCCGAGCGGCGCGCCGCCGATTTGGAAATGGCGCGCGTGCTCAGGACCGAACCATTGCGCATCGCATTGGACTCCCGGGGTGTCGGGATCGCCCACTGGAAACACGATCCCTTGCACGACGTCGTCGAGCCCATGAGCCACCACGTGATCATGGCCTATAACGGCGTGATGCAACGGATGGAGCGGCGGTCCGGAAAATCGGTTGCGATCGGCACGTTTCGTCCCGGGGTCGTGATCATCATTCCGGAAGGATCAAGCTCCCGATGGGACATTCCGAAGCCCGTCGACGTGGTTCAGCTCTATCTTCCCGACGCAACGCTGAAGCGCGTTGCGGACGAGGCCGGGACCACCGGGCCGGCCCACCTGCTGGAGCGAACGGCGCATCCCGACCCCATTACGTCCCGTCTGCTTCTCAGCGCGGCGGATTCGCTGGAGGGCAATGGACCCCTGGATGCGCTGTTCAGGCATCAGCTGACCGATCTTCTGGCCACGCGCGTGCTGGCCGCGCACACCGGTTCGCCAACCACGTTCCAGCCGACCATGGGCGGGCTGTCGCCGAAGGTGCTGCTCCGCGCGATCGAACGGTTGCGCTCGGACAGCGATGCGGACGTGTCACTCGATGCGCTGGCCTCCGATGCCGGTCTGTCCCGCTTTCACTTCTGCCGCGCCTTCAAGGAAAGCACCGGGCTGTCGCCGCACGCCTGGCTGCGCCAGCACCGGCTCGAGCAGGCCATGAACGTGCTGCGGGACACCGACGAGCCGATCGTCTCGGTCGCCGCGGCACTCGGCTATGCCTCGCAGACCGCCTTCGCCGCGGCGTTCAGGAAGCTGACGGGCGAGACGCCAAGCGATTGGCGCAGGCGCGTGCGTTAGCAGCAATCTCTCGACAGGGACGGCAATCGCTCTGGGGCAGTCGACGATCCGGTTCGCTACACATCACAACGTCAAATGATGCGGACGGAGGCGAACGATGAACTGGAAACGTCTTGCGATTGCACCGCGGCGGAAGGCCGTCTCGACGGCGCTCATATACGGGCTCTCACTGACCGTACGCTTGACCTCGCCAACAGCGGAGGAGGCCGGGCACCAGGCAGCGCAAAGCGCCAATCCGTCGCCATCGATCCTGATCGATCGGAGCTGGCCCAACAAACCCTCGCTGCCGGTCGCCCTGCGCGGCTGGCCAGCGAGCCCGCGAAGCTGCCGCGCTGGATGTGAAGGCCCGGCGCTGCTGTCCTCGCTGCCGAACTGCACCGCGCCGTAGCGGCTAGGTACTCTCCGTCTCACCTCTCCGCGTCATCATCGTTTGCACCAGGCTTTGCTCGCATCGGGCGGCGGCGATGACGCGCGCGTTTCGAACCAGCAAACTCAAGGAGTCTATCACATGCGACTGCTCATCATCGGCGCCGGCTTCGCCGGCATGTACGCCGCCCTCTCCTCCGCCCGCCTGCGCGACATCCAGGGCGCTACCCCGCAAGACCTCGAAATCGCACTGATCGCACCGGAGCCGACCCTGGTGGTCCGTCCGCGGCTCTACGAGCCGAAGCCGGAAACCTTGACGGCGCCGCTGCTCGACCTCCTCAAGGCGATCGACGTCGACTACATCAGGGGCAGCGCCGAGACCGTCAACACCGAAGCGCGAACGGTGCAGATCGCGACTGCAACGGGCACGCGAAAGACGCTGTCCTACGACCGTCTCGTGGTCGCCACCGGCAGCCGCCTGTTCCGCCCCAATATTCCCGGGCTTGCCGAGTACGGTTTCAGCGTCGACTCGCTCGATGACGCCATCGCGCTCGACAAGCATCTGCATGGTCTCGCCGAGCGGCCGGCCGTGAACGGGCGCGATACAATCGTCGTCGCCGGCGGCGGCTTCACCGGCATCGAGGCGGCAACCGAGCTGCCCGCACGCCTGCGCGCCATCTTAGGCAATGATACGCGGGCGCGCGTCATCATCGTGGACCGCAACAGCGCGATCGCGCCCGACATGGGCGAAGGCCCGCGCCCGCTGATCGAGGACGCGTTGCGCAAGCTCGGCGTCGAGACGAGGCTCGGGGCCGGCGTTGCCTCGCTCGACAAATCCGGCGTCACGCTGTCGACTGGCGAGCACATCGAGACCGAGACCGTGGTGTGGGCCGCCGGCATCCGCGCCGCGCCGCTGACGGCGCAGATCCCCGCCGAGCGCGACAATTTCGGTCGGCTGCTGGTCGATCGCGACCTGCGCGTATCAGGCGTCGCCGGCGTCTTCGCCACCGGCGATGCCGCGCGGGCCGCATGCGACGACAACGGTAATTACGCATTGATGTCGTGCCAGCACGCGACACGCATGGGCGCCTTTGCCGGCAACAATGCCGCGGCCGAGCTGCTCGGCGTTCCGACCAGGCCATATCACCAGAAGGCTTACGTCACCTGCCTCGATCTCGGCGAAGCCGGCGCGCTGTTCACGCGCGGCTGGGAGCGCACGGTCGAGATGGTCGGCGAAATCGCCAAGAAGACCAAGCGGGAGATCAACACGGTCTGGATCTACCCGCCCCGCGCCGAGCGTGCCGCGGCGCTCGCGTCAGCCGATCCGGAACGCGTGACCAGCCTGTAACGCACGAAACGACGGCCGCGCTCCCCTGGCTGCGCGAACCGTTCAACCACGACCAGCCAGAACCAGAACTGAAACCGGAGACCAACATGAACCTGCACAACACCTCCTATCCCGTCGCATCGAAGCCCGAAGAGCTCGTTCCGTCGCGCTACGCGCTGAAGGTCGGCGAGATCGACGTGCTGGTGGTCAGCGACGGTGTGCTGCCGCTGCCGACCGCCATGCTGGCGCACAACGCCGCCCCGGCCGACCGGGCAACCTGGCTGCACGACATGTTCCTGCCGCAGGACGCCTTCGACTGGGCGCTGAACGCGGTCATGGTCCGCAGCGGCGACAAGACCATCCTCATCGACGCGGGCCTCGGGTCCGATCCGGACCTGCACCTGCCGCGGGCCGGGCAGCTGATCAAGCGACTGGCGGCCGCCGGCATCGATCTGTCGGCCGTGACCGATCTGGTGCTGACCCACATGCACATGGACCACGTCGGTGGGCTGCTCGTCGACGGGGTGAAGGAGCGGCTGCGCAAGGATCTGCGGATCCACGTGGCGGCCGCCGAGGTCAAATTCTGGGAGGCGCCCGATTTCTCCCGCGTCTCCATGCCGCCGGGATTCCCGGATGCGCTTCGGGCCGCCGCCAAGCAGTTCGTGAAGGAGTACGGCAGTCACCTGCGGCCTTTCGATGAGCAGCACGAGGTCGCGCCGGGCGTCGTGGTTCGTCGCACCGGCGGTCACACGCCCGGACACAGCGTGGTTCGCATCGCCTCCGGCGGCGAGGCGCTGACATTCGCCGGCGACGCCGTGTTCGCCGTCGGGTTCGAGCAACCCGAATGGTACAATGGCTTCGAGCACGACCCCGAGGAAGCCGCGCGGGTTCGCATCCGCCTGTTGCGACAGTTGGCCGAGACCGGCGAGATGCTGGTCGCCACGCACCTGCCGTTCCCGTCCATCGGCAGGGTCGCGGCCGACGGCGACGCCTTCCGTTGGGTCCCGGCGTTCTGGGACTATTGATCGCTTGGTGAGCTAGGACCGTACCGGGGCGCGGACTCATGGTCGATGAGTTCGCGCCCTGGTTCTGTGCGGCCGATCGAGTCAACGAATAATCGCTGGCGTGCAGTCGAGCACCGTCAGCGCGAGTCCAGGCCCTGCTCTCTATTTCCTGCCCGCGAGACGGCTCTGGATTCACCACTGGCTCGGTCGGAGGCGACCAAGACACTTTGCCGGAACGGCGGATGGGCAGGCTGCGACACCGACAATTCCTGGCAATACATTCGATCGATGTTGTGCTCCATGAGCGCATAACAATCGCATGCGACCATCTCAAGCCGAGCGCGATCTATCTTGATAAACCCGCGCCGGTCGGACGGGACGGCACCGGCCTCGCGTAGCTTGTTCATCGTCAGAGTCACGGTCGTGCGCCGCACCCCGAGCAATTGCGCAAGGGCGTCCTGCGTCACCGGAAGAGGATCATCGGGAACGCGGTCATGAAGCTGCAGGAGCCAGCGCGCCAAGCGGCGATCCACCCGGTGCAGCGCGTTGCAAGCGGCTACATGCTGGAGCTGCAATAACACCGCGCGGACGTGGACCTGCACGACATGCCTGATGGCTGCGCTTTGTGCATAGGCAGCCCTGAATTTGGCGGCGGAAATCAGCGACGCTGTGCCGGCCACGCGAGCAATCGCGGTCACGGATGAAAGCGACGGGCCGAGCGCGGAAAACGAGGCCAAAGCGCCTTCCCGTCCCATCAAGGTGGTTGCGACCGATTGCCCGTCCGGCATATCGAGCATGAAGGCGATCGCGCCGCTATGGGGAAAATAAACCGGGTCGAGCTCATCGCCCGACCGCACCAGGACGGCATCGGCTTCGAACGAGACCTTCTGAAAGTAGGGCGTCAGCAGACCGAGATCCGCCGGCGGCAACGCCGCCAGAAGCCGATTCCCGATGCCAGTGGGGTGGACGGTCGCGCTGCTTTCCCGGGAACGAGCATCCAATGAACGACGGAAACCGCTGATTTCATCCACTATGATTTATCCGAAATACGCCTGCCGAACTGAATCCATCCAAACAGAGCCATCTGGCGAGATCAAGCACGGATAATTGCGGAAAGCTGATTGCGTCTTTGCAGCGAACGCATCTTGCATACATCATACTATACGATCTTTGGCACCCGCGAGGTGCCCGCGAAATTGGACAGGCCGCGGCCTCGGTCGCCCCGAGCAAGCAATCCGGTACGTTCCCGCAACCGAATGCCTGAGCCCGGACATTACCGGCCCAAAGCAGCACCCTGCGCCGACCGCTTCATGGCGCCGCGTCCCGTGGGCGCAACATCGAGCCTTCCCAGCATCGCCCTCGCCTGCTCGGCGCAGTGCTCGATCAGCCAACGCTCGAATGCGACGGGGGCGAGCGCGGGGGCGTAGAGGAAGCCCTGCACGACGTCGCAGCCGAGTTCGGCCAGCGTCTTGCGCTGCCCTTCGGTCTCGACGCCTTCGGCGACGACGGTCATGCCGAGACCCTGACCGACGCGGACCACGGCGGTGGCGATGGCGAGCGCGCCTGCGTCCGTCTCGATGTCGCGCATAAAGCTGCGGTCGATCTTGAGCTCTCGGATCGGCAGATGCGCGAGCCGGCTGAGGCTTGAATAGCCGGTGCCGAAATCGTCCACCGAGAGCCCGACACCAAGCTCGCGAATGGCGTTCATGGTCTCGAGCGCGGCGACGCTGTCCTGCATGAACGCGCCCTCGGTGATCTCCAGCATCAGCGCGTCCACCGGCAGGTCGTACTCAGAGAGAATGTCCTTGAGCCGCGCGGCCAACGCGACATGGCGGAAATTGATCGGCGACAGGTTGACCGAGACGGACGGAATATCGAGCCCGGCGCGGCGCCAGCTCGCCATCTGCCGGCAGGCCTCGCGCACCGACCAAAGGCCGATCTGCTCGATCAGGCCGCATTCCTCGGCGAGCGGGATGAACTTTGCCGGTGAGACGTCGCCCAGCACAGCGTCGTGCCAGCGCGCCAGAGCCTCGACGCCGTGGATCGCGCCGTCGCAGCTGCGGATCTGCGGCTGGTAGCTGAGCGTCAGCGCGCCCTCGGCGATGGCGCGGCGTAGCGCGGCGATCAGCGTCAGCCGCTGCTCGGTAAGGCCGTTCATTTCGGCGCTGAAGACGCGGTGAGTCGAGCGGCCGGCCTGCTTGGCCATGTACATCGCCGCGTCAGCCTGCTGCATCAGTGTGTCGATATCCGTGGCATGGTCCGGATAGAGGCTGATGCCGACGCTCGCGGACATCTGAATCTGCCTGGATCCGAGGCGAAACGGCACGGCCAGCGCATCGATGATCCCGGCGGCGGCGCGCTCGGCGCCTTCGGCGTTGCGTTGCGGCAGCAGGATGACGAATTCGTCGCCGCCCAGCCGACCAAGCATGTCCTCGGGACCGATATGCTCGCGCAGACGCTGTGCGAGCTGGACCAGAAGCTCGTCGCCGGCGGCGTGACCGAGGGTGTCGTTGACGTCCTTGAAATGATCGACGTCGAGAAAGGCCAGCGCGACGTGGCTGCCGGTCGGACAGGCATCGATCGCAGTCGTGATCAGGTTCCGCAGCTGCGCGCGGTTCGGCAGGCCGGTGAGGATGTCGTGATAGGCGAGCCGCGCGATCTCGGCGCGCGCCTCCTTACGCTCGATCGCGAACGCGCCGAGGTCGACGCAGGCGTCGACGATGCGCCGGTGCCAGTTGCTCGGCGCGCGCGGCTCCCGATAATAGAAGGCGAAGGTGGCGATGACCCGGCCGTCCTTGGCCTTGACCGGGGTCGACCAGCATGCGCGCAGGCCAATCCCGAGCGGCATCGCCTTGTAGGGCTGCCAGCGCGGATCGGTGTCGAGATCTTCAGCCAGGACCGGCTCGCCATAGAAGGCAGCCGTGCCGCAGGAGCCGACGTTGGGGCCGATCGCAACCCCATCCAGTGCACGGGAATAGTCGTCGGGCAGGCTCGGACCGCCCAGCGGGTGGATCAGGCCCGCGGCATCGATGTGAAGCAGCGAGCAGACGACGTCGGGCGCGATCTCCTCGACGCGGCGGCATAGCCGGTCGGCGATCTCGGCGATCGGAACCTCGTCGGCCAGCGCGCTCATGATGAGCTGCTGGAGCGAGCGCAGCTGCCTGGTCTCTGTGATGTCCTCGAGCAGCGCGAAGATGTGCTTGACCCGGCCCTTCCTGTCGCGGACGGCGTCGATCCGGGCGCAGACCCAGATCTCCCCGCCGTCCTTGTCGTAGGCGAGCACCTCGGCTTCGCCGCGGCGACCGCCATGCACCAAGCGCTTGACCAGCTTTGCGACGACCGTGCGATCGGTATGGCGACCGGCGACGAGCTCGGCCGCATTGCGTCCCTCCGCCTCGCCGCTGGTGTAGCCGAACAGCGTCGTGAACGCCGAGTTGACGTAGCGGATGTTCTGCTCGACGTCGGTGATGATCACCGCGCGACTGGTTTGATCGGAGACCGCGTTCAGAAGCTTGATCTGTGCACGGCGATCGGCCTCCGCGGTGACGTCGCGGGCGAACACGATGTGATGAACCGCGCCATCAACGGTCGCCGAGGAGAGCGCGATGGACGCCCTGATGCGACTGCCGTCGGGCCGCAGCAGGCTAATCTCGTCGCGGAATTCGGTAGCCGGAGCCTGAAGACATTTGAGGGCAAGAATTTCGGCATCGCAACCGAGCACCTCGTTGCGCGCGAGCAGCCAGATCCGCTCCGCGCCGACGTTGAAATGCGAGATGCGATGAGCGCTATCGATGATGACGACGCCATCGTCGGCGCGTTCGAGCGCGGCCAGCAGCACTTCCGGAGTTTCCGTCGCAAGACAATCGGAGGCAGACATGGTTGGACCCGAAGGCAGCGGGATGATGTGGCAATCGGCTCGAAGCTAGCGCTGCGATGGTGTCCAAGACGTTTTTGCAATCTGGTCGCGCCGCGCCAAGACTTGGCATGCTTAACGGTCCGCGAAAGCATCCAAGGTAATTGAGTGCGCCCGGAACCTATCCAGCACCGGTTCCGGCATGGAGCTTGTGCAGCCGGCCGGCCACGGCGCGCACTTTGCGCGGCGCGGCCTGCCAGACCGAGAGCGCCGACAATCCGCTCACGACGATGGCGATGGCGAAGGCGAGCGTGTAATCGCCGGTGCGATCATGGAGGAAGCCCGTCACCCAGGGGCCGGCCGCGCCGCCGGCCAGGGCCGCCAGCATGATCATGCCGAAAATGCTCCCCTGGTGCTTGCCTTGGAAAATCTCGAACACCACCGCGCCCATGATCGAGGTGAGGCCATAGCCGAGCGCGCCTTGTGTGAACACCATGAGATAGACGAGCCAGAACGAGGACTGATACTTCAACGCGATCAGCGCCGCGAAACAGATCGCAAACCCTGCGCAGCTGATCGCCCACACCCATTCCCGCCCGATCCGGTCGGAGACGTGGCCGAGCAGGATCTGGCCGGGAATGCCGAGCAGGCTGACGATGCCGAGCGCCCAGACCGCAACGCTCGGGCTGAAGCCGATGTCGAACAGGAACTTGGTCTGGTGCACCTGCACGGCGTACCAGATGTACAGGCCGCAGAAGTAGCCGAGCGCGATCCACCAGAACCGCGTCGTACCGACCGCACGCCGCAGCGTCCAGTCGGTGCCGACCCAGACAGGGTCGACGATGTTCGAGACCGGCGCTGCCGCACCCGCGACCGGCGCGGCGTCACCATCCGCCTGGAGCCCTATATCCTCGGGGCGCTTGTGCAGGAATAGATTGATCGGCGCCAGCACGACGAGGATCAGCAGCCCCATCGCGGTGCAGGCGGTGCGCCAGCCGGTCTGCTCGATCATGTGCTGTACCCACGGCAGCAGCGTCACCGAGCCGATGCCGACGCCGGCAAAGGCAATCCCGATGGCGAAACCGCGCTTGCGGATGAACCAGTTCGGCAGGAACAGCGACTGGCCGGAATAGCCGAGACACACCGAGCCGGCGCCGACCATGACCCCGATGGTGACGTAGAGATGCCAGGGTTGGCTCGTGAGCGGGGCCAGCAGCAGCCCGCCGCCCATCAGCACGACACCGAGCTCCATCACCGCGCGCGGGCCGGCGCGGTCCATCAGGCGACCGATCAGCGGGCTGACGATGCCGGATATTACGAAGCCGAAGGAAAATGCGCCGGCGGTGACGCCGCGTTCCCAGCCGAACTCCGAGATAATGGGAGGAAAGAACAACGAAAAGGCGGTGCGCGCGTTGACGCCGATGGCCATGGTGACGAAGGTCACGGCGACCACGACCCAGCCGTAGAAGAACGGAAGACGCATGTTTTTCTTATTTCATCCCTAGATGGTGCTACCGACCATCCGGGGCCGCCCGGGTCAAGCGATTTTCGCGTATGTGTTTCTTGACGGGTGCAGAAGCTGCCACATCGTCATGGCCGGGCTTGTCCCGGCCATCCACGTCTTCGCTGGGCGGAACAAAGAACGTGGATGCCCGGGCCTTCGCCTCGCCGAAGCGGCTTCGGCCGCGCAGGCGGGACAAACCCGGGCATGACGACCTCTCTTCAATGTTCAAATGCTGCCAACGCGCGCGCTCAAGCTGCGTCGCGTTGCGAACTCTGAACGGACTCGCCGAACGCGATCTGGTCGACCGGCTGCGGGCGGCCAAACAGGTAGCCTTGCGCAAAGTTGACGCCGAGCGCCGTCAACCGCTCGAACTCCTCGGCCGTCTCGACGCCTTCGGCGGTGACCGACATATCCAGCCCGCGCGCCAGCGTCACGATCGAGGCGATGATGGCGGAGCTGCGCGGCTGATGCGTGAGGTTGCGAATGAAGGATTTGTCGATCTTGATCTTGTCGAACGGGAACACGGTGAGATAGCTCAGCGACGAATAGCCGGTGCCGAAATCGTCGAGCGCGAGCTCGATGCCGGTGTGCTTCAGCCGCTCCATGAAGGCGAGGTTCTCGATGCCGCGTTCCAGCAGCACGGATTCCGTGATCTCGATCTCCAGCCGCTCGGGCGCCAGGCCTGAATCCGCCAGCGCCGCGCAGATCGTCTCGAACAGGTCGGCCTCCTTGAACTGGATCGGGGACAGGTTCACGGCAACGGTGAGATCGCAGGGCCAGGCGGCGGCGTCCGCGCATGCGCGCCGCAACACGAATTCGCCGAGCGGCACGATCAGCCCGGTTTCCTCCGCAAGCGCGATGAACTGGTCCGGCGGGATCAGGCCGCGGCCCGGATGCCGCCAGCGCACCAGCGCCTCGAAGCCGCGACGAGCACCGCCTGCGAGGTCGACGAAGGGCTGATAATGCACCTCCAACTGGCACTGCGCGATGGCATCGCGCAGATCCCCTTCCAGCGTATTGCGTGCCTCGAGCTCGGCCGACATGGCGTCGTCGTAGACGGTGAAGCAGTTGCGGCCGGCCGATTTCGAGCGGTACAGCGCGAGGTCCGCCTTCTTGAGCAGCTGCTCCTGGTCGCTGCCATGGTCCGGCGCGATCGCGATGCCGATGCTCGTGCCGATCTCGACGCGGTGGCCCGGCAGCAGGAACGGTTCAGCAACCAGCTTGGCAATCCGCGCGGCAAGCTCGGTCGCGCAGGCCCGCTGATCGTCGCAACTCTGTTGGATGCAAGCCTCCTGGATGATGGCGAACTCGTCGCCGCCGAGCCGCGCCAGCACGTCGGTTTCACGCAGCGCGGATCTCAGCCGCAGCGCCACCTGGCGCAGCAGCGCATCGCCGGCACCGTGGCCGAGCGAATCGTTGACGTTCTTGAAGCGGTCGAGGTCGAGCATCAGGATCGAAAACGGCAGCCCCCTCACGCTCAACTGGCTGTTCATCAGGTCGAGCCGGGTGAGGAAGAAGGCGCGGTTCGGCAGCCCGGTCAGGATGTCGGTCTGGGCGAGCTCCAGCACGCGCCGGTTCGCCAGCGACAGCCGCCGCGAGTTGCGGCTTGCGAGCATGAGGTAGGTCGACAGCGACAGCGTCAGCAGCATGCCGACGGTCAGCACCGCGCCCGCACGATCGTAGGTCGTCTCCAGCGGACCGCCGGCGGTCGGAACCGCCCGGACCTGCCAATCGGTATCGCCGATCCTGAGACTGCCCGACCAATGCGGGGCCCGTGCAACGTCCCGCATCGACTGCGGCGCGGTGGCGGCCGACGAATAATCCGGCAGCGTTTCCGCCAGGCTGACGATCCGAGCGCTAAATGGCGGGTAGACGTTCACACTGACCGCGGGGCTTGCTCCCGTGGTCACGCGAACGGACTGGATCAGCAGCGGCAGGTCGAAGATGCCGACGACGAAGCCGGCGAGATTGCGGCGCCGGTCGGCGACGTCGTCGCGCGAGGTACCCTTGGCGTAGACGGGAATGGCGACGAGGACGTCGGGCAGCCGGCCGCCCTCCCTCGGCTCGTAGAGGCGCGTGCGAATGGCAGCGACCCGATCGTTGTCGCGGGCGCGCTCCAGCACCGCGCGGCGCTCCGGAACGGTCGCATAGTCCATGCCGTAGACCGGCGAGGTCTTCGGCTGGGTCGAGTAGAACACCGGAAAATATTCATCGTTCTGCGGCGCGGTCGCGAAGCCATCGCCCTGGAGCGACTTGATGCGATAGCCTGATACGCCGTCCGTGATCGCAGCGGCCTCGTATTCGGCGCGCTCCTTGCGGTTGACGCGCGGCAGCCAGCCAATGCGCAGCATGCCGGGATGACGCTCGAACAAGCGGGCGCTGAAGGTCTCGAATTCGCTGCGGGTGATTTCGTCGTTGGTCGATTCGAACAGCGTGCGTAGCGCGACCAGCCTGGAGATGTACTCGTTCATGCCGTTCTGCATGACGATCGCCTGGGTCTCGGCCGCGTTCGCGAACTCGATCCTGTTGACGCGGTCCTCCCAGCGCGCCACGGCGGCAGCGCCCGCGAGCGAGAACAGAAGACCGACCCCGGCTGCGACGAGCGCAGGACGATAGAGCCCGAGCAGCGGCGCGGCACGCCACCATCCCGTCTTCTGCCCCCGATTCTGATCGCGACCGCCCATCTTGATCCGCAAGTCCCCATCGCGCGGTGGCCCACTTCTGGTTGAGCCACCGGAACTGCTATCGGTCAAGGATCGCGGTTAAGAACCGCACAATTTCGCAACCGCGTCGTCACGCGTCATGCGGTTTTAGTTAATGATTACCCCGCAAATTTGCGGGAGTCTGGCGATATCTTGCCGGCTTTTCCCAGAGTCGCACGGACCATCGACGCGGCGCAAATTAGCGTCCTGTTCATCCCGCAGGACCTATCGCTTCCGCAACACGTCCAGCATCCGGCAAACATCCTCATGACACGATCGCCTTTCGCGACATGCGTCGCCTTGACCATCGCATTGCTCGCCGCAGCGAAGCTTCCAGCGAGAGGCGACGAGGCCGGCGTCAGCGACGATGCGATCCTGTTCGGCCAGGCCGCCGCGCTCGAAGGCCCCTCCTCGGCGCTCGGACAGCGGATGCGGCAAGGCATCGTCGCGGCGTTCACCGAGATCAACGCCAAGGGCGGCGTCCATGGCCGCAAGCTCCAGCTCGTCAGCCGCGACGACGGCTACGATCCCGATCGTTCGGTGGCACAGACGCTGCGGCTGATCGAGGACGAGAAGGTGTTCGCGCTGATCGGTGCGGTGGGCACGCCGACCGCGATGGCGACCATCCCGATCACCAGCGCGAGGAACGTGCCGTTCATCGGTCCGTTCAGCGGCGCCGAATTCCTGCGCGACCTCGAACTTGCCAACGTCGTCAACATCCGCGGCAGCTACGCTGCGGAGGCCGAGGTGTGGATCAAGCACCTCACCGAGGATCGCCACTTCACCCGCATCGGCATCTTCTACCAGGACGATTCCTTCGGCCGCGATGGTCTTGCCGGCGTCAAGCGCGCGCTCGCCAGCCGCGGCCTCGAGCTCGCCGCCGAAGGCACCTTCGAGCGCAACACCCGCGCGGTCGGCGGTGCCTGGCGCGCGATCAAGCGCGCCGAGCCCGAGGCCATCGTCATGGTCGGAACCTACGGTCCCTGCGCGGAGTTCATCAAGCTCGCGCGCCGCAGCGGCGCTCGTCCGACCTTCGTCAATATCTCCTTCGTCGGCGCCAATGCGCTCGCCAGGGAGCTCGGCCCCGAGGGCGAAGGCGTCATCGTCTCCCAGGTCGTGCCGTTCCCCTGGGATCGCTCGCAAAAGCTCGTCGCCGACTACCAGGCGGCGCAGAAGGCGTTCGACCCGACGCTGACACCGGACTTCGTATCGCTCGAAGGCTATCTCTCCGGCCGCCTCGCGGCCTCGGCGCTGGAGCAGGCCGGACCGCAGCCGACGCGCGCGAGCCTCCTGCGCGCCACCACGAGGTCGGCCGCTTCGACATCAGCGGCAACGTCGTCACGGTCGGCATCCGCGCGATCGAGGTGCCGCCGAAGGTGTTCTTGACGGTGATCCAGAAGGACGGAACGTTCAGGGCGGTGGATCGACTTTAGGGCCGCCGCGTCCAGCGGTCGGCGTTAACGGCACCAGGCGGAACCTCGCCTTTGACGATCGCGGCCACCTGCCGCACAGTTTCCAGCGACTGATATTCGATCGCCTGCGGCGTCAGCCCGCCGACATGCGGCGTCGCGACGATGTTGGGCAGCTTCGCAAGCTCGGGGCTCGGCATCTGGTCGGGCGCGCGGCCGACATCCATCGCAGCACCGGCGATGCGGCCTTCGAGCAGTGCCCGTGCCAACGCGGATTCGTCGACGAGATTGCCGCGGGAGAGATTGATGAAGACGGCGTGCTTCTGCATGCGGGCCAGCGCCGCCTCGCCGATCAGATTCTCGGTCTGCTCGTTGGCGATCGCGAGGCAGACCACATAGTCCGATGCGGCCAGAAGCTCGTCGAGACCGGTCTGCCGGATCGCAGCGTCGCTGACGGTCGCGAAGGGATCGGTCACCAGCACCTCCATGCGCAGCACTTTTGCGATCTCGGCGAGGTACCGCCCGATGCTGCCATAACCGATGATGCCGATCCGGCTGCCGGCGAGCTGACGGCCCATCCGCGCCTCCGGCTCGCGGCCGGCGTGGTAGTCCGCCGTGGTCCGCGAGACGCCGCGGGAAAGATCGACCATGAAGCCGAGCGCGAGTTCGGCGACGGCCTGCACGAAGCCTGGACCGGCGCGGGTCACGAGCACGCCAGCCGCTGATGCCGCATCGACATCGACGTTGCGGATGTCGACGGCGCAGCGGACGAAGGCACGCAGGCGCGGCAGTTGCGCAAAGATCTCGCCGCGGCCTTCGGTCATGCGATCGGCGACGATGATGTCGACGTCCTTTGCGGCGCGCACGAGGCCGGCTGCATCAAGCGTTTGTTCGCTCTCATGCAGGATCACCTCGACGGCCGCGCGCAGGCCATTGAGGCTGCGATCGCCGTAATAATTGCGCCGCATCTCCGGCGTGTGGGCCAGCAGGACTTTCATGACGATGCTCCGTCAGTAGCGGAATGCCCGCGGCAGCGCGGTCGAGAGCCATGGCACGAAGGCGATGACGAGCAGGCAGACGAACAACAGGCCGAGATAGCCCATGATCGGCTTCACCGTCTGCTCGATCGGCACGTTGCCGATCAGGCACGCGCCATAGAGCCCGAGCCCGAGCGGCGGTGCGAACAGGCCGATGCCCATCGCGATGACCAGCACCACGCCGAAATGCAGCGGATCGATGCCGAGCTGCACGGCCACCGGCAGCAGCAGCGGCCCGAAGATGATCAGCGCGGCGGCGCCCTCCAGCACCGAGCCCATCACGATCAGCACCGCGATCGCGAGCAGCATGAACAGCCAGACGCCCGAGGTCTTGGACAGCCCCAGCATGAAATCGCCGACCGCATGCGGCACCTGCTGCAAGGTCAGCGTGAACGCCAGCGACTGCGCGGCAGCGACGATGAACAGTACGAGCCCCGCGCGCGTCGCTCCCTGGACGAAGCTGTGCGCGGCCGATTTGAAGGTGAGCTCGCGGAACACCACACTGCCGACGACGAGCGCATAGGCCACGGCGAAGGCCGAGATTTCGGTCGCCGTGGCAAAGCCGCTCTTGAAGCCGAAGAAGATCATGAAGATGAGGCCGAACGAGGCGATCGCACCGCTCCACAAGCCCGATACCGGCATCTGCGGCTCGATCTCCTCGGCCGCGGCGGGGCGCTTGCCGAACATGATCGAGACCGCGATCAGGACCAGCGCCATCAGCGCCGCCGGCAGGAGCCCTGCGACGAACAGGCCGCCGATCGACAGGTTGGCGACGAAGCCGAGGATGATGAGGTTGATGCAGGGCGGAATGGTCTCCGCCATCACCGCGGATGCCGCGAGCAGCGCCACCGCGCCGCCGGGGTTCTGCTTCGAACGCCGCGCCGCCGGGATCAGCACGGAGCCGACTGCGGCGACATCGGCCATCTTCGAGCCCGAGATGCCCGAGAACAGCACCATCGAGGCCACCATCACGACGTTGAGACCGCCGCGCATGCGCCCGACCGCGCGCTGCAACAGCTCGATGAGGCGCACCGACATGCCGTTGGCTTCCATGAGGTAGCCGACGAGAATGAAGAACGGGATCGCGAGCAGCACGAAATTGTCGATGCCGCGCGCCATCTGCTGGGCGAAGATCACGCCGGGCAGCGCGCCCTCGACCCAGATGAAAATGAGCGCGGCCAGCGCCAGCGCGAAGCCGATCGGCAAGCCGCCGAACAGGGTCGCAAAGAAGCCGATCAGCATCAGCGTGCCCGCCGACGGCACCGTGGAGGGCGAGAGGTAATCCCAGGCCAGATACAGGCCGGTCACGATCGCGACTGCAATGAGGCCCCTGACGATGTCAGGGAGCGGCCTTGCGCAGAGCTGGTCGATCGCGAACACCGTCATGAACAGCGCGCCGAGGCCCATCGGGTAGAAGGTCAGCTCCAGCGGCAGGCCCGATCCGGTGGTCTGGCCGGCCGTCAATGATCCCAGCTTGATGGCGTTGTAGGCGACATAGCCGGAGATCAGCACGACGAGCACGGCACTCGCGGCATCGACCGGCGCGCGCAGCCGCGGAGGCAGCAGGTCGCGGAAGAAGGACACGCCGACATTCTCGCCGCGCGCGAGCGCGCTCGCCGCACCGAAGAAGGCCGAGCCGACCATCAATCCGCGCGCGACGTCATCCGACCATTCGACCGGCGCATTGAAGAAGAAGCGCAGCAGCACGGAACCGCAGACGACGACCAGATCGGCAGCCAGCAGGATGGCGGCGATCGCGTCGCTCAGGCGCAGCAGCAGCGCGATGCTCCCGTGGCGGCCGCCCGAGAGGGATACGGCGGCTGTCATTGCCATTTCAGGCCTGCGTAGCGCGGATGATGTCGATCACGGCCTTGCTCTCCGGCCGCGCCTTGATGAAGTTGTCGTGCTGCGGCGCCACGCGCTTCCTGAACGCCTCGCGGTCGCATTCGGCGACCGTCACGCCCTTCTCGGTCAAGGCCGCCAGCGCCTCCTTCTCGACCGCAAGCCCGTGAGCACGCGTGTCGGCAGCCGCCTTCTTCGCGGCGTCGAGAAAGCCCTCGCGCAGCTTCGGATCCATGCGGTTGTAGGTCATGTCGCTGAAGTAGACGGCGAGCGGCGAAAAGTTGTGCTGCGTCAGCCCATAGAATTTCGCCGTCTCGAAGAACTTGCTGGCCAGGATCGTCGGCGGATCGTGCTCCAGCCCGTCGAGCACGCCGGCCTGCAACGCCGTGTAGATTTCGCCGAATGCCAGCGGCGTCGCGGCCGCGCCCATCAGGCGCAGGCACTCGGTGATGACGGGATTTGGCAGCGTGCGGATCTTGAGGCCGGCGAGATCCTCCGGCGTCTTCACCGGCTTCTTCGCCAGGACGCTACGCGAGCCGAAATTGTAGGCCCAGGCGATGATGCGAATGTTGCCGCCCTTGAGCAGCGCGTCCTCGATCGGCTTGGCGGCGCCGGACTCGAAGGCCTTGGTCTGCTGCGGGAAGCTCGAGAACAGAAAGCCGAGGTCGAAGGTGCCGACCAGCGGCACCAGATTGGCCGAGATCGAGGAGCCCGACACCATGAGGTCGATGACGCCGAGCTTCACCGAATTGATGACGTCGATCTCCTGCCCGAGCTGGTTGTCCGGGAAGAAGGCGACCTCGACCTGCTCACCGAGGCCGTTGCCCTTCAGGTTCTTGACGAGATTGTCGTAATAGACGCGGCCGTTGGCGAATTTCGGATCGTTCGGCAGCGAGGAGGAGCATTTCAGCTTCAGCGTCGCAGCTTCGGCGCGGCCGATGATGGCGGGGGAGAGCACGATGCCGGCGGTGACCGCCGCCGATGACTTGATGAACGCGCGGCGGTTCACGGGCACGATGGTCATGGCGCGGTCTCTCCCCAATTATTTTTGTTCGCCGCGGTCGTTGCCGCAGCCTGTTGCGCAGACTGTATGGCCAAAGCGATGGCACAGGCAAGGGTGCGGCCGCGCTGCAGCGATGGCGCGTGAAGCAGGCGCTTCGGCAGAGACCGCAGCGGAACGCCTGTATTTATCGGTGTTTTCGTTCACGCCGCACGGCAGCGACAGGGGCCGCCATGCTGGATTGACGCGGATCGATCCAATTCAGGTATGGATCAATGCCGAACGCAGATTGATGGGGTACGCAGATTGATGGGGTACAAAGCAAAGCACGCCGCAGGATTGTGATCCCGCGGCGTTTGCGTTCGGTAGATGCCGAGACCTCAGCGCGAATGCGCGCCGCTGAGCTGGCCGCTTGCAGCCGCGACATCGCGCGACGGACGCAGCGCGTAGGCGCCGTCGCCGAGCAGGGCCTGCGCCGCGAGCGCGATCGTCCAGAAGGCGGGGAATTCCCAGCCGCCCTTCGGATTGGTGAAGAAGAAGCCGGCGGCGCCGTGCACGGTGAAGATCGCGCCGAGCAGGATCGGGATGCCGGCCAACGCCGCATAGCGGGTCCAGACGCCGAGGATCAGCGCGACGCCGCTGAGGACTTCGACGGTCATGATGAGATAGGCGAGCTCGGGCGGGAAGCCGAGGCTGCCGAAGAACTTTGCGGTGCCGGCGGGAGTGAACACGAACAGCTTCAAGCTGGCATGGGCGAGGAACAGCGCACCCAGCGTCACGCGCAGCGCCAGCGCGGCGTAGGGAGCGGTACGGGAATCGATCATGGCGGTCTCCTTTGCTGTACCGCGCTATGATCTATTCCCATTCAAATGATAATCGGCTATCTTGGAGTTATACCTCACACCTACAGAGTGAAGTTGATGCTCGACCGGCTGACCAGCCTGGAAGTGTTCGCCAAGGTGGCGGCGATTGGCAGCCTATCGGGTGCGGCCCGGGCCCTGGGCCTGTCGCAGACCATGGTGACGAAGCATGTCGCCGCGCTCGAGGCGCGCCTCGGAACAAAACTGTTCCATCGCACCACGCGCCGGCTCTCCATCACAGAGGCGGGACGGAGCTATCTGGAATCCTCCGAACGCATTCTCACCGACATGGAGGCCGCCGACGCCGCGGTCGCGCGCGAACGCGTCGAGCCGCGCGGGCTGCTCCGGGTCAACGTCCCCGTTGTGTTCGGCACGCGGCAGATCGCGCCTGCGATCGCGGAATTCTCGGCAGCCCATCCCGAGGTTTCCGTCGAGCTCGGCCTCAACGACCGCCTCGTCGATCTCGCCGAGGAAGGCTGGGATCTCGCGATCCGTATCGGCAAGCTGCGCGATTCCAGCATGGTGGCGCGACGCCTCGCGCCGAACCGCATGGTCGTTTGCGCGGCGCCTTCATACCTGGCGAAGCACGGCACCCCGCGCAGCGTCGCCGACCTCGCCGCTCACAACTGTCTCGGCTACACGCTCTCGCAACAGGCCAGCGCGGCGGAATGGCTGTTCGGCGTCGACGGCGAGATCCGCGTCCAGGTCAGCGGCACCTTGCGCGCCAACAATGGCGATGCGCTACGCGCCGCGACGCTGGCGGGCCTCGGCCTCGCGCGACAGCCGACCTTCATCATCGCCGACGATCTGCGCGCCGGTACGCTGGTCGCGCTTCCGCTCGACCAGCCCGAGATCCAGACCTCGGCGGTGCATGCGGTCTACCTGCCCGACCGCCGTCCGCCGGCGAAGGTGCGCGCCTTCATCGACTTTCTTGCCGCACATTTTGCGCCCGCCCCGCCCTGGGATCGCGGACTGCCGTGACACGGCGCACGGCCTGGCGCTGGCTGCGGCAGATCCCCTGCCCCATTTTGCCGCGGCTCGATGCGTGATCCAGCGCACAGACGGCGTCATGGCGGACACGTAGAAAAGATGACATCATCGTGCGCATTGCCGATGGAGGTGACATCATGCGCCGTCCAGCCCTTTCCAATTTGTTCCTTGCTTCCGGTCTCCTTGCGCTCACGCAATTGATGACGCCGACCGATGCCGCCGCCGAAGCCCGGCTCGCGCTGGTGATCGGCCAATCGGCCTATCGCACCGTGCCGGAGCTGCCCAACGCCGCCAACGATGCCAAGGGCATGACGGAGCTGCTCGGCAATGCCGGCTTCACCGTCACCACGGCAGCCAATCTGGCGCAGAACGAGATGCGCGCGGCGATCTCGGATTTCGCCGGCAAGGTCAGCGCCAGCGGCGCCGACACCGTCGCGTTGGTGTTCTACGCCGGCCACGGCCTCCAGATCGACGGCGAGAACTATCTGGTGCCGGTCGACCTCGATCCCAAGCGCGAGGCCGACATTCCGCTGCAGGGCGTGCGGCTGAACGATTTGCTCAACACGCTCGGCGCGCTGCCGACAAAGGCGCGCATCTTCATGCTGGACGCCTGCCGCAACAACCCATTCCCGGCGCTCAGGGGCGCCGGCCACGGACTCGCGATCGTCGACACCAAGGCGGGCGCGCCCGGCTCCTTCATCTCCTATTCGACCTCGCCCGGCGCGGAGGCCGAAGATGGCAGCGGCATCGACAGTCCGTACACCACTGCGGCGCTGACCGTCGCCAAGCAGCCCAATCTGCCGATCGAGGAAGTCTTCAAGCGCATCCGCATTTCCGTGGCGCAATCGACCGACGGCCGGCAGATCCCCTGGGAGAGCTCGTCGCTGACGACCGACTTCAGGTTCTTCGGCGGCGAGAGCAGCGGCGGTTCGCCGCCTCTTCCCGGCGCATCGTCGATGGCGCTGGCCGGCGGCACGCGCAGCGTCGAGGACTGGCGCCGGGACCTGCAGGGCAAGCCGGCCATGGTCGCCTACGAGCTCGTGATCACCGACGACACCGTACCGGCCTATCAGGCCTATATCGAGTTGTATGCCCAGGACACCCGCACGCCCCGCTTGCGCACCGTGCTGGAACGGCGACGGCAGATGCTGGCATGGGAGCGCGCGACCGCAATCAACACCCGCGCCTCGTTCGAGGCTTATCTGGCGAACTGGGACAACAGCGACCTCGCCGCAACTGCGCGCAGGCTGCTGCTCCGCGTCCAGAACCGCAATTACGGCGTGCCCGTCGCGGCTGCTGCGACGCCCGCCCCGGTCGCCGTCGCGATGGCACCGACCTGCCCGTGCTCAACACCGTCGATGCCGGCAACGCCGGTCAACCCGACGGTGGTGCCCATCATCAAGAAGCGCGTCGACGACACGCCGCCGAAGCGCAAGGTGGTCGAGACGCCTCCGAAGCGCCGGCCTGCTCCTCCGCCGGAGGAAGTGGTCTACGAGCGTGCGCCGCCCCCCGGACCGTCGCCTGCGGCCGTAGGTATTGGCATCGGGATTGGTCTGGGCATGGGCATGGGTCACGGCGGCTACGGACGCGGCGACAATTATCGCAGTCGGTACTGAGGCGATCTCACGAGATACGGAGGACAAATATGTCCTCCGTCATTGCGAGCCACCGGGTCCGCGCGAAGCGCGGACCCGGTGGCTCGCAATGACGACGTGCGTAGAGAAATTGCGTCTGCCGCTTTCCCATACGGAAATGCTGTAGGCTTATCAGCTGACAGCCCGTCCGGGGATTTCTCATCGATGCCGCACGACCCTCACGCGAAGCATGCATGGCCGCTATTCCGCTCGCTCGCCTCCTACTCGCTGCCCGGCGACCTCATGGCGGGACTGACCCTGGCGGCGATTGCGATCCCCGAGCAGATGGCGACCGCGCGGCTCGGCGGGTTCGCGCCGCAGATCGGCTTCTTCGCCTTCATGGCGGGCTCGCTCGGTTTCGCTCTGCTCGGCGGCAACCGCTTCCTGTCCTGCGGCGCCGACTCCACGATCATGCCGATCCTCGCCGGCGGGCTTGCGGCGCTCGCGGCAGCCGGCTCGCCTGACTATCACGGCCTTGCGATTGCGCTGTCGCTGATGGTCGGCGCGATGATGCTCGTTGGAGGCGCCTTTCGCCTCGGCGGCATCGCCAACCTGTTGTCGGTGCCGGTCATGGTCGGCTTCCTCGCCGGCATCTCCGTCCACATCATCGTCTCGCAACTGCCCGGCGTGCTCGGGCTTCAATCGCCAAGCGGGCCGACGCTCGACCGCATCGGCGCGCTCGCCACCGAGCTCGGCCGGGCCAATCCCATCACGCTGTGCATCGGCCTCGGTGTGCTGGCCGTGGTCTTCATCTCGGAGACGATCAGCGCAAAAATTCCCGGTGCGCTGATCGGGCTCGTCGGCGCGACGCTGACCACGATCGCGCTCGGCCTCGAGAGCAAGGGCGTCAACGTCGTCGGCAGCGTGCCCGGCACGCTGCCGCGGCCGACCTTCCCCGAACTCGCGCCGGAGCAATGGGTGGGCCTGGTACCGCTCGCCTTCGTGATCACGGTCGTGGTGATGGTGCAGACCGCGGCGACAACGCGATCGTTCCCGTCCGATCCCGACAAGCCTGCCGATGTCGACCGCGACTTCCTCGGCACGGGTGCCGGCAGCGTCTTGTCCGGCCTGTTCGGCGCCTTTCCCGTCAACGCCAGCCCGCCGCGGACGGGAATCGTCGCGGAGACCGGCGGACAATCGCAGCTCGCGGGCCTTGCCGCCGCGGCAATGGTGCTGGCGCTGCTTGCCTTCGGGACGGGACTTCTGCAGCACGTGCCGGACGCCGCCCTCGGCGGCATCCTGCTGTTCGTGGCGCTGCGCATCATCCGCGTCAAGCAGATCGTCACGATCTATCGCCAGTCCCCAAGCGAATTCCTGCTGATCGTCGCGACCGCCGCGCTGATCATCGTGCTGCCGATCCAGCAGGGCGCGTTCCTGGGCATCGTGTTGTCGCTGCTGCACGGCATCTGGAGCACCATGCGCGCCAGGCTCGTCGAGTTCGAGCGCGTGCCGGGCACCACGATCTGGTGGCCGGCGCATCCACACATCAAAGGCGAGCGCATCGCCGGCGTCATCGTGATCGGGCTCCAGGCGCCGCTGTCCTTCCTCAACGCACCCGATTTTCGCAACGACGTGACCAAGGTGCTCGGCAGCGGGACGCCGCAGCTCCTCGTGCTGGAAGCGAGCGGCATGGTCGAGATCGACTTCACCGCCGCGCAGATTTTGCTCGATATCTTCAAGGCGTGCAGTAAGCAGGGCGTTACGGTCGCACTGGCACGCCTGGAATCGGTGCGCGCGCAGGCCGCGTTCGAACGCTTCAGATTGTTCGACGCGCTGCCGAGAGAGCACGTCTTCCACAGCGTCGATGAGGCGGTGCGAGCACTGGCGAAGAGCAATCACATGGTCACTCCGTCATCCTGAGGGGCTCCGGTTGAGACGCGAACGCGTCGCAAGCGGAGCCTCGAAGGATGATACGGCCACCATGCAGCCGGGCCGTCGTCCTTCGAAGCTCCCCATGCGGCGCTTTGCGCCCCATGGCTCGCGCCTCAGGATGACGGTGATAGATAGGCATGTCGTCGCAATGGGACAGCAACGAACGCTCACTGCACCAACGTCGGATGATCCCGCTGCACCGTTTCGCGAATCCAGCTGGCGTGGATCGCCCGAAACAGGACCTGCGCGGTCCTGATGTCGTTCGCTGTCATGCAGAGATCGACAATGCGATGGACCGCGTCGTCGCGCATCAGGTCGTCGGAAATCTTCATCGCGATTTCCATCGCGACCTTCGCCGCGCGCTCGTAGCGTTCGCTTTCCCGCTTGTCGTTACGCGCCGAACCCGCAGCGCTCACGGCCGCAGCCTCACAGATCGCACGGATACGCTCGGCGGCCTCGATGTCGCCGAGCGGTCCGTCGATCGCCTCATCCCAGACGTCCTGTCGCGTCTTGCGCGCGAACAACTTCATCGCCCCGCCATCCGTGGTCTGCTAGCCGCCGCATTGTCGCGCTTCAACTGCGTCCAGCATAGAGAACCATAGTGAGATCGGCGAGGCGGTTTTTCCGCCACGGCTTTTTGCGACGCGTTCAGGACGTCCGGCGCGGCCCGATCGCCTCGAACTGCGCCTTCTGCTCGTCGGTCAAATTGGCATAGAAATCCTCGAGCGCCGCGCGCACCGATTTGACGCCGTCCAGCATCACGTCGAGCCGCTTGCGGACCGCGGCCATGCGCGCCGGCGGCGTCATCACGTCGCCGGGCTGGCATGCCGCCTTGAGCGCATCTTTGACCCTGGCGCTGGTGTCCTGAAGCACTTGCAGAGCAGCACGCTGGGTCTCGCTGGGATGGAGCCTCGCGTCGATCTCGGCGGCGGGCCAATCGAGTCCACCAGGCGCACCGCAATTTTGGACCAGAGATCCACCGGCATTGTTGGAAGCTGCCGCGCGACGCTGATCCTCAGCCAGCGCGTTGAAGCGCGCCTTCTGCTCGTCGGTGAGCGCTCCATAGAATGTGTCGAGCGCCGGTTGCACCAGCTCGACGGCCTTTTCCATCGCCTCGATCCGCTGCTGCATCGCCGCCAGACGACCGGGCGCCGTAGCCGCGACTTGCGTCGGGCATGACGCGCGGATGATTGCCGCCGCCTGGATCGAGGCATTGCCGAGCGCGTCCAGACTTGCTCCTTGCGCTTCCGTCGGCTGCACCGCGGCTGCGATCTGGTCGATCGGCAGGCCGGTGATCTCGCGGCGGTCGCTGCCGCAGAGCTGATCGAGCGGAGCGCTTCGCGCCTGCCGTCGTCCCTGCGGACGTTGCGGCAGATAGGCCGAGAGGCGATCATAGCCATAGGGGCCGAACATGCCGGCATAGATGTCGGGATAGCCGTAGCCCCAGAAGCCGAGTCCGTCGCCCCAGATCGTGTAGTCGTAGAGGTCGTTGTAGGCGAACGGCCAGAACAGCGGCCCGACCCAGCCGTAGCCGCCACCCGCATGTTGCCACCATCCGCTGCTTGCGCCGCCCCAACCGGCCAGTGCGGCCGCAGTCACGATCTGGGCGCGCGCCGCCGGGTTGCTGATCAGCCGACCGTTGCGGAACGCGCTGGAGTTCAGGCATTGCGAAAGCTCGCCGGCCGGATCGCCGCATTGCGGATCTGACCGAAATTGGCGCCGCCGCGTCGGGCGTGGGTCGTGAACCGCCCGGCGCGATGATGCCCGCCATGCGCATGCCCGCGGCCGTGACCGCGGAAATGGCCGCCGCCGTGGTGACCACCTCCGTGGTGACCACCGCCATGCCCGCCTCCATGACCACCGCCATGACCGCCGCCATGACCGCCGCCATGGCCGCCTTTCGCCAGCGCCGCTCCCGCCAGCATGCAGGCAAATGCCAGCGCGGCAATTCCAATGACCGGTCGCACCATTGTACCCTCCCGCGCAGAATCCTGCCATTGAGGCGTCGGAACTGGCGGGAATTGGAACCGACAGGACTGCCGAAAGTTCCCGGTCGTTAGCCGCTCAGATTCTATGCCTGCGGCACGATCTTGCCGGGGTTGAAGATGTTGAGCGGATCGAGCGCCTTCTTCAGCGCCCGCATCGCGTCCAGCGCCTCAGGCCCGAGCTCGGCCTCGAGATACTTCTGCTTGCCCTGGCCGATGCCGTGCTCGCCAGTGCAGGTGCCGTCCATCGCCTGCGCCCGCTCGACCAGGCGATGCATGAATTCCTCGCCGCGCGCCATCTCGTCGGCATCGTTGGTGTCACACACCAGCGAGCAATGGAAATTGCCGTCACCGACATGACCGACGATCGGCGACAGCAGGTTGAGACGCTTGAGATCCTCCTCGGTCTCGCTAACGCACTCGGCAAGCCGCGAGATCGGCACGCAGACGTCGGTCGCGACCACGCCGATACTATCGCCGGGCCGCAGCGCCTTCACCGACCAGTAGGCATCGTGCCGCGCCTGCCAGAGTTTGGTGCGATCCTCCGGCCTGGTGGTCCAGGAGAAATCGCCGCCGCCGCAGTCCTTTGCGATCTCGCCGAAGGCCTTGGATTGCTCGCCGACCTCGATCTCGCTGCCGTGGAATTCCATCAGCAGCAGCGGGGTCTCGGGCAGCGTCAGCTTCGAATAGGCGTTGCAGGCCTTCACTTGCGCAGCATTGAGCAGCTCGATACGCGCGACGGGAATGCCGGTCTGGATCGCCAGGATCACGGCCTGACACGCCCCGTGTACGGTCTCGAACGACACCGCGCCGGCCGCGATCGTCTCGGGGATGCCGCGCAGACGAATGGTCAGCTCCGAGATGATGCCGAGCGTGCCTTCGGCGCCAACGAACAGATGCGTCAGGTCGTAGCCGGCGGATGATTTCTTGGCGCGCGTGCCTGTGGTGATGATCTCGCCGTCGCCGCGCACCACCTTCAGCGCCAGCACGCTGTCGCGCATGGTGCCGTAGCGCACCGCATTGGTGCCCGAGGCGCGGGTCGAGGCCATGCCGCCGAGTGACGCATCCGCGCCGGGATCGATCGGGAAAAACAGCCCCTGGTCGCGCAAATGCTCGTTGAGCGCCTTGCGGGTGACGCCGGGCTGGATCACGCAGTCGAGATCCTCGGCATGCACCGCCAGCACCTTGTTCATGTCGCGCAGGTCGATCGAGATGCCACCGGCGGGCGCGTTGACCTGGCCCTCGAGCGAGGTGCCGGTGCCGAAGGCGATAACGGGCACGCGATTGTGCGCGCAAATCCGCACCACGTCCTGGATGTCGGCGGTCTCCTGCGCCATCACCACGCCATCCGGCGGCTGGTTGACGATCCATGTGGTGGTATGGCCGTGCTGCTCGCGCACGGCCTGCGAGGTGATGAGGCGGTTGCCGAAGCGTGCGGCAAGCTGCTCCAGCGCGCTCGCGAGGATTTTCGGCTCGACCCGCGGCGGATTATTGGTGATGGTGGTGCCCACGGAAATTCCTCCGACAGAAGGAACGTGGCAAAGGACATCTCACCGGTCAAGTCAAGCGACCGGACGCATAGCTGGGGAAGGACACATGCCAGAGACTGCCACCGCCGAGCCGTTCCGCGCCTCGATCATGCAGATCGAGCCGCAATGGATCGACTATAACGGCCATCTCAACATGGCCTATTACAACGTGATGTTCGACCGGGCGATCGACGAGCTCTGGCTCGAGCTCGGGATGGGGCCCGCTTACAAGAAAGAGCGCCACGGCTCGACGTTCACCGCCGAATGCCATGTGCGGTATTTGCGCGAAATCCACCTCGGCGATCCCGTGCAGATCTTCGTCTGGCTGCTTGAAGCCGACGACAAGCGGCTGCACACGTTCGAAGAGATGCGGCATGCCACCGAAGGATGGCTGTCGGCGACCTCCGAAAACATGTCGCTGCACATGGACATGAGTGCGCGCCGCGTCGCGCCGTTTCCGCCCGACGTCCAGCAGCGCATTTCAGGAATCGCCAAGTCTCACAGCGCCGTGCCGCGGCCCGAGGGCATCGGCCGGAACGTGGCGATGCCCTCGAAGCGGTAGCGCACGATCCGGAAAAGCGTGAAGCGGTTTTCCGGTTAGATCATGCGTCGTCAAGACCGCGCTATATCCTGTTGCGGCCCCTGGCGAGGCCGACCACGGCCGAGACCAGGAACAGGACGACGGCGATGAAGAAGATGATCTTGGCGATCTCGATCGAAGCACCGGCGATGCCGCCGAAGCCCAGGATGCCAGCGATCAGTGCGATAACCAGAAACGTCACAACCCAGCCAAGCATGGTCAAATCCTCGTCTTGATGTCTGTCTGCGTTCGGCGCGGCTGCCGCGCCGCCTGACCAGACAATCTCGACGCGGAAACGATGGTTCCGTGGCGTGCGGGAACGAAATTCGCGCCGGCGTCAGGAACAAAAATGACCTGCGGCGCACGTGGAAAACCTGTTCCGGCCGCCCCATATAGGCACCAATCCCTGTTAAGAAGGCTCCCTTCCGCCACCCCGCGGTGCCATCGTGGGGCCAATGATTCGCATGACCGAGCCGAGCAAGATCACGTCCCAGAGCGTCCCCGACCACCAGCCCTCAGCCGGCGGCATTGCCGCGCGTGCCCGCGCCTCGGTGGGCCCGAAATATCTGTCTGGGCTCAATCCGGAGCAGCGCGAGGCTGTGGAGACGCTCGACGGCCCGGTCCTGGTGCTGGCCGGCGCCGGCACCGGCAAGACGCGCGTGCTGACCACGCGCATCGCCCATATCCTGAGCCAGGGCCGCGCCCGCCCCGCCGAGATCCTGTCGGTGACCTTCACCAACAAGGCCGCGCGCGAGATGAAGCACCGGCTCGGCCAGATGCTTGGCCATGCGGTCGAAGGCATGCCGTGGCTCGGCACCTTCCACTCCATCGGCGGCCGCATCCTGCGCACCCATGCCGAGCTGGCGCAGCTCAAGTCGAATTTTACCGTGCTCGATACCGACGATCAGGTGCGGCTGTTGAAGCAGTTGCTCCAGGCCGACAACATCGACGACAAGCGCTGGCCGGCGCGCATGTTGGCCGGCCTGATCGACGGTTGGAAGAATCGCGGCCTGACGCCGTCGCAGGTGCCATCAGGCGAGGCGGCCGTCTTCGCCAATGGCAAGGGCGGCAAGCTCTATGCGAGCTACCAGGAACGGCTGAAGATTTTGAACGCCGCCGATTTCGGCGATCTGCTGCTGGAAGATATCCGCATCTTCCGCGAGCACCCGGACATCCTGCTGCAGTACCAGCAGCGCTTCAAATTCATCCTGGTCGACGAGTACCAAGACACCAACGTCGCGCAATATCTGTGGCTGCGGCTGCTGTCGCAGGCGCCGACTTCCAACCCGTCATTGCCGGGCTTGACCCGGCAATCCATCGATTCACGAGATGGATCACCGGGTCTCGACGCTTCGCGTCGGCCCGGTGACGACGAGAATGATGACGTGGCGCCGACTCCGGCGAACCAAAAAGCCCACGTCAAGAACATCTGCTGCGTCGGCGATGACGACCAGTCGATCTATGGCTGGCGCGGCGCCGAGGTCGACAACATCCTGCGCTTCGAGCACGACTTTCCCGGCGCCAAGGTGATCCGCCTCGAGCGCAACTACCGCTCGACCGGCCACATCCTCGCCGCCGCCTCGCATTTGATCGCGCACAATGAAGGCCGGCTCGGCAAGACGCTGCGCACCGAGGACCATGACGGCGAGAAGGTCACGGTAACAGGCTCGTGGGATTCGGAAGAGGAAGCCCGCGGCATCGGCGAGGAGATCGAGCAGCTCCAGCGCCAGGGCGACAAGCTCAACGAGATCGCGATCCTGGTGCGCGCCTCCTATCAGATGCGCGAATTCGAAGACCGCTTCGTCACGCTCGGCCTGCCCTATCGCGTCATCGGCGGCCCGCGCTTCTACGAGCGCGCCGAAATCCGCGACGCGCTGGCCTATCTGCGCGTCATCAATTCGCCCGCCGACGACCTCGCCTTCGAGCGCATCGTCAACGTGCCCAAGCGCGGCCTCGGCGATGCCACCGTGCAGATGCTGCACGACCACGCCCGCAAGCGCCGCATTCCGCTGTTCGAGGCGGCGCGCGCGGTAATCGAGACCGACGAGCTGAAGCCGAAGGCGCGCGGGTCCTTGCGCGAGGTCGTCACCCAGTTCGACCGCTGGCGCGCCCAGCGCGAGGTCACCGCGCACACGGATCTCGCCCAGATCGTGCTCGACGAGAGCGGCTATACCGAGATGTGGCAGAAGGACCGTTCGGCGGATGCCGCGGGCCGGCTGGAGAACCTCAAGGAGCTGGTGCGCTCGATGGAGGAGTTCGAGAACCTGCAAGGGTTTTTGGAGCACATCTCGCTGGTGATGGACCGCGACAGCGGGGCCGATGAGGACGCGGTGTCGCTGATGACGCTGCATTCGGCCAAGGGCCTCGAATTCGACAACGTGTTCCTGCCCGGCTGGGAGGAAGGCCTGTTCCCGAGCCAGCGCACGCTGGATGAACAGGGCCGCGCCGGCCTCGAGGAAGAGCGCCGGCTCGGCCATGTCGGCCTGACCCGTGCCCGCCGGCGTGCAAAAATCTATTTCGCGACCAATCGGCGGATCCACGGCACCTGGTCGACCACGATCCCCTCGCGCTTCCTCGACGAATTGCCGGCGGCCAATGTCGAGATCACGGAATCCAAGGGCGGCTCGGCCTGGGGCGGCACCGGCGGCTACGGCGCCTCGCGCTTCGACGACATGGAGGCTTTCGGCTCGACCTACTCGACGCCGGGCTGGCAGCGCGCCCAGGCCAACCGCAACCGGGGCGGCGGGCGCAATGGCGGTGGCGGCAGAAGCGGCGGCTTCGAGGAAGAAGCCGCAACGTTCTCGTCCTCCTCGTCGGCCGGGCCCGATTTCGGCAGCTTCTCGTCGCGCCGCCGCGGTCCCCTGACGATCGAGGGCGAGCTGGTCGCCAAATCCACCGGCACGACCTCGGAATTCTCGCTCTCCGACCGCGTCTTCCACCAGAAATTCGGCTACGGCCGCGTCACCAGGATCGACGGCAACAAGCTCACCATCGCCTTCGACAAGGCCGGTGAGAAGAAGGTCGTGGACAGCTTCGTGCAGCGGGCGTGAGGGCCGGCACCACACTCACTTAACGTCATGCTGACCTCAAGCCGTGACATTATTCGTCGCCTGGAGCGAGAGGGCTGGAAACTCATGCGTGTGACCGGCCCGCATCACGTGTTTAAGAGCCCCGCTTCAGGCGAAACGATCGTCGTTCCGCATCCCAAGAAGGACTTGGGAAAGGGCTTGGTCCGTGCCATCTATAAGGGGCGGGCTCGACTGAGGTCGATATGGCTCACTACATTGCCATCATTGAGGACGCTGGCCCGGACCATGCCGTTGGAGTGTGGTTTCCGGACCTGCCAGGCTGCATTTCCGGCGGCGATGACATCGACGAAGCCTTGGAGAATGCCCCGGAAGCGCTTGAGCTTTACGCGCAGGAGCTGATCGGGGACGGCCGCCAGCTTCCTCCGCCGAGGACGTTGACCGAACTTAAGGCCGATCCGGAGGTTGCCGAAGACCTCAGGAATTATATGGTCGCTCTGATCGAATTGCCTCCCCGCGCCGACGCGGCCGAGTGAGGACTGTTCGCCGCACCGGCGGGGCTGTCGACAGTTCTCGCCCGCTCGCCCCTTGACCACCGCGAACTTCCCCGTATCAGATATCGCCATGGTCCGGGGCTCCATCACACTGATCTTGCTGACATTGGGGATGCCGTCGCTCGCGGCGGCGGAGACCATGAGCTTTGGCGATTCGATCGGGCTGCTGGCCAAGAGCTGCAGCGCGGAGATCGTCGCCAATTGCCGCGGCGTCAATCCGGACTCGGCCCGCCTGAAGGAATGCCTGTCCCGCAACCGCGACGTGCTGTCGCCGCAGTGCGCGAGCGACTATCTCGGCGCCTTCGACGCCATCCAGAAGCGCGTCGCCGCACGTGTCACGGTGGCGAACGCCTGCCAGCGTGAGATCGTCAAGGTCTGCGGCGGCTCGACCAAGGAGACCAGCAAGTCGATCCCCTGCCTGGTCTCGACGCCCAAGGGCATCAGCAACAACTGCCTGAAGGCCGTCGATGATGCGGGGTATCGCTGATGCGCGCGTCCAGGCTTTCCACTGTCGGAACCGCCATCGCGCTCGGCCTCGCCTTGCTCGCAGGCACCGCTGGCGCACAGACGGCGCCGCCGACCCGTGACGATATCGTCGGCAAGCTCAACCATTTCGAGGAAGCCGCCGAGGTCGACCTTCCCGCGCTGAAGCAGCAGGTGATGGAGCGCGCCAAGGCCCGGATCAAGAACGATCCGGGTCCGGTGAACCGGCCGCTGATCGCGCCTGATCTGGCCAGGCTGCCGACCTTCAACGCGCAGATCCAGTTCGATGCCGACACGCCGATCATCCAGCCGGCGTCCTACCAGACCGTCGGCCGCATCGCGGACGCGCTGGTTCATTCTTCGTTGCTGCCCTACACGTTCCTGATCGTCGGCCATGTCGAATCCAATTCGAAGACGCGCGAGGCCAATGCGATCCTGAGCCAGCGCCGCGCCGACGCGATCCGCGACGTGCTGGTCAACACGTTCAAGATATCGACCAAGCGGCTGCACCCGATCGGCCTCGGCGAGGAGCAATTTCTCGACCGGGCCAAGCCGACCTCCGCCGCCAACGGACAGCTGCAAATCCAGACCTATGCCAAGGTACCGGAGGAGGCGCATCCGGCTGCGACCCCTGCGCCTGCGGCGAAAAAGCCCGCCAAGAAGCGCTGAGCGAGCCTGCCTCGGCATCTGCCGGAACCCTTTGAAGTTCCGGCTGTTTTGTGACCTGTCTCACAGTGCGGCGGCAGGGTCTTGCGCGACAATAGCGCCGGTTTGTGCACTGCCCTATCAGGTGCTATAGCCTGTGCTCATCCTTTCCGCTCCCATGCTGCACGAGACCGAGATGGCCAGTTATTTTCAACGCCAACTGGCCGACTACGTCGAATATCATCGCGACCCCTGGAACTGCGCGATGCACGTGGTCGGTATCCTCCTGCTCTTTACCGGCGCCGTGCTGCCGCTGACCCTCGTGCATTTTCCCATCTTCGGGATCGAGGTGAGCCTCGCGGTGATTCTTGCTCTGCCGGTGCTGGTTTACTGGCTGATGCTGGATGCCGGAATCGGGCTCGGCATCCTCGCCGCGATGTTCGTGCTGCTTTCGGTCGCAACCGCGATCGGCAATCAGGTCTCGATCGTCATGATGTGGTCGATTTTTGCAGTGCTGATCGGATTTGGCGTCGCCTCGCAAATCGTCGGCCACAGGGTTTTCGAGGAGCGGCAGCCGTCGATGGTCGATCACCCCGCGCATTTCCTGCTTGGACCGATGTTTGTCATGGCAAAATTATTCATAGCATTGGGCTTCCGTCGCGACCTTGCCGCGATTCTGGCGCCTGCTCCGACCAATTCCCTTTCAACCCGATAGCTCTAGACGGCAAACAGCAAACCTTCTGCATGGCTCTCGTACTGGTTACCGGTGGCAGCGGCTTCATCGGACATCATCTCGTAGAAGTGCTCCGCGCCCGTGGGCAGCGGGTGCGCGTTCTCGATGTTCGTCCGCCGGCTGCGGCGAACGCGGACGTTGAACACGTCCAGGGCTCGGTGCTCGATGGCGCCGCGGTCGATGCTGCGGTCGCGGGCGTCGATCAGGTCTATCATCTCGCCGGCCTGCCCGGCATGTGGGTCGCCAACAAGCAGGACTTTCACGAGGTCAATTGCCGCGGCACCGAGATCGTGCTCGCGGCGGCGATGAAGCGCGGTGTCTCGCGCTTCCTGCACTGCTCGACGGAATCGATCCTGTTTCCCTATTCGGACCTGGGCGGCGTTGCCGCCGAAGAGGCGCTGCAGCCGGCCGACGCGATGCCCGGCGCCTATACGCGGTCGAAGTCGCTCGCCGAGCATCATGCCGCGAAGGCCGCGGCCGCGGGCTTCCCGCTCGTGATCGGCACGCCGACCATGCCGATCGGCGCCGCCGACCACAACCTGACGCCGCCGACCGCGATGCTGTGGTACTTCCTCCAGAAGAAGGTGCAGCCGCATCTCAACTTCCTGGTCAATCTCGTCGACGTGCGCGATGTCGCGACGGGGCTCGTGCTGACCATGGAGCGAGGCCGCCTCGGCCAGCGCTACATCCTCGGCGGCGACTGCGTCCCGCTCGGCAACATCCTGCGGATGATGTCGGCGATAAGCGGCCGCCGGCAATTTCCTGTCGTCGTGCCCGGAAAAATTGCCGAGCTCTCCGCGATCATGCTCGAATCCATTTCCGATCACATCACCCGGCAGCCGCCCAACGGCACCGCCGAGGGCGTGCGCATCGCGCTTGCCGCGAGCGATCTCTCGATCGGCAAGGCGCGCACCGAGCTCGGCTATTCGCCGCGCCCGATCGAGCCGGTCTTGCGCGAGACCGTCACCCATCTTCTCGCCCGCAACGGCCAGCAGCCCTCCGGCGCCATCGAACATCACGCGCTCTCCTCGCGCGCGAGCTGAAGCCGCCGCCCAACGCAAAGAACCTTCATGTCCTTCGATTTCAGCAAGCTTCTCTCTGTCGCCTGGGGTGGCTGGACCACCACCTGGCCGACGCAACTGCTCGCCCTGATCTGGCTCGCCTGGCTCGCAAGCTGGGTCGGCGCCTCGTTCTGGCAGGGCCGCACGCAAAAGCAGGTGATGACGCTGGAGTCCGGCCGCTATCGCATCCCGATCCTGGTGGGCGGCATCCTGTTCACGCCGTGGACCGCCGAAGTGCTCGGCGAGAAGCCGCTCTGGGTGTTCAGCAACCTGGGTGTCTACATCGTGGCGCTGATCGTGCTGGCCGGCATCTCGTTCACGTGGTGGGGACGGCTGCATCTCGGAAAATTCTGGTCCAACACCATCACCCACAAGGAAGACCATCGCGTCGTCGATACCGGCCCGTATGGCATCGTGCGCCATCCGATCTACACCGGCCTGATCGCCGGCATGCTGGCGACCGGCATCGCGGTCGGCACCGTGACCGCGATCCTCGGCGCGATCCTGATCTCGCTCGGCATGTGGCAGAAGGGCCGAATGGAAGAGGTGTTCCTCTCCAAGGAGCTCGGCGAGGACGCCTACGGCGCCTATTGCCGCCGCGTTCCGATGATCATTCCGTTCCTGTCGCCGCGGTGAGGGCGGAACATTCAGCCAGGAACCGTCGCCGCATCAGCCCGTTAACAGCTCGAAACATGCAATAGCCGCAGAGCATCGAGCCATGTCGGACGCCTACGATTATTTTCGCGAGCACGCGATCACCGCCATCCGCAGGGCGCGGGCGCTGCCGGCGGGGCGATCGAAGCAGAAGCAGCGCACGGTGGCGCGGGTCTATCATCTTCTGTCCAGGGAGGCCGCGCTCGCGCCGAACGTCCATCATCTGGATGATTTTCGTGCAGCCCGGCGGCTGGAGCGGCAGATCAGCCGCTGATCTTCGGGCACAGCCCGCCGGCCCTCGTCCCATGCAAATTCGATCGGCTGCCATTCCGCGGGAATAAGCCCCGGCGGTGTGCCGCACAGGTTGACGTCTGCCCCATCAGCCAGTTGGATGCGCGCGCAAACGGGGGCCTGTCATGACTTTTTCCAGCATCTTCGCGCAGTTCGTCGCATTCCTTGGCGGCATCGCGCTGCAATGGCGTAAGCTCTCCGGCACCGAGCATGCGCCTGCGTGGGGCCAGACGCCCGCCATTCCCGAAGCCAAGCCGCAAGGCGCGATCCCGACCTTGAAGATGCCGACCGCGCGGGGCTGGAGCGGGGGCCAGAAGCCGACGGTCGCGCCCGGGCTCAAGGTCAATGCGTTCGCGACCGGCCTCGACCATCCGCGCTGGATCGAGGTGTTGCCCAATGGCGAGGTGCTGATTGCGGAAGCGACGCAGATCGCAGGCGCCCCGCGCAGCGTATTTCACTACGCGATGCAGGCGACGATGCGGCGCGCCGCGGCGCTCGGCGTGTCCGCCAACCGCATCACGCTGCTGCGCGACAAGGACGGTGACGGCGTTGCCGAGTATCGTGGCGCCTTCATGGAAAACCTCAGCCAGCCGTTCGGCATGGCGCTGATCGGCGACACCTTCTATGTCGGCAACACCGACGGCGTGATGGCCTTTCCTTACGTCGTCAATGCCGACAGCATCACCGCACCGGGCAAGCGGCTCACGACGTTCAAGCCGGGCGGCCACTGGACGCGCAGCCTGCTCGCGAGCCCCGACGGCAAGAAGCTCTATGCCGGCGTCGGCTCGCTCAGCAACATCGCCGAGATGGGCATGGAGGTCGAGGAAGGCCGCGCCGCGGTCTACGAGCTCGATCTCGTCGCCGGCACGCATCGCATTTTTGGCGCCGGTCTGCGCAACCCGGTCGGTCTTGCCTGGGAGCCCAATACGAACGTGCTCTGGACCGTCGTCAACGAGCGCGACGGTCTCGGCGACGAGACGCCGCCGGATTACCTGACCTCGGTGCGCGACGGCGGCTTCTACGGCTGGCCCTATTGCTACTGGGGCAAGACGGTGGACGACCGCGTGCCGCAGGACCCGGCCATGGTCGCCAAGGCGCTCACGCCGGACTATGCGCTCGGCGGCCACACCGCCTCGCTCGGCCTGTGCTGGATGCCCGCAGGGACCCTGCCCGGCTTCCCCGACGGCATGGTCATCGGCCAGCACGGTTCGTGGAATCGCAGCAAGCTCTCAGGCTACAAGGTCGTGTTCATCCCGTTCGAGAACGGAAAGCCTTCCGGCCCCGCGCGCGACATCCTGTCGGGCTTCCTGGCGCCGGACGAGAAGGAATCCTACGGCCGTCCGGTCGGCGTCGCGATCGGTCCGGACAAGTCGCTGCTGATGGCCGACGACGTCGGCAACGTGATCTGGCGCGTCACGGGCGCGTAAGACTCACGTCCCCACACACAACGTGGCGCGCTGCTTGCGCAGCAGCGCGATTACAGACAGCGCGGTGATGATCCCGGTCTTGGGATTTTCGGACGGGATGTTCTCGATCGACATCGAGAACCGCGCCGAATCCGCCTCGACCTCGATGCGGTGAACGTTGCGCGTCACGGTCGGATCGGCCCAGATCTGCACCTGGGTGCGGTCGGGCCCGACGCCGGCCAGCGACAGCGCGACCGCGACATTGAGGTTGGCCGGGAAACCCTTTGCGGCTTCGCGCGCGGTGCCCTCGAACAGTTTCAGCGGCTCGCGCAGCTGATCGATGTCGATGTCGTTCTGAACGATGAACGGCGCGCCCTTCAGCCCGTCGATCGGCTTGCGCGTGACCATCCTCACCGAATGGATGGTGCCGATGGCGGCGGCGTTGACGGCGTCGAGCCCGATCAGCGCGCCGGTCGGCACGATGATGCGGCCGCCATTGGCGCGGGCGAGATCGACCAGGTCGAAATTGTCGAGCAGTCCGCCGACGCTGACGACGACAGCGGATTTGCCGCGCTTCACCGCGGGCTCGACGATCGCACGCAGCTGGCTGCTCGGCGCGCATTCGACGACGATGTCGGCGACGTCACCCAGCTGATCGATCGACGTGATCTGCGGCGGGCGGCGCAGGCTCTTGAGGAAAGCCTGATGCCTGGCAGGATCGCGCACGGCCACGCCCGACAGCGTCAATCCCTCGATGCCCTGATCGAGCGCGGTTGCGATCTTGCTGCCGATCGAGCCCAGCCCCGCGATGGCCACCCGCAACTCATTCGACGTTTTCCGTTCAGCCATCGCCATCACCTTTATCCAGCTTACGTCATAGCCGCTCACGCCTCCCGCGCATAGCTGCGCAGGCGCTTCTCCAGCACCGCCAGCATGGCATCGCGGGCCGGATCGCGCGAGCCGCGCAGCCAGGCGGCGGCGAGCGGCAGCCGGCCGACGGGGCCGTCTTGCTTTGGCCGCAGCGGCACGAAGCGCACGCCGGTGACCGCCATCCGCATGGTCCAGCGCGGCACGATCGCGACCCCGAGCTTCGTTGCCACCAGATGGATGATGGTCTGCTTTTCGTCCGCGACCTGCACGATGCGCGGGGTCAATCCGGCCTGCTCGAACAGTTTTACCGTGAGGTCGTGGCTGTGCGGCCGCGAGCGGCGGTCCGGCACCAGCATCGCCTCGTCGGCGATCTGCGCCAATGCGATCGACTTGCGCGCGGCGAGTGCATGCCGCTGCGGGAACGCCACGATCGCGGTCTCCTGGAGCAATTCGCGGAATTCGAGCCGCTTGTCCGCACGATCGGGCGGACGCACGAAGGCGAGATCGAGCGCACCGGTCAGAATCTTCGGCAGCAGCCGGACGGTCTTGTCCTCCAGAAGCTGCACCGCGATCTCAGGATGCCTGGCGCGAAAGTCGCGCAGCAGCGGCGGCAACAATCCCGCAGCGGCGCTGTCGATGGCGCCGACCCGCAGCCGCCGCGCGGCCCCCGCGCGCGAGCGGTTGCGCAGATTGCTCTCGACCGCCTCGACCCGGGCAAGGATGGCACGGGCATCGCGCAATAGTGTCGCGCCGTCCTCGGTGAGCGACACCGCACGCGTGGTTCGCGCGAACAGCCGCGTTCCCAGGTCTTCTTCCAGCAGCCTGATCTGGCGGCCCAGGGCGGACGGCAGCATCTGGAGCTGCTGCGCCGCATGGCCGAAATGCAACTGCTCGGCTGCGGCCACGAAGCATCGAAGCTGATGCAATTCCATCCCGGATCCTCTCGTCTCAGCCAGCGAGGATTATATCATTTTTTTGTATAAACCAGCGCCAATTGAGTCTGCCTGCACCCCCGCCTAAATTCGCCGACGACGCAGACAGCCGAATATACCGGCGCGATCTCTCACACGGAGCACTCTCATGCGCACCTATTCGATCGCAGCCATTCCCGCCGACGGCATCGGCCCCGAAGTCATCTCGGCCGGCGTCCGCGTGCTGGAGGCGCTTGCGAAACGCAGCGGCGATATTGCCTTCACCATCAAGACGTTCGATTGGGGCTCGGACTACTACAAGAAGCACGGCGTCATGATGCCGGCCGACGGCCTCGCCGAGCTGAAGAAGTTCGACGCGATCTATTTCGGCGCGGTCGGCGCCCCTGATGTGCCCGATCACGTCACGCTGTGGGGGCTGCGGCTGCCGATCTGCCAGGGTTTTGACCAATACGCCAATGTGCGGCCGACCAAGATTTTGCCAGGCGTCGCCTCGCCGCTGCGCAATGTCGGCGTCGGCGATCTCGACTGGGTGATCGTGCGCGAGAACTCGGAAGGCGAATATGCCGGCATGGGCGGCCGCGCCCACAGGGGCCTGCCGGAAGAGGTCGGGACTGAAGTGGCGGTGTTCACCCGCGTCGGCGTCACTCGGATCATGCGTTACGCGTTCCAGCTCGCGCAGTCGCGGCCGCGCAAATTCCTGACTGTCGTGACCAAGTCCAACGCGCAGCGCCACGGCATGGTGATGTGGGACGAGATCGCCGCCGAAGTCGCAGCCGAATTCCCCGACGTGACCTGGGACAAGATGCTGGTCGATGCCATGACCGTGCGCATGACGCTGCATCCGAAGAGCCTCGACACCATCGTGGCGACGAACCTGCACGCCGACATCCTCTCCGATCTCGCCGGCGCGCTCGCGGGAAGCCTTGGGGTGGCGCCGACCGGCAACATCGATCCGCAGCGCCGCTTTCCCTCGATGTTCGAGCCGATCCACGGCTCGGCCTTCGACATCACCGGCAAGGGCATCGCCAATCCGGTCGCGACGTTCTGGACCGGCGTGCAGATGCTCGAGCATCTCGGCGAAAAGGACGCGGCATTACGGCTGATGAAGGCGGTTGAGCAGGTCTGCGCGGCCGGCGTGTTGACGCCCGACGTCGGCGGCAAGGCGACGACAAAGGAAGTGACGGACGCCGTGATCGACGCGATTCACGGGTCGAACGTCTAGCAGGCCAACGCCAATTTGGGTGGGCCAATCCTGACGTCACTGCACTCCGTAGCGCGCGAACTCGTCGGCGACCTTGACGTCGATGAGCTTTGCTGCCGAGACGTCGCGGTCGCCGCCGGAGTTATCGCCCTGCCTGAGCTTGGCAAGTCCGCGTCCATAGAGCGCGCTTGCCAGGTTTGGCGCCAGGTGCAACGCGAAACCGTAGTCGTCAATCGCCGCGGAGAGCTGGCCCATCTTCAGATGGATCAGCGCGCGTGAATCGTATGTCGCCGCATCGTTCGCCCCCGACTGGATCGCCCTGTTGCAGTCGTCGAGCCCGGCCTGCAGCGCGCCGATGATCGCTCGGGCCCAGCAGCGTCCGCTCCTTGCAAACGCCAAATTCGGATCGAGGCGGATGGCCTCGTCGAAATCCAGCGCGGCCCGATCATACTGGTTCAGCTTCAGGTGCGCTTCCGCGCGGTTGGCGAAAGCGCTGCCATAAGCCGGGTTGAGCCTGATTGCTTCGTCGAAGGACTTGACCGCGTCCTCATATGCTCCCTTCCTCAAATAGGCGACGCCGCGATTATTCACCGGCTTGACATAGCCTGAGGCAAGTTCGATCGCTCGATCGAAATCGCTGAGCGCCCGGTCGTACTCCGCGGCTGCGGTATAAGCGTTGCCACGATTGTTGTAAGCCACGGCCAGCGCCTCAGGCCTGGCATCACCCGAATTGATGAGCGCCGTACAGCCGGCGATCCGGGCTTGGGCCGGAATGCGGTCCGTACCGTTGCACTGCTCAATGCTCTTGAGGTGACTATTTTTCTGGAGCTGCTGCGCGGCCGCCGGCGAACCGAGCGACAGCAACACGAGAATGGGCGCGACGCTGTCGATGATGGCGGCCCTGATAGCCATGTCCGTATCGCTTCAGCATCCTCTGCAAATGTTCAGCCTGGGAGCGCTGCCCTGATCGGGCACTGCAGCAGTCACGCGCTTCTTCACCAATTTGCTCTTGCCCTCTTCGATGAGAGTCGAAAATTTGACCGCGCCGTCATCCAAAATTTCGATGTGGGGCGTGGTGCCCCGGATTCCCAACGTTGCAACGGGCGTATCAACCTTCATATCGCCGGTCTTCGCGACCTGGCCCGCGACAAATGTCGCCGTTCCTCTGGCCAGATTAAAAAACGTCGCGTTGGACTTGCCGTCCGGCTCGTACACATACTCATCCAAGGTCATCCGCGCGTTGCTCGACAGATTGAATGACGAGCCATCGCTGAAATTGATGCTGACCCGGCTGTCCGCCCCGGTTCGCACCACGTCGCGCAGATACACGACATCGCCGGCCTTGGCTTGAGCGGCCGGATCGCCGAGGTTCGCCTGGACGAGGACCGCACTTGCGTGCTCGATCGAGACCGAACCGGTAGCGGCGACGACTTTTCCGATTGGTTTTGACGTAACGTCTTCAAGGCCGCCTTTATTGACTTGAGCCTGCGCTGGCACAGCAAGAACACTCGCGGATGCCCAAACGAAGCCAGTCACCAAAGCTGCAATCGTATGCCTGCACATGACCTGCCCTTTCCGAGAAGATCTTGTTCGCGTGCCGCTTGATGAGCGCTCTGAGCTCCGGCCGAGCCCGCAAGTCGTGCGTGAGTATCTACAACGTGGATCTGGCCTGCGGACCAGCCCTCCAAAAGAAGTACTCCTATATTTCTTGATCGTAGTCCCAAGCTGTTTGCCTGGCCAGCGGAAGTGAGTTAAATTTTCGCGCAGCTCAGTCGTCAACTTCTTGAGAGCCAAATTGCGGTCCCGTCGAGAGGGGCCGCATCGCGCTTGAACCTGCCATCATCGACGCTGTACCGATAGAGATCATCTTTTTCATCACACGTCTTCGGCGCGCAGGCCTGGGGTTGCTACCGCCAAAAATTGCCCCCGTGGCGTAGGCAAAACCGACAAGAGGACCGCGGCACCGCGCCAAGCCCGAATTATTCGGCACGCGAGACCAGAGCCATGTTAGTTGTTTCAGGCGTTAGACCCCGGGATGGGGTTGTTTCGGCTTTACCTCTCCAGATCATCGGCATCGTTCAGAGTGCGTTGGGTTACGTCACCCTCACGCACGAGGGCGGCGCGGCAACTCAGGTCAGCATTGGCGACCTTGTCTGCCGCCATGATGTAATCGAAACGGCTGCGGACGCGCAGATCGGAATTCGGCTTCTCGACGACACTGTATTCAACGTCTCCAGCCGGGCGCACATCGAGCTGCGCGAGTTCGCCTCCGATTCCGACGACACGTCGTGCTCGACCGTGGTTGCGGTCACCCGTGGAAGCTTTGCGTTCGCTGCCGGCCGGCTGGCAAACAGCGGTACTTTGACGGTCGACACCCCCCTTGGGAGCGTTCGCTGCCGCTCCTATACGACGGGCTTCGGCATCCTGACGATTGCGGCGTTGACTTTCTCGATGATGCAAGACGCGCGAGCCGCCGACCCGGACGCCACGCTTCTGGATGACGATACGATCACTTACAAGGACCTTCAGCACGGCGTATTCGAGCTCATAACCAAGGAGCCGGTGCCGCGACACATCATCGTCGAAGATCCTGGCGAAACTATCGTTCTGAACAGGATCGGCTCCTCGATCAGCGTGAACCAGGTTGCCAACAGTGCTGCTCGCATGGAGGAGCTGCAGGCGGCTCAACATGACGTGCTCGCCAACCTCACGCGAGGTCCAACAGGATCCAGTACGCCACCTTCCGCGAATCCGCTTTCGCTGCAACACATCAACTTCACGTCGGACAACACGACGGCGCGGCCAAACCTGCTTCCAGCACTGCCGCCGATCGACGTCCCCTTGATCGTGCGGCCACCGCCCACACTGAGCGTGCCGGCCGGGCCGATCGAAATCGACACGATCGTGTTCGACGAGTTCACCACGACAAGCGGCACCTTCGCCGCCACCAGCCCGCTCAATGGTGTGCTCACCTACGGTCTCAGCGGGGGGACGGCCGGCACCACGGTCCTCAATGGAGGGACATACGATATTTCGCAGGCCGGTCCGTATGGCACTCTCTATCTCAACAGCGCATCCGGCGCCTACACTTTTGTTCCGAACGGGGATGCAATCAATGCCCTGTCGTCGCCGACGACCACGAGCTTCGTCGTCACGGTGTCGGACGGCGGCCTCTCGACGAGTCAAACCTTCGTCGTCACCATCAACGGCGTCAACGACACGGCCACCATTTCAGGCAACGCCGCCGGCATAGTGGTAGAGGCGGGCGGCGTCGCCAATGCGGCGCCCGGCACACCGAGCGCAACCGGCACGCTAACTGATACGGATGTCGACAATCCCCCCAACACCTTCACGGCGGTCAGTTCGCCGACCAGGAGCGCGGGCGGCTACGGCACTTTCACGATGACAGCCGGCGGCGTGTGGACCTACACGCTCGACAATGGCAACAGCACAGTACAGGCCCTGAATGTCGGCGACACCCTGACCGACACGCTGACGGTGACCACCGTCGACGGCACCCCCCAGGTCGTGACGATCACGATCCAGGGCAGCAACGACGCCACCGTCATTTCCGGCACTACAACCGGTTCAGTCGTCGAGGCAAGCGGCGCTTCGCCCGGCGTGCCGGTCGCGGCGGGCACACTTGCCGCCGGGGATGTCGACAATCCGGCCAACATGTTCGTGCCGGTCGGCTCGCCGACACCAAGCGCGCATGGCTATGGCAACTTCACGATCAGCGCGGCCGGCCTGTGGACCTACACGCTCGACAATACCAGTACCGTGGTGCAGGCACTCAACAATGGCGACAAGCTGGCCGACAGCTTCACGGTGGTCACGCTCGACGGCACGGCACAGACAGTGACGATCACCATCAACGGCAGCAACGATGGGGCGGTCATTTCCGGAACGGCGACCGGCAAGGTGATCGAGGCCGGGGGTGTAGCCAACGGTACGCCTGGTCTGCCGACTGCGACCGGCACGTTGACCGATGTCGATCCTGACAATACGTCCAACACCTTCATCCCGGTAAGCACGCCAAAGACGAGCACCGGCGGCTTCGGCACCTTCACGATGACGGCGCTGGGCACGTGGGTCTACACGCTCGACAACAGCAACGGCGCAGTGCAGGCGCTCAATGCGGGAGATGCCCTGATCAACCAATTCACCGTGACTACCGTCGACGGCACGCCGCAAGTGGTGACGATCACGATCAACGGCGCGAATGACGCCGCCATCATTTCCGGAATGACAACGGGCTCGGTGCTCGAAGCCGGCGGCATTTCCTCCGGCAAGCCAGTCGCAACCGGCACGCTCACTGATGCCGACATCGACAATCCGGCCAACACCTTCACAGCGGTGACCTCGCCCACTGCAAGCGACGGCGGCTACGGCACTTTCACAATGACCGCGTCCGGAATATGGACTTATACGCTCGACAACAATAATAGCCTGGTGGATGCACTGGATGTCGGCGATACGCTCACCGATCATTTCACGGTGACGGCCATCGACGGCACCACGCAAGAGGTGACGATCGCCATCCATGGCGCAAGCGACGCGGACCCCAATGATTTCGACAATTTGGCAGTAGGAACCACCGTCGTATCCGATCCCCCGTTTGTCTACGGCACTCCCGGACACGACAGCATCGCCGGTGGCGGCAGCATTCCCCAAATCGTCTATGGGGGGGCCGGTGACGACACCCTTAACGGCACCGGCGTGAACGACACTATCTTTGGCGGATCGGGCGACGATACCCTAAAGGGCAATAACGGGGATGACGTCATCTACGGTGGCTCTGGACGAGACAATATCGACGGCAGCAACGAGAACGACACCATCATCGGCGGGCTCGGTCCGGACCAGCTCGCGGGCGGCAATGGCGATGATGTCTTCGCTTATCTGTCGGTGGCAGATTCCCGTGCTGGCCGGTTCGATACGATTACTGGTTTTAGATCAGGAACCGACAGGATCGATTTGACGGCTATCGGCGCGCTCGGGTTCGTGATCCTAGCATTGACCTCGACAAGCGCGTCCGTGCCGCCCCACACCATCGCGTGGATTTACAACAGCTCAGCCAATGAAACTATCGTGTATGTCAATCCGACGGACCAAACCCTCCAGATCGGCGATTCCAATCTGCTGGAAGTTCATCTCCAGGGCATTGCGACCATCGATTCGTCGGACTTCATCGTGGACCAAACCGTGGCACCGGCCTTGGCGGTGAACGACACCATCGATCCGACGGTAGTCACGCAAAGCGACACGGCCGTCATTGCGCTCAGCACTTCCGACACCTCCACCGACGCGACGAGCAGTAGCGGTTCTCTTTCGTTCGACGGAAGCTCAACCACAATCGGTGTGAACTCTTCCTTCGATTTCGATCGGGATTACAGCGGGTGGACCAACGAGCCCACCCCTTCCACCTCGGGCGAGACTGCAACGCAATCCGGCCTCTCGGAACCGGAAATCGGATCGCTATCGACGGAACTTTTCAAATTCGTCTTCGAACAAGCCGGGACCGACGACAGCATCCATCCGACCGGAATCGGATCGCCAGGCATGGCGGAGGACAATCATGCCGCCTCTTTCATCATTTCGGATTCGCTCCTTGCAATCGACCAACATCTCGGTGACGGCAAGTCCACGGAGGCTCATGGTCGTGCGGGCTTTGCCGATCCCGGGAGTGCGCTTGATGACGCCCCCCAGAAAGGCCTCGGGAACGGCGGCAGCGCTCATTCGATTTCTCCTCAAGCAAGCGAACGCAGTCATGCTCCAGCTGAGAAGCCCGGCGGGCCCAATTCCCAACCGCATTCTGTGGCAGATGGCGCGCCCGGCTCACACGGAAACTCGCAGGCAAATCCGCACGAGCCCGATTCCTTCAAGTTCGCGAATCCGGCCACTGAAACACCGAGCATCGCGTTTGTGAACGATGTCCCGTCGCCGCCCGATCATCGCAAAGGCACGACACACGCCGACGGACATGGTGGAGCCGCTGAGAATTCGCAGCTGGATCATAGCACTCACGCTTTGGGCCATTTAGCCGAACATCATGTGCTGCACGATCTACTGGTGTGACCTTGGGCTGCTGAAGATGCACATGCCGAGCATGGAGCGGGGAATGTCTGGGTGGGCTTCCCTGCGTGTGGGAGAGGACACCCTCCATCTTGGCCTGCCAGAGACCGAAACTGCTCTATTTCCGCTGCGCCGGCGGCGGAGTCGCCATCGCAGCCGTCGGCTCAGGCGGCGATAGGTGGCGCGGGACGATGATGGTTTGGCCTGGGGTGAGCTGCGCGTTCTCCGGCAGCGAATTGCTCTGCGCCAGCGTCCACAGCGGCACGCGATTGGCAGCCGCAATGCTCTCCAGGGTGTCGCCGCGGCGGACCGGCAGCCGCACGCCGCTGTCCCACAATTCGACCAGCGTATCGGCGGGCACCAGATAGCGCAGCGGCACGGCATCGGTCTGGGTCTGCGGCGGAATGCGCGGCAACCGCGTCACCATCTCGACGATCTGGCGGTGGATCTCGTCGGACTTCTCGATGTTGATGTGCGAGACGCGCGCGTTTTCCTTGAGATCGTAGCTCGCATAATGGCCGCGATAGCCGGGCACCGCCACGACGTCGCCGCCGCCGAGCACGCTGTCGGACAGGAAGATGTTGATGAAGCGCTCGACATTGAGCGGCACGTCGCCGGTCGCATGCGCGGGATCGATGGCGATGACGAGGCTGATCGGGATGTTCTCCTTCGCCGCCATCTCGGAGATGACGACAGAGCACAGCCCGCCCATCGAGTGCCCGATCAGCACGATCGGGGCCGGGCTCTCCTTGTAGCTGGCGATGGCACGATCGCCGATCCATCGGCAGATGGTGAATTCATAGACGTTGGCCGAGAAGCCGGCCTTCGTGAGCTTCTCTTCCAGCCGGTCCATGCCGGTCGAAAAGATCGGGCCCATGGCGCCGCGGAACAGGTAGATTTTTGGCGGCGGCAGCGGCTCGACGGGAGCTGGAGGCAGAGGCGGCGGCTGCGCGGCGCGAGCGACCCCGCTCGGCTTGGGCTTGGCAGGTGAGGCAACGGCCGTGCCGGGGCCCAAGGCGAGCAGCGCAATTGCTGCCAGCACGACAATTCGCCTTGGATCAAGCATCAGTCCAGCAGTCCCACCATGGGAGGCAGAGGCCTCCCCCGAGGCGCTTAGTGACCACCGATTGGGTAGAATTTGGGGCACGAAGGCGGGCCTCCTGCCCTTCGGAGCTCAATGCCCGTACCGCACATGCGGGACCGGACGGGACTTTGCGACGATTGGCCTCAGGCCGACCTCGCGAACGGCTAAAGCGGCAAAATCCTATTCAGCAGTTCGATCAACATGCGCTGCTCGGCTTCGCTGAGCGGCGCCAGCATTTTCTGATTGTATGGCTCCGTCAGCTTTGCCCCGTCGTGAATGAGCTTCGCGCCCCTTGGCGTGAGCACGAGTTCGACCGCGCGGCGGTCCGCCTTCGAGCGGTTGCGCTTGATGAAACCGGACGATTCGAGCTCATTCAGGATCTTGATCAGGTTCGGCAGGCGCAGCCGGAGCAGGCTGGCGAGGCTGCTCGGCGGGACGCCCGGATTGTCGCGAATGACGGCGAAGATCGCATAGGTCGCCGGCGTGAGGCCGAGCGCGGCGAATTCCTCGTAGAAGCCTTCGAAGAACTTCAACTGCGCGAGCCGCAGCATGAAGCCGGGCGTCCGCTGGAGCGCGCGCAGATCGAGCGATTTCTCCGGCTGCTGACCGGACTTCGCTCCGGGTTTTGCGGGTTTCGAGCTCATGATCCTCAGTCCAAAGCCAGTCGAATTGACACTCTCGAAAATAGATATAAAATATAACTATTATTTAGCGGCACCAAGACCGCCCACGGGAGGGAGACAATGAACAGCAAATTCCTGCATAAATTGTGCATTTCGGCCTTGATGGTGGCTGCGGCGGCGCCTGCGTTGGCCCAGGAAGCGGTGAAGATCGGGATCCTGAACGACCAGTCGGGGCCGTTCGCGAGCTATCAGGGCATAGGCTCGGTCGTCGCCGCCAAGATGGCGGTCGAGGATTTCGGCGGAAAAGCCGGCGGCAAGCCTGTCGAGGTCGTCGCGGCCGATCACCAGAACAAGACGGACATCGGGATCGGCATCGCGCGGCGCTGGTACGAGAACGACGGTGTCGATGCGATCTTCGACATCCCCAACTCGTCGATCGCGCTTGCGGTGGCCGGCATGAGCGCCGAGAAGAACAAGGTCTTCGTCGGATCGGGCGCCGGGACGGTGCTTCTGACCGGCGAAAAATGCACGCCGAACACCGTGCACTGGACCTATGACACCTATGCCTATGGGCGCGGCCTCGGCAAGGCGATCGTCCAGCAGGGCGGCAAGAAGTGGTTCTTCATAACTGCCGACTACGCCTTCGGGCATGACCTGGAGAAACAGGCCGCTGAGGCCGTGAAGGCGTCCGGCGGCGAGGTGCTCGGCAGCGTCCGCCATCCGCTGGGAACGGCCGACTACGCCTCGTTCCTGCTCCAGGCCCAGGCCTCTGGCGCGAACGTCGTCGGCTTCGCCAATGCCGGTGACGATACCATCACGTCGATGAAGCAGGCCGCCGAGTTCGGCCTGACCAAGGACCACAAGCTGGTCGGTTTGATCCTGGGCATGAACGGGCTTCCCGCGCTCGGGCTGAAGTTCGCGCAAGGCGCGCAGATCATGAACCCGTTCTACTGGGATTTGAACGACGGCACGCGGACTTTCGCAAAACGCTTCGCCGAGCGCATTCCGTCGAAGGCCTATCCCAACGACATGCAGGCCGGCGTCTATGCCTCGGTGATCCACTATCTCAAAGCGGTCGACAAGGTCGGCAGTGCCAAGGACGGCAAGGCTGTCGTCGCCGCGATGAAGGAGATGCCCACGGACGACCCGTTGTTCGGCAAGGGCCACATCCGCAAGGATGGCCGCAAGATCCACCCGCTCTACCTGCTCCAGGTCAAGGCGCCGGAAGAGTCGAGCTCGACCTGGGATCTGCTGAAGGTCGTCGCCACCATCAAAGGCGAGGATGCATTCCGGTCCAAGAGCGATGGCCTGTGCCCGCTGACCAAGCAATAGCGGACGGGAGCTGACCATGAGCGGCATTGCAGCCAGTCCCGCCGACCCGTTTGCCCCTGACTTCCTGATGAACCCCTACCCCGCCTATGAGGCGTTGCGCGCGCTCGGTCCTGCGTTCGCATTGGAGCGCTACGGCGTGTGGGCCATGGCTGGCTATGCCGAAGTCGAGCCGGCCCTGAAGGACTGGAAGACGTTCATCAGCGGCGAGGGTGTCGGGCTCCACGGAATGAACCCTGCGCTGCCAAAGCCGCTGACCCTCCAGATCGATCCTCCCGACCACGACAAGGGGCGTCGCGTTCTCGGCCGTACGCTGTCTCCGGGCGTCGCAAGGAAGCTGCGTGAGACGTTTCAGAGCGAGGCGGAGAGGAAGGTCTCCGAGCTGATCGACAAAGGCACGTTCGATGCCGTCACCGATCTCGCCGAAGCCTACCCGATGAAGGTGTTTCCGGACGCCATCGGTATCAGGCCGGACGGTCGCGACAAGCTGCTGGCCTGGAGCACGTTCGTGTTCGACAGTTTTGGCCCGGAGAACGAGACGCTGGCAGCGTCACGACAAGCGGGGCTCGCGGCGCAGAGCTGGATCATGGAATGTTGCGCACGCGATGCGTTGCGGCCGGACGGGCTCGGCATGATGATCTACCAGGCGGCCGACGAAGGCGAGATCAGCGAGCATGAAGCAACGCATCTGGTGCGGCCGTTCCTCACCGCCGGGATCGACACCACCGTCAACGGCATCGGCAATACCCTGCTCGCGCTCGCGACGCATCCGGACGAATATCGCAAGCTGCACGAGAGACCGCAGCTGTCGCGCAACGCTTTCGAGGAAGGCCTGCGCTATGATTCACCGGTGCAGACGTTCTTTCGCACCACCTCGCGCGATGTCGAGATCGGCGGCGGCGTGATTCCCGCTCACCACAAGGTGCTGCTGTTCATGGCCTCCGCCAACCGCGATCCCGCACGGTGGGACGGACCGGACCGCTTCGAGGTCGAGCGGCCCGCGACCGGACACGTCGGTTTCGGCGCCGGCATTCACGCCTGCGTCGGCCAGATGATCGCGCGTCTGGAAGGCGAATTGATCATCGGCGAGTTCGCAAGACGCGTGAAGACCATTGAGCTCACCGCAGAGCCGAAACGCAGGCTCAACAATTCCCTGCGTGGGCTCGCGAGCATGCCGGTACGGGTAACGGCCGCCTAGTTCCTCGCCGGCGCGGTCGCAGCCGCCGCGCGCGCGGGCCGCGGCGCGCCGGGTTCGGCAACGGGGGCTGCCGGGGCACGCGAGCGCATGATGGCGGCGTCGATCTCGGCGATGACGCGGCGCTGGATCGCCTCGTTCTTGTCGATCGAGATATGGCCGACACCGGTGCCGCGCACGTCGACATTGTCGAGCTTGCCGCGGAAACCGTTGGCTGCGCGCACGGGTTCGCCGGGGCCGTCGCCGATATAGATGTTGATATAGCGCTCGGCACCGGTCGTCAGCTTGGTCTTGAACACGGAGTCGAGGCCGATCGCGAGCTTCACGGGAACGCCGAGCTGGTTGAGCTTGGCGATCATGTCCGGTAGCGCGGTCGCGCCGGAGGAATGGCCGACCAGGACGATGGTCTTGACGCGGCCGGCCCGGTAGTTGGCGGCGGCTTCATCGGCGAGCGAGGACCAGGACACGAAGTTCGCCACGGTCACGGGGATACCCTGCGCCTGAAGGCGGGAGCCGATGGTGTCGAGCCCGAGCGAGAAGATGTTGAGCACGCCGCGGAGCAGGTAGACATGCGTGGTCGCGGCCGCTGCCTGGCTCGGCGCCGCCCTGGCGGTGGTCGGGCTGATGGCAATGGCTGACAGCAAGAGCAGGCAGAGCGCCCACACCCGGAGGGCGGGCAACTGGCTGGCGCCGGCGGTGTGACGGCCGTTCGGTCTCATCGATCTTTTCCCTGGGGACAATACGCTTTGCGATTGGCCGGAATCGTAGCCATGCCCTGCTCGCAGACGCAACAAAGAGCCGCGTGAGCGACAATCTTAGCAGCGGCCCGTGGCGATCGCGCAACACTTGCCCGGAACCTGCCACCGAAGGGCCTGTTTTGAGACCATTTTTCTCCGGGCAATTGCGACCGGGCAAGGGCATTCCTATCTCAGGGCTCCGCTGACCTCCCTCCGGGGACGGTTCCAGCCTTCCCTCCCCAGCCTTTGCCCTCAGCCAGCGGCCATCATGTCCTCCATCATTTCCGTAGCCAATTTGTCGAAGACCTATGGGTCCGGCTTCAAGGCGCTCAAGAACGTCAATCTCGACATCAAGCGCGGCGAGATCTTTGCGCTGCTCGGTCCCAACGGTGCCGGCAAGACCACGCTGATCTCGATCATCTGCGGTATCGCCAACCCGAGCGAAGGCCGCGTCCTCGTCGGCGGCGAGAGCATCCAGACCTCCTACCGCAAGGCCCGCTCGCTGATCGGCCTCGTGCCGCAGGAATTGCACACCGACGCCTTCGAGAGCGTATGGGCGACCGTGAGTTTCTCGCGCGGCCTGTTCGGCAAGCCGAAGAACCCCGATCATATCGAGAAGGTGCTGAAGGACCTCTCGCTCTGGGACAAGAAGGACAACAAGATCATCACGCTCTCCGGCGGCATGAAGCGCCGCGTGATGATCGCCAAGGCCCTGTCGCACGAGCCGCAGATCCTGTTCCTGGACGAGCCGACCGCCGGCGTCGACGTCGAGTTGCGCAAGGGCATGTGGGAGGTGGTGCGCACCCTCCAGCAGTCCGGCGTGACCATCATTCTGACCACGCATTACATCGAGGAAGCCGAGGAGATGGCCGACCGCATCGGCATCATCAACAAGGGCGAGATCGTGCTGGTCGAGAACAAGGCGACGTTGATGCAGAAGCTCGGCAGGAAGCGGCTGACGCTGCATCTGCAGGGCAAGGTCACCTCGCTTCCCGAGAGCCTCAACCATTATGAGCTCGACCTCTGCGACAACGGCGCGACGCTGGTCTACGACTACGACACCCAGGGCGAGCGCACCGGCATCACCAGCCTGCTCAGCGATCTGCGCAACGCCGGCATCCGCTTCAACGATCTCGACACGACGCAGTCGTCGCTCGAGGACATCTTCGTCGACCTCGTGAGGACGTCATGAATCACCGCGCCATCCGCGCCATCTATCTGTTCGAAATGGCGCGCACCTGGCGCACGCTGCTGCAAAGCATCGTCTCGCCGGTGGTTTCGACCTCGCTCTATTTCGTGGTGTTCGGCGCTGCGATCGGCTCGCGCATCAGCCAGGTCGAGGGCGTCAGTTACGGCACCTTCATCGTGCCGGGCCTGATCATGCTGTCGGTGCTGACGCAGAGCATCGCCAATGCCTCGTTCGGCATCTACTTCCCGAAATTCACCGGCACGATCTACGAGATCCTGTCGGCCCCGATCTCCTATTTCGAGATCGTGCTCGGCTATGTCGGCGCCGCCGCCACCAAGTCGATCATTTTGGGGCTTATCATTCTCGCAACAGCCGGCCTGTTCGTGCCGCTGCACATCCACCATCCGGTCTGGATGCTCACGTTCCTGGTGCTGACGGCGGTGACGTTCAGCCTGTTCGGCTTCATCATCGGCATCTGGGCCGACGGATTCGAAAAGCTGCAGATGATCCCGATGCTGGTGGTGACGCCGCTGACCTTCCTCGGCGGCAGCTTCTATTCCATCGACATGCTGCCGCCGGCCTGGCGCACGGTGGCACTGCTCAATCCGGTCGTCTATCTGATCTCCGGCTTCCGCTGGAGCTTCTACGAGATAGCGGACGTGAGCGTGGCCGTCAGCATCGGCATGACGACGGCGTTCCTCGTGATCTGCCTGGTCGTGATCTGGTGGATTTTCCGCACGGGCTACCGGCTGAAGAATTGAGCCGTCATTCCGGGTCGCGACGAAGTCGCGAACCCGGAATCCATTGGACAGCAGAGTTGGTGGATGAATAGATTCCGGGCTCGCCTGCGGGCGCCCCGGAATGACGACGGTGGACTCACCGATAGCAATGGAAACGGTGATAACCGTCATAATAGCCGCGACAGCGGTGGCGATAATGACGGTGGGGAATGCCGAGCACGCCCTCGACCGCCCCCACGGCCCCTCCAACACCGGCGCCGACCGCGCCACCGACGACGCCTCCCACGGGGCCGGCGATGCGGTTGCCTTCATAAGAACCTTCCTGGGCGCCGCGCACGATGCCCTGAGCATGACCGGCTTGCGGCAGCGACAACAGCGCCAGCAGGATGGCGGCGCCTGCAAACAGCAAGCGGACGGGCAAACCGGCCGGCAACGACGCGGCGGTGATACGGGCTTTGTTCATTTTGAATCCCAAGGGGTCAAGCGGCGGCGAAAGGCGCCGATCGAAGGCCACCATCAACGCCGGGAGCGGCCAAATGGTTGCGCCTTTGTGACGAATTGTCGGCGTCGTGAACGCGCGTCCGCTCGCGAAAATGTCAGCATTGCCAGAGCCAGCGCGGCACAAAGCGGCCTTGCTTACGCCCGTCATCGCGTTAACGATGGCCTGAAGGATGGCTTGGCGGGCCGCTGGAACGAAAGCCGGATTGCAGGCATATTGCACGCCGGGGGACGGAGAGCCGCGGCGCCTTGCATCAACAGGCCGGAGGCCAGAACTCAAATGCGTTTCCAGATGCGTTCATTCTTTATCGCTTTTACCTCCCTGATGATTTTGAGCGCGGGCACCGCGCAGGCCAAGGTCGAGATCACCATCGACAAGGACAATCAGCAGATGACCGTCGCTGTCGACGGCACCCCGCGCTATCACTGGCCGGTGTCGACCGGCATCCCCTCGCGCGAGACGCCGAACGGATCGTTCCGCGCCTTCCGGATGGAAGAGGATCATTACTCCAAGGAGTTCGACGACGCGCCGATGCCGCATTCGATCTTCTTCACCAAGGTCGGACACGCCATCCACGGCACCGACTCGGTCGGCCGTCTCGGCTCGCCCGCCTCCCATGGCTGCGTGCGGCTGTCGCGCCAGAACGCTTCGACGCTCTACGCGCTGGTGCAGCAGCAGGGCGTGCTCAACACCACGGTGACGCTGGCCGGCTCGGCGCAGGTGGCGCTGGCGCGCAATCCGCGCGGCCGTACCAACAATGCAGTGGCCCGCGCCCCGCAGCCCGCCGAAGAGCAATATGCCACATCAGGCGATCCCGTGAATCTCGTGCCGCCGGCGCAGCCCGCCCGCCGCTACATGCCGCAGGACGACAATTACATCTATCCAGCCGACGGCAGCGACACCGGCGCGCGCTATCCGGCGCCGCGCTCGGCCGGCCGACCGCTCTATGACGCACAGGTCTATCAGCAGCAGCCGCAGCAATATTACAATCAAGGCTATGGCCAGCAGGGCACCTACTATCAGCCGCAGCCCCGGCAGGTTTATCAGCCGCGCGGCTTTTACTACCAGAACTGACGCTCGCGCCGTTTCCGTCAAGCGCCCTCGGCGGCCAGCACGAACGACCGATTGCTATTCGAGGCACTATGCCGTCACGTGCCACGACGATTCTCACTGTGCTCTGGGTTTCGATAGCGGGACCGGCCATGGCGTTCGACCTTGAGGCGCATCGCGGCGGGCGCGCGCTGCTGCCGGAAAACACCCTGCCGGCCTTCGCCAATGCGCTGTCGATGGGCGTGGGCACCCTGGAGCTCGACGTCGGCGTCACCGCCGATGGCGAGGTCGTCGTGTCGCACGAACGCGGGCTCAACCCTGATCTCACACGGGATGCGCGCGGCGCTTATATAACCCAACCCGGCACGCCCCTTGTGAGATTGCGGCTGGCCGACATCAGGGCTTATGACGTCGGCCAGATCCGCCCCGACAGTGCCTACGCGAAGCAATTCCCCGATCAACGCGCCGTGCCGGGAACGGGAATTCCCACCCTGAGCGAGCTGTTCGCGCTGGTGCGCAAATCCGGCAACACGCGCGTGCGCTTCAACATCGAGACCAAGATCGATCCGAACCATCCGGACGAAACGCTCGATCCGCAAGGTTTTGTTGCAAAACTGCTCGCCGTGATCGCGTTCGAAAAGTTTTCCGACCGCGTCATGATCCAGTCGTTCGACTGGCGGACCCTGCAGCTCGTCCAGCAGCAGGCGCCGAGCATCCCGACGGTGTATCTGACGCTCCAGCGCGGCTCGGGGCAGACCGTGGCACTCGACAAGGCCACCAGCTGGACGGCGGGGTTCAATCCAGCCGATCACGGCGGCTCGCTGCCGCGGACGATCAAGGCTGCGGGCGGCACGGTCTGGTCGCCCTATTTCGGCGATGTGACCGAGACGCTGATCGCGGAAGCCCATGCGCTCGACCTGCGCGTCGTGGTGTGGACGGTCAACAAGCGTGAAGACATGGCGCGCATGATCGAGATCGGCGTCGACGGCATCATCTCGGACCGGCCGGACCTGCTGCGAGAGGTCGCGGGCGAGAAGGGAATTGCGTTGCCGGCGGGAACGCCGGTTGTGCCGTAAGCCTTGGTCTCGTGTCCCGGACGCGGCGCGGCATGAAATGACGCGACGCAGAGCCGGGACCCGGAAGCTATGGGCCCCGGCTCTGCACGCACCGCTGAAGAAGCGCTGCGCTGCGTCGGGGGCACGAGAGCATTGGCGGCGCGAAGCCTACTCCCCGTCCCTCAGGCGCCGATACAGCGCGCCCAGGATATTGGAATAATCGTCGGTCCAGACCCGCACCCTGTCGTCGGCTTCGGTCCGCTCCCATGATTTGGAGGCGGCGAGCCGGCCGATATCGGCCTCCTCGCGCGCGGAGATGACGACGTCGGTCGAGAAGATGTAATCCCCGTCGCGCCCGGAATCCTCGTTGAAGACCCAGCTCTTCAGATCGTTGGCGTCGGCGATGCCGACCACGACGGTTTCCAGATCGAGGTGCCGGTTGGAGACGTGCATCACCACGGCGCCGTGCGGCGCCAGCTTGTCCTTGTAGATCTTCATCGCCTGTTCGGTGGCGAGATGGATCGGGATCGCATCCGATGAATAGGCATCGACGATGATCAGGTCATAAGCGCCATCCGGCTCCTTCGCGAAGGTGAGGCGGGCGTCGCCGATCACCGGCTTCAGACCCGGCATGCAGCTCGAGATGTAGCGGAAGTTCTTCGGGTCGCTCGCCGCGTCGACCATGGACTGGTCGATCTCGAAGAAGGTCCAGTTCTCGCCCGGCTCGGCGGCGCAGGCGAGCGTGCCGGAGCCAACGCCGATCGCGGCGACCTTCAGCGGCGCGCCCTTGCGCTCGCGGATCGCGGTGACGGCCTGACCGATGCCGCCGTCCTTGTGATAATAGGTGATCGGCTCGGGGCGGCCGGTAACCGGCGTGCCGTCATTGTTGCGGAAGCGCTCGGCGCCGTGAATGGTGGTGCCGTGCATCAGCACGTGGAAATAGCCGCCGGGCGTCACCACGATCTTGTGCACGCCGAAAAAGCTGCGCACCGTGGTGACGCGGCCTTCGTCCGCCGGGTAGATCCGGATCAGCGCCAGCGCGAGCACGACGGTGGCAAAGATCTTCCAGCGATCGGCATTGAGCGCGAGCGCCAGCAGTGCCGCGAACACACCGACGGCGCCGGCGACCCAGACGCGGTGATCCTCAAACCAGGTCGAGAGATTGCCGGTCGAATAGGACGGCGCAACGAGTGCTACTGCGAGCACCGCAAGCCCCAGCCAGTACCATTTGGCGATATTGGCCAGGCGCTCATTCGCGGACGGCCGGCACAGCGCGGCGAGCGCGACCAGGATCGGGTATTCGGCGATCCACGAGAAGGTGAATGGGGCAACGAGACCAGCAAAGAGACCGCCGACCATGCCGCCGAATGACAGCGCGACATAGAAGCCGGTGAGATATCTGGCGGCCGGCCGTGTCCGCGCCAGCTCGCCATGGCAGGCCATGGCGATAACGAAGAAGCACAATTGGTGGCCGCCGAGGGTCAGCAGCAGATTCCGCTCGCCGCCGAAGGCGAGCAGCAAGATGACGCCCGCGATCGCGACCGGCTGGAGCATCAGCATCCATTTGTGCGGCAGCAGCGGCCGCGACTGGAACACCACGACCCAGGTCAACAGGTACAGCGAGAGCGGCAGCACCCACAAAAGCGGCGCCGCCGCGACATCGGTCGAGATGTGCGCGGTCACGGCGATGAGCAGGCCGGACGGCACCGCGGCGAGGAAGATCCAGCGCAGCCGCGTCACCATATCAGGCGCGGGCGCGTTAACGTCCTCGGTTTGTGCGTCCGCCAGGAGAAGCTTCGGCGATCGCAGCAGCAGCACGCCGCAGGCGGCAATCAGGACGATCAGAAGGCCGTAGCCGCCGGTCCAGAGCCGGTTCTGCGTGTGCAGCGTGAATACCGGCTCCAGCAGGAACGGATAGGACAGCAGCGCGAGGAAGCTGCCGATGTTGGAGGACGCATAGAGAAAGTAGGGATCATGCCCGGCCGGATGGCCGGTGCGGACGAACCAGGCTTGCAGCAGCGGATTGTTGGCGGCGAGCGCAAAGAACGGCAGACCGATCGAGACCACGAACAGGCCGAGCAGCCAGACTGCATAGCCGGAAGCCGGCGGCTCGCCATAAGCAGTGGCGATACCGAGCGGCAGCGTGGCGAAGGCGAGGACGAGCAACACGAGATGCACCACCACCGGAACGATGCGGTTCCGGACCTGCATCAAGAGATGCGCATAGGCGTAGCCCGCCAGCAGCAGCGACTGGAAGAACACCATCGCCACCGACCACACCGCCGGCGAGCCGCCGAGCCGCGGCAGCACCATCTTCGTGAACAGCGGCTGCACCGAGAACAGCAGCAGTGCGCTGACGAAGATCGCGGCGGTGTAGACCGTCAGCAGCAACCGGTTGCGTGACGCGGACGGTTGCTCCGTGGCGGGTTGCACGATCGAATCCATGGAAGCTCCGGCTTAAGCCCCGGCGGGCGCCGGACGCGCGCAATGGAGCACAAGGCGCCTGAACGGGCAATAAAGGGGGTCGTGATGTTGCAGCGAGAAATGCCTGATATAGAGATGTCATTCCGAGGCGTCTCGAAGAGGCGAACCCGGAACCTCGAGATTCCGGGTTCGATGCTGCGCATCGCCCCGGAATGACGCCAGGGAAATCATGAGCGAAACCGACGTCGTCATCATCGGCGCTGGCCATAACGGCCTCACCTGCGCGGCCTATCTCGCGATGGCGGGACTGCGAGTGCGCGTGGTCGAGCGCCGCAAGGTGGTCGGCGGAGCCGCGGTCACCGAAGAGTTCCATCCGGGCTTCCGCAATTCGGTCGCAGCTTACACCGTGAGCCTGCTCAATCCGCAGGTGGCCCGCGACCTCAAGCTCGCCGAGCAGGGCCTGCGGATCGTCGAGCGGCGCGCGCAGAATTTCCTGCCCGCACCCGACGGCAGTTATCTCCTCACCGGCGAGGGGCGGACGAAAGCGGCCGTCGCGCGGCAGAGCCAACATGATGCAGACGCGCTCGACGGCTTCTCGCGCGAGCTGGAAGACATCGCCGACGTGCTCAGGCAGTTCGTGCTGCGCGCGCCGCCGAACCTGCTTGCCGGCATCGGCACGGCCGCAATCCGCGAGGCCGTGAACGCGCTCCAGAGCGCCAACATCCTGCGCGGGCTCACGCTGGAGAGAAGCCGCAGCCTGCTCGATCTCTTCACCCGCTCGGCCGGCGAGATGCTGGACGAGCGCTTCGAGCACGATCTGGTCAAGGCGCTGTTCGGCTTCGATGCCATTGTCGGCAATTACGCCAGCCCCTACGCGGCGGGCTCGGCCTACGTGATGCTGCACCATGCCTTCGGTGAAGTGAACGGCAAGAAAGGCGTCTGGGGTCACGCCATCGGCGGCATGGGTGCGATCACGCAGGCGATGGCGCGCGCCGCGCGCGACCGCGGGGTCGCGATCGACATCGATGCCGGCGTGCGCGAGGTGATCGTCGAGCGCGACCGCGCCGTCGGCGTGGTGCTGGAGAACGGCGCGACCATTCGAGCCAAATACGTCGCGGCCAACGTCAATCCAAAGCTGCTCTACACGCGGCTGATCGCAGCCGACGCCCTGCCGGCGGACTTCCTCGCCCGCATCCGACACTGGAAGAACGGCTCCGGCACCTTCCGCATGAACGTGGCGCTGGATCGCCTGCCCTCCTTCACCGCGCTGCCCGGCGAGGGCGATCATCTCACCTCCGGCATCATCCTGGCGCCCGATCTCGGCTACATGGACCGCGCGTACCTCGATGCGCGGGCGCAGGGCTGGAGCCGCGAACCTGTCGTCGAGGTGCTGATCCCCTCCACGCTCGACGACACGCTCGCGCCCACCGGCAAGCATGTCGCGAGCCTGTTCTGCCAGCACGTCGCGCCTGAACTGCCGGACGGCAAGTCGTGGGACGACCATCGCGAGGAGGTCGCCGATCTCATGATCGCGACGGTGGACAAATACGCGCCGGGCTTTGCAACGAGCGTGCTCGGCCGCCAGATCCTCTCGCCGCTCGACCTCGAGCGGCAGTTCGGGCTGCTAGGGGGCGACATCTTCCACGGCGCGCTGACGCTCAATCAGCTGTTCTCGGCGCGACCGATGCTGGGCCATGCCGATTATCGTGGGCCCCTGAAGGGGCTCTATCATTGCGGCTCCGGCGCCCACCCCGGCGGCGGCGTCACCGGCGCCCCCGGCCACAACGCCGCGCAGGCGATCCTGAGGGATCACCGCAGCCTATTCGGCAGCCGTGGATAGGTCTGTGGATACGTTGTGGGCAGGCTGTCGAGAAGCCTGTGGCAAAGCGGAGGGCGCCCAAGCCAGGCCGACCTGGAGATCCTGGGGAGATGCCGGTGGAGAACCGCAGGGATCAGCTGGGGATAAGCCTGTGAGCAGCCCTGAACAAACCGGCGGACGGCCTGTGGACACCGCCTGAGGCGCCGCCCGCCAAAACGACATCGCCCGCCAGGGGCAATTCCCGTGCGGGCGATCGTCTGGAAACAGCCTCTGAAGAAAAACAGCCTCCGCTGGGAAATGGAGGGCGGAAATTACTTCAAGGAGGTGCTAATCGAACCAAACTTGTCGTTCAGGCTGGTGCCCAGGCTGTTCACCACGGTGATGATCGCCAGCGCGATACCCGCTGCGATCAGGCCGTATTCGATCGCGGTTGCACCTGACTCGTCCGACCAGAACTTCAAAACCATGCGCTTCAAGACTCGCCTCCGTTTCAATTCAAAGATGCGTTGGCTGGATCCAACACCCGCAAACGTACGGGACACAACCTGCGGCCGGGTTAACTCGGGAACTGCAAGTTGTCGGAAAATTGGGAACAAAAGTTCCAAGGATTGAATGTAACGGAACCCTAGAATGCAGCTCTCCCCCACCCATCGTGCCAGCTTTTCAATCGGCAGCGAGGCCGCGGCCAGGCGCGTCGTCGATGTTCTTACGGAGGTCTTTTTCGATGGCGATACGGCAGTCGCCGCCTTTGAACGAGCGGATGGACAATGGGACGTCACGCTCCATTTCGCCGAGGCGCCCGACCAGGCATGGCTGCGCGAACTCGTTGCAACTTCAGCAGGAAATGAGATCGCCGACACGCTTCTGTTCGACATCGTCGAGGCCAGGGACTGGGTCAAGGCGAGCCTTGAGGATCTGGTCCCGGTGCCGGCCGGCCGTTTCGTCGTGCACGGCAGCCACGACCGCGACCGTGTGGCGCCGAACAAGCTCGCCATCGAGATCGAGGCGGCGCTTGCCTTCGGCACCGGCCATCACGGCACGACGCGTGGCTGTTTACTGCTGCTTGACCATGTCCTGAAGAGCTCCCGGCCGAGGCGCCTCCTCGACCTCGGTACCGGCACAGGTGTGCTGGGCATCGCCGCAGCGAAGGCCCTGCATCGCGCGGTGCTCGCCTCGGACATCGACCCGCCTTCGGTGCGGGTGGCGGCCGGGAATGCGACGCTGAACGAGGTCGGCAACCGGGTCCGGGTGATCCGCGCCACCGGCTTCGCTGCGCCGGATTTTGCCAGATGCGGCCGGTTCGACCTGGTGCTCGCCAATATTCTTGCCAACCCGTTAAGGCAATTGGCCGGCCCGATGGTACGGCATCTCGCCCCCGGCGCCCATGTCATCCTCTCGGGCCTGTTGACCCACCAGGCTCCCGCCGTGGTCGCCGCCTACCGCGCCCGCGGCCTCGTGCCGCTGCGGCACCTGCGAATCGAGGAGTGGAGCAGCTTGTTGCTGAAGAAGGTGGAGTGAGCGAGATGGTGGGCACGGCGCATTGCGCCTTTGCCCACCCTCCGGCATCGCCGATGTGGCGCTACGATGTGGCGCTACTTGGCCTCTTTCTCGTCACCCATCTTCGCTGAGCGCAAGGCACGTCTCGCGCGACGCGCGGCAAGACGGTCGATCATCTGGCTGATGAGACCGCGTGGCTTCTTCGGTATCGTCGCGGCCGGGGCGCGTCGCGCCGGCGGCGAAATCTTCTCAAACGTGAACGCCGGCATCGTGTGTCCCCTCGCCGTTGAGATGAACCACTTGCTCGAATTTTCCTGTTATCCGGACGAAGCGCAACTGCCGCATCCCGCACTCCACTCAATTCGAATGGAACTTATTCAAGCACAGTCCGTGCCAGATGCGACCTCAAATGCGTCTACATTGCGGACTGATCCTCATGATCCTAAAGTGATCCACCATGTTCGAAGCGCACTTTCAGACATTCGAGGAGCCCGAGGCCGGCGTCGCGTTGACGGCGCGGCTTGCCGCGCTCCGTGAAGAACTCGCCCGCCGCAAGCTGACCGGCTTCGTTATTCCGCGCGCCGACCAGCAGCAGAACGAATATGTTGCGCCCTCGGAAGAGCGGCTGGCCTGGCTGACCGGCTTTACCGGTTCGGCGGGATTGGCGGTGGTGCTGACGCACGAGGCCGCGGTCTTCGTCGACGGCCGCTATACGCTTCAGGCGCCCAAGCAGGTCGATACGAAAGCCTGGGCGGTGGAACCGCTGGTCGATCCGCCGCCGGAAAGCTGGGTGTCGACGCACCTCAAACCCGGCGACCGCCTCGGATTTGATCCGTGGCTGCACACGTCTTCGGCAGCCGAGCGCCTGTCTGCCGCCTGCACCAAGGCCGGCGCCGAGCTGGTCGCGGTCGACAGCAATCCGGTCGACGCGATCTGGCAAGACCGGCCGCAGCCGCCGCTCGCGCCAGTCGCGGTGCATAGCCTGCAAAATGCCGGGGTCGCCGAGGCCGACAAGCTGGTGCAGATCAAGAGCGAGATCGACAAGCTCGGCGTCGAGGCGCTGGTGCTGTCCGACAGCCATGCCGTGGCCTGGACCTTCAACATCCGTGGCGCCGACGTCGCCCATACGCCGCTGCCGCTGTCCTATGCGCTGGTGCCGAAGGACGGCCGTCCCACCATCTTCATCGATCATCGAAAACTCTCCAACCTCTCGCGCGACCATCTCGAGCAGTCCGCCGACGTGCGCGAGCCCGATGCGATGGCACCGACACTGATGGCGCTGGCGACAGGCGGCGCGGCCATCGCACTGGACAATGCCACCGCCGCCGACGCGCTCAGCCGGTTGATCGCGAGCGCCGGCGGCAAGCCGGTCCGCGGCAGCGATCCGATTGCACTGCTCAAGGCGGTCAAGAACCCGACCGAAATCAAGGGCACGCGGACGGCGCACCGGCGCGATGCGGTGGCGCTGGCGCGCTTCCTCGCCTTCATCGACCGTGAGGCGCCAAGCGGCAAGCTCACCGAGATCGACGCCGTCGAGGCGCTCGAGACGTTCCGCCGCGACACCGGTGCACTGAAGGACGTGTCGTTCCCGACCATCTCGGGCACCGGCCCGAACGGCGCCATCGTGCACTACCGCGTCACCCGCAAGAGCAACCGGCGGATCGCGCCCGGCGATCTCTTGCTGATCGATTCCGGCGCGCAATATGAAGACGGCACCACCGACGTCACCCGCACCATGGCCGTGGGCGAGCCGACGGCCGAGATGCGCGACCGCTTCACCCGCGTCCTGCGCGGCCACATCGCGATCGCGCGCGCAGTGTTTCCGGACGGCACCAATGGTGCCCAACTCGACACGCTGGCGCGGCAATATCTCTGGGCCGCCGGCGTCGATTTCGAGCACGGCACCGGCCACGGCGTCGGCAGTTATCTCTCGGTCCACGAAGGGCCCGCGCGGATTTCAAAGCTCGGCACCACGCCGCTGAAGCGCGGCATGATCCTGTCCAACGAGCCGGGCTACTACAAGACCGACAGCTTCGGCATCCGCATCGAGAACCTCGAGCTGGTGGTCGCCGCCGACATCGAGGGCGCCGAGAAGCCGATGAACGCGTTCGAGACGCTGACCCTGGCGCCGATCGATCGCCGCCTGATCGAGGTTGCGATGCTGAGCCGTGACGAGCTCGACTGGCTCAACGCCTACCATGCCCGCGTGCGAGCCGAGGTGCGGCCGGCGCTGGACGAGGCGACCAGGGCGTGGCTCGACCAGGCGACGGCGGAGCTGCAATAGCGCCGCGCATGGCGCTACGCGATTTGCGCAAGGCTGTTCCTGCACAATGACTGTCATGCCCCGCGCAGGCGGGGCATCCAGTACGCCGCGGCCTCCCGAGTCAGTCACTACTGCCTCTGGAATACTGGATTCCCCGCTTTCGCGGGGAATGACAGCGGAGGCCGGGGCGCTTATTCGCACCGTCATCATAACCGTCCCGGAATCCGTATAGCGGCATTCCGAAACGCCGATATCGGTCTTGCGCGAGCACGCTACAGTCCGATTCGGATTTCAGCGAGACGGACACGCGTGCACGGCATGATCAGCAGGCCGCCGGGAGCGGCGACCAACCTCGCGACGTCGCGCGTGGTGTTGCTGCTGCTGGTCGTGATGACCGGGATCGCGCCGATCTCGCTCTATATGTTGGTTCCGGCGCTGCCGGTGCTGGCGACAACATTCAGCAGCGACATCTCGATCGCGCAGATGACGGTGTCGCTCTATATGGTCGGCATCGCGCTGTCGCAGCTGATCATGGGGCCGCTGTCGGATCGCTTCGGGCGGCGCCCTGTGCTGCTCGGCGGGCTTGCGCTGATGGTCGTGGCCAGCGTTGCCTGCATCTTCGCGCAAAGCCTGCCGCAACTGATCGCCGCGCGCTTCTTCCAGGCGCTGGGCGGCGCTGCCGGCATGGTGGTGAGCCGCGCCATCATCCGCGACATCTACGAGCGCGACCGCGTCGCCTCGATGATCAGCCTCGTCATCGCCGCCCTGATGATCGGGCAGATGGTGTCGCCGCTGACCGGCGGCCTGATCGAGACCGCGTTCGGCTGGCGCGCGATCTTCTACGCCATCACCATCGGCGCGATCGCGGTCGCCGTCGGCATCGCGGTGGCACTGCCGGAGACACGCCGCACCCGCGCTGCCGGCAGCGGCTTTCGCGGCGACGTCGACATGCTGATCAGAAACCGCGCCTTCGTCGGCTATGTGATGTGCCAGGTGCTGGCCTCGCAGATCATCTTCACCTTTGCCGGCGGCGGGCCCTACATCGTGGTGACGCAAATGGGCCGGACCAGCGCCGAATACGGCGCGTGGTTCGCGACGTCAGGCTTTGCCTATCTCGTCGGCAATCTGCTCTGCGTGCGCTTTGCCCCCAGGCATTCGCTGGAGAAGCTGATCTGGTTCGGGCTGGCCCTTCAGCTCGGCGGCAGCCTGCTGAACCTGCTGTGGAGTTTTGCCGGTTGGAACGAGGCGCCCGCCTGGCTGTTCGGCACGCAGATGATCGTGATGGCCGGCAACGCCTTCGTGATGGCGAACTCAGCGGCCGGCGCAATCAGCATCCGCCCTGAAGCCGCGGGCACCGCGTCGGGCGCGATGGGCTTCCTCCAGCAGGGCATCGGCGCCTTGATGTCGCAATTCGGCGCCTATCTCGGCGGCCACTCCGCAACGACGCTGCCGCTGACCTCCGCGGTGCTCGCCATCTCGCTGCTCTGCGCCTGCATGATGATCTTCGTCGTCCCCCGCCGCGAGGTGGTCGTCAGCGAGACGCTGATCGAGCGGGCGGAAGAGGAAGAGAGCGGGATGATGTGAGGGGGCGGGACGCGTCAACAATCGCAGTGTCATGCCCGCGAAGGCGGGCGTCCAGTACGCCGCGCCTCTCGGTCCTATCACAGCTGTCTCGGAGTACTGGATCGCCCGGTCAAGCCGGGCGATGACAGCAGAGTAAAAGGCGCGAACGCCTCCTCACTCCCCGATCAGCTTCAGCCACTCGTCCTCGGTCAGCACCTGGACACCGTGCTTGTTGGCCTCGGCAAGCTTCGAGCCGGCGCCGGGGCCGGCGACGACGAGGTCGGTCTTTTTCGACACCGAGCCCGACACCTTGGCGCCAAGCCGCTCCGCGGTCGCCTTGGCCTCGTCGCGCGTCATCTTCTCCAGCGAGCCCGTGAACACCACCGTCTTGCCGGCAACGGCCGAATTGCTCTTCGGCTTCTCGGCATCGACGATCTCGACTTCCCCGGTCAGGCGCTCGACGATGCCGCGATTGTGGCTCTCGCCGAAATAATCGGCGATGCTCTTGATCACGGTGTCGCCGATCTGGTCCAGCGCGTCCATCTCGGCGATCGCCTCCTCGTCGCCCTTGGTGACCTTCAGGCAGGCGTCATGGAAGGCGTCCCACGAGCCGTAGCCGCGCGCCAGCGCCAGCGCCGTGGTCTCGCCGACATGGCGCATGCCGAGTGCATAGATGAAGCGCTCCAGCGCGATCCTGCGCCGGCTCTCGATGGCGCCGAACAGGTTGCGCACCGAGGTCGCGCCGTAACCCTCGATCTCCTCGAGCTTGAGTTTTGAATTGCGCTTCTCCAGCGTGAAGATGTCGGCGGGCTCCTTCACCCATCCTTCGTCGAAGAAGTACTGAAGCTGCTTCTCGCCGAGCCCGTCGATGTCGAAGGCGCGGCGCGACACGAACAGCTTGAGGTGCTCGATCTTTTGATAGGGGCAGGCGAATTCGCCGGTGCAGCGGGCACGCGAGCCCTCCTCGCCGGTTGCCGTCTCCTCGCGCGTGACGTCGGTATGCAGCGGACACGGGCATTTCTTCGGGAAGTGGAATTCCCTGGCGCTCTTCGGCCGCTTGTCGAGGACGACGTCGACCACCTGCGGAATGACGTCGCCGGCGCGCTGGATCACGACGGTGTCGCCGATCCTGATGTCGCGGCCCTCGCGCAGCACTTCGCCCTTGTTGCCGATACCCTTGATGTAGTCCTCGTTGTGCAGCGTGACGTTCTGCACGATCACGCCGCCGACGCCGACCGGCTCGAGCTTGCCGACCGGCGTGAACGAGCCGGTGCGGCCGACCTGGATCTCGATGTCACGCAGCACCGTCATGGCGCGCTCGGCCGGGAATTTGTGGGCGATGCCCCAGCGCGGCGTGCGCGAGACGAAGCCGAGGCGCTCCTGCCAGTCGATGCGATCGACCTTGTAGACGACACCGTCGATGTCGTAGTCGAGCCTGGCGCGCTGCTCCTCGATTCCATGATGGAAGGCGAGCAGCTCCTCGACGGAGTGACAGAGTTTCGTCAGCGGATTGGTCTTGAAGCCGCAGCGCTCGAACCAGCCGATCATGCCGCTCTGCGTCCCCTCCGGCATCGCGCTCATCTCGCCCCAGGCATAGGCGAAGAAGCCGAGCGGGCGCGAAGCGGTGATGGTTGGATCCTTCTGCCGCAGCGAGCCTGCAGCCGAGTTGCGCGGATTTGCGAAAATGGTGCCGCCTTCCGCCTTCTGCCGCTCGTTGAGCGCGAGGAACGCCTTCTTGGTCATGTAGACCTCGCCGCGCACTTCGCAGATATCGGGGACGTTGCGGCCCTTCAGCTTCTGCGGCACGTCTTCGAGCGTTCGGATGTTGGCGGTGACGTCTTCGCCGACCGCGCCGTCGCCGCGGGTCGCCGCGGTGACGAGCTCGCCGCCCTCGTAGCGCAGCGACATCGACAGGCCGTCGATCTTCGGTTCGGCAGAGAAGTTCACCTTGTCGTCGTCGAGCTTCAGGAAGCGCACGATGCGGCCGATGAAGTCGCGCACGTCCTCCTCGGCAAAGGCGTTGTCGAGCGACAGCATCGGAACGGAGTGCCGCACCTTCTTGAAGCGGCCCGACGGCGCCGCTCCGACCTTCTGAGAGGGCGATTCCGCGCTGACGAATTCAGGAAAGCGCTTTTCGATCGCATTGAGGCGCTGGCGCAGCGCGTCGTATTCGGCGTCCGTGACGCTGGGCGCGTCGTCCTGATAGTAGCGCTCGTTGTGCCCCTCGATTTCGAGCGCGAGCCGCATGTGCTCGACCTTGGCTTGCGCCTTGGTGAGCTCGGCGACGTCGCGAGGCGGTGTGGCTTTGGATTTTGCTGCTCTTGCCATTATACTTATGGTTGTATCTCGTCGTTCCGGGATGGTCCGAAGGACCAGACCCGGAACCTCGAGATTCCAGGCTCGCTCTTCGTGCACTCCGGAATGACAATTGAGAAAGGCTCGGGAGTCATGGCGTATTACGTCTATATCCTAGCAAGCCGGCGCGACGGAGCAATCTATGTGGGCGTCACCAATGACCTCATACGTCGTGTCTATGAGCATCAAATCAAAGCCGTTCCGGGCTTCACGGCGAAATACAACATCACTCGGCTGGTTTGGTTCGAGGCTTATGATGATCCAGTCTCGGCGATAACGCGCGAAATACAGCTGAAGAAGTGGAAGCGCACATGGAAGATTCAACTGATCGAGAAAGACAATCCGAAATGGGATGATCGTTACGAGTCGATCTGCAATTAACTCCGTCATTCCGGAGGCCGGCCCGCAAGGCCGAACTCGAATCTCGAGGTTCCGGGTTCGATGCTTCGCATCGCCCCGGAAAGACAAACCTAAGCCGTCGCCGCCTTCAGCAGCCGGTCCGCGGCTGCCCTCGCCTCCGCCGTGATCTCGGCGCCGGCGAGCATGCGGGCGATTTCCTCGCGGCGGTGGTCGGCGGCCAATGCGTTGACGCGGGTGGCGACGCGCTTGCCCTTGTCCAGCGCGTCCTTGGAGATCAAGAGATGCTGGTCGGCGCGGGCGGCGACCTGCGGGGCGTGGGTCACGGCCATCACCTGAACCTTGCCGGCGAGCCGCGCCAGCCGCCCGCCGATGGCATCCGCGACCGCGCCGCCGACGCCGGTGTCGATCTCGTCGAACACGAGCGTCGGCGCCGAGCCGCGATCGGACAGCACGACCTTGAGCGCCAGCAGGAAGCGCGACAGCTCGCCGCCGGAGGCGACCTTCATCATCGGACCCGGCTTGGTGCCCGGATTGGTCTGCACCCAGAACTCGACGCGGTCGAACCCTTGCGGGCCTGGAGCGGCCTCGTCGGTTGTGACCTGGGTCATGAATTTCGCGCGTTCGAGCTTGAGCGGCGCGAGCTCGGCATTGACGGCCTTGTTGAGCTTCTCGGCCGATTTCTGCCGCGCCAGCGACAGCTTCTTGGCGGCGGCGGCATAGCGCGCATCGGCCTCGATCGCGGCCTGCTCCAGCTTTTTCAGACGCGAGGCGCCGGCATCGATCAGAACGACGTCGGCAGCATATTTGGCGGCGAGCGCGGCGAGCCCGTCCACCGGCGTCGAATATTTGCGCGAGGCGGCGCGCAGCGCGAACAGCCGCTCCTCGATGCGTTCGAGCTCGGCCGGATCGAAGTCGGTTGCGGCCAGCGCCGCCAGAAGATGCTGGTCGGCTTCCTCCAGCGCGTTGATCGCGGTGTCGATCGCCCTCACGGCGGGCTCGACCAGCGCCGGCGAATTGACGCCGCGGCGCTCCAGCCGGCGCACCGCCGCCGACAGCGTCGCGACCGGCGAATGATGGCCGCCGACGGCCTCCTGCGCCTCGCGCAGATCGGAGGCGATCTTCTCGCCCTGCATCATGGTGGTACGGCGCGAGGCCAGCGAGGTCTCCTCGCCGTCCTTGGGCGCGAGCTGCTTCAGTTCGTCGGAGGCGTGGCGCAGATAGTCGGCCTCGCGCGCGGCGCGCTCCATGCCGGCGCGATGCTCCTCAAGCGCGGTGTTGGCGGTCCGGCGGGCGTCCCAGAGCGTTTCCACGGCCGTAACGTCCTTTTCCAGGCCGGCAAAGGCGTCGAGCAGGCGGCGGTGGGTGGCGGCATCGACCAGCGCGCGTTCGTCATGCTGGCCGTGGATCTCGACCAGGGCGGCGCCGACCGCCTTCAGGGTCTGCACGCTGATCGACTGATCGTTGATGAAGGCGCGGGTGCGACCGTCTGCAAGCTGCACCCGGCGCAGGATCATCTCGCCGGTATCGTCCAAACCGTTCTCGGCGAGGATCTTCGCCGCGGGGTGATTTTTGGGGATATCGAACACGGCAGTGACCTGCCCCTGCTCCGCGCCATGACGCACGAGACCGGCGTCGCCGCGGCCGCCGAGCGCCAGTGCAAAGGCATCGAGCAGGATGGATTTGCCCGCACCGGTCTCGCCGGTCAAAACCGCAAGACCAGTGGCGAATTCGATATCGAGCCGTTCGATCAGGACGATGTCACGGATCGACAGACGCGCCAGCATGGAACCAGATTTCCTAGCCGAGACCCATTTTCTTGAAGGTCCGGCTAATCCAGGACCCCTGATTCTCGCTCGGTTCGAGACCGCCGGATTTTACAAGATTATAGGCGTCCTTGTACCAGCGGCTGTCAGGAAAATTGTGCCCGAGCACGGCCGCCGCGGTCTGCGCCTCGCCGACGATGCCGATCGCCATATAGGCCTCGGTGAGACGGAACAGCGCCTCCTCGACGTGGCGGGTGGTCTGGTACTGCGTGACGACGGCCTTGTAGCGATTGATCGCGGCCGTGTAGTCCCGCTTCTGCATGTAGTAGCGGCCGACGTTCATTTCCTTGCCGGCGAGCTGGTCGCGCGCGCCCTCGATCTTGGCCTTGGCCGAGGTCGCATATTCCGAGTTCGGATATTTGCGGTTCACCTCTTCCAGCGCGGCGATCGCCTTCTCGGTGCGGGCCTGGTCGCGGCTGATGTCGGGGATCTGGTCGTAATGGGAGGCGGCGATCAAATACTGCGCATAGGCCGCGTCGGGGCTGCCCGGATGCAGCGTGACGTAGCGGGTGGCGGCGCCGATGCAGCCGTCATAATCGCCGCCCTGGTAGGACGCATAGGCCGACATCAGCAGCGATTTGCGGGCCCAGTCGGAATAGGGATGCTGGCGGTCGACCTCTTCGAACTTCTTGTTCGCCGCCTTCATGTCCTTCTTCTCGTTCATGAGGTACAGGCCCTCATTGTAGATCTTGTCGGCGGGCTCCTCGGCGAAGGTGTCGTCCTTGGCGGTGAACTTGTCCCAGAGCGCGCCGGTGCCGCAGCCGGCCAGCGGCAGCGCGAGCATGATGAAGGTGGCAGCGTGAAGCAGCCCACGGACTCGAGACGAGACCGGGAGATATCCGCGCGTCATACGCTGTGCCGACATGAGTTTAAGCCCTGACGCCCTGTAATGCGGTGTCCGCCAGCCCATGAACCCCGTCACGGGCGCGAAATGTAACCGTGGTGCCTGCCATGCGACCACGCCGGTGTAACCGAAAAACGATCTTGAACCAACCGGATAGGCAGGCATTTCGCCCGGATTAAGGCGAACGCGCCGCAATCCTACCCGATCATCGTTACCAGGAGTTTCCCGGAGAAAGCCGCCGAGCGCCAGCGGTAACGGGTCGTCCGTTCAGGACACATCCGGCCCATAGGCCGCGGCGATCCGGCCGCCGACGATGCCACGACCGGTTTCGGCCACCGGACGCGTGGTGCGGCGGGCCGCCTCGCCTTCGACCACCCGCCAGGCGGTACGGTCGGCGAGCAGCGCGGTCAGGACGGCATGGTTGAGCTTGTGGCCGCCACGCACCGAGCGGTAGGCGCCGAGCAGCGGCAGGCCGGCCAGCGCGAGGTCGCCGATCGCGTCCAGCACCTTGTGGCGGGCGCATTCGTCGGCGTAGCGCAGGCCCTCGGTGTTGAGCAGCCGCTCGTCGTCGAACACGACGGTGTTGTCGAAGGAGGCGCCGAGCGCGTAGCCCGCGCTCCAGAGCCGGGCGACGTCGCACATCAGGCCGAAAGTCCGGGCACGGCCGACTTCGCGGCGGAAGCGTTCCGGGCTCAGGTCGAAGCCGTAGCTCTGCTGACCGATGACGGGATTGCTGAAGTCGATCTCGACCTCGGCGCGGAACCCGTCGGCGTAGGGCCGGATCTCGCCGAAGGAGTCGCCGATCTTGACCGAGATCGGCTTCAAAACCTGAATGAAACGGCGCTGCGCCGGCTGGCTGACGATGCCGGCCTGGTCGATCGCCGCAATGAAGGCCGCGGCGCTGCCGTCCATGATCGGCACTTCCGGACCGTCGATCTCGATGGTGGCGTTGTCGACGCCCATGCCCCGTAGCGCAGCCAGCACGTGCTCGGCCGTGGATACCAGTGGGCCGCTGCGATCGCCGAGGACGGTGGCGAATTCGGTCGCGATCACCTGATCGGCGGTCGCCTGAACTTCGCGGTCACTTCCCTCAAGTCCGGTGCGGACAAAAATAAAACCCGCGTCGACAGGCGCAGGCCCAAGGGTGAGGGTGACGGGAAGACCGGAATGAACGCCCACGCCTGCCACAGAGGCTTGCGCACGAAGCGTTGTTTGCCGGCTAAATTTCATCAGGAACCGCCCCACTACGACCCAACGCGACTTATACTAGACCCGCCCGGCCGGCCAGTGCCGACGCTTCGCGAATCCGTATCCCCAAGTCACGGGCAAACCATAGTCACTGCCCCAAACAGCGCCAACTCACGCTTTTTTACCGATTGTTACCCCAAACCCGCCGTATTCGCGCCAAGGCTTAACCAAATTGCGCCGGGGTTTGGACTGTCATCGGCAGTTTTTACTGAACCATGGAATGCGTAATTAATGATTTAAAATCAGTTATTTGCCTGCGCAATCCGGGTATGCACGGGACCAAAAGAAAGGTCCCGGCAAGCTTCCCGCCGGGACCTTTTTTCGTCTGCCTTATTGTAACAATCCTCAGGTCGCCTGGCGCCGCAGGAAGGCCGGGATATCAAGATGGTCGTCACCCTGTGGCGCCGGCGCAACAGGAGTCGGACGGCCATGCACGTCCAGGCCCTGAGGCGCGGGGCGGCGGGCATACTCAGATACCGGCTCACTGGCCGCGATCTGTTGCGCCACGCTCTTCTGCGGACGGCGCTCGGGCAGCGGCGGCATCGCGGGACCAGCGGTGCGGGCGGCGACCGGCGGCTCGCTCTCCTCGTCACGGCGGCCGAGGCCGACATTGGCGAGACGCTGGAGCAGCGACAGGCGGCTCTTTTGCGGGGTCTCTTCTTCAACCTCACCGCGGGCCTGGCGAAGCTCGGCCTGGGCCGGCATCGGCAGTTCCTCGATCCGCGGCATCCGCGGTGCACGGACCGGCGCACGCTCGGCCTGCGGCGGGATGAAGGTGTCCGGCGTCATCGGCTCCTGCATCGCGAGCGGGGCCATGTCAGGCTCCGGGAACAGCGTGGGCTTCTGCGCGATCGGGCGCACCGTGACGTCGCCATAGGTCTGCATCGGCGCGGGCGCCTGCGGAACCTCGGCAACGGCAGCCGCAATGGCGGCAAGCGCGGCGCGCTCGACGTTCTGACGCGGCGCGACAGGGACGGTACCCGGAGCCGATGCTGCGGCCGGGATCTGCGCTTCCAGCTTCTGGGCGCGCTCGGCCATGCGTTGGTTGTCGGCGCGCAGACGCGCGGTCAGGTCGGCGAGACGGCTCTCGGCGACGGCCGCCGGAGCGGCCGGAGCCTGCTGCACCTGCGGCGGCGCCGCATTCGCAACCGGAGCGCTGGTGGCCTGGGTGTTGCGGGCGATCGCAGCCTGCTCGATTCCTGTGGCGACGACCGAAACGCGGATCAGGCCGTCGAGCGCTTCGTCGAAGGTGGCGCCGACGATGATGTTGGCGTCCTGGTCGACTTCCTCGCGGATGCGGGTCGCGGCTTCGTCGACCTCGAACAGCGTGAGGTCCTTGCCGCCGGTGATGGAGATGAGGAGGCCCTTGGCACCCTTCATCGAGCTGTCGTCGATCAGCGGGTTGGCGATCGCGGCTTCAGCGGCGGTCAGCGCGCGCTTGTCGCCGGAGGCCTCGCCGGTGCCCATCATGGCCTTGCCCATCTCCTTCATCACCGCTCTCACGTCGGCGAAGTCGAGGTTGATCAGGCCTTCCTTGACCATCAGGTCGGTGATGCAGGCAACCCCAGAGTAGAGCACCTGGTCGGCCATCGCGAAGGCGTCGGCGAAGGTGGTCTTCTCGTTTGCAACCCGGAACAGGTTCTGGTTCGGGATGATCAGCAGCGTGTCGACCACCTTGTGAAGCTCGTTGATGCCGGCTTCAGCGGTGCGCATGCGGCGGCCGCCCTCGAAATGGAACGGCTTGGTCACGACGCCGACGGTGAGGATGCCCATGTCACGCGCGGTCTTGGCGATGACGGGGGCTGCACCGGTGCCGGTGCCGCCGCCCATGCCGGCGGTGACGAACACCATGTTGGCGCCGGAGAGATGGTCGCGCAGTTCGTCGATCACCTCTTCGGCCGCCGCCGCGCCGACGTTCGGCTGCGAACCCGCGCCGAGGCCCTGCGTGACCGCCGTACCCATCTGCACGATGCGCTGCGCCTTCGACATCGTCAGCGCCTGCGCGTCGGTGTTGGCGACCACGAAGTCGACGCCCTGGAGGCCCGCCGTGATCATGTTGTTGACGGCGTTGCCACCGGCGCCGCCGACGCCGAACACGGTGATCCGGGGCTTCAGTTCGTGAATATCAGGAGCATTGATGCTGATGGTCATGTTTGCCTCTCGATCACGCGCGCGTGGGTTCGCCCCGGCCGTCGGCCGCGGGAGTTGGTGAAAGTCGGGAATTGCGGAAATGAGTCATCAGAAGCCCTCGCGTAGCCATCGTCCGACCTTTCCAAAATAGCCGCCCGTTCCTGTCTTGACCTGCTGCCGCGTATGCCGCGGTTCGACATGTTCGTGGTGAACATATTGCGGGTAGACAAGGAGCCCGGCCGGCACCGCGAACGCGGCGTTCTTCGCCTCGTTGGGCAGCCGGCCGAAACCGAGTGGACGTCCGACCCGCACGGGCCGGCCGAGTATCTGGGTGCCGAGTTCGACGAGACCGGTGAGCTGCGAGGCACCGCCCGACAGCACGACGCGGCCGTTGGGCTCTGAGGCGAAGGGCGAATCCTTCAGCTTGTCCCGAACCATTTCGAAGACTTCCTCGGCACGGTGCTTGACGATGTTGGCGATGGTCGCGCGGGAGACGATCTGCGGCAGATCCTGCTCGTCACCGGCTGTCGGTACAGACATCAGCTCACGCGAGTCCGATCCGCCGGTGATGACGGTCCCGTATAACGTCTTGATTCGCTCGGCATCGGCAATGGTCGCGGAGAGTCCGCGCGCCAGATCCATCGTGATGTGTTGCCCGCCGACAGCAAAACCCGCCGCATGGACGAAGCGGCCGCCGGCATAGACCGCGATCGTGGTGGTGCCCGCGCCCATCTCGACGACGGCAGCGCCGAGATCGGCCTCGTCGTCGGTCAGCACCGACAGGCCGGCCACATAGGGGCTCGCCGCCATGGCTTCGACATTGATGTGGCAGCGCTCCACCGCCAGCATCAGGTTCCGCGCCACGGTGGCATCGCAGGTGACGACGTTCATGTCGACGCCGAACTGATGGGCGACCATGCCGCGCGGATCGCGGATGCCCTTGGCGCCGTCGAGCGTGTAGCCGACCGGCAGCGCGTGCAGCACGGTGCGACCCTCGCCGGTGGCGTGACGCATGCCGGTGGAGGTGACGCGGCTGACGTCGGCCGGGGTCACCGCGCCACCGCGGATGTCGGCGGCAGCTTCGACCAGCTGGCCGGAGAGCCGGCCGCCGGACACCGACAGCAGCACGGATTCGACCCGTACCTTGGCCATTTTCTCGGCAAGCCCGACGGCCTGGCGCACCGCCTGCTCGCATTCGCCGAGATCGACGACCGCGCCGGCCTTCATGCCGCGCGACTGGATCTGGCTGTAGCCGATCAGCTCCACTGCATGGGTACGGCCGCGCAGCGCGTCGCTCGGTGCCGACGGCTTCAGCCGCGCGATCATGCAGGCGATCTTGCTGGTGCCGATGTCGAGGCAGGCGACGAGGCCGCTGCGCTTGTGCGACATCGGGCGTGTCTTCGGCGTCTGGGTGCGATCAAGACCGGTCATGCGGCGTCCCCGGCCTTCTTTTTCTTCTTGTCCTTGAACAGGTCCTCGCGCGCCTTGGCGGCGTCTTCGGACAGCTGCACCACCAGACGATCGGGCAGGCGCATGTCGACGGCGACGATGTCGCGGGAGAACAGCCTGTCCTCCTTGTCGAGCCTGGACAGCATCGCCAGCGCATTGCCGACGTCCTGCTCGGGCAGGCGGATGTCGAGACCGTCCTTGAGCCTCAGGTTCCAGCGCCGCTCGCCGACATAGATCGCGGCCTTGGTCACCGAATTGACCTGCGGATAGCGCGCCAGCAGGGCCAGGAAATCGCGGGCCTGGGTGTCGGCGCCCTTGCCGACCACCAGCGGCAGCGACAGGAACCGGCGCGAGACGTAGGGCTCGAGCAGGGCGCCGTCGTCGGCGATGACGGAGAGCCGGCCGGCCTCCTGCCACAGCGCGAACGCCTGCCGCTCGGTGATGTCGATCATGAGCCGGCCCGGATAGAGCTTCAGCACGGTCGCATCCGCGATCCAGGGATTGGCCTTGAGCTTCTCGCGCACGACATCGGCGTCGAGGAACAGCAGCGAGGAACGGCCGCTGACGCCGCCGATCGCGAGGATCTCGTCCTGGGTCAGCTGCTTGCGGCCGTTGATCGCGACGGAGGTGATGCGGAAGCCGGCGGAATTGGCCAGCGCGTTGCGGGCGTCGCTGACCGCGGTGACGAAATCCTGGAGATGGCCACCCTTGACGATGCCGAAGCCGCAGCTTGCAACCAGCAGCAGCACGGTCATGGTGATCCCGACCCGGCGTGGCAGATAGCGCTCGACCAGCGCGACCACGCGCGGCGGCGGCTCGCGCTCGATGACGGGCTTGGCCTTGGCCTTGATCCTGTCCTTGGCGGCAGCGCGCTTCGCGTGAAGCTTTTCCTGGCGCTTGTCCTGCACCCACTCGCGCAGAAGCACGACCGCTCCGATAGCGGCCGCCTTCAGGTCAGCTTGGGGCCTCAGCGATCTGAAAATCGATCGGGTGAGGCTTCCTGCACGATCCATTGCACGAGCTCGTCAACAGTTTTCCCGCGACACCGCGCGGGTCCTGGCGAATCTGACGTCTCGGTCTTGCCGGGCCGGGTGCTGGTCTTCAACAGAAGAAGCCTCTCCCGTTCAAAGCGTTCGCTGGAGGTGACGTCACCCAAAGCAGCTCGCGCGCCGGCAGCCAAAACGCCATATGCGCCGCCAGCGTTAACCTTCGGATGTCCTGGTAAACAAAAGGTAAACTTCGTTAACGCGGGATGCGTTTTGCCCAGGCGAGTGAGGCATTTATGCCGCGATGTCCGGCATTTTACCGGATTTGGAGCCCAAAGCGGGCCGTTTCGCCGGTTTGGCCGTTAACCAGTCCTAACTATTTTCGCGACGCCCGCTCGGCGAGCTCGACCAGGCCACGCAGGAAGTCGGCGAAGGCGATGCCCTCGGCTTTCAGCGCCTTGGGGTAGAGCGAGGACTTGGTCAGCCCGGGCAGCGTGTTGGTTTCGAGGTAGACGAGGCCCTTGTCGGAGACGATGAAGTCCGACCGCGAATAGCCGGTGCAGGACATCGCGCGATGCGCCAGCATCGCCTGCTCCTTGAGTGCGGCGGTGATCTCAGGGGCGAAACGGCCCGGACAGATTTCCTGCGTGGTACTCAGCAGATATTTTGCGGCGTAGTCGAAGTTGCCCTCGCCCGGAATGATCTCGATCGGCGGCAGCGCGATGATCGAGCCATCGGTGCGCTCCAGCACGCCGCAGGTCGCTTCGACACCGGCGATGTAGGGCTCGATCACATACTCTTCGTGCTTCGCCGCATTGCGGACGGCGACGATATCTTGCCTGGCGTTGACGAAGATCAGGCCATAGCTCGAGCCGTCGCGCGCCGGCTTTGCGATCAGCCTTCCATATTCGGCGAAGGCCTCGTCGATGTCATCAAGCGCAACGTTTGCCGGCGCCGTCACGCCGCCGAGCGCCGCGAAATGCTTGGCCGCGATCTTGTCGAAGGCGAGATGCGAGGAGGCCGAGCCCGATCCGGTAAACGGCACACCGCGCGCCTCGCACATCAGCTGCAATTCGCCGTTCTCGGCACGTCCGCCGTGGAGGCCCAGCACCAGCACGCGATCTTCCGCCCTGGCCTGATCCAACGCCTGCGCCAGCGGAATGCCTGATGTGCCCGGCTTGAACTCGTCCTCGAACGGACGGGCATGCTCGAGCAGCTGCTTTGACTGCACGACATGCACCTTGTCCTCGACGTCCCACCACCAGAGATCGGCCTCGGGCAACGCCTGATGCAGCGCCTGGGCAGAGGCGACCGAAACCAGACGCTCCCGGTTGGAGCCGCCGAACAAGATGGTGATGCGCATGTTCTCTCGCCGCCTTCGAAGTTAGCCGGGAATCCCGATCCGCTTGATTTCCCAGTGTAGCTCAATTCCGGAATTTGCCTTTACCCGTTCGCGCACGGTCTCGCCCAGCGTCTCGATGTCGTGCGCGGTGGCGTCCCCGGTGTTGATCAGGAAATTGCAGTGCATCTCGGAGACCTTGGCACCGCCGATGCGCAGGCCGCGGCAGCCAGCAGCGTCGACCAGCCTCCAGGCGGAATGGCCGGGCGGGTTCTTGAAGGTCGACCCGCCAGTCTTTTCGCGGATCGGCTGCGCGGTCTCGCGGTGGCTCTGCACCTCCGCCATGCGCGCGCGGATCGCATCCGTGTCCCTGATCTCGCCGCGAAAGCGCGCGGAGGTGAAGATGACGGACGGATCGGCGCCGCTATTGCGGTAGACGAATTTCATGTCGGCATTAGAGAAGATTTGCTTGCTGCCGTCGCGACCGACGCCCTTCGCCTCGACCAGCACGTCCTTGGTCTCGCCGCCATTGGCACCCGCATTCATGCGCAGCGCGCCGCCGATGGTGCCGGGAATGCCGAAGTAGAATTCGAGCCCGCCGATATTGGCACCGGCCGCCACTTCCGCCACGCGCTTGTCGAGCGCGGCTGCGCCCGCGGCGACGATGTCGCCGCTCGCGCTCGCCTCGCCGAAGGCGCGCGGCGCGAGACGGATCACGACGCCCGCGATGCCGCCGTCGCGCACGATCAGGTTGGAGCCGACACCCACGACATAGACGGGGATGTCGGAATCAAGATGCGCAAGGAAATAAGCGAGATCGTCCTCGTCCGCCGGCGTGAACAGCACCTGCGCGGGACCGCCGACGCGAAACCAGGTCAGCTCGGCGAGCGACTGGTTGCCGAGAAGCCGGCCGCGCAGGTCTGGCATTGCGGCTTTGAGCGCGGGTGTGATGTCGGGGAAGCTCATGCCGCGTCCTCAAGTGAGGGAGGCACAATCTCTCCGTTCCCTCCCCTCTTATGGGGGAGGGTCAGGGAGGGGGGTAGCCCCAAGCGAGATCGGAGTTCGTGGCTACCCCTCTCCCCCGCCCTCCCCCACAAGGGGGGAGGGAGCGCAGTTTGCCGCGGGGCGAATTGCGTGATCCCCATACGCGTGCTCACCCCAGTGCCTTCAATTCACCGGGCAATGCATACGCCCATTGCGTGATGTTGCCGGCGCCCAGGCACACGACGAGATCGCCGGACTTCGCCACACCCTTGACGATGCCCGCGAGATCCGACGCCGCCGGCAGCGGGATCACCTCGCGGTGGCCGTGGCCGCGCAGACCCGAGACGAAATGATCGCGATCGATGCCTTCGATCGGCGCCTCGCCGGCGGCATAGACCTCGGCGACGACCACCGTATCGGCGTCGTTGAAGCAGGTGCAGAAATCCTCGAACAGCGATTGCAGGCGTGTGTAACGATGCGGCTGCACCACGGCGATGACCTTGCCGTTGCTGGATTCCCGCGCCGCCTTCAGCACCGCCGCGATCTCCACGGGGTGATGGCCGTAATCGTCGATCACGGTGACGCCGTTCCATTCGCCGGTCTTGGTGAAGCGGCGCTTGACGCCGCCGAAGCCGGCGATCGCCCTGCGGATCGCCTCAACCGACACGCCGAGCTCGCGCGCGACTGCAATCGCGGCCGTCGCGTTCGAAGCATTGTGACGCCCCGGCATCGGCAGCATCAGATCAGGAATCTCGTGCACGGCGCCGGTCTTGCGGTCGCGGAATGCGACCTTGAACTTGGAGCCACCGCCCATCGGGGTCAGATCGACGAACCGCACATCGGCCTGCGGATTCTCGCCATAGGTGATGATGCGACGATCCTCGATCTTGCCAACGAGACTTTGCACGACGGGATGATCGATGCACATCACGGCAAAGCCGTAGAACGGCAGGTTCTCGACGAAATGGCGGAAGGCGTCCTGCACGGCGTCGAAAGTCTTGAAGTGGTCGAGATGCTCGGGATCGACATTGGTGACGATGGCGACATCGGTCGGCAGCTTCAGGAACGTGCCGTCGCTCTCGTCGGCCTCCACCACCATCCAGTCCCCTGCACCCAGACGCGCATTGGAGCCGTAGGCGTTGATGATGCCGCCATTGATGACGGTGGGATCGAGGCCACCGGCATCGAGCAGCGTCGCGACCATCGTGGTTGTCGTGGTCTTGCCGTGGGTGCCGGCGATCGCGACGCAGCTTTTGAGCCGCATCAGCTCGGCCAGCATCTCGGCGCGGCGGACCACGGGAATGCGCCGTTCGCGCGCCGCTATCAATTCGGGATTGTCGCGCTTGATCGCGGTGGACACGACGACGACCTCGGCGCCATCGACATTCTCGCTCTTGTGGCCGACCGAGACTTTGGCGCCCTTCTTGCGCAGCCGATCGAGATTGTAATTGTCGGAGGCGTCCGAGCCCTGCACGGCATAGCCGAGATTGACCAGCACCTCGGCAATCCCGCTCATGCCGATCCCGCCGATCCCGACGAAGTGGATGGGTCCGATCTCGCGCGGCAGTCGCATGGCGTATCCCGTAGTTCCCTCGTCATGCCCGGGCCTGTCCCGGGCATCCACGAATCTTTACCACTTCTTGCAAGACGTGGATGGCCGGGACAAGCCCGGCCATGACGGCAAAAGTAGGAAATCTGGCCGGCTTCGCGTCAGATTCCGGCCACCTTGACCACCAGATCGGCCAGCCGCTCGGCGGCATCGAGCCGGCCGGCACCGCGGGCGGCCTCGGCCATCGTGGCAAGGCGGGCGGGCTCGGCGGCGAAGCCCGAGATCTCGGACGCCAAACGATCCGGGGTGAACTCGGTCTGCGGAATACGGATGGCGCCATCGACCTTGGCCAGCACACCGGCGTTGGCGAACTGGTCCTGGTCGATCGAGCCCGGCAGCGGCACCAGGATCGAAGGCCGTCCGATCGCGGCGAGCTCGGCGACGGTGCCGGCACCGGAGCGCGACACCACGAGGTGGTTGGAGGCGAGCCGCGCCGGCAGATCGGTGAAGAACGGCGCGAGCTCGGCTTTGATCTTGAGCTTGTCGCAGACGGCGCGCACGCGGGTCATGTCCTCGTCGCGGACCTGCTGGGTGAGGATCAGCCGGCCCCACAGCGCGGGCTCGAGCCGCTCGATCGCACCGGGCACGATGTCGGCCATGATGCGCGCGCCCTGGCTACCGCCGACGACGAGTAGGCGCAGCGGCCCGTTCGTTTCAGGCGCGGCATATTTGACGGCCGCCGCAGCGAGGATCGCCGGCCGCATCGGCGTACCGACGGTGGTGGTCTTAGCCGATAGCGCCGGATCGCGGTCGAGCACGCCAGGCAGCGACGTCGCGATGGCGCGGACGCGGCCGGACAGGAACCGATTGGCGCGGCCGAGCACGGCATTGGCGTCGTGGATGATGCCGGGCACGCCGGCGAATTTTGCGGCAACCAGCGGCGGCAGCGTCGGGTAGCCGCCGAAACCGACGACGGCAACAGGCTTCAACTGCTTGATCAGGCGATACGCGGAGAGCGTGCCGGCGGCCAATGTGAGGCCGGCATAGGCGAGTTGGAGCGGATTGCGGCCGCGCGCGGTCTCGCTTCGAACGACGTCGATCATGTCCTTGCTGAACAGCCCGCTATAGCGTAGCGCGCGCTCGTCCGTGACAAGGCGCACGCGAAAGCCGCGCCGGATCAATTCGACGCCGAGCGCCTCGGCCGGAAACAGATGGCCGCCGGTGCCGCCCGCGGCGAGAAGAATCAGGGGGGACGTGTCCATGAATGCCCTTTTACAAGGCCTTTGCCGTCATTGCGAGCCGGTGCTCGTGCCCCGGGCGCAGCGCAGCGCGCCCCTGGCGATGCGAAGCATCGTCCAGTGCGGCGTGGTGCGCTGCTGAACCGGGGCCCACTGTTGCGGCATTCTGGGTCCCGGATCTGCGCTCCGCTTCGCTGCGCTTGTCCGGGACACGCAATCACGCGTAGCTGCGCATCGCCTCGGCACGGCCGCTTGCCTCGACCTCGGTACGCGGGCGCAGCCGCGTCAGCGCCAGCATCATGCCGACGCCGTAGGCGAGCGACACGATCGAAGAGCCGCCATAGGAGACGAACGGCAGCGTCATGCCCTTGGCGGGGATGAGCTGGAGGTTGACCGACATGTTGATGGCGGCCTGCACGCCGAACAGGATCGCAAGACCCGAAGCGGCGAAGCGCGAGAACATGTCCTCATTGGCATAGGCGCGCGACAGCGTGCGGATCACGACGAAGGCGAACAGCGCCAGCATCGCAAGGCACAGGATGATGCCGAACTCTTCGGCGGCGACCGCGAACACGAAGTCGGTGTGACTGTCCGGCAGGCTGCGCTTGGCGATGCCCTCGCCCGGTCCGAGGCCGAACCAGCCGCCGTTGTAGAACGCTTCCATGGCGGTATCGACCTGGAAGGTGTCGCCCGAAGCCGGGTTCATGAAGCGCTTGATGCGTCCTGCCACGTGAGGAACAAAGAGATAGGCGCTAAACAGGCCGGCGGCGCCGAGGCCGGCGAGCCCGAATACCCAGATCATGCGCATGCCCGCGATGAAGAACAGCGAGCCCCACACCATCAGGATCAGCATGGTCTGGCCGAAGTCAGGCTCCATGACGAGAAGCGAGACCAGCATCAACAGCAGCACCAGCGCCATCGAGGTCGCCGGCATCTCCGGCCGCTTGGTGGATTCGGCGAACAGCCAGGCCGCGATCACGACGAACGACGGCTTTGCGATTTCGGAGGCCTGGATGTTGAGGCCGAGCAGCGTGATCCAGCGCCGCGAGCCCTTCACCTCGGGGCCGATCGCGAGCGTCAGCACGATCAGGACGATGCTGGCCGCGAAGATGATCAGGGCGGAGCGGCGGATCGCGCGCGGCGACAGGAAGGACACCCCGAGCAGCACCAGGCAGGACGGCACCAGGAACAGCACGTGGCGGCTGAAGAAGTGGAAGGGATCAAGCCCGATGCGGGTCGCAACCGGCGGGCTCGCCGCCAGCGACAGGATCACCCCGGTCAGCATCAGCGCCAGGATAGCGCCCATCAGCGGCTTGTCGACGGTCCACCACCACTCGGAAAAGGGGGTGCGTTCTTCACGGGAGAGCATGGGCGGCCGCTTTCGGACAGAGGTCGGTCCATTGGTCGCCGAGGTTGGTTACCGGGAGGTTAAGGAGACGCGGATGTTTTTGGGGGATAGAGGGAAAGCGCCACCTCAAACGCTCGTCATGCCCCGCGAAGGCGGGGCATCCAGTACGCCCCGGCTTCTCGGCTCAAGCACCGTCTCTGGAATACTGGGTCGCCCGGTCAAGCCGGGCGACGACAGCGGAGAGAAAAGGCCGCGAAACGCCCCTCACACCACCGGCTTCACACCCGGCAGCGCCTGCACGAGTTCGCGGAACTTGGTGCCGCGGATCTCGAAGTTGCGGTACTGGTCGAAGGAGGCGCAGGCCGGTGACAGCAGCACGACGGCGTCAGTGAGGCCGGAGGCTTCCGCATCGCGCGCGGCGTGTTCGACCGCGACGTCGAGTGTCTGGCTGATCTCGTGCGCCACCTGGGCGCCCAGCGTACCGGAAAATTCCTGCGCGGCCTCGCCGATCAGATAGGCCTTGCGGATGCGCGGGAAGAAGGAGGTCAGGCCAGTGATGCCGCCCGCCTTCGGCTTGCCGCCGGCGATCCAGAAAATGTCGGCGAAGGACGACAGCGCATGCGCTGTGGCATCCGCATTCGTGCCCTTGGAGTCGTTGACGAACAGCACGTTGTCGCGACGGCCGACCTGCTCCATGCGGTGCGCGAGGCCGGGAAAGCTGCGTAGGCCGTTCTGGAGCACATCGAGGCTGATGCTCATCGCAAGCGCGGCAGCGGCGGCGCAGGCGGCGTTCTGCGCATTGTGCAGGCCGCGCAGCGAGCCAATGCCGCCGAGCTTTGCGACCTCGCTCCTCGCACCGCCCGCGGTGCGCACGATGGCGCCGTGCTCGACATGGATGCCGCTCGCCAGCGGGTTCTTGACCGAGATCCGCACCACGTTCTTGCCGGCGCGATCGAGCCGGTCGGCGATGTCGCGGCAAAAGCCGTCATCGACGCCGACGATCGCGGTGCCGCCGGATTGCACGCCGGCGACGAGGCGTTCCTTCACCGCGGCGTAATGCGCGATGGTGCCGTGACGGTCGATGTGGTCTTCGCTGACGTTGAGCAAGATGCCGACGGAGGGATCGAGCGAGGGCGTGAGGTCGATCTGGTAGGACGACATTTCGATGACGTGGACGCGGCCCATGCCTGGCTGCTCCAGCGACAGGATCGCGGTGCCGATATTGCCGCCCATCTGGGTGTCGTAACCAGCCACTTTCGTCAGATGCGCGATCAGCGCCGTCGTGGTCGATTTGCCGTTGGTGCCGGTGATGGCGACGAACGGCGCGTCCGGCGCATGCCGCCGCCGCTCCCGGCAGAACAGCTCGATGTCGCCGATCACCTCGACACCCGCCTCGCGCGCCTTCAGCACGCTCCAGTGCGGCGACGGATGGGTCAGCGGCACGCCGGGTGCAAGCACCAGCGCAGCGAAATTCGCCCAGGAGACGCTGCGCAAATCCGCGGTGATGAAGCCGGCCTGCGCCGCCTTCGCGACGTTCTCGCCATTGTCGTCGGCTGCGATCACCTCGGCGCCGCCGGCCTTCAGCGCGTGGCAGGAGGCGAGCCCCGAGCCGCCGAGACCGAACACCGCGACCGTTTTGCCGGCGAAGGATGTGACCGGGATCATCTAGCGATCACCGCAGCTTCAGCGTCGACAGGCCGGCGAGCGCCAGCATTACCGAGATGATCCAGAACCGGATCACGATCTGCGGCTCGGTCCAGCCGAGTTGCTCGAAATGGTGATGGATCGGCGCCATGCGGAAGATGCGTTTTCCGGTGAACTTGAACGACACCACCTGCACGATGACGGAGACCGCCTCCAGCACGAACAAGCCGCCGATCACCGCGAGCACGATCTCGTGCTTCACCGCGACCGCGATCGCACCCAGCATGCCGCCGAGCGCGAGCGAGCCGGTGTCGCCCATGAAGATCGAGGCCGGCGGCGCGTTGAACCAGAGGAAGCCGAGGCCGGCGCCCAGCAGCGCGCCGCAGAGCACCGCGAGCTCGCCGGTGCCGGCGACATATTTAATCTGAAGGTATTCAGCGAACACCGCGTTGCCGGCGAGATAGGCGATCATGGCGAAGCTCGCGGTCGCGATCATCACGGGCACGATGGCAAGGCCGTCGAGACCGTCGGTGAGGTTCACTGCATTGCCGGCGCCGACGATGACGAAGGCGCCGAACACGACGAAGAACCAGCCGAAATGCAGCACGGTGTCCTTCAGGAAAGGAACCGTCAGCGCGGTCGATGCCGGATCGCGGTTCAGCCGCACCAGCGCATAACAGGCGACCAGCGCGATCGCCGCCTCGATCAGCAGGCGAAGCTTGCCGCCGAACCCGCTCGTGGTCTGCTTGGTCACCTTGAGGTAATCGTCATAGAAGCCGACGAAGCCGAAGCCGAGCGTCACCGCCAGCACAATCCAGACATAGGGGTTGAGCGGATTGGCCCAGAGCACCGTGCCCACCGTGAGGCCGGACAGGATCATCAGCCCGCCCATCGTGGGCGTGCCCTTCTTGGCGAGATGCGACTGCGGGCCATCGGTCCGGATCGGTTGGCCCTTGCCCTGGCGAATGCGCAGGTGATCGATGATCCAGGGCCCGAACAGGAACACGAACAGCGCGCCGGTGACGACCGCGCCGCCGGTGCGGAAAGTGATGTAACGGAAGACGTTCAGGAAGGTGCGAACGGCACCGAAACCCGGAAATGTGTTGGAAAGCTCGATCAGCCAGTAAAACATTCAGACGGTCCTATGGCGCCTTTGCACGTGCCTTTGATCTTGATCCTGATCTTGGCGTGCCTCACGCGCATTCGCTGGTCTTCATCATGGAGGTCGGGCGACCTCTGGGAAAACGGTCGGCTTCGCGCCGCAAGGTGGGATTCGGGAACAGCGCCTTCCAAGCAGTTTACGCCTTTGCCTGCAAGGCGGCCACTAGGCCCGGCACAAACTTGTTGACCCAGAACATCTTCTTGCTGCCCTTGACAACCACGACATCGCCTGCCCTCAGCAGATCTGCGATCTCGCCCGGCTTCAGCGTGGCGGGATCGTCGTGCCAGCCGAGAGCCTTGCCAGCCGGCAATGCGTCGTAGAGGTGGCGCATCAGGGGGCCGACGCAGTAGGCGCCGTCGATGCCTTCGAGATGCCTGACGAGGCCGGTGTGATAGCCGGGCGCGTCATCGCCGAGCTCCAGCATGTCGCCGAGCACCGCAATGCGGCGACCGCCGCTCATGTTGCGGGCCAGGAGGCTTTGCAGCGCCGCAGCCACGCTGGCCGGATTGCCGTTGAAGCTGTCGTCGATCACGATGACGCCGCCGATCGCCTGCTCGACGCCGCGACCGGTCATGATGCCGACCCGGTCGAGCTTGATCGCAAGCGTCGCCGCATCGAGGTTCGCCGCGCGGATCGCAGCGAGCGCGGCGAGCGCATTCTGGACGCGGTGCGGCGCGCCGGGCGTCAGGCTGAAGGCGATCTCCTTCTTGCCGATCATGGCCACGACCTGCCAGCCCTCGCCATGCGGCGCGTGCGCGACCTCGTGCACCTCGGCTTTCTCGCCGAAGCGCACCACCTTGCCCTTCCACTCGGACGCCTTGAGCCCGGCGGGCAGCACCAGCACGCCGTCCCCGGGCAGGCCGAGCGCGATCGACACCTTCTCGCGCCTGATGGCTTCGAGCGAACCGAGCTTTTCCAGATGCACGGGCTGGACGTTGACGACGAGCGCGACGGTCGGCCGCGTCAACTCGCTGAGCCGCGCGATCTCACCTTGCTGGTTCATGCCCATCTCGACGACCCAGAGACTGGCGTTGGGCCTGGCATTGCAGAGCGTCAGCGGCACGCCCCAGAAATTGTTGAAGCTCGACGGGCTCGCATAGGCGTTGGGATAGGCCGCGAGGAATTCCTTGGTGCTGGTCTTGCCGGCGCTGCCGGTGAGCCCGATCACCGGCCCGTTGAAACGCGCACGTGCGGCGCGCGCAAGGCCCCACAGGCCGTCGATCAGCGTGTCTTTCACGACGATCTGGGGAATGCGGATGCCGGCGATCTCGTGCGGCACGATCATCGCCACCGCGCCCGAGGCTTCCGCCTTGTCGGCGAATTCCCAGCCGTCGCGCGCGCTGGCGAAGGCCGAGACGAAGCCGCCACTCGGCGTGCCGCTCAGCGCGACGAACAGGCTGCCCGGCTTCACCAGGCGGCTGTCCTGGGTGACGAAATCGATCGGCGTGTCCGGGAACGATCCGGCGACGCCCAGCGCGCGCGCCACTTCGGCCACCGTCCATATTGGCGCGCTCATGCAACCCTCGACGCTAATGCGGCCGCAACCGCCTCATGATCACTGAAGGGCAGCACCTGGCCACCGACGATCTGCCCGGTCTCGTGTCCCTTGCCGGCGACGAGCAGCGCATCGCCTTCCTGAAGTTCCTCGATCGCGGTTCGAATTGCCGCGGCACGGTCGCCGATCTCGCGGGCGCCTTTTGCAGTTGCGAGGATTTCGGCACGAATGATTTCAGGCTTCTCGCTACGCGGATTGTCGTCGGTGATGATGATTCCGTCGGCATTCTCGGCCGCGATATCGCCCATGATCGGACGCTTGCCGGCATCGCGGTCACCGCCGGCGCCGAACACGACGATCAGCCTGCGCTTCGCGTAGGGCCGCAGCGCCTGCAGCGCCTTCGCCAGCGCGTCGGGCTTGTGCGCGTAGTCGACGAAGATCGGCGCGCCGTTGCGCTCGCCGACGCGCTCGAGCCGGCCCTTGGCGCCTTCGAGATGCTCCAGGCTCGCAAACACGTTGGCGGTATCGCTGCCGGTGCCGATGGCAAGTCCGGCCGACACCAGCGCGTTCTCGATCTGGAATTCGCCGACCAGCGGCAGCCGGACGGCATAGCGCTTGCCGCGATGCTCGACGTCGAGCTTTTGCGAGAAACCCTCGACCTCGGCGCCGGCGAGACGAATGCCCTCGCCCGCCCCGTCGCCGCTGCGACCAACCGCCATCACGCGCAGGCCGCGCGCCTTGGCGGTCTCGATCGCTTCCGCCGAGCAATCATGATCAGCCGAGATCACGGCGGCTCCATCAGGCGAAACCAATTCACGGAACAGCCGGAGCTTGGCCGCGAGATAATGCGCGACGGTCGGATGGTAATCCATGTGATCGCGCGAGAGATTGGTGAAGCCGCCCGCCGAAACGCGCACGCCATCGACGCGATACTGGTCGAGCCCGTGAGAAGAGGCCTCGAAGGCGAGATGCGTCACACCTTCGCGCGCGATCTCGTCGAGCTGCCGGTGCAGCGCGATCGGATCCGGGGTCGTCAACGAGCCGTACACCGTGCGCTTCGGCGAGACGAGACCGATGGTGCCGATGCTGGCGGAGGCATGTCCCAGCCGCTCCCAGATCTGGCGCGTGAACGCCGCAACCGAGGTCTTGCCGCTGGTGCCGGTCACCGCGGCAATCGTTGCGGGCTGCGCGGGGAAGAATTTCGCCGCAGCCAGCGCCAGCGCGCGGCGCGGATTGGCCACCGCGACGAACGGCACCTTGCTGCCGTCGGGCGCATGGTCGCCGACCACGGCCACCGCACCGGCGGCGATCGCGGCATCGACGAAGCGCGCGCCGTCGGTTTTTGCGCCGGCGAGCGCGAAGAAGAGATCGCCGGGCTTGACCACGCGGCTGTCGAGCGCAAGGCCGGTTACCTCGAGCGCCGCGACGGCGGGCTCGATCGCGGCATCATTGCCAAGGGCATCTTGGCCAAGGAGATCGCGCAGCTTCATGGTTGTCCAGTCGACATGCCGTGCCGGAAAGCCGAATCGTCGCAAAAGCCCCGACTCAGCCGCGGCAACGGCCCACCCGTTTGATTACTGGGTTGTCCTGGATGCTGCAAGAATAAGGCGCTCGGACGGCGGCAGGTCGAACCTCGGCTCGACGCCCAAAAGTGGCGCGATCCGCTCGATCACCTTGCCGCCGGTCGGCACCGCGTTCCAGCCCGAGGTGATGAAACCCTTGGTTTCGGGAATCGCCTGCGGCTCGTCCAGCATGATCAGGATCTGATACTTCGGATCGTCGCAGGGCATGATCGCGGTGAACGAGTTCAGCACACGCTTCTTGGCATAGCGGCCGTTGATGACTTTCTCGGATGTGCCGGTCTTGCCGCCGACATAGTAGCCCTTGACGTCGGCGGTCTTGGCGGTGCCGATTTCGGCATTGAGCCGCATCAGGAACCGCATCTTGTCGCTGGTCTCCTGCTTGACGACGCGCTTGGCCATCGCCGCCGCTTCGGACTCGCTGCGCTTCATGAAGGTCGGCGGAATCAAATAGCCGCCGTTCACCAGCGCGTTGATGCCCATCACCGCCTGGAGCGGCGCCACCGACATGCCCTGGCCGAACGCGATGGTCACCGTGTTCAGCTCGCCCCAGCGGCGCGGTATCAGCGGCGCCGCGCTCTCCGGCAGCTCGGTGCGCAGCCGCGTCAACTGGCCCATCTTGGCGAGGAACGCCTTGTGCGCCTCGACGCCCTGGCCGAGCGCGATACGCGCGGCGCCGATGTTGGACGAGAAAGTGAACACTTCCTTGGTGTTGATGAAACGTCCGAGCGGGTGGCTGTCGTGGATGGTGAACTTGCCGTAGTGCAGGTTGCCGCGCGCATCCCACGACGAGTTCAGATTGATCTTGCCGGAATCGAGCGCCATCGCCAGCGTGAACGCCTTGAAGGTCGAGCCCATCTCGTAGACGCCGGTGGTCAGGCGGTTGATGCGGTCGGGGTCGTGCGCTTCCTTCGGGTTGTTGGGATCGAAATCCGGCAGAGAGACCATCGCCACGATCTCGCCGGTCTTGACGTTGGACACGATGCCGGAGGCCGCCTTGGCGTGGAACTTGTCCTTGGCCTTCAAGAGCTCGTCGCGCAGCGCGTGCTCGACGCGCAGATCGATCGAGAGCTCGATCGGCTTCTGCAGCCGGTCGGTGGCAAAGCCGGCACGGTGGAGATCGGCGAGCCCCTGATTGTCGAGCCACTTCTCCATGCCGGCGATGCCCTGGTTGTCGATGTTGACGAGACCGATGAGGTGGGCGACCTCGTTGCCGGTCGGATAGACGCGCTTGTTCTCGCGCAGGAAGCCGATGCCGGGAATGCCGAGCTTGTGGATGTCCTGCTGCTGCTTCGCCGTGACCTCGCGCTTGAGCCAGACGAAGCCCTTGCGCGTCTTCAGGCGCTCGCGCACCTCGGCTTCGTCGAGATCGGGCACGGTCGCGGTCAGCAGCTCGATCGCCTCGTCCTTGTCGATGATGCGGCGCGGCTCGCCGAACAGGCTCGACGCCTTGACGTCGGTAGCGAGAATCGCGCCATTGCGGTCGACGATGTCGGGGCGCGCGGTCGCAACCACCTCTTGCGCCGCGGCGCGGCGGGCGCCGTGGGCATCGGCGCCGATCGCGAACATCACGAGGCGGCCGCCGATCAGGAGATAGACCGAGGCAAAGGCGAGCATCGCAAGGCCAACGCGCGCGCGGGCCTTCGCGGCGCGGTCGACATTGCGCCCGTAGAGCAGGCTGCGGATCAGGCGCTGACGCCAAGGCTCCGTCGGCTTTTCAATGGGTTTTGCAGGCATCGCAGAACTCATTGCTTGTCCTCGGGCTGAGGCACGGAGCCCGTCACGGTGTCAGGATCGCTCGCCGCTTCGATGGTGTTGAGCATGGCCCCGATCGGGTCGGGCTCGCCCGGCCTGAACATCCGGGGCGGACGCTCCGGCAGGTTCTTCAGCGAATCATATTGCGTGCCGTTGACCGGCCTCAGCGGCAGATGCCGCTCGGACAGGCCCTGCAGGCGCAGGGGCGCGTCGAGCCTTGCCCATTCGGAGCGGAGCGAGGCGATCGCATCGCGCTGCTCGCGGATCTCCGCGTGCAGCCGCAGCACCTTCTCGGTGCGGGCCGTCGAATCCATCTTGATCCGGTAGACATGGGCCGCCGCGAAGATCAGCGCGCCGATGACGAGGAGGTGGATGAAACGCATGCGCTAGCCTCCCCTCATCACGTCGGAGAGCTTTGGCCAGGACGAGGCCTCATCATCCCTGTGCGCCGGCGCGTCGGTACGCTCGGCGGCGCGCAGCTTTGCGGACCGCGCGCGCGGATTGCTTGCGACCTCCTGTTCGCCAGCGATGACAGGCCGCCGTGTCAGCAGCTGGAAGCTCGGCGGGACTTGCGCCACTTCCGGCAGATGCCGCGAGCCGCCCCCGGTCTTGCTGCGCTCGGCGAGGAAGGTCTTGACGATACGGTCTTCCAGCGAATGGAACGAGACGACGACGAGCCGTCCGCCCGGCTTGAGCACGCGCTCGGCGGCAGCGAGCGCGGTCTGAAGCTCCTCGAGCTCTTCGTTGACGAAGATGCGCAGGGCCTGGAACGTCCGCGTCGCGGGATGGATATCGCCGGGCTTGGAGCGCACCACCCTGCCGACGAGATCGGCGAGCGCGCGCGTGGTCGTGAACGGCGTCTCCTGCCGGTCCGCGACGATGGCGCGGGCGATGCGGCGCGAATGCCGCTCTTCGCCAAAGAGATAGATGATGTCGGCAAGATCGCCTTCCGAGGCACGCGCAACGACATCGGCGGCGGTCGGGCCGGCCTGCCCCATCCGCATGTCGAGCGGACCGTCGAGGCGGAACGAGAAGCCGCGGGCCGCCTGGTCGAGCTGCATCGAGGACACCCCGACATCCATCACGACGCCGTCAACGCCATCGACACCTTGCGCCGCGCAGACCTCGGCGAGATTGGAGAAGCGGTCCTCGACCAGCGTCAGCCGGCCGGCGGAGCGTTCGACCAGCTCGGCACCACCAGCGATCGCGGTGCGGTCGCGATCGATCGCGATCAGGCGGGTTCCGGGCACATCGAGGATGGCGCGGCTGTAGCCGCCGGCGCCGAAGGTGGCATCGACATAGATCCCGCCCGCATGCGGTGCGAGATGATCGACGGCCTCACGGCCAAGAACGGGGATGTGCGGAGCCGAGCTCATGCGCCAAGCCTGCCGAACGTCCATGCGCAACCGGGGACGAACAAGCCCATAACGCCTCGAATAATTCCGCGTCGCGGCGGTTCCACGACAAAGCCCTCGTCCAGCATGGTTACCTAGCCCGGTCATCCCGGGCGGCAAACCCAGTGTTCCCAGTGGAATTTGTCGGGCAGCCATGGGATTTCGAGCCAAAATACGCTTTGGCCGCCTCCGGACGCGGGTCGGCTCTTCATCTCTCAGTAACGGCCCTTAGCGTTAAGAAAGCGTTGATCGGCTCGTTGCAAGTCGAAAAGGTGATGGGCTGGTGATGCCACATCCACACACATGCGCCAAAATGCATCCGTTAACCGCGACGCGCGATTGCGCGCGCCGGAGGGTAAAGGAATAGTAAAGAGAAGGGCTTGGCCCACCCTCTGTCCGACTTGAGCTGCCTATGTCGCCCGGTTCGTCCACGCCGTCTGGATCTGATTCGAAGCGTCAACGCGTTCTCCCGGTTCCCAAGGCCGCGGCGAGCACGCGGACGTTCGAGCCGGATTCCTCGATCGCTTCCGACATCATCCCCTCGCCAAACCATGGCGAGCGCAGCAAGGGACGACAGCCGGACATGATCGTGCTGCACTACACCGGCATGCCCGATGTCGAGGGTGCGCTGGCGCGGCTGTGCACGGCCGGTACCGAGGTGTCCGCGCATTACGTCGTGCTGGAGGACGGCCGGATCGTGCAATGCGTGCCCGAAGCCAGGCGCGCCTGGCACGCCGGCGTCTCGTCCTGGGCCGGCGAGGACGACATCAACTCCTGCTCGATCGGCATCGAGATCATCAATCGCGGCCACGACTGGGGCTATCCGGAATATCCGTTGCGCCAGATCGCCGCCGTGATCGCACTGTGCCGCGGCATCATGCTCCGCCGCAAGGTGCCCGCACACCGGGTGCTCGGCCATTCCGACGTCGCCCCCGCGCGCAAGAAGGATCCCGGCGAGAAATTCCCATGGCATTCGCTGGCCAATTCCGGCGTCGGTCACTGGGTGACGCCCGCCCCTGTCGTGCGCGGCGAGAGCCTGATGCTCGGCACCATCAGCGACGAGGTGCTGAACCTGCAGCAGGCGCTCGCCCGATACGGCTACGGCGTTCCCCTCACCGGCAAATACGACGCCGCGACGATGGAAGTCGTCACCGCCTTCCAGCGCCATTTCCGCCCCGCGCGGCTCGATGGGGTTGCTGATCACTCGACGCTCTCGACCTTGCAGGCGCTGCTGGCGAGCTTGCCGGCGGAGGGGACGGCGGTCGCGTCGAAGTGACGACGAGGCTTGCGCCACTCTCGTGTCCCGGACGCGCGAAGCGCGAGCCCGGACCCAGTCGGCGACAAGATCCGCGATGGTGAGATGGACCCCGGCTCTGCAGCGCATCGCTGAAGGGGCGCTGCGCTGCGTCCGGGGCACGAGAGGCCTACTCCATCTCCTTCATCCGCCGCGCATAAAGCCTACGCAACGGCTCCAACTGCGTCGCTTCCGTTGCCGCAATATACGCCTCGCGCGCTTCGTCCTTTCGCCCCAGCCGCCGCAGCAAATCCGCGCGCACCGCGGGCAACAGCTCGTAGCCACGAAGCTCACCGCGCGCGGCGGTCGCATCGACGAGATCGAGCGCGCGCGCCGGACCGTCGACCATCGACACCGCCGCGGCGTGGTTGAGCTCGATCACCGGCGACGGGCTGATGCGCAGCAGCACCTGGTAGAGGCCGGCGATCTGCGGCCAATCGGTCTCCTCGAAGCTCGGCGCACGCGCATGCAGCGCAGCGATCGCGGCCTGCACCGCATAGGGCTGCGGCCGGCCCGGCACGCGCAGCGCGTCGTCCACCATCCTCAAACCCTGCTCGATCTGCGCGCGATCCCACAGCGACCGGTCCTGCTCTTCGAGCAGCACGATGTCGCCCGCCGACGTCTCGCGCCCGGCACGGCGCGCATCGTGCAGCAGCATCAGGGCCAGCAGGCCCTTGATGCCGGTGCGATCGGGCATCAACCGGTCGAGCAGGCGCCCGAGCCGGATCGCCTCGACCGCGAGATCGGGCCGCATCAGATCCGAACCAGACGTCGCAACATAACCTTCGGTGAAGACGAGATAGATCACGGCGAGCACGCCATCGAGCCGCGGCGTCAGCGCGTCGCGCTCGGGCACCTCATAGGGAATGCCGGCGAGGCGGATCTTCTGCTTGGCGCGGACGAGGCGCTGCGCCATCGCCTCCTCACCGACGAGGAAGGCGCGGGCGACCTGTGCGGTCGACAGGCCGCAGACGGTGCGCAGCGTCAGCGCGACCTGGACCTCGGGCGCGAATGCAGGATGGCAGCAGGTGAAGATCAGCCGCAGCATATCGTCGTCGAGCGTGCCCGGCGGCTCGTCGGGTGCTTGCGCGTTCAGCTCGAGCTCTTGCACCAGCGCCTGCTGCTTAGCGCGGAAGACGATCTGGCGGCGGACGCGGTCGATCGCCTTGTGCTTGGCGACGTTGACCAGCCAAGCGCGCGGATTGCCGGGGACCTCGCACGCCGGCCAGCGCTCCAGTGCCACCGCGAAGGCATCCTGGAGCGCGTCCTCGGCGAGATCGAAATCGCCGACGAGACGGATCAGCGTGGCCAGCGCCCGCCCCGTCTCGTCGCGGAAGATCTTTTCGATTTTGCCGGGGGTCATGCGCCGAAGCGCGGCCAAGCCGTCACTTGTCGTACACCCAGATCGGCCGCACCTCGATTGAGCCGATCCGCGCGCTCGGAATCCGCGCCGCGATCTCGATCGCCGCGTTGAGATCCTTGGCCTCGACCAGATAGTAGCCGCCGAGTTGCTCGCGCGTCTCCGCGAACGGGCCGTCGGTCGTCAGCGTCTTGCCGTCGCGCACGCGCACCGTCGTCGCGGTCGTGGTCGGCTGCAGCCGGTCGCCGGCCTTGAAATTGCCGCTCTGAATGATGGACTGGGTGAAGGTCTGATATTCCGCCGTCATCTGCTGGCCGACCGCCGGACGCATGTTCGCGTACTCGGCCTCGTTCTGATAGATCATCAGCAAATACTGCATCGCTTAGCTCCTGTTGCACGGCTGGATCGCCGACATGCAGTCGAACGGGGCACGCTCCCAACGACATCTTCAGGATAAATTATTTGCAGGCCGCGCGCGCGGCGATCTCCGCTTGACGGAACCGTCACAAATGCCCCATGCCTTATCAGTCAGTCGGCCGGACGGCCGCTCCGGCAAGTGCCGAAAGGCCGCCGGGGAGGAAAGTCCGGGCTCCCTTGACATACGGTGCCGGATAACGTCCGGCGAGGGTGACCTTAGGGAAAGTGCCACAGAGAACGAACCGCCCGCCGACGCCCCTAACGGGGCTATGGCGAGGTAAGGGTGAAAAGGTGCGGTAAGAGCGCACCGCGGCGCCGGCAACGGGGCCGGCATGGTAAACCCCACCGGGAGCAAAACCGAATAGGGACGGCGTAGCGGGCTGTTCGCGAAAGCGATAACGCCGCGGGGCGATGTCAGGCCCGCCGTCCGGGTAGGTTGCTCGAGGCCATGTGCAAACATGGTCCCAGAGGAATGGCCGTCACGTATCGTTCGCGCAAGCGGACGGTGCCCTACAGAACCCGGCTTACAGGCCGGCTGATGCTCTAAAGCGTTTTCGAGCGGAGTGGTTTTCCGGTTCGCGAAGAGAACGCGTCTTACTAACGAAGTGACGAGGGGTTCGATGCTGACCGCATCGGGCCCCTCACCATTTCGGCCCCTCTGTCATTCCGGGGCGCGATGAAGTCGCGAACTAGGATGCGCAATTGCGCATCTGAGAATCCATTCATCCACCAACTCTGTCGCCCGATGGATTCCGGGCTCTCGCTTCGCGAGCCCCGGAACCACATCCGTGGGTCAGGCCACGATCTCGTTCAACACCTTCATCAACGCCTCCGACGCGGTGACATTCGGCGCATGACTCGCATCGAGTTCGAGATAGCGCCAGCCATCCTCGCTCTTCGTCCGCTTCGCAAATTGCCCGAACACGTCGCCCGGCGGAATGCGCGTGCAGTAGATGTAGCTGCGCGGCACCGCCGGCTCGCCGTGCTCGAGTCTCAAGCTCGTCTCGAAGCATTTGACCGGCATCGCGACGCGGCGCGCGTTGAGCCAATCGAGATCGGCCTGCGGCGTGTCCGGCGGCGGCGGGTTCGGCGGGACGCGGTAGCCGTCGCCGGAGCCTGCAGCCCTGCGCATCGGCTCGCGCCCACCCTCGTGGAGATCGAACAGAGACTGCCCGTCGCGCGGCACGAAGGCGTCGAGATAGATCAGCTGCGACACCCGTTCGCGCGCGCGGTCGGCGACACCGGTCGCGACCATGCCGCCATAGCTGTGGCCGAGCAGCACGATGTCGCGGAGGTCCTCGAATTCGATGACGTTGAGGATGTCCCGGATATGCGTCTCGAGATCGATCGAAGGACTTGCCAGATGCGCGCGCTCGCCGAGACCGGTATAGGTCGGCGCCACCAGGCGGTGGCCGGCCTGCGCCATCAGCGGATGCATTTTCTTCCAGGCCCATCCGCCGGACCAGGCGCCGTGACAGAGCAGGAAAGTCTTGGGCGAATGTGCGGCCATCGGCGTTTCCATCGTTCTTGTTGGTACGATGGAGTGTAGCGGCCGGCCGCGCGATGTGAACGCGCCCCGCTCAGGCGGCGCGCGTGTCCGCCTTCACCAGCACCGGCGCAAGCTCGCCGGCCTCGCGCCGCAGCTTGCCCGCTTCAAAGCCGTGCATGCCGATCTGCCATTGCAGCCCGACGATGGCGCCCTTGGTCGGTTGCAGCAGCGCGAGCGAAGCGAACAGCGTCACCGGCAGCCACACCGCCAGTTGCAGCCACACCGCCGGCGCATAGGCGGTCTCGACCGCGAGGATCGCCGGCACCACGAGATGGCCGACCACGACCATCACGAGATAAGCCGGAAAGTCATCGGCTCGCTGGTGCAACAGTTCCTCGCCGCAATGATCGCAAGCGTCGGCCACCTTCAGGAAACGGCCGAACATGTGTCCTTCGCCGCAGTTCGGGCACTTGCCCAAAAAGCCGCGCCACATCGCCTTCGCCAGAGAGACTGAACCGATTGCCATGACCGCACCTCTTCCTTTTCGCTGATCCATACAATACTATCTTGCATCCATACATTCAAAGGATATGGACTTAAATTGCATGGGTTGGACCCCTACAATCTCGGAGCTGAGTGGCCCGCGCTACCAGCGCATCGTCGACGCCATGGAGGCCGACATCGCCGCGGGCCGGCTGGTGCGCGGCCAGCAATTGCCGACCCAGCGCGCACTCGCGAAAGCGCTCGGCATCGACCTCACCACGGTGACGCGCGCCTACACCGAGGCGCGGCGCCGGGGCATCATGGAAGCCCGGGTCGGACAGGGCTCGTTCGTGTCGGAGACCAGCGCGCGCCGCGCGGCCGACCTGCCGCATCCGGTCGCCATCGATCTCTCGATGAACGTGCCTCCGCATCCGCTGGAGGCGCAGTTCGACGAGCGGATCATCGCCGGAATGGAAGCGATCCGCGCGCAATCCGGCCTGACCACGTATCTCAACTACCAGCCGCCCGGCGGCAGCGCGCACGAGCGCGAGGTCGCGGCGCGCTGGATGCGCGCACGCGTTCCGCACGCGCAAGCCGACAGGCTCGTGATCTTTCCCGGCGCGCAGACGATCCTGTTCAACCTGCTCGCCCATCTCGCGCGGCCGGGCGACGTCGTGCTGACCGAAGCCCTCACCTTCCCCGGCATCAAGGCCGCCGCGGCGCGGCTCGGCGTCAGGCTCGTGAGCGTCGCCATGGATGACGGCGGCATCCTGCCCGATGCGCTGGCGAAGGCCTGCCGCGCGCATAGCCCGAAGGCCGTCTACCTCATTCCGACGCTGCACAACCCGACCACCGCGACGCTGTCTGCCGAGCGCCGCAGCGCGATCGCCGGGATCATTGGCAATGCCAACACGATTCTGATCGAGGACGACGCCTACGGCCTGCTCGACCGCTCGGCATCGCCGATCGCCAATCACATTCCCGAGCGGACCTATCTTGCAACCACGCTGTCGAAATGCATTGCCCCGGCTTTGCGTGTTGCCTATCTCGTGACGCCCGACAGCGCCGCGCAGCAGGCCATGCGGACCTGCCTGCAGGCGACGGTGCAGATGCCCGCGCCGCTGATGGTCGCGCTGGTGACCCACTGGATCGAGACCGGCATTGCCGATCGCATCATCACCGCCATTCGCAACGAGGCCGTCGGCCGCCAGCAGCTCGCGCAACGCGCGTTGAAAGGCTTTCAATTCCTTGCAAGACCCGCCGCTCATCATCTGTGGCTGCGGCTGCCGGAAAGCCGCCCCGAAATCGCGGCTCACCTGTTGCGGAATGGACTCGCAGTCGTTGCCGGCGATGCCTTCACCGTGGACGGCACACCGCCGCATGCGGCGCGCGTCTCGCTCGGCGCAGCGCGCAACCGAGCGGAATTGACCGAAGCGCTACGCATTCTGGTCGGCGCGCTGCACAGGCCTGCCGACACCAGGCAGATTGTCTAGAGCATGATCCGGAAAAGCGTGCAGCGGTTTTCCGACAAGATCATGCTCAAACGATAAGCAAAATTATTGATGCTGACGGCGATGGCGGGGACGAACGACCGGCCTCACGCCTGACGGATAGGCCGCATAGGCCTCGCTCGGTGCCACCGTCTCGCCACGGGCTGCGCGTCCCGCCGGCGTGAGCTGACCGCCGTTGAGCACGTCACGGTCGGGATGCGCGGCCTGATAGGCCGCGGGCTCGGAAAACTGTGCCTGTGCCATCGTCGGCATCAGGGCCGCTGCCGACAGCAGCGCGGCCGCGACAGCGATCTTCGTACGGGTCATGGTGGTTCTCCATCATCTCATTCGAGGACAGGCCAGTCGGAGCGCATCAGGGCGTCGGGCGTAGCCCCACATTGAAGTACGACCGTCATGTAGGCCTGTCTTTCGCGAACGCCCGGCCGCGGGGGATCACGCTTGCGTGCGGTACGGAATTGACCTCCACGGCCGCGGCTGTGCTATGCGGTCCGTGGCGATCAACAGTTCGGGATCGCCCGTTGCGACAAGGACAATCGGTTGGAAACGCTCACCTACGTGCTGCTCCTGCTCGGCGCGCTGGCCGGCGGCTTCGTCTCGGGCCTGGCCGGCTTCGGTACGGCGCTGATGGCGCTCGGCATCTGGCTCTACGTGCTGCCGCCTTCGCTCGCGGTGCCCCTGGTGCTGATCTGCTCGGTGATCGCGCAGACCTCGACGCTGCCGTCGATGTGGAAGAGCTTTGACCTGTCGCTGGTGTGGCCGTTCCTGATCGGAGGACTGATCGGCGTGCCGCTCGGAACCATGATGGTGGCCTCGGCCGATCCAAACGTATTCAAGCTGAGCGTCGGCGTGCTGATCCTGATCTTTTCGACGGCTCTCTATCTCAACAAGAAGCCGCTCGCCGTCACGTTCGGCGGCCGCATCGCCGACGGCGCGATTGGCTTTGCCGGCGGAATTCTTGGCGGCCTCGCCGGCCTGTCCGGACCGCTGCCGATCCTGTGGGCCAACATCCGTGGCTGGAACAAGCACGAGCGGCGCGGCATCTTCCAGCTCTTCAATTTCACGGTGCTCGCCACCGCACTGGTGCTGCAGACGGCCTCGGGCCTGGTCGAATTCAAGGTAGTCTGGCTCGCAGCTGTCGCCTTTCCGGGGACGCTGATCGGCGCATGGGCCGGCGCGCGCGTCTATCACGCGTTGAACGACAAGCATTTCGGCGACGTCGTGCTCGGCCTGTTATTCCTGTCGGGCCTTACCCTCGTCTGGAACAGCGTCGGCGCGCTTTAAACCTCAGCCTTCTTCGCAGCCAGCGCCATGCCGCCGGCAACGCCGACGCCGAGCACGTAGATCCAGCCCGACGTGAAGTCGAACAGATGCGAGTTGAGCAGCGAGGACAGCATGTTCTGTACCACGACCAGTAGGCCGATCCAGCAGGCCAGCCCTTCGCCGCGGAACATCAAGAGGTGCGCGAACCACAGCGCGTAGAGGATCAGCACGCCGACGAGGCCCCACTGCACGGCATTGCTGAGCGTCTGGTTGTGCGGGTTGCTGACGATCTCGCCGCGCAGCGGGTCGATCTCCGCATCGACGGCTGCGCTGGCGAACAGGCCCCGGATCGAGCCGGTGCCATGACCGATCAGCGGCGCATCGGCGATGAAGCGCAGGGATTTTCGCCAGTATTCGAGGCGCGAGCCCATGCCGCTGACGTCGTTGCCGACGATGCTCGCGTGATAGTCGCCGTTGAACTTGGCGACCGTCATGCGCAGAGGCGGAGAGATGTTCCACAGCAGGACCGCCAGTATCCCCGTCGCGCCGACGGCGGCGAGCGCCAGGCGCCAGCGCAGATGCAGCAGCGCGAACACCACGACCAGCACCGGCAACGTCACCAGCGCCGTGCGCGACACCACAACGAACATCATGTTGCCGAGGAAGCAGATCGCCAGTACGGCGAACAGCGCCGCGATCCGAACGCGGCCCTGCCGAACCAGCGCCACGACCGGATAGACCAGCGCGAGCGCACAGAGCGCGAACTCCTGGCTCTGGTCGATATAGTTGCGCACCGCGATCCCGCTTTCGGCCTTGTAGGGCCCGCGCGACAAATAAGGCTTCAGTGACAGGTTGGGGTCGATCGCCACCGTGAAGGAGTACAGCATCAGCAGGGCGCAGGACGCCAGGAACGCCGAAAACACCCAGTGGCCGTAGGGCCAGCGTTCGAACTGGTAGATCAGCAGCGGAATCACCAGCAGCTTTGCCGGCGGCCCGATCGCATGGATCCGCTCCGGCCAGGGCGCATCCGACCAGAGCGCGCCGACGGCAGCGAGGGCGACCAGCGCGATCGGCAGCAGGCAGATCGGACGGAGCAGCGAGCGTGGGAATTCGCGCAGATCGACGAACGCAAAGGCAATCAGCCAGGGTATGAGCGCAAAAGTCAGTCCGGTTGTCGTCCATGGCAGCAGCAGCGCGATCAGCGCAACGAAGCGGGCCGGCGTGCGATAGCGCGCCGCCCAGATCGCGGCGAGCGTGGAGGCCGGCCGCGGTTCGTTCGTCACTCCGGTCATTCAGCCCTTCTGCGGCACACCATCCCCAAAGGACCCTAGCCGGAGCCACGGGGATGGAACAAGCTGTTGCTACGCAGGCTCGCGGGCAAGAGGCGCGATCGGTTGGAGCCCCGCCGGCTCTGCAGCCTTCCTCAGCGGCACCCCAAGGCGTTTTCTGAACTCGCGGCGCAGCAGCCACAGGCTCAGGCCCGCCTGCAGCGTGGTCGCCACGATCGACAGGTACCAGACATACTCCATGTGAAAGCCCGGTCGCGTCGAGAGCCAGATCGCCGGCAGCGAATAGGTCAACACGCGCGTCGCCGAACTCACGAGCACCGGCTTGGTGTTGCCGAGGCCCTGGAACATGCTCGAGCAGGTGAAGATCAGGCCCTGCGCGACCATGTTGAGCGAGATGATCCGCAAGAACAGGTAGGCGATCGCCATCGTCTCCGGGTCGTTGGAGAACCCGGCGAGCAGCAGTTGCGGCTTCGACTGCGCGAGGAGCAGGAAGGCGATCATCACGACACTGGTGATCAGCACGGACTTGACGAAGGTCTCACGCACGCGCGCGCCGTTGCCGGCGCCGAAATTCTGGCCGGCGATCGGCCCGGCCGCCAACGCGACCGCGAGCGCAGGCATCTGGATCAGGCCGAGCATCCGCTGCCCGATGCCGAAGCCAGCCTGCGCCGCCGCGCCGAAATCACTCAGCACGTAATAGACCACCGCCATGAAGGTGAACATCATCGCGAACTCGCCGCCGGCCGGCAGGCCGACATTGAGGATGCGCATCAGATGACGCGGCTGCGGACGCCACTGCGCCGGATTGAAGGCGACATAACGCTCGACCCTGCGGAAATAGACAAGCAGCATCAGGGCGCCGATGCCGACCGCGATCGAGCTCGCCAGTCCCGCGCCGGCGACGCCGAGCGCGTAGCCGGTGCCCAAACCCGAGATCAGCACCGGCGCCAGCGCGATGTTGATGATAACAGCGACGACGCGCACCAGCATGGCGGGACGCACGATGCCGGTCGCGCGCAGCGCGGATGCAATCACTTGCATGACGAACTCCAGGGCGAGCGCCGGCATGAACCACAACAGGTACGTGGTTCCCGCCTCGATCGTGGCCTGGTCGGCGGCGATCGAACGCATATAGAAGCGCGACAGCGCCGCTCCCGCGACCAGGGTCAACACGCCGAACAGCACCGACAGCGCGACTGCCTGGTTGAAGATCAGATTGGCGTCCGCCCGATCCTTGCGTCCCACGGCATGCGCGACCAGCGCCACCGTGCCGACGCCGAGCACCTGCAGCAGCGCGTTGACGAGAAAGCCGGCGTTGCCGGCCGCGGCGACACCCGCAACGGCGGCATCGCCGAGGCCCGAAACGAAATACAGATCGACCAGCTGGCAGACCATGATCGAGATCATGCCGGCCATGATCGGCGGCGACATGACCAGGATGTGTCTCACGATGGAGCCGTCTGTCAGGTCCTTCATGTCATGCCATCCTCTGGCGGCGTGGCGTCGGGACGTTCGCCTCGATGCCGACGCGCCATTCCTCTTCCTATTCCGCCGCCACGACGCGCCCGAGCTCCACCACCTGGCGCTCGAACAGGCCGCGATAGAGGCCCCCTGGCTTGCCCGCGAGCACGGCATGAGTGCCCTGCTCGACGATCTCGCCGCGGTCGAACACCAGGATGCGGTCGAGGCTCTTCACCGTCGACAGCCGGTGCGCGATCACGATCGAGGTGCGGCCCCTCATCAGGCGTTCCATCGCCTGCTGGATCAGCGCCTCCGATTCCGAATCGAGGCTCGAGGTCGCCTCGTCCAGGATCAGCACCGGCGCATCGGCGAGGAACGCGCGCGCCAGCGCCACGCGCTGCCGCTCGCCGCCCGACAGCTTCACGCCGCGCTCGCCGACCAGCGTGCCGTAGCCCTTCGGCAGGCGCAGGATGAAGTCGTGCGCGTTCGCCAGTCGCGCCGCCTGCTCGATCGCCTCCAGGCTGGCGCCGGGCCGGCCATAGCCGATGTTCTCGGCGAGCGAGCGGTGAAACAGGATCGGGTCCTGCTGCACGATCGCGATCTGGCTGCGCAGCGACTGCTGCGTCGCCTTCGCGACGTCCTGCCCGTCGATCAGCACGCGACCATCCGAGACGTCGTAGAGCCGCTGCACCAGCTTGACGAAGGTCGTCTTGCCGGAGCCGGAGCGGCCGACCAGGCCGACGCGTTCGCCGGCGCGGATCGTCAGCGACAGCCCGTCATACAGCGGCGCGCGATGGCCGCCATAATGGAACGTGACGTCGTCGAACACGATCTCGCCGCCCTCCATCGCGATCGGCCGCGCCTCGGCCGCGTCCGCAATGCCGATCGGCTCGCCGTGGATCGCCACCAGCTCCTCCATGTCGTTGACCGAGCGCTGCAGGTTGTTGATGTGCATGCCGACGTCACGCAAGTACGCGTGGATGACGTAGTAGCTCGTCAGCACATAAGTGACGTCGCCGGGCGAAGCATGCCCGGACATCCACAGCAGCACCGACCCGCCGATCACGGAGGCACGCAGGCACAGCAGCAGCGAAAGCTGCGACATGGCCGTGTAGTTGTAGCGAAACCAGGTCCGCCGCACCCGCACGCGCCAGCGGTTGATGACGCGGGCGAGCCGGCCATCCTCGCGCGCCTCGGCGCCGAAGGATTTCACCACGGCGTTGCAGGTCAGCGCATCCGCCAGCGTGCCGCCGACCTTGGTGTCCCAGGCATTGGAGACACGCGCGGCCGGCGCGATGTAGCGCGTCGAGAACAGCACCGTCATCGTGACATAGGCGAGCGCGCCGAGCGCGATCACCACGCCGAGCGATGTCCAGTGAACGCCGAGCAGGATCATCGATCCGATCAGCACGACCAGCGAGGGCAGCAGCGCCAGCAGGATGGTGTCGTTGAGCAGGTCGAGCGCCCACATGCCGCGCGTGATCTTGCGCACGGTGGAGCCGGCGAGGAGTTGGCGTGCCAGTCGGTCGAGAAGCGCTGCACGCGCATGAACGCGTCCTGCGCGACCTCGGACATGATCTTCAGCGTGAACGGCACGATGACCTGTAGCCCTGCGAGCCGCAGCACCATCGAGGCCGCGCCGAGCGCCACGATCGCGCCGAATGCGACCAGCGCCGTATGGCGCGCGTCGGGATCGGACGGCCCGCGCGTCAGCGCATCGATCAGGTGTCCCGAGAAAACGGGCATGAACAGGTCGGCGGCCGTCGCACCGAGCAGGCTGCCCACGATGACGAACATGCGCCCCGGCTGCTTCAGCCAGTGCCGGAACACGAAGGGCAGCACCACGCGTATCGCCGCGGGCTTCTTTGACAGAGCGGTCATGACATCATCCGGCCGCTTGTGACGCGGGCCGGCTCCATCGATGGACGCAAGCCGGCCGCGAGGACCGGGACGGCGTCACTTGAGACTGATTTTGACTTGGGAAGCGGAGCGATCGGGACTTGGAGCCCAATCGAAACTGGCGGAAAGGACCTCTAGGAGGTCGAGCAGGTACCGAGCCAGAACATCATCGAGCGCGGGCGTGCGATCTGCGAAAGCGACGAAATCATGCAAATCCCTCCCCGGTTTCGATGAACAAGGTGCGCTTTATAGATGTGTCGTTTCCGATTTGCAACGGGGCTGCCGCGAGATCACGGACGAGTGTTGCAATTTGGTGCGGGTCGCCACTTCACACTCCGCTGTCATTCCCCGCGAAGGCGGGGAATCCAGTACGCCGCGGCTTCTCGGTTCTAGCCGCGCCATCCCTGCGTACTGGATCGCCCGGTCAAGGCCGGGCGATGACAGGGAGTATGTGGACAGTTCAGTGCGCGTCGCCGCTGGCCATCGAGGCCGGCTTGTTCAGCAGCGTGACCAGCAGGCTGAGGCCGAGATAAAACAGCGTCAGCACGAAGAAGGCATCGCCAAAGCTCATCACCACGGCCTGGCGGTGCACGATCTGGCTGAGCTGCTTCATCGCCATCAGCGCGGAATCGCCGAGCCCCTGGAACTTCTGCGTCAGCATCGTCAGAGTTTCGGTCGCGGTGGCGTTGCCCCAGGTCACGCGCTCCTGGAGGCGCGTGATGTGCAAATCGGTGCGGTCGTTGAGCACGGTGTTGATGACGGCGAGGCCCACAGCACCACCGAGATTGCGCATCAGGTTGAACAGGCCGCTCGCGTTCTTCACCCTGTCGGGCGCCAGCGTGCCGAGCGCGATGTTGTTGGTCGGCACCATCGCGAACATCATGCCGATGCCGCGCAGGATCTGCGGCACCAGCAGCTCGTAGAAATCGTAGTCGCGCGTGATCCAGGTCATCTGATAGGAGCCGATTGCGAACACGATCAGGCCGAACGCGATCATGTAGCGCATGTCGAGCTTGACCATGAGGCGGCCGACCAGCGGCGCGACCAGGAACATGGTGATGCCCGAGACGAACATGGTCTCGCCGATCATCAGCGCGCTGTAGCCGCGCACCTCGGCGAGATAGCGCGGATAGATGTAGGTCAGGCCGTAGAGGCCGATGCCGATGCAAAACTGCAGGACGCAGCCGATCGCGAAATTGCGGTTGGAGAAGGTGCGCAAATTGACGATCGGCTCGGCTGCCGTGAACACGCGCCAGAAGAAGGCGATCGCCGAGATCGCGCAGATCCAGGCGCAGATCGCCACAGAGGTGTCCTGCATCCATTCATGGAGCGGACCTTCTTCCAGCACATATTCCAGCGTGCCGAGGAAGCCGGCCATGAACAGCAGGCCCCACCAGTCGAAGCGGTCGAGCAATTCGAAATGCGGCTCGTCGAAATCGACCAGCGCCAGCACGCCGATGGTGATGCCGATGCCGGGCACGACGTTGATGAAGAACAGCCAGTTCCACGACATCAGGTCGGTGATATAGCCGCCGACCGTCGGACCGATTGTGGGCGCCAGGGTCGCGACGAGCCCGATGATGGGGCCGACGATGTGGAATTTGGACCGCGGGAACACGGTGTAGGCCGAGGCGAACACCGTCGGGATCATGCCGGCGCCGAGGAAACCCTGCAGCGCGCGCCAGAGGATCATCTCCTCGATCGTGGTGGCGAAACCGCAGAGCAGGCTCGATACGGTGAAGCCCGCGGCCGAGATCGCGAACAGCAGCCGCGTGCCGAAAGCGCGCGACAGGAATCCCGACAGCGGGATCGCGATCACTTCGGCGATCAGGTAGGCGGTCTGGACCCAGGCGACCTCGCTGGAGCTTGCCGACAATCCGGCCTGGATTTCGCTCAAGGACGCCGAGACGATCTGGATGTCCAGGATCGACATGAACATCCCGAACACCATGATGATGAAGGCGAACAGCCGCTTCGGCGCGATGCGCTCCGAAGCGGCGTCCGCCATCATGGCGGGGGGAGCAGTGGTGGCGTTCGCCATGGTCTGACCTCGCAGCGCTCAGAGGGCGCGCTTACTGCGGATGGACCGTGGTGGGATCGTCGAGATCGATCTCGCTGTCGGCGTCGGCCGCGCCCTTGTTGGTATCGACGGTCGCGTAGACCGACATGCCGGCGCGGAGCAGATTCTGCTTGGCGACCGACTTCGGCACGCGGATGCGAACCGGCACGCGCTGCACGATCTTGGTGAAGTTGCCGGTCGCGTTGTCGGGCGGCAGCAGCGTGAACACCGAGCCGGAGCCCGCCGCGATGCTGTCGACGACGCCCGAGAACTTGCGCATGCCATACGCATCAACCTTGATCGTCACGGGCTGGCCGGGACGGATGCGCTTGAGCTGGGTTTCCTTGAAATTGGCGTCGATATAGACGTTGTCGAGCGGGACGACATTGCCGAGACGCTGGCCGACCGCGACGAAGTCGCCGGTGCTGACCAGACGGTTCGAGAACGTGCCGTCGACCGGCGCACGCACCGCGGTGAAGGCAAGGTCGCGCTCGGCCCTGGCGAGCGAGGTCTTGAGCTCGGCGAGTTGCGCCTGCGCTTCGGCCTGCTGCGCCTTGGCGACGTCGACATTGCTGACGGCGACGTCGTAGGCGGCCTGCGCGGCCTTGACCGCGGCGGCGCCCTGGTCGCGTCCGGCCTCCGAGGTCTCGAACACAGCACGCGAGGCGAAGCCCTTGCTGTTCAGCGCCTGCTGGCGCTCATAGTCGAGATCGGCGCGCCTGAGGCCGGCTTCGGCGGAGACGAGTTGCGCCCTGGCCTGTGCGACTTGGCTGTCGAGCGCGGCGACCTGGCGGCCGATGCGATCGATGGTGGCCTGCTGGGTCGCGATCCTGGTCGCGGCGGCATCGACCGCGATCCTGTAATCGCCGTCGTCGATACGGAGGACGATGTCGCCCGCGCGCACGGTCGTGTTGTCGCCGGCGAGGATCGAGGAGATGTGGCCGGCAACGCGTGCGCCCAGCATGGTGTTGTTGGCACGGACATAGGCGTCGTCGGTGGAGACGTAGAAGCGGCCGATCAGCGTGTAATAGCCGGCATAGCTTGCAGCCGCGAGCGCCAGCACGAGGCCGACGCCCATCAGGACGAATTTGCGCTTGCCCGATTTTGGCGTAGCGGCGGCGACGGGCGCGTCCGGCGCAGGTGCGGCCGGCTTGTCGGTCACGGGCTTCTCCGGCGCCTCATTGGTGCGGCGCTTGGTTTCCTCGGCCACATGAGAGCGCAACTGGTCGGCAAGGGCGACAGGTTTCTCGGTCGCAGCTTCACCGCCCGCCTGCTCCGGCGTCGTCTCCACCGCTTCCTGGCGAAGGACGCGCGCAGCCTGGTCTCTCGATACGGCCATAACGGCCTCCCCAATAAAAAGGCGCGACCAAGGACGGCCGTCCTGCGGCCGTTCCCCCTCGCTCATCCCAAATATCATTGACCGAACGGTTCGGTCAATATAGATAATATTCCCAGGAGGACCCTACTGGCCCGAATCCTTTATTTGCGTTTCATGGTTCGGCACCCCGTCCAGAAACCTTCCGAGACCCTGAACCAATGGTTGTAGCCGGCCGCGAACGTCTGAACGTCATCCAGGAGGAGGACAGCTCAAAGCGCCGCCAGATTCTCGACGGCGCCCGCAAGGTGTTCATGGATCTGGGTTTTGACGGCGCCAGCATGGGCGAGATCGCGCGTGCGGCACAGGTCTCGAAGGGCACGCTCTACGTCTACTTCGCCGACAAATGCGCGCTGTTCGAATCCATCCTCGAGCAGGAGGCGCTCCAGTACGGCCAGGTCGTGTTCAATTTCGATCCCGCGCGCGACGCCGAGACCACGCTGAAGGATTTCGGCCGGGCCTACATCCATCTGCTCTGCCGGCCCGGCGGCGGATCGGCGATCCGCACCGTGATGGCGATCGCCGAGCGCATGCCCGATGTCGGCCGCCGCTACTATGCGCGGGTGCTGGACAAGACCATCAACCGCCTCTCCGAGTATCTCAAAATCCATGCCGCCTCCGGCGATCTCGAGATCGGCGATTGCGACCTTGCAGCGTCGCAGTTCATGGAACTGTGCAAGGCCTCGCTGTTCCTGCCCTTCGTGTTCCAGGCCGCGCCCGCACCGTCGGAAGAGCGCATGACCGAAGTGGTCGACAGCGCGGCGCGGATGTTCCTGGCGGCGTACCGGGCGAAGTAACGGCAAGCGGGCCGCGCGTTGCGCGGGCCGGCCCACGGCGCTATTTTTGGGCCATGTCTCGTGATCTTCGCCCGCCCGTCGATATCCTCCATTATGAGATCGTCCAGGAACAGGCCTCTGCGCTTGGACGGATGGGCCGCGCGCTCGAACAGGCCCTCGCGCGTCTGCGCGAATTCGACGCCGCCCACGCCCATCCGGAGGTGCCGGCCGCGATGCAACCGGCCAGGCGCAAGCTGGTGATGGAAGCCGGCCAGGCGCTGTGGATGCTCGTGGTGCAACGTGAGGCGACCGGCTTGCGCGACAGCCGCCATATCATGCGGACCTACAACGTCCCGGGTGAGGTGCAGCTATGCATGGGGCTGGTCCCCGCACCGTCGAAGCCGACCTCGAAATGATTTTCCAGTAGAGCTACGCCCCGATCTCTTCCAGTCTGCGCCAGCCGTGCACGATTTGCCGCCCCTCCCGCGCGAACGCAAAGCAATTGCCGCCACCGGCGGGTTGATCGTGGACGCGAGCGATGGGATGGCCGGCATAGTGGCAGAACAGCAGCGTGCCGACCGCGCCGTGACCGACGAAGAGAACATCGCCGGGACGATTGCGCGCCAGCACCGCCTCGGCCTCGCGCACGATGCGCGCCTGTGCGTCGATGGCGCGCTCCCAGCCGCGGACGATGAGATGCGGCTCCGCGAAAAACTGATCGGCGACCTGCTCGAATTCCGCCGGCTTCAAAAAGCCGGTCGCCGAGCGGTCGTTTTCATGCATCGCCACCCGGATCTCGATCATGATGCCGAGCCGGCCTGCGATGATCTCCGCGGTCTCGAGCGCCTTGCGTTCGCCGCTGGCGACGATCTGCGTGGTGCGCGTGAGCCAGCTCGCGTTCACAAGCGCTTCGGTCCGCGTTCGGCCGATCGGGCTCAGGCCCCATTGCGGCACGGGCACATCAGGATCGATTTGCACCTGCGGGTGGGTGAGATAGCGGACGATATCGGCGGACATCTCAATCGTCCGCGTACTCTTCTTCTTCCCGCTTCTGCGCGGCGCTCTTGCGGCCGAGCGAGCCGGTCACGGAGGGATCGCGCGCATTCGCGTACGGCCTGCGCGACTGCGCGCGCCCGGCGACCTCGTCGCCGGAGACAGCGGCCGGCTGGCAGATCAGGCGGCGGCTGGCGCGGCGCATCAGGTCCACGTGAATGTGGTCGTAATGATGGACGTTGGAGCCGGGCGCCAGCACCGTGGTGAAATGCGCGCACGCCCCCGACTGCACGTCGCGCAGAAAGCCCTGCTCTTCCGGCATGCCGCGCCAGCCGTCCTTCACGGTGATGCGGCGGCCGTCGGCGAGCACGAAGGCGGAAATGTCGAGCGCGTTGCCGAAGGCGTGCTCGGAGATATGGGCATGCGAGTTGCCGTTCATGCCGCGGCAGGAATAGGCGGAGATCTGCTTGATCTCGGCGACGCGGGTGCCGAACCAGCGCATCGCCGATGGCTGCACGGTGTCGGCGAGCCAGCGGTCGAGCTCGGACACGATCGGACAGGCCAGCGTCGCGGTCGGCTTGATGGCAACGGGGCCGACGGCGGTGACGGGATTGCCCTGCGCCGGGCCGAGGCGCGGCAATTGTTGCTGCGTGGGCGCCTGCGAATACGGCGCCGGCCGCGCCGGATAGCTCGGCGCATTCATGTAGCGCGCGGCGCCCGCAGCATCGGTGCCATCGGGCGGCAAGTCGATCTCGTCGTCCTGCTGAGCCACGCCGGGCGCGTTCAGCGACATCGGACCGGGTGAGTTGCCATAGCCGGAAGGCTGACGCACCGCGCTCTCGGGATAGTTCGGCTGCTGCGGATACGAGGACGCCGAAGTGTTCCGGCTCTGCGGATAATTCGACCGTGGCTGCGTCACCGGCCAGCGCGGCTGGTTGCCGATGCTGCCGGGCGGGCGCAGTTCCTCATCGGCAAAACCGTAGCTGCTCGAGGCTTCGCCGAGCGCTGCGACCTTCAGCGGAAACTCCGCGCCGCATTGGCCGGGGCCGGAGATCGGATCGATGCGGACGATGTCCGCGCTCTCCTTGACCGCGCCCGATTTCAGGCATGCGGCTTCGGCCTCGGCCCGCCACGGTTCACGTTCGGCCTGGAAGAAGCCGCGTCCGCAACCCGCTAGCGAAACAAGGACGATGGAGCCGACGAGATACAAACGAACTCCGCGCGTCATGCACGCAGGTTCGGTGAATTTACTTAAAGACTCTTCAACGTGTTGATTTCAGTGTTCTTTAACCATACCGGCCCGCACAAGGGTCCACCGCCGGCATGAGCGGCAGCAAGGCTGACTTTTTCGGAAAGAGACTCTCTGTTAACCATGATGGTCGTCCGCGCCGCGCAGGATCAGCGGGAGCATCCCAGGGAGCAACGTCATGACGTTCGCCGGGAGACTGAGCGTGATTGCCGCCTACCTCGCAATGGCCTTTGTCGGCGCCATCGTGCTCGGAATGATCTAGAGATTTCAGCGACTGCGTCGAGCGCCGCGCTCCACTTTCCCGCAAGAGGACTGAAGCGGTGCGCATGCGAATGACTACGACCGCGCGCCCCATTGCCGCGAGGTCGTGATCAGCTTCTCCCGCCGCTCGTCGAGCCGCCTCCAGTCGTTGCCGGAGCACCAGAAGCGGCCGATCGCGCAGGCCTCCACGTGGAGTTTGCCGGAGGCCTTCAGCGTCATCGTTGCATAATAGGTGTTGTTGCTGGAGCGGCTGTAGATGCTGCCGGTCCAGACGTCGTGCGTTTTCGGCTTCATGTTGACGAGCACGCTCTCGCCCCGGCTCGACGCGTCCGTCAGCGCGAAGCCGCACAGTGCGGGGCCGCAGCGTTCGATGCGAACCGTGCCCCTGGCGCCCGGGCTCTCCCATTCGCCGAGCGGCGAATAGGCCGGTTCGTCGTCGCTGCGCTGTGCGATCGGTGCCGTTGGCTTGATCTCAGGCGGCGGGGCGACAACCGGCACCTCCAGGCGCGGCGGATCCAGGCGTTGCAGGTCAACCTGCGGCGGATTGGGGCTCAGCGCCTCGACTCTCGGTGCCTCCCGTCTTGGGGCCGGCGCCGGCACGACGGGCTGCGACGCCGCCGCAGCAAGGGCGGGGATTGACTGCGCCGGCGATGCGACGACGGTCGCCTGTGGCGGCCGGACCGGAGCGGCCGGACAGGCCGGCTGCGGCGCCTGGACGAGCGGCGCGGGCGGCGGTGCGGGTGCCGTGCCGACGTCTTGCGTCGGCCGCAGGCTGCGATTGGACACCGAAACACAGGAAGCAGACCGGCAATTGCGCGGCGCTTCGACATGGAACCGGTGGCCGCCGATCGAGAAGGTGTACGAGCCGGCCTGGGCTGCGGGCGCCATCATCATCAGTGCGATCAATGTGCCAAGCGATGTCCGAAGCCGCGTCATCGGCGCCTCCCTCTGTCGCGACGAGGTTAGGCGGGATGAACCACGGCTGAATGTGCGCTGCGTCACCCTGGGCAGACGAGAGCCGTTGTGACGTCCATCACGGAAGGCCGGACGTAGCCGGCATAGGGTCGGACCACGCTTCATCCACCAGCGACACCAGCCCATACCGGGACCACAGAATTTTCAGAGGTTGTCATGAACAAGCTCACCATCGCCGCCACCGCGCTCTTCCTCGCCTCGACCGCCGCAGCCCATGCCGGCAGTTCGATCTCGTTCCAGATCGAAGGCCAGCAGATCCGCATCGAGACGCCGCGCAACTGCGCTTCGCTCAATTGCGTGACCATCGTCGCGCCGGGCCTGTCCGACAAGCCGATCAAGCTGAACAACATCAACCTCAAGGGCCTCGGCTCCAAAGACTTTGGCTCGAAGGACGATGACGTCGACAATACGCCGGCTCCAGCCACCACCGCGCAGCCCGCCCCGGCTCCGGTGCAGCAGCAGCCCGTGCACGCGACCGCGCCGGCCGCCCCCGCGATCGCTGCTCCCGCTCCGGCGACGACGGTTGCGGCCGCTCCGTCCGTCGGCTTCGACAACACGACGCAGCCCGCGCCCGTTGCGGCTCCTGCCCCTGTCGCTGCGCCTGCTCCCGTCGCCGTTGCGCCTGCTCCGGTTGCCGCCGCGCCTGTGGCGGTTGCCAACACGCCGATCGGGATCTGGGCGACCGAAGAGAACAAGGGCAACGTCCGTGTCGAGCAGTGCGGCGCCAATCTCTGCGGCTATGCCGTGAAGTCCAACGAGCGCATCCTGATCAACATGAAGCCCGAGGGCTCCAAGTGGAGCGGCCGCATCCACGATCCCAACTCCGGCCGCAACTACGACTCGACCATCGCGATGAAAGGCCCGAATGCAATGCGCGTGCAGGGCTGCGCCTTTGGCGGCATGTTCTGCGGCGGCCAGACCTGGAAGCGCGTGAGCTGACGCCGAGGGCGTCATCCCGTGCTGTCGTCATCCCGGGCGATGCAAAGCATCGACCCGGGATCTCGCGCGACAGGCTCGCTCCCCTCACCCTGAGGAGCCTGCGCAGCAGGCGTCTCGAAGGGAGAGGCCCGGATCGAGAGCTGGGCCCGCATGGTTCTCGCGGCGATACGAAGTATCGTCCGCTGGACGCGCGCAAGGGCGCGCTCCTCACCATGAGGGGGAAGCTGTTCATCCGTCATTCAGCTCACCCCCGCTGATATCGGCCGATCTCGCCTCGCGTTTCTCACCGGGACATCCTCGTGACTTCATTGGTGGCTTGGCGCCGCTTCGTGCTTACGCTTGTGCTGCTGGCGTCGCCGCTGGCCGGCGCGAGCGTGGTATTCGCATCCGATGCAATCGAGCTTGCGCAGGCGCAGCCACAAGCGCAGCCAACGCCCGCCCCCTCCCCGACGCCGTCGCCTTCGCCGGCTCCCGCGGCAGACGCGCAACCCGCCGCCGTCGAGCCGATCGGCAACGTCGCGACCGTGACGGGGATCGCGACCGTGATCCGCGACAGGAATTCCTATCCCCTGCACGTGCGCGACGACATCTATCTCAACGACGTCGTGCAGACCTCTTCGAACTCCTCGCTCGGCATCACCTTCAACGACGCGACCACGTTCAATCTTTCCGCCAGCGCCAGGATCACCATCGACAATTACGTCTACGAGGACGGCGGCAAGCAGAACGCAGGCGTCTTCGACATCGGCAAGGGCACGGTCGCCTTCGTCGCGGCGGCGGTGGCGAAGACCGGCGACATGAAGATCACGACACCGACGGCAACGCTCGGCATCCGCGGCACCACCGGCGTCGTCAACGTGCCCGAAGGCGCGGCGGCGAACAGGACGAGCAACGTCAACATCAAGCTCTATCCCGATGCCGACGGCCGGGTCGGGCACATCGACGTCGACGACCGCAGCAGCGGCACGCGTCTCGGCGCGCTGACGCAAGCCGCGAGCGGTTTTGCGATCCGGCCGGGCGCGGCCGCTGCCGGCGGCATGCGCTTTGCCGCCGTGCCGATCACGATTCCCGCGCAGCAGATCGCGCGCGACCGCGGCTTCGTCAGCCAGGTGCACCTGGCGCAGACCACGGGCCGGCAGATCGTCACCGAGCAGCGCGACTTCCGCCGCGCCAATCCGGCCGCGAGCCCGCGCATCCCGCGGCCATTTCAGCAGCAATTGCGGCCGAACACGCCGCCGGGTCAGCAGCCGCAGCGGCCGAACGGCCAGAACAACGGTCCGGGCCAGCAGCAGCCTGGTGCGCCGAACCGGCAAGGCGCACAGCCGCCGCAGCCCCAGGGCGGCGCGGCGCAGCCGGGCGCGGCGCGCGCGGGCCAGCGCCAGCAACAACCAGGTCGGCAGTAAGGTTCGGGACAACCAGCAAGCGCACCGCGCACCGGACACGGCACACAGCCCGGCGGCGCGCCGCAGACGCAACGACAGCGAAACGGGCATATCCCGGCGCAGCCCGGAGGAGTTGTGCCGCCGCAACCGGGCACGACACCGCAGCCGCAATCGCCGCGCTCGGGATTACCGCCTGGCCAGCTGCCCGCGGCTCAGCACCCAGGCGGCATGCAGCGCCCGGGCGGATTGCAGCAGCGCCTCCCCGCCGCGCAACGCCCTGCGACACCACGAAGGCCGACGTCCGCTCCGAAGGAGGAGAAAGGACGGCGATGACTTCTTCCTTGTCCCTCGTGAGTGAGAGGAGACAGGAGGAAAGAAGTTCGTCATTGCGAGCGCAGCCACGCCTTCACCTTTTGCAACAGACCGTGGCGCAGCTCATCGACCGACGCTTCGGCCGGGGTCAGCGTCTGCAAGGCTGCATCGACGTCGTCGCTCGCCGGCCGCGGCTCGGGTGCGGGCGACGATGCAAGGCCCGCCGCCGCAATCGCGATCGGGCCGACCTGTGTCAGGAACGTGCGCTCATATTCGCGCGACAGCCGCGCGAGCGCATCGTCCAGCGTCAGCCAGTCGACCGCCTTGATGTCGCTCATCAGCTTGCGGACGGGACCGCCCTCGGCTTCCATCCGCCAGAAATGCACGGCCTTCGAACGCCCGCCCGACTGATAGACCAGCGTGCCCAAGAATTCGTGGATGGCGACGTTGTGGCCGGTCTCTTCCAGCACCTCGCGATGCGCGGCGTCCCTGGGCGTCTCGCCGTCGTCGAGCTTGCCTTTGGGCAAGACCCATTCGTTGCGTTTGCGCTGGCGTACGACCGCGATCAGCGGCGGCGCACTCCGCCGCAGCACAATACCACCCGCCGCCATGACCGGCGCCCGCGCCATCACAAAATCCGTAAAATTGTCCCCGCTGACCATATAGGCCGCGGGGACGGTGGATTGAAGGCTACTTTCTTCGCAGCAGCGCCTGCCCCGCACGGATGCGCGTGCCCTCGGCGATGCCATTGCAGAAGGTGAAATCGCCGGGCGCCAGGATGATGATGGTCGAGCCGTGCTCGAACCAGCCGAGCTCCTCGCCCTTGCTCACGTTGACATCGCAGGGAAAATTGACGGGGCCGCGTGTCTGCGCGTTCAGCACCATGTCGAGGAAGTGCAACCGGATGCTCGCAACCAGGATCGCAGCAACCGGCACGAGCGTCACCGCCTCGCCGGTCGACAGATGCGTGCGGATCACCGCGCGCTCGTTCTTGCAGAACAGGCGCTCGACCCTCTTCAAGGCGATCGGGTTGACGTTCCAGACGTCGCCATGGATCAGCGTGACGCGTTCGATATGCGCGTCATAGGGCGCGTGGAATCGGTGATACATGCTCGAGGTCAGCCGCAGCGTGACGAACGAGCCGTTGCGGTGCTGGTCGACCAGCGCGGAATCGCCGACGAGGTCGAGCAGCGAATAGGGCGCGCCCTTGACCTGGAACAGCTCGGTGTCGGCGATCCGGCCGTGGGCCCCGACGATGCCGTCCGACGGGCTAGCGACGACGGAAGGGTCCGGATCGAACGGCCGCAGGCCCGGCTTGAGCTCCCGGGTGAAGCAGTCGTGCAGGCTTTTGAAATGCGTTTTCTGCGCCTCCGACAGGTCGAGGTCGGAGAACAGTTTCCACAGCGCGATCGAGAAATCCCGCACCAGCGGATTCTCGATCTTGGAGAACCGGCCCATGAAGCGGGTCAGGGCCGCGCGTGGGATGCGGTTGGTCAACAGGAAGTTGAGGTCTTCCTGCTGGGTGAAAGAGGCGATGACGGCTTTGACTGTCATGAATCTGTCAGCTCGCAGTATTAGCGCTTGTTGTCATGGAAACGACACTCCCGATTCTCTCATTTTCCGTGGCCGCCGCAGCGTCCGCTGCCGCCGCCTTCCCGAAGCTCAAGGCGCGGCTCGAATTGTCCCGCGCCAAGCACCGCTCTCTCGCCGGGCACTCCAAGATGTCGCGCCGGGTGGCCAAGCTGCTCCCGTTTTACGAGTTCGAGGGCGACACATATTTCGGCTGCGACGGCGCGCCTGATAACGTGGTGACGCAGCGCAAGGAGGCCTTCTTCCGCCTCGCCGATCTCTACGCCAAGCGTTACCCCAAGGGCCGCGCGATGACGAAGGAAGCGGCGGAGAAGATTTCCGACCTGCACTTCACCGAGACCTACCGCGTGCCGTTCCAGTTCTCGCGCCTCGTCCGCGAGCATCTGGGCACCTCGACCTTCATGGAGTCCTCGAGCGGCGTTACCGTCACGGATGTCGACGGCAACACCTCCTACGACCTCACCGGGTCCTACGGCGTCAACATCTTCGGCAACGACTTCTACAAGGAGTGCATCGAGGGATCCGAGAAGCGCGCGCACGCGCTCGGCCCGGTGCTCGGCCCCTATCATCCCGTCATCCTCGATAACGTGGCGCGGCTCTGCCAAATCTCGGGCCTCGACGAAGTCTCGTTCCACATGTCCGGCACCGAAGCCGTGATGCAGGCGGTGCGGCTCGCGCGCTACCACACCAAGCGCTCGCATCTGGTTCGCTTTGCCGGCGCCTATCACGGCTGGTGGGGCGACGTGCAGCCCGGCGTCGGCAATCCGATTCCCGCGCACGAGACCTACACCCTCGCCGAGATGTCCGAGAAGACGCTGCACGTGCTGCGCACGCGCAAGGACATCGCCTGCGTGCTGGTCAATCCGCTGCAGGGGCTGCATCCCAACGGCAACGCCCCCGGCGATTCCTCGCTGGTCGACTCGTCGCGCGGCGGTCATTTCGACCGGGCGGCCCACACCCAGTGGCTGAAGAAGCTGCGCGAGGTCTGCACCGAGCGCGGCATCGTGCTGATCTTCGACGAGGTCTTCGTCGGCTTCCGTCTCGCTGCCGGCGGCGCCCAGGAGTACTTCGGCGTCAAGGCCGACATGGTGACCTACGGCAAGAGTCTCGCCGGCGGCCTGCCGGTCGGCGTGGTCTGCGGCAAACGCGAGCTGATGCGCCGCTTCCGCGACGACCGTCCCGCCGACATCTGCTTCGCGCGCGGCACCTTCAACTCGCACCCGTATGTCATGACGGCGATGGACGAGTTCCTGAGCCGTCTCGCCAGTCCGAACTTCCGCGCCATCTATGACGGGCTCGACGCCACCTGGAACGGCCGCGCGCAAAAGCTCAACCAGATGATGAGCGATGCCGGCCTGCCGGTGCGGTTCGCCAATTTCTCGTCGATCTGGACTGTGAAATACACCACGCCGTCCCGCTACAACTGGATGCTGCAATATTACCTGCGCGCCGAGGGCCTGGCGCTGAGCTGGGTCGGCACCGGCCGGCTGATCTTCAGCCTGAACTACACCGACGCCGACTTCACCGAAGTCGCCGAACGCTTCGTCCGCGCGGCCGACAAGATGAAGGCCGACGGCTTCTGGTGGCACGACGGCGTGCTCACCAACAAGAACATCAAGCGGCAGATTTTGAAAGAGATGCTGGCCAAGCGCTTCGGGCGCTGAGGCCGGCCCTCTCCACGCAACCACTGTCATTCCGGGGCGGCTCGAAGAGCCGAACCCGGAATCTCGAGATTCTCTGGTGCGGGAGCCCGCACCATAGTTCGATGCTGCGCATCGCCCCGGAATGACTGCGTCTGTGGCGGCGCTCAATCCCACGCCCCCGCACGCGGGGAGAGGCGAAGAAGGCTCCAAGACGTGTATGCCCGGCACGAGGCCGGGCATGACGCAACCATCAGACATCGGAGTGTTGGCTAAGAGCGCGCTCAGGCGTGCTGCTCCTCGAGCGTGGGCTCGGAGATGAGGCCCAGCGTGTGCTCGGGGTTGAGGTGCAGGCCGGGGTCCATCAGTTCGCCGCGCATCAGGGCGAGCGGCGCGCTGCGATAAAGCATCAGATCGTGGAAGGGGTCGGTCAGGATCTTGGTCATCCAGACGAGGCCGGTCTCGACGTCGCGGATGAAGAACAAGTGCACGGTGCGGAACAACAGACCACCGCCGCCGACCACGAGCCAGATCTTGGCCACCTGCCGCATGAAGTCGGTCGCGCTCGCCCAGGGCGTGAACAGGCCAAACAGCGTGGGGTCGGCGAGCAGCACCAGCGGCGATGCCGCCCAGATCGACATCAGCACCACCTTGCGCTGAAGGTTGTAGCCGACCTTGATCTCTTCCTTGTGCTCGTGCGTCGCCTGGTTGATGTGGTCATAACCGTGCGGCTCGAAGAAGAAGTGACCGGCCTGGCGCGAGGTCATCGAGACCAGCCAGCCGACCAGCGCGGAGATCACGGGATCGACGAACAGCCAGACATAGGCAAACAGGAAGCTCGCCGCGCTGACGAAGTGCAGGCTCTGATTGATGCGGCTGTGGTGATAGTAGCGATGGTCGTCCCAGCGCTGGATCCGCAGCTGCTCGAGATAATTCTTGATCATGCTCTCCCCCAAAATGCTTTCGGGTTCAGGATTGACAGGGATTCGATGTACGCCGTGTGACATCATCATTTTGTCATGTGACGATGTGCAGCGGCGCGATGACGCACGCGAACGCGAAGTCGCAGCTCAAGCCGCCTTGGCGACGTCGACCTTGCGGAAGCGCACCAGCGAGAAATGACCGAGCGGCGGAATCAGGCGGCGCTCCGCGAGTTCGATGCCGTTGGCACCGGCGAGCCACTTGGCATAGCGCGACCAGGCGAACTCGGCGGTGCGGAAGCCGAGCGGACGCACCACCGGCTGGAGCTTCTGCTCGATGAAGCGGCGCATGCCGGTGTCGGCGCTGACGCGGGTGAGGATGATCAGCTCGCCGCCGGGGCGCAGCACGCGGGCGAACTCGTCGAGCGCGACTTCCGGGTTCGGCACGGCGGTGACGACATATTGCGCCATCACCACGTCGAAGGAATTGTCGGGGAATTCGAGCTTCTCGGCGTCCATCACCGCGAGCCCTTCGACGTTCTTCAGATTGCCCTCGGCAACGCGCTGACGCGCCTTGTCGAGCATCGCTTCCGAAATGTCGGTGCCGAAGATGCGCAGATGCGGCGCGTAGAGCGGCAGCGAGATGCCGGTGCCGACGCCGACCTCGAGCACGCGGCCGCCGATCTTGTTGGTGGCGGCGATCGCGGCCTGCCGGCCCTTGGCGAACACACCGCCGAACACGAGATCGTAGACCGGTGCCCAGCGGTCATAGGCCTGCTCGACCGTGCCGCGGGTGAGGTCAAGCTGCTGGGTGCCGTCAAGGTTCATGATCTTAGCCATCGATGAGGTTCTCGCTGTGGTTCAAATGAAAGGTCAACCGCGCACCGGCCGCCGCGCCATGCGAGGCGAGGCGCGCAAGACGCGGCTAGGCTGAAGCGACGTGAGGTTTCCAACGAACTGGCGTGCGCTGTTCTCCCAGGAGCGCTCCAGCGCGAAGTTGCGGCAGGTCTCGCGCGACATGGTCAGTGCGCGCAGGCACGCGGTGCGCAGATCATGGTCGATCGCGCCGATCGGGTGACCGGCGATGACATCCTTCGGGCCCGTGACCGGAAACGCCGCAACCGGCGTGCCGCAGGCGAGCGCCTCGAGCTGCACCACACCGAAGGTATCGGTCAGGCTCGGGAACACGAACACGTCGGCGGCGGCGAGATGCGCGGTGAGATCCCCGCCCTTTTTCTCGCCGAGAAAGACGGCCTCCGGATATTTCTTCTCGAGCGCCGCCTTCTGCGGCCCGTCGCCGACGACGACCTTGGTGCCGGGCAGGTCGAGCGCGAGGAACGCTTCGAGATTCTTCTCCACCGCGACGCGGCCCATCGTCATGAAGATCGGGCCCGGCAGGTCCAGCCTGGCGGGCGCGTCAGGGTGGAACAGCTCTGTGTTGACGCCGCGCGTCCAGAAGCCGAGCCGCTTGAAGCCGCGCTCGGACAGCTCCTGTCGCAGCGAGGGCGTCGCCACCATGGTCATCGCGGCGGCATCGTGGAAGTGGCGCAGCACGGCATAGCCGACGGCGCCGGGAATGCCGGTCCGCACCGAGACGTATTCCGGAAAGCGCGTCGTGTAGGAGGTGGTGAAGGCAAGGCCGTTACGGCGGCAATAGGCCCGCGCGGCCCAGCCGATCGGCCCCTCGGTCGCGATGTGCAACGCTTCCGGCGCCGCCTTCTCGATCCGCCGCGCGATCTCTTTGCGGTTCGGCAACGCGATGCGTAGGCCCGGATAGGTCGGCAGCGGCCATGACCGAAAGCCGTCCGGGGTGAGGAAGTCGATCTCGACGTCGAGGGCCTTGGCCGCATTCGCCAACGAGGTCAGCGTCCGGACCACACCGTTGACCTGCGGATGCCAGGCGTCAGTCGCGATTAATACCCGCATGGGGAAATCCGGGAGTTTGATGATTCTCAGGCATCGACCATCAACGAAGGATATTTCAGGCGTGTGACGTCACAGAAGTGTCGGCCGACTGTTTTGTTCGTTAACGGACCCCTGCGGCCACGAAACTGTCATGAAACAATCCTTGCCGCCATGAAGCCGTTTTCGGTTTTCCGCGCAAACGTCCCGAAACGTTTTGCCGTTAGTGATCCAGGCAACAGAGCACCGCCAAGCGGTGCCACGGTGGCCAAGACCACCGAGCAAACAGGGGCGACAAATGATCAATCTGGACAGGTTCAAGACGTTTTCGCGCGCCGTTGCTTTTAGCGCAGTTGCGGTCTCGGCGATCGCGTTTGCAGATGCGGCCAAGGCCGCGCCGGTGCAGCTCTTCCCGTTCTTCCAGCCGCTGCCGCCGATTACCGCGCCGCAGCCGATGCAGCCCTATCAGCCTTACCAGGCAACGCCGTATCAGACTGAGCCGTCCGAGGACCAGGACGCGGTCGAGATGCCGGCACGCTTCCGCCGCCAGACCGTCTCCTACGCGACGCGCGAAGCGCCGGGCACCATCATCATCGATACGCCCAACACCTATCTCTACTACGTGCTTGGTAACGGCCAGGCGCTGCGCTACGGCATCGGCGTCGGCCGCGACGGCTTCACCTGGTCCGGCGTCCAGTCAGTGACCCGCAAGGCCGAGTGGCCGGCCTGGACGCCGCCGCCGGAAATGATCGCGCGCCAGCCCTATCTGCCACGCCACATGGCCGGCGGCCCCGGCAACCCGCTGGGGGCCCGCGCCATGTATCTCGGCGGCACCATCTACCGCATCCACGGCACCAACGCGCCCGACACCATCGGCAAGCGCGTCTCCTCCGGCTGCATCCGCCTGACCAACGACGACGTCACCGACCTCTACTCCCGGGTCAACGTCGGCACCAAGGTGATCGTGCTGCCGATGAACGAGCGGCGGGCGGAGCTCGGAACTGCGACGCGCTAAGCGACAGGACATTGTGACGCAAACGGCCCCGGAACCCACCGGGGCCGTTTTCGTTTGCCCTCGGCATCCCGATGCGCGCGCCTGCTGCGGCGCGATCCCCGATGGAGGCGCAAATGCAATCACGTCCGCAAACGCCGCAAGGCCCATGCCTGTGCGCGATCGCTGGCGCCGGCGCACTGACGCTGCTGCTGTCCGCACCCTCCTCGCTCGCACAGCAGCCGGCGAGCGACGACGCAGCACGGCAGGCTTTCAACAATTCCTGCCGCACCTGCCACTCGGTGAACGAAGGCGACAATCGCCTGGGCCCCAATCTCAACAAGATCGTCGGACGCAAGGCCGGCTCGCTGCCGAACTACAACTACTCGCCGTCGATGAAAGAAGCCGGCTTCGATTGGGACCAGGACAAGCTCACCCGCTTCATGATCAAGCCGGACGAGGTCGTATCCGGCAACAAGATGCAGCCGTACGGCGGCATCTCGGCGGAGGAAGCGGCGAAGGTGGTTGCTTATTTGCAGACGGCGGCGAGCTCACAGTAACGGCTCCGCCAGAGGCGGAGCCGTATTCATCTGCATCCGTGGCCATCCATGCTCACCGCGCGCCGTCCGCACCTCGCCATTCCGAGATCAGCCTCAGCCACGCTGCCGAATGAAACGCGCTCATCAGCAGATACATCGGCACCATCCCGCCAAGCAGCGAACTGTGGCTGGTCGAGCAGAGCATGTCGGCCGTGTCGCCGCCGAGCGCGGCGGTCAGCACGGCCATGAGTGCGAACGTCGGCGTGGCCGCAAGGCCGAGCCATCTGGCGAGGTGGCGCGCGGCCACCACGCCAGCACGGCCGCCACCGATGGCCGTGCTGATGGGATAAGACACGCTCATCCGCCCGCCTCGCGCAGCGCCTTCTCGCCGGCCGTCGACACTTCGACCCACCTCTTGTCGGGTGCTGCACCCTCGACATAGCTGTCGTGCCAGTTCCACCATTTGTAGGTCGGCGTCTGCGGATAGCCTTTTGGCGAATCCTCCCAGACCTCCTGCCGGCCGAGCGGCGTGATGTCGAGGTAGTTCCAGGTGCCGCCCATCTGCTCGTCGCCGCGGCTCTTGACGAAATAGGTGCGGAAGATCCGGTCGCCATCGCGGTAGAACACGTTGGTGCCGTGCCATTCGTCGACGCCGAAATCGGCGTCAAAACTGTCGGTCACGGTGACCCACGGCATGGTCCAGCCCATCCGCTTCTTCAGCCTGATGATGTCGGCCTGCGGTGCGCGCGAGGCGAACACGAGCGTGGTATCGCGGGCGTTCAGGTGCGCGACATGGGCGACCTGGTCGGCCACCATCGAGCAGCCGCGGCAGGCATGATCGGGCCAGCCGAACACGCCGGGCTCGAAGAAGGCGCGGTAGACGATCAACTGCCGCCGGCCCTGGAACAGATCGGCCAGACTGACCTTGCCGCCGGGTCCCTCGAACGCATAGGTTTTGGTGACTTCCATCCAGGGCATGCGCCGGCGTTCGGCGGCCAGGGCGTCGCGGGCACGGGTATGCGCCTTTTCCTTCACGAGCAGTTGCTGACGGGCGGCCTCCCAGTCCCGCGGCGACACCACCGGCGGTGTTTGCATGGCGGCCTGTCCGTTAGTTCCTGCGTTGTCAGCTGATGTCATCATGGCTCTCCAAACCTCTTGCTTGGACGGTCGCTCTGCGTCTGGCTATGGCAGACGCGGAACCGCTCGTCCCTCACCGCACATCGTCGGTGGTGGACTATTTCTGGCACCGGACGGCTGCGCGGTGGGAGTAACAAGTGTGGCGGGATCTTTATGGAGTCGCTGATCACGGCCGCGGCGCGGGCGTTAGAGGCCGGCGATCCGCTCGGCGCGCTGAACCGCGTTGCGCTGCGCAACGATGCGCCGTCGCTGGCGCTGCGCGGCATCGCGATGGCGCAGCTCGGCGATCTCGCGAAAGCGAAGATGCTGCTGCGAAGCGCTGCGCGCGCGTTCGGTCCGCTAGAAGCGGTGGCACGCGCAAGATGCGTGGTGGCCGAAGCCGAGATCGCGCTCGTCTCGCGCGACCTGGGCTGGCCGGTGAAGTCGCTCGCCGCCGCGCGGGCGACGCTCGAACGACACGGCGATCTCGCCAACGCCGCGCATGCGGGCCATATCGAGGCGCGCCGCCTCCTGCTCGTCGGGCGCCTCGACGAGGCCGAGCGGACGCTGGCCGAGCTCAGCCCCGCCCCGCTTCCGCCTGCCTCTCAGGTCGTTCGCGAGCTCGTGGTCGCCGGCATCGCCATCAGGCGGCTCAGAACGAACGACGCGCGCGCGGCGCTTAGCCGTGCGGCGCAGGCCGCCCGGCTGGCGAACATCCCGGCGCTCGCAGCCGAGGTCGACAGCGCTATCCTCATTCTCGACACGCCGGCGGCGCGCCTGATCGCGCGCGGCAGCGAACACCCGTTGCTGCTCGGAGAGGTCGAAAGACTGGCGACCTCGACAGCGCTCGTCGTCGATACCTTCCATCATGTCGTGCGCAGGCAGGGCGTTGTCGTATCGCTCGGAACGCGGCCGGTGCTGTTTGCGCTGGCCCGCCTGCTGGCGCAGGCCTGGCCCGCCGATGTCTCGCGCGAGGCCCTGATATCAGGCGCGTTCCGGGCGAAGCACGCCGATGAATCGCATCGCGCGCGGTTGCGTGTCGAGATCGGGCGGCTCCGCGCCGAGCTCGAGCCGCTGGCCGAAATCAGCGCGACGAAGCAGGGTTTTGTGCTGGCACCGCGGCAGACGCGCGACGTCATCGTGCTGGCGCGGCCGGTCGAGGAGAAGCACGCCAATGTCCTCGCCTTCCTGTCCGATGGCGAGCCGTGGTCGAGCTCGGCGCTCGCGCTGGCGCTTGGGGCCAGCGCGCGCACGGTGCAGCGGGCGCTCGACGAGCTGGCCCGATCGAACAAGGTGCAGTCGTTCGGACACGGCCGCGCACGGCGCTGGATGACGCCACCTGTGCCGGGTTTCCCGACAGGCTTGTTACTCCCCGGGCCGCTGCTGAAGACCTAAGGTGCGAATCCTCACCAGGGAGCGACCGCATGAAACGTTCAGCCGCCGAGATTGTCAGGGAGTACGGACCATTTGCGGGCGTCGAGGCCGTGCATGGCGTCACCTATGACGGCACCCATGTCTGGTTCGCATCCGGCGACAAGTTAAATGCGGTCGATCCGGACAGCGGCAGGATCGCACGCTCCCTCGACGTCGCCGCACATGCGGGAACGGCGTTCGACGGCCGGCACCTGTTCCAGATCGCCGAGGATCGCATCCAGAAGATCGACGCGGCGACCGGCAAGGTGGTCAGCACGATTCCGGCGCCCGGCGGCGGCGGTGACTCTGGATTGGCCTGGGCCGAGGGTTCGCTCTGGGTCGGTCAGTATCGCGAGCGCAAGATCCATCAGGTCGATCCCCAGACGGGGACGGTGCTCCGCACCATCGAAAGCAAGCGCTTCGTCACCGGCGTGACCTGGGTCGACGGCGAGCTCTGGCATGGCACCTGGGAGGGCGAGGAGAGCGACGTGCGGCGGATCGACCCTGAGACGGGCAAGGTGCTGGAGCAGCTCGACCTGCCAGCGGGGACGATGGTTTCAGGGTTGGAGTCCGACGGCGGCGATCGCTTGTTCTGCGGTGGCGGAAGCGCCGGCAAGGTGAGAGCGGTGCGCCGGCCCCGGCGCGGCTAGATGCACGATGACGCATGCGCGGCAACGGCGCGTTCGCAGCCGTTAACCTGTCCGCCCCAATTTCACCCCACCGGTACGCTCTAGCGCCCTCCTCGCCCGCCCTGTAAAATCCCCGACGGGCGGCTTGGGGGAATGATGCGACTTGCGTTGAATGTGAAGACTGTCCTGATCGCCGTCGCGGTGCTCGCGGCGTCGTTCTTCATCAGCTTGAAGGCGATGGACTGGCTGTCGCCGCGCGCGACCAATTCCGCGCCGCCGGTCGCGCAATTGCCGCCGCTGCCCCCCGTGGCGAAGAGCTCGATCGTGGTGGCGCCGGTTGCCATCGCGGTGTCGGCGATCCGGGACCAGGCCGAGAAGGCCGCCCCGCGCAATTTCGCCGGCAAGGCCGACAACCCGATCTCGCAGATCCTGGAGAACGCCGACATCGGCTGGTCCGCCGTGCGCGGGCCAATGGCGGCGGCCGGCGACAAGGACGTGCTGACGATCTCGACGCCGCTCACCGGCAAGCTGAACGTGACGGGATCGCTGTCATCGAAAGCCACCGGCGCGCTCGGCGACGCCCTCGGCGGCGTGCTCGGCGGCGACGCGGCGAAACGGATCGGCGCGGTCAACATCAAGAATTTGAACGCCAACGCCGAGATCAAGGGCAATGTGATCGTCACCTCGCGCCCGAAGCTCGCCGCCAACTGGCATCTCGAACCCAATCTCGGCGCCCAGGTCAATCTCGGCGACACCAATCTCGCCGTCGCCGGCGCCAAGGTCAACGTGCCGGCGCAGGTGAAGCCGCTGATCGACAAGAACGTCGGCGAGCAGATCAACATCGTCTCCGAGCGCATCCGCAACGATCCGTCGCTGCGCGAGAACGCGAAGCTGCAATGGGCCAAGGCCTGCCGCTCGATCGCGCTGCAAGGCTCGGGCGCCTCGGCCGCGCTGCCGCCGCTGTGGTTGGAGATGAAGCCGATCCGCGCCATCGCGGCACAGCCGCGCGTCGACGCACAGAACGTGACGCTGCTGCTCGGGCTCGAGCTCGAGACGCGCGTGACCTCGACGCAGACCAAGCCGGATTGTCCGTTCCCCGACAAGATCTCGATCATGCCGCCGACCGGCACCGGCGTGAACATCGGCGTGCCGATCGACGTGCCCTTCACCGAGATCAACAAGCTGATCGCGGCGCAGATGGTCGGCCACACCTATCCTGAGGACGGCTCGGGTCCGGTCGACGTCACCGTGAAGAGCGTGAACGTCGTTCCTTCCGGCGAGCGGCTGCTGATCTCGCTCCTTGTGCGCGCCAAGGAGAAGAAGAGCTGGCTCGGCCTCGGCGCGGAAGCGACCGTGCACATCTGGGGCCGTCCGATGCTCGACCAGGCGCAGCAGACGCTGCGGCTCGCCGACATCCAGCTCGCGGTGGAATCCGAGGCCGCCTTCGGCCTGCTGGGAGCCGCGGCGCGCGCGGTGGTGCCGCAGATGCAGCAGGTGCTGGTGCAGAAGGCGACGCTCGACCTGAAGCCGATCGCCGCCAACGCGCGCGAGAAGATCGCGGCCGCGATCGCCGACTACCAGAGGAGCGAGGACGGCCTCAAGGTCGATGCCAGGATCGACAGCCTGACCCTCGCCGACATCGCCTTCGATTCCAGGACGCTGCGCGTTGTCGCGGAAGCCGGCGGCACGCTGAACGTGTCGGTGTCGAAGCTGCCGTAGACGCAGCGCCCTTCACGCACCGAACCAATGCGCCCCGTCGCGGGCGCCGCTGGCATTCTCGCCGGAGGGTGCTAAGCTGTTCCTCGCAACCTCGGACGAGGTCCTGACAGCATCGGTGCTGATGACGCGAGGAAATATGGAAGCCGGCATGGTCACGTCTGCGCCGGCACTGGTGCGCTTTTCCGGCATTCAGAAGACCTATGATGGCGAGCATCTCGTGGTGAAGAACCTCGATCTCGATATCAGGAAGGGCGAGTTCGTCACCCTGCTTGGCCCGTCGGGCTCGGGCAAGACGACCACGCTGATGATGCTGGCCGGCTTCGAGGTTCCGACCCAGGGCGAGATCTACCTCGCGGACCGGCCGATCAAGAACGTGCCGCCGCATAAGCGCGACATCGGCATGGTGTTCCAGAACTATGCCTTGTTTCCGCACCTGACGATCGCGGAGAACATCGCCTTCCCGCTGTCCGTTCGCAACACGAACAAGGCGGACGCGCAGGAGCGCGTCAGGGCCGCGTTGCGCATGATCAAGATGGAAACTCTGGCGCACCGGCGTCCCGGGCAATTGTCCGGCGGTCAGCAGCAGCGCGTGGCGCTGGCGCGCGCGCTGGTTTTCAATCCGCAACTCGTGCTGATGGACGAACCGCTGGGCGCCCTGGACAAGCGCCTGCGGGAGCAGATGCAACTGGAGATCAAGCAGCTGCACGAGACGATGGGCATCACGATCGTCTATGTCACCCACGATCAGAGTGAAGCACTCACCATGTCGGACCGCATCGCCGTGTTCAACGACGGCATCGTGCAGCAGATCGACAGGCCCGATGCGCTGTACGAGCATCCGGTGAACAGCTTCGTCGCCCATTTCATCGGCGAGAACAACGTGCTGGCCGGCACCGTCGAGACGGTCGACAAGCAATACTGCCGCGTCGCGCTGGCCGGTGGCGGCACCGTGACCGCACGGGCGGTCAACGTAGCAGGCGCGGGCGCGTCGACCTCGCTGTCGGTGCGGCCGGAGCGGATCGCCATCATCCCGAACGGCGTCTCCAGCGACGGACCGAACCGGCTGCCGGCCAGGGTGCAAAACAGCATCTATCTCGGCGACCACGCGCTGGCCGTTCTCGATGTCGCCGGTAATGCCGAGTTCATGGTCAAACTTCCGCCGGGGGCGCATGACGGACTGCGACATGGTGAAAGCGTATTCATCACCTTCCGTCCCGAGGACTGCCTGGCCCTCGATCCCGTCTGATCCGGACCGCATCGATCAACCTCAACGCAATGCAGATGAAGAAGGAACAAGGACCATGCTGAAGCGCAAAACTGGCGGGATTGCTCTGGGGTTCGCCGCGGCGTTTGGCGCCAGCGCTGCGCTGGCGACAGTCGCGCAGGCGCGTGACCTCACCGTCGTGTCGTGGGGCGGTGCCTATCAGGATGCGCAGAAGAAGGTCTATTTCGAGCCGTTCAAGAAGGCAGCCGGCGCTCCGATGAACGACGAGTCCTGGGATGGCGGTGTCGGCGTGTTGCGCGCCAAGGTGCAGGGTGGCGCCGCCACCTGGGACGTCGTCCAGGTCGAGAGCGACGAACTCGCGGTCGGCTGCGAGGAAGGCCTGTTCGAGAAGCTGGATTATTCCAGGATCGGCGGCGAGGCGGCCTATATTCCGCCGTCGGTCAATCCCTGCGGCGTCGGCGCCATCCTCTACGATTTCGTTCTCGGCTACGACAAGGACAAGCTGAAGCAGGCCCCGAGCGGCTGGGCCGATTTCTTCGACACCAAGGCAATTCCGGGCAAGCGCGCCCTGCGTCAGGGCCCGAAGACGACGCTGGAGATCGCCCTCATGGCCGACGGCGTGGCGCCAAAGGACGTCTACAAGGTGCTGGCGACCGACGAGGGCGTCGAGCGCGCGTTCAAGAAGCTGGACACCATCAAGGGCGACATCGTCTGGTGGAAGGCCGGCGCCCAGCCGCCGCAATTGCTCGCCTCCGGCGAGGTGGTGATGACCTCGGTCTACAACGGCCGCATCGACACCGCGAACAAGAACGACAAGAAGAACTTCGGCATGGTGTGGGACGGAGCGCTCTTCACCCTCGACAGCTGGGTCATCCTGAAGGGGAGCCCGAACAAGGACGCCGCCTACAAGTTCCTGGACTTCGTCGGCAAGGCGGAGAACCAGTCCAAATTGTCGGAGAACATTGCCTACGGCACCTCGAACAAGGACGCAGCCGCTCTGCTCGCGCCCGCCGTTCTGAAGGACCTTCCGACAGCGCCCGACAACATCAAAAACGCGGTCGAGATCAACGTTGGCTTCTGGCTCGAGAACATCGACCGCCTGACCGAGCGCTTCAACAAATGGGCCGCGAAATAGCGGGCCTCGTAGCCGTGTGCGGCGCAGGTCGAGGGAAAAGCCTGGCAGATAGCTCGCCCGCGACGCATCCTTCGAGACGCCCGCCTCCGGCGGGCCCTCAGGATGAGGTCTGAGTCTGTGGCAGCGGCTTTACAGACACCAAAGTGGAGGAGCCTCATCCTGAGGAGACCGCCACCGGGTCCGCGCAAAGCGCGGCCCGATGACAGGCTCCGCGGTCGTCTCGAAGGACGAGGCGCGCGCTCAGACAGCTCCAAAACACCATATGCGATCGCCCTCCCCGCAATGGCGAAGGATGTCCGGCCAAAGAAGCTCTCGTCATGACGGCAGCGTCCCTGACCGAGACCGAAGTGCCGCTCAAGCGCCGCCTGAAGCGTGCGGAGCGGACACGCCAGTTCAAGGCATTGGCACTGGTGCTGCCGCTTCTGCTGTTTCTGCTCTTCACCTTCGCAGGGCCGATCGCCGGCATGCTGTGGCGCGCGGTCGACGACCATGAAGTGCGTCAGGTCCTGCCGCAGACCGTCGTTGCTCTCGCCGACTGGGACGGCAAGGACCTGCCGGACGAAAGAGCGTATGCGGCGCTGGCAGGTGACATCCTGGCGGCGCGAGCCTCCGGCACCATCGCCATCGCGGCCAAGCGGCTCAATTACGCCCTGAACGGCTTCCGCACGATCCTGACCAGTACGGCACGCAATCTGAAGGCGGTGCCGGAAGCAGGCATGGCCAGGGAAACACTTGGCAAGATCAACCCGGCCTGGCGCGAGCGCACCACCTGGACCACGATCAAGAACGCCAGTGGCCCGGTGACCGGCTTCTATCTTCTGTCGGCGCTCGATCTGACGCGGAACGCGGACGGCGCGATCGTCGCAGCTCCGCCGGATCAGGCCATCTACCGCGACGTTTTCGCCCGCACCTTCCTCATCAGCCTCAGCGTCACGACGCTGTGCCTGATCCTTGGCTTTCCGGTCGCCTATTTGCTGGCGACGCTGCCGCCGGGCCGGTCGAACCTGCTGATGATCTTCGTCCTGCTGCCGTTCTGGACGTCGCTTCTGGTGCGAACCTGCGCCTGGATCGTTCTGTTGCAGAGCAAAGGGGTCGTGAATGACAGCCTGCTCTGGCTTGGCATCATCGACGCGCCGCTGCGCCTGATCTACAATCGCTTCGGTGTCTGCGTGGCGATGACCCACGTTCTGCTGCCGTTCATGATCCTGCCGCTGTACAGCAGCATGAAGGCGATCTCGCCTGCTTACATGCGCGCCGCCGCCTCGCTCGGTGCGCCGCCGGTCACCGCCTTCCTGCGGATCTACCTGCCTCAAACTCTGCCCGGTATCGGCGCGGGAGGCCTGCTCGTCTTCATCCTTGCGCTCGGCTACTACATCACACCGGCACTCGTTGGGGGCGCCGCCGATCAGATGATCAGCTATTTCATCGCGCTCTACACCACCGAGACGGCCAATTGGGGCCTCGCTTCGGCTTTGGGTGCTGTGCTGCTGCTGGCCACTGTTCTGCTCGCTCTCGTCTACGGCAAGCTGGTGCAGGGGCAGCATGTCACCGGAGGAATGAAGAATTGAGCGACAATGCCTCCCTCCGCACGCCCAGCCAGCGCATCGTGTGGGCCGCGACGATCGCCATCTCCACCCTGGTGTTCATTTTCCTGATCGCGCCGATCCTGGCGATCATGCCGCTGTCCTTCAGCTCGGGCTCCTACCTGACCTATCCGCTGCCGGGCCTCTCCTTGCGCTGGTACGACGACTTCATCAACTCGTCGCGCTGGATGAATTCGCTGAAGAACAGCATGATCATCGGGGTCGCCTCGACGCTGCTGTCCATGCTTCTCGGCACGCTGGCCGCGCTGGGGCTGGCGCAGTGGAAGAGCCGATTCAAGCCGCTGGTGCTGGCTTTCGTGCTGTCGCCGGTCGTCGTGCCCGGTGTCATCACCGCGGTCGGTCTGTATTTCTTCTTCGCGCCGATCGGACTGACCGGCAGCTATCTCGGCCTGATCCTGGCCCACACTGCGCTGGCGACGCCGTTCGTGGTGATCACGGTCGGCGCGACGCTGCAAAGCTTCGACACCAACCTGGCACGCGCTGCCGCCTCACTCGGCGCCTCGCCGCTTGACGCGTTCCGCCGCGTGATCCTGCCGCTGATCCTGCCTGGCCTCGCCTCGGGCGCGCTGTTCGCCTTCGCGACCAGCTTCGATGAGGTGGTGATCGTGCTGTTCATGGCAGGTCCCGAGCAGCGCACCCTGCCGCGCGAGATGTTCAGCGGCATCCGCGAGAACATCAGTCCGACCATCACGGCAGCGGCGGTCGTTCTGACGACGGTATCGGTGATCCTCCTCGCTACCCTGGAAGGCCTGCGCCGACGCAACGAACGGCTCAAGGGCAGTAGCGCCTGACCGGCGGCGTTATTGCTGCGAAGCGAAGCTTCGTCGGTTCGCTGCCCGCGATGACGAAAAGACACGACGGCGCGCCCGGTGAAGACCGGGCGCGCCTGGTTTAGGCCGTCACGCGAACTGCACTACTCCGAGTACTTGAACTCGGGCATGTTCTTCAGCTCGTCCTTGCTCGCGTTGAACACGGCGTGGTCCGGATACCACTTCGAGGCCGACGATGTAGTGGTCGTCGCGGGCCTGTCGGTACCGGTCGCAGCGCCCGTCGTCGTGGATGCCGGGGGCTTGGCGCCCGGATTCGTGCCGGCGCCGGTGTAGGCCACAGCCTCGTTGACGAACTTCAGCTTCTCGTAGGGCACGGCGACCAGATGCTCGCCCATGCCGAGGAAGCCACCGACGCCGATCACAGCGATCTTGATGGCACCGCTCTTGTCCATCAGGAGATCGTTGATCGAGCCGATGTTCTCGTTGGCCTCATTGTAGACCTTCACGCCCGACATTTTCGACACGCGCCATTCATTGGACGCCGTGGTGATCGTCGTGGTGGCGCTCGGCGCCTTGTCGGTGGTGGCGGTCGGCGATTGCGCGAACGCGACGGTCGCAAATAGTGCGGTGCCGGCAAGGCCGGCCGCGATCGATTTCATCAACATCGTTGTCCTCTCCTTCGGCAGAAAACTCGTGTGGAGAGAACAGCCCCGATCACGTGCAGTTCCTGTGATGCGGCAATTTCGTCGCGCCATTGTGGCGCTGCATTGCGGGAGTTCCTAGCTCGCGCTGGAACGTTCCGGGGTGCACAGTTCCCGGCCCGACGATCATGCGCCCCGGGTGAAGCACGTTCGCGGCGGGGAACGCGCCCACCTGCGTCGCACAGGTCAGCTCTTGTAGTCGATCAGAAGTGCCGAAAAATCCGGGCCCTTCGATGAGCTGCCGCTCGCGCCATAGGACGATGCCGACGATTGCGACTGCTGGAGCGCCTGGACGAATTGCTGGAGGATCGCGGCCGTCGTCGAGACGCTCGACGCGCTGCTGGTCGAATCCGTGGCCGGCGACGAATCCGAGGAGCCGTCGTCCGGCGGCGGACCGGGCGGTGGTCCACCCGCGCCGCCGGGACCATTGGCGAAAGCGGACTGAAACACGTTCTTCAGCGCGTCGGCCTGGTCCGAGGTCAGCGTGCCGTTCGACACCTCGTTGGAAATGAGATCGTCGATCTTCGACTGCATGTCGTCCTTGGAGGGACGCGTGCCGCTCGACCGGTCGCTGGACCGGCTCGACTGCAAGGCCGTGTCGATGTCGGTCAGCGCCGTCGAGAGCGCCGACTGGTCCGACGACGAGAGGGTGCCGGCGGAAACTTCCGATTGCAATTCCTGCTGCAGCCGTTGCAGGGGCGACTGGTGGTTACCGGCGGGGGCCGCCGAAATCGAGGTCATGATGGCTCCGTGGCTCTTGTGGGGTTTCGTGCGGGTTTCTTATGTGACGCCGCCACGGTATGGTTAGCGGCCTTAACGAGACCTTGTTGCTGTCCGGTCTGGCTATTGCCGGGCGTTGCCTCCCTGCGGACGGAAACAATCTGAAATAAAATCTTCGCCATTTGGCCCCAATCTGGGACAAACAAAGCGCATGGCCATTCTCAATCCCAACATCCTTGTCGTCGAGGATGACCGCGAAACCCGGACGCTGGTTGCGAAGTACCTCCGCAACAATGCCTGCAACGTCACCGCTGTGAGCGATGGCCGCGAGATGTCTCGCGCTTTGGCCGATCATCGCGTCGACCGCATCATCCTCGACGTCATGCTGCCCGGCGAGGACGGCTTGAGCCTGTGCCGCAAGGTGCGCTCGGAGGCGCAGACGCCGATCATCATGCTGACCGCGCGCGGTGAGGACGTCGATCGCATCGTCGGCCTCGAGATGGGCGCGGACGACTATCTACCAAAGCCCTTCAATCCGCGCGAGCTGCTCGCGCGCATCAACGCCGTGTTGCGCCGCCAGGCCGCCGCGCAAACCGCGAGCTCGATCGAGGGGGCCTCTGCGCTCGTCTTCGAAGGCTGGCGCATCGACCTGCGCCTGCGCGAGCTGCGCAATCCGGAAGGGGCGCGCGTCGCGGTGACCAGCGCCGAGTTCGACCTGCTGCGGACGTTCTGCGAACGGCCCGGCCGCGTGCTGTCGCGCGACAGCCTGCTCGACCTCACGCAAGGCCGCAACACCGGCTCGTTCGAACGTTCGATCGACGTTCTGGTCAGCCGCATCCGCCGCAAGATCGAGCCCAATCCGGCCGACCCCACCATCATCAAGACGGTGCGCTCCGGCGGCTATCTGTTCACGCCAAGAACTGAAGCTGCCGGGACTGAAGCAGCGAGCAACGAAGCGATCGCGGCGCCCCTGGGCAGCTGACGGAACACCGACGATGAAGCCGTTCGGGTTCTTCCACCTCAAGAGCATCGGCGGACAGATCGCCGCGCTGGTGGTGGCGTCGATCGTCGCGCTGCATCTGATCCTCACCGTCAGCTTCCTGATCAGCCGGCCGGACCGCGCCGAGCGGCCGCCTGACAGCGCGCATCAACTCGCGGACGCGGCCCTCCTGCTGAGCGGCGCCGAGGCGAGCGAGCGGCCGCGAATCCTCGCCGATATCGTGCGCGCGTTTCCGAAGGCCGGCATCGAGCTGCTCGCGCCGGGGACCGCCTCCGTCGCGAAGGACGGCGACGACCAGCACGTGCACAATGTACGCCGGCATCTCGGCCATCAGTACAAGGTGCTCGCGCTCGCGCCGCAGGATGGGCACAAGGTCGCGGTCCAGTTGCCGGACGGCACCATGATCGCGGGCCGGGTCGAGCAGAGACCGTACCCGCCACGGTTCTGGGGCGGCGTCTGGATCACGCTGCTGTTCGCGCTGATCAGCGTCACCATGCTCGGCCTGTGGGCGGCCTACGCGCTGGCCGCACCGCTGTCGTCCTTCGCCAAGGCGGCCGAGAATTTCAGCCTCGACGGGGCGGCAGATCCGCTGCCCGAGCGCGGCCCCGAAGAGATCCGCTCGGTGGCGCGCGCCCTGAACCGCATGCACGAGCGGATCGCGCGGCTGATGTCGGACCGCACCAGGATGCTGGCTGCGATCAGCCACGATCTGCGCACGCCGATCACGCGGCTGCGCCTGCGCGCAGAATTCATCGAGGACGAGGGCAATCGCAAGCGCATGCTGATCGATCTCGACCAGATGCGCGCGATGCTGGAAAGCGTGCTGTCGCTGCTGCGCAACGATCGCAAGGTCGAGGCGGTGACGCTGGTCGACATTGCCAGCACGCTTCAGCTCATCGCCGACCAGTTCGGCGACATGGGTCATGTCGTGCACTACGAAGGCCCGCTATCTGCAACCGCCGCAGTGCGCCCCGACGATCTGCATCGCGGCGTCACCAATCTCGTCGAGAACGCGGTGCGCTTCGGCGCCGAGATAACGATCCGTCTCGATATGTCGGGCACCAGGCTCGTCATCGACGTCGAGGATGACGGCCCCGGCATTTCGGATGCGCGCAAGCAGGAGATGCTGGAGCCGTTCGTGCGCGGCGACGAGGCGCGCACCATGGACGAGTCCACCGGCTTCGGCCTCGGCCTCTCGATCGCGCGCGCGGTTGCGCTCGCCCATGGCGGCGAGCTGTCGCTGCACGACCGCGCGCCGCACGGGCTGATCGTGCGGATGCAATTGCCGGTATGCAGCAGCCGCGGCTGGCTGCCTGATCCTTCGCTTCAGGCCGCGAGCGGCGGATGCTCGACGACGATCTCGGCGAAGATCGCGATCGCCTCGAAGCGATAGTTGCAGGCGCGGCAAGTCCAGAGATAGGAGATGCGCCCCTCGCCCGGCTCGATCCAGTCAGGCTGCGGGATCGGCGTGCCGCATTGGGCACAGGGGTTCTGCCTGGGGATGTCGCCGAAATGTGCCTTGGCCATGCTTGGTTTTGTCATGGCACCTCTCCCGATTTGCGGTGTCTTGTTACTCGCTTTTGCCCACCCGCGCGAATAGACAGTCTTGCTGCCGCGATGGGCCGTCCGCCTGAGGGAGCCCGTACACGAGCATTGAGTCGCAACAGCGGCCCTGCACCGCGATAACGCTAACGGCGGCGTTTGGTCACATCATTGCCGCGTTCGGGAGGCCTAACGGCAGCCGGGCGCAGGTCACTCAGGGGACCTCAGGGATATCTGATGAAAATTTTACGCATCGCCGCGCTGCTCGCGGCCGGACTGATTTTGCCGCAGGCCGCCCTCGCGGGCGAAGCCGAGTACGCCGAGATGGTGGCGATGCATGCGCGCGCCAACGGCGTGCCGGAGGCGCTGGTGCATCGCGTCATCATGCGCGAGAGCCGCTATCAGCCGGGTCTCGTCGGCCGCGGCGGCACCATCGGCCTGATGCAGATCAAGCTCGCGACCGCCCGCGGGGTCGGCTACACCGGCGATGCCGCCGGCCTGCGCGATCCCAACACCAATCTCACCTACGCGGTGAAATATCTCGCCGGCGCCTATCACGCCGCCAACGGCGACCACACTAGAGCCGTGCGTTATTTCGCGGGCGGCTATTACTACGCGGCAAAGCGGCAGCGGCAGGAAGCCGTGCAGGTCGCCAATGTGGGCGAGACCAATATGGGCGGCGCCTGGCTGGAGCCGAACGGCAATCCGCAGCCGATGTTTAGCGCCCCGCCGCACAGGAAGCTGGCCCAGCGGGTCCGCAATGCGCGGGCGCAGGTTCCCGGCAACATGCGTTGACACAGGCCGCCACTGGCCTACATTAGAGCCGTTCCGAGGGGTGCTCCGAGGAGGAGCTGAGATACCGCTAAATGGGCAAACCCGCCCAGGACCGCGGTGACCCTTTGAACCTGATCCGGGTCATGCCGGCGAAGGGACAGGGATGTTGCAGACGACCAAGCGACCGGATTCCCCGGTATCCATCATCGGCGCAGGCATCGCAGGCGCCTGGCAGGCGCTGTTGTTCGCGCAGGCCGGCCACGCCGTGATCCTGCACGAGCGCGGTGACGCCGCCATGACCGATTCGACCAGCCATTGGGCCGGCGGCATGCTGGCGCCCTGGTGCGAGGCGGAGGTCGCCGAGCCCATCATCTCCAGGCTCGGCCAGCGTTCCCTCGATATCTGGCGTCGCGAACTGCCTGACACCCCCTTCAACGGCTCGCTGGTCGTCGCCCATCCGCGCGAGCGCAACGATTTCGAGCGCTTTGCCCGGATGACCGAAGGCCATCGCCGGCTCGATGCCGCCGGCCTCGCCGAGCTCGAGCCGTCGCTGGAGGGCCGTTTTCGCGATGCGCTGTTCTTCCCGACCGAGGGCCATGTCGAGCCGCGCCTCGTGCTGCCGAAGCTGCACGACCGCATCCGGGCTGCCGGCGGCACCATCAAATTTTCCAGCGACGTCGTCGCGAAGGATCTCGACGGCATCGTGATCGACTGCCGCGGCCTTGCCGCGCGCGACGAGGAGCCGGAGCTTCGCGGCGTCAAGGGCGAGATGATCCTGATCGAGACCGGCGAGGTGCAGCTCGCACGCCCGGTGCGGCTGATCCATCCGCGCTGGCCGCTCTACGTGATCCCCCGCGAGCAAAACCTGTTCATGCTGGGCGCAACCTCGATCGAGGCCGAGGACACCGGCGTCAGCGTCCGCTCCGCGCTGGAGCTGCTCGGCGCGGCCTACGCCGTGCATCCGGCTTTCGGCGAAGCGCGCATCGTCGAATTCGGCTCGGGCCTACGTCCGGCTTTTCCCGACAACCTGCCGCGCATCGGCATTCGCGGCGGCCAGATCAGCGTGAACGGGCTCTACCGCCACGGCTTCCTGATCGCGCCGGCGCTCGCCGAGCTGACGCTGCAATACGTCCAGCGCGGCCAGATCGACAATGAGGTGATGCAATGCGCGTGATCGTCAATGGCGAGCAGCGCGAGATTAATTCCGCGAGCGTGGACGCGCTGCTCAGCGAGCTCGATTACGAGGGCTCCCATTTCGCGATCGCGCTCAATTACGATGTCGTGCCGAAAAGCCGCTGGGCCGCGACCCATCTTAGGGACGGCGACGAGATCGAAATCATCACGCCGCGGCAGGGAGGGTGAGGACATATGATCTCACCAAACACTCCGCTGTCATCGCCCGGCTTGACCGGGCGATCCAGTACGCCGCGGCTTCACGATTCCAGCCGCACGGCCGCGGCGTACTGGATCCCCGCCGGAGCCTGTCATCGGGCTCGCCGAAGGCGAGACCCGGTGGCGGGGATGACAGCGTCAATCATGGAGACACCTCCCACATGGTGACCTTCTACGGCAAAACCTTCCCGTCCCGACTGCTGATCGGCAGCGCGCTCTATCCCTCGCCGGCGATCATGCAGGCCGCGATCCGCGCCTCGGGCTCCAACATCGTCACCGTGTCGCTGCGGCGCGAGGCCGCCGGCGGCAAGACCGGCGACGCGTTCTGGAAGCTGATCCGCGAGCTCGACGTCACCGTGCTGCCGAACACCGCCGGCTGTCGCAGCGTTCGCGAAGCGGTGACCACCGCAAAGCTCGCACGCGAGCTGTTCGGCACGTCCTGGATCAAGCTGGAAGTCATCGCCGACAACGACACGCTGCAGCCCGACGTCGTCGGCCTCGTCGAGGCCGCTTCCATCCTGATCAAGGACGGCTTTGAAGTCTTCCCCTATTGCACCGAGGACCTCTCGGTCGCGAACCGCCTGGTCGATGCCGGCTGCAAGGTGGTGATGCCGTGGGCCGCCCCCATCGGCAGCGCCAAGGGCATCACCAACCGCGACGCACTCAAACTGATGCGCGAGCGGCTGCCCGACATCACGCTGGTGGTCGACGCCGGCTTAGGGGCGCCCTCGCACGCGGCGCACGCGCTCGAGCTCGGCTATGACGCCGTGCTGCTCAACACCGCCATCGCAAAGGCCGCCGATCCCGTCGCGATGGCGAACGCCTTCCGCCTCGGCTGTGATGCCGGCCGCACCGCTTATGAAGCCGGGCTGATGAACGCCCGCGACTTCGCCTCCCCCTCCACCCCTGTCGTTGGGACCCCATTCTGGCATGCCGTATCCTGATCGCTTCTATCCCGTCGTCGACAGCCTCGCCTGGGTCGAGCGCCTGACCAGGCTCGGCGTCGGCACGATTCAATTGCGCGCAAAGGACCTCGACGACGCGCAGGCCTTGCAGATCGTCACCGACGCGCTGGCGATCACCGAGGGCACGCAGGCAAAACTGGTCGTGAACGACTATTGGCGCGCCGCAGTCGTCGCCGGCGCAAAATATCTGCATCTCGGCCAGGAGGACCTCGCCGATGCCGACCTCAAGGCCATCCGCGAAGCCGGCCTCTCTCTCGGCATCTCCACCCATGACGACGCCGAGCTTGAAACCGCGCTCGCCGCAAAGCCCGACTACGTCGCGCTGGGCCCGATCTTCTTCACCACGTTGAAGTCGATGCGCTTCGAGCCGCAAGGCATTCCGAAGATCACGGAATGGAAGCAGCGCATCGGCAGCATCCCGCTGGTTGCGATCGGCGGCATCAAGTTCGAGCACGCTGCGGAGATCTTCGCCGCGGGCGCCGATTCCATCGCCGTGGTCAGCGATGTCACGCAACATCCCGACCCTGATGCACGGGTGCGGCAATGGCTTAGCCTGTCCGCGGAGGCGGCGTGATGCGCCTCGCCCTCTCATCCCACACTCCGCCGTCATCGCCCGGCTTGACCGGGCGATCCAGTACGCCGCAGCCTCTCCGTGTCCCATCAAGGCCTCTGGAATACTGGATCCCCGCTTTCGCGGGGATGACAGCGGCAATTGTCTCTCGCGCAGCGATGCCAACGAACTGAATTTAAGGAGGATCCCATGAACATCCGCTCCAATCCCGAAAAAACCGTCCCCGCCGTCACCACCGGCCCGCTGCCCTCGTCGCGAAAAATCTTCGCCTCGCCCGATGCCGCCCCCGATCTGCGCGTGCCCCTGCGCGAAATCATCCTCTCCGAGGGCGCGGGCGAGCCGAACCTGCCGGTGTACGACACCTCCGGCCCCTACACCGACCCGAGCGTGACCATCGACGTCAACGCCGGCCTCGCCCGCGGCCGCAAACAGTGGGTGCTGGAGCGCGGCGGCGTCGAGGAATATGACGGCCGCCAGATCAAGCCGGAGGACAATGGCAGCGTCTCCACCGACAAGGCCGCGCGCGCCTTCTCGGCCTATCACAAGCCGCTGCGCGGCCTCGACGGCCACAAGATCACCCAGCTCGAATTCGCCCGCGCCGGCATCATCACCAAGGAGATGATCTACGTCGCCGCCCGCGAAAACCTCGGCCGCAAAGAACAGCTCGAGCGCGCCGAGGCAGCCCTCGCCGACGGCGAGAGCTTTGGCGCTGCGGTCCCCGCCTTCATCACGCCGGAGTTCGTCCGCTCCGAGATCGCGCGCGGCCGCGCCATCATCCCCTGCAACATCAACCACTCAGAACTCGAGCCGATGATCATCGGCCGCAACTTTCTGACCAAGATCAACGCCAATATCGGCAACTCGGCGGTGACGTCGTCGGTCGAGGAAGAGGTCGAGAAGATGGTGTGGGCGATCCGCTGGGGCGCCGACACCGTGATGGACCTCTCGACGGGCCGCAACATCCACACCACCCGCGAATGGATTTTGCGTAATTCGCCGGTGCCGATCGGCACCGTTCCGATCTATCAGGCGCTGGAGAAGTGCAACGGCGATCCGGTGCAGCTGACCTGGGAGCTCTACAAGGACACGCTGATCGAGCAGTGCGAGCAGGGCGTCGACTATTTCACCATCCACGCCGGCGTGCGCCTGCAATACATCCACCTCACCGCCAGCCGCGTCACCGGTATTGTTTCGCGCGGCGGCTCGATCATGGCGAAGTGGTGCCTGGCGCATCACAAGGAGAGCTTCCTCTACACCCATTTCGACGAGATCTGCGACCTCATGCGCAAGTATGACGTCTCGTTCTCGCTCGGCGACGGCCTGCGCCCGGGCTCGATCGCCGATGCCAACGACCGCGCACAGTTCGCGGAGCTGGAGACGCTCGGCGAGCTGACCAAGATCGCGTGGGACAAGGGCTGCCAGGTCATGATCGAGGGCCCCGGCCACGTGCCGATGCACAAGATCAAGATCAACATGGACAAGCAGCTCAAGGAGTGCGGCGAGGCGCCGTTCTACACCCTCGGGCCCCTGACCACCGACATCGCGCCGGGCTACGACCACATTACGTCAGGCATTGGAGCTGCCATGATCGGCTGGTTCGGCTGCGCCATGCTCTGCTACGTCACGCCGAAGGAGCATCTCGGCCTGCCCGACCGCAACGACGTCAAGGTCGGCGTCATCACCTACAAGATCGCAGCCCACGCCTCCGATCTCGCCAAGGGCCACCCGGCCGCCCAGCTGCGCGACGACGCGCTCTCCCGCGCCCGTTTCGACTTCCGCTGGAGCGACCAGTTCAACCTCGGCCTCGATCCCGAAACCGCCAAGAACTTCCACGACGAGACCCTGCCGAAGGAAGCCCACAAGGTCGCCCATTTCTGCTCGATGTGCGGCCCAAAATTCTGCTCGATGAAGATCACGCAGGACGTGCGGGATTACGCGGCGACGCTGAACGATCCGAACTCGATCGGGATGTCGCTGAGCGGGACGGCCGAGGACGGCATGGCCAAGATGAGTGCGAAGTTCAAGGAGATGGGGAGCAGCGTTTACCTGGATGCGGAGAAGGTGAAGGAGAGCAATCGGGTGCTTTCATAGCTGCTCCCTTTCTAGTAGAATGCGACGCGTTGCGATTGTGAGGAAAGATCGCTGGACACGTATTTGCAGATAGCCAAGTGGGTCTTAGAGGCTGAGCGGCGACCGCTCAGCCCTAGGACGATATTGACTGCTGCCTACCACCGCGGATTAGTTCCCAAACATCTGCACGGCCAGACTCAACATAAGACGTTGCAGGCGCGAATTTCCGAGGACATCGTCGATCGCCGTGAGAGCAGTCTATTCTTCCGCACCGAGCCTGGGAAATTTTTCCTACGTCGCTTTCTCACCGATCAAAGTGTTCCCGAAGAATTCCGGACGGTATTTCCTACGAGACGGCGCATACGCGAGTTGGTGCGTGGACCGGCTCTAGCGGTTGAGCATCAACGTCTAAGTCGTATAGCCAAGCGAAACGTCCCGATTGCTTGGAAGAAGGTTTTGGGAATCCTGAACCGGGATCATTATTGCTACGGCGATCCCCGTAGATGCTACGGTAATTTGCCTTGATCGAAAGGCCAGCAAGTGCCTCACGAACGCTCCGACGAGTCTCCAGGAACTCTGAGTCTTCCATATCACCTGAGATCGAAATCAGATCGATTTCCTTACCCGATGCGAATGCTCTCCCCGAGATATTCTTGACAAAGGTCGTCCAGATCAGGCTTGGCGGCATTAGGTCTATCAACGCTGACCCGACCTTCTGACCATTCCGATATACCTCGATATCATCCATGATCATCGGACCGGCACCATCGTTTCGCAAACGAACAAAAAGGTTCTCTTCGTAGTCCCCCATGCTGATGCTTCCGATGGGCATGAGGGTCTTGCGATAATGGATTCGCTGCCAACGCATGTTTATAACGGCGATTAGAATGGATTTGGTTGAAGCGATTGTCGCAACGATCGCCGTAAGGCCGGTCACGGTGTCTTTGTTCTGACCAACCCATACAGCAAAATTATTCATGACCCCGCCCCCAAGGTACCAGCAACATCTATTTAACGGGAAACGAGCGGTCTTAGCAACCTTCCCGCGAGCGTGAGTGTTGAGATGAGCGCTTCGTCGGCGAGCGTGCTATTCCACCGCCTTCCCGATCAACTCCTTCCTAACCTCCGCCTCGTCTTCGTCGGCACCGCCGCCAGCACGCGTTCGGCCGAGCTCGGGCACTACTACGCCCATCCCGGCAACCGCTTCTGGCGCGCGATCCATGAGGCCGGTATCACGCTGCGGCGCTATCAGCCGGGCGAATTCGCGGCCCTGATCGAACTCGGGATCGGCTTCACCGATCTCTCCAAGTCGGGCGCCTCGACAAATTCGTCGTCCACGATTATTCTGTCTGCATGAACATCGTTCGTCGCACGCTGAATATCGACGCCGACACCGATGCGCGTTTGCGCGAGATGGCCGATGAGCGCGGGCAGGATATCGCCGCGGTGCTCGCGGAAGCCGTGGCGCTGCTCGATTCCGTGGTCGATATCGCCGGCCCCGACATCGGTGAGGATCGCCGCCGGCTGGATGATTTCAGAAAGACCCGCGCCGCCGTGCCGCTCGACGAGGTAAAGGACTGGGTCGCGAGCTGGGGTTCGGCGCAGGAGCTGCCACGCCCGGCGGCGCGCAGGATCGGATGATCCTGCTCTCGCCCGACGCCGTTGAGGACGTCGAGCGATTGCGCCTGTTTCTCGATCAACATAGTCCGGGCGCAGCATAACGCGCGCTGGCGTCGATCTGGCGGGCGATCGAGCGGCTGCAGGAATTTCCCAATCTGGGAATGCCGACGGGAGATGCCGAGCTTCGCCAGATCGTGGTCCGCTTTGGCGCCTCCGGCTACATCGTTCGGTATGCCGTGCTGGCGGAGGCGCAAGACATCCTGATCACGCGGATATGGCATGGCCGCGAAGCCCGCAAGACCGACGAATGAGCGTAGCGACGGACGATTGACTTGCCTGAAACCCATCGCCTCCCCGATGAGCTCCGTCCCAACCTCCGCCTCGTCTTCGTCGGCACCGCCGCCTCGATGCGCTCGGCCGAACTCGGGCACTACTACGCCCATCCCGGCAACCGCTTCTGGCGTGCGATCCATGAGGCCGGCATCACGCCGCGGCGCTATCAGCCAAGCGAGTTCGCCGCGCTGATCGAGCTCGGGATCGGCTTCACGGATCTGTCCAAGTCGGGCGCCGGGATGGATCACCAGATCGCGATTGAGACGATCGACGTGCCGGGGTTCAGGGCCAAGATGGAAAAGTATCGGCCGAGAACGATTGCGTTCACGAGCAAGAAGGCGGCGAGCTTGTACTACGGCAGGGGGTCGAGCGGAATTGCGCTAGGGCGGCAGCCGCGCGACAGAAGCTTGCCGGAGATCTTCGTACTGCCCTCGCCGTCGGGTGCCGCATCCGGTCATTGGACGCTGGAGCCATGGCGGGAGCTTGCCGCGTGGATCAAATCGTAGAATGGGTCACCGATAGCGGCCCACACTCAGCCGTCGTCCCGGCGCAGGCCGGGACCCATACCGCCAGGGAGAAGTTTAGCGAAGACTCGTCGTTTGGTACTGCGACTACCCTGAACCGATGAATTCCGCGGTATGGGTCCCGGCGTTCGCCGGGACGACACTGTGCGTTCGGCAACACGGCGCTGTCAAAATACGACCCCGAAGCTGTCGCACACCAACTCGCCCATTCGTCCTTTGGACACAAGCCGCCACCACCCCGGAGACTCACATGTCCCCCACCATCACCGCCTTCGAAAGCTCGCCCGACCGCGGCAAGGGGCAGGCGCGCGACATGCGGGTGCGCTGGGCGCTGGAAGAAGTCGGGCAGTCCTACGACGTCCGTCTCGTCACGTTCGCCGCGATGAAGCAGCCCGCCCACCTCGCGTTGCATCCGTTCGGGCAGATTCCAACCTACGAGGACGGCGATCTCGCTTTGTTCGAGACCGGAGCGATCGTGCTGCACATCGCCGAGCGCCATGCCGGGTTGCTGCCGCAGGACGCAAATGCCAGAAGCCGCGCGATCGGATGGATGTTTGCCGCGCTGAACACGCTGGAGCCGCCGATCGTCGAGCTCGGGATGGCGATGCTGTTCGAGCGCGACAAGAGCTGGTACGAGGCGCGCCTGCCGATGCTCAGGGATCGCGTCCGCACCAGGCTCGGCGAATTGTCCCGCCGTCTCGGCGACGCCGACTGGCTCGACGGCGCGTTCAGCGCCGGCGATCTCATGATGGTGACGGTGCTGCGCCGGTTGCACACGTCGGGTCTGCTGGATGAGTATCCTGATGTCTCTGACTATGTCGCACGCGGCGAGGCGCGGCCGGCGTTCCTGCGCGCGTTCGATGCGCAGCTGGCGGTGTTCAAGGCTGCGACTTCGTAGCCCGGATGGAGCGCAGCGCAATCCGGGACCACTGTCCCGCATTCCGCTTTGCTCCATGCGGGCTACGGGGCCTCTCTCGCCCGCTCACTGAAACCGATAACTCACCCCGAACGTCGCCAGATGCGTCCGCATCGCGACGTCGTATGTCTCGACGGACGGATTGAACTCCGCCCGGCTGCTCGACCTTGCAACGGTGAAGGCCGTCTTGCCGTAGTCGGCGTAGCGATATTCGGCGCGCGCCAGCCAGTTGCCCCACAATCCGGTCTCGAGGCCGGCCCCTAACGTCCAGCCGGTCTTCGTGGTGGACTGGCTGATGATCCCCGGCGCCAGGGCGAAGAATCCGGTGCAGTTGGCGCTGACGCAGGTCGAGGTCAGCTCGAAGTTCTGCCAGGCCACGCCGCCGGTTGCATAGAGCATGGTCTGCGGGCTGACGAGAGTGCCGCCGCGCAGGCGCAAGGACGCGTCCCAGCGGCTGCGGATCGACAGGCTTTCGCCGGGCGACTGGGAATCGGCCAGATGGATGCTGGTAAAACCTTCGCGCGTGGTGGTGCGGTCGGCGAAGCCAAGATCGCCCTCGACGCCCCCTGTCCATTGCGGGGCGAGTTGCCAGAGATAGCCGGCATAGGGGCTGGCGCGGAACGCCGTGTTGTCCATCGGGCGGGTGTTGGCGCGGCCCGCGAGAACATCGTCCGTGAAGCCGCCGACCGATTCCGACGTCGCGGTGAGATCGGCATGCGTGGCGCGCGCGCCGAGGCCGAGGCCGACATAAGCCCCGGTCCATGAGGGAAGGATCGCGGCCCGCGCTTGCAGCGGATGCGAGCGGCCGCCGATGACGGGCTCGCCGAAGTTCCAGGCGAGGCCGACGCTCGCAATGTGCGTCCGCAGCTTGGTATCGAAATTGTCGACCGTGAGCGCGGGTCCCGCTGCCGTCCTCGCTCGCGCGATCACCATCTGTGTGGTGCCGAAATCGGCATAGCGATATTCGGCACGCAGCAGCCAATTGCCCCACAGCGCGGTCTCGATGCCGCCGCCGAGCGTCCAGCCGGTCCTGGTCGCGGAGTTCGAGACCGATGCGGGTGTCGCATCGTTGCAGGTCCCGCTGACGCAAAGCGAGGTGACGTCGAAGTGCTGCCAGGCAAGGCCGGAGGTCACATAGGCCAGCGTCGACGGCGTCAGCAGATGGCCGGCGCGGCCGCGCAGGCTCGCGTCCCAGCCCGATTTGACCGACAGGCTGTCGACCGCGAAGGTGGACGAGCCGGCCCGCGGCGAGGCGCGAAATCCGGGCAGCGCGGTGTTCTGATCACTGATGCCGACATCGCCTTCGACGCCGACGACCCAGCTGGGAGAGACCTGCCAGTTGTATCCGGCATAGGGATTGACGCGAAAGCCGGTGCCGTCGAACGGCTGGGTGAGCACAGCTCCGTTCAGGTCACGGGCAACGCCGTCCTGCAGCACGGAGGTGGTGGTTATATCGGCCTGCGTCGATCGATAGCCGAGGCCGAGGCCGGCGTAGAAGCCGGTCCATGACGACGCCACCAGCGGCGGCGCCTTGGTGAACGGCTTTGCCGCGAGGTCCGCCGCCTGCACCGGTCCTGCGAAGGCCAGCCCGGCCAGAAGCGCGCTGCCGCGAAGCAATCGCGGCATGTTTCGGCGGATCGATGAACGTCGCATGTGGGGCCCTGCTGCAAGAATTTCAGGGCCGAATCCATAGTTCGAATGGGCGACGCCACGCGTCCTCCGATCGAAGGAGCTCGCGCACAAGGCGCCGGCCTGTTGCAAGCGGGCCACTGCGGCGATACGACTCCAGGCGGAAGGGAGCCGCCCATGCTGACCCTCTACTCCTACCCAAGACTGTTCGGCGTCGCCGACAACAACGGCTACGGCCTCAAGGTCTACGCCTTCTTCAAGCTCGCGGGCGTGCCGTTCGAGCACGAGCACGTCTTCGATGCCTCCACAGCGCCGCGCGGACAGCTGCCTTACATCGTCGACGACGGCGAGACCGTCGGCGACAGCGAGACGATCATCGCGCATGTGATCGCAAAGCATCTGCTCACCATCGATGCCCTGCTCTCACCGGAGCAGCGGCGGACCAATCATCTCATTACGCGCATGCTCGACGATCTCTACTGGGTAATGTCGTATTCGCGCTGGAAGGACGAGCGCTTCTATCCGGCGTTCCGCGACGCCTTCATCGCGCAACATCCGCAAATCAACGCGGCCGGATTCGAGAAGGCCAAGGCCTACAATTCGCAGCGCTATCATTTCCAGGGCATCGGCCGCTACACGCCCGACCAGGCTTACGCGCGAGGGATCGCCGATTTGCAGGTGCTGGCGGAGATCGTGCCGGCGGCAGGCTTCGTCCACGGCGCCGCGCCGACCAGCTGTGATGCCGGCATCTACGGTTTTGTCGCCAACATCTATTACTTCCCGATTCCGACGCCGCTGAAGGCGTTCGTCGATGCACACGGAAATCTCGTCGCGCATTGCGAGAGGATTCATGAGTTGGTGACGGGAGCGTAGCTCAACCCGTCATTGCGAGCGGAGCGAAGCAATCCAGAATCCTGTCGCGGCGACGGTCTGGATTGCTTCGCTACGCTCGCAATGACGACGCTGAAGCAGCCTGCCTACCGCATCGTGATCGCGAGCCCGCTGAGATCCGCATTCGCCATCAGGCCGACCTGCGTGCCGGACAGCTCCAGCACGGCGCCCTTCTGGTTGGTCAGCACGATGGCACGCGCGCCGCGGCCTACCGCGATGCCGGCACCGGCAGCACCATAGACGCCGGCGACGTCCGAGGGCCGGTTGATGTTTGAGACGCGGCCACGCAGCACGGTCTTGGAGCCGCCGAAGACGAAACCGTAGTCGAGCCCGCCGGTCGAGAGCGAATAGGCGCGACCGCGGAAGTTCAGCACGCCGGAGCCGCCGGAACCGCCGATGATCCAGCCCGCCTTGTAGATCGTCAGCACCACGGTGCCGCCGTCGGCCATGGCCGAGGTCGAGAGGCCGGCCAGCGCGGCAAGGCCGACCAGCGCGGCGCGAAGAGTGGTGGCGATCTTCATGGAGTATCTCCGGGGGCTATTTTCAAGGGGGAAACGAATCAGACGGGGTCAATCTATCCGATCGATCGGGGCGGCAACATGATGACGCGTGAGGCGCGTCTGTAGCAACGCACTCAACTGTCATCGCCCGGTTTAACCGGGCGATCCAGTATTCCAGAGGCGTCCGTGATCGAACCGAGAGGACACGGCGTACTGGATGCCCCGGTCGAGCCGGGGCATGACAGCCGAGTTTGGTGTTGCACACCGACCATCGCCACCATGCCATCCTGCCCCTGTTTTGCCCGACGGAGCAACTGAATATTTTGTTTTTACCGAATTATAAAAAGTTCAATGATTCCTGCGCGATGCCTACTGTGCATGGGGTTGTTTTCGCATTTTTTGTTTTGAGCGGACCGCGGCGGCCGCTACGCTCATGCTCCTGCGACCGTCCCCGAGGTGATCCCATGCCGATCCAGCATTTCGCGCCCCCGCCGCACGTCAAGGCGCCGCCGCTGTCCTTTGCGACCCGCGTCGGCGACCTGCTGTTCGTCTCCGGCATTCCCGGCTTCGACGCCAATGGCGCGCTGCCGGACGGCTTCGAGGCGCAGTTCGCCAACGTCGTCGTCAACATCAAGCGCGTGCTGGACGAGGCCGGCGCGACGTTCCGCGACCTCGCCAAGGTCAATGTGCTCTTGACCCGCGCCTCCGATGTCGCCGCGATGAATGCGCTCTATGCCGGTGCGTTCGGCCCGCCGCCTTATCCTGCACGCACAACATGCGTGGTGCAGGCGCTGCCCGATCCGAAGATGCTGATCGAGATCGAGGCGGTGGCCTCGCTTTCGAAGTGAGCCGCGCCGTGTGACTTGCAGAGCACTTGGCCCAACCAAGTGCTCCGAGCCGTCTGACATATCCGTGAACGGCCGCTCCCCGGCTTGCAAAGGACCTGCTTTTACCGCACGAATTTTCGGGTCACACGTTCCCCACAAGGAGATACTTCATGCGTCGCGTTCTCGCCCTCTGTGCCGTTGCCGGCATCGCTTCGTCCGTGTTCGCCGCGCCGGCCTCGGCGGCGGTCGGCTATTACGTGATCCGCTGGGACAACACCGGCATCTGCCAGGTCTGGAACGAGGACCTGAAGTACAAGCCGTTCCAGTTTGGCGTGTCGACCTACAAGGTCGTCAGCAAGCCGCTGCCGACCTTCACCGCGGCCTCGGAGCTCCAGATCAAGCTGCGCGCCGAGCGCAAATGCACGCTCTAGGCGTCACGCGACAGATCTGATTTCGAGGGCGGGCCGCACGAGCGGTCCGCCCTTTTCCTTTGCGGGCATGTCTCATCTTTGTCAGGCGAAATCAGCCGTCTCCGGCGTGCGCGGTTTGAACCTGACGGGCGTGCGGATCTACTCACATCTTGTCCGGGGCGCATCCCCAAAAGCGTCCCGCACCACCCCTCCCCTCATTGTCGGGAGGCGCATCACAACTTTCATTTGAGGAGCTGAACATGCGTCGTATCTCCGTGCTGTGCGCAGCCGTGGGTCTTGCCATTGCCGCCTTCGCAGCCACGAGCCAGGCCGAAGCCGGCTATCATCTGATCCGCTGGCAGAACGGCGGCTTCTGTCAGATCTGGGACGAGAGCCTCCCGACCACGCCGTGGCCCTCCGACTACACCCGTCTCAGCGCGAGCGTGCCGAGCTTCGGCGACGCGCTCATGCTGAAGGACGCGGCGTTGAAGGACGGCCACTGCAGCTGGTAGGAATTCGATCGGCGGACGACAAGGACCGGGCAAGGATGCGACGCTAGCATCCTTGCCCGGTCGCGTTTCCCGCCAGTCATTGCGGGATTCATCGATGCGCACGCCGACGACAACAGCAACAATTTTGGCCGCTTCGCTCCTGCTCGCAGCAACGGCGCGGGCGCAGGCCCCGGAATCCTTCCGCGTGATCTCGCCGATCTTCGGCCAGCTCGTCGCTTTCACGATGCCCGTGCGTTTCGTCGGGGTGTTCGAGAACACCAAGGGCGGCCACTACATCCGCGAGGCCGTGCTCAAGGGCGAGACGCCCGAGCGCTGGACCCAGATGATCACGGTGACGGGCGAGAAGGGCATGACGCTGACGCCCAGCGCGACGCCCGAGAAACTCGCAGGCTCGATCGCTGGCGGCTTCAGATCGGCCTGCCCCGACAGTTTTGCGGCGCAGCCGCTCGGCCCCATGACATTTGGCCGCTTCGAGGGTTTCGCGGCCATCATCGGCTGCGGCCGGATCGACAGCGGCCCCACGCGCCACAGCGAGACCGCGCTCCTGATCGCGCTGAAGGGCACGACCGACTACTACACGATCCAATGGGCCGAGCGCGGCCCGGAGACGGACGAACCTCCAGTCAGGGATCAACGCTGGCACACGCGCCTGAGCGATCTCAACCCGATCGCCCTCTGCCCGATCGTTGCAGGGGAAGCTGCGCCCTATCCGAGCTGCGTCAACAAGAACTGATCGCCCTCAGGCGTCCTTGTGGGCACCGGGATGGATCAACAAGTCCCGCGCGGCGGCGAGGTCGATGAAGGCTTCGGCACTGCCGCCGCGGTCGGGATGCATGCCTTTGGCGGCGCGGCGATAGGCCTGGTTGATGTCCTCGCAGGTGAGCTGCACGGCGAGCGGCAGGCCGAGCGTCTTGCGAGCGCGATCCTCGCTGGAGAGTTTTTTCGGCATGGCGTTGCGGCGACCGAAGCGCGGTGCGGTGAGATCGTGGACGACATCGAGGATCACGCCAACGCGGCGCTGGGCCGCCAGCGCGACGCTGTAGTGGTCATTGCCCGTGGCCTGACGCAGTACCGGAAGGGCCTGCTCGGCCGCCTGGCGTAGCACGGCCTCGGTACTCATCCGCGCGATCTCGGCCGCGAGCCGTCCAGCCTCGGCCCAATCGGCAGACTCCGCAGACCGCAGGCGCTCGAGCGCCAATTTCCAGGATTCAAGCCGTTCCATCATGCGCGCAACGTTTAGCAATGCGAACCAGTATGCCAAGGCGGCCGTTTCCGACCCCTTAATTTCGAGTTAGCCTTTCATGAAACTTAGAAACGAAATCGGGAGGAAATTGTCATGGCATTGCTCGCAAACCACATCGCCGTCGTCACGGGCGCCGGTTCCGGCATCGGCCGGGCGATCGCGGCCGGCTACGCCCGCGAGGGCGCGCAAGTGGTGCTGCTCGACGTCAACTCAGACACCGTCGCGGAGGCCGCGCAGGACATCCGCAAGGCCGGCGGCAAGGCCGAGAGCTTTGCGCTGGACGTGACCAGGCGCGACGATTGCTTCGCGCTGGCCAGGCAGGTCGCCGACAAGGTCGGGCAGGTCTCGATCCTCGTCAACAATGCCGGCATCACCCGCCGCAACGCCTTCACCGCTGATACTGAGACCGTGGCGAAGGACTGGAACGACATTATCTCGCTCAACCTCAACGGCGTCTTCAACATGACGCAGGCGTTCCTCGCGCCGCTACGCGCAGCCAGGGGCCGCATCGTCAACATCGGTTCGATCCAGTCGTTCGTGCATCTGCGCACGCCGAGCTCGGCGGCCTACACCACCTCGAAGCACGGCGTGCTTGGCTTCACCAAGGCCCTTGCGGCCGAACTCGGCAAGGAAGGCGTGCGCGTCAACGCGATCGGGCCCGGCTTCATCGAGACCAACATCAACGCCAATGTGCGCGCGACCAACCCGGCACTGGTGCAAGCCTTTGTCGATCACACCCCGCTGGCGCGCACCGGCAAGCCCGAGGACATCGTCGGGCCCGCGATCTTCCTGGCGTCGGACCTCTCGGCTTACGTCACGGGAACGATCGTGATGGTGGACGGCGGGTATCGGACGGTGTGAGCGGGCGACGCGATGCGGACCGAGACCGGCCGCATCGCTATGCATCTCGTGCCAATCGCGGCCACTCCGCGGCATTCTTGAGGTCATCTGGTGCAATCGCCTTCGATTAACTTTTCATTAACCAAACCCGCCCACCGTAGATCTACGGCTTGGGGGTCGTTTGTTCTCGATCGCTTCCAAAGATGGAAGCGGGCGTTGATCGGGAGGTGTGTTGATGACCACTGTTCATGTCGCCGCGTCCGAGCCGGGCGCGCAATTCCTTAGCCCTGACCAGATCGTTCCGCTGTTGATCGGCGCGACCGTCGACGAGGTCGAGCGCGAGCTCGTGCTCCAGACCCTGGCGCGCTGCGACGGCAACCGCACGCGCGCATCGCGCGTGCTCGGCCTGTCGGTGCGCACACTGCGCAACAAGATCAGGATCTATGCGGCGTCCGGCATCGAAGTGCCGGCGTATCAAGACTAGCGCGTGACGTGCCGCCGATTGATGTTGATCGAGCCCCGCGCAATGCCCGCCGGAATTGCTGATGTCGTCAAACGCCGCTAAGTAGCTTGCTTCCGGTCAAGGGAGCAGTGACGTGGCGGACGAACAGAAACGGCAGGGACCGCAAGGTCCGCGCGGGCGACAGGGCGAGCCGGGACGGCCGGGGCCGCAGGGTCATCCGGGCAAGCGGGGGCCGGACGGCGCGCGCGGCAAGCCGGGACCGACAGGCAAGCCGGGGCCGGCCGGAAAGCCAGGACCGCAAGGCAAGGCCGGCCTGCCAGGCAAGCCGGGCGAAGCCGGTCCGCGGGGAGCAGTCGGACCGCAGGGTCCCGCCGGCCCGCAAGGACCGCGCGGCGAGGCCGGACCGCCCGGCCAACTGCCGTCGATCGAGCAGGTGCTGCCGTGGCTGGATCAGCTCTTCGACGCCTGGGACGAACGCCGCCGCCAGCGCGAGCGTGAAGCTGCCGAGCGCGAGGCGCTCGAGGCCGCCGTGCGGGAGACCGACGAGGCGCACGCCGATAACGGGAGCGACGACGGCGAAGGCGACGATCACAGGAAAAAGAAGAAAAAGAAGAAGCACGGCCACTAGGATTAGCAGCGTGGCCTACTTCGCCTGATCCTCGCGTCGCGGCAGCATGCCCATGCGCTCGAACTGCCAGCGCATCGCGCGATACCAGAGATAGCCGACCAGCGTGCCGAGCAGCGTCAGGACGACGAGGTTGACGCTGCTGTAAGAGCCGCTCCACCACATCATCCATGCGGTCCACAGCACCGTGAAGGTCACGGCACCTGCCTTGAGGGGAAGAAGGGGGCGGCTCATGGTCGTGCTCCGGGCTGTCAAAACCCCGGCGGACATCATCGCAAGTCGAATCCGCTCTCACCGTGAGCCAGGTCACGGAACGGACTTTCGAGCTGGCGACTAACCGAACCGCAGCCGCGAGCGCTCCTTGGCCTTCTCCGCCTCGACCTCACGGTCACGCGCCGGCGCATGGGTGTGCAGTGAAATCAGCAGCTTTCGCGCGGCCTCCGAGACTTCCGCCACCGCGCGCTCGAAGGCCTCCTCATTGGCCTGCGACGGCTTGTTGAAACCGGATAGTTTTCGCACGAACTGGAGCGCGCTTGCGTGGATCTCGTCCTCCGTCGCCGGCGGCTCGAAGTTGAACAGTGTCTTGATGTTGCGGCACATGCACCTTTCTCCCGATGTTTCCTTCTAAGACGATCGGCGGCACCTAAATCCTACAAGTTCCACACCGGCGAAACCATGGCGGAGCTGAAGCTGCACTACACCACCGTCGGCGAGCCCGGCGGCCAACCGGTGCTGGTGTTGCACGGCACCGGCGGCCCGGGCGCGAGCATGCTGTCGGCTGCCTTTGCCGGCGAGCTGTTCGGGCCGGGCCAGCCGCTCGATGCGTCCAAATACTATATCATCGTTCCCGACAGTATCGGCCACGGCAAGTCGTCAAAGCCGTCCGACGGCATGACGACGGGCTTCCCGAAATATGATTACGACGACATGGTCGAGGCGCAGTATCGCCTGGTGACGGAAGGCCTCGGCGTCAAGCATCTGCGGCTCGTGATCGGCAATTCGATGGGCGGCATGCACACCTGGCTGTGGGGCGAGAAATATCCGAAAGCGATGGACGCTCTGGTGCCGATGGCCTCGCAGCCGACCGAGATGGCGTCACGCAACTGGATGCTGCGGCGGATCATGCTCGATACCATCCGCAACGATCCCGGCTACGCTGGCGGCAACTACACCAGTCAGCCGCGCATGATGAAATACGCCATCACCGCCTACGGCATCGCCAGCATCGGCGGCACGCTGGCCTATCAGCACCAGGCGCCAACCGCGGCGAAGGCCGACAAGATCGTCGACGAGCGGCTGGCGATGCCGATCACGGCGGATGCCAACGACTTCGTCTATCAATGGGAGTCCTCGCGCGACTACAATGCCAGCGAGAAGCTGGAGCAGATCGAGGCCTCGCTGCTGCTGATCAATTCCGCCGACGACGAGCGCAACCCGCCCGAGACCGGCATCACGGATGCTGCGATGAAGCGGATCAAGAACGGCAAGCTGTATCTGATCCCTGCAAGCACGGAAACGCGCGGTCACGGCACCACCAGCAACGCGAAATTCTACGCCGAGCATATCAGGCAATTGCTGCAAACCGCGCCGCAGCGGACGATGTAGCAGGGCAGACCGCTCCTATCGCAACGCATCAAACGCGGCGCCTCTGCCGCCGCATATTATTTGAGCATGCAATGCACCGATAGCTCGGGCTTAATCGCGTCAACGATACGAATCGACCGCGATGGAGGACTCGCATGCACAGACTCGCGCTGTGCGTCTGGCTGGCCGCGACGATGGCACTGACGAACGCCGCGTTCGCGTTCGACAACGGCCAATATGACCACGTTCCGCCCGACATCCGCGCCTGGTTCAAGAGCGTGATCGCGCCGAACGGTGTGCCCTGCTGCGACATCTCCGACGGCCATCGCACCGACTACGATGTGCGGGGCGGCGCCTATTGGGTGCCGATCGAAGGACAATGGATGGAGGTGCCCGAACGCGCCATCATCCGCGATCGCGGCAATCCGGTCGGCCAAGCCGTCGTGTGGTACGTCCGCCACCGCGGCACCGTCATCATCAGTTGCTTCGTGCCGGCGGACGCGGTGTAGGTCTTGATGGATTCCATTGGCTGGAGCCGGCTCGATCGGATAAGTTGGTGCCACGTTGATGTGGAGGCACGCCGTTGACCGACCTTTGCCCCGAAGACCTCGCCACCATCTATGCGAAGCCGACCCCGCGCGTCATCGCGAAGGCGCGTCCCGCGATCGATGCGCACGCAAAGAAGTTCATCGAGATGTCGCCGTTCTGCGTGCTCGCGACGTCAGGCACCGACGGCAGCGTCGATGCCTCGCCGCGCGGCGGCGGCACCGGCTTCGTCCACGTCGCTGGCCCCAATCAATTGCTGATGCCCGACCGCGCCGGCAACAACCGGATCGACAGTTTCCGCAACGTCGTCGAAGGCTCCGGCTTCGTGCATCTGTTGTTCTTCGTCCCGGGGATCGACGAGACGCTGCGCGTCGGCGGACGCGGCACGCTGTCGGCCGACCCGGACCTGCTGGCATCGATGGTGGAGTTCGGCAAGCCGCCACGCGCGGTGCTGAATGTCGCCGTCAGCGAAGTCTATTTCCACTGCGGCAAGGCGCTGATGCGCTCAAAACTGTGGTCGCCCGAGAAGGTGCAGCGCTCGGTGATGCCGAGCATCGTCGAGATCATCCACGAGCAGACCAGTCTCGGTGAGCCGCAGAGCCAGGAGATCGTGGAAGAGCTCTACAAGACGCAGTTGTAGCCGGCGCGACAATCACGGTGTCGTCCCGGACAAGCGAAGCGCAGATCCGGGACTCAGGGAGATGTTTGTTGCGCGGTACCAGCCGCGTCGCGCCACGGATCAATTCCGCGGTATGGGGAGTGTGTCGTAGACGCCGGAGCTCAGTGCCCCTCACCCTCGAGCCCGCCGACGTGCTTCTGGGTGTAGAGCTCGAGACCGATGCGGCCGATCAGGTCGAGCTGGGTTTCGAGGAAGTCAATGTGGTGCTCCTCGTCGCTCATCAGCTTCTCGAACAGGTCGCGCGTGACGTAGTCCTTGACGCCGTGGCAGTAGGTCGCCGCCTCCTGGTACAGCGCCCGCGCGCTCATCTCGGCGGCGAGATCGCACTCGATGATCTCCTTGACGTTCTGGCCGATGCGCAGGGGATCAAGCACCTGCATGTTGGGAAAACCGTCGAAGAACAGGATGCGCGCGGTGAGCTTGTCGGCGTGTTCCATCTCCTCGATGGACTCCTTGCGCCAGACCTTGGCCATGTCCAGGAGGCCCCAATTGTCGAGGAAGCGGTAGTGCAGCCAGTACTGGTTGATCGCAGTCAGCTCGTGACGCAGTGACTTGTTGAGATACTCGATGACTTTTGCGTCGCCCTGCATGGTTCACTCCAGCTCTTGCAGTCCAAATCGGCCCTAAACCGAATTTAGAATCTTTCTAAATGAATTTGGGGACGAGGGCAATCGGCCGCGGGGATGCAGCCGGGGAAAAGCTCAGCCGAGGTCAGAGAAGTTTTCAGCAGGCGGCGAGGGCGAACTGGGCGGGCTCAGCCGTCTCGTCGTTGGCGGCCACGGTGTGGCCGTGGGGACAGCCGGCGCAGCAGGACTTGGCACAGGGGCCAAGCGCTTCGTCGATGATGCTCTTGATCGTCCGGGCGCAGCGGCCGCATTCGGCGCTACAGCCGAGGCATCCATAGATTTGCTTGGCATGGCGCACAGCGTCGTCGGACTCGGCGACGGCGGCGCGGATGTCGTCATCGCTCAGCACGTTACAGGAACAAACGATCATGGAAGCGGCAGGCCCTTCGGTGATGCGCGATCATCGATATTTAAAGGGCCGTCCGGATGCAAAGGGAAAAGTCGATATTTGAAGCTATTCCAAACTGGCCGGAAAACAGCCTAGAACGGCTCTAAAATAGGGACTTGCGCTGGATCAAGATTGCGGCGGACCTAGTCGCCGCCTCCACCACCATCGCCCCCGCCTCCGCAATCCCCACTACCGCTATCGCTGCTGGAACAGCTGCCGCTGCCGGTCGAGCTTCCCGAACTGTCGCTGGAAAACCAGCTCCCCAGCGAGAAGCCGCCGCTCGTTCCTGAATAGCTGTCGCCGCCACCGCTTCCGTCACCACCCGCTCCTGCGCGCGAGCGCCGGCCGCGGTTCTGGAGATGGGTGATCCAGCCGTAGCCGATCGCGAAGACGATCCCGGCCGCGATCAATGCATTTACCAGAGCGTTGCCCATCATCGCCTCCCTGGCGGGCCGTGGTCCATATCAATTGGTCGCGCCCGGCAAAGGTGCCGTTCATTGATCATTCAAACGAAGTATGGAACTCTGCTCCCAAAGAGTTCCAGCGTGTTTGTGCGAAAGGTCAAGCCAATGAAGAAGTCGCTCCTGGCAGTTGCGGTCGCTGCCGTCGCCACCCTAGCCGTTGCGGCCGGAACACCGGCCCATGCGCAGCGCGGCGTCGCTGCGGGCGTGGCGGCCGGGATCATCGGCGGCGCCATTGTCGGCGGCGCACTCGCCTCTCCGTATTATTACGGACCTGGCCCCGGTTATTATGAACCCGGCTACTACCCGCCCCGCTATTACGCCCCGAGCCCCGGCTATGTCGCCGACGACTATTACGGCGGCGGCTGCGTCTGGCAGAAGCAGCGCTTCTGGGACGGCTATGCCTGGCGTGTCCGCCGCGTCAGGGTCTGCGGCTGACGCGACGAGTCGGTTCACTACGGATGCGCCGTTCATCTCCGGGCCTGAAAAAGACCGCTTTTTCTCGTCACAGCTCCGTGTGCGTTTACCGTGGGTTGACCATTTGCGCGCTTCCTAGCTGCAAGGCCAATTCCATCAGAGTGTGCGTGAACCTTTGAAACCCGGACGCTCCTAACAAGGGACGTCCATCTCCCAGGAGAGCCAAGAGCATGAAGAAGACTTTTGTTGCCGCCCTCACGGTTGCGACGATCGCCGGTTCGCTGGTGACCGCCACTCCGTCCGCGCAGGCCCATGACGGTGTCGGTGTCGGCATCGCGGCCGGCCTCATCGGCGGCGCCATCGTCGGCGGCGCCATCGCGTCGAGCCGTCCCGCCTATGGCGGCCCCGTCTATGTCGCCGAGCCCGGCCCGCCGCCCCCGCCCTGCTACTGGCAGCGCCAGCGCTACTGGGACGGCTACGGCTGGATCGTTCGCCCGGTCCGCGTTTGCTACTGATCTGATCGCCGGGCGCTCATGAGCGCCGAGATCGAAGCCCGGCCGAGACCATCGGCCGGGCTTTTTTCTTTGGCGACGAGCTGAGTTCGCTACCGCGCCGCCTGGATCGAGCGCAGCACCTCTTCGCTCGGCCAGCAATCGACCTTCAGCCCCACCGACTTCTGATAGGCACCGAGCGCGGCGCGCGTCTGCATGCCGGCCTTGCCGTCGATCTTGTCCTTGTAGAGCCCGACGCGGGTCAGTCCGCGCTGCATGGCCTCGACATCCCTGGTGCGCAACTGCTTGGAGGCCGACCACGGTGTCGCGAACGGTTGGGAGTTCGTCATGCGGTCGCTGAGGTGGCCGACGAACAGCACGTAGAGATCGGAGAAATTGTATTCCTTGATGACGAAGTAGTTCTTCGTGGTCAGGAACGATGGACCGTAGATGCCTTCCGGCTGCAGCAGCGAGGCCGGCTGCGCCTGCTCGGCCGCGCTCAGCTTCTGTCCGCGCGCCGGCACAAAGCCCTCACGCAGCCATTGGCCGATCGGCTTTGTTACCTCCGGCACGCCCGTGGTGCAGTCGACCTTCACCGGAGCCTGCACCTCGTAGGCCCAGCGCACACCACTCTGCCAGCCCTTGTTGACGAGCTGCTGCGCAGCGGAGGCCAGCGCGTCCGGCACCGAATGCCAGATGTCGGTGCGACCGTCGCCGTCGAAATCGACACCGTGCTTGTAATATTCGGACGGCAGAAACTGCGTGAGCCCGGTGGCGCCGGCCCAGGACGAGCGCATGTCCTTGCGGGTCACCACGCCCTCGCCGAGGATCTTCAGCGAGAGGATGAACTCGTTGCGATAGGTGTCCTTGCGACGTCCGACATAGGCCTGCGTCGCCAGCACGCGGACGAGATCGTAAGGCAACGTGTAGCGGCCGTAATCGGTCTCGCGGCCCCAGATCGCCAGCATAACGGTGGCGGGCACGCCAGACGTCTTCTCGATCTCGCTGAGCGCCGGTCGATATTTTTGCAGCAGCCTCTGCCCCTCGCCCGCAAGCCGCGTGATCGAAGCTTCCTTGACGTAGTCGGCGGGCACCTGCACGAACTCGGCCTGCGACGGCGCGCCGGTCGCGGGCCGTCCCGGCAGGATCAAATCAGGCAGCTTGTAATCAGGCTCGAGCCCGCGCGTCTGTTGCTCGAACGTCGCACGCGACACGCCGGCGGCCTGCGCCTCCGGCCAGAGCGAGGCGATGAACTGCGCGAAGGCCGGATCGGCGGCGCGGGCGGGCGACCAGCCGCAGGTGACCATGATCACCGCAGCGATGAGCGCCCGTCGCATCATGCCGCCGTCACCGCGTCAGCTTCTTGTACTTCACGCGGTGCGGGATGATGCTGTCCTGGCCGAGCCGGCGCATCTTGTCCTTCTCGTAGTCCTGGAAGTTGCCTTCGAACCATTCGACATGGCTGTCGCCTTCGAAGGCCAGGATGTGGGTCGCGATGCGGTCGAGGAACCAGCGATCATGGCTGATGATGACGGCGCAGCCGGCGAAATCCTCCAGCGCCTCTTCGAGCGCGCGCAGCGTATCGACGTCGAGGTCGTTGGTCGGCTCGTCGAGGAGCAGGACGTTGGCGCCGGACTTCAACATCTTGGCGAGATGGACGCGGTTGCGTTCACCGCCGGAGAGCGCGCCGACCTTCTTCTGCTGGTCGGCGCCCTTGAAGTTGAACGCCGAGCAATAGCCGCGCGAGTTCACTTCCTTCTTGCCGAGCAGGATCAGTTCGTTGCCGCCGGAGATCTCCTCCCAGACGTTCTTGCTGCCGTCGAGCGCGTCGCGCGACTGATCGACATAGCCGAGATGCACGGTCTCGCCGACGGTGATCGTGCCCTTGTCCGGCGTTTCCTGCTTGGTGATCATCTTGAACAGCGTGGTCTTGCCGGCGCCGTTGGCACCGATCACACCGACGATGCCGCCGGGCGGCAGCTTGAAGGTGAGATCGTCGATCAGCAGACGATCGCCAAAGCCTTTGCTGAGGCCTTCGAAATCGACCACGTTGGCACCGAGCCGCTCGGCGACGGGAATGATGATCTGCGCAGTCTGGGTCTGCTTCTCGCTCGCCTGCTTGAGCAGATCCTCGTAGCGTTGGTAACGCGCCTTGGACTTGGCCTGACGCGCCTTCGGCGACGAGGCGACCCACTCCTGCTCGCGGGCGAGCGTCTTCTGGTGCGCGGCGTCCTCGCGTCCCTCCTGCTCGAGCCGCTTCTGCTTCTGCACCAACCAGGACGAGTAGTTGCCCTCGTAGGGAATGCCCTTGCCGCGATCGAGCTCGAGAATCCAGCTCGTGACGTTGTCGAGGAAGTAGCGATCATGGGTGACGATCAGGATTGCGCCGGGATAGTTGCGCAAATGGCCTTCGAGCCAAGACACCGACTCGGCGTCGAGATGGTTGGTCGGCTCGTCCAGCAGCAACAGCTCGGGTTGGTCGAGCAGCAGCTTGCACAGCGCGACGCGGCGGCGTTCACCACCCGAGAGTTTGGTCACATCGGCATCGTCCGGCGGGCACCGTAGCGCGTCCATCGCCTGATCGACCTTGCTGTCGAGATCCCAGAGGCCCTGGGCCTCGATCTCGTCCTGCAGCTTGGTCATCTCGTCGGCCGTCTCCTCGGAATAATTCATCGCCAGCTCGTTGTAGCGATCGAGGATGGCCTTCTGCTTGGCGACGCCCAGCATGACGTTTTCGCGCACGGAGAGTGTCGCATCCAGATGCGGCTCCTGCTCGAGGTAGCCGACGCGGGCGCCCTGGGCGACCCACGCCTCGCCGTTATATTCCTTGTCGAGGCCTGCCATGATCCTTAGCAGCGTCGACTTGCCCGAACCGTTGACGCCGAGCACGCCGATCTTGGCGTCCGGATAGAAGCTCAGATGGATGTTATCGAGCACCTTCCGGGTCGGGTAGCTCTTGGTCAGGCCCTGCATGAAATAGATGAACTGGCGCGCCATCGGTCCCGTGAAACCTTCGATTTGAGGAAATTTGCTTGCCGCCGATGTAGCGATCCCGCCCCCAAAGGGCAATGTTTTCCCTCCGTTCACCACGGATGAATACCGGGCGGACACCATCCGGACGCAGATCCGGACAATTGAAACCATTTTTTAATAAAGCCGGCCAAAGCTCGGTCTTGCGCTGAAACAAGCGCCACCCGCGCAGAATGAGCGGGGAGCACAGCGAGGCCCATCATGGCTTTGATCGAGACCCACTCTTTTCCCGTTCCGGCCGAAGCCGGAAACGCGTCAGGATTCGCGTCCGAGGTCAGGGGCTTCTGGAAACGCTTCTTCGCCACCGCCTTCAATCCCTACCGGCCCGAGTTGCACTACATGCGCGGTCCCGGCCCCGCCTGGCGCGCCAAGCACGGCATGGATGCGCCGCTCCGGCTCAAGCCCCGGGACCTCTGACCTCTTTTCACCTGTCGGATTTTTGAAGTCGCGAACGGCTTGCGCATGGTCCTGATTGCGCGCAACCATGGCCTGGTTCCACCTTCCGCCATGGATGAACGCTGATGACGCGGCTGCGCTGTGCAATCCTCGACGACTATTTCAACCTCGCCCTCGACGTCGCCGACTGGCAAAGGCTGTCCGACCGCGTCGACGTCGCCGTGTTCAGCCATCCCTTCGCCTCGGAGCAGGCCGCGGCTAGCGCGCTCGCCCACTTCGAGATCGTCTGCGCGATGCGCGAGCGCACCGCGTTCCCGAAGCACCTGTTCGAGAGCTTGCCGAAGCTGAAGCTGCTGCTGACGTCAGGCATGCGAAACGCCGCGATCGACATGGAAGCCGCGAAGGCGCGTGGCGTCACCATCGGCGGCACGCAATATTCACGCGATCCGACCGCGCCGCTCACCATGGGCCTGATCCTGGAACTGACCCGCGGCATCGGCCGCGAGAATGCGCGCATGCATGCCGGCGAGCCGTGGCAGACCTTTGCCGGCGTCGAGATCGAGGGAATGACGCTCGGCGTCGTCGGGCTCGGCAAGCTCGGCAGCAAGATGGCCGGCATCGCAAAAGCATTCGGTATGAACGTGATCGCCTGGAGCCCGAACCTGACGCCGGAGAAGTGTGCGGCCGCCGGCGTCGGCTACGCCAGCAAGGAGGATCTGTTCGCCAAGGCCGACATCATCACCATCCATGTGGTGCTGAGCGAGCGTTCGCGCGGGCTGGTCGGAGCATCCGATCTCGCGCGGATGAAGCCGACGGCCTTCCTCGTCAACACCGCGCGCGGGCCGATCGTGGACGAGCAGGCGCTGCTCGAGGCCCTGCAGCAGCGGAAGATCGCAGGCGCCGGCCTGGATGTGTTCTCGATCGAGCCGCTGCCGGTCGATCATCCCTTCCGCAAGCTCGACAATCTCGTGCTGACGCCGCATCTCGGCTACGCGACCGAGGACGGCTTGCGCATCCATTACGGCCAGATGGTCGAGGCGATCGACGCCTTCATCAAGGGCAATGAGCTGCCGCGCAAGCTGGCCTGACACGAAGCAAGCTGGCCTGAAAGGAAGAAGGGCGCGCCGGTTGCACGCCCTTTCGCAATCTGAATCGTCTGGAAGCAATCAGCGCACGGTGACCGGCGCGGGCAGCGGCGGCACCACGGTCGGCTGGGTACCCGGGACCGGGCCGGCCTGAGCGGCCATCGGAGCCGGACCAGCGGCGCCCGGCGTCGGCGCAGCGGACGCCGTCGCCGTTCCCGGCGGCGGGCCACCGGGCATCACGACGACGCGGGTGCCGACCTTGACGCGATCGAACAGGTCGGAGACGTCCTCGTTAAGCATGCCGATACAGCCGGACGACACGAACTTGCCGATGGTCGAGGGCTGGTTGGTGCCGTGGATGCGGTAGACGGTCGAGCCGAGATACATCGCGCGGGCGCCGAGCGGATTGCCGGGGCCGCCGGCCATGAAGCGCGGCAGGTAGGGCTGGCGCTCGATCATCTCGGTCGGCGGATGCCAATCCGGCCACTCGGCCTTGCGTGTGATCTTCTGCACGCCGGTCCAGGTGAAACCGTCGCGGCCGACGCGGACGCCATAGCGGATCGCACGGCCATTGCCGAGCACGTAATAGAGGTAGGTGTTTGGGGTATCGACGATGAGCGTTCCAGCCGGCTCCTTGGTCGCCAGCGAGACTTCCTGGCGGCGCAGGTTCTGCGGCAACTGCGCGGGAGCCGCGTCAGGCTGCTCCTCGGGCGGCAGCGAAGCGATCGCCATCGGCCGGCCATCGGCACCGACGGGCGGCTGGCCCGACTGAACCGTTCCGGTCGCAGCGGGACCGCCGATAGCCTCCGGCGGACGCAGGCCATCCCTGCCGGGTGCCTGAGCCGGACGATCGGCATAGATCACCGCAGGCGGAGCCGCGGGGCGGCCGTAGCGGGGATCGTCGGGCGACATCACAGGGCCCTGAGGCGGCACGGCCGAATAGACCGGAGCGCCGGCCGGACGGCCATAACGCGGATCATCCGGCGACATCACCGGCCCCTGCGGCGGAGCGGCGGAGTAGACCGGGGGGCCGGCCGGGCGGCCGTAACGCGGATCGTCGATCGGACCGGGCGGCGGCAACGAGGCCTGCGGCATCGCGTCGTCGTCATCTTCCAGCGCGTCGAAACTCGGCGTGCGGTCACCGGGGCGATATTCAGCCGGGGCGCCGTAACTCGGCGCCTGCTGGACCGGATAGCTCTGGGCCTGTGCGAGCGAGGTTCCCGCCGCAGCGACCGTTGCGGCAGCGCATATCGTCAGAAAATGTTTGATCATCATCGCTCTTGTATAGACCCCGGGCCCCGTCCGGACCGTTAACGGCCAGATGACCGAAGATAGCGGCACATTCAAGACATTACAGGCGATTTGTGCCTGCTTCGGCGATTTGTGATGCAGGCGCACACCGTTGCCCCGTTGCATCACGGGGCAGAAATCGGATCAAGCCGTAGATGACCGGAGTCTTCGGCCCGGTTTTTTAAGGAACGGCGCAGAAGCGTTGCGATATGTTCGAATCAGCCTGATTCGCCTCCGCTTTGAGCTTCCATTCCCGCGCGGCGAATGCGGCAATCAGTACCGTCACCGCGTTCAGATGGCTCATGGGCCCTGGCCACCACGCCGCCGGGGCGGAAATTTGTAACCTGTCCGATGCTTCCCGGCTTTCGCTTCCTGTTTGCCGCGATCCTGCTGTCAGCCTCCATCCTCGTGTTCGGCCTCGGCGCCGCCGCATTGCTGCGGGCGACCCATGAGCAGTATGTCAGCAACCCCTCCTGGCGGAACGGCCCGCAGGAGCAGGTGTTTGCGCAAGCCGCCGGGCCGGCCCAGCCGGTGCTCGCGGTTTTGCGGGCCGAGCCGGAGGTCGCGGAGCCCGCGCCGTCGGTGCGCGACCTGATCCCGACCATAGGGCTGCCAGCGAGTGAGCCCGAGCCGGTCGCTGCGGTGACGAGCGAGACCGATGGGCAGCCACAGGTCGCGGAGGCCGCCCCGACTGCCGAACTGGCCAGCACCAACACCACGACGGAAGCCGCAGCGCCGGCGCCCGCCGACACGCTCAGTCCGGCCGACACCACAGCCACCATCCCCGACGCCAGGCCCGCCTCGACAGAGACGACGATCGCTACGGCATCGGCCGTGCCCGATACGTCCGCGGGCAAGCTCGCCGCGCTGAACGAACCGGCGATCACGGCCGCGAAGGATGCTCCAGCGAAGGTCAAGGCCGACACCAGCACGCCGGACAGCAAGGCGATCAAGCGCAAGGCGAAGGCGAAGAAACGCCACCGCATCGTCCGGCGTCCGCCGCCTCAGCAGCTACAGCAGCAGCTCGATCCGTTTGGACAGCAGACCACGCTCAGCACGACAACCGCGCGGACGCGCCAGTAGTTGGCTCACGCCGGCCCGGTCGCGATCGGCGGACCGTTCTCCTGGCCCCATTCCGACCACGAGCCGTCGTAGAGCGCGGTGTCGGTGATCCCCAAGCGATAGAGCGCGAGCGTCAGCACGCCGGCCGACACGCCCGAGCCGCAGCTCGTCACGATCGGCGCATCGAGCTTGACGCCGGCGCCGGTGAAGGCGGCGCGCAACTCCTCGAGCGGCTTCATCGTGCCGGTCGCAGCGTCGAACAGCAGATTGTAGGGCACGTTGCGCGCGCCGGGAATGTGGCCGGAGCGGATGCCCGCGCGCGGCTCGGGGGCACGGCCTTCGAAGCGATCGGCAGCGCGCGCGTCGATCACCTGCTCCTTGCGGCTTTCAACGTTGGCGACAAGTTGCTGCATGCTGCGCACGCGCTTTGCATCGTAGCTCGCCTTGAAGGTTGCGGGCTTCGGCTTGACCTCACCGCTGTCGACGGGACGTCCTTCAGCGCGCCACTTCTTCAGGCCGCCATTGAGGATGCGCACATTGTTGTGGCCGAACGCCAGGAACATCCACCATGCGCGCGGCGCCGCGACCCAGCCGCCGGCATCGTAGAGCACGACGGTGTCGGCATTGGAGATGCCGAGATTGCCGACGTCGCGGCCGAACTGCTCGGCGCTCGGATACATGTGCGGCAGCGGGTTGGAATGATCCGACACCGCATCGACGTCGAAGAAGGCCGCGCCCGGCAGATGCGCGGCGAGATAGTCGTCCTTCGGCAGCGGCAGCACACCCGGCAGCTTGAAGCTGGCGTCGAGCACCTTGACGTCGGCGTCGTTGATATGGGCGGCGAGCCATTCGGTGGAGACGAGGGGGTCGGTGGTCATGCGAGGACTTTCCTTGTGGTCATTCCGGAATGCGAGCGAGGCTGAAGCAGTGCGCATCCAACTCCGCTGTCATCGCCCGGCTTGACCGGGCGATCCAGTATTCCAGAGGCGATTGTGATTGGGCCGAGAGGCCGCGGCGTACTGGATTCCCCGCCTTCGCGGGGAATGACGCCGGAGATTGGAGCGACAGCACTGCACCCCTCACCCCTTCTTCTTCGGCTCCCACTGCTCCGTCGGCCCACCGGCATCGCGCCAGGCGGCGTAGCCGCCGGCGATGTGGGCGACGGGCTTGAGGCCCATGTCCTGCGCGGTCTTGGCGGCGAGCGCGGAGCGCAGGCCGCCGGCGCAATGGAAGACGAATTTCTTGTCCTCCTGGAACACCGGCTTTGCATAGGGGCTCTGCGGATCGATCCAGAATTCGAGCATGCCGCGGGTGCAGGCGAACGCGCCCGGGATGCGGCCATCGCGCTCGATCTCGCGGGGATCGCGGATGTCGACGATGACGACGTCGCCGTTCTTCGAGATCTCGATCGCATCCGTAGCATTGAGCGTCTCGATTTCGGCATTGGCCTCGTCGATCAGCGCCTTGATGCCGCGGGTGATGGTCTGGGGTATTGTTCGTATCTCCCTCTTCTCGTCATTCCGGGGCGCGCGTAGCGCGAACCCGGAATCCATTTCTCCACTGGAACCGCCGCCTGATGGATTCCGGGTTTTCGCTGCGCGAGTCCCGGAATGACGGCGCGTGTGGCTAGTGCGTCAATTCCTTCATCGCACCTTCCAGCCCCTCGATCGTGATCGGGTACATCCGATTGGCGAAGATGCGTTTGATGATGGTGGTGGATTCCGAATAGTCCCAGTGCTTCTGCTGCACGGGGTTGAGCCACACCGCATGCGGGTAGGTGCGGATGATGCGGTCGAGCCAGACCGAGCCCGGCTCCTCGTTGACGTGCTCGACCGAGCCGCCCGGCACCATGATCTCGTAAGGCGACATCGAGGCGTCGCCGACGAACACGATCTTGTAGTCGTGCGGATATTTGTGCAGCACGTCCCAGGTCGGCGTGCGGTCGGTGAAGCGGCGCTTGTTCTGCTTCCACACGCCCTCATAGAGGCAATTGTGGAAGTAGAAATACTCCATGTGCTTGAACTCGCTCTTCGCCGCCGAGAACAGCTCCTCGACCTGCTCGATATGCGCATCCATCGAGCCGCCGATGTCGAAGAACACCAGCAGCTTCACCGCGTTGCGCCGCTCGGGGCGCATGTGCACGTCGAGATAGCCGTGATTGGCCGTCTCGCGGATGGTGGTGTCGAGATCGAGCTCGTCGGGCGCGCCGGTGCGCGCGAATTTGCGCAGGCGGCGCAGCGCCACCTTGATGTTGCGGATGCCGAGCTCGACATTGCCGTCCAAGTCCTTGAACTCGCGCTTGTCCCACACCTTCACGGCGCGGTTGTTGCGGTTCTTCTCCTGGCCGATGCGGACGCCTTCGGGATTGTAGCCGTGGGCGCCGAACGGCGAGGTGCCGGCGGTGCCGATCCATTTCGAACCGCCCTGGTGCCGGCCCTTCTGCTCCTCGAGCCGTTTCTTCAGGGTCTCCATGAGCTTGTCCCAGCCCATGGCCTCGATCTGCTTCTTCTCTTCGTCGGTCAGGTATTTCTCGGCGAGCTTTTTCAGCCACTCCTCGGGGATCTCGGCGCCTTCCATCGCATCGAGCAAGCTTTCCAGCCCCTTGAATACGGTGCCGAAGACGCGGTCGAACTTGTCGAGGTTGCGTTCGTCCTTCACCAGCGCGGTGCGCGACAAATAGTAGAAATTTTCGACCGAATAGTCCGCCAGATCGGCGTCGAGCGCCTCCACCAGCGTGAGGTATTCGCGCAGCGTCACGGGGACCTGCGCGTCGCGCAGAGAGGTGAAGAATTGCAGGAACATGGGAGACAGATTGCCCTTTGGATTCTCGGCGTCAAGGGGCGCCCCGAAGACCCGGCCCTACGAGTTCTGGGCCGGATTGTCCGCCGGGCGGGATTGGCGGAGAGATTGTGCTCATCATCCTTTCGCTGATAAAACGGGTCTGAAAGCCTGACCGAACCAGGAACGGCCGCCTTGCGCGGCCGTTCCCATGTCGCGACCGGAGCCATGTCTCGGCCAGCGACCCAACAAGGACGCGCAATGAAATTTACCGGCACCAAGGACTATGTTGCGACCGACGATCTCAAGGTCGCCGTCAATGCCTCGATCGTGCTGGAGCGCCCGCTGCTCATCAAGGGCGAGCCCGGCACCGGCAAGACGGTGCTGGCCGAGGAAGTGGCGAAGGCGCTGAATGCGCCGCTGTTGACCTGGCACATCAAGTCCACCACCAAGGCGCAGCAGGGCCTCTACGAATACGACGCGGTGTCGCGCCTGCGCGACAGCCAGCTCGGCGATGCCCGCGTTTCCGACATCAAGAACTACATCAAGCGCGGCAAGCTGTGGGAAGCCTTCACCGCCGAGCAGCGCCCGGTGCTGCTGATCGACGAGATCGACAAGGCCGACATCGAATTCCCGAACGATCTGCTGCTCGAGCTCGACCGCATGGAATTCCATGTCTACGAGACCGGCGAGACGATCAAGGCCAAGCAGCGCCCGATCATGATGATCACCTCCAACAACGAGAAGGAGCTGCCCGACGCCTTCCTGCGCCGCTGCTTCTTCCACTACATCAAATTCCCCGACGCCGACACGATGGGCCGCATCGTCGACGTCCACTTCCCCGGCATCAAGAAGCGCCTGGTCGAAGAGGCGCTACGCATCTTCTTCGAGGTGCGCGAGGTGCCCGGGCTGAAGAAGAAGCCGTCGACCTCCGAGCTGCTCGACTGGCTCAAGCTGCTGCTCAACGAAGACATGAGCGTCGAGCAATTGCGCGAGCGCGACCCGCGCAAACTGATCCCGCCGCTGCACGGCGCACTGCTCAAGAACGAGCAGGACGTGCATCTGTTCGAGCGGCTGGCGTTCCTGAGCCGACGGGAAGTGTAGGCGCGAGCGCACTCCGCTGTCACTCCACCTTCCGGTGTCATTCCCCGCGAAGGCGGGGAATCCAGTACGCCGCGGCTTCTCGACTCAATCATAACCGCCTCTGGAATACTGGATCGCCCGGTCAAGCCGGGCGATGACACCGAGCAAGGTGCCGCATCGCCATCTTCCAAATCGCATCTGGATCGCAGACACACGCTCGCATCCTCGCGGCGCATTTCGCCCGAGCCGTGCTTCGTTCATCGCCCCTCAAAGAAAGAGGGCGCAGGGAAGGCCGGGTGCCGGCTTGGCACCCGCGGTCCGCTGTGCGCAGATAGCGCAAAAGGACTGCACAGCGGCATACAGGTGCGGCCGAACGCCCGGCCTTCCCTGCGCAGTGGTCGGACGGCTTATGCCGTGCTCTCCCGGGAGCCGAGTTCCTTCTGGCCTCCCTCGCCCCGCGAATTGGATGATGCCGTCTGCCCGGTTGGGCTCGCGCACATCTCCGCGAAGGCTTGACCGTAGCAACGACGGCCAGGACCACACGGTTTTGCCGTACGCGCTCAGCGCCGTTCGTCCGCACGTGGCCGCGGACTCACAGGGACTACCCGCCCTGCCCGCTACCGGTCGTGCCGACGCTGCCGCGTCCACCGCAACCCGGCCCGCGTTTCGAACGACTCGCGAACCGCCCCTCTTCGTGGGCCGGGCTGTTTCGATGTATGCCGTAATTCCGAATTTCGGTAAAGTGGTATATTTTTGCAAGGTGGGGTTGACGAGGTGCCAGGTGTTTTGCCCGACGGGACGATCCGCCCCAATTACGACGCACTCACGTGACGCGCTGCAGCGTGCAACGCTGCTGCGCAGAGCCGGGACCCAGCAGGCGCACGAAGGTCGTGGTGAGATGGGCCCCGGCTCTGCAGCGCACCGCTGCATCGGACGATGCTTCGCATCGCCGGGGAAGCGCTGCGCTGCGTCCGGGGCACGAGATCTTTGCTACGCCACCGCCGCATCCGGCACGCGTGCCGCTTCCATCGGCTGCTTGCCGCGGATCAGATCCGAGGCGCGGTCGGCGATCATCATGGTGGAGGCATTCAGGTTCGCCGAGATCATGCGCGGCATGACCGAGGCGTCGATGACGCGGAGGCCTTGGAGGCCGTGGACGCGGAGCTGGTCGTCGACCACCGCCCAGGTCGAGTCCGCCGGGCCCATGCGGCAGGTGCAGCCAGGGTGGAAGGTGGTGGTGCCGCGCTCGGTGGCGGCGGCCAGGAATTCGTCGTCGGTGTTGATGTTGGGGCCGGGGAAATCCTCGTAGGCATAGTATGGCGACAGCGGCGCGGACTTCAGCAAACGCCGCGCGAGCTTCATGCCGGCGACGATGACACGGCGGTCGAGCTCGGCGTCGAGATAGTTGGTCTGGATGATCGGCGGCGCGAACGGATCGGCCGAGCGGATGCGGACATAGCCGCGGCTCTCGGGGCGCTGCTGCCAGGAGGCCACCGTCATGCCCGGCTCGTCCTCGAGCTGGCCCTGCACGCCTTCCTTGTAGGACGCCGGCGTGAAGGTGAGCTGCAGGTCCGAGCTCTCCGCGCTCTCGCCGGAATGCCAGAAGCAATAGACCATGGTCGGCGACAGCGACAGCAGGCCGCGGCGCGCGGTCGCCCACTTCATCGCCTCGACCCAGAGCCGCCAGCCGCGGCGAAGCTCGTTGATGGTCCTGATGTCCTTGACCCGCGCCACCGTGCGCGGCGCGTAGTGATCCTGAAGGCCTTCGCCGACCGGCAGCGCGTGGCGCACGGCAATGCCGTGGGCCTGCAACAGATCAGGCGAGCCGATGCCGGAGAGCTGCAACAGCTGCGGCGAATTATAGGTGCCGCCGGAGAGGATCACTTCCTTGTTGGCGCGCACTTCGACCGGCGTGCCGCCAGAGCCGCCCTTCATGTAGCGCACACCGACCGCGCGCTTGCCCTCGAAGATGATCTCGGTCGCGTGCGCATGCGTGTGCACATGCACGTTCGGCCGCTTCATCGCGGGCTTGAGGAACGCGGTCGCGCCGGACACGCGCAGGCCGTTGTTGATGGTGCGCTGGCAGTAGGAGACGCCTTCCTGGGTCTTGCCGTTGTAATCGGGATTGCGGGGAATGCCGAGCGAGACCGCGCCTTCCATGAAGGCTTCGCACAGCGGATCGCGCCAGTTCATGGTGGTGACGATGAGATTGCCGTCCCGGCCGCGATAAATGTCCTCGCCCTCGCCGACCCGCTTCTCCAGCCGCCGGAAATACGGCAGCACGTCGGCATAGCCCCAGCCGCGATTGCCCATCTGGGCCCAGGTGTCGAAATCCATGCGCTGGCCGCGATTGTAGATATGGCCGTTGATCGAGGACGAGCCGCCCAGCGTCTTGCCGCGCGGCGCGTAGATGCTGCGGCCACCGGTCCAGGGCCCGACCTCCTGCTGGTAGGCCCAGTTGATGCTCTTCATGTGGAAGGTCTTGATGAACCCTGCCGGCAGATGGATGTAGGGATGCCAATCGCTGGGCCCGGCCTCGAGCACGCAAACGCTGGTGTTGGGATCTTCGCTCAGCCGGCTGGTAAGCACGCAACCGGCGGAGCCCGCGCCGACGATCACATAATCGAATCTGTCCATGTTGCCTCGGCCGTCGCTCAGCGCGGCTTGTCGTTGAGTTGATAATTCAAATGCGTACGCACGGTCGGCCATTCGGCCGCGGTGATGCTGTAGACGACGGTGTCGCGCAGCGTGCCGTCCGGCGCGACCTGGTGGCTGCGCAAAACGCCGTCCTGCTTGGCCCCTAAGCGCTCGATGGCGCGGCGGCTCTGGTGGTTGAAGAAATGCGTACGGAATTCCACCGCGATGCAGTTCAGCGTCTCGAAAGCGTGGGTGAGCAGCAGCAGCTTGCACTGCGTGTTGAGCGGGCCGCGCTGCGCGCTCTTGCCATACCAGGTCGAGCCGATCTCGACGCGGCGGTTGGCAGCATCGATGTTCATGTAGGTGGTCATGCCGACGATCCTGCCGCCGGCGTCGAACACGGTGAAGGGCAGCATCGATCCCGTGGCCTGAAGACCGAGCCGGCGGTCGATCTCCTTGGCCACGTTCTCCGGCGTCGGGATCGCGGTGTACCAGATGGTGTAGAGATCGCCGTCCTTGACGGCCTCGACCAGCCCCTCGCGATGCTGATGCGACAGCGGCTCGAGACAGGCGTGCTGTCCGCGCAGGGCGATGGGATCAGGCCAGGGCATTCATCGGTCCTCATGGTTGTCATTCCGGGGCGGCTCGAAGAGCCGAACCCGGAATCTCGAGATCCCGGGTTCTATGCTCCGCATAGCCCCGGGATGACAATCGCGTTTTACGCGATTGTCACCTGTTCAAGAAATTCAACGGCAAACCGCCGCGCGGCCAGTCCATGGCGACCAGCTCGCCCTTGCCTGACAGCGTGATGTAGGCGGTCTTCAGCTCGGGGCCGCCGAAGGCGATATTGGTGGTGACGCGGTCGCCGGTCGGGACCTGCTCGACCAGGGTGCCGTCGGGCGCGATCACCGAGATGCAGCCGGACACGAGCGTGGCGACGCAGACATTGCCGCCTGCTTCCACCGCGAGCGAATCGAACATCTGGTAGCCGCCGAGGCCGCAGATCGGCTTGCCCCGCTCGCCGCGATAGATCACGTCGCGCGGCTTGAGCGTGCCCGGCGCGGACAGCTCATAGGCCCAGAGCCGCCCCGTCGGCGTCTCCGCGATGTAGACGGTGTTCTCGTCCGGCGACAGCCCGATGCCGTTCGCCGGCAACACGCCGTGCACGACCTCCACGATCTCGGTCATGCCGGGCTTGAGATAGTACATGCCGCCGACGTCCATCTCGCGCGCGCGGCGCTTGCCGAGATCGGAGAACCAGAGGCCGCCGTGCCTGTCGAAGACGAGATCGTTCGGCCCGCGCAGCTCGTGCGCGCCGCATTTGGTCACCACAGTCTCGATCTTGCCGGATTGCAGGTCGACACGCTGGATCGAGCCGCCGAGATAATCGTCGGGCTGCGGACCCGGCATGATCATGTTGCGGGTCGGAATCCAGGAAAAGCCGCCATTGTTGCAGATGTAGATCTTGCCGTCGGGGCCAAGCGCGGCGCCATTCGGGCCGCCCGGCACCTTGGCGACGATCTCCTTGCGGCCGTCGGGATGAACACGGGTCAGGCGCTGGCCGCGGATTTCCACCAGAACGACCGAGCCGTCCGGCATCACGACCGGCCCTTCGGGAAACTCGAGGTCGGTGGCGAGAACGCGAACGTTGGACATGTGAGACCCTCCCGGCTGCTTGTTATGGCTTGCACGGGATGTCCGGCACGGGCCCCACACGCAAGATTTGCCTGCGGTTATGACAAAGTCGCTCGCGCTTGCCAAGCAAGCCGGATGGTATGCCAGCCTTGCGCGTCAGTGCTTCACGGGTATCCAAATCTCGAAGCCGCCGTTGCCGGTCGCCGGATCGAATTTCTCGTCATAGCGCTCGAAATTCGGCGCGTCTGCGGCCTCCAGGCCGGAGGCCGGCAGCCACTGATTCCAGATCGTGTTGACGGTGCGGCGGACCGAGGCGACGTGGTCTGTGTGGGTGAACACCGCATAGCGCTGCTCGGAGATGCGGATGCGGCCGAAGCGGCGCGGCAGGTCGGAGAAATCAGCGACCTCGACACCGGCGATGTAGTCGAAATTGCCGGCATCGTCGCCATTGCAGCAGATGCCATAGGCGACTTGATTTTTTCCTTGGCCGACACGCACCGCAATGTCGCCGACCTCCTGGTGGAAGCGCTGCCACATCCCCGGGATGATCGCGCCGTTGTCGCAGGAGATGCGCTCGGCAATGCCGGCGACGAGGAAGGCCTTTGCGGTTTCGAAACGCGGCGGGGCGAGAGTATCGAGCATGGTGGAATCCATGAGGATCGGCTCCTGAAGCTTGAGATGGCCGGTGCATTTCGCGGCCCGCACCGCTTCGGGTGTGGTGCCAAACTGGTCGCGGAACGCGCGGGTGAATGCTTCGTGCGAGCCGTAATCCGCCTCCAGCGCCAGCGACAGGATGTCCGGCGCGCCGTTCGCAAGACTGCGCGCCGCTTCGGTCAGCCGCCGCGCGCGCACGTACCGCATCACCGGCAGGCCGGTGGCTGCGGCAAACGCCCGCACGATGTGGAACCGCGACACGCCTGATATCGCAGCGATCTCGTCGAGCGTCATCGGCTCGGCCAGATGGCTCTCGACATACCAGAGCGCGCGCTGGGCTGGGTTCATGGCGGTCCAGGCTCCATTCGAAGCAAGGCCGGTTTAGGCGAGCGTGAGGGGCTTCGCTTGATCGGCGTTGCTCTGTCTCGTGCCCCGGATGCAGCGCAGCGCGCCGCCCTTTGCGGCGTGGTGCGCTGCTAAGCCGGGGCCCATCTCACAGCAATCACGTGGCGCTGGGTCCCGGCTCTGCGGCGCAGCGTTTCACGCTGCGCCGCGTCCGGGACACGGCCGTCATTTCGCATCCTTCGGCGGCGGCGCGTCCTGCTTCTTCTTCAGATCCTCCACGATCTTCGCCTGCGCGGTCTGGAGATCGCCGAGCGTCTTCTGCAAGCCGGCCACCGTCGTTTTCAACGCGTCGATCTGGCGAGCCGCGGCATCGAGCTTCTGCTGGTGATCAAGGCTGAGCTTGGTGATGGTCTTCTGGAGGAAGTCGACATTGCTCTGCAGGCAGCTCGTGCGCCGCTCCATCGTCTTCTCGACGGTGCAGATCTCGATGCCGGGCACGTCCTGCGCGCGGACCGGCCCAACCGCCAGCGTGGCGAGCAGCAACATCGCGAAACAAGTGCCGGCACTTCGAAGCAGCATGCAGGTTCCTCCGTCAACGATCACGGCAATGTGCGCTGTTTGCGCGCAGCCCGTCGAGGCTACCACACTCGTACCGCATTCTCGCGTTGAGCTTGGCTTGTTCCCCCGGGACGGGGAAGTGAACCGTGCGCGGGAGAAATGGGCGCTCTTTCCGCGACTTTGATTAGGGGAGATTTTTGGAATGGCAACGCGCGATAGACGTCTGGCGGAATTCGACGGCGCGGGAGAACCACCGGCTGGCCTGCCGGTCGAAGTGCTGTGCGAGGATCACAGCGGAACGTATCAACTGCCGTTCGCCTGTCGCTATGTCGAGGGACGCTGGCAGAACGATGCAGCCGGCGTTGCGGTGGAGGCGACCGTGATCGGCTGGCGCCTGCCGCGCGTGAAGCATTCGGGCGCGGCCTGACGGGAAGCCGCTGTCCCGGAATGCGACGGGACCGCGCTCCGGCTTAACGAACGGAACGCGGCCCGAACGAATCACGTCCGAATCGGCCGCAAGGCCCTGTCCACGGCTGTTCACGGCTAGATGTCGCAACGGCGGCGCGTAAGTATACAATATCTGCGCAGTGCATGAGCCCGGCCCACGTATCGGCCGGCGTCAAAGGTTAACGGCTTCAATGACATGGCGGCCGGTGCGGCAGCTTTGAGCTTCGCTCCAAAAACAGGCAGGGCGGCGCGTGGCTGCCTAATATTCGACCTCGAGCTCCTCGATCTCGGCCGGCTCGTCCTTCGCCGCCGCGATCCAATCCTTCATCTCGGGCATGGCCATGATGGTCTCGGCATAGGCCTTCAGGAGCGGATCGAGCTTGACGTCATAGGTCACGAAGCGCGTCACCACGGGGGCGTACATTGCATCCGCCATGGTGCGCCTTTCGCCGAACAGGAACGGCCCGCCCGATTTCTCCAGGCAGTCGTGCCAGATCGCCCAGACGCGGTCGATGTCGGCCTGCGCGCGCGACCAGATCTTGAAGCCTGGAAAGTGCCCCTTCAGATTGACCGGCAGCGAGGCGCGCAGCGTAGTGAAGCCGGAATGGATCTCGCCGCAGATCGAGCGGCAATGGGCGCGCTGGACGCGGTCTGCGGGCAATAGCCCGGCATCCGGCATGACCTCGTTGAGGTATTCGGCGATCGCCAGCGTGTCCCAGACCGTGGCGCCATTGTGCCGTAGGCACGGCACCAGGATCGAGGACGACAGCAGCAAAATCTCGGCGCGCGCCGAGGCGTCGTCCGGCGCGGTCACGATCTCCTCGAAATCGAGTCCGGAAAATTTCGTCAGCAGCCAGCCACGCAGCGACCAGGACGAGTAGTTCTTGCTGCTGATGGTCAGTGTCGCCTTCGCCATATGGCCCTTCCCTCACGCCTGATACCGGCATTCCGCCCGGCGCGCGGCGTGCCCATGACCTGTGCTTCCCACCCGTTCAGCAGCAAGCGACGTGCCAGTTTTCCGGGCGATTTGACTCGGGTCTGGCTTCGATATTGCATGGCAGCATGGGACAGGTGGGCACTCCAGTATGATGTCGATGTATTATCAGGCGTTTCAGAACCATATGGACCTGACGGCGCCGTGGCGGGCGGGAGCCTCGTCCGCGCTCAGATTCCTGCATCTGGTGCCGCAGGGCATGTCGGATCAGGTGGTCGGCCGGCTCTCGGCCGCACTGGAGCTGATCTCGCGCTCCACCCTCACCTATCACCGCCCGGCCTACGGCATCGACAGCGTGATGGTCGGAAATCGCGAGGTCGCCGTCAGCGAGGAGATCGCCTACGCGACGCCGTTCGGCTCGCTGCTGCATTTCAAGAAGGAAGGCGTCGGCGAGCAGCCGCGCATGCTGCTGGTGGCGCCGATGTCCGGCCATTTCGCGACGCTGTTGCGCGGCACCGTGAAGACGCTGCTGCAGGACCACGACGTCTACATCACCGACTGGCACAATCCGCGCGACATCCCGCGCAGCGAGGGCCGCTTCGGGCTCGACGACTACACCGATCACCTCATCGATTTCCTGGGCCAGCTCGGCCCGCGCCCGCACATGGTCGCGATCTGCCAGCCGTCGGTCTCGGCACTCGCGGCCGCCGCGGTCATGTGCGAGGGCAATCACCCCTCTCGGCCGGCGACGCTGACGCTGATGGCAGGGCCGATCGACACGCGCATCCAGCCGACCAGGGTCAACGAGTTCGCCAAGAGCAGGCCGATCGACTGGTTCGAGAAGAACCTGATCAACTACGTGCCGGTGCAATGCCGCGGCGCGCTGCGGAAAGTCTATCCCGGCTTCGTGCAGCTGACCGCCTTCGTCTCGATGAATCTCGAGCGCCACATCAAGCAGCACATGGATCTCGCTAATCACATCGCCAAGGGCGAGAAGGAGAAGGCGGCCAGCATCAAGACCTTCTACGACGAATACTTCGCCGTGATGGACCTGCCGGCCGAGTTCTACATCGAGACCGTGCGCGACGTGTTTCAGGAGCATCTCCTGCCCCAGGGCAAGCTGATGCATCGGGGACGGCCGGTGAACACCAAGGCCGTCAGCCGCATGGGGCTGATGACGGTCGAGGGCGAGAAGGACGACATCTGCTCGATCGGCCAGACGCTGGCGGCGCAGGACCTCTGCACCGGCGTGCGCGCCTATCGCCGCGTCCACCACATGCAGGCCGGCGTCGGCCATTACGGCGTGTTCTCGGGCAAGCGCTGGAATAACGAGATCTATCCGCTGCTGCGGGATTTCGTCCACGTCAATTCGTGAGACGCTTTCGTCACGGCACGGCGCCGTGACGGACAGCCGCAGACGATCTGATGCGGCAGAACTGCCCTTCAGCGAGAGCCGCGGCACATACAACCTTGTGAGCCGCCCCAACTTCTGAAAATATGCGTCGCATGCACGACAGATTGCCTGCACGACGACACAAGACTTCGGAAGCGCCCGGCAACGAGGGTGCGATTTCCCGCAAAACGCCGACGAAATCGCGGCAGCCGCGCGCCGGCCGCACGGGCGACGATGCCATCATCATCGAACTCGGCAGCCGGGTGAAGCGGCTGCGGACGCAGGCGGGCCTGACGCTGGAGGAATTTGCATCGCAATCGGGCGTCAGCCGCGCCATGCTGTCGAAGGTCGAACGCGGCGAGAAGAGCCCGACGCTTGCCATCATCGTGCGCATCGCCAAGGGGCTCAATGTCTCGATGTCCACGCTGATGGGCGCCGAGCCCGATCCCGCGCAGGTCGCGGTGATCCGCAAAGCCAACCGATTGGCCTTTAGGGATCCCGAGACGGGCTTCGAACGCCACAATTTGTCGCCGTCCCACCTGGACAACGACCTCGAATTCCTGCTGCACCGAATTCCGCCGGGCGAATCCTCCGGTGAGTTGCCGCCCTACAAGGTGCCGACCGAAAAATATCTGGTCGTGCACGAAGGCCAGCTGACGGTGCAGACGGGCGAAGCGAATTACGTCCTGGATACCGGCGACTCCTTCTACTTCGATGTGCGCGAATCCTACCGCTTCATCAATGCGGGCAGGACTCCATGCGCCTATTACCTCGTCATCCGGCGCCGCCGCGTCTGACTGCTCCCCTCCTACTGCAACGTAAACGGATTGGAGATCGACGGCGTCGGATTGATGAAGACGCTCTTCGGCTCCAGATATTCGTAGATCGCATCGAGCCCGTTCTCCCGGCCGATTCCGGATTCCTTGAAGCCGCCGAAGGGTGAAAGATAGCTGACGACGCGATAGGCATTGACCCAGACAGTCCCCGCCCGCAGCCGCTTCGGCAGCGCGATCGCGCGGCCAAGGTCGGTGGTCCAGAGGCCTGCCGCAAGGCCGAACGGCGTGTCATTGGCGAGCGCGACCGCTTCGTCATCGGAATCAAATCTGATCACGCTGAGGACCGGCCCGAACACCTCCTCGCGCGCGATCCGCATGCCGTTGGTGACATCGGCGAAGATGGTCGGCTCCACGAACCAGCCGTCGCCGCATTCCGGCCGAAACGCGCGCCGGCCGCCAAGAACGCAGCGGGCGCCTTCGTGCTTGGCGAGCTCGATGTAGTGAAGCACCTTCTGCAACTGCTGCTCGGTTGCAACCGGTCCGACGTCGGTCTCGGGGCTGTTGGGATCGCCGAGACGCGCCGCCTTCATCACCTCGACAAGACGCGAGAGGAACGCGTCGTGGATCGAGGAATGCAACAGCAACCGCGAGCCGGCCATGCAGGTCTGCCCGCTCGCGGCGAAGATGCCGGAGATGACGCCCTTGACCGCATCCTCGATGCTTGCATCTGCAAATACGATGTTCGGCGACTTGCCGCCGAGCTCGAGCGAGACGCGCTTGAACTGCCGTGCCGCCGCTTCATAGATCTTGCGCCCGGCAAGGTTGCCCCCGGTGAAGGCAATCCGGTCGACGAATGGATGCTCGACGAGCGGCTCCCCGGTCTCGGCGCCCAGGCCCGTGACGACGTTGACCACGCCTTTCGGGAAGCCGGCCTGCTCGAACAGTTCGACCAAGGCGAGCAGGGACGTCGACGCGAATTCGGACGGCTTGATGACCACGGTGTTGCCGGCGGCAAGCGCGGGTGCGAGTTTCCAGACCGTGAGCAGCAGCGGCGAATTCCACGGCGTGATCGCCCCGACGACGCCGATCGGCTCGTAGGAGACGTAGTGAAGCATGCCTTTCTTGTCGGTCGGTGGCATGCGGCCTTCGATCTTGTCGGCAAGGCCGCCGTAGTACTGAAACCAGCGCGGCAGATATCTCATCTGGCCGAGCATCTCCACCCTGAGCTTGCCGTTGTCGCGAACTTCAAGCTCGGCCAGCCGCTCCGCATTCGCAGCGATGAGGTCGGCAACGCGATTCAACAGCGCGCCGCGATCGCTCGGATGCATGCTCGCCCACGGGCCGGCCACGAAGGCGCGATTGGCCGCCTGCACGGCCCTGTCGATGTCCTCCGCATTTCCCCTGGGAATGACGGCCCATGGCTTTGCCGTGAACGGGTTACTGGTCTCCAGCCAGCGCCCGGAGATGGATTCGCACCATTCGCCATCAATGTACATTTTGAAGACTTCGAGCTGGTGCGGGACGTCGCCCCGCACCTCGCCCGGCGACGATGTCGTGCGCGTCGAGCCTTCAGCATTCATAACAACACTCCAATTCCAACTTCGTTGTTCTCATCGCACGGCGAGATAGGAACATCCGCTCTTCTCGGCCGAGACGAACAGGCCATCGCCCGGCAGCGTCGCGACCAACCGGTAGAGATCCGCCGGGCTCTTGGAGTCCTGTGGGCTCTTGACCTCGAAAATGTGCATGTCGGAAACCACCCGGCCGTTGGGCTGGATATGGGCGTGCTGGATCAAATTGCCTTCGATCGGCTGCTGCAGCATCTTGGCCTGCACCTGCGCGGCATCGTCGGAGCCGATCGCGGCGACCGCCTTCAGGTAGTGGGTGGTGGCGAGATAGGCCAGCACATGGCCCATGGTCGGAACGGCGTTGCCGTTGCGCGCCATGAAGCGCTTCGACCAGCTGCGGGTCTCGTCATTCAGATCCCAGTAGAATGAGGCCGCGAGCCGCAGCCCCTGCGCGGTGGAGAGCCCGAGCGCGGTCACGTTGTTCTCGAACACCAGCATGGTCGCGAGCTTGGCGCTGACGCCGAACTCCCTGGCCTGCTTGATCGCGAGCACGAGATCGGGCCCGGCATTGGCCAGACCGATCACGTCGGCGCCGGAGCCCTGCGCCGCCAGGAGTTGCGAGGCGAGATCGGTGACGTTGAGAGGATGCATCACCTGGCCGACGACCTGACCGCCGGAGGCCTTGACGGTCTCGCCGGCATCGGCGGCGAGGTTCTTGCCGAAGACATAATCGGCGACGATGAAGAACCACTTCTTGCCGCCGCCATCGACGATGCCCTTGGCGATGGTCCTGGAGAGTTCGCTGGTCGATGGCGCCCATTGCGTGCCATAGGGCGAGCAGCCGTCGCCGCTGAAATTCGACGCATAGCCGCCGCTGACCAGCGTGGTCTTCTTCAGCGTGCGCGCGATGGCCTGCACCGCGAGCCCGACCGAACTCGCCCCGCCCGGGATGATCGCGCTCACCCCCTGCTGTTCGATGTACTGGCGCGCAAGGGCCGCGCCGATGTCGGGCTTGCTTTGATGATCGGCCGAGATCACCTCGATCGGACGGCCCAGCACCTTGCCGCCGAAATCTTCGACGGCCATTTTGGCGGCCAGTACCGTGCCGGGTCCGCCATTGCCGGAATACACACCGGACATGTCGTCGATGACGCCGATCCGGAACGGTGCGTTTTCGGCGAGCGCCGCCGCAGGAGCGGTGCCCAGCAGCATTGCAAGCGCGGCCACGCGAAGCAGTGACAAGGTCATGTTTCCCTCCCTGAAGTATCGCTGATTTTTCATTTTCGTCGTCACTAGAAAGCTACCTTGACTGCGCCTTGCAGCGCGAACTGCGGATTGCTGGTACCGAACGTTCCCGCCGCGGTGAGCATGGCGTTGACGCTGCCCGATAGCGCCGTGCTCAGGCCGCCCACCACCTTGCCATAGGTGCGATCAGGATTGCCCTGCACGACCGTATAGATCGGCAGAGCAAGCGCCACCGTTTCCGCCGCAAGCAGCGTCCGCGCGCCGCCGAGGAAATCGTGCTCGGCGGTCAGATTGAGGAAGGAATTGACGGGGCGCGCACCAACGATGAAGGGCGCACGGAACTGCACGCCGGCGCTGCCGGTCAGACCTTCGAGCTTCTGCCGCGCCACCGCCTGGGTGATGATGGGATCACCGGTCTCGGTGTACGGATTGACGTTGGTATAGTCGTAGACGAGCCCAGCCAACGGACCGACCCGGACCGCTCCGACGTCGAACAGATAGGCCGACTTGGCGCCGATAGTGAAGGTATCGCCGGTGGTGCTGCCGCGGATCGTATCGACCACGCCGGGGCGATCGATACGGTATTTATTATAACCGTACGTCGCGACGATGTCGGTCAACAGATGCGGATAGGTAAAGGACGCAAAGCCGCCGATCTGGTAGCTGTCGAGATTGAGATGACCGGTGCCACCATGCAGATTGGCGATGGGATTGGTGTAGTTGAGCGCGCCGCCGACGCGGATGTTGGGATCGACCTTGACGTCGGCACCGAAGGTGCCGCCTGCAAGTGTGTAGTCGAAACCGACGGCGTTTCCATCGGCGCTAAAGCGGTCGCCGCGGCTGCCGCTGCCATAGGCCGCGGCGAGATAGACCGAGAGCGGCAGTTCGGGCGCCAGACGCGGCGGCGCCTTCGTGCTCATGCCGGGCCGGTCCATGGAGGCAAAGGCCTGAGATGGTGGCGCCGCCCCCGTTACGCGCGGATCGTTGGCGCGAAAAGCGTCGAGCCGCGAGAAGATCGAGTTCGAGAAATTCTGCGCGGTGAGCTGCGCGATGTCGCCCTGCGCGGCGATGCCGTCCTGGGCCGCGAGCAGATTGGCCTCGTACCGCGCAATCACCGCATAGCCCGCATCGGTCGGATGCAGATCGAACATGAAGTGCTGGTTCTGAACGTCCTTCGATGCCGTGAGGCAAGCCCCATCAAAGACGCAAGCCGTACCGGTCTTGAATCCAAGGCTGGCCGGATCGGTGTAGGCCTTGGTGTAGATCGCGGCGAGATCGACGACGTGAATGCGCACGCCCGGAGCGGCAAGCGGCGCGAGCGTGCTCGCGAGATTGGCGTTCGCGAGGCCGAAGAACGTCGTGGCTCCCGGAATGTTTGGAAACGCATAGGGGGCACCAAACGGATAGAAACCGCCGATCACATAGAAATTGTAGGCTGACGACGAGAACATGTTCTCGACGATGAAATTGTGCCCGCCGGCTTTGATCAATTGCGCGATATTGCCGTACTGCTGGGACAGGGTTGCCGCGGACAGCGTTTGCGGCGTGTAGGGAGCTCCGTTCGAATCGAGGATTCCCAGCAATGGAGCTGCCGAGTTGTTGGGCATGCCGCCGACAACGATCAGGTCGTTCGGCTGGAAGCTTCGGCCGGCGCTCGTGAACTCGACAATTTGTTGCGCCACCGTCGGGCCGCCATTGAATGCCGGAAAGACGCCATTGCCCACGCCGTTATAGGCGTAGTCATTGGACTTGATGAAGCCATAGCTCGTAAGCTGCGACAGCCATTGCAGCGTGCCGCGTCCGTTGCCGCAGGCGCCGTACGGCGCCGATTGCGGAAACGCGATCGGGCAATTGCGCGACACGTCGAGCAGACTGTCACCGAATCCGTAGATCGTTCCGGGCTGCTGCGCCTGCGCGCAGGGAACAGACATTCCCGCGGCCAGCAGCCATGCTGCGACCGGTACCGCTGATTTCAATCTCACGGTGGTCCCCCGTTTACGCGTTGTCGTCCCTGCGTGGCGTCTTGACTGCGCCTTCCCAAACCGAAGCCTAGCAGAAATTTTCTATTATAAAAGAGAAATCTTCTATAGGAGATTTGCACGATCGTTTTGGAGGAGGCGACATGGAAGGTCCACTCAGCGGCATTCGCGTGCTCGAGCTTGGCACGCTGATCGCGGCACCGTTTGCGGCGCGGCTGTTCGCCGAATTCGGCGCAGAGGTGATCAAGATCGAGCAGCCGGGCTTGGGCGATCCCTTGCGCAAATGGCGCAAGCTGCATCAGGGCACATCGCTGTGGTGGTACCTGCAATCGCGCAACAAGAAATCGATCGCACTCGACCTCAAGTCCGATGAAGGCCTCGCGATCGCAAAAGCCCTCGCGGCCAAGGCGGATGTAGTGATCGAGAATTTCCGGCCCGGCATCCTCGAGAAGATGGGCCTGGGGTGGAACGTCCTCTCCGCGCTCAATTCCCGCCTGACGCTGGTCCGCATCTCCGGCTATGGGCAGACCGGTCCGTACCGCGACCGCCCGGGTTTCGGCGCCATCGGCGAGGCGATGGGCGGAATGCGTTACACGACCGGCGATGCCCAATCTCCGCCCGCGCGCACCGGCATCAGCATCGGCGACAGCCTCGCATCGCTGCATGCGGTGATCGGCGCGCTAATGTCGCTGCTGCACGTCGAGACCGGCGGCGGCAAGGGCCAGATCGTCGACGTCTCGCTGTTCGAGAGCGTCTTCAATCTGATGGAGAGCCTCGTTCCGGAATACGACCTGATGGGTCATGTCCGCACCCGCAGTGGCGGCTCGCTTCCGGGGATCAGTCCGTCCAACACCTATCCGGCGCGCGATGGCAGTTACGTCGTCATTGCCGGAAACAGTGATGCGATCTTCAAGCGGCTGATGGTCGCGGTCGGCAGACCCGATCTTGCCGAGGACGAAGAGCTCGCAACCAACGACAGGCGCGTCGCCCGCAACGTCGAGCTCGATGCAGCCATCGCGGATTGGACGCGAAGGCACACCATTGCGGAGGCGCTCGACGCGCTCGAAGCGGCCGGCATACCCGCCGGGCGCATTTATTCGGTCGCCGACATTGTCGATGACCCGCACTATCTCGCCCGCGAGATGATCATCCAGGCCGCGCTGCCCGGCGACATCTCCGTCAAGATGCCGGGCATCGTGCCAAAGCTCTCCGATACCCCCGGCGCGGTCCGCTGGAGCGGCCCTGAACTCGGCGCGCATACCGAAGACATCCTCGCCGAACTCGGCAAGACCGAACAGGACATCCGCGAGCTGCGGCAGCGCGGCGTCATCCAATGAGTGCCGATATCGTCATTCAGGAGGTCTGCCCGCGCGACGGCCTTCAGATCGAGCCGATCGTGGTGCCGACCGACGTCAAGGTCGCACTGATCGACCGCTTGTCCGTGTTGGGCTTTCGCCGAATCGAGGCGGGGTCTTTCGTCTCGCAGAAAGCGGTGCCCGCTCTCGCCGACGGCGATGCGGTGTTCCGCTCCATCGTTCGACGTGAAGGCGTGGTTTTCGTTGCGCTCATCCCCAATCTCAGAGGCGCCGAACGCGCGCTGCAGGCCGACGCCGACGAGGTGAACTTCGTAATGTCGGCGAGCGAGACGCACAATCGCGTCAATATGGGCATGGACCATCAGGGCTCACTGTCTGCACTCGCAGAGGTGACAGCAGCGATCGGCAGGCGCGCTGTCCTCAATGCGACGCTCGCAACGGCATTCGGTTGTCCATTCGAAGGCGAGCAGCACGAAGGCAAGGTGCTACGGCTGATCGAGACATATCTGCGCCTCGGTGCCCAAAGCATCACGCTCGCGGATACCACCGGCATGGCCAATCCGAAGCTCGTGAGACAGCGCGTCAAATCCGTCCTCGGTCTCGTCCCGCGCGCCCAGCTGACGCTGCATTTCCACAACACGAGGGGACTCGGGCTCATCAATGTGATGGCGGGCTTCGAAGCAGGCGCACTTCGCTTCGACGCGTCGCTCGGCGGGCTCGGCGGCTGCCCATTTGCGCCGGGGGCGTCGGGCAATGTCTGCACCGAAGATCTCGTCAATCTCTGCCGGGAGATCGGGCTGAACACCGGCCTCGATCTCGAAGGCCTGATTGCGCTGTCCCGCACGCTGCCGTCCATGATCGGTCATCCCGTGCCGGGGCAAGTGGCCAGGGCGGGCCGCGCCTGCGATCTCCACTCCGTGCCGCTGGGGATCACGCTGACGGACTGATGGGAGGAGTCACGCGGTTGCGCGATGGCCGAACGAGGACAATCCGGCGGACGATATTTTCGCGGCGTGCCGCGCCGCCCACACAATTTCGCTGGCGAACGGCGCTGAGTCTCGCCTCAGGTCTCGCCCGGCCCGCCATACGCTTCGCGGCGCCATGCGCCCGGGCTGACGCCGACGATCTGCGAGAACACCCGCGTGAAATGGCTCTGATTGGCAAACCCGGCCGAACTGGCAATCTCAGACAACGGCAGGTCGCGGACCGTCATCAATTGCTTGGCCGCTTTCACCCGCTGGCGGAGCAGCCATTGATGCGGCGGCAGACCGGTGGAAATCCGGAACGCGCGTGAGAAGTGGCTGACCGAAAGGCCGAGCTCAGTCGCGAGCTGCTGCAAGGCGATCTTGCCTGAGAGATCGGAGTCGAGCCGGTCGCACGCGCGCTTCACCTGCCATGGCGCAAGACCGCCGCGGTTCTGCTCTGCGGCCGGCTTCAGCCCGCCATAGGTCTGGGCGACGTGGGCGGTAAGCGCGAGCAACATGTGATCGACGAACAGCTGGTTGGTCTCGTCAGGCCGACGCAAGCCTTGCTGCAAGGTGGCGCCGATATGACGGATGATCCCGTCGTCATGACCGACACCGGGCTCGTAGCTGAGCTCGCCAACGCACGGCGCACCCGGCTGCCTGGCAACGTCGCCAAGGGCCGAGCGCGGCAAATAGAAGAACAGCGAGTGAAACGGCTTGTCGATCACATAGCGCGGGTCGCGCTTGAGGTCGTACAGATAGGTCGCACCCGCACGAATATCCTCCCTGGTGACGTAGCGGCCCTCCTCCCAACATTCGCAAGCAGGGTAGTCGCGGAGTTTCAGGCTGACGAGGTAAGCATCTTCAGCCGGCAAAGAGCCGGAAAATTCGAGCGTCGGATTGTCATTGCGGACTTCGGTGACCGCAAGCGCGGCACTGCGCAGCCAGCGCGTGACCAGAACCGGCGCTTCCTTCACGTGAAGGCCCCGCCCGAGCCGCTGCCCGTAGACGCCTGCTTGTGTCATTTCAATATTCCATCCTGACAGGCGCGTCTTCGCCAGCCTTTCCGAGCCCATGCATTATTGGAGACCGACGACCAACGGTCCAGCCTCACCGCACCGACACATAGATGTTGCGGCGGGCTGTCGCACTCAATCGGCTTTGAGGTGAATTCATTGTGATTTCAGCACGATCCACAAGCCTGGCAGAGCGAAGGACACCGTGCGGCAGATCATTGCGCGATTTCATCGTGCATTCTCGAAAGCATCCGCGCTAGGCCGACCACTCCTCGCCCCAGACCTGGACGACATGGCCGGGCGAAACCTCGCGATATTGCCGCACTGGCGGCTGGTAATCCGGCGCGCGCACCGGACTTCTGATCTCGTCGTTCGAGGTCTCGCGCTTGGCGCCGCGACGCGATGGATCGGGCACGGGCACGGCGGCCATCAGCTTCTTCGTGTAGGGATGCTGCGGATTGGCGAACACGGAAGCGCGCGGACCGATCTCGACGATCTCGCCGAGATACATCACCGCGACGCGATGGCTCATGCGCTCCACCACTGCGATGTCGTGGGAGATGAAGAGATAGGCGAGGCCCATGCTGGCTTGGAGGTCGAGCATCAGGTTGACGACCTGCGCCTTGACCGAAACGTCGAGCGCCGAGACAGCTTCGTCCGCAACGATCAGCTTCGGCCCGAGCGCGAGCGAGCGCGCGATGCAGATGCGCTGACGCTGGCCGCCGGAGAATTCGTGCGGAAACCGCGCGGCCATGTCGGCGCTTAGGCCGACGCGCACGAGCAGGTCTGCGACCTTGTCCCGCGCCTGCGATGCCGTGGCGAGCCCGTTGGCGAGCAGCGGCGCGGCGATCGCCGTTCCCACCGACATGCGCGGATTGAGGCTCGCGAACGGATCCTGGAACACGATCTGCATCTGCTTGCGAAAGTCGCGCAAGGTGCGGGCGTTCATGGCGAGCACGTCCTGGCCGTCGATCAGGACCGTGCCGCTGTCCGGCTCGATCAGCTTGAGGATCGAGCGGCCCGTCGTCGACTTGCCGCAGCCGGATTCGCCGACCAGCGCCAACGTCTCGCCGGCGCGCAAGGTGAAGGAAATGTTCTCGACTGCGTGGACGCGGCCGGAGACCTTGCCGAGCACTCCCGAGCGGATCGGAAAGCGCGTGGTGAGGCCCGCGACTTCGAGTAGCGGGCGCTGCGCGGTTGAGACCGTCTCAGGCGTCTCCGTCGGCTCATCCGAGGTGCCCGTCATCTTGTCGACGATTGGAAAGCGCATCGGCCGGGTGCGCCCGTCCATCGAGCCGAGGCGCGGCACGGCCGCGAGCAACGCGCGGGTGTAGGGATGCGCGGGCGCGGCGAAGATGCGCGTGGTCGCGTCGGTCTCCACCGCCTGCCCGCCATACATCACCACGGTTCGGTCCGCGATCTCGGCGACCACGCCCATGTCGTGGGTGATGAAGAGGATCGACATCTCCTCCTCCTGCTGAAGCTGCTTCAGCAGCTCCAGGATCTGGGCCTGGATCGTGACATCGAGCGCGGTGGTCGGCTCGTCGGCGATCAGAAGCTTCGGCCTGCAGGCGAGCGCCATCGCGATCATCACGCGCTGGCGCATGCCCCCGGAGAAGCGATGCGGATGCTCGTGGAAGCGGGATTTCGCGGCAGGAATGCGGACGCGGTCGAGCAGGCGGATCGTCTCGGCTTCCGCCGCAGCGCGTGACAGGCCGCGATGCTGGATCAGCGCTTCCGCGATCTGGAAGCCGATGGTGAGCACCGGATTGAGGCTCGTCATCGGCTCCTGGAAGATCATGGCGACATCGTTGCCGCGGATATCCTTCATGTTGCTCTCGGGCAGCGTCAGCAACTCACGGCCCGCCAGCGTGACGCGCCCCTCGATGCGGCCGCTCTCCTTCGGAATGAGCCGCATGATCGAGAGCGCGGTGACGCTCTTGCCCGAACCGGACTCGCCGACGATCGCCACGGTCTCGCGTGGGCCGATGTCGAAGGACACGTCACGGACGACTGGGATCCACTCTCGCTCGCGCATGAAGGATGTGGTGAGGCCTGCGACTGACAGCACCGGCACCTGGGCTTCGGCAATCACTTGGTCAGGAGCGTTTGCGCCAATACTCATGCGAGTGTCCTAATAGCCGCGGCTGCGATCGACGCGCCCCGGCAACTCTTCGCCGCGGCGGTGGCGTGCGATGACATCGAGCACGAAATCGACGGCCGTATCCGGGCTCGTCATGCTGGCATTGTGCGGCGTCAGCAGGATGCGCGGATGGGTCCAGAACGGATGGCCCGCCGGCAGCGGCTCGGGATCGGCGACGTCGAGGACGGCGCCGGACAGCGCGCCGCTGTCGAGCGCCGCGAGAAAATCGGCTTCGACGAGATGAGGGCCACGGCCGACATTGACGAGCGAAGCGCCGCGCGGCAGGCGCGCGAACAGATCGGCATTGAGGATGCCACGCGTCTCGTCGGTCAATGGCAGCAGGCAGACGAGAATGTCGGTCTGCGCGAGAAATTTTGGCAGGGCCTCCGCGCCGGCATAACAAGTGATGCCCTCGATCTGGCGCGGCGAGCGGTTCCAGCCGAGCAGCGGAAAGCCGAACGCCGTGAGACGTTCGAGCACGGCCTGACCGAGCTGGCCGAGCCCCATCACGCCGACGCGCCGACGCTTGGCCGGCGTAATCCGGATCTCGCGCCAGACCTGCTCCCTCTGCTGGTTGATGAAGTGCAGGAGGTCGCGGTGCAGGGCGAGCACGGCCATGGTGACGTATTCGACCATGGTCTCGGCAATACCGGGCTCCAGCATGCGGACCAGCGGAATGTGCAGCGGGACTTTTGTCGCGTCGAACTGATCGACGCCGGCGCCGACCGAAAACACCAACTCGAGATTGGGAAAGGTCGCCCCGATGTCGTCCGGCGGCACCCACGCCACCAGATAGCGCACCTCGGCGGGATCGCCGATGTCGGGCCACAGCCGGAACGGCATATCGGATGCGCGCTCCGCGAAGAAGCGCGCCCACTCGGCGCCGCGAACCATGTTGGCCTTGTAAAGAACCGTCATGCCGCCCTCAGAACGGGCTGACGGGCGCGAGCCGCCGGCCGTCGATCATGCGCTTGTGGCTGTAGGCGGCGGGATCGACCAGCGGCGTTGAGCCCGTGACGATGTCGGCGGCAAGCTTGCCGGCAGCAGGGCCGATGCCAAAACCGTGGCCGGAGAAGCCGGTGGCGAGGAAGAAGCCGGGCAAGGCGTCGACTTGCGAGATCACGGGGATCGTATCCGGCGTGCAGTCGATGGTGCCGCCCCAGGCTTCGGCGATCTCGACGTCCTTCAATTCCGGGTTTGCCTTGATCAGCGAGGCCAGCGCCGCGGTGACCAGCGACATGTCGGGTGCGGGATCGCGCACGCGCTCGGTCTCGAACGGCGACGGCTTGTCGAAGCTCCAGCTGGTGCCGCGCATGAGCTGGTCGAAGAACGACTTGCCGAACGACATCTTCAGGCCATTGCGGCGATGCAGATAGGTCGGCCAGAAGGTGCGCGCGTAACGGAACAGATCGGGCGACAGCTCGACCGTGCCGCGGTTGCGCAGCGCCAGCGTAAAACCGCCGTCGAGCCGGCGGCGGATGCAGTAGAAATCGGTGCCGAGCGCGCCGGAGGTGATCTCGGGTGCGGGCGTGGTCCGGCACGCAGTGGCATTGACGAGGCCGATCGGCAGCTCGATGCCATGGCGGCGGCAGAACAGCGAAGACCATGCCCCGCCCGACAGCAGCACGGACTGGGTGCGGATGGTCCCCTTCTCGGTGACGACGGCGCTGACACGCCCGCCGGTCGTCTCCAGCCCGCGCGCGGCGCAGCCCTGATGGATGGTGACGCCATGTTTTCGCGCCGCCGTGGCGAGCGCCGGCACGGCCATCGACGGCTCGGCGCGCCCGTCACTCGGCGTATGCAGGCCGCCGACCCATTTGTCGGTATTCCCCGGCACGCGCTCGGCGACCTCGGCCGGGGTCAGCACCGTCGAGTGGACCTGCATCTCGCGCGCGACCGCCGTCCATCGTTCCCAGCTCGCGAGCTCGTCCTTGTTCTTGGTCAGGAACAGCACGCCGGTGCGGCGGAAGCCGGCATCGACACCAGCGTCGTTCTGCATGTCCTCCCACAGACGCAGCGCCTCGCGCGCCAGCGGAATCTCCTCCCGCGCGCGGCCCTGCTGGCGGCACCAGCCCCAATTGCGGCTCGACTGCTCGCCGCCGACATGGCCCTTCTCGACCAGCGCGACGGAAAGGCCCTTCTTCGCCAGATGATAGGCCGCGGAGACGCCGATGACGCCGCCGCCGATGACGACGACGTCCACCTGCGCCGGCAGGCGTTCGTCGCTGTTTATACGGGTGAGCGGCGGGGACATGGGGCACTCCTGGACATCGGTTCGAGCAAGATCCTGCTCATCAGGGGATGTTCATCCGCGGGTCGAGCGCGTCGCGCAGGCCGTCGCCGAGGAAGTTGAAGCTCGTGACCGCCAGCGTGATGACGACGCCCGGCGCGATCGCGAGCCACGGCGCGCTGGTGAGATAGATCTGCGCGTTGTTGAGCATGTTGCCCAAGCTCGCGGCCGGCGGCTGGATGCCGTAGCCGAGATAGCTGAGATAGGATTCGAGCAGGATCGCCTTGGCGACGTTCAGCGTCGCCGCCACCACGATCGGTGCGATCGCATTGGGCACGAGCTCGCGGAACATGATCCGCAGGTTCGACGAACCGAAGGCGAGCGCGGCGACCGCAAACTCGCGTTCCCGCAGCGAGCGCACCTGGCCCTCGACGACGCGGGCCACCCACATCCAGGCGGTCGCCGCGATCAGCACAGTGGTCATGACAAGACCGGGCTCGGTGAGCGCCGCTAGCGCGATCAGCAGAAAGATCGTCGGAAAGCACAGCACGGCATCGACGAAGCGCATCAACACCGCGCCGACCACGCCGCCATAGAAGCCGGCGAAGGCGCCGACAGCGATGCCAGCCGCCATCGCGATCACCATCGCGACGATGCCGATCGAAAGCGAGACGCGCGCGCCCATCATCAGCCGCGCCAGCACGTCGCGGCCGAGCTCGTCGGTGCCGAGGATATGCGCGCCCGAGAGCGGCGGCGCGAACCGCTTCATGATGTCGATATAGGTGTCGTCGAACGGCAGCAGATGCGGGCCGAGGACCGAGCCGAGGACGAGCACCACAATGACCACCGCGCCCGCGAGCGCGAGCCGGTGGCGGCGGAAGCGCTGCCAGGCGGCCTGGCCGGGCGCGGGCCGGTCGGTGGAGAGGGTCGCAGCCGTCATCCCTAGCCCACCCGGATGCGCGGATCGACGACGGCATAGAGGATGTCGGCGAGCAGCGAGCCGATCAGCACCATGGTCGCCGAGAACATCAGGATGCCCATCACCATGGGATAATCGCGATAGCCGATCGAATCGAGAAACAGCCGGCCCATGCCGGGCCAGGTGAACACGGTCTCGGCCACCAGCGCGCCGCCGAGCAGCGTCGGAAACTGCAAGCCCGCCACCGTGATCATCGGCAGCAGCGCATTGCGGAGCGCGTGCACGGTGAGGATGCGCCATTCCGGCATGCCCTTGGCGCGCGCGGTGCGGATGTAGTCCTGGTTGATCACCTCGAGCACGGACGAGCGCATGAAGCGGCCCCACATCGCGGTCTCGACCAGCGCCAGCACCAGGGCGGGCGCGATCAGATGATGCAGCAGGTCGAGGAAGGAGCCGTCGCCGATGGTCTGCCGGTTGCCGGCCGGCAGCCAGCCGAGCTTCACCGAGAAGACGTAGATGGTGACGAGGCCGAACCAGAAGGTCGGGATCGACAGCGCGATCATGGCACCGACGGTTGCGAGCGAATCGAACAGCGAATAGCGGCGCAGCGCGCCGAGCACGCCGATCCAGCCGCCGAGCAGGACCGCGATGATGGTCGCCGTCGCCATCAGCTCCAGCGTGGCGCCGAGATGCGAGGAGATCACCGAGAGCACCGCCTCGCCATCGCGATAGGACTTGCCCCAATCGCCCTTGAGCATGCGGCCGAACCAGTCGAGATACTGGATCGGCAGCGGACGATCGAGACCGAGCTGCCTGGTGACGCGGTCGAGATCCTCCTGCGTCATTTGCCCGGAGACAGCGAACTGCGAGAGCGGACCGCCGGGAGCCAGATGCAGGATGGCGAAGCCGATCGCGGAGACGATCACCAGCAGCATGACCGCCTGCGCCAGGCGGTTGACGACGTAACGAGCCATCTCAGGCGATCCAGCGAGCCTGAGACATCAGGCCCAGTACCATTCGCGGATGTTCCAGGAGTTGATGGAGGTGTTGATGTTGGGGCGGAAGCCCTGCAGCCCCTCCTTCACGCCTTCGGCGATGAAGCCCTGGAACAGCGGCAGAATGGCGAGGTCGTTGCGGATCAGCTTTTGCAGCTCGCCATAGGTCGTCTTGCGCTGAGCGAGATCGAACTGTTTTGCGCCTTCGGCGAGAAGACGATCGGCCTCCGGACTCTGGTACTGATAGGTGTTGTAGCCGCGGCCACCCTTGGCTGGAATGGCGCCGGAGCCGAAGCGGGGCGTCACATCGGGGTCGCTGCCGAGCATGAAATTCACACCCACGATCACCGAATTGAACTTTGATTGTTGCCAGAAGTCGCCCCAGATCACGGCGGCCGGCATGTTGTTGACGCGCATCGCGGCACCGATCGCGCGCCAGTCCTGGATCAGGAGCTGCTGGGTCTGCTCGCGCACCGCATTGCCCGAGGTCGTCGAATTGGTGAATTCGAGCTTGACGCCGCCCTTCTCGCGCACGCCGCCGGAGCGGCGGACCCATCCCGCCGCATCGAGCAGCGCGTTGGCCTTGGCAGGATCGTATTTGTGCTGCGGCAGCCCCTGCTGGAACGACCAGGCCTGCTGCGGCACGAAGCTCTCGGTCAGCTTGGGAAGACCGTAATTGAGCGCATCGATGATCGCCTGCTTGTTGATGGCGGAATAGAGCGCCTCCCGCACCGCGCGGTCGGCGAACGGACCGAAGTCGAGGTTGGGCGCGATGTGCTCGACCGAGGACGTCGAGGACACGAAGATCTTGCGGCCCTTCAGCGTCTTCGCCTCCTGCACGAAGTTCGGCAAGATGCCTTGCAGGCCGGTGTAGTCGACCTGGCCGGTGCGGAACTGGGTGTAGAGCACGGTGAGGTCGGGAATGTACTTGAAGACCACGCGTTCGAGGTACGGCCCCTTGCCGTGATAGCCGGTGTGGGCGTTCAGCAGGATATGGTCGCCGGGCACGCGCTCGCTCCAGCGGAACGGTCCGGTACCGACCGGCGCGTTGTGGAACGGTGAGGCGTTCGGATCGGACACCTTCTCCAGGATGTGCTTTGGCACGATGAAGGTCAGCGAGCCCAGGATCGACATGTAGGGCGAATAGGGCGCCTCCATGCGCCAGTGGATCTCGTCCGCCGCGACGACCTTGATGTCCTTGACCAGGCTATGGCCGACGCGGCTGCGCGCACGGAAATTGGAATCGTTGATCAGATCGAGCGAGAATTTCACGTCCTCGGCCGTAAACGGCGTGCCGTCATGCCACTTCACATCGCTGCGCAGCTTGATCTTCCAGGTCAGGCCGTCGGCCGACAGGCCGCCATTCGCAATGGTCGGGACTTCGCGCGCCAGATCAGGAACGAAATTGCCCTCGGGATCGATGTACCAGAGCAGCGAGAACAGCTGCCACCAGATGCCCTGGTCGACCTCGATGCCCGGCATCAGCGGATGGAAGACTGTGGGCTCCTGCGACAGCGCCGCAACCACCTGCCCGCGCGGCTTGTCCGGCGGATTGGAGGGACGCTCGGTCTGCGCAAAGGCATGGCCTGCAAGGCTCCAGCCCGCGGCGGCGCCGGCGCCGAGCTGAAAGAACTGACGGCGATTCGGAATGCCGAGATGCACTGACCCAACGCCGAACTTGCCGGTGTCGCCTGCCATGACCACTCTCCGTTTTCCGCACGCGGCACCGTCTCCCGCGCCCCGAAACCCCGTCAAAGGGACAGGAGTGGGCTTTAGTGCTTCTAAATTTTTCTATCAAAAGTTCATCATGACTAAATACAGCTGTCAATCACATTGCTAGGATGCGCGACCTTTTCACTCTGAGTGGGCCTCGGACCAGTGCGGTGCGAGGCTGAGATGATGCATGGGAGAGCGACATGGATAGTCGCGGCGATAGCAACGGCACCAAGGACGCCCCGACGGTCGAAGCCGACGATGCGGTCGACCAGCGACTCGGTGAGACCGTGCGGCTGCTGCGCCAGCGCGCCGGTCTCTCGATCCAGGACGTTGCCAACAAGACCGGCCTCTCCAACGGCATGATCAGCCAGCTCGAACGCGCGCGCGCGATGCCGTCGATCCGCACGCTGCGCCTGCTCAGCATCGCGCTCGAGGTCCCCATCTCCTATTTCTTCGAGACCACCGATCCCGCCGACGTGCAGCGCTACATCGTGCGCAAGAACAGCCGGCGCCTGCTGCGGCTCACCGCCAGCGGCGTCGTCAAGGAAGCGCTGACGCCGGCGGACAAAGGCCAACTCGAACTCTATGAGCTCACGCTCAATCCCGGCGCCTCCTCAGGCACCGACTTCCTCCAGCACACCGGCGAGAAGGCCGGCTATATCCTGTCCGGCAGCCTGCGGCTGTGGCTCGACAACCAGGCTCACGTGCTCGAAGCCGGCGACAGCTTCCGTTTCCCGAGCATCGTGCCGCACATGTTCGACAACCCGACCCAGCAGGCGGCACGTGTGATCTGGGTCACGACGCTGCGGCAGACCGATTCGCCGGCAGGTTGATGCCCCGATACAGCCGTAAATTGCCTCTCGACGCCCGCGCACGGAGTCTGTAGCTCACATAGGGCCGGACTCATTGACAGCGCGGACTCGGGGGTCCGCGACTGACGTCGTTGGTGTGAGACCATGAAACTCGGGCGGCTTCTGACACGCGCGATGGCTGCGCAGGTCGTCGTGACCGCTGCCGCCCTCCTCGCCTCCTATGCCGTGACGGGACCCGGGTTCGGCCTTGCCCAGATCGTCGCGCTGCTCGCAAGCGCCGCCGTTGCGGTCCTGGTCGCGCGGCTCTGCACGCGTATGATCGAGGCGTCGCAGGACCAGCGTGTGGCTGCGCAACTGGCCGGGCAGGCGCAGGCCAGCGCGCAGATGATCCAGGCAATCATCAAGACCGCGCTCGATGCCTTCATCCAGACCGACGCAAACGGCATCATCCTGGAGTGGAGCCTTCAGGCCGAGGCCCTGACCGGATGGACGCGCAAGGAGGCGCTCGGCACCGATGTCGTCAATCTCTTGATCGCCGAGCCGCTCCGCGACGGTTTTCGGCAACGCATGATGCGGCTCTTGCCGGAACTGTCGAATACGCCAATCGGTATCCGGTTCGAGGCGACCCTGCTGCACCGGAACGGCGAAGCGATCCTGATCGAGGCGTCGAGCACCGCGCTTCAGCTCGGCCGACGCACCATCGTCAACAATTTCGTCAAGGACGTCACCAAGAGGCGCGCCGCCGAGGAGCAACTGGTCCAGGCTCAGAAGATGGAGGCGGTCGGGCAACTCACCGGCGGCATCGCGCACGAGTTCAACAACATGCTCACGGTGATCACGGGCACGATCGAGATCCTCGCCGACGCGGTGAAGGACAACCCGCCGCTCGCCACCATCACCAAGCTGATCAGCGAAGCGGCCGATCGCGGCGCCGCGCTGACGTCCAGCCTGCTGTCCTTTGCCCGCAAGCAGGCGCTCCAGCCGGCCGAGATCGACGTCAACGAGCTGCTCGAAGAGCTGGCAAAGTTGCTGCTGGCGACCTTCGGCAAGAACATCGAGATCGCGACCAGGCTCGACCGCAACGTGTGGCTGGCTTTCGCCGACCGCGGCCAGCTGAGTTCGGCGCTGCTCAACCTCGCGATCAACGCCCGCGACGCGATGCAGGACGGCGGCAGGCTGACGCTGAGGACGCGCAACGTCGTGTTCGGCGTGCGCGAGGCCGTCGCGGTCGGCGCCGGCTATGCCGGCGACTATGTCGAGATCGAGATCGCCGACAATGGTACCGGCATTCCGCAGGCCATTCTCGAACGCATCTTCGATCCGTTCTTTTCGACCAAGGACGTCGGCAAGGGCACGGGGCTCGGGCTCAGCATGGTATTCGGTTTCGTCAAGCAGTCCGGCGGCGGCATCAAGGTCGCATCCGAACAAGGCCGCGGCACGACATTCACGATCTACCTGCCGAAGGCCGAAACCAGCACGCTTCGTCCCACCGGCTATGACGAACGCAAGATCGTGGGCGGGACTGAGACCATCCTTTGCGTCGAGGACGATCGCGACGTCCGCCAATACGTCACGGTCCAGCTCGAAAGCCTGGGTTACAAGGTTATCCCAGCCGCCAATGCGACCGAAGCCCTCGCCATCGCGGCCGAGGGCACGCCATTCGACCTGCTGTTCACCGATATCGTGATGGCCGGCAGCTTGAACGGACGGGAGCTCGCCGACGAGATGGTGGCTGCGCGCCCCTCGTTAAGGGTGCTGTTCACCTCGGGCTATGCCTACGATGCTCCGCATGGGCCGGGACACGCCACCATGGGCGCACCGCTCCTGACGAAACCTTACCGCAAGGCCGAGCTCGCGCGCATGCTGCGCCGTTCGCTCGACACCGCCGTCGACGTCGCGGGCGATCCGATCCCGACGCCCTACTCGGTGCAGGCCGATGTCGAAGCTTTTCTGCGCAGCCAGGCGGCCGTGCGAAACCGTCGCTAGCGCAGAGCCGGACGGTTTGACGGATGGACAGAGCCCGGCACCTGCGCAACACTCCGGCCGTAATTCATCGGAGGCGAGCCATGACTGCACTCGAAAAAGGCATCACCGCGAACGGCACGGGCTATGGCGGCAAGTCCTGGAACATTTTGGGCCAGGTCTATTTCCCCAAGGCGGTCACCGACTCCACCTTCGCGTTCGAGACCAACAGCGATCCCGGCCAGTTCGTGCCGGTGCACGTCCATCCGACCCAGGACGAATTCATCCTGGTGCAGGAGGGCACGCTCGACCTCAAGCTCGACGGCAAGTGGGTGAAGGCCCATGCCGGCGACCTCGTGCGGCTGCCGCGCGGCATTCCGCACGGCTATTTCAACAAATCCGACAAGCCGGCCCGCGCGCTGTTCTGGGTCTCGCCGATGCAGAAGCTGGAGGCGCTGTTCGACCAGCTCCACAATCTGACCGACCCCGCCGAGGTCGTGCGCATCTCGGCGCTGCACGAGGTCGACTTCCTGCCGCCCGAGGCCAACGACTAGGCTACCATCTCCCGGCTGACGAATCGCTGGGAGAGCCGGCCATGCCTGCACGACGTCACATCATTGCGGCCATAGCCGCGCTTGGGTTGTTGCTCGTGACGCCCGCGGTGAGCCGGGCGCAAACGCATAACGCGAAGCAATCGGAGGCGCTTGCGGCCTATGAGCGCGCGCTCGGCGACTTCAAGGCTGTTCTCGCCGAACGGCGCAAGCAGATCGAGGCAAAGCAGCCGCTGCCGAACCTGCCGGGCCAGGCGCTTTATCTTGCCCGCGTCGCCGTCATCAGTGCTTACAAGGATCTCACCGACGCGATGCCATCGCGGATCGGGCGGCCCAACAAGTTCGAGATACCACCTGCCTATTTCGATGCCGATATCGAGCCGCTGATCGATGAATATTCGAAACTGTTCGACATCATGGAGGCGCCGCCGGCGGGCGCGCAGGACTCGCGGACGCCGTTCAAGGACGTCGTCGATCTCGCGGCCGCGATTGCGCGCGCCAAGGGGCTTGCGCCTGACCACGCCGAGGCTGCGGGGCGGATCAGCCTCGGGCTGTTCTTCGCCGAGACCAACGGCAAGCAGAATGTCCGCAACGGGCGCTCGAACACCTATATGGGCAGCTTCCAGACCGGCCCCTCCGAAGACCGCAACGGCCGCAGGAAATGGGAGGACATCAAGGGCCAGATCGCGGCTCTCGATCCCGAGCTGAGCGCGCGCGACGAGAAGGAAGAGGCGCGCGCCCGCGGCACCGATCACCGCTTCAACCACTGGACCAACGTGCGCAACGGCCTGATGAACGCGCACGCAGATATCTTCCGGGAGATCCCGGGAATCGTGAAGACGCTGCCCGATCCGATCAACCAGATGAAGCTGTTCGAGCTGATCCAGATCGTTCCCACACCGACGCGGTCCGCGCTCAAATCGGGCGATCTCCTGAACTACAGGGTGTCCAGCCCCACCATCATGAAGCACCTGCGCAACAACAGCATCTTCGCGTTCGGACAGGCCGACCGGGCGCGCACCTCGGCGAGCTACCGCGAGATCCTCGCCGCGATGTGGCTGTTCAACCGTAAGTTCGAACGCGCGATGGCGAAGTATGCGGAGATCAAGGCACGCTGAGGATCGGTTGCAACCGCTACCGGACAGAGTAGTCTCCGGGATCTCATCGGGGACGTGGTCCGTTTCATGCGCATTCTCGTTCTCGGCGGCAGTCAGTTTCTGGGGCGGGCGGTCGCAGCCCATGCCTGCGCTGCCGGGCATGACGTGACCTGCGCCGCCCGCGGCCTTGCGGGGCCGATCGCGGCGGGCGCGCGCCTAATCCGGATCGATCGCGACGTCGAGGGCGGACTTGCGCCGCTGTCCGGCGAGACATTCGATGCAATCGTCGACGTCTCGCGTCATCCCGCCCAAGTCCGCCGCGCCGTCGCCGCGCTGAAGCGGCCAAATGTGCATTGGACCTTCGTCTCGACCATCAGCGTGTATGCGGACAATCGCATCCCGGGGCAACGCGCCGACACCGCACTGTTGCGCGAGCCTGTCGCGGCAGAGATCGAGCACAGCACCGACGCCATTTATGGCGCGGCCAAGGTCGCCTGCGAACAGGCGGTCGGCGACGAGTCCTTCATCTGCCGCGCCGGCCTCATCGCCGGGCCGCAGGACCCGACCGGGCGCTTCGCCTATTGGCCGGCACGGCTTGCGCGCGGCGGCGAGGTGCTGGCGCCGGGATCGCCTGATGATGCCGTCCAGCTCATCGACGTGCGCGACCTCGCGCAATGGATTGTGCATGCCGCAGAGCTTCGCCTCACCGGCATCTATGACGGGATTGGACCGATACGCACGCGCGGTGAGTTGCTGGCCGAATGCGCAGCAGCGCTGAACGCGTCCTGCACGTTCACCTGGATCGGTCGCGCCTTCCTCGAGGCACACGACGTGCGGCGCTGGGCTGGTCCGCGGTCACTGCCGCTGTGGCTGCCCCTGCCCGACTTCGCCGGCTTTATGACGCGCGACACCTCACCGGCACGCGAGGCCGGACTGATCTCGCGACCACCAGCTGACACCGCGCGCGACACGCTGCACTGGCTTAACGCCAGCAACGGTCCGGTCGTCGGGCTTACGGCCGATGAAGAGCGGAACGTGCTTGCGGCCTGGCATGCGCAACGGGCAATTGCGACCGGCGTCTAGACCCATCGCTCCGACGGACTACTCCGTCCGGATCGGCGCGTCCTTCAGGCCGTTGTTGTCATAGGCCTTGCGCAGCGTGCCGTTGGTCGTCGCATCCGTCATGAATTTTGTGACGAACGCCAGCGCCTGGCTGTGGCCGGGCGGCACGGCCACCGCCGTCACCGTCTTCTTGAACGTCTCGTCCAGCACCCTCGCGCCCGGAATCTTCTGCGCCATCTTGTTGAGCTGATCGCGCGACAGCGCGAAGGCGTCGATCTGGCCGCTCCTCAGAAGACCAAAGATCTCGTCATAGGTCTGATAGCCCGTGACCTCGGCGTTCTTCAGATGCGCGATGGCGCCGCGCATGGTGGTGGTAGCGTTGACGGCCGCGACCTTGATGCCGGCCTGATCGAGCGTGGCGAAATTGGTTACGTTTGATCCGGGCTTGACGATGTAGGTGGCATCCGCGACCTCGTAGATCGGGCCGAACATCATCCTCGTCTCGCGCTCGGGATCCCTAGGCAGCCAGGTGACGTCCCAAGCACCTTTTTCAAGCGTGCCTTTCGACGCGGCGTCGGTGATCTGCCCGGAATTCTGGTGCACGACATATTCGACGGGCATGCCGAGTTGCGCCGCCATCTCCCTGCCGAGATCGACGGGAACGCCGGCATAGCCGTCTTGCGTTTTGGTCGACCAGAACGCGCCGCCCGCCGGGCTGATCGCGATCGCGACCCGCAGCTTGCCGGTCGGCGCGATCTCGTCCTTCAGGCCATCGGCTAGCGTTGGCATCGCGACCGCCGCTGCGAGAACGAGGCCGGCAAGGGCCGATTGGAGGGACGTTGACATGTCATGTTCTCCTCACCTTTTCTTCTTCTCTCGTTCTCTGCCACGTCACCTCTGTCGCGCGGCCTTTAACACAATTCTGGTCGATCGTGCGGGCGGTGAAAAGCGCTTTGTCATGACAAACCCTTTACAGGCACAGCGCGGTTTGCAGTGCAAGGCCGGTGACTGCCATGGCTATGGTGTTCCACGGCCGAACATTTGTTGCTAGCCTGCCGCACCGACAGACAATCACCGGGGGCCACCGAATGACCTCAGCGAATTCCACCCGACCTACGCAACATCGTGGCGCTGGGAGGCATATCGGACGGACGCTGGTCGCAGCGATCACCGTGGTTGCACTGGCCGGTTGCGAGGACAAGAACACGTTCGTGGCGCCGCCGCCGCCCAAGGTAGACGTGGCAACGCCAGTGCAGCGTCCGGTCACCCGCTATGTCGAGGCCACCGGCAATACCGCGCCGATCAAGAGCGTCGACCTGGTCGCGCGCGTGCAGGGCTTTCTGCAATCGATCGATTACCAGGACGGCAGCTTCGTCAAGCAGGGCACCCAGCTGTTCACGATCGAGCCCGAAACCTACAAGCTCAAGCTCGAGCAGGCGCAGGCGGCCGAAGTCGGCGCGCAGGCCTCGCTCCGGCAGGCGGAAGCCGACTTCAAGCGGCAGGCCGAGCTGGTGCAGCGCCAGGCCGTGTCGCAGGCCACGCTCGACACCTCCACTTCGAACCGCGACAATGCCCAGGCCAATCTCCAGCAGGCTCAGGCCAACACCCGCCTCGCCGAGGTGAACTACGGCTACACCAAGGTGACTGCGCCGTTCGACGGCATCATCAGCGCGCACATGGTCTCGATCGGCGAGCTCGTCGGCGTCTCGTCGCCAACCCAGCTCGCGACCATCGTGGCGATGGACCCGATCTACGTGAACTTCACCGTCAACGAGCAGGATGTCTTGCGCATCCGCGCCGAGGCGGCCCGGCGCGGCCTCACACCCAGCAACCTCAAGCAATTCCCGATTCAAGTCGGCCTCCAGACCGAGACCGGCTATCCACATGAAGGTCATCTCGACTATGTCGCGCCGACCCTCAACCAGTCGACCGGCACGCTCGCCGTGCGCGGCCTCGTACCGAACGACAAGCGCGTGCTGCTGCCCGGCTATTTCGTCCGCGTCCGCGTGCCTTTCGACCAGGAGAAATCCGCCCTTCTCGTTCCCGACGCCGCGCTCGGCAGCGACCAGGGCGGCCGTTACCTGCTGGTCGTCGGCAAGGACAGCACGGTCGAGCAGCGCAAGGTGCAGATCGGGCCTGTGGACAATGGCCTGCGCGTGATCGAAAGCGGCCTCAAGCCGGACGACCGCGTCGTGATCGCGGGGCTGCTGCGGGTGATCCCGGGCCAGAAGATCGACCCGCAGGTGACGAAGATCGAGCAGCCGCAGGCGTCTGCCAAATAGGAGCGCCGGCCATGATCTCAAAGTTCTTCATCGAGCGGCCGGTCCTCTCGAACGTCATTGCGCTCCTGATGATTCTGATCGGCGGCGTCGCGCTGTTCAACCTCGCGATCGCGCAATATCCCGACGTGGTGCCGCCGACGGTGCAGGTCACAACGCGCTACCCCGGCGCCAGCGCCAAGACCGTGATCGACACCGTGGCGCTGCCGATCGAGCAGCAGGTCAACGGCGTCGAGGACATGCTCTACATGCAGTCCTACAGCGGCTCCGACGGCACCTATACGCTGACCGTGACCTTCAAGATCGGCACCGACCTCAACTTCGCGCAGGTGCTGGTGCAGAACCGCGTCTCCAGCGCACTGTCGCAATTGCCGCAGGCCGTGCAGAACCAGGGCGTCACCGTGCAGAAGCGGTCGACCTCGATCCTGCTGTTCGTGACGCTGACCTCGCCCGACTCGACGTATGACAGCCTCTATTTGAGCAACTACGCCACCATCAACATCCGCGACGAGCTCTCCCGCCTGCCCGGCGTCGGCAACGTCACGGTGTTCGGCGCGGGCCAGTACTCGATGCGGGTGTGGCTCGATCCGAACAAGCTGCAAGTCCGTGGCCTCGTGCCCCAGGACGTGATCCAGGCGATCCAGCAGCAGAGCCAGCAGGTCTCCGCCGGCCAGGTCGGCGCGCCGCCGACGCCGCCGGGCCAGGCGTTCCAGTACACGCTCAACGTCAACGGCCGGCTCGACGACACCACCCAGTTCGAGAACATCATCGTCAAATCAGGCACCAGCGGCGATGTCACGCGGGTGCGCGACGTCGGCTGGGTCGAACTCGGCGCGCAGACCTACAGCCAGATCTTCTCGCTGAACAAGCAGCCCGCCGTCGGCATCGGCGTGTTCCAGTCGCCCGGCGCCAACGCGCTCCAGGTCGAGCAGGCCGTCGAGAAGAAGATGGCCGAGCTCGCCAAGGCCTTCCCGCAGGGGATGAGGTACGACACGCCGTTCGACACCACCAAGTTCGTACAGGCCTCGGTGCACGAGGTCTACATGACCCTGATCGAGGCCGGCCTGCTCGTGCTGGTCGTGATTCTGGTGTTCTTGCAGGACTGGCGCGCGATGCTGGTGCCGGCGACGACCGTGCCTGTCACCATCATCGGCGCGTTCGCGGCGATGGCGGCGCTCGGCTTCACCATCAACATGTCGACGCTGTTTGCCATCGTGCTCGCGATCGGCATCGTGGTCGACGACGCCATCGTCGTGGTCGAGGGCGCAGCCCACAACATCGAGCAGGGCATGAACGGCCACGACGCCGCGATCAAGGCGATGGACCAGCTGTTTGCCCCGATCGTCGGCATCACGCTGGTGCTGATCTCGGTGTTCCTGCCGGCTTCGTTCCTCGCGGGCCTCACCGGGCGCATCTATTCGCAATTCGCGCTGGTGATCGCGGCGACCGCGCTGCTGTCCGCAATCAACGCTGCAACGTTGAAGCCGACGCAATGCGCGCTCTGGCTGCGGCCGACGGTGCCGCCCGAGCAGCGCAATTTCTTCTACCGCGGCTTCAACGCCGTCTATGACCGCGTCGAGCGGGGCTACACGCGGCTGATTGGCGTGCTGTGCAGGAACAGCACGATCTCGGTCGCGTTCGCACTGGTGCTGATCGGGGTCGGCGGCTATGGCCTGTCGCGGGTGCCGACGGGCTTCCTGCCGATCGAGGACCAGGGCTACCTGATCGCCGCCGTGCAGCTTCCCGACGGTGCTTCGCTGGAACGTACCCAGAAGGTGCTCGACCAAGCGAGCGAGCTCATCAAGGACACGCCTGGCGTCCAGCAGGTCATCACCATCGCCGGCATCTCCGCGCTCGACAACAGCGCGAGCCTTGCCAATGCCGGCGTCGCCTACATCATCCTGAAGGACTGGGAGGCGCGCAAAGGACCTGGCGAAGATTTGCGCTCGCTGGTGTACGGCCTGAACGACAAGCTCGCGACCATCATGGAAGCGCGCACCCTGGTGCTGCCGCCGCCGCCCATTCAAGGCATCGGCAACGCAGCCGGCTTCTCGATGCAGGTCGAGCTGCGCGACGGCAACAGCGATTTCGCAAAGCTCCAGGCGATCACCGGCGCGATGGTTTTCAACGGGCAGAGCCAGAGCGCGCTGCAGCGCGTGCAGTCCTCGTTCCGCTCGTCGGTGCCGCAATTCAACGTCGAGATCGACCGCGTCAAGACCCAGACCCTGCACGTCACCACCGATCAGGTGTTCTCGGCGCTGTCGACCTATCTCGGCTCGTCCTACGTCAATCAGTTCAACAAGTTCGGCCGCGTGTTCCAGGTCTACACCCAGGCCGATCCGGCGTTCCGCATCACCGAACGTGACATCGCCAACATGATGGTGCGCAATTCGAACGGCGACATGATCCCGATCGGCACCGTCGCCACCATCACGCCGGCCACCGGCCCGTCGCTGATCAGCCTCTACAATCTCTATCCCTCCTCGACCGTGATCGGCCTGCCGGCGCAGGGCTACTCCTCCGGCCAATCGCTGAAGCTGATGGAGGAGATTGCGGACAAGACGCTGCCGCCGGGCACCGGCTACGAATGGACCGCGATGTCGTATCAGGAGAAGGCGGTCTCCAACCAGATCTACTGGGTGTTCGGCCTTGCCATGCTGCTGGTCTATCTCGTGCTCGCCGGCCAGTACGAGAGCTGGTACGCGCCGATCTCGGTGATCCTCGCGGTGCCGCTGTCGCTGATCGGGCCCATGCTGATCCTCAATGCCTTGAAGATCGATAACAACCTCTATTGCCAGATCGGCCTGATCCTGCTGATCGCGCTGTCGGCCAAGAACGCGATCCTGATCGTCGAGGTCGGGCTCGAGCTGCACGGCCGCGACGGCAAGCCGGTGCTGGAAAGTGCGATCGAGGCGGCGCGCGCCCGCTTCCGCCCGATCCTGATGACCTCGTTCGCCTTCATCCTCGGCGTGGTGCCGCTGGTGATCGCGACCGGCGCCGGCGCCAGCGCGCGCAAGTCGATCGGCATCACCGTGTTCTCGGGCATGCTGGCCTCGACCTGCCTTGCGGTGCTGTTCGTGCCCGCCTTCTTCGTGGTGGTGCAGCGCTTCGAGAACTGGCGTGCGTCGAAGAAGGTGCCGAAGGCGCAACCAGTGCCGGAGCTGAAGTCTTAGGCCTTCTCCGCCGGCGCCCGGCGCGCCTCGCCGCTCGATACCAGCAGCACCGAGACCTTCGATTGCCTGAGCACCGCGTCGGCGACGCCGCCGAAGGAGAGATGGTCGGCCTGGATGCGATCGACGCCCATGACGACGAGATCGGCATCGGTGGTGTCGATCTCCCGCAGGATCGCTGCCTCCGGCGCCCGGTTCACGCGCAGCGTCGTGGTGATGTCGACCTCGTAGCGGGCGGCGAGGTCGCTGGCGTCCTTCAGGATGCCTGCCTCCTGGCTCAGACCGTGGGACACCCCGCGCTGCGCGCCCTTGTCGCGCGTCGTCGCGACATAGATCACCCGCAGCGAGCCTGATCCGGCTTGCGCGAGCGCGACCGCGACCTCGGCACCGCGCTTGGACACCCCGCTGCCGGAGACAGGCACGAGGATATTGAGCGCGTCCGGCATCGGCTGCTTCAGATGCTTGCCTTTGGCGGCGACGATGGCCAGTGGGCCTTCGAATTTTGCGGCGATGTGCTCGATCTTCCGATCAAAGCGATCCTTGGCGGCGGCGACCTTGTCGATGCCGACGACGAGGAGGTCAAAGCCCTTGCGCGCCTCCTCGGCGATGGTCTCGCCGAGCTCCGCGCGCCTGGCACGGGTGAGGACATCGACGTTGCCGGTATCGCCATCGCCATCGGCGGAGACGGTTTCGGCGGCCTTCTTCACAACGGCTTCGTGGCTCTCCTCCTCGTCGCGGACCTTCTCCTGCTCCGCGGCGCGCTTGCCGATATGCAGCACGGTGATCGGCAGGCCGCGCGTGCCGGCGATCAAGCCGGCGATATGGGCTGCGAAGGTGGCGTTGACGCTTTCGTCGACGGCCAGCAGGGGACGCTCGAGGTTGGCGACGAAGCCGCGCTTCTCGAATTCTTCCCGCTCCAGCCGCTCCCTCTCCTCGTTGTTCATCGGTAGCTTCGCCAGGGCCGCGCGCAGCATCGGGGGCATCGCCATCGTGGTCACGATCGCCATGGTCACGATCATCGTGAACAGGTTCTGGCTGAGCACGCCGATCGAGAGGCCGATGGTGGCGATGATGACCTCGGTCGAGCCGCGCGCGTTCATCCCGCTCGCGAGCGCCAGCGACTCTCGATAATTCAGCCGGCCCAGCGTGCCGCCGACAAAGGCGCCGCCGAACTTGCCGACGCTGGCGATCACGACCAGCAAGCCGGTGAGCATCAGCAGATCGGGGTCACGGAGCACCGACAGGTCGGCGCTGAGACCCGCGAGGCCGAAGAACACCGGCATGAAAAAGCTCGAGATCAATCCGCGCAGGCGCTCGTCGATCTGCCTCGTCAGGATCGGGGACTCGCCGACGAGGATGCCGGCGACGAAGGCGCCGAGCACGGTGTGGACACCGATCAGATGCGTGATCAGCGCCATGACGGACATCAGCAGCAGAATGACCGTGATGACCGCCGCCGCGCTGACCAGATTGTCGTTGGCCCAGCGGATGAGCTGGAACACCAGGAGATCGGTCTCCATGCCGGTGAGCAACAACAGCAGCAGGATGCCGAACTGGGCGATGCCGTCGATCATCGCCTTCTGCTCGGGCGTCTTGGGGAAGATCGCGTGCTGCGCTTCCGGCCAGATCCAGCCGAGCAGCGACGGCCCGAGGATGATGCCGGCGAGCAATTCGCCGATCACCGACGGCTGGCCGATCCGCTGCATGATCTCGCCGAGGCCGCGCCCGACGGCCATCAACAGCACGATCTGCACCACCAGCAGGAATTCGGACGGGCCGGACGACTTGCCGGCCTCGGCGCCGGCCGCAACGGTGGTGAGGACAAGCGCCGCGGGGACAAGGCTGACCGGACGGAGCAGGCGCCACTGCATGCAGGTGTCTTTCCCCCTTCAAACGTCCTGGCAAGATGCCGAGGCCACAGTGAATAGAACTTGCGGGAGGTGGAACGGGTTCCTGCGCTCGCGGCGGCGTTGAGGGGGCGAAACAAAAAGCGCGAAAACAACCCCATGCACAGTAAAGATGGGATTGAAAAAGCTTGAGAAATTTCGGCGTTGCCGAAACGACTTGCTCCGTCGGGCAAAACACCGGCATAATGGCATTGTGGGGCATGCGTGACATGCCGCGCTCATTGCGAGCTTCGCCGTCAGTCTCGTGTCCCGGACGCGCTGCAACGCCTTGGCGTTGCTGCGCAGAGCCGGGACCCAGGAGCCGCCGAACCTGCTGCTGCATGGGCCCCGGCTCTGCAGCGCATCGCTGAAGTAGCGCTGCGCTGCGTCCGGGGCACGAGATCGGAGCGATTGTACTCCCCTCACACCGCCTGCGGCGTCCGGATCTCGCGCGGCAGGATGATCGCGGCGGCGATCGCGAGCAGGCAGAGACCTGCGAAGGCGTGCAGCATCGTGACGAAGCCGCCCTGCTCGTAGAGCCAGGCCACCAAGCCGACCGAGGCGCCCGCGGCGGTGAAGCCGATGAAATAGCGCACGGCATAGGCGCGCGAGCGCCATTCCTCGCTGGTGTACTTGCCGACCATGGCGTCATTCACCGTGACCTGCCCGAACGCACCCATGACGATGCCGATCGAGACCAGGATCAGCGGCAGATTGTTCAGGCTGGCCGCCAAATAGAGGAACGGCGCCAGCATGAAGGACAGCGGCAGCGCCACCGCCTTGAGCGAATAGCGGTCGAGCAGGCGGCCGATCGTGTACTGCGTCATCGCGCCGAACACGTAGACGCAGGCCGCGATGACGCCGAGCAGCGCCGGGCTCTTGGTGAGGTCCGCGAGCCGTTCGGCGAACAGCTTTGGCAGCGCGACGGTGACGGCGTTGAAGGTGGTCGAGATCGCGATTACGACGATGAGCAGCGACAGGATCACGCGCCACATGTCCTGCTTGGCGACGCGCGCCTGCGCCGCCGCCTGCTTGCTGCCCTTGCGGTCCTCGTGCACGACCATCATCGCGAAGGCGATGCCGATCAGGATGGTGACGACACCGGGGACGATGAAGGCAAAGCGCCAGCCGAGATATTGTCCGATCACGCCGGTGACCAGCGCGGAGGAGGCGACGCCGAGATTGCCCCAGACGCCGTTGATGCCCATCTCGCGGCCGAGCCGGTCGGCATAGGACACGATCATGGCGGTGCCGACCGGGTGGTAGATCGAGGCGAAGACGCCGATTGCGAACAACGCCGCGCCAAGCTGAACCTGCGTCTGCACGAAGCCGACCGAGATCATGGACAGGCCGATGCCGACGAAGAAGATCAGCATCATGTGGCGGCGGCTCCAGCGATCCCCCAGCCAGCCGGTGATCAGCGAGCCCGCGCCGAAGGCCACGAAGCCCGGCGTCGCGTACGGCAAGAGTTCCGAATAGGCCATGCCGAGCGCCGGCCCCATGATGATCACGGCGGCGGCGAAGATCAGCATCGCATAATGGTCGATGAAATGGCCTGCGTTGACGAAACCGATCACCCGGCTGGGGCTGTTCATTCCGAATCCTCTCCTGCTCCGAAATGGGTTATAGGTCGGAGGCATGATGGGATGCTGCCAATGACTGTCTTGGAAACGCCAATCCTGCGGGAGGTCCGGAGCAACCATCGCTCGCCCACCGGCGTGCATCTGGTCGCACGCGACTATCCCACGGGGATGCGGATCGATCCGCACCTGCACCGCGAGTCGCAGCTGATCTATGCGGCCAAAGGCACGATGCAGGTGACGACGCCCGAGGGGCGCTGGCTGGTGCCGCCCGACCGCGCGGTCTGGGTGCCGGCCGGGCTCCAGCATGCCATCGATCTGCTCGCCGACATCGAGATGCGCACGCTGTATTTCGATCTGTCCTGGCTGAAGCGCGAACAGCGCTATGAGGGCCTGACCAGGGAATTCGTGGTGCGGGTGTCGCCGCTGCTGAACCAGGCGATCCTCGCGCTGTTCGACGCGCGCAATACCGATGAGCGCACCGAGCTGCTGGTCCGCCTGGTGATGCTGGAATTGCACCAGGCCGAGGATTCCGCGACCTTCGTGCCGCTGCCGCACGAGCCGCGCTGCCGGCGCGCGGCGATGATCGTGCTCGACGACCCCACCGGCCTGCACGACATCGACACGCTGGCGCGCGAGGTCGGAACCTCCGCACGCACGCTGTCGCGGCTGTTCTCGGCCGAGACGCAGCTGAGCTTCAAGAGCTGGTGCCAGCGGGCCCGCATCGCCGCGGCGATCCAGCGGCTGTCCACGGATGCCAATGTCTCGGTGAAGCAGCTCGCCACCCAGCTCGGTTATGCCAGCGTGCCCGCGTTCTCGGCCGCATTCCGCCAGGTCACGGGGCGGACGCCGACGGAGTTTGCCACACACTCGCTGTCATCGCCCGACTTGACCGGGCGATCCAGTACTCCGAGACGGAGCGGCTAGGGCCGAGAAGCCGCTACGTACTGGATGCCCCGGGGCATGACAGCGTTCTTTGGAGCGCATAGCACCGCTAAAGATACAAAATTCCCCTGCTTGATTGTGATCGGCTTCCGCCTAAATCCCGTGTAAGATTCCCGCACCGCACAAACCGGATTCGAAAGCCCAGATGGCCAACGCCTTCTTCTCCGACCTGCTCGCCACCATCTCCGAGCGCGGCCGTACGCTGCTGCGCCGGGGGGACGGTGTTGACACCAAACGAGACGCCGAGGGGCTGATCGAGCTCTGCGGTGCGCTGCTGTCGGGCCGGGGCGAAGCTTCCGGCACAGCCATGGCGCGCGAGGTGCTCGATCTCTACCAGGATCTGGATATGGCAGGACGCCGCGCCTTCTTCGAGGCGCTGGTGCGCGATTTCGGCCCCGACCGGGAACGGCTGTCCAGGGCGATCGAAAAATGGCGCGCTCAGCCCAGCGACGAGGATGCCAGCTCGCTGCACTTCGCCTCCGAGCCGCGGCGGCAGGAGCTGATCCGCCGGCTCAACCGCGCGCCGGGCGGCACCGGCGATCTCGTCAACATGCGCGCCGATCTGCTCGGCATGATGAACGGGCACACCGATCTCGCCGCGCTCGATCGCGACGTCTCGCATCTTCTCTCTTCGTGGTTCAACAGGGGGTTTCTCGTGCTGCGCAGGATCGACTGGTCGACCCCGGCCAACATCCTCGAAAAGATCATCCGTTACGAAGCCGTGCACGAGATCAGCGACTGGGACGATCTGCGCCGCCGCATCGATCCGGTCGACCGGCGCTGCTACGCGTTCTTCCATCCCGCGATGGTGGACGAGCCGCTGATCTTCGTCGAGGTGGCGCTGACCGAGACGATCCCCGGCGCGATTGCGCCGCTGCTTGCGGTCGACCGTCAGCATCTGCCGATCGAGCGCGCACGCACCGCCGTGTTCTATTCGATCTCCAACACCCAGCGGGGCCTTGGCGGCATCTCGTTCGGCAGCTTCCTGATCAAGCAGGTGGTCGAGGAGCTCCGCCGCGAGACGCCGAAACTCGACACCTTCGTAACGCTGTCGCCGGTGCCGGGCTTCATGTCATGGATCAAGCAGGACAAGGACCTGCCGCTGTCGGACGAGGACCGCGAGATCCTCAAGCGCCTCGACGATCCCAAATGGTATGAGAACCCCGAGACCACCACGCTGCTCCGCGGCGTGATCGAACCGCTGGCGGCGCATTACTTCCTGAAGGCGCGCACGCCGAAGGGCAAGCTGATCGACTCGGTCGCCCGATTCCATCTCGGCAACGGCGCCCGGCTCGAGCGCATCAACTGGTTAGGAGACCTCTCGCCGAAGGGCGTGCGCGAATCCGCAGGCGTGATGGTCAACTACCTCTACCGCCTCGACGACATCGAGAAGAACCACGAGGCCTACGCCAATGACGGCGAGGTCGTGGCGTCGAGCGCGGTGAAGAAGCTCTTGAAGGGCGAAGGGCGGCGGCTGCTGGACATGCGGCTGTCGTAGCTACAACCTGGCTGTCATCGTCCGCGAAGGCGGACGATCCAGTATTCCAGAGGCGGCAGTGCTTAAGCCGAGAGGCTGCGGCGTACTGGATGCCCCGCCTGCGCGGGGCATGACGACGGAATTTGAGGATGCGTTGCGCGAGAAGTGAACGGCCGAGGTGCAGCCGGACCGTCGCCCTTCGAGGCTCGCCGAAAAGGCGAGCACCTCAGGATGACGGTGATACATTTGGGCGCGCGGCGCCTCCACGTCGTCATTGTCGTGACGGCTGCGCCGTTACTTCTTGTCCCGGAAATACGGCTCGACCGGGCCGTGCACCTTGATGGTCAGCGGGTTGCCGTGGCGGTCCTTGGCGTTGCCGGCGGTGACGCGGACCCAGCCTTCGCTGATGCAGTACTCCTCGACATTGGTCTTCTCGATGCCCTTGAAGCGGATGCCGACGTCGCGCGCCAGGATGTCCGCGTTGTAATAGGGACTGTTCGGATCGACCGACAGGCGGTCGGGAAATTCGTCGCTCATGATTGTCTCGCTCATAACAGGGTCTCGATTTGCTGCCGCAATCCTTCGGGCCGCGCCGTCGGCGCGTAGCGCGCGATCACCTTGCCGGCACGGTCCACCAGGAATTTGGTGAAATTCCATTTGATGGATGCACCGAGCAGTCCGGATTGCTGCCGTTTCAGGTACTCATACAGAGGGTGCGCATGGGCGCCGTTGACGTCGATCTTCTCGAACAGGGGAAAGGTGACGTCGTAATTGGTCGAGCAGAACGCCTGGATCTCGTCGGCTTGCCCCGGCTCCTGCGCGCCGAACTGGTTGCAGGGAAAGCCGAGCACCGAGAAGCCGCGCGGGGAGAGATCGCGATAGAGATCCTCCAGCCCGCGATATTGCGGCGTGAAGCCGCATTTGCTCGCGGTGTTGACGATCAACAGCACCTGTCCTTCGAAGCGCTTCATCGGCACTTCGTCGCCGGCGAGCGAGTTGGCCTTGAAGTCGTAGATCGCAGACATCGCTAACCTACGGGGTCGATCGGCGACGGCGGCACGCCGCCCGCCTCGATCGCTTCGCCTGCAAGGAGACACAGATCCTCGCGATAGCGGCCGGACACGATATGCACGCCGACCGGCGCCTTGCCGACGAGACCGGTGGAGACCACGAGACCCGGCAATCCCATGAAGGGAGTTGCGATCTGCGGCAGCTGCGCTTCCCAGACCCGCTTGAAGGACTCCTCGTCCTTGCGGTCGAGATGATCCGGGAACGGCAGTTCGCCGGAGACCGGCGTCAGCAGCACCGCATATTTTTCGAAGAACAGCATCCAGTCGCGGGTCAGCGTGGCTCTTCGGGTCAGCGCCTTGGCGTAATTCGCCTGGTCCATCGGCGTAACCCTGCCGCGGTTGCCGCGCAGACAGGCCAGCGCACCGGGATCGCCTTCGCGCTCGGCCATCTCGAGCTGCGCCTCGTACCCGTCGCCGAGCCAGAGCTTGACCTGCCACTCGACCGCTTCGCGCATCGGCGGGGTATTCTCGATCGTCTCCACAGTCCAGCCGGCGCGCTCGAGCCGCTTGCCGGCGTCGGTCACCGCGGCCTTCACCTCCGGCGTGGTGGCGAGGCCGTCCGGATTGAGGCAGAGCGCGGCGCGCTTGGGCCGCGACGGGCCTTGCAGCGGCGCCGGCACGAACCAGGGATCGCGGATGTCGCGGGCCGACATGGCTTCGAGCGAAATCCGCAAGTCGTTGATCGTGCGGGCCAGCGGCCCCGACACCGCCATGATCTGCGGCCCGATCGGGCGTTCCGGCAGCGCCGGGTTGAAGGCCGGGATGCGGCCCAAAGTCGGACGCAGGCCATGCACGCCGCAGGCATAGGCGGGATAGCGGATCGACCCCGCGATATCGGTGCCGTGGGCGATGTGGCCGATGCCGGCCGCGACCGCCGAGCCGGCGCCGCCGGACGAGCCACCCGGCGTCAGCGAGGCGTCGCGGGGGTTCTTGGTGTCGCCGTGGACCAGATTGGTGGTGAACCAGCGATAGGAGAAGGCCGGGCAATTGGTGCGGCCGAGCAAAATGGCGCCCGATTTCCGGAAATTGGCGACCACCGGATTGTCCTCGCGCGCGATCAAATCGCGCTGGAGTTTCAGGCCGTTGGTGGTGGCAAAGCCCTCCTGGTCGACATTGGCCTTGATGGTCACGGGCACACCGGCGAGCAGGCCGGGATCCTCTCCCCGGGCGATGGCGGCATCGACGGCGTCAGCCTGCTTCAGCACGTCGTCCGGACGGTGGTCGATCACCGCGTTGAGCTGGGGATTGACGGCGTCGAGGCGGGCGAGGCCGGCCTTTGCCGCCTCCCTGGCGGACACTTTTTTGGTTTTGACGAGGGTGGCGAGGTCGGCGGCCGACAGGCGCCAGAGATCTTGCATGGCTTGCTCCGTATGACCGGCGTCTTTTAGCGCCGGGAACGCGGCAAAGCCATGCGGATTTCGCAGGGGCGAAGGGGGTGTCTTGCCGGGTGGTGCCTCATTCTCCGTCATTGCGACGGGGAGAGAGCGGGGACCCTAATGCCTTGTCGCGGACTGGTCCGGGACGTCCAGCAGGGCCTCGGTGAAGGGGAATTCCAGCACGATTTCGCCGTCGTCGTCGGTCACCTCGATGACCGCCTCCATCAGCGCCGGCTGGGTCCCCTCGGATTTCAGCACCTCCAGGATCATCTGGCGGGCGACCTCCCAGGCGCGATCGGGGTTGCGCAGATCCTCTCCGTCAGGATCCACGATCAGTTCGTCGCCGATACGGGTGTTGAAGAAGTATTTTGGCATCGCCGAATTCCGCTTGGGTCGCCTGTACCGGATTGAAAGCTGCACTGCACTCTCAACTGCTTTATCAGGACAGGGTTCGCGACCGAATGCGCTATGCGCAAGGCAGCGTCCCCGGAAGTGATGTTCCACCAGCATTTTCGCGCCGCAACATGGCTTTTCTCGGGAAGATTTCACTAGCGAACTTTTCCGCCGGCATTAGTTTAAGCCATGGGCGGATACGTCCGAATTCGCGAAATGGAGAGCCGAAATGGCCTGGAAAGCCCCGAAGATCGTCGAAGTGCCTTGCGGCATGGAAATCAACATGTATGTGAGCGCCACCCGCAAGTAAGCGGTTGGTGAGTTTGCGTTCTGCGCAGGTGGATCTTTCGGTCACGATGCATGTCCGGAAGACAGGATTTGTGTCGGCGTGAGGTCCACCTCGCGACATTGCCTCCAGGAGACGTAACATGCTTCGCGTCGTCGTCCTGGGCGCCGGGGCTGGCGGCGGAGTTCCGCAATGGAATTGCGGGTGTGAGGGCTGCCGGGCGGCACGTAGCCGCGGCCAGGAGTTCCACCGGACACAGGCCTCAGTCGCATTCAGCGGCGACGGCGAGCACTGGTTCCTGATCAACGCCTCCCCCGATCTTCGCCAGCAATTGAACGCCACGCCGCAGCTGCATCCCAGGGCCGGCGCGTTGCGCCATACGCCTGTTGCAGGCGTGATCCTGACCAACAGCGAAGTGGATGCGGTGGCGGGCCTGCTGTCGATGCGCGAGGGCTCGCCGTTTACGGTCTATGCGCATGAGAAGGTGCTGGCGATCCTTGCCAGCAACAGCATCTTCAACGTGCTCAACGAGAAGAATGTACAGCGCCAGCCGATGTCCATCCGCGAGCCGTTCGAGCCGCGGCTGCCCGATGGTGCGCGCTCTGGATTAGAGGTGCTGCCCTTTGCGGTGCCGGGCAAATCGGCCTGGTATCTCGAAGGCAAGGCGCATCCGGGCGGCGAGACTGGCGACGGCGATACGCTGGGGCTGAAGATCACCGACAAGTCCACGGGCAAGTGCTTCTACTTCATTGCCGCCTGCGCCGAAATCACCGATGCGCTCAAGGCCGAGATCGATGGCGCTTCGCTGGTGTTCTTCGACGGCACGGTCTGGCAGGACGACGAGATGGTCAAAGCCGGGCTCGGCCACAAGACCGGCAAGAGCATGGGCCATGTCGCGATGTCGGGCGAGGATGGCGCGATCGCGCGGCTGGCCGATCTCACACTCGACAGGAAGATCTTTCTGCATATCAATAACTCGAATCCGGCGCTGCTGCCTGATACGCCCGAGCGCAAAGTCGTTGAGGCGGCGGGCTGGCAGATCCCCGCCGACGGAACGGAGATCGTGCTGTGAATGCCGCGTCACTGACTGGAATGACCGCGCTCTCGATCGGCAAGGACATCAGGCTCACCAGCGCCGATGAACTCGAGGCGACGCTGCGCCATATCGGGGCGACGCGCTATCACAGCCTGCACCCGTTCCATAAGCTGCTGCACGGCGGCAAGCTGAACAAGGGCCAGGTGCAGGCCTGGGCGCTGAACCGCTACTATTACCAGAGCACGATCCCGATCAAGGACGCGGTGGTGATCTCCCGCTTCCGCGACCGCGCCACGCGGCTGGAATGGCGCCACCGCATCGAGGACCATGACGGCGATGTCGGCAGCGAGGGCGGCATCGAGCGCTGGCTGAAACTGACCGAAGGCCTTGGGCTCGACACGGCTTACGTGGAATCCACCGAAGGCATCTTGCCGGCGACGCGTTTTGCGGTCGAAGCCTATGTGCACTATTGCCGCGAGAAGTCGCCGCTGGAGGCGATCGCCTCCTCGCTCACCGAATTGTTCGCGCCGAACCTGCACGAGGAGCGCATCTCCGGCATGCTGGAGCACTATGACTTCGTCAATCCCGACATCATGAGCTACTTCAAGCGCCGCCTGGCGCAGGCGCCGCGCGATGCCGGCTTTGCGCTCGACTACGTCAAGGCGCACGCCACGACGCCGGAGCAGCGCGCGCAGGTGTGCAATGCGCTGATCTTCAAGACCAACGTGCTGTGGGTGCAGCTCGATGCGCTCCAGCACGCCTATGTCGAGGGCCACATTCCGCCGGGCGCATTCGTGCCCAAAGCGAGCTGAGGAACAATCGATGGCCGGGCCGCGGAACATCAACGTCAGCGAGGCGAGCCGCCCGGTGCTGCCGCGGCACGCCAAGTTGAAATATGACGAAACGCGACAAGTCTGGGTGATCCTGGCGCCGGAACGGGTGCTGGCGCCGGACGAGATCGCGGTCGAGGTCTTGCAGCTCTGCAACGGCGAGCGCAATGTCGGCCACGTCGCGGATCAGCTGGCGGCGAAATACGCCGCGCCGCGCGAGGCGATTCTGGCCGACGTCATCGTCATGCTGCAGGATCTCGCCGACAAGGGCTTCCTCACCGAAGCCCGGGAGAAGACGTCATGAGCGATGTGCTCGGCAATCCCCCGCCCGACACCAGCGACAGCCTCGCGGTGCTGGAGAAGAGCCGCTCGACCGCGGAGACGTTCGGCATTCCGCTTGCCGTGCTGCTCGAGATCACCCATCGCTGCCCGCTGCAATGTCCCTATTGCTCCAACCCGGTCGAGCTCGACCGCTCGGGCAAGGAGCTGACGACCGACGAATGGAAGAAGGTGCTGAGCGAGCTCGCCGAGATCGGCGTGCTCCAGGTGCATTTCTCCGGCGGCGAGCCGACGGCGCGGAAGGACCTGGTCGAGCTGGTCAAGCATGCCAGCGACGTCGGCCTCTACACCAACCTCATCACCTCGGCCGTGCTGCTGACGCGCGAGCGGCTGAGCGACCTTGCGGACGCCGGTCTCTGCCATGTGCAGATCTCTTTCCAAGCCGTCGAGGAAGGCCTCGCCGATCGCGTCGCCGGCTACAAAAACGGACACCGCAAGAAGCTCGAGGTCGCCAAGTGGACGCGCGAGCTGGACCTGCCGCTCACCGTGAACGCGGTGATGCACCGGCAGAACCTGCATCAGCTCCCCGACATCATCCAGATGTCGGTCGATCTCGATGCCGACCGGCTCGAGGTCGCCAATGTGCAATATTACGGCTGGGCGCTGAAGAACCGCGCCGCCTTGATGCCGTCGGTGGCGCAGCTGGAGGAGTGTACGCGCATCGTCGAGGAGGCGCGCGAACGGCACAAGGGCCGGCTGACAATCGACTACGTCGTCCCCGACTATTACGCGCTGCGGCCGAAGAAATGCATGGGCGGCTGGGGCCGGCAGTTCTTCAACATCTCGCCCGCCGGCAAGGTGCTGCCCTGCCACGCCGCCGAGAGCATCACCGGGCTCGACTTCGAATCCGTGCGCTCCAACCATTCGATCGCCTGGATCTGGCAGAACTCGGACGCCTTCAACTGCTATCGCGGCACCGGCTGGATGAAGGAGCCGTGCAAGAGTTGCGAATTCCGCGAGATCGATTTCGGCGGCTGCCGCTGCCAGGCCTTTGCGCTGACGGGCGATGCCGCCAACACCGATCCGGCCTGCGCGCTGTCGCCGCTGCACGAGACCATCTTCAAGCAGGCCGAGCGCGAGGCCGAGGGCGAGACCAACCGCTTCCTCTATCGCAATTTTGCCGGCGGCACTTTGGAATCCGAGAATGGTGCCTGACGCCGATGCGGCCGCAGCGGTCAGACGCGCCGATCCCTTTGCGCCGCTGACCTCCGACATGCTCGACGTCGGCGACGGCCACGAGCTCTATGTCGAGAGCGTCGGCCGCGCCGACGGCATTCCCGCCATCTATCTGCATGGCGGCCCCGGCAGCGGCTGCCAGCCCGACCATCGCCGGCTGTTCGATCCCGACCGCTTCCATGCCGTGCTGTTCGACCAGCGCGGCTGCGGCCGCAGCCGTCCGAAGGGATCGCGCGCGCACAATACGACCGCGCACCTGATCGCGGACATGGAGAGGATCCGCGAGAAATTCGCTATCTCGCGCTGGATGGTGGTCGGCGGCTCCTGGGGCGCGACGCTGGCGCTGGCTTATGCGCAAGCGCATCCCGAGCGCGTTTCCGACATCGCGCTCCGCGCGACGTTTCTGGGCACGCGGGCGGAAGTCGAGACGGCCTTCACCTCGCGCCTGTCGCAATTCTATCCCGCGCTCCATGACGATTTTCTGAGCGTGCTGCCGCCTGAGGAGCGCGTGCATCCTGTGGATGCCTATTGGCGCCGCATCCTCGATGCCGATCCGGCGGTGCATGGTCCGGCGTCGCGGGCCTGGCACGACACCGAGCGCGCCTTGTCGGAGCATAAGGCCGCAAAGACGCGGCTGGACCTGGCATCACTGAACGTCTGGCGCACGTTGCCGGCGACGCCGTTCATGGAGGCGCATTACTTCGTCAACAACTCCTTCATGAGCGAAGACCAGCTGTTGCGAAACGCCGGCCGGCTCGAAGGCATTCCCGGCATTATCGTGCAGGGCCGCTACGACCTGTTGTGCCCTCCTGAGACATCCCGAGCGCTCGCGAAAGTTTGGCCGGGTTCCGAGATTCGGATCGTGGAAGAAGCCGGACATTCGCTCTATGATGCCGGCGTGAGAGACGCGGTCATGAAGTCGATCGCCGATCTCGCGACGAATGCCGCGCGATGAGAGGACAAGAAAAATGCCGCTCGCCGGGAAAGGCATGCTGCTGACGTCGATGAATGTCGACGTTTCAGACGAACCCGATTTCAACCGTTGGTACGATCGCGAGCATCTGGAAGAGCGCATCGCGATCGAGGGATTTCTGGAGGCGCGGCGCTATGTCGCGCACGCCGCCAATCCCAAATATCTCTCGCTGTATTCGACCGCGACGCTCGACGTACTCGACAGTCCCGCCTACCGGGCGCGGCTCGCGACCCCGACCGACTGGTCGCGGCGGACCATGGCGAATTTCAAGAACATGCTGCGCGTGGTCGCGCGCATCACCATCAGCAAGGGTGCCGGCCGTGGCGCTGCGCTCGGCCTCGTGCGGCTGCGGCCGACGCCGGAGAATGCAATCGTCTGGCGTGATGCACTGCAAGAAAAGCTGGCGCCGGACACGCGCGAGGGCATCATCTCGATGCACCTGCTCGAAAGCGAGCCGGAATTGTCCGGCACAACGGCGGACATTCCAGCGGTTCGCAACGAAGGCGCACGCGACTGGTTCGTGCTGATCGACGGCACCCATGTCGGCGCGGTCTCGGCCGTCATTGCCGAACGCTTCACTGGCCCTGCTGCATCGCCCTTCCCGCTTCCAGTCTCGGTCGGCACCTACAGCCTAATGTGGGATCTCGCGAAGAGCGACATCGCGCGCAACTAAAGCAGCCATCCGCAACGCAGCATATTGCACCGCCGCATTGCGCGCGGCCGTTAATGCTGTGCGCGCGCAGCTCCTATGAAAGCCGGTGATCGACCAAATTTGCCGTTGTACTTCGGAACGGTTCTAATAAGCTAACCTAATGACGTCATTCAGAAACCAGATCGACGCGCTTTAGCGTTCGCCAAGCTCAAGAAAAGGCCGCGGGGTCTTTGAGCCTGCGCGGACAGGGTAGGAATGAAACCGACCGATATCGCGGCCCCCGACTACTTTCACAAAGTGGTCGATTGCCAATGGGCCTGTCCTGCGCACACCCCGGTTCCCGAATACATCCGACTGATCGCCCAAGGCCGCTACGGCGACGCCTACATGATCAACTGGAAATCGAACGTGTTTCCGGGAATTCTCGGACGCACCTGCGATCGTCCCTGCGAGCCGGCGTGCCGGCGCGGACGCGTCGAGGAAACACCCGTCGCGATCTGCCGGCTCAAGCGCGTCGCCGCGGACTTTAAGGACGACATCAGGCAGCGCCTGCCGCGGCCCGGCCCCAAGAACGGCAAGCGCATCGCGCTGGTCGGCGGCGGTCCCGCCTCGCTGACCGTGGCGCGCGATTTGGCACCGCTCGGCTATCACTGCACCGTGTTCGACGGCGATCCGGAAGCCGGCGGCATGATGCGCACGCAGATCCCGAAATTCCGCCTGCCCAATTCGGTGATCGACGAGGAGACCGGCTACATCCTCGATCTCGGCGTCGAGTTCAAAGGCGGCCACCGTATCGAGAGCATAAAGGCGCTGCTCGCGGAGAAGTATGACGCGGTCTTCGTCGGCTCCGGCGCGCCGCGCGGCCGTGAACTCGACATTCCCGGTCGGAAAGAGGCCGCCGCCAACATCCATATCGGCATCGAATGGCTGGCCTCGGTTTCGTTCGGCCACATCGACAAGATCGGCAAGCGCGTGATCGTGCTCGGCGGCGGCAACACGGCAATGGATTGCTGCCGCACCGCACGCCGGCTCGGCGGCGAAGACGTGAAGGTCGTCGTCCGCTCCGGCTTCGAGGAGATGAAGGCCTCGCCCTGGGAAAAGGAAGACGCGCTCCACGAGGACATTCCGATCCTCAACTTCCTCGTCCCCGTCGCATTCGTCCACACCGGCGGCAAGCTCACCGGCATCACCTTCCAGAAGGTGAAGGCCGAATACGATTCCAAGGGCCGCCGCAACCTCGTTCCCTCCGGCGAGCCGGACCAGACCATCGCATGCGACGACGTGCTGGTCGCGGTCGGCCAGGAGAACGCCTTCCCCTGGATCGAGCAGGATTGCGGCATCGAGTTCGACAAATGGCACATGCCCAAGGTCGATCCGAAGACCTTCGTCTCGACCAATCCAAAGGTGTTCTTCGGCGGCGACGCCGCGTTCGGGCCGAAGAACATCATCTGGGCGGTCGCGCACGGCCATGACGCCGCGCTGTCGATCCACAAGATGCTCTCGGGCGAAGACATCACCGAACGCCCGCTGCCGGAGGTGCAAATCTCCTCGCAGAAGATGGGCATCCACGAATGGAGCTATGACAACGACATCTCCAACGACAAGCGCTTCAAGGTGCCGCATCGCGACAAGGTGATCGCGCTGAAGGACATCCGCGCCGAGGTCGAGCTCGGCTACGACGTCAAGCTCGCGCTGGGCGAAGCCGAGCGCTGCCTGAACTGCGACGTCCAGACCGTGTTCTCGACCTCGCTCTGCATCGAATGCGATGCCTGCGTCGACATCTGCCCGATGGACTGCATCACCTTCACCGCCAACGGCGAGGAAGACGATCTGCGCCAGCGCCTCAAGGCGCCCTCGCCGCATCCGGACCAGGACCTCTACGTGTCCAGCGATCTCAAGACCGGGCGTGTGATGGTGAAGGACGAAGACGTCTGCCTGCATTGCGGGCTGTGCGCCGAGCGTTGTCCCACCGGCGCCTGGGACATGCAGAAATATTTCATCGAGATGACTAACGCAGGTTCGACATGTCCGACAAGAAGCCGCTCAGCAGCGTAAACGACTTCGTCGTCCGCTTCGCCAACGTCAACGGCTCGGGCTCGGCCAGCGCCAACGAGATGTTCGCGCGCGCGATCCTGCGCCACGGCGTGCCGGTCTCACCGCGCAACATCTTCCCCTCCAACATCCAGGGCCTGCCGACCTGGTACGAGGTACGGGTGACCGAAGACGGCCATCTCGGCGCCCGCGGCGGCGTCGACATGATGGTGGCGATGAACCCGCAGACCTGGGACAAGGATGTCGCGGGCATCGAGCCCGGCGGCTACCTGTTCTACGACTCCACCAAGCCGATGCCGTCGACCAAATTCCGCGACGACATCACCGTGATCGGCGTGCCGCTCACCGCGATCACCAACTCGACCTACACCGATCCGCGCCAGCGCCAGCTGTTCAAGAACATCATCTATCTGGGCAGCCTGTCGGCGCTGCTCGACATGGATCCCAAGCTGATCGAGCAATTGATCGGCGAGCAGTACAAGGGCAAGGAGAAGCTGCTCTCCTCCAATGTCCATGCGCTGCATCTCGGCCGCGACTGGGCGCTGCAGAATTTGAAATGCCCGATCGGGCTGCGGGTGAAGAAATCCGACAAGGTCGGCGACCGCATCTTCATCGAGGGCAACAGCGCGGCCGCGCTCGGTGCCGTCTATGGCGGCGCCACGGTGTGCGCCTGGTATCCGATCACGCCGTCCTCGTCGGTGGCCGAGGCCTTCACCGCCCACTGCAAGAAGTACCGTCACGATCCGGAAACCGGCAAGGCGAAATACGCGATCGTGCAGGGCGAGGACGAGCTGGCCTCGATCGGCATCGTGATCGGCGCCTCCTGGAACGGCGCCCGTGCCTTCACCGCGACCTCCGGCCCCGGCATCTCCCTGATGACCGAGTTCATCGGCCTCTCATACTTCGCCGAGATTCCGGCCGTGATCATGAACATCCAGCGCGCCGGTCCCTCCACGGGCATGCCGACCCGCACCCAGCAATGCGACATCATCGCCTGCGCCTATGCCTCGCATGGCGATACCAAGCATGTGCTGTTGTTCCCCGAGGATCCGGCCGAGGCCTTCGAGTTCGCTGCCGCCGCTTTCGATCTTGCCGAGCGGCTCCAGACCACGATCTTCCTGATGCTCGACCTCGACATCGGCATGAACCACCGGCTCTGCCGTCCGCTGAAGTGGGACGACGCCAGGCAATATGACCGCGGCAAGGTCATGACCGCGGAGATGCTGGAGGAAGGCCGCGACTTCGGCCGTTATCTCGACGTCGACGGCGATGGCATCCCCTACCGTACCTATCCCGGCGCGCATCCGACCAAAGGCTCCTACTTCACCCGCGGCACCTCGCGCGATCGCTATGCGCGTTACTCCGAGGAAGGCTCGGTCTACGCCGACAACATGCAGCGCCTGGTGCGCAAGTTCGAAACCGCGCAGGACCTCGTGCCGCGGCCGCTGCAGGCCAACGCCGAGCGACCGACCAAATATGGCGTGATCTATTTCGGCTCGACCTCGCCCGCGATGGACGAGGCGATCGGATTGCTCGAGGCACGCGGCCATCAGCTCGACCGTCTGCGCATCCGCGCCTTCCCGTTCCACTCCAGCGTGGCGAGCTTCCTTGCCGAGCACGACTTCGTCTACGTGGTCGAGCAAAACCGCGACGCCCAGCTCCGCCAGCTCATCGTCAACGAGAACGGCATCGACCCGGTACGGCTGGTGCCGATCGTGCATTACGACGGCACCCCGATCACCGCCCGCTTCATCGCAAAAGCCATTGGCGACCACCAGGATCAACTCAAGGTGACCCCGCTCCGCAAGGCCGTATCATGATTTGCGCGTTACTCTCTCCGTCGTCATGCCCGGGCATAGCCGTCCGAAGGACGGCGTCGCTTCCGCTCGCCTATGCCCGGGCATCCACGCCTTTCTTCTCTCCGGCCAGAACGTGGATGGCCGGGACAAGCCCGACCATGACGCGGCTGGGATCGCAGGTGCTCGCATGACCTATATTGCCAAGCCGAAGTTCCACCATCCCGGGCTCAAGAAGAACGACCTCGGCTACACCCATCGCGACTACGAGGGCAAGATCTCGACGCTGTGCGCCGGCTGCGGCCACGATTCGATCACGGCCTCGATCATCGAGGCCTGCTATGAGCTGTCGATCGAGCCGCACCGGGTGGCAAAGATTTCCGGCATCGGTTGCTCGTCGAAGACGCCGGACTATTTTCTCGGCAATTCGCACGGCTTCAACTCCGTGCACGGCCGCATGCCAAGCGTGCTGACGGGCGCCAATCTCGCCAACCGCGACCTGATCTATCTCGGCGTCTCCGGCGACGGCGATTCCGCCTCGATCGGCTTCGGTCAGTTCGCGCATTCGATCCGGCGCGGCGTCAACATGACCTATATCGTCGAAAACAACGGCGTCTACGGCCTGACCAAGGGCCAGTTCTCGGCGACCGCCGACCGCGGCTCGAAGTCCAAGAAGGGCGTGACCAACACCGACAATGCCATCGACCTCGTCGCGATCGCGCTGCAGCTGGGCGCCACCTTCGTGGCGCGCAGCTTCTCCGGCGACAAGACCCAGCTCGTGCCGCTGATCGCTGCCGCGATCCGTCACAAGGGCTCGTCCTTCATCGATGTCATTAGCCCCTGCATCGCCTTCAACAACCACGCCGGCTCGACCAAGAGTTTTGACTACGTCCGCGAGCACAATGACGCGGTGAATCGGCTCGACGTGCTGGTCGGCCGCGACCCCATCGCCGTGGACTATGCGCCGGGCACGGTGCAAATGGTCGAGCAGCACGACGGCAGCAAGATCGCGCTGCGCAAGATCGACGCCGATTACGATCCGCATGACCGGCTTGGCGCGATGACCTTCCTGCAGAAGCACGCCGCCAAGGGCCAGATCGTCACCGGTCTGCTCTATGTCGATCCCGACGCGGAAGATCTGCACGCGCATCTCGACACGGTCGAGACGCCCCTCAATACGCTGGAGGCGGACACGCTGTGTCCGGGCTCAGCGGCACTGGACAAGTTCAACGCCAGCCTGCGGTGAGGGACCCGAATCGCGATTAGCAGGCGGGCTCGTCCACGAACTCACTTTCGCCTTTTGGACAGAGCGACCGGCTTTCCGCGCGCATCTCTAGTTTGCTATGGTTCACCGGCAGGAAGGGACCAGGATGCAGCCCATCACGCAATATGCCAGGAGCGGAGACGTCCACATCGCCTACCAGGCGTTCGGCGATGGTCCGATCAATCTGGTTCTGGTGCCGGGCTTCGTGTCCAACGTCGAGAACTATTGGGAGCAACCCGACTTCGCTCGGTTCCTAACTCGGCTTGCGAGCTACGCCCGGGTCGTGACCTTCGACAAACGAGGCACCGGCGGATCCGATCGTGTCGGAGAGCTTCCCGGGCTCGACATTCGCATGGACGATCTGCGCGCCGTCATGGATGCGGCGGGCATGGATCAGGCAGCCCTACTCGGCATCTCCGAAGGTGCGCCGCTCTCCATCCTGTTCGCTGCCACCTATCCTGACCGGTGCCGCGCGCTAGCCCTTTACGGCAGCTTTTCCCGTTTCTCCTTTTGGTTTCCGACCAACGAGGCCCTCGAAACGTTCTTCGGCTATGTCGAAAAAGCCTGGGGGACCGGCGGCAGTCTCCAAAAATTCGCGCCCTCGCGGGCGAACGATGCCGCATTCCAACGCTGGTGGGGACGCAACGAGCGATTGGGCGCAAGCCCAGCCGCAGTCACAGCCTTGATGCGCATGAACAGCCAGATCGAAATCAGCGGCGTATTGCAAGCGGTTCGTGTGCCGACCCTGGTCATTCACCGGACCGATGACCAGGTCGTCAACATCGAGGGCGGGCGCGACGTCGCCGCGCGGATTCCCGGAGCGCGTCTGGCGGAATTTTCCGGCGTCGATCATCTCTTCTATGTCGGAGAGAATGCCAACGACATCTCCGACACGATCGAGGAATTTCTGACAGGATCCCGCGGGGCGACCCCTATCGATCGCGTGCTGGCCACTGTGCTGTTCACCGATATTGTCGGTTCGACCGAAAAAGCTGCTGCGCTTGGCGACCGCCGCTGGCGCGCTCTGCTTGACGACCACCACGCGATGATCCGCGCGGTTCTCACCCGCTTTCGCGGCCGCGAGGTCAAGACGACTGGCGACGGATTTTTAGCGACGTTCGACGGTCCGGCGCGCGGTGTCCGCTGCGCCTGCGTCATTGCGGACGAGATCAAGTCTCTCGGCATCGACATCCGTGCCGGCCTTCATACCGGTGAGTGCGAAATGATCGGTGACGATGTCGCCGGGATTGCCGTCCACATCGGCGCTCGCGTCGCAGGCCTAGCGAAGGCCGGCGAAGTTCTAGTATCAAGCACCGTCAAGGACCTCGTGGCCGGGTCGGGGATTCGCTTTAGCGGCCGGGGTACGGTGCCGCTGAAAGGCATCCCGGGCGAATGGCAGGTTTTTGCCGCCGAAGGCGCTACCTGACCCGCACCGTGATTTTGCTCGACACGACAGGCGGCTCAAACGGATAGTGCTTCGCGTCGCCCAGCACCAGTTGCAGCGTGTGCGTCCCGGGTGGAAGTTCGAGCAGGGTTTCGGTCTGCCCCGCCCCAAAGTGCAGATGCGACTTGTCCTGCGGGATTGGCTCCTTGGGATCGATGGGATCGTTGACGTCGACCAGCAAATGATGATGGCCGGCGTTCTGGTACTCGTCGCCGGCGTGCGTCACGCCCATATTGCGCAAGCCGAACCGGACCCAGAATCCGCCACGAACCTTCTGCCCGTCACGCGGGGTGATGAAATAAAGCTTGGCGTCTTTGGGAGCGGTCTTGCCCTGCGGATAGGCGACGCCGGGGAGCAATGCAAGCGCCGCCGCCAGGGCGGCGCAACGAATGATCTGCATCGAAACGACTCCAGCACTCAAGGACTTAGAGCAACGCGGAATCCATGCGTCGGATAACGAACATTGGTATCGTAGCCATCGCGGTTGGACGGCCTCACATATCTCGAATCGTTCTTCCATGAACCCGAGCGCAGGACGTGGGACGAGCAGTCCCCGCCGGTCCATGCCGAGCCGTCATTCGGTGCGCCCTGATAGGTCCTGCGCCAGCAGTCCTCGACCCACTGATCGACTCCGCCCCCCATGTCGTGGAGGCCGAACGGATTCGGCTTGAAGCTGCCGACCTTCGCCGGCTGCTCGGCCGCGAACTCACCGCAATCCTTGCATCCGGCCATGCCCGGCTGGAGCTTGTCGCCCCACCAATATTTCGTCTGGGTCCCGCCGCGCGCGGCGTATTCCCATTCGGCCTCGCTCGGAAGCCGGTAAGGCTTCTTCGCGGTCCGCGCGAGCCAGGCCACATATTGCTGTGCGTCGGTCCAGCTCACATCGGTAATCGGCGCATTGTCCTTGCCGATGGCTGTGAAGCCGCACGCCTTTGCGGCCGCGCATTCGTTCCATTCCTGCACGGTCACCGGATATTTGCCGATCGAGAACGGCTTGACCGTGACCTGGTGGACGGGACGTTCGGTCGGGTCGTCATTGCTTCCCATCGCGAAAGTGCCGCCGCGAATGGCGATCATCTCGGGTTCGCGGAGCGGCGGCGGCGATTGGCTAGGCGCCGGCGCAGGCGACGAAGCCAACGAGGGCGACGGTTGCGGCGTCTGCACGGCCGCTTCGCGGGACGAAGGCTGCGGACTCGGGGATGCGACTGGAGATGCGGTTGGCGCGGCGGCCTGCTCGCCCACCCTGCCGGGCTGCACCAGCAAGTACCAGAGCACGCCCGTGGCAATCATCAGTACCGTGATGCTCAGGAGAAAGATCAGGACATTCTCGCGACGGCCGCGCGTTCTGCCAATCGCATCTGCGTCCGGCAGGACGCGATACACGCGCACCGGATCGGTGATGTTCTTGACCTTGCGATCCCCGAGCGACTCATAGCCGCACACCACCTTGTGCTTGATCTGTTCGTAGATCGCGCCTGAGATATAGACCTGACCAGGCTCGGCAATGCCCTCAATGCGTGACGCAATGTTGACGCCATCGCCGTAGACGTCGTCCGGCTCGATGATGACATCACCGAGATTGACGCCAATCCGATATTCGATCCGGGAGTCCTTCGGAAGCGAAGCGTTGCGCCCGATGAGATTCTGCTGGATGACGATGCTGCATCGAACCGCCTCGACGGGACTGTCGAAGATCGCGATGAAGCCGTCTCCCGTCGTCTTCACCAATGCTCCATGGTGTTCGACGATGCTGGGCTGGATGAGATCCCGCTCGATCCGCTTGACGCGGACATGCGTGCCTTCCTCGTCGGCCTGCATCAAGCGGCTGTAGGACGCGATGTCACCGACGATGATGGCTGCAAGACGACGAGGCCCTACCCCGCCATGCGGAGGCGGCTCATCCTGATTTCCGGATCTGAAGTTGCGAATTTCGCCCATTGCGTGAACTCCACAAACTTGCAAAGGCGGTGAACTTACGACTCCGAATTTCCAGCTGTCGGTAAAGACTATCACATTGACGATCCGCGACAATGTCGTAGGAATCGTCGGCGCCGAGTTCCCAGGCAGAATCGCCGCAAGGATTTGAACCTTCTCGACCGACTGCGGACTAAGCCTCGCGCGCCCCCCCGGCAACGCCGGCCTATGCCTGCTTCGACCGCCGCTGCGATGCGCGGCGTCATATCCGATGCCGGCAATTCCTCGCGGCCTTAGCTGACGGCCTCGGGCTCAGGCTCCGGCTCCGGCTCCGGCACTGCGTGGTCCGAAGGAGCCGGTCGTCCGGCACCCCAATATTGCTTGCAGGTCTCGAGCAATGTTTCGACGTCCATGGTCAGGCCGCCCGCATTGACGATCACACCGTCAGCGCCGAGCGCCTTGTTCATCAGCGACAAGGCGCGCGTCAGAAATCCCCCGGAGAATCGGCGGGCGACAAGGGGATCGAGCTTAAGCACCACGAACTTCTGCCCGAGCTGCTGCCAGCTGACGATCTTCCGCACGGAGCTCCAGGCAATGGTCTCGTCGGCAAGCCTGGTGTCGCGAATGCCGACACGGCTGATGAAGACCACCGGCTCCCTGGATGAGAGCAATCTCCAGAGCATCCTGCAGGTGCCAAGGCCGAAAAACACCGCGCCCACATAGCAGAGGGCGACCTCGAACGTGGTGATGTTCTTGCCTTGCTGCCAGCTGAATGCGAGCGTAGCGCAGAGCAGCGTCAGCAGCAGGCCGGCGCCAAAAAAAATCAGCAGCCGTCCCCGGGATTGGCCGATCGTAACGTTGGGCAAATTCTGACCTACGGACATGTTCGACCGCCACCCAGCCCTTTGCGACAACCTGCGTTTTATCGATGCCTCTCGTTCCAGAGTCCTAAGGCGGGAACCTTGCGCGAGGCTCCCCACGGAGGCCGCTCGATATCGCCTGAACGCGCGGCGCTCGGCCTACGACTAACCGCCAGTTGGCCCCGTCGTCCCGATGCGGGCCGGCAAGGCCTCTCGCGCCCGGTGCGATCATGAAGCTTGCCCTCGCTCTTCCGCTTGTCCTTGCATCCAGAACCACATCGACGGCGTCGGCGGGCCCGAGCACGTGACGATCGCGCTGGTGATCCACGGGCCGGCGCTGAAGCGTTTCACGCGGCGCATGCCAATCCTGACGTCAGCAGGCGCCTCGGCGATTTCTCCAAGGACGGCGTCGAGCTCGCGGCGTGCGGCAACACGATGCAGGCGCAGAACGTCGCGCTCACTGATCTCTTGCCGGGCTTCGTCAGTGCGGAGAACGACGGCGTGGTGCGCCTGGCCGAGCTGCAGTCGCAGGGGTACCTGTATTTGCGGCCGTAGCGTTGCGCGGGTGTCGCTACATTCTGCTAGCGCAGCGAAGCAATCCAGTCCCTCCGCGAAGACAGACTGGATTGCTTCGTCGCAAGGGCTCCTCGCAATGACGGCGGAGAGGATTGCGCGCGTCACGACCAGATCCTCCCGGCGCGCTTGACTTACCCATAACTCTACGGTTATTAATAATCCATAATCTCATGGTTATGGGTTTCGCATGTCCGCCGCGCACGATCTTCTGTTCAGGACGCTCGCCGATCCGACCCGGCGGGCAATCTTCGAGCGGCTGTGCCGCGAGGGCGAGCAGACGGTCCGGGTGCTGACGGCGCATTCGGGCGTTTCCCAGCCTGCGGTGTCGAAACATCTCGGCGCACTGAAGCAGGCCGGCCTTGTCCGCGACCGCCATGAGGGACGCCAGACCCATTACAGCGCGCAACCGGGCGCGCTGAATCCGCTGGTCGACTGGACCAGCCAGATGGCCGGCTTCTGGCAGAACCGGCTCGATGCGCTCGACGATCTCCTGAAGAGGATGGACCAATGACCGGAAGTTCCGCCGAAACCCGCTCCGTTGTCGTCGAACGCGTATTTGCCTTTCCCGCCGAGCGGCTCTGGCGCGCGCTGACGCAGCCGCACCTGATCGAGGAATGGCTGATGAAGAACGACTTCAAGCCATCGGTCGGTCATCGCTTCAATCTTCGCGGCGAATGGGGCGGCGTGCTGGACTGCGAGGTCCTCACCGTCGAGCCGCAACGCACGCTCGCCTATACCTGGAATTTCTCGCATGAGGATGCGGCGTTCGACCTGAAAAGCGTCGTCACCTTCACGCTGACACCGACGAATGCGGGCACTCACCTGCGTGTCGAGCAGGCGGGCTTCAGCCCGACGCAGAAGCAGGCTTACGGCGGCGCGCATGCCGGCTGGAAGCAGTTCTTCACCAAGCTGGACGAAGTGCTGGCGCGAGCCGAGTAGCGCGGTCGGCGTCCATTCTGATCATTTGCAAAGGAGGTCTCATTGAGTTCGAACATATGGATTCGGCAGATCCATCGCTGGCTGTCGATCGCTTTCACGCTGACAGTGATCGCGAACATCGTCGCGATGATCATGCAGATGCAGGCGGTGTGGATCGGTTTGCTGGCGCTCGTGCCGCTGATTCCGTTGCTGATCACCGGGCTTTACTTGTTCGCGCTGCCCTATGTCAGCCGGCGCAGCAACGTGTGAACGAGGCGCAATCATGAAGAAAGCCGTAACCGCAAGTGCCAGCGCGAAGCAGGCGACCGGAGCTTCCCCCTCCAAGATGATCGACGGCAGGATCAAGGAGCTCGACGATTGGCGCGGCGAGACGCTTGGGCGGGTTCGAGCTTTGATCAAGGACGCCGACCCCGACATCGTCGAGGAATGGAAGTGGCGCGGCGTTCCCGTGTGGGAGCACGACGGCATCATCTGCACCGGCGAGACCTACAAGGCCGTGGTGAAGCTGACCTTTGCCCGGGGCGCCGCACTGGATGACCCATCAGGCCTGTTCAACTCGAGCCTCGACGGCAATGTACGCCGCGCGATCGACATTCGCGAAGGCGAAAAGATCAACGAGAAGGCGTTAAAGGCGCTGATCCGCGCGGCCGTGGCGCTGAATGCGTCCAAGAAGAAGCCGGCGAAAAAGCGGTCGGCGTAGAGCACTTTTGTCGATGCGAAATTCTTGATGGCGACCAGAACAAGCGCCTCGTCCTTCGAGACGACCGCTCCGCGGTCTCCTCAGGATGAGGCTAAGCAGCATCTCGATCTGTCGAATTGCAGCCGCACACTCCTTCCTCATCCTGAGGGCCCAAAGGCGGGCGTCTCGAAGGATGGGCAGCGGACGAGAAATCCGCCACGTCGATGCTCCGGGAGCTGACGGCCGGTCTCAGGCCGCCGCCGTGATCGGACGCGGGCTCACGACGTATTCGCGCAAGACCTTGTCCTGGGCATCGACTTCGATCAGAGCAACGTCGTAGGTCCAGAGATCGGCGAGGTGCTGGAGCACCCGCTTGGCGTCGGTCTCGTTGAGCTGCGCGCCCTTGATGACGTGGTGATGCAGGATCAGGCGGCGGTCGCCGGACAGATCGACGTCGACCACCTCGATATTGGCGTCGATGTAGCCGACATCGTGCTGCCGCGCCAATTCGCGGCGGACGCGGCGGAAGCCGCGCTCGTCGTGGATGGCATCGACCCTTATGCCGGCACGCTCCTCGGGATCGTCGTGCAGGTGGAACATGCGCAGATGCCGCATCAGCTTCGGGCTCAGGAACTGGGCGATGAAGCTTTCGTCGCGGTAGTTGGCCCAGACGTCGCGCAGGACACCCATCACGTCGTTCTTGCCGGCGATGTCGGGGAACCACTCGCGGTCCTCGTCCTCCGGCCTGGCGACGATGCGCTCGATGTCCTGCATCATTGCGAAGCCGAGTGCATAGGGATTGAAGCCGGAGAAGCGCGGATCGTCGAATTCGGGCTGGAACACCACATTGGTGTGCGATCCCAGGAATTCGAGGAAGTTGCCGTCGCTGATGCGGCCCTGCTGATGCAGCTTGGTCATGATGCGGTAGTGGACGTAGGTCGCCGTCCCCTCGTTCATCACCTTGGTCTGGCTCTGCGGATAGAAATATTGCGCGATGTGGCGGACGATGCGCAGCAGCTCGCGCTGCCAGGGCGCCAGCCGCGGCGCGCTCTTCTCGAGGAAGTAGAGCAGGTTTTCCTGCGGCAGGCCGAGCAGCTTGCGGCGGCGCTCGAGGCTGAGCGCGGACTTGCTCTTGGCAGCGCCCTTGGGGACGGTGCGCCAGAGGTCGTTGAAGACCTCTTCCTCGTGCTGGCGGCGGCGCCCTGCCCGCTTCTCCTCGGCGCGCAGATCCAGCTTCTTCTTGCCGGGATAGCGGTCAATGCCGTGCGACATCAGCGCATGCGCGGCATCAAGGGTACGCTCGACCTCGGTGCGGCCGTAGCGTTCCTCGCAGCTCATCACATAGTTCTTGGCGAAATCGAGATAATCCAGAATGCCGTCGGCATCGGTCCATTGCTTGAACAGATAGTTGTTCTTGAAGAAGTGGTTGTGACCGAAGGCCGCGTGCGCGATCACCAGCGTCTGCATCGTCGCGGTGTTCTCCTCCATCAGGTAGGAGATGCAGGGCGAGGAGTTGATCACGATCTCATAGGCAAGCCCCATCAGGCCCTTGCGGTAGGACGCCTCGTGATATGCGAACTGCTTGCCGAACGACCAGTGCTTGTAGAACAAGGGCATGCCGACCGATGAGTAGGCATCCAGCATCTGCTCGGCGGTGATGACCTCGATCTGGTTCGGATAGACGTCGAGCCCGAGATCGTTCTTCGCCACCTCCTCGCAGGCATCGGTGATGCGCTGCAAGGTGTGAAAATCCCAATCCGCGCCTTCGAACAATCTTTCCGTCATGGAGCAGTTTTCTCCTGGGCAGTGTCGCGGCGCTGGAACAGGTCATGGAACACCGGAAAGATCTCGCTGCGCTCAGAGACCTTGCGCATCGAGAGCGGTGCGCCGCTGTTGCGCAGGCGCTCATAGAGGGTCCAGAGTGAGGAGTCGGAGAGATCGAAGGCACTGCCGCCTGATTCCCCGACCTCGAGATAGGCAAAGAACTGGCAGACCGGCAAAATCTTGTCGGTCAGCAGCATGCCCGTGAGCTCGCCGTCGGAATAGGAATTGTCGCCGTCGGAAGCCTGCGCGGCGTAGATATTCCAGTCCAACGGGTTGAAGCGCTCGCGCACGATCTCGTGCATCGCCTGCAGGGCGCTCGAGACTAGCGTGCCGCCGGAGGCCGGGCCGTAGAAGAAGGTCTGCTCGTCGACCTCCTCGGCACGGTCGGTGTGGCGAATGAAGACGATCTCGACATGCTTGTAGCGGCGTTTCAGGAACACGTAGAGTAGCATGTAGAAGCGCTTGGCGAGATCCTTCATGTGCTCGGACATCGAGCCCGAGACGTCCATCAGGCAGAACATCACCGCCTGCGCGACCGGCCGCGGCATCTTCTCGTAGCGGCGGTAGCGGATGTCGAGCGGGTCGATGAAAGGAATGCGCTTGGTCTTCGCCTTCAGCTTTTCGAGCTCGGCGAGCAGCACCACACGCTCGTCCTCGTCGGTGCATGCCGCGATCGCGGCTTCCAGCTCCTCGATTTCATCCTTGCGGGGACGCTTGAGCGCGATGCGGCGCGCCAGCGCGAGCCGGACCGTACGGCTGACCGAGATGTTGGCGGGCGAGCCCGACGTGGTGTAGCCGGCGCGCTGGATCCCCTCGCTCTCGGTCTGCGCGATCTTGCGCTTGGCAAGATCCGGCAGTTCGAGATCGTCGAGGAAGAGATCGACGAATTCGTCGCGGCTGAGGACAAAGCGGAAGGCGTCCTCGCTGTCGCCTTCACCGGGACCGGAATCCTTGGCGCTGCCCTGGCCGGAGCGCTGGAGATAATCGCCCTCGATGAACTTCTTGTTCCCGGGCAGCACCATGTCGCGCGTTCCGCCATCACGGCGGAAACGCGGCTCGTGCATGCCGTCGAGCGGTATCGTGACCTCACCACCCTCCAGGACATCCTTGATGTCGCGTTCCTGCGAGGTCTTCTTGACGGCGCCCTGCACCAGGGATTTGGCCCGACGCAAGAACCGCTGCCGGTTCTCAAGGCTCTTGCCGCCTGGATTCAGGCGCCTGTCAATAATGTGAATCGGCACTTTTCCATCCGCCTCAACCGGCCTGCTTCACGCGCATGTACCATTCGACGAGCCGGCGAACCTGACGCTCGGTGTAGCCGCGCTCCACCATGCGAGCGACGAACTCGCCGTGCTTCTTCTCCGTCTCGCCGTCCTTCTTCGACCCGAAGGAGATGACCGGAAGCAGGTCCTCGACTTGGGAGAATATCCGCTTTTCGATCACGTCGCGAATCTTCTCGTAGGAGGTCCAGGTCGGATTCTTGCCGCCGTTCTGGGCCCGCGAGCGTAACGAGAATTTGACCACCTCGTTCCGGAAGTCCTTCGGGTTGGCGATCCCCGCCGGCTTCTCGATTTTCGTCAGTTCCTGGTTCAAAAGCTCGCGATCGAGCAGCTGACCGGTGTCGGGATCCTTGAAGTCCTGATCCTCGATCCAGGCATCGGCATAATCGACATAGCGGTCGAACAGGTTCTGGCCGTAATCCGAGTAGGATTCCAGATAGGCCTTCTGGATCTCGTTGCCGATGAACTCGGCATAGCGCGGCGCAAGGTCAGCCTTGATGAATTCGAGATAGCGCTTCTCGACCTCCTCGGGCAGCTGCTCGCGGCGGATCGATTGCTCCAGCGCGTACATCAGATGCACGGCGTCGGCGGCAACTTCCTGCGGATCGTGATTGAAGGTCGCAGCCAGGATCTTGAAGGCGAAGCGGGTCGAGACGCCGTCCATGCCTTCGTCGACGCCGGCGGCATCGCGATATTCCTGGACGCTGCGCGCCTTCGGATCGGATTCCTTCAGGCTTTCGCCGTCGTAAACCCGCATCTTGGCGAACACGGTGGAATTTTCGTGCCTGCGCAGGCGCGACATCACCGAGAACCGCGCCAACGTCTCCAGGGTCGAGGGCGCGCACGGCGCGGCCGCCAGCTCGGAGCCTTGGATCAGCTTCTCGTAGATCTTCTGCTCCTCCGTGGTCCGCAGGCAATAGGGCACCTTGATCACGCAGATGCGGTCGATGAAGGCCTCGTTGTTCTTGTTGGACTTGAAGCTCGCCCACTCCGCTTCGTTGGAGTGCGCGAGGATGACGCCGGTGAAGGGGATCGCGCCGATATTCTCGGTGCCGATGTAGTTGCCTTCCTGCGTCGCGGTCAGCAACGGATGCAGCATCTTGATCGGCGCCTTGAACATTTCGACGAACTCCAGCACGCCCTGGTTGGCGCGGTTGAGGCCGCCGGAATAGCTGTAGGCGTCGGGATCGTTCTGCGCATAGGTCTCGAGCTTGCGGATATCGACCTTGCCGACCAGCGAGGAGATGTCCTGGTTGTTCTCGTCACCGGGCTCGGTCTTGGCGATCCCGATCTGGCGCAGACGCGACGGCTGGATCTTGGCGACGCGGAATTGCGAGATGTCACCGCCGAAGGCTTCCAGCCGCTTGTAGCACCACGGGCTCATCAGGCCGGTGAGGCGACGGCGCGGAATGCCGTATTTCTCCTCCAGCATCGGCCCGAGTTGATCGGGATCGAACAGGCTGAGCGGGCTTTCGAACACGGGGGAGAGCTCGTCGCCGGCCTTGAGCACGTAGATCGGATGGACTTCCATCAGCGACTTGAGCCGCTCGGCGAGCGAGGACTTGCCGCCGCCGACCGGTCCGAGCAGGTAGAGAATCTGCTTGCGCTCTTCGAGGCCCTGGGCGGCGTGACGAAAGAAACCAACGATGCGCTCGATGGTTTCTTCCATGCCGTAGAAGCCGGCGAAGGCCGGATAGGTGCGGATCGTGCGGTTCAAAAAAATACGGCCAAGGCGTGGGTCCTTGGCCGTGTCAATCGTCTGGGGTTCACCGATCGCAGCTAGCAGTCGTTCGGCCGCATTCGCGTATTTCATGGGATCGCTTCGACACGATTCCAGATATTCCGCCATCGACATGTCGTGCTGGCTTCTCGCCTCGAACGACCGAGCGAAAGCGTTGAATAGAGAATCGTTGTACATGATCCCTCTCCGCGTGAGTTCCGCTACAAGCTGAAACGAAAGCAGTTGCCGGACCGTTCCTCAGGCCGTTTCGAATCAGCGTGAGCACATGACGATCATTGGACACCCGGGTGCCGACACGACGCAACGTACAAGGTAGGCACTCGCTGAATTACGAACAGGCACCTGCCTGTATTTTGTGCGAATCTGCATCCATCTTCGCTCATTTCCAGAAATTGTCACTCGGTCGCCACATCCGGGCAATACCGGGGATGAGTCCATCCGGCACCGCAGCATAGCGAACCGCGAGCGGCGATCTTATGACCCTTGTACGGCGAAGCCTTGCACGCCGCGTTCATCTTCCTGCTGCAATGCGGCGCGCGGGCTGCTTGCAGCATGACAATCGCGGCAAGCGCGCAGCAATGTATCAAAATCGGCCGCCAACCCCTCCGAGCGGATGACAATCCGATCGTTTCGCCGATCGTTTCGCCGATCGTTCTGCGCGCGGCGCGCCATGGTGCGGATGGCGCCGAGCTGGCGCTGCAAGGCCGGCGTCGGCGTCAGCACGATCATCTTGCGCCCGCGGCATTCTTCGGCCGAAATCTCCGCAATCGAGTCCCACAGCAGAAATTCATTGCCGATGCGGAGATCGCGGATGCCATAGGCGGTGACGATCACGACCGCCCCCCGTTCGGCGGGCAGCATCCAGATCAGCCGGCCGGTCACGAGGCCAAACACCACGACCCCGGCGTAGCCGGCCATCGTATCGTAGTCGCCGAGACCGTCCCACCAGTCGAAGGCAAGGGTCGCACTGAGCAGGGTCATCGCGAAGCCCGCCGCGACCAGCAGCCGCAGCGAGGTCGTACATGGGCCGATTTCGAGATCGTGGGACGCGTCGATGCAAATGGACGTTGGATTGTCGGCAGTGGCGAACAACAGGCCGTCACGATGTGCGTGCATGCTTTCCCCCAGCATGGCCATTCGCGGCCGAGCCACGATGCGTCAGGCGAACCGCAATCCGCTGACGGCACTCCGCGCAGCCACTGGCCGGCAAGACGAAGCGGCTGACGTTACGCGACAAGACCTGGCCTCCGGCCAACGACCTTTTACGCAACACACCTACTTCCGCCTGGGATCGCCAAGATCGCGACGGAGTTACACTGAGAGTATGACGTTCGTACCCTTGATTGGTTCCCTCCCGGGAGCATGTAGGCTAGAGGATAGCGCGTCAGGACCGGCGCGGAAACCCCTCGCCCGCAGGCTTGGAGATAAATAAGCATCATGAATCCCGTCAAAGAACTGGAAAAGCACGGACAAGCCGTCTGGCTGGACTTCCTCGCCCGCGGCTTCATCGCCAAGGGCGATTTGAAGCGGCTGATCGACACCGACGGCGTCAAGGGCGTCACCTCCAACCCCTCGATCTTCGAGAAGGCGATCGGCAGCTCGGACGAGTACGACGCCCCGATCGGCAAGGCGCTGAAGCGCAGCGACCGGACCGTGGCCGATTTGTTCGAGGCCGTCGCGGTCGAGGACATCCAGAACGCCGCCGACGTGCTGCGCCCGGTCTATGACCGCCTCAAGGGGGGCGACGGCTATGTCAGTCTCGAGGTCTCGCCCTATCTGGCGATGGACACAGCTGGCACGATCGCTGAAGCACGGCGGCTCTGGAAGGACGTTGGCCGCAAGAATTTGATGGTGAAGGTGCCGGCAACACCGGAGGGCCTGCCGGCGATCGAGACGCTGATCGGCGACGGCATCAGCATCAACATCACGCTGCTGTTCTCGAAGGCAGTCTATCTCCAGGTGGCCGAAGCCTATCTCGCGGGTCTAGAGAAATACGTCGCCGGCGGCGGCGACCCCTCGCATGTGGCGAGCGTGGCGAGCTTCTTCGTCAGCCGCATCGACTCGGTCGTCGACAAGCAGCTCGACGAGAAGATCGCCCGGGCCAACGATCCCTCCGAGAAGGAGCGGCTCGCCGCCCTGAAGGGCAAGGTCGCCATCGCCAACGCCAAGGTCGCCTACCAGGACTACAAGCGCCTGTTCTCGGGTCCCCGCTGGGACAAGCTCGCCGCCAAGGGCGCCAAGCCGCAGCGCATGCTGTGGGCCTCGACCGGCACCAAGAACAAGGACTACAGCGACGTCCTCTATGTCGAGGAGCTGATCGGCCCCGACACCATCAACACCGTGCCGCCGGCGACGCTGGACGCATTCCGCGATCACGGCAAGCCGCGCGACAGCCTGGAAGAGAATGTCGAGGACGCAAGCCGCGTGCTGGAAGAGCTCGAACGCTCCGGCGTCTCGCTCGATGCGATCACCGAGGAGCTGGTCAAGGACGGCGTCAAGCAGTTCGCCGACGCCGCCGACAAGCTCTATGGCGCCGTCGCCCACAAGCGCACCACCGTGCTCGGGCCCGCGCTCGACCGCCAGCTTCTCTCGCTCGGCGACGGGCTCGGCAAGGCGGTGGCCAAGAGCACCGAGGAATGGCGTGCGTCGGCAAAAATCCGCAGGCTTTGGCAGCGCGACAAATCGGTCTGGACCGGCGCGGACGAAGACAAATGGCTCGGCTGGCTCGACAGCCCGGCAAAGGTCGAGGTCGCCGACTACGAGGACTATGCGGGCCGCGTGAAGGGCCAGAAATTCTCCGACGCGGTCGTGCTCGGCATGGGCGGATCGAGCCTCGGGCCGGAGGTGCTGGCCGAAACGTTCGGGAAAAAGCCCGGCTTCCCGAAGCTGCACGTGCTGGATTCCACCGATCCGGCGCAGGTGCGGGCGATGGAAGCGAAGATCGACATCGCCAACACCGTGTTCATCGTCTCCAGCAAATCCGGCGGCACCACCGAGCCGAACGCGATGAAGGACTACTTCCACGAGCGCGTCGCGCAGGCGGTCGGGCCGAAGGTGAAGACCGGCCATCGCTTCATCGCGGTGACCGATCCCGGCTCGTCGCTGGAGAAGGCGGCCAAGAAGCTGAACTACGCCCGCATCTTCCACGGCGAGCCCTCGATCGGCGGCCGCTATTCGGTGCTCTCGCCGTTCGGCCTGGTGCCGGCGGCAACTGCGGGCATCGACGTCAAGACCTTCGTCAAGCATGCGCTGGCGATGGCCCGTTCCTGCGGGCCGGACGTGCCGCCAAGTGAGAACCCCGGCGTGCAGCTCGGCCTTGCCATGGGCCTTGCGGCGCTCGAAGGCCGCGACAAGGTGACGATCCTGTCGTCGAAGAAGATCGCCGATTTCGGCGCCTGGGCCGAACAGCTCATCGCGGAATCGACCGGCAAGGAGGGCAAGGGCCTAATCCCGATCGACGGTGAGCCGCTGGGCGAGCCCTCGCTTTACGGCGACGACCGCTTCTTCATCGACATCCGCATCGAGGGCGAGGCGGATGCAGCCCATGACTCCCAGCTTGCCGCGATCGAAGCGGCCGGCCATCCCGTGGTACGCATCGCCATGAAGTCGATCGACCATCTCGGCCAGGAGTTCTTCCGCTTCGAGATGGCGACGGCGGTGGCGGGCAGCATCCTCGGCATCAACCCGTTCGACCAGCCCGACGTGGAAGCGGCCAAGATCAAGACTCGCGAACTCACCGCCTCCTTCGAGAAGACCGGTGCGCTGCCGGCGGAGCAGCCGGTGGTCAGCACCGACGAGGCCGATCTCTACACCGACGAGGCCAACGCCACGGCGTTGCGCGCTGCCGGCGCCAATGGCGACCTCACCTCATGGCTCAAGGCGCATCTCTCGCGCTCCGCCCACGGCGACTACGTCGCCCTGCTCGGCTACATCGCGCGGGACAAGGTGACGATCGACGCGCTCCAGGCGATGCGCCTCGAAGTGCGCGAGAAGCGCCATGTCGCGACCTGCGCCGAGTTCGGCCCCCGCTTCCTGCACTCGACGGGACAGGCCTACAAGGGCGGGCCCGACAGCGGCGTGTTCCTCCAGATCACCGCCGACGATGCCAAGGACCTGGCCGTGCCGGGCCAGAAGGCCAGCTTCGGCGTCATCAAGGCGGCGCAGGCCCGCGGCGACTTCGACGTGCTCACCGAGCGCGGCCGTCGCGCGCTTCGGGTGCACCTGAAGGGTCCGCTCAAGAAAGGCCTCGCGGCGCTCAATGCGGCGCTCAACGACGCACTGAACTAGGGGAATATCTCAATGCAACTCGGCATGATCGGCCTCGGCCGGATGGGCGGCAACATCGTTCGCCGACTGATGCGCCAGGGACATTCGACCGTGGTCTACGACAAGGATGCCAACGCCGTCGCCGGCCTCGCCGCCGACGGCGCGGTCGGCTCGGCGACGCTGGAAGAGTTCATCGCAAAACTCGAGCGGCCGCGCACCGCCTGGGTGATGCTGCCCGCGGGGCGCATCACCGAGACGACGATCGACACGATCGCGGGCGTGATGCAGGAGGGCGACGTCATCATCGACGGCGGCAACACGTTCTGGCAGGACGACGTCCGCCGCGGCAAGGCGCTGAAGGCGCGCGGTATCCACTATGTCGACGTCGGCACCTCCGGCGGCGTCTGGGGCCTCGACCGCGGCTATTGCATGATGATCGGCGGCGAGAAGCCGGTGGTCGACCGGCTCGATCCGATCTTCGCCGCGCTCGCGCCGGGCGCCGGCGACATTCCGCGCACGGAAGGACGCGAGGGGCGCGATCCGCGCATCGAGCAGGGCTACATCCACGCAGGTCCCGTCGGCGCCGGCCACTTCGTCAAGATGATCCACAACGGCATCGAATACGGCCTGATGCAGGCCTACGCCGAAGGATTTGATATCCTCAAGAATGCCAACATCGAGGCCTTGCCGGCGGATCATCGCTACGATTTCGATCTCGCCGACATCGCCGAAGTGTGGCGGCGGGGCAGCGTGATTCCGTCCTGGCTGCTCGACCTCACCTCGACGGCGCTCGCAGATAGCCCGGCACTGGCGGAATATTCCGGCTTCGTCGAGGATTCCGGCGAAGGACGCTGGACCGTGAACGCAGCGATCGACGAGGCGGTGCCTGCCGAAGTGCTGACCGCCGCGCTCTACGCACGTTTCCGTTCCCGCAAGGAACACACCTTCGCCGAAAAAATTCTCTCCGCGATGCGCGCGGGGTTCGGCGGCCATAAGGAGCCGAAGCAGCCGGCCGCTTCGAAGCCGAAATAAGACGCAACAAAACGAAGGCGAACCGTTCGTGACAAAAGACCCGCAAGCCAAGCGCAAGCCGGAAAATTGCGCCTTCGTCATCTTTGGCGTGACCGGCGATCTCACGCACCGCCTGGTGATGCCGTCGCTGTACAATCTCGCCGCCGAGCACCTGCTGCCGGAGAAATTCTGCGTCGTCGGCGTGGCCCGCAGAGGCCAGTCGGACGACGAACTGCGCGACAGCCTGATGAAGGGCCTGCGCCAGTTCGCGACCCGGCCCGTGGACGACGACGTTGCCAAAAAGCTGCTCGAATGCGTGACCTTCGTCGAGGCCGATCCAAAGGACCCGCCCTCCTTTGATCGCCTGCGCGAGCATCTGGATTCACTGGAATGCGCCCAGGAGACCGGTGGCAACCGGCTGTTCTACCTCGCAACCCCGCCTGCCGCGTTCGCGCCGACCGCGCGCGAGCTCGGCCGCACCAGCATGATGAAGGAGAACGGCGCCTGGCGGCGTCTGGTCATCGAAAAGCCGTTTGGCACCGACCTCGCCTCGGCCAAGGCGCTGAATGCCGAGTTGCTGAAGATCATGGACGAGCACCAGATCTACCGGATCGATCACTATCTCGGCAAGGAAACGGTACAGAACATCCTGGTGCTGCGCTTTGCCAACGGCATGTTCGAGCCGATCTGGAATCGCAACCACATCGACCACATCCAGATCACGGTGGAGGAAAAGCTCGGCGTCGGCCATCGCGGCGGCTTCTACGACGCCACCGGCGCACTGCGCGACATGGTGCCGAACCATCTGTTCCAGCTGATGTCGCTGGTCGCGATGGAGCCGCCGGCGCGCTTCGACGCGCATTCCGTCCGCTCGGAGAAGGCCGAAGTGCTCACCTCGATCCAGCAGCCGAGCCACGAGGAGGCCCTGAAGAGCTCGGTCCGTGCGCAATATCTCGCGGGGCGCATCGGCGACGACGAGATCATCGACTATCGCAAGACCGAGGACGTCAAGTCCGGCAGCACCACCGAGACCTTTGTCGCGCTGAAGCTGATGATCGACAATTGGCGCTGGGCCGGCGTGCCGTTCTACTTGCGCACCGGCAAGGCGCTGGGCCACAAGCGCACCGAAGTCGCGATCAAGTTCAAGCAGGCGCCGCTGTCGATGTTCTCAGGCACGACGGTCGACCGTCTCTCGCAAAACTTCCTCACGATCGGCATCGCGCCGACCGAGACGATCGAGCTTCAGTTCAACGCCAAGATCCCGGGGCCGAGCATCACCATCGACGGCGTCGAGATGAAATTCCGCTACGGCGACTATTTCCGCGCCGATCCCTCGACCGGCTACGAGACGCTGATCTACGACTGCATGATCGGCGACAACATCCTGTTCCAGCGCGCCGACGGCATCGAGGCCGGCTGGCAGGCGGTGCAGCCGTTCCTGGATGCCTGGAAGAGTGCCGGCACCAACGGCATCGAGACCTATGAGGCCGGCAGCGACGGCCCGGCCTGCGCTGACGAGCTGCTGCGGCGCGACGGGCGAAGCTGGCGGAAATTTTCGTGATGGCTGCGGCCGGACAGCCGAAGCTGATCGTCGAGGCCGACGCCGAGGCCCTCGCCCGCGCTGCCGCAGAACGGGTGATGGCGCGGATCGCGGCCAATCCCGGGCGGATCGCGATCTGCCTGACCGGCGGCTCCAGCCCGAAGAAGCTCTATCGATTGCTCGGCAGCGATGCCTGGCGCGCAAAAATCCCGTGGGAGCGCGTGCACTGGTTCATCGGCGACGAGCGTCTTGTCCCCGAGAACGATCCCCTCAACAACATGGCGGTCGCGCGCGCGACCTTTCTCGACGGCAACGCGCCCGCCGGCCATATCCACCCGATCCCGACTGCTGCTGAAGATCCGGATCTCAGCGCCGAGGCCTATGCGCGCGAGTTGCAAGGCTTCTACGGCTCGGACCAGCTCGATCCCGCACGTCCTCTGTTCGACATCGTCCTGATGGGCGCTGGCCCGGACGGCCACACCGCCTCATTGTTTCCCGGCTACCCTGAAATCGAGGAAACCAAACGCTGGGCGGTGGGCGTGCCCAAGGCCAATGTCGCGCCGTTCGTGCCGCGGGTCTCGCTCACCATCCCCGTTCTGGCGTCCTGCCGCGAAATGCTGTTCGAGATTGCCGGGCACGACAAGCAACCGATCTTGACGCGCCTGCTCAATGGCGAGACTCTGCCGGCGTTGCGCGCGCGCTCGGAAGGTGAGACCGTCTGGCTGGTCGACCAGGCCGCGCTTCCGGAGGAAATTCGTGGCGGGCACTGAAGCACCTTGTGCGTTGATCGTGATGGGCGTGTCGGGCTCGGGCAAGAGCACGGTTGCGGAGGCGCTGGGCGAGCGGCTCGGCTGGCGCTTCGAGGACGGCGACAGCTTTCATCCCGCCAGCAATGTCGAGAAGATGCGGGCCGGCCATCCCCTGACCGACGAGGACCGCTGGCCCTGGCTCAACGCCATCGCCGACGAGATCGCGCGCGTCTGCGACAAGGGCGAGCACGTCATCATCGCCTGCTCGGCGCTGAAGCACAGCTATCGCGACGTGCTGCTGCGCGGACGCGACGACGTCCGCTTCGTCTTCCTGACGGGCACCAGGGAGCTGATCGCCGAACGGCTCGCGCACCGCAAGGGCCACTTCATGCCGCCAGGGCTGCTGACGAGCCAGTTCAACACGCTGGAGCCGCCGGAGGCGAGCGAGCACGTCATCACCGTCTCGATCGACGAAACCGTCGAGGCGATCGTGGACGGCGTCGTGCGGCAATTGAAATTGAGCGGCGACAAAACGGCCGCCAAACCGAAGGTCCTGCCCATGACGCAAATCTCCCTCGTGGTTTCCGACGTCGACGGCACGCTGCTGACCAAGGACAAGACGCTGACGGAGCGGGCGAGGTCCGCGGTGCAGCGGCTGCACCAGGCCGGCATCGGCTTCACCATCACCTCCAGCCGCCCCGCCATCGGCATGCGCTTCCTGATCGAGCCGCTGGCGCTCTGGCTGCCGGTCGGCCCGTTCAACGGCTCCTCGATCGTCGATCCCGAGATGAAGCCGGTAGAGCAGCATTTGATTCCGCCAAGCGCCGCCGAACGGTCCTTGCAGATCCTCCGCGAATTCGGCGCCGATATCTGGCTGTTCACCACCGACAAATGGCTGATCGACAAGCCGGAGGGCAGTTATGTCGCGCACGAGCAGCGCACCATCCGCGCCGATCCGACCATCGTGACGGATTTCTCACCGTACCTTGCCAGCGCCTGCAAGATTGTCGGCGCCAGCGCCGATGCCGCGGGCCTCGAGCGTTGCGAGAAGGTGATGCAGCAGGCGCTCGGCGGCGCCGCAACCGCGGTGCGCTCGCAGACCTATTATCTCGACATTACCCCGCCCGGCTTCGACAAGGGCACCTTCGTGCAGGCGATGGCCAAGCGCCTCGGCATTTCCACCAACGCGGTCGCCACCATCGGCGACATGCAGAACGATCTCGCGATGTTCCGCGTCAGCGGCACCTCGATCGCCATGGGCAATGCCGCCGACAACGTCAAGGACCAGGCGACGCATGTCACCGCGACCAACGAGCAGGACGGCTTTGCGGAAGCGATGGAGATGATCCTGAAGCGGAACGGGAGTGGTTAGACGGCCAGCCGGCTCGTTTCACCTCGGCCTCTCGCGGGAGAGGTCGTCGCGTAGCGGCAGGTTAGGGTCCTCTCCTCTCGGGAGCTCTTGCCCGCGGAGGCACCCCCACCCCGGCCCTCCCCCGCAAGCAGGAGAGGGAGCGCACCTCCGCTCGGGATACGAGCTAGACTCATCCACCTCACTACTTCGACCGCTGCACCGCCGGCTTCTGGCTGCCCTGCCGTGCCGCCGAGAGATTGTGCGCGGTGTTGACCAGCGCGATGTGGGTCAGCGCTTGCGGGAAATTGCCGGTCTGACGCCGGGCGTCTGAATCATACTCCTCGGCCAGTAGCCCGACATCGTTCGCGATTGCGACGACGCGATCGAGCAGGACCTGCGCCTTGTCGAGATCACCCGACAGCACATAGGCGTCAGCCAGCCACAGAGTGCAGGCCAGGAACGCCCCTTCGAGCGGCGGCTGTCCCGCGGGCAGCTCGCGCGGGTCGTGCCGCAGCACAAAACCATCCCGCATCAGGCGCTTCTCGACGGCGGCGATGGTGCCGCGGATACGCGGGTCGTCCGCCGGCAGGAAGCCGACGCCCGGCAGCAGCAGCACGCTGGCATCGAGCAGTTTCGAGCCATAGGACTCGACGAAGGCATTTTCCTCCGCGTCGAAGCCGTTGTTGCAGACGTCGCGGTGAATCGCATCGCGCAAGGTTCGCCAGTGCAGCAGTGGCGCCTTGAAGCCGAAGGTCTCGGCGCTCTTGATGCCGCGGTCGAACGCGACCCAGGTCATCACTTTCGAGAAGACGTAGTGTTTCGGTTGCCCACGCCGCTCCCAGATGCCGTGATCGGGCTGGTCCCAGACTTCGGCCAGATGCTTGAGCACGGCGCATTCCAGCGCCCAGGTCGCTTCATCATCGAGCTTGAGCTTGGCCATGCGCGACTGGTGGAACGCGTCGATCAGTTCGCCATAGACGTCGAGCTGGAGCTGCGCATGCGCGGCGTTGCCGACGCGCACCGGCCGGGCGCCCTCGTAGCCGTCGAGCCAGTCCGCCTCCCATTCGAGCAGCCGCCGCTGGCCCCAGATCCCGTACATGATCTGCATGTTCGACGGCGACCCGGCGGCGGCGCGCAGCAGCCAATTGTGCCAGGCCGAGGCTTCCTCGGTATAGCCGGAGTTCATCAGCGCCAGCAGCGTGAAGGTGGCATCGCGCAGCCAGCAGAAGCGGTAGTCCCAGTTCCTGCCGCCGCCGAGCTTTTCCGGCAAGGAGGTGGTCGGCGCCGCGACGATGCCGCCGGTCGGGGCGAAGGTCAGAGCCTTCAGCGTGATCAGCGAGCGCATGATGAGTTCGCGATAGTCGCCGTCGCGGGTGCAATGGCCGCACCAATCCTGCCAGAATTTCTCGGTCTCCTGCAGCGCGATCTCAGGGTCGATCGGGGCGGGCGGATCGAGATGCGAGGGACCGTAGGTCAGAACGAAAGGTATGGTTTCGCCGGCCGCCACCTCGAAATCCGACACCGTGGTCAGATCCTCGCCGCGGGTCTCGACCGGCGTGCGCAGCACGGTCATGTCCTGGCCGGCGACCGCGAGCAGCGAATGGTCGATCCGCCGCACCCAGGGAATGTCGACGCCGAAGCCGAAGCGGATGACGAGCTCCATCCGCATCTTCACCGTACCATTGATGCCGCGCACCAGCCGCACGATGTCGGACGCCTTGCCGCGCGGCGGCATGAAGTCGATCATCGCGACGGCGCCGCTCTTCGTCTCAAAGCGCGTCTCGAGGATCAGGGTGTCGCCGAGATAGCGGCGCGAAATGCGGGTGACATCCTCGCTCGGTGCAATCAGCCAGCGGCCGTTCCTGGATGTACCGAGGATGGCGGCAAAGCAAGCGTCGGAATCGAAGGCCGGCCAGCATAGCCAGTCGATCGAGCCGTTGCGCCCGACCAGCGCCGCCGTCTCGCAATCGCCGATCAGTGCATAGTCCTCGATCCTCTGCAACAATGTCTTGCGCCTGAAAAAACCCGGCCGATCAACTCCTGCCGGTCAGCGAACGTTCCCGCGTCGCGGCCTTCAGCGCTGCGAGATCGACCTTCGAGGCGATCTTGTCGAGGGCGACAGGCAGGCGCTGGCGCCAGTTCGGGTGCTCGTCGATGGTGCCGGGAATATTGGGCTGATCGATGACGCCGAGCAGATCCTCCAGGGAGATCGCCAGAAGCCGCGACGGCGTGCGCGACAGGAAGGCGAGCACCGAATAGAGATCGTTGGCCTTGATGCCGTTCTGGCGCAGGATGTCATCGAGCATGCCGAGCGCATCCCAGCGCGCTTGGTCATTCTCGCCCGGATCCAGCCCGAGCGAACGCTTCATCTTGAGATCGCTGAACGAGCGCCAGCCGGCATAGGTCGACAGGTCATGCGTGTTCAGGGTCACCAGCGCGTTGGGCCGGTAATGGTCCACAGGACGGAAATGGCCGGCATCGTCGCGCTCGAACATCATGACGAGGTAGGACCAGATGCCGAAATCCTGCATGGTCTCGCGAAATCCTTCCGGCACGGTGCCGAGATCCTCGCCGATCACAATGCATTTATGGGCCGCGCTCTCGCGCGCCACGGCGCCAAGCAGAGCCTCGAACGGCATCTGCACATACGCGCCGTTGTCAGGCTTGAAGCCGCGCGGCACCAGGTACAGCCGCTTCAGGCCCAGCACGTGATCGAGCCGAATGGCGCCGGCATGGCGCATCGACGCCGCCAGCATGTCCGCGAACGGCACGAAGGATTGGGCCTCCAGACCACCGGCATTGAAGCCGGCAAGACCCCAGTCCTGCCCGATGGTGTTGAGCACGTCAGGCGGTGCGCCGACGGCGAGATGGCGCGAGATCGCCATCTGCTCGTTCCAGGCATCGAAGCCATTGGACTGCACACCGACGGCAACGTCGAGATAAAGTCCGACCCGCATGCCGAGCTGGCCGGCCAGCTCCTTGGCCGCATGCAATTGGCTATCGGCCGTCCACTGCGCGAACTCGACGAACTCGACCTCGCGCTTGTCCGGGCCATTGCGCAGCTCGGCGCATTTGGCTTCATCCGGACTTTGCCATTCCTGCGGCCATTCCCACCACGGCCGGTTGAAGCGATGACGCAGCACCTCGAAGCAGGCAAAGCGCGACAACAGCGGCGCGCGGTCGGCGCGGAAGGCGTCGAACTGGTTGCGGCGGACACCGCTCGCGCTCTTGACGAAGCTGTCGAAGGCAGCGCGCAGACCTAGCCATTTCAACGCCGCCATGTCGGCATAGGGCACCCGCTCGCCGTCACGCAGCCGCGCTGCGGTCGCAGCCGCGTCGGGGACGAGGTCGGCGGAAAATTCCGGGATGGCCTCAACGTCAATATAGAGCGGATTGAGAAACAGCCGGCTGTTCGGCGAATAGGGGCTGCAATCGGCGGGATGATCGTCGAACAACACGTGCAGCGGGTTGAGCCCGACGCCGTCGGCGCCGAGCTGCTTGGCGAGCCGGACGAGGGCTGCGAGGTCGGTAAAATCGCCGATGCCCCAATTGCGGTCGGAGCGGACGCTGTAGAGCTGCACGGCGAGCAGCCAGCCGCGATCGAAATCGCCGCCGAAGGCGCGCTCGGGCGCCACGATCATCGGCACCTCTTCGGTCACGCCTCCCGCATCGGTGAGCGTCAACCGGTGGTAACCGAGCGGCAGGCCGGCGGGCCAGGCGATGACGGGCTCGCGCGTCTCGCCTTGCGCGATCACATTGCCGTTGCCGGTGATCTTCCATTTGAGCGGCGGCGCGCCCATGGCCGCCAATTCCGTGCGCGGATGTCCCAAGGCGCGAACCACCACGGGCCCGCTGGCGAAGCGATAAACCCGCTTTTCCGGCAGGGCATCGAGAATGGATTTGAGCGCCTCGGGCGCGGTGACCCGCAGCTTTCCGAGGGCATCGACGAATTCAGACTGGACGCCCTTGATCCGGGCTTGAGCTAAAAGATCCATTCGGCACGCAGCTTGCAGGCCATAGTTTGGCCGGGGGCATGATTTTAACGAGGCGGTGGAAGACGTTAGTCGGGCTTAACTCGCAGACCGCAGTCGGACTTAACTCGCAGACCGCGCTGGCCGTTCCCGACGGAACTAATGACACACAACCGGCTTTCTATATAGGTACCAAGCGTAGGTTCCCGACAAGGGAAACGGGCTCCTGCTTTCTTGTCAATGGCATCACCGTGAACAAGACAATTCAAACTGTCGAGAGTGCCGCAGCCGGCAGCGCTTTCCTCATCGAGGACGTCTATCCCTTGGTCGATGGCGGCCGCTTCGCCGTGAAGCGGGTCGCGGGCGAGCGGGTCGAGGTCTGGGCCGATATCTATCGCCACGGCGACGCCGTCGTCAGTGCCTCGCTGATCTGGCGGCGCGAGCAGGACCGGGAATGGCGGAGCGAGCCGATGACCCTTCACGGCAATGACCGCTGGTCCGGCGCATTCACGCCCGTCGAGCCCGGCCAATATGTCTATGCGATCGAGGCCTGGACCGACGAATTCGCCACCTGGTCCCACGCCGTGGCGTGCAAGCAGCGCACCGGAGCCGATGTCAGCCTCGATGCGATCGAGGGCGCCGGCCTCCTGACCAAGGCGCACGGCGCGCGGCAGGACGCCGCGGCGCTCATCATCAGGCAGTGCGATGATTACCTTCAGACCGGCGATGTCGCTCCGCTGCTTGCAACCGAGCTCGGCGAGGCCATGGCCGAGAGCCAGCCGCGGCCCGACCTCACCCGCTCGCCAAGCTTTCCGCTGATCGTCGATCGCGACAAGGCACGCTTCGGCGCCTGGTATCAAATGATGCCGCGCAGCCAGAGCGTCATGCCCGGCCGGCACGGCACGCTCCGCGACTGCATCGCGCGCGTCCCCGATCTCGCCGCGATGGGCTTCGACGTGCTCTATTTCACGCCGATCCATCCGATCGGCCACACCCGCCGCAAGGGGCGCAACAATTCGCCGGCGGCGAGCGAAGGCGAGCCCGGTTCGCCCTATGCGATCGGCAGTGTCGAGGGCGGACATGATGCGCTGCATCCCGAACTCGGCACCATCGAGGATTTCCGCGCGCTGGTCGCGACCTGCCTCGAATACGGCCTCGAGCTGGCGCTCGATTTCGCCGTGCAGTGCTCGCCGGACCATCCCTGGCTGACGCAGCATCCGGAATGGTTCAAAAGGCGGCCGGATCGTTCGGTGCGGACGGCGGATGGGCCCTATTCCGACATCGTCATTCCCGATTTCGCCTCCGTCGACCGGGCCGGGCTGTGGAATGCGTTCCGCGATGCCATGCTGTTCTGGATCGACCATGGCGTCACCATCTTCGCCATCGACAATCACGACACCGCGCCGCTTGCATTCTGGGAGTGGCTGATCAGCGACATCCGCCGCCGGCATCCCCAGGTGATCCTGTTCTCCAAGACGTTTGCAAGGCCCAAGCTGATGAAGGGCCTCGCCAAGCTCGGCTTCGCGCAATCCTTCAGCTATTTCCCCTGGCGCACGGAGAAATGGGAGCTGGAGCAGTATCTGGGCGAGCTGACGCGCTATCCCGAGCGCGACTTCTACCGGCCGAACCTGTTCGTGAACACGCCGGACCTGCTGCCGTACCATCTCCAGAGCGGCGAAGCCTGGGCGTTCAAGTCGCGCGTTGCGCTCGCCGCGACGCTGTCGGGCAGCTTCGGTATCTACAGCGGCTTCGAACTGCTCGAGCACGAGGCGATCCCCGGCCGCGAGGAGTATCTCGATTCCGAGAAGTACCAGATCAAGCAGCGCGACTGGGACAGGCCCGGCAATATCAAGCCCTATATCGCCGCGCTCAACCGCATCCGCAACGACAATAGAGCGCTTCAACAGACGGCGAATGTGCGCTTCCTCGGCATCGAGGACGGCGAGACGATCGCCTTCGCCAAGGAGGCGACCGATCCAGGGAATACCGTCATCGCCGTCATCGCGCTGTCGCGCCGCGCGCGCGAATTTTGGTTGCCGCTCGGCGATCTCACCATCGACGTCGGCGGCGAACGCCGCCATGTCGCCGCACTCGAAAATCTCCTCACCGGCGAACGGTCCCGCATCGAATGGGGCGGGATCAAATTGCGCATCGATCCCGACCGCGATCCGGCGCTGCTGTTCCGCGGCCTGGCGTAAGAGGCGCACGCCATGAATGTTTTGTCTTCCGTCGACACCAAGAAGGCCGAGGCTGCCGAGATCGTGGATGAGCTCTGGTACAAGGACGCCATCATCTACCAGCTCCACGTCAAGGCGTTTGCCGACAGCAACAATGACGGCATCGGTGACTTCGCCGGGCTCACCGAGAAGCTGCCTTATCTCCAGGAGCTCGGCGTCACGGCACTGTGGCTGCTGCCGTTCTATCCCTCGCCCGGCCGCGACGACGGCTACGACATTGCCGATTACGGCTCGGTCAATCCCGATTTCGGGACGATGAAGGATTTCAAGCGCTTCATCCAGGAAGCGCAGAAGCGCGGCCTGCGCGTCATCACCGAGCTCGTCGTCAACCACACCTCCGACCAGCACAATTGGTTCAAGCGCGCACGCCGCAGCCATCCGGGCTCGAGCGCCCGCAACTGGTACGTCTGGAGCGACACCGACCAGAAATACCAGGGCACGCGCATCATCTTCACCGACACCGAGAAGTCGAACTGGACCTGGGATCCCGAGGCCGGCGCGTTCTATTGGCACCGCTTCTTCTCGCATCAGCCGGACCTCAATTTCGACAACCCGCGCGTCGTCAGCGCGCTGATCCAGGTGATGAAGCGCTGGCTGGATGCCGGCGTCGACGGATTCCGCCTCGACGCCATTCCATATCTTTGCGAACGCGACGGCACCAACAACGAGAACCTCCCCGAGACGCATGCGATCATCAAGCGGCTGCGGCAGGAGCTCGACGCCTACTCCAAGGGCAAGCTGCTGCTGGCCGAGGCCAATCAATGGCCGGAGGACGTGCAGGAATATTTCGGCCGCGGCGACGAGTGCCACATGGCCTACCACTTCCCGCTGATGCCGCGGATCTATATGGCGATCGCGCAGGAGGACCGCTTCCCGATCACCGACATCCTGCGCCAGACACCGGACATTCCGGCGAGCTGCCAGTGGGCGCTGTTCCTGCGCAATCATGACGAGCTGACGCTGGAGATGGTGACCGACGTCGAGCGCGACTATCTCTGGAGCACCTACGCCAACGACCCGCGCGCCCGCATCAATGTCGGCATCCGCCGGCGCCTTGCGCCGCTGATGGACAATGACCGCCGCAAGATCGAGCTGATGAACTCGCTGCTGCTGTCGTTCCCCGGCACGCCTATCATCTATTACGGCGACGAAATCGGCATGGGCGACAACATCTATCTCGGCGACCGCAACGGCGTGCGCACGCCGATGCAATGGAGCCCGGACCGCAACGGCGGCTTTTCCCGCGCCGATCCGGCCCGCCTCTACGCTCCGCCGATCATGGACCCCGTCTACGGCTATGAATCGGTCAACGTGGAAGCGCAGTCGCGCAGCCTGTCATCGCTGCTCAGCGCCACCAAGCGGCTGATCTCGGTGCGCAAGTCGACACTCGCTTTCGGCCGCGGGACCATGACGTTCATCCGCCCGGCTAATCGCGCGGTGCTGGCCTATGTCCGGCAGTACCGCGACGAGGTGATCCTCTGCGTCGCCAATCTCTCGCGCGCCGCGCAGGCGACCGAGCTCGACCTGTCGCCGTGGAAGGACCGCATTCCGCAGGAGATGCTCGGTCGCACGCGTTTCCCGGCGATCGGCGAGTTGCCCTACATGATCACGCTCGGGCCCTACGGCTTCTACTGGTTCCAGCTCGCCGAGCGCGACAAGTCCGAGCCCGTGATGCCGCGCGCGGTGCCGGAATTCGAGACGCTGGTGGTGCCGGTGAATTCGAACTGGGTCTCGCTCGCCCGCGAGCGCGGCGTATTCGAGCGCGACGTGTTGCCGGGATTTTTGGCACGAACGCGCTGGTATCCCGAGCACAATCCGAAGCACATCAAGACCACGCTGACCTCGGCGGTGCCGTTCTGCGACATCGGCGACAACAGACCATGGATCGCGTTCTTCGAGGCGGCGCAGGACGGCGCCACGACGCGCTACGTCCTGCCGATGCAGATCGAATGGATGCGCTTCGACCGCGAACGCTTCAACCCGAAGGCACTTGCCGCCGTGCGGCAGGGCGCGCGCGAAGGCACGCTGCTCGACGTTGCGACCGAGCAGATCTTCATCGGCCTGTTCCTGCGCAATTTGTCGCAGAACCTGGTGGTGGACGAGAACAATCTGCGGCTGGAGTTCAAGGCCACCAGCCGATTTGCCGATTACACTATCAAGGAGCCCGAGCGCATCCGCGCGATCGAGCAGTCGAACAGTACCGCGCTGGTCGACAACCAGTATGTCGCGAAGATCTATCGCCGGCTCGAAGACGGCATCAGTCCCGAGATCGAGATCGGCTCCTATCTCACCGAGGTCGCCTGCTTCGCCAACACACCGGCGCTGCTCGGCCGCGTCGAGCTGGTCGAGAGCGGTCGAAACAGCGCGCTCGGCGTGCTGCACGCCTATGTCGAGAACCAGGGCGACGGCTGGACCGTGACCACGGGCTATCTCGACCGCTACATCGATGAGCAGCGGGTGCTGCCGCCGGGCGAGATGCCCCGCGAAACCCAGGAGCAGGCGCCCTATCTGCACTTCATGGCGCAGATCGGCCGGCGGCTTGCCGAGCTGCATGTCGCTCTCGCCGCCGCAACGCCCGACAATCTCGCCCCGGAGCCGATCGGGCCCGCACACATCGAGCACTGGGCGTCCGACCTCAAGGCACGGGCCGGGCGGATATTCGAACGGCTGGCCGATATCCGCGAGGGCCTGCGCGAGGGCGACCGTCCTCTGGTCGACCAGTTGATTGCGATGCGCGCGACCCTGCCCGACCATCTGAATGCACTCTTGCCATCCGACATCGGCGGGTTGAACATCCGTCATCATGGCGACTTCCGCCTCGGGCAAATTCTGATCGTGAAGGACGACATCTTCATCATCGACTTCGATGGCGATCCGCGCCTGCCGCTGGCCGACAAGCGGCGCAAGCTGCCTGCGGCGCGCGACGTCGCCGGCCTGATCCGCTCGATCGATCTTTCGGTTAACGCCGCGCTCAGCCGCGCGCTTACGGGGGCATCCGACGAGCAGGACCGGCTCGCGGCGGCACTCGGCGAATGGCGCGAACGCGCCACCGCGACATTCCTCAACGCCTACCGCGAAGCCATGACCGATCGACGGCTGTGGCCGGAAGACCGGCGACACGCGGAAGGCCTGTTAAGGTTCTTCCTGCTTGATCATGCGTTCGACGAACTAGAGTACGAGCTGTCCCACCGGCCTGAGGGGCTCCATGCGCCGCTGACCGGACTGCTTCGCATTCTGTCCAGTGAGAGCGAAGCCCATGCCTAAATTGCCAGCCGAGGCCTACGCGATCATCGAGGGCCGCCACTCCGACCCCTTCCACTATCTCGGGCTGCATCCCGAAGGCGGCAAGAGCGTGGTGCGCGCATTTCTGCCGGAAGCCTCGAATGTCGAGGCGGTGGGTGAACATGGCGAGGTGGCGAAGCTCGACCGCGTCCACGATTCCGGCCTGTTCATCGGCGCGCTGCCCAACGGCGCGAAGCACTACCAGCTCCGCGCCAAATTCGGCGACAAATTCGTCGAGTTCGAGGATGCCTACCGCTTTCCGCCGATCCTGACCGATTTCGACCTCTATCTGCTCGGCGAAGGCACCCATCAGCGGATCTACGACAAGCTCGGTGCGCATCCGATGCGGCTCGAGGGCATCGACGGCATCGCCTTCGTCGTGCTGGCGCCGAATGCACGGCGTGTGTCCGTGGTCGGCGATTTCAATTTCTGGGATGGGCGGCGCCACCCCATGCGGGTGCGCGGGGCCGGCTATTGGGAATTGTTCATCCCGCACGCCAAGGCTGGCGACCACTACAAGTTCGAGATCATCGGCCCGCATGGCCATCTGCTTCCGCTGAAGTCCGATCCGCTGGCGTTTGCGAGCGAGGTGCGCCCGAAGACGGCCTCGATCGTCTTCGACGAAGCACATCTGCCGCGGCCGCGCCCGGCACCGGACGGCATCAATGCGCTGTCGGCGCCGATGTCGATCTACGAGGTCCATCTCGGCTCGTGGCGGCGCAAGAACGGCGATGAATGGCTCACCTATCGCGAGCTGGCCGAGCAGCTGCCGGCCTATGCCCGCGACATGGGCTTCACCCATCTCGAATTCCTGCCCGTCAGCGAGCATCCGTTCGACGGCTCCTGGGGCTACCAGCCGACCGGCCTCTATGCGCCGACCAGCCGCTTCGGCACACCGGAGGATTTTGCCGCGCTGGTCGATGCCTGCCATCGCGAAGGCATCGGCGTGCTGCTCGACTGGGTGCCCGGCCACTTCCCCGACGATCCGCACGGGCTCGGCAGCTTTGACGGCACCTCGCTCTACGAGCACGCCAACCCGCTCCAGGGCCGCCATCTCGACTGGGGCACGCTGATCTACAATTACGGCCGCACCGAAGTGACCAACTTCCTGGTGTCGAACGCGCTGTTCTGGCTCGAGCGCTACGCGATCGACGGGCTGCGCGTCGATGCGGTGGCGTCCATGCTGTATCTCGACTACAGCCGTCCGCCGGGCGCGTGGATTCCGAACCAGTATGGCGGGCGGGAGAACATCGAAGCGATCGCGTTCCTGCGCCGCTTCAACACCGAACTGTTCGCGCGATTCCCGGAGGCGACCACGGCGGCGGAAGAGTCCACAGCATGGCCGCAGGTCTCGCGCCCGGTCGAATTCGGCGGGCTCGGCTTCGGCTACAAGTGGAACATGGGCTGGATGCACGACACGCTGAACTACATCAGCAAGGATCCGATCCATCGCAAGCATCACCACGGCGAGATCCTGTTCGGCCTGCACTACGCCTTCTCGGAGAACTTCATCCTGCCGCTGTCGCACGACGAGGTCGTGCACGGCAAGCGCTCGATCCTCGGCCGCATGCCCGGCGACGAGTGGCAGCGCTTTGCGAATCTGCGGGCCTATTACAGCTTCATGTTCGGCCATCCCGGCAAGAAGCTGCTGTTCATGGGCGCCGAGATCGCGCAAAGCCGCGAATGGAATCACGACCAGTCGCTCGACTGGCACCTGCTCGAATACAAGTACCATTCCGGCATCCAGGCGCTGATCCGCGATCTCAACCGGCTCTACCGCGCGGTGCCGGCGCTGCATCAGATGGATTGCGAGCAGGCCGGATTCGAATGGGTGATTACGGACGATGCCAATCGCAACGTGTTCGCCTGGCTGCGCAAGGGATTCGACGAACACGCGCGCTGTCTCGTGATCATCAACTTCTCACCGAACGTCTATCAGAACTACCGCGTTCGCGTGCCCTTTTCCGGGAAGTGGAAAGAGGTGTTCAACTCGGACTCCGCCCATTATGGCGGCACCAATGTCGGGAACATCGGCGAGGTTCATGCCGTTGACGGAAAGGCGCCCGAGCTGCGTCTCACCATTCCGCCGCTCGCCGCCATCTTCCTCGTCCCGGAAAGCTGACCGATGCGCCTGACTGCTGGATCGCCCGCGCGCCTCGGTGCAAGCTGGGACGGACGCGGCACCAATTTCGCGCTGTTCTCCGCCAACGCACAGAAGGTCGAGCTCTGCCTGTTCGACCCGCAAGGGCGCCGCGAGCTCGAGCGCGTCGAGCTGCCCGAACGCACCGAAGACGTCTGGCACGGCTATCTCAACGACGTCTCGCCGGGGCAGCTCTACGGCTACCGCGTGCACGGCCCCTACGAGCCCGAGCACGGCCACCGCTTCAACGCCAACAAGCTGCTGCTCGACCCCTATGCCAAGCGGCTCGCCGGGCGGCTGGTCTGGAGCGATGCGCATTTCGCCTACCGCACCGGCTCACCGCGCGAGGACCTGTCCTTCGACCGGCGCGACAACGCGCGCGGCATGCCCAAGGCCGTCGTGGTCGACGAAACCTTCAACTGGGGCCGCCGCGAGATCCGCCCAAACATCCCCTGGGAAGACACCATCATCTACGAGGCCCACGTCAAGGGCTTGACGCAGAAGCGCGACGACGTGCCGCCGAATTTGCGCGGCACCTATGGCGGTCTTTCCTCGCCGGCGATGATCGAGCATCTGAAGAAGCTCGGCGTCACCACGATCGAGCTTCTTCCGGTCCACAGTTTCGTCGACGACCGCATCCTGGTCGAGAAGAAGCTCGTCAATTACTGGGGCTACAACACGCTGTCCTTCTTCGCGCCGGAGCCGCGCTACGCCCAGGACAACGCGCTCGATTCCTTCCGCACCACGGTGGCGCGCCTGCACGATGCCGGCATCGAGGTGATGCTCGACGTCGTCTACAACCACACTGCCGAAGGCAACCATCTCGGCCCGACGCTGTGCTATCGCGGCATCGACAACGCTTCGTATTACTGGCTGAACCGCGAGAACCCGCGCTATTACGACGACTTCACCGGCTGCGGCTCCTCGGTGAACCTCACCCATCCGCGCGTGCTGCAGATGGTGATGGATTCCTTGCGCTACTGGGTCGAGGTCTGCCATGTCGACGGCTTCCGCTTCGATCTCGCCACCACTCTCGCGCGCGGACCGAACGGCTATGATCGCGGCAGCTCGTTCCTGACCGCGATCCGGCAGGATCCGGTGCTGGCGACCGTCAAGCTCGTCGCCGAACCCTGGGATCTCGGCCTCGGCGGCTATCAGGTCGGCGCGTTCCCCTCGCAATGGTCGGAGTGGAACGACCGCTATCGCAGCGCCATGCGCCGCTACTGGAGCGGCGAAGGCAGCCTGATCGGCGACATCTCCAGCCGCATGACGGCGTCGTCCGACCTGTTCAATCACGACGGACGGCGGCCGCGCGCCAGCATCAACCACATCACCGTGCATGACGGTTTCACGCTCGCCGACCTCTTCAGCTACAACGAAAAGCACAACGAGGCCAATGGCGAGGACAATCGCGACGGCTCCAGCGACAACCACAGCAACAATTGCGGCGTCGAGGGCCCGACCGACGATCCTCAAATCGTCGCGCTGCGGCGCCAGCTTCGCAAGAACGTGCTGGCCTGCCTGATGCTGGCGCAGGGCATCCCCCTGCTCCTCGCCGGCGACGAGGTCGGCAATTCGCAATCCGGCAACAACAACGCCTATTGCCAGGACAACGAGGTCGGCTGGGTCGGTTGGGACAATCTCGGCAAGGAGGGCGACGACATGATCGATTTCGTCGCCCAGCTCGCCGATATTCGCCGCCGCTTCTCGCAGCTCCGCAGCCATCGTTGGCTCGACGGCCGCCCCAAGGACGGCATCTCCTACGGCGCGCTGTGGCTGACGCCTGCCGGTGACGAGATGACGGAGAACGACTGGAAATTTCCGGAAGGACGGTTCCTCTCCTATGTGATGGGGCCGATGGAACCGGGGAGCGCCGCGATCTTTATCGTACTGAACGCCGCCCCCGAAGAGATCGCATTCAAATTGCCCAAAATGGCCGAATACAAGAGCTGGCAGCAGATCCTGAACACGACGGATGCCAAGCTGAACAGCGTTGATTTCCTGCCAGGAAGCGACAGCAAGGCGCCGCCGCGCTCGGTGCTCGCCTTCGCGGGGGCGCTATGAGGCCATCCTTCGGGGCGAGGCCGACGAAGGACGGCGTGTCGTTCCGCCTGTGGGCACCCGGTGCCCGCCGTGTCGATCTGTTGCTCGACAGGCGGCACGCGATGCAACGCCGACAGGATGGCTGGTATGTCGCCGAGATTTCCGGCCTGCCCGTTGGCAGTCCTTACAAGTTCAGGATCGACGACGAGATCGACGTGCCCGATCCGGCCTCGGCCTTCCAGCCCGACGACGTGTTCGGCCCGAGCGAGGTGATCGATCACGATGCCTTCGCGTGGCGCGCGAAAGATTGGCGCGGACGTCCCTGGGAAGAGACGGTGCTGATCGAGACGCATGTCGGCACCTTCGCCGCCGAGGGCACCTACCGCGCCATGATCGACAAGCTCGATCATCTCGTCGCGACCGGTATCACCGCCCTGGAGTTGATGCCGCTGGCCGATTTCGCCGGTCGTCGCGGCTGGGGTTATGACGGCGTGCTGTGGTATGCGCCGGACAGCGCCTATGGCCGTCCTGAGGACCTGAAGACGCTGATCGACGAGGCGCATCTGCGCGGGCTGATGGTGTTCCTCGACGTCGTCTACAATCATTTCGGCCCCGAGGGCAATTACCTGGGCCGCTATGCGCCGAGCTTCTTCACCGACGCGCACACGCCCTGGGGGAGCGCGATCGATTATCGCTTGCCGCAGGTGCGCGCCTTCGCGGTGGAGAACGCTCTCTCCTGGCTGACCGACTACCGCTTCGACGGCCTGAGGCTCGATGCCGCCAACCACATCATGGCGATTCCCGGCGAGCCATCGATGCTGCAAGACCTCAGTGTCGCCGCCGGCGAACTCGCCAAGGCGACGGGGCGGCACATTCATCTCGTGCTGGAGAACGGCGACAACCGCGCCAGCCTGCTCGATGCCGCGCAGGAGCCGCCCAACGGCAAGTATCGCGCCCAGTGGAACGACGACTATCATCACGTCTGGCATGTGATGCTGACCGGCGAGCTCGCCGGCTATTACGCCGACTACCAGACCCCGCGCATGGATCTTGCGCGTGCGCTGGCGTCGGGCTTCGTCTACCAGGGCGAGATCTCCGAGTTCTGGGGCAAGAAGCCGCGCGGCGAGCCGAGCGGCGATCTGCCGCCGGCGACCTTCGTCAACTTCCTGCAAAACCACGACCAGATCGGCAATCGCCCGCTCGGCGAACGGCTCGAAAGCCTGGCATCGCCGCAGCAGATCGAAGCCGCGCTCGCGGTCACCCTGCTCGCGCCGATGGTGCCGATGCTGTTTCAGGGCGAGGAATGGGGTTCGAGGGTGCCCTTCCCGTTCTTCTGCGACTTCAAAGGTGGCCTTGCTGATGCCGTGCGCAAGGGGCGCAGGCAGGAATATGCCTGGGCCTACGAGAAATATGGCGACGAGGTGCCGGACCCGCTCGACCCCGCAACGATGCAATCGGCCGTGCTCGACTGGGCCGGCCACACGCCGGAGCAGGATGCACGGCTCGCGCTGGTGCGGGAGCTGCTCACGGTCCGTATCAAGGAGATCGCGCCACGACTGAAACACGCGAAGTTCGGCGACGCCGCGGCGGCCGATGACGGCCTGCTCACCGCGTATTGGCGCATGGGCGACGGGACGAGGCTGCGCCTCACCGCCAATCTGTCCGACAAGGAGATCGCAGGTCCCAGCAACGCCACGGGCACGCCTATCTGGGGCGCAACCAACGGCGATCGGCTCGCGCCGTGGTCGGTGATCTGGCATCTCGGGGGTTAGCATGCCTCCTGCCATCCCTCTTGCGACCTACCGGCTTCAGCTCACCGCGGATTTCGACTTCGACAAGGCCGCCGCGGTCGTGCCCTATCTGAAGGCGCTCGGGATTACGCATCTCTACGCCTCGCCGGTGATGAAGGCCCGCAAGGGCTCGACCCATGGCTACGACACCGTCGATCACAGCCAATTCAGTCCCGAGCTCGGCGGCGAGGCCGGCTTTGCGCGGCTGAGCGAGACGCTTGCCAAGCACGACCTCGGCCTCGTCATCGATTTCGTGCCGAACCATGTCGGGGTGCATTTTGCCGACAATCCCTGGTGGCTCGACATACTGGAATGGGGCCAGGCCTCGCCGCATGCGGCGTCCTTCGATATCGACTGGGATCAATTGGCCTATCGCGCCCGTGGCGGCGTGCTGCTGCCGATCCTCGGCTCGTCCTATGGCGAGGCGCTGGAGCGCGGCGACATCGAGCTGCGCTACGATAGCGACGAGGGCAGCTTTTCCGCGTGGTATTTCGAGCACCGCCTGCCGATCGCGCCGGAGCGCTATGGCGAGTTGCTGCGCGTGATCGTGAAGGAAGCGGACGCCGCCGGGACAGAGACCGGCACGCGCCTGCTGTCGCTCGCGGCCCGCTACACCGGGCTGCGCCGCCCCAACCGCAAGGAAGCGCCCGGCTTCAAGGCGGAGCTGAAGGACATTACGGGCGCTCCCGACATCATCGATCGCGGCCTCGCCGCCTATCGCGCCGCCAAGGATCGCCCCGCGCAAACGCTGGCGCTGCACCACCTGCTGGAGCGCCAGCACTACAAGCTCGGGCACTGGCGGCTTGCCTCAAGCGACATCAATTATCGCCGCTTCTTCGACGTCAACGGGCTCGCGGGTCTGCGCGTCGAGGATCCCGGCACATTCGCCGCCACCCACCGGCTGGTAAAGCAGCTCGTTGCCGACGGCAAGCTGCAAGGCATCCGCCTCGATCACATCGACGGCCTGCGCGATCCCGCGCAATATTGCCAGCGGTTGCGCCGCCTGGTGCGCGACGCACAAGGCAACACCAAGCCGTTCTACACGGTGATCGAAAAAATCCTGTGCGAGCACGAGCGCCTGCCGCACTTCGCCGGCGTTCAGGGCACCACGGGCTATGAGTGGATGAACGTCATCACCCAGATCCTGGTCGACAGCAAGGGCCTGGAGGCCATGGACGAGACCTGGCGGCAGGTCAGCAACCGGCCGCCGCGGCTCGCGCCTTACGTCAAGGACGCCAAGCGGCGCGTGCTGGAGACACTGCTCACCAGCGAATTCACCGTGCTGACGCGCCTGCTCGCGCGCATCGCCAACGGGCACTATTCGACCCGCGACTTTTCGGCCGACAGCTTGCGGCAGGCGCTTGAATTGTACGTGCTGCACTTCCCGGTCTACCGCACCTACCTGACGCATAGCGGTCCGATCGCCCTCGACCGCAAGCTGATCGACGATACGATCACGCACGCACGCGCCGAATGGTTCGCCGCGGACGAGGGCATCTTCGACTTCCTGCGCGATGCGCTGACCATGGATTTGCTCAAGCCCAGCCGTCCCCCGCACAGCGCCCCGCGCGTGCGCCGCTTCGCCCTCAAGGTACAGCAGTTCACCGGGCCGATGATGGCGAAGTCGCTGGAGGACACCGCGTTCTATCAGTTTCACCGATTGCTCGCCCTTAACGAGGTCGGCGGCGATCCCGCCAGCAATGGCCTCACGATTGCAGCCTTTCACGAGGCGATGAGGGCCCGCGCCAGGGAGTGGCCGCTGGGGATGACGGCGACCGCCACCCACGATACCAAGCGCGGCGAGGACGCCCGCGCGCGGATCGCGGCGCTCAGCGAGATTCCCGGTGAATGGACCAGCGCAGTGGCGCGCTGGAAGGTGCTGAACGCGCCCCATCTTGCGCTCAACGGCGGCCTGCGTGCGCCGTCGGCAACGTTCGAATACATGCTCTACCAGACCCTGCTCGGAGCCTGGCCGCTTCAAGGGCCAGCCGATGCCGGCTTCGTCGAGCGGATCCAGGCTTATGCACTCAAGGCGGCCCGCGAGGGCAAGGAAGAGACCAGCTGGCTCAATCCGCATGAAGCGTATGAGAACGGCATCCAGAGCTTTATCGCGAAGATCCTCGATCCCGCACTGGCGGGCGAGTTCCTGGTGGCGCTGCAAACCCTCGCTCGCCGCATCGCACTGCTCGGCGCGCTGAACTCGCTGAGCCAGCTCACGCTCAAGGCGGCACTTCCGGGCGTTCCCGATTTCTACCAAGGCACCGAATACTGGGACCTGTCGCTGGTCGATCCCGATAATCGCCGCCCGGTGGATTTTTCCGCGCGCAGCATGGCGCTGGCGCCACTGGAAGCCCCGGACTGGCGCAGCCTGATCAAGACCTGGCCGGACGGACAGCTCAAGCTGGCCTGGACGCGGCACCTGCTCAAGTTGCGCGGCGAGCTCGACGACGTCTTCGTGCAGGGCGACTATCAGCCGCTGGAGGTGCGCGGCGCGCACGCTGGCCATGTCATCGCGTTCGCCCGTCGTCACGGCCGCAGGGCTGCGATCGTCGTGGTAGGACGCCAGTTCGCGCCATTCACGCAGGCCGGCCGCGAATGGCCCGTGCTCGAAGGGTTTGATGCAACCGTCGATATCAGCGGCTACGCCGCTCCGGACCTTGCCAGCAACGAACTGCCGCTCGCGCAGGCTTTTCGTGATTTTCCGGCTGCGGTGATCGCGGCGCGCACCGCCGATCCCATCAGGCGGGCGCGACAGCGTATGCGCGCGTAACCCTACTTTTCCCCGTCCTTGGTCAGCAGAAGCTGGCCACGCTTGCGGATCGCGGCCTGGGCCATCTCGGCAAATCGCTGCAACAGCCACGGCAGCACCACCTCAATCCGGACGCTATCGTCGCCGACGTCGACCTGCCCCGTCGCGATCTGCCCGAGCGCACGGATCCGAAAGTGCATGACATCACCGCTCCAGAGCTCCTCTTCCACGTGCATCACGGGAATGCTCGCTGCGGCGCGGCCGAGCCCGGTCTTGAGCCGGCGCACCGCCTCTTCGCGGCCGAGGCGATGCGGAATGGAAACGACAAGCGGTGCTGACATGGTCCTACCGTGCTGATTGGGTCTCACCTCATTATCTCGGCTGCACAGGCAAAGGTTCCAGGAGCCTCACCCAGGGGAACTTTCAAACCTGCGGCAAGTTGCCGTTGGTACAACGTACAAACACAACCCTTTTCCACAACGAAGGGCTGGAGGAGATTCGCATGTCTATTGGTACGATTATTCTGATCATCCTGGTCATCGCCCTGCTTGGCGGCTTCAGCGGCATCGGCGGCGGGCCGTTCTACGGCACCGGCTATTACGGCGGCGGCGGTCTCGGGCTTGTCATCGTCATCTTGCTGATCCTGCTATTGCTGGGACGGATCTAGCGGCACAGCGGGACTCTCGTAGGGTGGGCAAGGGCGCAAAGCGCCGTCCCACCTCGTCGCCCGGACGAAAGAAGATGGTGGGCACGCTTACGCCTTCGCTCTTCGAGCTACGGCGGACAAGTCGCTGCCCACCCTACTTCTTCTTCCCCGCGAGCTTCTTGATCGCCGCCTTGATCGGCGCGGCCGCATCGTCGTAGCCCTCCCAGGCCTTCGCGCGCGCCAGCAATCCCGGCACAGTCCGCATCGTGTATCGCTTCGGATCGAGGTCGCTCTTCACCTGCGTCCACGTGACGGGCATCGACACCGTCGCGCCATCGCGCGCGCGGGGCGAGAGCGGCGCGACCGCCGTCGACATGCGATCATTGCGCAAATAGTCGAGGAAGATTTTTCCGTTGCGCAGCTTCTTGGACATGTTGAGCAGATAGCGGTCGGGAGCATCATCGGCCATCCACTGACAGACGCCTTGCGCGAAAGCCTTGGCTTCCTTCCAGCTCACCTTGTCGCGCGCGCCGTAGAGCAACGGCACGACCACATGCAGCCCCTTGCCGCCGGTGGTCTTGCAGAAGCTGTCCATTCCAAGATCCGTCAGCCGCTGCCGCATCTCCTTCGCCGCTTCGACGACGTCCGCGAATTCCACGTCCGGCGCCGGATCGAGGTCGAACACCAGCCGGCCCGGCGTGTCATAGGCATAAGGCGCGCAATTCCAGGGATGCAGCTCGACGCCGCCGATCTGCGCCACGGCTGCGAGACCCTCGATGCGATCGATCTGGAGATAAGGCTTGCGGTCGCCGGAGACCCGCGCAAGCTCCAGAAGGTTCGAGGTGCCCTGCATGGCGTGGCGCTGGAAGAAGCATTCGCCCTTGATGCCATCAGGGGCGCGGATCAGCGAGCAGGGCCGCCCCTTGAGATGAACGATCATCCATTCGCCGACGGCTTCGAGATAACGCGCAAGATCCAGCTTGGTGACCGGCTCGCCCTCAGCATCCTTGGGCCACAGCTCCTTGTCCGGCTTGGAGATAACGACGCCCATGACCCCGGCAGCGCCGGCATCCTTCGACCGCTTGGCTGTCTTCGGCGCAGTGCGTTTGCCGGCCAGGGGCTTTGCGAGTTCGGTATCGGCGGGTGTTTCCGCCTCGACTTCCTCGGCCGCCTTATCGTGCCGCAGACCCTTGAAGGCGGCCTGACGGATGTTGCCGTCGGCGGTGAAGCCGGCGAACTCGATCTCCGCGACGAGCTCCGGCTTCAGCCAGTGCACCTCGCGAGCCTTCTTCGGTGCATTCTTGCCGCCGAATGGGCTTTGCTTTGCTTCCGCCGCCTTCAATAGCGGCATGATCCGCTTGACCTTGTCGGCGCCGAAGCCGGTCCCGACCATGCCGACGAAGGCGAGATGATCACCGCGATGCACGCCTGCCATCAGCGAGCGGAATTTTCCGTTGGTGGTCTTGTAGCCGCCGATCACGACCTCATGGCCGGCCCGGCATTTTGCCTTGGTCCAGCTTTCCGTTCGTCCCGAACGATACGGCGCGTCGAGCTTCTTGGATACGACGCCTTCGAGCTCGAGCTTGCAGGCCGATTGCAGCACAGCATCGCCGCCGCTCTCGAAATGCTCGACGTAGCGGATCTGCGCCGCTTTCCGCCTGCGCGCCTCAAGCAGCTGCTTGAGCCGCGCCTTGCGCTCACCAAGCGGCAGCCGGCGATAATCGAGACCTTCGGCGAACAGCAGATCGAAGGCGAAGAAAATCAGCTCCTCGGTCTTGCCGTCAGACAGCGCGGCCTGAAGTGAAGAAAAATTCGGCGCGCCGTTGTGGTCGAGCGCGACGACCTCGCCGTCGATCAGCGCATCAGGCAGCGCGCTGGCCTCCTTCGCAATCGATGCGAACTTGTCGGTCCAGTCCAAGCCCTTCCGCGTCTTCAGCGTTGCCTTGCCGTCCTCGTTTCGAAGCTGCACGCGGTAGCCGTCGAACTTGATCTCGTGGCACCAGCCATCTCCCGACGGCGGCCGCTCGACCACGGTGCAGAGCTGCGGCGGCACGAAATCCGGCATCTCCGAGACCTTTTTGGCGTCCGTGGCGCTCGTCGTCTGCTTTCGCCCCTTTCGGTCCTTCAACGCCGTGCGCGGCGCCGGCCTCAAGGTCCTCCCTTTCGTCTCCTCCGTGCGATTGGACTGCCAGACCGCATCGGCCTTGCCCTTGGCGCCCTTCGCCAGCATGAACGGCTTCGGCGCGCGCCCCTTGCCTTCGGCGATCTGCTCCATGGCGCGGCCGGAGGCGACCGACTTGTCCTCGTCGAGAATGTCGTTGTCCGCGCCCTCGCGGACATATTCGTCGCGATGCTTGATCAGCAGCCAGTTGGTGCGCTTGCCGCCGGTGCGGTCGTTGCGCATGCGCACCAGTACCCAGCTTCCGTGCAGCTTCTCGCCATGGAGTGTGAACTTGAGGTCGCCCTTCTTGAAACCGGCTTCCGGATCCTCCGCTTCCCACGTGCCGCGGTCCCACAGCATCACTGTGCCGCCGCCATATTGCCCCTCGGGAATGGTGCCTTCGAAATCGCCATAGTCGAGCGGGTGGTCCTCGACCTCGACCGCCAGCCGCTTGTCGTGCGGATCGAGCGAGGGCCCTTTCGTCACGGCCCAGGACTTGAACACGCCGTCGAATTCGAGGCGGAGGTCATAGTGCAGCCGGGTAGCGTCGTGCTTCTGAATCACGAAGCGCCGCTGCTTCGACGGCGCTACCGCCGTCCTGCCCGACGGCTCGGGCGTCTTCTCGAAATCACGCTTCTTTCGGTAAGTGGAGAGTTTTTGCAGCACGACCGGTCCCGCTTCTCTTTCGGCGTTCAAGCTATCACGGCAGAAGTCCCGCTCGGAACCAAAACCCTGTGGGACGGTTGGGGTTCCAAAACGCATTGATAACGCTGGAGAATGGAATGGCTCCCCGCGCCTATTGGAAGGGAACGTTGAAACTGTCGCTGGTCAGCTGCCCGGTCGTGCTCTATCCCGCGACCACCGCAGCCGAGAAGACGCGGTTTCATCTCATCAACCGCGAGACCGGCAACCGGCTCAAGCAGCAAATGGTCGATTCGGAGACCGGCGACGTCGTCGAGAAGGACCAGAAGGGGCGTGGCTACGAGCTGCGCAAGGGCAAATATGTCGAGATCGAGCCGGAAGAGCTCGAAGCAGTCCAGATCGAGAGCAACCACACCATCGACATCGAGAGCTTCGTTCCGAGCGAGGAGATCGATCAGCGCTATCTCAACCACCCCTACTACATCGCGCCGGACGGCAAGGCCGCCATCGACGCCTTTGCCGTGATCCGCGACGCCATGAAGGATCAGGATCGCGTGGCGCTCGCGAAAATCGTGCTCACCAACCGCGAGCACATCATCGCGATCGAACCGTTCGGCAAAGGGCTGCTCGGCACCACGCTGCGATTCCCCTACGAACTGCGCGACGAGGACCAGTTCTTCGACGACATCAAGAGTCCGAAGATCACCAAGGATATGGTCGAGCTTGCCGGCCACATCCTGCACACCAAGGCGGCGCATTTCGACCCCGGCAGTTTCAAGGACGAGTATGAGACCGCGCTGAAGGCGCTGGTCAAGCGCAAGGCGAGCGGCAAGAAGATCGAGTTGCCCGAGCCCGAGGAGCGCCCGAGCAATGTCGTCAGCCTGATGGATGCGCTGAAGCAGAGCCTGAAGGGACGCGGCGGGAAGAAGACGGCGTCGAAGTCGCATGCACGGCGGCCGACAGCGCGGCACCGCAGCGCAAAGAAGACGCATCGGTCGGCGGCGAGGCATCGCAAGGCGGGTTGACGTTTGCCGATAGTTCGCTTGCGCGCCAACATCGGTCGTCATGCCCGGGCTTGTCCCGGGCATCCACGTTTATCCCACGCGCTGAGGCACGTGGATGGCCGGGTCAAGCCCGGCCATGACCAGTGTACCGCAAGAGCGTGGGCGGCGTTGTCTGCGCGGCTCTAATCCGCCGCCTTCAGCCGATAGCCGATTCCCGTCTCGGTCAGCACATATTGCGGCCGTTCCGGGTCGGCCTCGATCTTCTGGCGGAGCTGACGGACATAGACGCGCAGATATTGCGCATCGGTGAGCTCGTCCCAGAGCTCTTTCAGCAGGAAACGATGGGTCAGCACCTTGCCGGCGTGTTGCACCAGCACGCGCAGGAGGTCATATTCCTTCGGCGACAGCTTCACCTCGCGCTCGCCAGCCTTGACGACACGGCGCACGAGATCGACTGAGAGATCGCCCGTGCGAAATATCGGGCGTTCGCCCTGGACCTGAAGCTGGTGACGCAACGCGGCGCGCAGGCGGGCCAGCAGCTCGTCCATGCCGAACGGCTTTGTCAGGTAATCGTCGGCACCGAGATCGAGCGCCTGCACCTTTCCGGCCTCGTCGCCGCGGCTCGACAGCACCACGATCGGCACGCCCTCGTTGCGAGCGCGGATGGTTCGCAGCAGCTCGTGCCCCTGGATGTCGGGCAGGCCCAGATCGAGGATGATCAGCGCCGGCTCCTCGCTGAGCTTCTCGAGCGCCGTCTTGCCGTTCGACGCCTCCAAAATCTCGTAGCCTTGTGTCGAGAGTCCCATCCGCAGCAGCTTGCGGATCGGCGGCTCGTCGTCGATGACCAGAACCTTGATCGGCGCAGCACTCATGCGGCGGTGTCCAATTGCTGGGTCTGTGCCGGGACCGGCAGATGGATGGTGAGGACCGCGCCGCTGCGGTCGCCGCGGTTGGCGGCCGAGATCGTGCCCCGCATCGCCTCGACGAAGCCGCGGGAGATGGCGAGCCCGAGCCCGGTGCCGGGACGGACGTGGTCGCCCTTCTGCGCGCGATAGAACTTGTCGAACACGCTCTCGAGCTCACCGGGCGGAATGCCGCCGCCCTCGTCGGCAATCTGAAGCACAACCTGATCCCGCTCACGCTGGCTGCGGATCGAGATCATCGTGTCGGGCGGCGAATATTTTGCGGCGTTGTCGAGCAGATTGAACAGCACCTGCTCGAACAGCACGGCATCGAGCTGAAGCATCGGCAGGTCGGCGGCCAGCACCAGTTCTACCTTGTGCGCCGTCAATATCTTGCTCGCGCGCCGCAGCGCACTGCCGACGATCTCGCCAAGATCGTGCAGCGCCGTGTTGGGCACGATGGCGCCGGATTCAAGCTTGGTCATGTCGAGCAGATTGGCGATGAAGCGGTTGAGCCGCTCGGACTCGTCGATCACGGTCGCAAGCAGGTCGCGCTTCTCGGTGTCGGACAGCGCACCGGCGAGATCGCGCATGGTCGAGGCGGCGCCGAGCACGGAGGCGAGCGGCGTTTTGAGATCGTGGGAGATCGAGGTCAAGAGCGCCGAGCGCAGCCGCTCGGATTCGACGGTGCGCTTGACGCGATCCATATCCTCGACCAGCAGCACGCGCTCGATGGCCAGCGCCCCCTGGTCGACGAGTGCATCGAGCAGCCGACGCTGGTCGGGGTCCAGCAGCGGACCGGTGCGATCGTTGTCGATGCCGATGACGCCAATCGGACCACGTCCCGTGCGCATCGGCAGGAACAACCGTTTGGCACCCGGCAGGGTGTCCGAGCCGCGGCCTGCGTGGCGATCATTGCTCCAGGCCCAATTGGCGGCGGCGAGATCAGCCTGATCGAGATCGTCCTCGGGCGGATAGCCTGATTTCACCGTGAGCAGGCCCTTTTCCGGCAGCAGCAGCACCACACGAACTTTCAGCATCAGTGCGGTTTGATATGCGCTCGCCCACAGCACGTCGTCGAGCGTACCGGTGCCGGCGAGCTTGCGGCTGAAGGCATAGAGCTGCTCGGTCGTCCGGATCCGGCCGATCGCGGTATCGGCCTGGGTTCGGACCCGTCCCGCGACGTTCGACACCACGAACGCAATCAGCATGAAGAAGAAGAACGCCGCGACATTGGTCGGATCAGTGATGGTGAAGGTATAGACCGGCGGCAGGAAGAAGAAATTGTAGGCTAGTGATGCCGCGACGCTCGCAAGCAGCGACGGCCACAATCCATAGCGCACGGCGACCGTCACCACGGCGGTCAGGAACATCAGGTCGACGTTCTCGATGCCGAAATACGGCTTGATGGCCACGGCGGCCGCAAGGCCGAGCGCGGTGATCCCGAGTGCCTTCAGAAAGGGCCGGGCATCGAACGGGTCCGACCGCGCGGCGGTTTGCACCGCCGCCTTCGGCGCCGGCTGGTCGACGAGCTCGTCGCCGGGGATGACATGGACGCTGATATTGCCGGCGCGGCGCACCAGATCGTGCACCACCGACCCGCGCGTCATCTCGAACCAGCGCGAGCGCGTCGACTTGCCGATCACGATCTGCGTGACGTTGTTGCCTTGCGCGAAATTGAGGACATCGTCGGCGATGCGCCGGCCGACGGCCGGAATGGTCAGCGCCTCGCCGCCGAGCGCCTCTGCGAGCCGCAGCGTATCGGCAAGGCGATCGCGTTCCTGATCCGACAATTGCAGGGATCGCCGCGTCTCGATCGACACCGCGGTGAACGGCGCGTGCAGCCGGTCAGCCAGCCGCTTGGTGTAGCGCACGAGGCCAGCCGCGCGCGGGTCCTCGCTGACGCAGACCAGGATGCGCTCGCCGGCGGCCCAGGGCCCGGCGATGGCATTCGCCTGCATGTGCGTGAGGAGCTGCTCGTCGACCCGCTCCGCCGTGCGCCGCAACGCGAGTTCGCGCAGCGCGGTCAGATTGCCCGGTGAGAAATAGTGCTCCAGCGCCCGCTCGGCCTGCCTGGGCACATAGACCTTGCCCTCCTTCAGCCGCTGGATCAGATCGTCGGGCGTGAGGTCGATCAGCTCGATCGCGTCGGCGCGGTCGAAGATCGAGTCCGGAACCGTCTCGCGCACCCGCACATGGGTGATCTGGGCGACGACGTCGTTCAGGCTCTCGATGTGCTGAATGTTGACGGCGGTGTAGACGTCGATGCCGTGGGACAGCAGCTCTTCGACGTCGAGATAGCGCTTGGGATGGCGGCAAAGGGGCGCATTGGTGTGGGCGAGCTCGTCGACCAGAGCGATTTTCGGCCGCCGTGCGATCACCGCATCGAGATCCATTTCCTCGACGATCTGGCCGCGGTAATCGAGCCGCTTGCGTGGGATCGCCTCCAACCCGCGCACCAGCGCCTCGGTCTCGGCGCGGCCATGGGTCTCGACGAATCCGACCACAACATCGACGCCGGCCTTGCGCTTGGCATGGGCGCTTTGCAGCATCTCATAGGTCTTGCCGACGCCGGGCGCGGCGCCGACGAAGATCTTCAGCTTGCCGCTCGCGCCTTCCTCCCGGTGCGCGGCTTGCAGCAGCGCTTCGGGAGACGGACGTTGTTCGGGATCGCGACGCTCTCGGACCATGGCGCCAATATAATCATCCTGATGCTGCGAGCCTAGGCCGCTACTGCGCGGCGGCGCGATCGAGCGCGAGGTTCAATGCCAATACGTTAACGCGCGGTTCGCCCAGCAGGCCGAGAAAACGGCCCTGGACATTGGAGGCCACGAGCTGCTTCACGGCCTCGTCCGGCATATTCCGCGCCCTGGCGACGCGCGGCACCTGGAATTGCGCGGCTTCCGGGGAGATGTCGGGGTCGAGGCCACTGGCCGAGGTCGTGACCAGGTCGGCCGGTACCGGCGCAACAGGGTTCTCGCCGCTGAGCTTGTCCACGTCCTCCTTCAGCCGGTCGGCCAGCGCCTTGCTGGTCGGGCCGAGATTGGAGCCGCCGGAATTGGCGGCGTTGTAGGGCGCCGACACCGTCTTGGTCGAATCGTTCGGGTCCGGCGCCAGCGTCGCCGACAGCCGACCGTGGAAATACTTGTCGTCCTTGAACTCCTGCCCGATCAGGGCGGAGCCGACCACCTTGCCGTCGCGCTCGATCAGGCTTCCCTGCGCCTGCGCGGGAAAGATCGCGCCGGCAATAGCCGTCATTGCGAGTGGATAGGCGAGACCCGTGATGGCGGTGAGCACCAGCAACAGGACGATGGCGGGGCGAATTTCTCTGAGCATGATAGATCTCCAATGTCTTCGTCATTGCGCGACGCGCGCGCTGCGCGCCCCGCGACGACGATCAAGCCAGGTGCAAGGCGACGACGACGAGATCGATCGCCTTGATGCCGATGAAGGGAATGACGATGCCGCCGAGGCCGTAGACGAGCAGGTTGCGGCGAAGCAGAGCACCGGCACCGACCGCGCGGTAGGCAACGCCCTTCAGCGCCAGCGGGATCAGCCCGATGATCACAAGCGCGTTGAAGATGATCGCCGACAGGATGGCGCTCTGCGGGCTCGACAGGTTCATGACGTTGAGCACGTTGAGCTGGGGGTAGAACGCCAGGAACATCGCCGGGATGATGGCAAAATACTTGGCGACGTCATTGGCGATCGAGAACGTCGTCAGCGCACCGCGCGTCATTAGGAGCTGCTTGCCGATCTCGACCACCTCGATCAGCTTGGTCGGATTGGAATCGAGATCGACCATGTTGCCGGCCTCGCGGGCAGCCTGGGTGCCGGTGTTCATGGCGACGCCGACGTCGGCCTGGGCGAGTGCCGGCGCGTCGTTGGTGCCGTCGCCGCACATGGCCACCAGCTTGCCCTTGGCCTGCTCGTCGCGGATCAGCTTGAGCTTGTCCTCGGGGGTTGCCTGCGCCAGGAAGTCGTCGACGCCGGCTTCCGCCGCGATCGCGGCCGCCGTCATCGGATTATCACCGGTGATCATGACGGTGCGGATGCCCATACGGCGCAGCTCGGCAAAACGTTCGCGGATGCCGCCCTTGACGATGTCCTTGAGCTGGATGACGCCGAGCAGCTTGCCATCCTTCGCCACGGCCAGCGGCGTGCCACCCGCCTTGGAGATCTCGTCCGCAATGGTCTGGACCTCACGACCGACGTCCGACAACGCCATCGGCTGGATGGCACGGGCCGTGTTGCCGGACGCGACCGCCAGCGGTGCACCACCGCCGACATAGCTGAGTATCACATCGACCGCGCCCTTGCGCACCGACGAGCCGCCGGCGTCGACGCCGCTCATGCGGGTCTGCGCCGTGAACGGGATGAAGGTCGCGCCTAGCTCGGCCATGTCGCGGCCGCGGATGCCGTATTTTTCCTTCGCCAGAACGACGATGGAGCGGCCTTCCGGGGTCTCGTCAGCGAGCGAGGCGAGCTGGGCTGCGTCAGCCAGCTCCTGCTCGGTCACGCCGCGCACGGGGCGGAATGCCGTCGCCTGCCGGTTGCCGAGCGTGATCGTGCCGGTCTTGTCGAGCAGCAGCGTGTCGACGTCGCCGGCGGCCTCCACCGCGCGGCCCGACATCGCCAGCACGTTGAAGCGCACCAGACGGTCCATGCCGGCGATGCCGATCGCCGACAGCAGCGCGCCGATCGTGGTCGGGATCAACGTGACGAACAGCGCGACCAGCACGAGCACCGAGATCGAGCCGCCGGCATAGGCCGCATAGCTCGGAATGGTGACGGTAGCGAACACGAAGATGATGGTGAGACCGGCCAGCAGAATGTTGAGCGCGATCTCATTCGGCGTCTTGGCACGCTCGGCGCCTTCGACCAGCCTGATCATGCGGTCGATGAAGGTCGAGCCCTGCGCCGCGGTGATGCGGACGCGGATCCAGTCGGACAGCACCTGCGTGCCGCCGGTCACCGCCGAGCGGTCGCCGCCGGACTCGCGGATCACGGGCGCGGATTCACCCGTGATGGCGGCTTCGTTGACGGAAGCCACGCCCTCGATCACCTCGCCGTCGGAGGGGATGGTGTCGCCGGCCTCGACCAGCACCGAGTCGCCGACCTTCAGGCTGGTGCCCGGCACCAGCTGAAAGGCCTGGCCGACACCGGTCAGCAGCTTAGCCTGGCTCTCGGTGCGGGTCTTGCGCAGCGAGTCGGCCTGCGCCTTGCCGCGACCTTCGGCCACCGCTTCGGCGAAATTGGCGAACAGCACCGTAAACCAGAGCCAGAGGATGATCTGGAAGGTGAAGCCCAGGCCGGCCCCTCCCGTGAGAACATCACGCAGAAAGATCACGGTGGTGAGGGCGGCCACGATTTCGACCACGAACATCACGGGATTCCTCACCATCAGCCGCGGATCGAGCTTGGTGAAGGAGGCGCGGATCGCGGGCAAGACGATCTTGGGATCGAGCATCGCCGAGACTGACGCGCGTTTTTGCAGTTTCATCGTATCCATGGAGGTCACTCCAAACCCATCAGAAGACTTGCGATCAGAACACTTGACCCGCGTTTATCGCGAGATGCTCGACGATCGGGCCGAGGGCAAGCGCCGGAAAGAAGGTGAGGCCGCCGATGATCAGGATCACGCCGACGACGAGACCGACGAACAGCCCGCCGGTGGTCGGGAACGTGCCCGCGGAGGGCGGGATCGATTTCTTGGCGGCAAGCGAGCCCGCAATCGCCATCGCCGGGATGATCATGAAGAAGCGGCCGACGAACATCGCGCTGGCGAGCGTGAGATTGTAGAAAAGGGTATTGCCGGTGAGGCCCGCGAAGGCCGAGCCGTTGTTGCCGGTCGCCGAGGTGAAGGCGTAGAGCACTTCGGTGAAGCCGTGCGGTCCGGCGTTCGCCATGGAGGCGGCCGCCGCCGGATAGACCACGCCCACCGCGGTCCAGCCGAGATACATCAGCGGCAGCACCAGGATCGCGAGCATCGCCATCTTCACTTCGCGCGCCTCGATCTTCTTGCCGACATATTCCGGCGTGCGGCCGACCATCAGGCCGGCCACGAAGATCGCGAGCACGACGAACAGCAGGATGCCGTAGAGGCCGGCGCCGACGCCGCCAACGATGATCTCGCCAAGCTGCATGTTGATCAGCGGGATCATGCCGCCGAGCGCGGTGAAGCTGTCATGCATCGCGTTGACCGCGCCGCAGGAGGCGGCCGTCGTGATCACGGCGAACAGCGAGGACGCTACGATGCCGAAGCGGACTTCCTTGCCTTCCATGTTGCCGCCGGTGAGGCCGAGTGCGTGCATCGTCGCGGTGCCATTGGCTTCCGCCCAATAGGTGACGGCGACGCCCGCGATGAACAGCACGCCCATCACGGACAGGATCGCCCAGCCCTGGCGCTGGTTGCCGACCATCCGGCCGAACACGTTGGTGAGCGCGGCGCCGAGCGCGAAGATCGACAGCATCTGCACGAAATTCGACAGCGCGGTCGGATTCTCGAACGGGTGCGCGGCATTGGCGTTGAAGAAGCCGCCGCCATTGGTGCCCAGCATCTTGATGGCGACCTGCGAGGCAACCGGGCCAACCGCGATGGTCTGCTTGGCGCCCTCCAACGTGGTCGATTCGACGTACTCGCCCAATGTCTGCGGAATGCCCTGCCAGACCAGGAACAGCGTGTAGACAACGCAGATCGGCAACAGCACGTAGAGCGTAGTGCGCGTGACATCGACCCAGAAATTGCCGACCGTGCGCATTGATGCGCGCGAGAAGCCGCGGATCAGGGCGACCGCGAGTGCGATGCCGGTGGCCGCCGACAGGAAATTCTGGTGGGTGAGACCGACCATCTGCACGAGATATGAGACCGTGCTTTCGCCGCCGTAGTTCTGCCAATTGGTGTTGGTGATGAAGGAGATCGCGGTATTGAAGGAGAGATCCGGGGCGACTGCGCCCTGCCCCGCCGGATTGAAGGGCAGCACGGCCTGCAATCGCATCACGCCGTAGATGATAAGGAAGCCGCCGACATGGAACAGCAGCATGGCGATCGTATAGGTCAGCCAATGCTGCTCGCGCTTCTCGTCGACGCCGGAGAACCAGTAGATGCCGGTCTCGATCGGCCGCAGCACCGGCGACAGCAATGTCCGCTCGCCGTTGAACACGCGCGTCATGTACCAGCCGAGCGGTTTTGTGATCGCGACGATGATCGCGCAATAGAGAATGATCTGGAGCCAACCAATCGCAGTCATGGATTCAACCCTTCGGAACTTGTGCCCTGCGCAGAAGCGGCAGGAGCAGCGCGAGGAGGGCGGCGACGAGCGCAGCGTCCGCCAGCAGCAATTCGAGAAGCAGCCGCACGGGTCAGAACCGCTCGGGCCGCAGCAGCGCGTAGGTGAGGTAGATCAGGAGGCCGAACGAGACCGCGCCGGCGAGCGCATAATCGAAGATCATGGTGTGCTCCCTCATAGCCGTTCGCAGGCGTAGGTGTAGCCGATCGCGAGCGCGAAGAAGGCAAAGCTCAGCGCCAGCATCAGAATGTCCATCATGGATGGTCTCCTCGTTGCGCGACGATATCCGGCATAACTGCCCCTGGATGCCGGCCAATCGCTGCGCGCCAATGCAATGCATGTCTCCGGCATCGACCGGAACTTTCACCGCTTTGAGGTGCCATCACGCGCATAGGTTTTCGAGATGAGCCCTATGGCGACTTTATAGGAATCCCATAAAGACCGGCCCGTGGTTGTGGATGGCCGAGTGGCGCCGGCAAGGCACTCCAGATGTTGGTCCGAGAGATGTTGGTCCGATACCGGCAGCTCAGCGATGCTGATCCGGCATCACCTTCATGTGCGATTGCTACGGCGGACCGTCGCCACTGTCTTCCAAGAACGCCCTGCTTCCAATGGCTGCCGCCTATTCGCAAAAAAACTGCGGGCGAACATGGGTGCTACCCTCGCGCCGTATCCGGCAGCGTCCGTGCCTTTATGAAATCCCTATATTTCTCGCCCCTTCCTGATCTCGCTTTCAAATGCCGTTCCAGCCACCTTGGAGAGAGGCCGGCCGACTGACCGACGCCAATTCCAGGAGGCCCGACATGACCGTCGCTCTTCGTCACGACGATCCGACATCGCTTAGCATGCGCCTCCGTCACGCGCAGACAATGACGCGACCGCTGATGCTCGACATCATGCGTACGTGTCGGCGCTTCCCGTCGCTCGGCCAGAGCGAGCACACGGCGCGCGTCGAGCGCCTGATCGATGCGCAGGCCTGGACCGATGCCGCATTGGCGCTGATGGAGTTCGAACTGCCGCTGTGGCAAGTCCGCCGCATCGCCTATGACGAGGGCGAGTGGCATTGCGCGCTCTCGCACGAGCGTGAGCTGCCGGACTGGCTGGACGCCGCGGTCGAAGCGCACCATGCCGATCTCGCGCTCGCCTTGCTGACGGCCTTCGTCGAGGTCCGGGCACTCGCTGCGGAAGCGGCGCTGCCGAGCGTTCCGTCCTTTCGTCAGACACTGGATCCATTTTACGAGCCGGCGGCCTGCGAGAATTTCGGCCGGTAGGCCGAGGCGCCGATGGCGTCCCTATATCGCCGCACCGCCGCTCGTCTCGAATTCCTATGCCGCGATGCCCATCATGCGAGACAGATTGCGCGGCGGCTGCCGCCGCGCCGATGAAGGACCCCCGAGATGTCGATTCTGACCCATGGCTTTGACCGGCCCTTTGATGGGACCAACCGCCTCTCGCGAATCTCGGCGGCACGCAGGACCCAGCTCAAGCGCCTCGCGCTGAGCGCGCTGGCCCTGCTCTCGATGGGCAGCGTGCTCACGGCGCTGATCGCGCTGCGGACTACGTTCTATGCCTGGCGCCTTCTTCCCTGACCCGCATGGGAGGCCATCATGATTTTGCAGATGAGTGAAGAGCACGCGGCCTCGGCGTCTAGCTCCCTCTCCGCTTCCGCCTCGATCAGCCGCGCCGGTCCGGTCGCCTGATCTCGATCGGCCGGCCATGGACGCCATGCGCTCAGGGATCGAGCGGGAGTTGACCATGGCTGCCTATGAGGCGAGCAAGAGGGCACGCAAGGACATCGCGATGCCCGCCTGAAGCCGGGTATCCCCGCGGAAAAGGCCCAGCCGATCTGGCGCAATTTCACGGAACCGTGTAGAGCGGTTTCATGAGCACAAGCAACGTCAACGTCGTCGCCCACCCTCTGATCCAGCACAAGCTCTCGCTGATGCGCGAGAAGGACCGCTCGACCAAGAGCTTTCGCGAAATCCTGAACGAGATCGGGATGCTGCTCGGCTACGAGGTGACGCGCGACCTGCCGCTGGAGCTGGTCGAGATCGAGACGCCGATCGCATCGATGCAGGCACCGAAGATCGCCGGCAAGAAGCTCACGCTGGCGCCGATCCTGCGCGCCGGCGTCGGCTTCCTCGACGGCATGCTGGCGCTGATGCCCTCGGCGCGCATCGCCCATATCGGGCTCTATCGCGATCCCGATACATTGCAGGCCGTGGAATATTACTTCAAGGCGCCGCAGGACCTGTCCGACCGCACCGTGATCCTGATGGACCCGATGCTGGCGACCGGCAATTCGGCCTGCGCGGGCGCGTCCCTGCTCAAGGCACGCGGCGCCCGCGATATCCGCTTCGTCTGCCTGCTGGCCGCACCTGAAGGCATCGCGCAATTCCAGAGCGAGCATCCCGACGTGCCGGTCTGGACCGCCGCGATCGACGAGCGGCTCAATGACCACGGCTACATCGTGCCGGGCCTGGGCGATGCCGGCGACCGGATGTTCGGCACCAAGTAGACAGGTTTGCGCGATCGGGTTACTCCGGTCGCCATGAGCGCCAAGCTGCAATCGCTGATCCAAGCCGGGGCCGCCGTCGATCCTGCCTTCGTGTTCGACGGCACGACGGTCTCGCGCGCGGAACTCTCGGAAAAGATTGAGCGGACTGCCACCTGGCTTGCCGCGCAAGGCATCGGCAAGGGCGACGTTGTCGCGGTCTGGCTGGTCAACCGGATCGAATGGATCGCGCTGCTGTTCGCCGCCGCCCGGCTTGGCGCGGTCGTCGTCGCCGTCAACACGCGCTACCGCAGCGCGGAAGTCGCGCATCTCCTCAAGGTGTCCGGCGCGAAGCTGATGGTGGTCGAGGCCGCGTTCCGCTCGATCGACTTTGCCGCCATCCTCGCCGAGGTCGTCAGGAGCGAGGTGCCTGCGCTGCAAAAGCTCGCGGTGGTCGGTGCTGATGCGATCCCGGCGCATTGGCCCTGCGTGCGGTTCGATGCCTTCGACAAGCCCTGTCCGCCGGCACCGACGGCGCAGGAGGATGTCGACCTGCCGGTCCTGCTCTATACGACCTCAGGCACGACCAAAGGACCGAAGCTCGTCGCGCATTCGCAGCGGACCCTGGCCACGCACGCCGCCTCCGTCGCCAGGGCGCTAAAACTCTCGCCGCACCGTCACTCGCTGCTGGCCATGCTTCCGTTCTGCGGCACCTTCGGCATGACCAGCCTGCTCGGCTTCATCGCAGCGGGCGCGACCATCCATGTCCTCGACGCCTTCGAAGCCGCACCGGCACTGAAGATCCTCGAAGAGCACAAGATCACCCACTCCTTCGGCTCGGACGAGATGTTCCGCCGCATCCTCGCGCTTACCGATGCACCGCGGCCGTTCCCGCAACTCGAGACCTGCGGCTTCGCCGCGTTCCAGCCCGGTTGGCGCGAGCTTGCCGCGGAGGCCGAGGCGCGCGGCCTTCCGCTGTTCGGCCTTTACGGATCGAGCGAGGTGCAGGCCCTGTTCTCGATCGCCCGCGCCAGCGACGCCTTCCCAGACCGGATAGAGGGCGGCGGCTGGCCGATGTCAGCCGACGCGACGGTGCGCGTGCGCGACACAGAGACCGGCGAGCTTGCCGCGCAAGGCGTGTCCGGCGAGATCGAGATCAGCGCGCCGTCGCGCTTCCTCGGCTACTTCAACAACCCGGAGGCGACGCGCGAAGCGATTACCGCGGACGGTTTCTTCCGCACCGGCGACATCGGCCGTCTGCGCGGCGACGGTTCGTTCGTCTACGAGACCCGCGCTGGCGACGCGATGCGGCTCGGCGGGTTTCTCGTCGCGCCCGGCGAGATCGAGGACGAGCTTAAATCCTGCGATGGCGTTGCAGACGCCCAGGTGGTTGCCGTCGATCTGAAGGGCCAGGCGCGCTGCGTCGCCTTCGTGATCCCGGCCCAGGAACCACGGCAAGAGCCGCCGCAGCAGGAGGCGCTTGTCGCGCGTCTGCGCGAGCGGCTCGCCGGCTACAAGGTGCCGGCGCGGATCTATGTCGTCGAGGCCTTTCCAGTCACCGACAGCGCCAATGGCGTGAAGATCCAGCGCGCCAGGCTCCGCGCCATGGCGATGGAGCAGATCGCAGCCGAATGAGCACGGCCACTGGGATAGCGCGCGCGAAATTCGTCGTCGGTCAAATGGTCGCGCATTAACTAGTACGACTTGGCCAGCCCGAGCACCTTTTCCGCGATGAAGCTGAGCGCGAGCTGCGGGCTCACCGGCGCGATGCGCGGGATCAGGACTTCGCGCAAATAGCGCTCGACGTGGAACTCCTTGGCGTAGCCGAAGCCGCCATGGGTCATGACGGCCTGCTCGCAGGCATGATATCCGGCCTCTCCCGCCAGATATTTCGCGGCGTTCGCGCCGGCGCCGCAGGGCAAGCCCTTGTCGTATTGCCAGGCCGCCTGCATCACCATCAGCCAGGCCGCCTCGAGCTCGACCCAGTTTACCGCGAGCGGATGCTGGATGCCCTGGTTCTTGCCGATCGGGCGATTGAACACGATACGCGTCTTGGCATATTCGGTCGCGCGCGACAGCGCGAGCTTGCCGAGGCCGACAGCTTCCGCCGCGATCAGGATGCGTTCGGGGTTCATGCCTTCGAGGATGTACTGAAAACCTTTGCCCTCTTCGCCGATGCGGTCCTCCATCGGGATCTCGAAATCCTCGAAGAACAGCTCGTTGGAATCGACGACCTTGCGGCCCATCTTTTCGATTTCGTGGACCTTGATCTTGTTGCGATCGAAATCGGTGTAGAACAGGCTCAGCCCATGCGTCGGCGAGCGCACCTCCTCCAGCGGCGTGGTGCGCGCCAGCAGCAGGATCTTGTGCGCGACCTGCGCGGTCGAGATCCACACCTTCTGGCCGTTGACGATGTAGCGGTCGTTCTTGGCGACCGCGCGGGTCTTGAGCTGCGTGGTGTTGAGGCCGGTGTTGGGCTCTGTGACGGCAAAACACGCTTTCTCGCGGCCCTCCACCATCGGCGGCAGCATGCGCCTGCGCTGCTCCTCCGTGCCGAACACGACGACGGGATTGAGCCCGAACACGTTGATGTGCACCGCGGAAGCGCCGGACATGCCGGCACCGGATTCGGCGATCGTGCGCATCATGATCGCGGCTTCGGTGATGCCGAGGCCGGAGCCGCCATATTCCTCCGGCACGCAGATACCGAGCCAGCCAGCATCGGCCATTGCCTTGTGAAAGTCGTGCGGAAAGCCGCCGTCATGGTCCTTCTTCAGCCAGTAGGCGTCGGGAAAGTCTTCGCAAACCTTTGCGACGGCATCGCGAATGGCTTCCTGCTGATCGGTGAGCGCGAAATCCATGTTCTTGATCTCCTGTTGGGAGAAGCGACCGCGCAATCTCCCCCTCGTCGCGTTCCCACTCCAAGTGCCGTGGCGGATTGGTGCGCCCGAACGTGCCTTCGCTTGCGTTCTTTAACTTGAAAAACAGGGTACAGATACGTGAATTTCCCCATCAACTGTGTGTACCATGCATAGGGTCATGCGGCGCAACTGTAGGAGGCGCGCCGTTATTTCGCAGGGAGGAAACCGCGATGGCCGGACTTTATTTCGAAGACTTTTCCGTTGGCCAGGAGTTCAGGCATCCGCTGACCCGGACCGTCACCGAGATGGACAACACCATGTTCAGCCTGCTGACGCTCAACCCGCAGCCGCTGCATATCGACGCGCATTTCTCCGAAAAGACCGAGTTCGGCCAGCGCATTTTCAACAGCCTTTACACCCTCGGCATCATGATCGGCATGACGGTCTATGATACCACCATGGGCACAACCGTCGCCAATCTCGGCATGACCGACGTCACCTTTCCGAAACCGGTCTTCCATGGCGACACCTTGCGGGCGACGACGAAGGTGCTTTCGATGAGGGAATCCAAATCGCGCCCGAAGGCGGGCATCGTCGAGTTCGAGCATCACGCTCTTAACCAGAACGACGAGATCGTCGGCAAATGCCGCCGCATGGCGATGATGCACAAGAGGCCGGTCTGATGCGTTCGATGCTGTTCGTGCCGGGGGATTCCCCGCGCAAATTCGAGAAGGCGAGCGAAGGCAAGGCCGACGCGCTGATCATCGATCTGGAGGATTCCGTCATCACCGAGAAGAAGCCGGAGGCGCGAGAGCTGACGCTCGCAATGCTGAAGGGCTCTCGCGGACCCCATCAGCACTATGTCCGCGTCAACGCGCTCGACACCGGCATGACGCTGGCCGATCTCGCCGTGGTGATGCCGGGCAAGCCCGACGGCATCGTGCTGCCGAAATCGCAAGGCGGCGACGACGTGCGGCAGGTCGCGACCTGGCTCGAAGCCTTGGAAGCGGCGGCCGGCATCACGATCGGCGCGACCCGGATCGTCTGCGTCGCGACGGAGACCGCCAGCTCGATCTTCGGTCTCGGCAGCTACAGGAACTGCTCCCCTCGCCTCGCCGGCCTGATGTGGGGCGCGGAAGATCTCTCGGCTTCGCTCGGTGCCACCGAGAAGGCTGCGGGCGGCGTGTTCCACAGCCCGTATCGCCTCGCGCGCGATCTGTGCCTGATGGCCGCGGCCGCCGCCGAGGTCGCCCCGATCGACACCGTCTATACCGACATCGACAACCTCGCTGGCCTCGGGCAGGAAACGCGCGCGGCGCGGCGCGACGGCTTTTCGGCCAAGGCGCTGATCCACCCCAAGCACGTCGACATCGTCAACGCGGCATTCGAGCCGACAGACGCCGAGCGCGCGTGGGCGGAGAAGGTGATCGACGCATTCGCGAGCAATCCCAACTCGGGCACGCTGCGCCTCGACGGCCAGATGATCGACAAGCCGCATCTTCGTGCCGCGAAGAAGATCCTCGGTCGGACCTAGATCAGGACACCGCGCCGCGACAGACGGGATCGAAGCGTGATCGTTCGCCAGGCCGCAAACGCATGGGCCTACGCGAACGCGCCGACGGTTGACCGGCTGCGGCTGAAGAAGACGGCCTAGGCTGCGGCCCCTGCACTCTCAGCGTCGTCGTGGCCGGGCTTGTCCCGGCCATCCACGGACTTCCACGCAATCGGCGCCCAAGAACGTGGATGCCCGGGACAAGCCCGGGCATGACGAAGAGAAAACGTCCGGTCCCTCACTTGATGCAGGCGGGGAGAGGCGAAGGCCCCAGCTACACGATCTTGATCGACATGTCAGGCAGGCCATCGAGCTTGCACACGAGCACGTCGCCTTTCACGACCGGGCCGACATTCTCCGGCGGGCCGGAATAGATGATGTCGCCGGCCTTGAGCTCGAATGCTTCGGACAGCTTTGCGATCTGCTCAGCGACGCTCCAGATCATCTTGCTGAGATCGGAGTTCTGCCGCACCGTGCCGTTCACTGCCAGCGAGATCGCCCCCTTCTCGAAATGGCCGGTCTTGCTGGCCGGATGAATCGGACCGAGCACGGCAGCATGATCAAAACTCTTGCCGATCTCCCAGGGCTTCTTCTCCGCCGCCATGCCGTTCTGGAGATCGCGCCGGGTCATGTCGAGACCGAGCGCGTAGCCATAGACGTGGTCGAGTGCCTTCTCGGCCGGGATGTTGGTGCCGCCGGACTTCAGGGCGGCGACCAGCTCGACCTCGTGATGATAGTTCTTGGTCAGCGACGGATAGGGATGATCCGCGATCTCGCCGACCGCAACGTTCTGAATCGCGTCAGTCGGCTTCTGGAAGAAGAACGGCGGCTCGCGGTTAGGATCCGAGCCACGCTCGATCGCGTGCGCGGCGTAGTTTCGGCCGATGCAGTAGATGCGGCGAACCTGGAACACTTGTATCTCGCCGACGATCGGGATCGTGACCATCGGTACCGGGAAGATCGGCTTGGGTGCGGCCTGCGCCGCCGCCGGCGCAACGTCCGCGATCGAAGCTGCGCTTGCTGCCGCAGCAATTGCGAGCAGCTCGCGGCGCGTTGGCGAGATCTCTTTCATGTTTTGTCCTCCCTTTGTCTGTGTCCTTGGGCCTTATGCGGCCGGTTCGGCTGATAATCGATATTCCAAATGCCGGCAACGCTGGAGCCGTGCCTGCTGCTCCTAGCATGGAACTTGCATAAATTCCGGGCGACATGGGCGCCGCATGAACCTCATCAGCCTCGATATCCGCATGCTCCGGTCGCTGATCTCGGTGGTCGAGACCGGCAGCATCACCGAGACCGCGCGACGACTCGGCCGCACCCAGCCGGCGATCACCTTGCAATTGCAGCGGCTGGAGGAGCTCACCGGCAAGCAATTGTTCGAGCATGCCGGCCGCCGGCTGACGCTGACCGACGACGGCACCATGGTTCTCACCTACGCCAAGTCCATCCTGAGGTTGCATGACGAGCTGATTTCGCAGCTGGCGTCGCAGGAGATCGAGGGTCAGGTGGTGCTCGGCACGCCCGACCTCTATGCGGCCTTCATGCTGCCGCAGATCCTGAGCGTATTCCGAAAATCCTTTCCGCGCGTGCAGGTCGAACTCAATTGCGCGCTGTCGACGCCGCTCGTCGGCCTCGTCAAGCGCGGCGATGTCGACATCGCGCTCGTCACCCGCATGAACGATTTCACCGGTGGCCAGGTGGTAAGGCGTGAGCAACTGGTCTGGATGACCGGCGAGCAATCCGCCGCGCACCAGGAGCGTCCGATCCCGCTCGCGCTCTTGCCGCCCGGCAACATCTATCGCGACTACGCGATCGACACGCTGGAGCGCGCAAACCTGCGCTGGCGCATCGCCTGCGTCAGCGAGAGTGTCGGCGGCCTGCAGGCCGCGGCTTTTGCCGGCATGGCTGTCACCGTGCTCGGCCGCAGCGCGCTGGTGCCGGCTATGCGCGAGATCGGCCCCAACGAGGGCCTGCCGCCGCTGCCGAAGATCGAGCTGCTGCTCTACAAGTCGAGCGGGGCGACCTCGAAGGCCGCCACCGCGCTGCACGACTATCTCGCGCACTATCTGCGCCTCGACGAAGAACTCAGCGGCCGCGGCCTGCCGATCGATCTGTCGTAAGGCTGCAACATCGGCTTGATGTTCGCAGGCGCGTCGCAAACCTCTTGACACGGAATTCCGGCTGCATATTTTTTGCGCCGAGAACCTTGCTTCTCATCCTCGAAAAATCAAAGGACCCAACGCGACCGTCTGGAGAGACGACGATGCTCGACGAGACTCTGGCCCGCATCCGCGCGCACCGCAACAATATCCATCGCTATCGACGGCTGCTGAAGACCAGACTGTCGGAGCTGGAGCGCCACTTTATCGAGAGACGCCTCGCAGAAGAAAAATCGGCCCTCGACAGCCTGACTGCGGCGACATTCCCGCTTTCCTTTACCTCCAAGCCGCCCATCGATGCGGCGGGGGCGGTGCGATGACCGGCTACCGAGAGTTGCTCATTCGGGGCAGCGAGAAGGTGATCGGCCATTACGAACTCCTTCTTGCGAACGCGAAGACCGAGCACGAGCGCGCGCTCTATCGGCAGCGCATCGAACGCGAGTGGCGGCTGATCAGGGATCTCCAGGGCGAGCCGGATCACCGCGCAGCTTGAAGCTCCCCGGCATTTGCCGGAGCGCGATCGCAGGGACCAAGACCGCCGGCCGCGGTCAGGTCTCCTGCGCGCGACCGAGTTAGCGGACGAGGCGACCGCGCCCGGAGACCGCGTTGCTCGATTCAAGCGCCGGCGCGACCCTCACGACGGCCGTGATGGGCGCGCCATTGCGCAGCAGGGCGAGCTTCACTTCCTCGCCGACGCGAGCAAGGCCGATCATGTTGCGGAGCTGGGCGGCGCTGCGGATCGAGCGGCCGTCCACCGCGGTCACGATGTCGCCCTTGCGCAGGCCTGCCCTTTCCGCGGGCGAATCCGCGGCAATTTCCGCGATCGCAGCACCTTCATTGCGTCCGTTGCTGACGGACGGATGGAGGTCCTTCAGCGACACGCCGATGCGGCCGCGCTCGACCCGGCCGGTCGCGATGATCTGCTCCATGACCTTGCGCGCCATGTTGACCGGGATGGCAAATCCGATGCCGACATTGCCGCCGGCGGGCGAGATGATGGCCGAATTGATGCCGACCAGTTCGCCATGGAGGCTGACCAGCGCGCCACCGGAATTGCCGGGATTGATCGCGGCGTCGGTCTGGATGAAATCTTCATAGCCCTGCTTGCCGAGGCCGGTCCGGCCAAGGGCGCTGACGAGGCCCGACGTCACGGTCTGGCCGAGGCCGAAGGGATTGCCGATCGCGAGCACGAAGTCGCCGACTTCGAGCGCGTCGCTGTCGCCGAGGGGAAGCGCCTTGAGCCCGGCCGGGTTCTGGATCTGGAGCACTGCAACGTCGGTGGGCGGATCGCGGCCGACGACCTTTGCGGAAAACTGCCGGCCGTCCCTGGTCGTGATCTGGACAGCGGAAGTGCCTTCGACCACGTGGTTGTTGGTCAGCACATAGCCGCTCCGGGCATCGACGATCACGCCGGAGCCCGTCGCGCTGACTTCCTTCTCGATCTGCCTCGGAACGTCGAAGAACTCCCGGAACAGCGGGTCACGATAGAGCGGATTGTCCTCGCGGACGCGGCCGTGCACGGAGATGTTGACCACCGCCGGCGTCACCTGGCGGACCACGGGCGCCAGGGTCGGCACCGAGCCGGCGGTCTTCAGATCGGGGATCTGGCCTGCGGCAGGATGCGACGCCAGCGTCAGCAGCAACGCCAGCGAGAGCAAGCGCACAGCATACGTCTTCATGATCTATCGCATTGCCTGAGATTGAAGTTCGGGAATAGCTTCACGCCTCATCGCGCGGCGTGTCCATCCAGCCTTGCAAGGCCAGGAACGGAACGGCCCAGGCCGCGGAGACCTGACCGAGCAGCACCAGCACCAGAACGGTCTGCGTGAACATCATGCGCCCCGCCGCTCTGCGGCGGCCCAGGGCCGCCGCAGCCGCATCGGAACGCCGCCCCCGCGCGGCGGATCGTCGTCGTCATTGTCGCCATCGAGCCGACGCAGGGCCGCCAGGATATCGGCGAGCCGGACCGTATGGCTCATGCCGGGAATTTCGCGCAAGGCAGGGCAGGATTCGACCGCGTACATGTCCGACGCCCAGGACGACAGGATGATCCGCTTCTCCGGCGTGGAGAGCTCGTTTGAATTGAGGACATCAGCGGGCGAGTCGTAATGGGCCGCCGGATGAAACAGCGGATTGAGATTGCCGGAATTGGTATTCACATTGGTCATCGGTTGCCTCCCCTCATGCTCCTTTCCAAGGGACGGTTTGTTGACGATGGGACGGCGGCGCCGACCGCCGCCGTCCCACGTTGCGCTAATGAGTGTTGATCGCGATGCGCCTGACGCCTTCGCGCGGCTTGTCGGACTTCGGCAGCGAGACGGTCAGAACGCCGTTCTTGAACGACGCCTCGGCCTTGTCCTCCTCGACACCCTCGAGTGGAATTTGCCGCTCGAAGGCGCCGTAGTAGCGCTCGGTGAAGTACCTGCCTTCGCCGTTGCGCTCGGCCTTCTTTTCGCCGCGCACGGTGAGCACGCCGTTGGCGACTTCGACCTCGACGTCCTTCTCCGTCAGCCCCGGAAGTTCGGCCGTGACGGTCAGCCTCTTGTCGGTCTCGCTGAGCTCGACCTTGGGCCAGCCGAAACGGCCTTCCATCAAGGGCGACAGGGTGCTCCCGGCGAAACCGCGAAACACGTCATCGAACAGACGGTTCATCTCGCGATGAAGCGTCAGGAACGGATCGAAGCTATCGCGCACCGGCGCAAGCTCCTGGCTCTTTGACCAGGGAATGAGATCACGAAAAGCCATGGTTCTCTCCTTCATGCATCAGGGAGCGCGGACGCGCATCTGCGCGCCGCGTTCCGCCAATCCCTCGATCGAGCGGCTAGGCCGCTTTCTTCTGCTCGATCTGAGTTGCAGGAGAGGCCGCGCCCGCGATCTGGATCCGGCGCGGCTTCATCGCCTCCGGAACCTCGCGGACGAGATCGATGATCAAGAGCCCGTCCTGGAACGACGCCTGCTTCACCTGGACATAGTCGGCGAGGTTGAACACGCGCCGGAACGGACGTGCGGCGATACCCTGGTAGAGATATTCGCCCGTCGCACTGTCGGGCTTCTTGCCCTCGATCGTGAGCGCATTCTGCTCGGCAGTCACGGTGATGTCGTTGACGCCGAAGCCCGCGACGGCGAGGCTGATCCGGTAGTGGTCTTCGCCGGAGCGTTCGATGTTGTAGGGTGGGTAGTTGTCTTCGCTCGCCTGGCGCAGCGCGCTGTCGACGAGGCCGGCCAGGTGATCGAAGCCGATGGTCGAGCGCCACAGGGGCGCGAAGTCAAGGGTGGTCCTCATAACCAAGTCCTCCAGAGAGCAAGATGGATACGAAGGAGCGCAGGACTGGGTTTTCAGACGGGGTCCGAAGACCGGCCCGGCGCCCGTGCCGGACCCGATCTGGCATCCGGCACACCGCTCTCGCGGCGAAAAATGACTTAGAAGAACGCAAGTCGGTTTCAAGAGGGCTCGGCGAATTTTTTTCGAGCGCCGAGGCGGACCGGCAGGACGGCGGCCGGCCGGTTCCAGGCCAGGGTTCGGCTCACGCCTTGGAGCGGGCACGGTCCGGTTCGCGCAACGCCAGCGGCGGCCAGAACTTCGCCCAGGGCTGGGCCGCTTCGAAGGCGGCCGCGATGCGGAAGATGGTGGGCTCGTCAAGCCAGGGCGCGACGATCTGGAGGCCGATCGGCAGTCCGTCGCGATCGAAGCCGCAGGGCAGCGTCGCGGCCGGAAGGCCGGCGAGATTGATCGGCCAGGTGAAGGGCGACCAGCCGAGATGCGGATCGACCGCGCTGCCGTCGATCTTGCCCACCCCGATCTGGCCGGCCTCGAACGCGGTTACCGCGACCGTCGGCGTCACCAGCGCATCGACGCGCTCGAACAGTTTTACGAAGGCACCGCGCGCCTGGCCACGGCGGTAACTGGCTTCGATATAGTCCGTGCCGCTGTAGTGTCGGCCGGCGCTGACCACCTCGCGATAATCTGCTTCGGAACTGGCGAGATCGGCCGTCGTCTTGGTAGCCACCGCGGCCGCCTGCTCGGTGAAGGCTATCGGCTTTAGCGTGTGTTCAAGAATAGCGGAGTCGAGGCCCGGGCCGTCCATGGTGACCTGCGCACCGCAGGAATCAAGAATCGCCAGCGCCTTGTTGAACGCCGCGCGCACATCGGAGCTGATGGCGGCGTAGCCGAGATCGACGCTGGCGCCGATGCGAAGGCCGTTCAATGGCGCGGCGTTGGTGTCGAACTGCCGCGGCGATATCGGCAGGCTGGCAGCATCGCGTAGATCGTAAGCGGCGATGATCTCCAACGTGAGCGCGGCATCCGCGACGGTGCGCGTGATCGGCCCGGTGTGCGCGAGCGAGGCCCAGGACGGCGGCGAGAAGCCGGGCGAGCGCGGCACCAGGCCGAAGGTCGGCTTGAGCCCAAATACGCCGCAGAAGGACGAAGGCACGCGGATCGAGCCGACGCCGTCGGTGCCGATCGCGATCGGGCCGCAGCCGGCGGCCACGCCCGCCGCCGCGCCGCCGCTCGATCCGCCGCTGGTGCGATCGAGCTTCCAGGGATTTCGTGTCGTGCCGGTGACGGGGCTATCGGCCGTCAGCTTGTAGCCGGACTCGCAGGTCGTGGTCTTGCAGGTGATGATCGCGCCGGCCGCCTTCAGCGCCGAGACCACAGCCGCATCGGCCTCGGGCACAAAGGTCTTGTTCATCGGCGAGCCGCCATAGGCCGGCACGCCCGCGACGAAGACGAGGTCCTTGATCGTGACGGGCACACCGGCGAGCGGTCCCCTGACTTCGCCTACGCGCATCTCTTTCGTGATACGATCAGCCTCCGCCCTCGCCTGCTCGTACATCGGCGTCACCACCGCGTTGCAGGCTCCGTTCGCCGCCTCCAGCGCGGCGATGGTGTCGTCGACGACATCGCGCGGGGTGAACGCCTTGCGCCGGTAGCCGGCCATGATCTCGGTAGCGGAAAGCGCGCCAAGGCCAGTCGGCGCCGGCGGAAAGGCCGTTCGGCCGGAACCATCAGTCATCATCAACCCTAAAGAGCTAATTGAGCGCCGCGTCGACGGCGCGCTTGGCCATCACCGTGACGAGATGCGCACGGTAGTCGGCTTCGGCGTGGATGTCGGAGGTGAGGCCGTCGGTGTCGATCTTGATCGCCGCGACTGCGGACGGATCGAAATGTTGAGACAGCGCCGCCTCCATTGGCGGCACCCGAAACACGCCCGCTCCGGCACCGGTCACGGCGACCCGGACGCCGTCGGCGAATTTCGCCACGAAGACGCCGACCAGCGCGTAGCGCGACGCAGGCGCCTTGAATTTGGCGTAGCCTCCCTTGAGCGGTACGGGAAAGCGGACCGCGGTGATGATCTCGCCCGGCTCGAGCGCGGTCTCGAACAGGCCGCGGAAGAATTTGTCCGCCGCGATCTCGCGCGTGCTGGTGACGATGGTGGCACCCAGGCCGAGGACGCCGGCTGGATAATCAGCAGCCGGGTCGTTGTTCGCGACCGAACCGCCGATGGTGCCGCGGCTCCGCACGGCGGGATCGCCGATCATGGACGCCAGGGCGGCGAGCCCGGGGATTTTCGCTTGCACGAGCTTGGAGGCAGCGACTACGGCGTGCGGCGTCATCGCGCCGACGGTGATCGTCGCGCCGTCATCAGTGATGCCTTTGAGGTTTGGCAGCCTTGAAAGATCGACCAGTGCCACGGGACTGGCCAGACGCTGCTTCAAGGTCGGAATCAACGTCATTCCGCCGGCGACGAGCTCGCTGTCCTCGATCGAGGTCAGCAGCTTGGCAGCGTCGGGAATCTGGTTTGGCTGATGATAGGCAAACGGTTTCATGGTTGTCCTCCCTATTCCGCAGCAACCGGCAGCGACGCGTTCTGCAGCAGGCGCCAGATCCGGTTCGGCGTCGCCGGCATGTCGACATGGGTGACGCCGAGATGCGAGAGCGCATCGACCACCGCGTTGATGACCGCAGCAGGCGAACCGATGGTGCCGACCTCGCCGCAGCCCTTCACGCCCATCGGCGTGTGGGTGCACAGCGTCGAGTGGGTCGCGATCTTCATCATCGGCAGATGGTCGGCGCGCGGCATGCAGTAATCCATCAGCGAGCCCGACAGCAGCTGGCCCGAGCCCTCGTCATAGACCGCATTCTCGTATAGCGCCTGGCCGACGCCCTGCACGATGCCGCCATGCAGCTGCCCCTCGACGATCATCGGGTTGATCACGGTGCCGACGTCGTCGACCGCAGTGTAATTGACCAGCGTCACCGTGCCGGTCTCCGGATCGACCTCGACCTCGGCAATGTGGCAGCCGCCGGGATAGGTGAAGTTGACGGGATCGTAATAGGCCTGCTCCTCCAGGCCCGGCTCCAGCACTTCGAGCGGATAATTGTGCGGCACGTAGGCGGCGCCCGCGATCTCCTCGAACGTCTTGGCGCGATCGGTGCCCGCGACCGAGAATTTGCCGGCCTCGAACTGGATATCCACTTCGGCGGCCTCTAGCAGATGCGCCGCGATCTTCTTGCCCTTGGCGACGACCTTGTCCGTCGCCTTCGACAGCGCCGCGCCACCGACGACCAGCGAACGCGAGCCGTAGGTACCCATGCCGAACTGCACGCGATCGGTATCCCCGAACACGATGTCGACATTCTCAAAGGACACGCCGAGCTTTTCCGAGACGATCTGCGCGAATGTCGTCTCATGGCCCTGGCCGTGATTGTGCGTGCCGATCATGACCGTCACCTGGCCGGTCGGGTGCACGCGCACCGTGGCGCTCTCGTAGAGACCACCGCGCGCGCCGAGCCGCCCTGCGAAGCGCGAGGGCGCAAGGCCGCAGGCCTCGACATAGGTCGAATAGCCGAGCCCGCGGAATTTGCCCTTGCTGGCCGACGCGGCCTTGCGGATGCCGAAGTTCTTGACGTCGGCTGCGACCAGCGCGCCGTCGAGGCAGCCCATCGGATCGCCGGAATCGTACTGCACCAGCACGGGGGTCTGGTAGGGATAGGCCTCCTTCGGAATCATGTTGCGGCGGCGGATCTCGACGCGGTCGATCCCCATCTCGCTGGCTGCGACATCGACGATGCGCTCCAGCACGAAGGTCGCCTCGGGCCGGCCTGCGCCGCGATAGGCGTCGACGGGAACGGTGTTGGTGAACACGACCTTCACGTTGCAATAGATCGCCGGCGTGGTGTAGACGCCGCCGAGCAGCGGACCGTAGAGATTGGTCGGGATGTTCGGCCCGAACGTCGAGAGATAGCCGCCCATATTGGCCAGTGTCTTGACCCGGAACGCCAGGAACTTTCCGGTCTCGTCAAGCGCAAGCTCGGCCTCGGTGACGTGATCGCGGCCGTGACGATCGGACACGTAGCCTTCCGAGCGGCTAGCAACCCATTTGATCGGCCGCATCACGCGCTTGGCAGCCCAGGTGATCACGGCCTCTTCGCCGTAATGGAACTGCTTGACGCCGAAGCCGCCGCCGACGTCGGGCGCAACCACGCGCAGCTTGTGCTGCGGAATGTTCAGCACCAGCGCGCCCATCAGGAAGCGCACCACGTGCGGGAACTGACTGGTGGTCCACAACGTGAAGCGATCGGTGCCGGGCTCGTATTCCGCGATCGCCGCGCGCGGCTCCATCGGATTGCCGATCAGGCGGTTGTTGACCAGGCTGAGCTTTGCGACATGCGCGGCTTTGCGGAACGCGGTCTCGACCGCGGCCTTGTCGCCGAGCTCCCAGTCGCAGCAGATGTTGTTCGGCACATCGTCGAACAATTGCGGCGCACCGGGCCTCACCGCCTCGAGCACGCCGACGACCGACGGCAGCACCTCGTAATCGACGGTCAGCAGCTCTGCCGCAGCATTGGCCTGCTCCGGCGTCTCGGCGATGATGAAGGCCACCATGTCGCCGACGAAGCGCACCTTGTCCTGCGCCAGCATCGGAAACGGCGGCTCCTTCATCGGCACACCCTTGGCGTCCGTGATGCCCCAGCCGCAGGGCAGTGAACCGAGCCCATCGTCGGCGACGTCGTCTCCGGTCAGGACCGCGATGACGCCCGGCGCCGCGAGCGCCGCGCTCTTGTCGATGCCGCGCAGTTTGGCGTGTCCATGCGGCGAGCGCACGAACGCGCCGGCCGCCATGTCCGGGCGCTTGATGTCGGAGACATAGTTGCCGCGGCCGGTGAGGAAGCGCTGATCCTCTTTCCGCTTCGGTGACGCGCCGATCCCGATCACATTGCCCATGGTCACTCTCCCTTGGCGGCGTTCATGGCGGCAGCGCCGGCCAGCACCGAAACGACGATGTTCTGGTAACCGGTGCAGCGGCAGATGTTGCCTTCGAGGCCGTGGCGGACGTCGGCCTCCGTCAGGTCCGGCTTCTCGCTGGCGAGCGCGATCGCTGTCATCAACATGCCGGGCGTGCAGAAGCCGCATTGCAGGCCGTGATGGTCGCGAAACGCCTCCTGCATCGGATGCAGCCGGTTCGAGCCGGGGGCGCCTTGCAGGCCCTCGATGGTGAGCAGCGTCGCGCCGTCGAGCGCGGGCGCCAGCAGCGTGCAACTCTTCACCGGCAGGCCGTCGAGATGCACCACACAGGCACCGCACTGGCTGGTATCGCAGCCGATATGGGTGCCGGTGAGGTGGAGCTGCTCGCGCAGCAGCTCGGCAACCAGCGTCGCTGGTTCGGCTTCGATGGTCGTTGGCCGTCCGTTGAGTGTGAAGGATATCTGCACGGTCGTACTCCTGTGCGCGACGGGTCTTTAGGCGAGTGGCAACGCGCTGCCGGTGGCCCATGTGGCCATGACGACATCGCCGATGGTGAAGGGATCCGCGAAGAAGGTCTTTTCCGGCACGTAGGCCACGAACGCATCGTCAGGCACGGTGTCGAGCATGACCTTGACGAAGTAACCCTGGTATTCGATCGCGAGCACCCGGCTCGGCAGCGAATTGGTACAGCCTGGCGGCAATTCCTTGCCGGGCCGGACCAGTGCGACGTCGTCACGGCGCACCGCGATATCGACCTTGTCGCCGACGCTGATCGTCGAGCGCGCCTGAAGTGGCACCTCAATGCCCGAGGGGGCGGCCTGTGCGAGGGTAAAGCTCGCGCCATTGACCTTCTCGACCCGCCCCGACAGCACGTTCTGGCCGCCCATGAACTCGGCGACGTAACGGTCGTGCGGATGGGCGTAGACGTCGCGAGCGGCGCCGGCCTGCTTGATCCTGCCCTGCTCCATCACGACGACGAGATCGGCGAGCGCGATGGCCTCAAGCTGGGTGTGGGTGACGTGGATGAAGGTGATGCCGAGCTCCTGCTGCATCCGCCTGAGCTCCTGGCGCATCTGCACGCGGAGCTGCTCGTCCAGCGCGGAGAGCGGCTCGTCGAGCAGCAGCACGCGGGGTTCGGTGATCGCCGCGCGCGCCAGCGCCACGCGCTGCTGCTGGCCGCCGGAGAGCTGCGCCGGCAGGCGGTCAGCGAATTGCGTCAGCCGGACCTTCTCGATCATGGCGTCGGCCGCGCGCAGCCGATCGGTCTTGGACATGCCGCGGACGCGCAAGGCGAACGCGATATTTTCGCGCACGGTCAGATGCGGGAACAGCGCGTAGGACTGAAACATCATCGCGGTGCGCCGCTGTACCGGCGCCAGCCCGACCACGTTCTGGCCGCCGATCACGATCTCGCCGGCGGTCGGATCCTCATGGCCGGCGATCATGCGCAGGATCGTGGTCTTGCCGCAGCCGGAGGGGCCGATGAAGCAGCAATAGGCGCCGTCGGCGATCTTGAGGTTGACGCCGTCGACCACATTGGTGACGCCGTCAAAGCTCTTGCAGACGCCCGCCAGTTCGATATCGCCGCGATCGATCTTCATTCCCGCTTCAACCCTTTGCGCTGCTGCTGCGCTTCTTCTGGATCAGCACGATGCTGCCGAGGCTCGCACCGATGACGACGAAGGAGACAATGGTGGTCACCGTGCCCAGCGCGTAGAGCGAGGGTGAGGTGACGTTCAGCGTCATGCTCCAGATCTCCAGCGGCAGCGTATTGAGCGAGCCGGCGGTCTGGAGGCTGCGCGCGAACTCGTCGTAGGACAGCGTGAAGCCGAACAGCGCGACAGCAACGAGGCCGGGCGCCAGCACCGGGATCATCACCAGCCGGATCGACTGCCAGCGGCTGGCGCCGAGGTCGTAGGCCGCCTCCTCCCAGACATGGTTGAAGCGCGACATCACCGCGAACATCACCAGCACACCGAACGGCAGCGTCCAGGACAGCTGCGCACCGAGCGCCGAGGTGTACCAACTCGCATTCAACCCGAGCGCCTGGAACAACAGACCCGTGCCGAGACCGAGCACCAAGCCCGGCGCGACCAGGCTGCCGATCATCATGTAGAACACGACGGTGTCGCCGCGAAAACGCTTGCGGAAGCCGAGCCCGGCGAGGAACGAGACCACCACCGTGATGACAGTGACGATGACCGCGAGCTTGATCGAGCGGTCGAACGAGCCCTTGACGTCGCCGGTCCGCACCTGGGTGAAGAGATCGACGAACCAGTGCAGCGAGGTGCCCTTCATCGGAAACACCAAGCCGCCGCGGATGTCCTGGAACGACAGGACGTAGATGCAGAACATCGGGCCATAGAGCGCGACCACGTAGAGCCCAAACAGCGTCGCCAGCACGTAGAACGTCCAGGGCCGCCCACCCTTGCTCGGCGCGATCGCCTTGGTGGTCGCGGGCGCGATCGTCTCGGGCATGTCGGCGAGAACCGCGCTCATCGCGTGATCTCCTGCCTGATGTCGACGGTGCGCAGGATCAGCGAGACGATCGCGACCAGCACCAGCGTCAGCAGCACGGCGCTCGCCGCCGCGGTCGGATACTGCAGCACGCCGACGTCCTCGTAGAACGCGCTGACCACCGAGGCCGAGCCGCCGCCGGACATGACTTTCACCACGAAGAAGTCACCCATCACGATCGACACGACGAAGATGGTGCCGAGCGCGATACCGCTCTTGGACATCGGCACCACGATCAGGCGCATGATGTCGAAACGGCTGGCGCCGGCGTCGATCGCAGCCTCGATCAGCTTCTTGTCGATCCGCGCCATCGAATTGAAGATCGGCACGATCATGAAAATCGTGAGCTGGTGGACATAGGCAATGACGACGGCAAGGTCGGAGAACAGCAGCACTTCCAGCGGCTGGCGGATCACGCCCAGCGCCAGCAGCGCCTGATTGATCAAGCCTTCCTTGCCGAGCAGCGGAATCCAGGAAATCATCCGGATGATGTTCGAGGTCCAGAACGGCACCGTGCAGAGCAGGAACAGGCCGATCGCGAGCAGCTGATTGCGGACGTGGAACACCAGGAAATAGGCGACGAAGAAGCCAATGGCGAGCGTGAAGATCCAGGTCAGCACCGTGAACTTGATGGTCGCCAAATACAGTTTCAGCGTCAGCGCCGAATGCAACACCTCGACATAGCTTGCGAGCGTGAAGCCCGGCGTCAGTCCGCCAAAGCCGTCGGTGGCAAAGAAGCTTGCGGCCAGCACGATCAGGATCGGCGCCACGAAGAACGGGACGAGCACCAGAACCAGCGGCGACACGTAGAGCCAGCCGGCGGGATTTGCGCGTGATGCGGTTTGAGCGGGCCTGGGCTGCATGTCGGCGATCGCCTCGAAGTCGCTTCTCTTGCACCGGCGCGTCGCCGCGCCGGCGCTCTCGTTACGTCAGGGAAAGCAGGTTTCAGGCCACCTTGAAGTCGTTCCAGCGCTTGTTCATGTAGGCGGCCTCGTCCATCAGCGTGTTCCAGCACGAGATGTTCTTGACACGGTCGAGGAACGAGCCGCCGTCACGCTTGGTGCCGGCCTTCTCCATCGGCACGCCATAGGGATCGTTGATCACCGCGGGCGCCGGCTTGCCGTCGTACCAGAAGTCCCATTCCGCCGCGGTGAGGAATTTCTTGGCCGTCGACGGCACCGGGCTGTAATACCCGTAGCGTCCGACGAAGCCGCCCTGCCAACCCGAGAGATACCAGTTGAGATATTCGTAGGCCGCGTCGAGCTTCTTGCCGGAGAGATGCTTCATCAGGCCCATGCCGTTGCACCAGCCGCGATAGCCCTCCTTGCCGTTCTTGACGTTGACCGGCGCGTAGACGCAGGGGATTTCCTTGACGCGCACCGCGGCAACCGCCGGCGACCACATCGACTGGATGACAACCTCGCCCGCCGCCATCAGCTGTACCGACTGGTCGAAGGTGGTCCAGGTCGCGCGGAACTGGCCCTGCTTCTTCAGCTCGATCAGCTTGTTGCAGGTGAAGTCGATCTCCTCCTTGGTCATGTTGCCCTTGTTGCCGTACTTGATCAGTCCCGCGCTTTCGAAGCAGAGCGCGGCGTCCATGATGCCGATCGCGGGCACGTCGAGGATCGCGGCCTTGCCTTTGAATTTTGGATCGATCAAATCCTTCCACTCGGTCACTTCATGACCGACGAGATCGGGCCGGTAGCCGATGGAATCTGCGTTGTAGACCTGCGGCAGGAAGGTCGCCCATTCGGTGACGCCATCGTTCAGATCTGTGGAGTCCGGCTTGGCGATGTACATGGCCTCATAGGGCGAGATGCCCTGGCGCGGGATCTTGTGGCCGTCGATCTCGCCCTTGGTGAAGATCGGCAGGATGTTGTCGAACTCCTTGATCTTCTTGACCTCGATGCCCTGGATCACGCTGCGCTTGGCGGCGAGCTTGGCTTGCCAGCCCTCGAGATCGGCGATGTCGACCGTATTGGGCTGGCTTATGAAGCGGTTGATGGCGGCGGAGGTATCGAGGTTCTGCATCGTCACCTTGAAGCCGAGATCCTTGGCCGCCTGGTCGCCGATCGCTTTCACCACCGAATAGGAGACGCCGACATGGCGCAGCTCAATATCCTTGATCTCCTGCGCCCAGATGGTCGGGAATCCACCGATCGCGTCCGATCCGGCGGCTGCGCCCGCAACGGCCGCAGCGCCCTTCAACAGCGTGCGCCGGCTCAGCTTTTTCACTGACTTCGCTTCCGCTCCGGCCGGATTGGAGGTGGACGTTCCCTTAGCCCCGTCAGACATGGCAACCCTCGCTGGTTACGGTGAACGCTCGCACCGGTCGCCATTGACCGGCTGCTTATGTGATCAGTTGCGCCCGAGGCTAGGGGCGGGATTTTGCGAAGTAAAATTGGAAGTAAAAATCCGCCGTATAAACGCGGCTAATGGATCGGGCCGCTGCATTGGCTTTCAGCAGCACCGCATAAGAAGGCGTCAGGACGTGCATACAAGGCATCGCGCCGGGCCGCGCGGGCCTGTTCGCGCAGCAGGCGGCATCGGGATTGCGATGCCGGTTGCTGCAACGTTGTGCGCGGCGCGCGCATGAGACAAAGCGGCGCGCCGGCGACTGGTCTCAGGATTTCAGCGGGTCCCGCGCCGTTTCCGGCGCCATCAGTGTCGCGATGATCGTGATGATCGATAGCGCGATGATGTAGACCGACACGGCCCAGTATGAGCCAGCCCATGCCAGCAGCGCGGTTGCGATCAGCGGCGAGAATCCGCCGCTGAGCGCGGCCGCGACGTTGGCGCCGAGCGCCGCGCCGCTGTAGCGCACCCGGGTGCGGAACAGCTCCGGCATGAACGCGGCCTTCGGCCCGAACAGCAGCGCATGCGTCAGCGTCATCGTGACGACGAGCGCGAACGTCATCAGCGCCGGCTCTTTGGTATCGAGGAACCAGAACAGCGGAAACGCCAGCGCGACAGAGAACACGCCGCCGGCGAGATACAGCGCCTTGCGGCCAAAGATGTCGGAGAGCCAGCCGGCGAGCGGCAGCGTCGCGAACTCGACGATCGCGGCATAGACCACCGCATTCAGGATCACCTGGCGCGGCAGGCCGAGTTTCGTCGTGGCGTAGACCACGGTGAAGACGGTGAGCAGGTAAGCGAGCCCGACCTCCGACACCGTGATGCCGATCGCGAGCAGAAAGCTGCGCCAGTCGCGGCGCAGCACTTCGAGCACCGGCTGCGCCAGCACCTCCTTACGCTCCACGACGTCCTTGAAGTGCGGCGTCTCGGCGAGCTTGAGCCGCACGATGAAGCCGACGCCGACGAGCAGGATGCTGATCAGGAACGGCACGCGCCAGCCCCAGCTCAGGAAGTCCGCTTCGGGCAATTGCGTCATCAGGCCGAAGATGCCGGTGGAGGCGGCAACGCCGACGGGAAAGCCGATCTGCACCAGGCTGCCGTAGAAGCCGCGACGAAGGCCGGCATGCTCGATCACCATGACGACCGCGCCGCTCCATTCACCCCCGAGCCCGATGCCTTGCACGAAGCGCAGAACGATGAGCAGGACCGGCGCCCACACGCCGATCTGACTGTAGGTCGGCAGACAGCCGATCAGGAACGTGCCGAGCCCCATCGCGATCATGGTCGCAACCAGCATGGTCTTGCGGCCGAGCCGGTCGCCGTAATGCCCGATGATCGCGCCGCCGATCGGCCGCGCCACGAAACCAACCGCATAGGTCGAAAATGCCGCCAGCGTGCCGACGAAGGGATCGAAGCTCGGGAAGAACAGCTTGTTGAACACCAGCGCGGCAGCGGTGCCGTAGATCAGGAAGTCGTACCATTCGATCGCGGTGCCGAGCGCACTCGCCCACACCACATGCGCCGTCGTCGACCTCTCCGCTGAAGCGGAGACCCCCGTTGCTGCCGTCATGCCACGCCCCACAGATTCCAGAAGACATCATTGCCAATCGTGGTGGTGGTTGCAACCTGCGGGGGCATTTGATCGCTCTCGTGCCGCGGACGCTGCGCAGCACGAAGTGATGCGCTGCAGAGCCGGGGCCCATGCTTCCTCAAGCATTCCGTGCGGCATGGGTCCCGGCTCTGCGGTGCAACGCTCAGGAGCGTTGCACCGCGTCCGGGACACGAGGGTGTTGAATGCCGCTGCGCATGTTTCCCCATCGTCGCTCGCGATCACTGAGGTCTACCGGCGCCAATTTCGCCATTGACAAACTGATCTGCTATTATCTAACTTCCCGCCACAATACCCGGCTGCGCCACGCGGGCCCCATAAAAGAGAGGGAACGACAATGAGAGGACTTTTGGCCTGCGGCATCGTCGCGGCTATGACTTCGGCTGCCATGACCAATGTTGCGAGCGCGCAAGTCTCCGACGATTCGGTACGGATCGGCGTGCTGACCGACCTGTCGAGTTGGGGCCGCGACAACAGCGGGCCGGGCTCGGTCGAGGCCGCCAAGATGGCGGTCGAGGAGTTCGGACCGACCGTGCTCGGCAAGCCGATCGAGATCATCAGCGCCGACCACCAGATGAAGACCGACGTCGGCGTCCAGATCGTCCGCGCCTGGTTCGACAACGGCAAGGTCGACGCCGTCGTCGACATCCCCAATTCCGGCATCGCGATCGCCGTCCACAACATGGTGCGCGAGCGGGGCAAGATCGCGCTGCTCTCCGGCCCCGGCGCGAGCTCACTGACCGACGAGCTGTGCAGCCCGAACACCGTGCACTTTACGTATGACACCTACGCGCTGTCGAAGGTGACGGCCTCCGCCGTGATCAAGGAAGGCGGAAAATCCTGGTACTTCATCACCGCGGACTATGCCTTCGGCCAGCAGCTCGAGAAGGACGCCACGCGCTTCATCAATGAGATGGGCGGCAAGGTGCTCGGCGGCGTCAAGCATCCGACCAACACCGCGGATTTCTCCTCCTTCGCACTCCAGGCGCAGAGCTCGAAATCCGACGTCGTCGCCTTCGCCAATGCCGGCCAGGACACCGATAACGCCATCAAGCAATCCGGCGAGTTCGGACTGGTCCAGGGCGGCCAGAAGCTTGTGGGCCTGTTGATGTTCGACACCGACGTGCACGCGATCGGCCTCAAGGCCGCGCAGGGCACCTACATGACCACGGCATCTTACTGGGCCATGGACGAGGCGACGCGGGCCTGGTCGAAAAAATTCTACGAACGCACCAAGGTGATGCCGACCATGATCCAGACCGGCGTCTATGGCTCGGTGCTGCATTATCTCAAGGCCATCAAAGCGGCCGGGACCGATGATTCCGCCAAGGTGATGGCCAAGATGCGCGAGCTGCCGATCGAGGATACATTCGTTCACGGCGGCAAGTTGCGCGAGGACGGCCGCGTCATCCGCGACATGTACCTCGCCAAGGTGAAGTCGCCCGAGCAGTCCAAGGAGCCCTGGGATTATCTGGAGATCATCAAGACCGTGAAGGGCGAGGATGCCTTCCGCCCGGTCTCCGAATCCAAATGTCCGCTGCTGAAGAAGTGAGGTGAGACATGACCGGCAACGCGCACAACGCAATTGAGACTTACGAGTGCGATGTGCTCGTGGCCGGATCGGGCTGTTCCGGCATGTCGGCCGCGATCACCGCGCGCTACCGCGGCCTCGACGTGCTGATCGTCGAGAAGGAGCCGCGCTTCGGCGGCACCACGGCACGCTCAGGCGGTTGGCTGTGGATTCCCGGCACGTCGCTGGCGAAGGCCTATGGCATCGAGGAGACGCCGGAGCAGGCCCGCACTTACCTGCGGCACGAGGCTGGCAACAACTTTGACGCCGCGCGGGTCGATGCGTTCCTGAGCGCCGGCCCCGAGGCGGTCGATTTCTTCACCACCAAGACCGCGTTGCGCTTCGACATGCCGCTGGTGTTTCCCGACTATCATGCCGAAGCGCCCGGCGGCGCGCAGGGCGGCCGTTCCATGGTGACCCGCCCATTCGATGGCCGCGAGCTCGGCGAGCAGATCAAGACGCTGGGCATGCCGCTGCCCGAGCTCACCGTGTTCGGCATGATGCTGGGCTCCGGCAAGGAGATCATCCATTTCATGCGCGTGACGAAGTCGCTGACGTCGGCGGTGTACGTCGCAAAGCGACTGTCGCGCCATCTGATGGACGTGCTGCGCTACGGCCGCGGCATGATGCTGACCAACGGCAACGCGCTCGCCGGGCGCCTCGCAAAATCCGCGCAGGATCTGAAGATTCCGATGTGGCTGTCCTCGCCGGTGCGCGAGCTGACGGTCGAGAACGGTGCTGTCACCGGCGCGATTGTTTCGCGCGAGGGACGCGATGTGCGGGTCCGCGCACGGCAAGGCGTCGTGCTCGCCTGCGGCGGTTTTCCGCATGACGTCGAGCGGCGCAAAAAGATGTTTCCGCATGCGCCGACCGGCAACGAGCATTATTCGCCGGGACCGACCGGCAACACCGGCGACGGGCTGCGCCTTGCTGAAAGCGCCGGCGGACATATCGAGGACCGCCTGCCGAACGCAGCAGCCTGGGTGCCGGTGTCGCTGACCACGCGCAAGGACGGATCGAAGGGCGTGATGCCGCATTTCATCGACCGCGCCAAGCCCGGCGTGATCGCGGTGATGCGCGACGGCAAGCGCTTTGCCAATGAAGGCAATTCCTATCACGACTTCGTCCAGGCCATGATCAAGGCCGCCAAGCCCGACGAGGAGATCGCCGCTTATCTCGTTTGCGATCACCAGACGCTGCGGAAGTACGGCCTCGGCTGCGTGCCGCCGTTCCCGATGCCGCTCGGCCATCATCTCAAGACTGGCTATCTCATGCGCGGCGACACGCTGGAGGCGCTGGCGGCGAAGGCCGGTATCGATGCGAAGGCGTTCACCGAGACGGTCGGGCAGTTCAATGCGACCGCGCCGCTGGGACACGATGCCGCCTTCGGCAAAGGTTCAAAAGCCTATAACCGCTATCAGGGCGACGCCATGCACGGTCCCAATCCCTGCATTGCGCCGATCGAGAAGGGTCCGTTCTATGCGATCAAGATGGTGATCGGCGATCTCGGCACCTATGCCGGCATCGTCACCGACGAGAACGCGCGGGCGCTCGATGCGGAAGGCCGGGTGATTCCGGGGCTCTATGCTGCCGGCAACGACATGGCGAGCATCATGGGCGGCAATTATCCCGGCGCCGGCATCACGCTTGGGCCGGCGCTGACCTTCGGCTACATTGCCGGCCGTCATCTCGCCGACAGCGCCGACCGGCGCAACGCGGCATAAGCGAGCCCACGCCAGGAGGCGCATGAAGAAGGAAAGCCGCGGCATCCAGTCGATCGAGGTCGGCGGAGAATTGCTCCGCGCGCTTGCGAGAAGCGGCGAGCCGATGATGCTGCGCGACCTCGCGCGCGAGGCCGGCATGACGCCGGCCAAGGCGCATCCTTATCTCGCCAGCTTCTCGCGCATCGGCTTGATCGAGCAGGACGAAACCACCGGCCGCTACGAGATCGGCGCGCTGGCGCTGGAGCTCGGCCTGATCAGCCTGCGCCGGCTCTCCGGTGTCCGCATCGCCGGGCCGAAGATCGCGGCGCTCGCAAGCCAGATCGGCCACGCTGTCTCCCTCGCGGTCTGGGGTACGCACGGCCCGACCGTGGTGCAGTTGGAGGAGCCCGGCCAGCCCGTGCACATCGTGATGCGCGCTGGCTCGGTGATGGCGCTGCTGGAGACTGCCACGGGCCGCGCTTTCGCGGCGTTCCTGCCGGAGAAAACCATCAACGCCGCGCTCGAAAGCGGCCTGGACCGCCACGGCGTCGGTTACAATCCGAAGCGGGCTGTGAAAGGCGCGAAAGTCGCCGAGATGCTCACGGAGGTCCGCAAGCACGGCCTCGCCCGCGCACTCGGTGACCCCCTGCCCGGCGTCAATGCATTCTCCGCCCCTGTGTTCGACCACTCTGGCCATGTCGCGCTGGTCATCACCGCGATGGGGCCGGAAGGCACGTTCGACGCGCGCTGGGACAGTCCCATCGCGCACGCCTTGCGCGACTGCGCCGGCGGCATCTCGAAGCGGCTCGGCCACGGGATGACGGTCGCGGCGGAGTGAGAGGCAGACTACCCGCACAACAATAGCTGTCATGCCCCGCGAAGGCGGGGCATCCAGTACGCCGCGGCTTCTCGATTCAATCAAAGGCGTCTCAGAGTACTGGATCGCCCGGTCAAGCCGGGCGATGACACCGACTGTGGGGCGACCACCCGCCCCCTACTTCTCCTTCACCGGCACGGTGTAGTTCAGGATCAGCCGGCCGCCGTCCGGATAGATCGTCTGCCCGGTGATGTAGGAGGCATCATCGCTGGCGAGGAAGGCGACCACGGAAGCCACCTCGCTCGGCTCGCCGCCGCGGCCAGCTGGCGTGCGTGACATCACGGTCTTGCGGGCATCTTCCGAAGTGTAGATGGACGACGCCACCATGTCGGTCAAAATCGTCCCCGGCCCGACCGCGACGACGCGAATATTGTGCGGGGCGAGTGCGACGGCTGCGACCGAAGTGAGCTGCTTCATGCCACCCTTGGACATGGCGTAGGTCGCAAGCGCCGGGATCGCCAGCAGCGCGTTCACCGAGGACATGTTGATGATGACCCCGCCGCAACCTTGCGCGATCATCTGCTTCGCGGCCGCCTGCACGCCGAAGAACGCGCCCTTCAAATTGATGCCGATGATCTCGTCGAATTCCTCCTCGGAAATCTGAAGAAAGTCCCGGTTGCGGGCCACGCCGGCATTGTTGATCATGATGTCGAGACGGCCGAACTCCTTCACGGCGGTGGCAACCAGCTGATCCACATCAGTGCGCCTGGCGACATTGCCGACCACGGTGCGCAAGGCGTCAGGCCGCCCGAGTTCGGCGGCCGTCGCGGCAAGCCCATCGGCATCGACGTCCGAGATGACGACCTTGACGCCGTCGTCCAAGAATCTCTTTGCGCAGGCTTTGCCGATGCCACGCGCCGCGCCGGTGATGGCGGCGACTTTGCCGGATAGTTTCATGGGGCTCACTCCAGAATAGCTGCTCGGGCGGCTATACCGGATCGGACTCCGGTTCAGGCTGCCGCGAAGCCGAGATGAGCACGGAACCGGTTCTTGATAAAGACGGCATCGCGCGAGGGTAGCGAGCGTGGCGGATTTTCGGCCAAGACCTTGATGACAAAAAGCCGCGGGCCATCGGCCGGTTCGGCGATTCGCGCTGCGAGGCGCTGCACCTCCTCGAGCGTCCGCACGGTTCCGGTCGCGGCAAATCCGCAGGCCGCGGCGATCGCCGTGAGGTCGACGCCGCGCCCGGTGTGGCTCGCCTGCATCCCGGTCTCGCCAAAATGCTGGTTATCGATCACGACGATGTCGAGATTGCGCGGGCGCGCGACGCCGATGGTGGCGAGGCCGCCGAGGCCCATCAATTGCTCGCCGTCGCCGGTCAAGGCGAGGACACGCTTGGACGGCTGGGCCTGAGCGAGGCCAAGCCCGATCAGGGCGGCACCGCCCATGGCGCCCCAGAGATAGAAATTGCCGTCATGGTCGCCGACGGAATGAAGGTCGTAGGTGGGCGAGCCGAGGCCGGAGACCACCAGCGTGTCCTTGCGATCCTTCAGGAGGGTGGCGACGGCGACGCGGCGGTCGAGTTGTGACGAAACGGACATCGACATCACCACTTCTTCTTGCCGATCAGGCGCTGCCCGATCAGGACCGCGATCTGCTGGTCTGAATCGTAAGCGAGCGACGCCGCCGATTCGACGGTCTCGACCAGATCCTCCGGCGTCTCCGCCCGCATCACTTTCAGGCCGATCGCTTCCAGCGAGGGCTGCGTCGCCCGACTCATCGGCACCTGCCACGGATTGAACTCGGCCCATTCGCCGCGCATCGTCACCAGCATCAGCAGCGGAAAGCGGCCGATCGCCGAGAGCGACAGCATGTTGATGCAATTGCCGACCCCGCTCGACTGCATCAAGAGCACGCTGCGCTGGCCGCCGAGCCAGGCGCCGGCGGCAATGGCAATCCCTTCTTCCTCGGTCGTCAGCACATTGGTGGTGACGTCGCGGTCGGCCGAGAACAAGCGGATCAGCTGGCTGTGGCCGGCATCGGGGACGTGCGACATCTGCCGCACGCCGGCGGCTTTCAGAATGCGATAGAGCTCGGACGGCCAGTCGTCTGCGCGCGTGTCGGGATTGGATTGAGGGCTGTGCACCGCTTGTCCCCGTGAATTTCGAGCGGCACGCTAGCGACTATTCCGCGCGATGGCTCTGACCGTCTGGCACGATCAGGTATCGACGGATTGTATAGCTGCCTTTTCGGTGTCCGCTGCGAACCCGAAGCACGATGTGCATTGCGAGAAGGAAGAGGAGCCATCGGCAGCTTCTCGACCTCTAGCCAAACTGACGCGGCCGCAGCCCGGCATGAAACCAGGTAATCATGGAATAGATATCATAGACGGGCAATCCGACCTCGGCCTGAAGCGCCGCTGCATAGGGCGGCATGTTGGTGCATTCGAGCACGATGGCACCGACGTCGGGGTTCTTGGCAACAAGCTGCTTGCCGGCCTCGATCACATCACGCTCGGCTTGCGCCACGTCCATGTCGTCCTTCTCGGCCTTGATCAGCACGCGAAAAAATTCCTTGCCGTGCTCGGTGCCGACCAGCGGGGTATCGAGCGGCACTCCGGCGCCTTCGAGATGAGCCGGCGTCAAGGTCGAGCCCGACACCGTGACGAGGCCGACGCGCTGGCCCGGCGGCAGGGTCGCCTGCACCCACGGTACCTGCATCAGCGACGAGGTCGCAACGGGCACGCCGACGGCGGCCGCGATCTCCTTCTGGAACAGCGAGAGGAAGCCGCAATTGGTGGTGATGGCTTCGGCCCCGAGCCGCACCAGATCCTTGGCCGCATCGATGAAGTCGGGCAGCAGGCCGGCCGCGCCCTTCAGCACCACTTTCTCCGGCGAGGCGCCGCTGACTACGCGATAGAGCACCGGGAATGGCCAGGTCGTGCCGTTGCCCATGTCGCCGGGAATGCGGGGAAAGCGCGCTTCCAGCATCAAAATGCCGAGCGGTGCGCCATAGATGGCTTTGCCGCCGCGGGCGATGCGAGAGGACGAGTTGGCTGGAGTGGTCATGGTGCGATCTCAGAGGAAGCGGGTGGGCGCGAACGGCGCGAGCGGAATCTCCGGCTGCTTGCCGCTCAGGAGCTGCGCGACGAGACGGCCGGTGCGGGCCGAGCCGACCAGGCCGACATGGCCGTGGCCGAAGGCGTAGACGATATCGCGCGAGGCGCGCGCATGGCCGATACAGGGAAGGCCATCAGGCATGCTCGGCCGATGACCGAACCAGGTCTTGATGCGCGAGGCCGGAATGTCCTTCGGCAGTTTTGGGAACATGCTAACGAGATGGTTGCGCAGGATCTCGGCGCGCTTCCAGTTCGGCGCGGCCTCGAGGCCGGCGATCTCGACCGTGCCGGCGGCGCGCAGTCCCTTGTTAGTCCAGTTCACCACCATTTTTGCGTCGGACGCCATCATGGAGCTGCGCGGGCCCGATTCCGGATTTTCGATCATGACGTGATAGCCGCGCTCGGTCTCGAGCGGCAGCGGATCGCCGACCGAGGCGGTGAGCCATTTCGAATGCGCGCCGGCGGCGACCACCGCGGCATCGCAGGGAATCTCACCGGTTTCCGTGACGACGGCGACGAGCTTATTGCCGTTGAGCTTGAGGCCCGTCGCTTTGGCGCGCACGAGTTTGGCACCGCGCGCGAGCGCATGCTGGGCAAGGGCTGCAACGTAGGCGCCGGGATCACGGCAGCGGCCGGCCTCCTCCACCACGACGCCGAAGGTGTAGCGCGGATGCAGATCAGGCTCGCGTTGACGCATCTCGTCGGCATTGAGCTCCAGCCATTCGACGCCGACCTTCTTGCGCAGGCGCCAGCCGAGATCATTGTCGAAATTGCCGCGCGACGGGAACACGTGCATCACGCCGTTGCGCTCGACCAGCTCAGGCACGCCCGCTTCTTCCGCGAGCTTCCGGTGCAGCAGCGGCGCGTCCTTCAGGAGATCGCGCAGCGCGAAGGCGGTCTTCTCGACCCGCGCTTCGGTCCAGCCCGAGAGCAGGTATTTGATCAGCCAGGGCAGCGCCTTCGGCAAGTAAGACCAGCGGATCGCGAGCGGACCGAGCGGATCGATCAGATAGCCCGGCACCTTTTTCCAGATGCCCGGCTCGGCCGGCGGGATCACCGAATGCGAGGACAGCCAGCCGGCATTGCCGTAGCTCGCCGCCTGTTCGCCACCGGGCTCGCCCGCGTCGATCAGCGTGACCCGATGCCCCTCGCGCAGCGCCTCGATGGCGCTGATCACGCCGACCGCGCCGGCTCCGATGATGGCGACGTGGCGGCCTTCAGGCATCGGTTACGCCTTCACCGCTGGCGTAAAATCCTTCCCGACCGAGATCGCGCGCGGATCGATGATGCAGTGGAGGATCGACGGCTTGCCCGAAGCCAGCGCGCGCTCGAAGGCCGGCGCGAACTCTTCGGTGCGCTCGACCCGCTCGCCATGGCCGCCGAACGCTTTTGCGTACATCGCAAAGTCCGGGTTCTTGAGCTGGGTGCCGACGACGCGGCCGGGATAGTCGCGCTCCTGGTGCATGCGGATGGTGCCGTATTGCGAATTGTCGACGACGATGACGATCAGCGGCGCGTCGTACTGCACGGCGGTCGCGAACTCCTGCCCGTTCATCAGGAAGCAGCCGTCGCCGGCAAAAGCGACGACGGTGCGATCCGGATATTGCCGTTTCGCCAGCACGGCCGCCGGCACGCCGTAGCCCATCGAGCCCGAGGTCGGCGCGAGTTGGGCCGCAAAGCTGTGGAAGCGGTGATGGCGATGGATCCAGCCGGCATAATTGCCGGCACCGTTGCAGATGATCGCGTCCTTCGGCAGGCGGTCGCGCAGCCAGGTCATGACCTGGCCGTACTGGAACGTGCCCGGCAGCTCGCGCGCCTTCTCGGTCCAGGCGAGATAATCGGCATGCGCCTTGGCGGCCTCGCCCTTCCAGGCAACGGCGCCGGCGGGCTTCAGCGTCTCGACGGCGGCGGCGAACGCGGCGGGCGTCGCCTGGATCGCGAGCGCCGGCTGATAGATGCGGCCGAGCTCCTCGGAGCCGGGATGCACGTGGATCAGCTTCTGCTGCGGCGTCGGAATATCGAGCAGCGTGTAGGACGAGGACGGCATCTCGGACATGCGGCCGCCGATAAGCAGAATGACATCGGCCCCGTCGATGCGCGCCTTCAAGCCGGGGCTCGGCCCGATACCGAGATCGCCGGCATAGTGCGAATGATCGGCATCGATCAGCGACGCCCGGCGGAACGAGGTCGCGACCGGCAGGTCGAACCGCTCGGCGAAGCGCGCGATGCTCCTGGTCGCTTCATCGGTCCAGCGCGAGCCGCCGAGGATGACGAGCGGCGCCTTGGCGCTTGCCAGCATCGCGCCGACGCGCTCGAGATCTGATGGCGCCGGCCAGCTCACCGCCGGCTCGATCCGCATGGCGTCCGCAACAGCGGCGGTCTCGGTCAGCATGTTCTCCGGCAGCGAGATCACGACGGGACCGGGACGGCCCTGCATGGCGACGCGGAAGGCGCGCGCGACCAATTCCGGAATGCGGTCGGGGCGATCGATCTCGACCGCCCACTTCGCCATGGTGCCGAACACCGCCTTGTAGTCCAGCTCCTGGAACGCCTCGCGCTCGCGCATGCCGGTATCGACCTGGCCGACGAACAGGATCATCGGCGTCGAGTCCTGCATCGCGATGTGGACGCCGTGGCTGGCATTGGTCGCGCCGGGGCCTCGGGTGACGAAGCAGATGCCCGGGCGTCCCGTGAGCTTGCCGTAGGCTTCCGCCATCATCGCCGCGCCGCCTTCGGCGCGGCAGATCACGACGTCGATCGGGCTGTCATGCAGCGCGTCCAGCGCCGCGAGATAGCTTTCGCCCGGCACGCAGGTCACGCGGTCGACTCCTTGCGCGACCAGCTGGTCGATCAGGATCTGGCCCCCGGTGCGGGTGTTGCGAATGGTCATGACGGCTCCTAACGGGCTTTGGCGATGCGCATCACGGCCTCGCGCAAGTTTGTTCGGAGGTTGCTAGGACAGGCGGAAATAAGGTGCAAGGCCGAAACAGCTGCCCGGCACCACGGCCACGTCATGCCTCTCCAGCAGGAAGCGGCAGGGGGGCCCCGACGGCCGGGCGCAAGGGCCACGCCATCATTGCAAGTTCTACAATGCGGCGAAGCTCGCCAGCAGTCGCGCCAGCTTGCGGCAAATTCAGTATGGCCTGCAACACGCCGAGATAGTGCCACGACAATCCGTCGATGTCGGCTGCCGCCGCCAATTCTCCATCCGCGACCGCCTCACGCAGAATCTGGACGAGGATCGCGCGCTGCTGCGCAAGTCCCTGCCGCGCGACCGACTGGCCTGCCGGGGGCAGATCGACCATCTCGGCACAAGATCGGGCCAGCATGCACCCGGCGGGCCGCACCGTCTTGCCTCCTTTAGGCAGGAATTCGTGCAACAGCGCTTCAAGCTGTTGGCGCTTCGTGTCGCCGCGAACCGCGCTCATCCGCCGCACGACGCGGTCCACGTAAGTCGAAAGGACTTCCTGGAACAGCCCGTCCTTGTCTCGAAACCGCTTGTACACACTGGACCGTGACAAGCCCATCGCTGTCGTCAATTGATCGATCGACGAGGCCGAATAGCCGTGACGCCAAAACACATCCATCGCGGAATGGATCACGGCATCGTCATCGAATTGGGGTTTTCCGCTCATCGAATTCCCGCTTGACATCTTGGAACGATCGTTCCAAATATCTTGAACTGATCGTTCCAAGATATGAAAGGTTATCCGGATGTTCAACCCCTCCCCGCATCGTGCCGGCCGTCCACGCATTGCGGTCGCCGGCGCCACAGGTCGCGTCGGCTCCGCCTTGATTTCGAAACTGATCGCCGAACCGGTTGAGCTTGTGGCGTTGACCCGCACGCCGGACGCTCAACGCCTGCCAGCCGGGATCTCCCTTGCGACCGTGGACTTCGATGCGCGGTCGACCTTGGACGACGCCCTGCACGGCGCCGACCGTCTATTCCTCGCCCATGGCACGTCTCCCCGGCAGGTCGCCAATGAAATCGCGCTGATCGACGCAGCGGTCGCCGCCGGCGTCAGCCACATCGTGAAATTATCCGCGTTGGGACCGCCGTCCCGGCTACATCCGTTCGACTGGCATATGCGGATTGAGGCGCATCTTGCGACCTGCGACGTAGGCTTTACGGTTTTGCGACCTTCGGGTTTTGTTGAGATCCTGGCGCGAGCTGGTGATCCAGTCGCCAATGACACATGGGGCGGGGCAGCAGGCGATGGGCTGGTCAATCTGATCGACACACGCGATGTCGCAGATTCGGCTTTCGCCGTCCTTCTCGACGATGCGCACGTGACGTCTCAGCGCGCCTATCACCTGACCGGGCCAGCCGCTCTAAGCATGGCTAGAATAGCCGACGCACTGTCCAGCTTGCTTGGCCGCGCCGTCACATATCAGCACCGAAGCCCTGCGGAGCAGCGTGAGAAGCTGCTCGCTTCGGGACTCAGCGAATTCGGCGCCGACCTGCTGCTCGGCCTGGATCGCATCTTCCATGAATCGGTGCTCGCAGAAACCACGTCGACTGTCCGCGAGTTGACGGGCCATGCTCCACGTCCTGTAGCCGATTGGCTAAGCGACAACATCTCGCTATTTCGCTCACAGCGCTGACGGGCCTGTGCGCGATGAACTGGCACGCGTTCAAAACAGAGCGGCGTTGGGGGCCTGTCCGTAGATCATCGCGGCGACGAGTGAGAGCAGCAGGCCCGCGCCTGAGAAGATCACGAGGACCTTGAGAATTTCGATTTCGACATTGGTTCCCGTCGCGCGGGATATTGCTCTTGCCAGTGCAGCAATCCTCGCCAGCTCCGAAGCGGGCCGCGCGGAAGCGGGGCCTCGCTTCCTCTAGCGTCACTCGCCGCATTTGCGTGTGAAGCAGATTACAGGTGGTCATGCGGCCCTGTCGAAAGCCGCTCCGCCCTAGTCCCGTGACACCCGCGGCGTCGAGGGGGTGACGTTCGCCGGCGTGTGAAAGTCGAGGCGCGCGCGGTTCTCCTCGCGCACACCGCTGTCGTCGCCAAACTCGACATATTTCTGCGAGTCCTGCTTCCACTGCGGCCACGGCGTCGCCGGCGTGCCCGGATTCCCGGTTCGCGCGAAGGCGACCAGCGAATCCATCATGCGCTCGGACAGCGCGCGATCAAGCTCGGTCCAGACGCGCGTCGTGCGGAACTTGTTGAAGGCATCCTGGGTCCCGAACCAGTACGGCACGTCGGACGTGTGATAGGCACCGATCTTCTGCGGACTGTCGAAGAACTCGACACCGGGCGCGAAGGGATGAACGCGCGAGAACATGTACATGTAGAACGGCGCCTTGCCGGTCTTCGCCTGTGCGACCGCCCAGTTGCGCGTGCCGATTTCGACCAGCCCCTCGCGCGCGGCGAGAAGCCCCATGGCCTTGGCCTCGTCGTCGGTCTTGGCGAGATAGAGCGCAAGGAAGCGATCGGCCTGATCGCCGTAAAGTTTTCTCGCAGCGGCAACATAGGCCTCTAGCGTGCCGGCGGCGCGCAGATCGTTCGAGCTCTCGTCACGCGTGAAGCCCGCGACGGTGGCGACGTCATTCTGCTTGCCGGCCGCGAAGATGTTCGGGACGGTGTCGGGTAGCACATAGCCGTCGATATCGGGCGTGACCGAAATCGAGCCGGCGCAGCCGAGCTGGCAATCCTTCTGGATCGCGAGAATCTTGTCGGCCTGGATCAGCCGCATCTCGGCGAGCGAGGCCGCGCCGAGCGCGGACTGCACCTCCAGCCCGATCTTCTCGGCCTGTGGTAGCGCCGGGAATTTGAAGCGGTTGTCGAACATGCTGAGACTCATCGCAAAACCGCGATGGAACAGGCCCTTCGCCAGCGGGCTCGCCTCCAGCGCAGACACCGACATGGCGCCGGCGGACTGCCCGGTGATGGTGACGTTATCAGGGTCGCCGCCGAATCGCGCGATGTTGCGCTTGACCCATTGCAGCGCCGCGACCTGATCCATCAGGCCGTAATTGCCGGAGGCATGGTGCGGCGATTCCGCGGTCAGCTCGGGATGGGCGAGATTGCCCAGAATGCCGACGCGGTAGTTGAAGCTGACGAAGATCGTGCCTTTCTTCGCAACGTTCTCGCCGTCATACATTGCCATGCCGCTGGAGCCGAGCGTGAAACCGCCGCCATAGATCCAGACCACGACCGGCAGCTTCGCGCCGGGTTTCGCATCCGGGCTCGCCCAGACGTTCAGATAGAGGCAATTCTCGCTGGTCGCCTCCTCGCCGAAATAATGATTGAGATTGTGCCGGCGCAGCACCTGGATGCATTCGGGCGCCAGCCGGTCGGCGTGATAGACGCCCTTCCACGCCTCGACGTTTTGCGGCGCGCGCCAACGGAGATCACCGAGCGGCGGCGCCGCAAACGGAATGCCGAAATAGGCTTTCACGCCGGATGGCAGCAGCTTGCCGGAGACAGCGCCGCTATCAATGCTGACAGGGTCGCCGGGAACTGGCGTCGCGACGATCTGCGCTGGCGCCGACGAGGTCGCCAGCATCGCGAATGTGCCAAGCAGCGAGACAATCGAATTGGCAGAGCGCCATCGAACGCGCACGGTCTTTCTCAAAATGCTCATCCGGTCTCCCTCATCTTGTCGTTGTTGCCTGCGCTCAGCTCCGCCCACACGCGAGCGCGCGCGCCGTCGTTGAGCGGCACAATGTGGAACGGCTGACCGAAGATCGCGAGCGGCTCGCTGCGCGGCTCAAACCGCGGCCAGGCTTCCGCGACGTCGGGAGCGCCTGATGTGACGAAGCGCAGCAAGCTCGCCTGAAATCGCGCCGCTACGTCGATGTCGGCTGGCGTCATCGGACCGCCCTCGCGCTTCAGGATCGGGCGATCGACGAAATTTGGCAGATGCGCCCACAGGCACGCGTTGTCCGCACCATGGGTCGGCCCCTGCGACAGGAACGGCTCCAGCGCCGGGCGATGGTCGAACCGGCTCAGCCACACCGCGCCGCCTGCGGCTGCATGAAGCCGTGCGAGATCGGCCATCGGACGGTGCCAGAACGCATCCGACAGCAGCGCCTCGTAAGGATCCTCGTCGAGGCGCGCGGTGGCGCGATAATAGGACAGCAGACGACACCAGCCGGCGTCTCCGAACGCCGTGCGCACCTGCCGCTCGGTGGTGCGGATCATCGCGGCGGGCGGCGTGCTCTTCAGGAACATCGCCATCTCGTCGCGGCAGGAGCCGAGCCAGAGCGGAATGTCACGCAAGCTTCCGTCGGCGAAGACATCGCGCGGCTCGCGCGGGATCACGCTGCCATCGAGCACCGGGCCGAACACGGTGCCCTGCTCGGTCTCGTCCGCGAGCCTGCGGCCGACCCGCTCTACGGCCGCGAACAGCTTTGGCAGCGGCACCGAAATGATCGCGGCCGGATCGTGCGCAAGGTCGAGCTCATCGAGCACGCGGCGCGCGACGTTGTCGGCATGATCGGCGCTCATGATATTCCGCCCAGGCGCGCTCAGCGCGAGCGCGCGAGCGAACTTGCCCTTGGCCTGTGGCAGGGTTGCGAGCGCAATCACCAGGGAGGCGCCTGCCGACTGGCCGGACAGGGTGATCGCATCTGGATCGCCGCCGAAATTCACGATGTTGTCGCGCACCCAGTCGAGCGCGGCGAGCGCATCCTGGAGCGCGAGGTTGTTGGCCTCGGCGAGGCCTTGGCGATGCAGTTGCAGGAAGCCGAGCGGACCGAGCCGGTAGTTGATGGTGACGATCATCGCCGGGCCGTGAGCCGCGAGAAACGAGCCGTCGTAGTCGGCGCCGCCTCCGGTGACGAAGGCGCCGCCATGGATGAAGAACAGCACCGGCAGCGCACGATCGGCCTCGGCCGGCGCCCAGATGTTCAGGCTGAGACAGGCATTCTCGTCGGCATGATCGAGATGACCGGGCTGCGGCGCGTAAGCGCCATAGCTGGTACAGCGGCGCGGCTCCGCCCATGCAACCGGCGAAATTGCCTTGGCAAAACGCCGCGCGGTGGCGAACGGCACCCCCTTGAAGCAGCGGACACCGTTCTGCTCAACGCCGGTAATCGGCCCGTTGGTGGTCGAAACTGCGCCGGTCGGCATGCGATCGCGATCCTGTTCTTCGTTCAACCGCGCCGCCTGCCGAGATCGGCGATATCGACGGTGTGGGTTTCGCGCGCGGTCGCCGCAGCGGCTGCCGAGATGACGCAGCAGCAGGCGACGAAGATCGCAACGGGAATCCACCCGTTCGGCCCCTCGCCGACCAGGCTTGCGCTTACCAGCGGCGTGAAGCCGGCGGCGAGGAAGCCGAGCTGCGTGCCGATCGCGGTGCCGGAATAGCGCACCCGCGCCTCGAACATCTCGGCATAGAACGACGGCCAGATCGCGTTCGGTGCGGCGTAGATGATGCCGGAGAGGATCATCGCCGCGGCGAAGATCGCCGGCGTATTGCCCGACGTCACCAGAATGAAGTAGGGGAACACCAGCACGGCGCAGCCGAGCACGCCGCCGATGAACACCGGCTTGCGGCCGATCCTGTCGGCAAGCAGGGCCCACAGCGGCTGGGTGATAAGTGCCGTGACATTGCCGAGCACGCCGGCCCACAGCATGGTCGGCCGCGCGACGCCGAACTTGCTGGTGGCATAGCCGAGCGCGAACACCGCGGTCATCGTGCTCACAGTGGCGATCAGCGCACAGACGATCACGCGCAGCACGTCTGACCAATAGTCGCGCATCAGCGCCACGACGGGAAAGCGCGCCACCTTCGCCTTGTCCTTGATGTCCTCGAACACGGGCGTTTCCGGCATGGTCCGCCGCACCAGATAGGCGACGACGAGCACGATGAAGGACAGCAGGAACGGGATACGCCAGCCCCAGCTCAGCAATTGCTCCTCCGGCAGGCTCGACACCGGGATGAACACCAGTGTCGCAAGGATTGCGCCCGCCTGGGTGCCGCTCAGCGTCCAGCTCGTGAAGAAGGCGCGGTTGGAATTGGCGGAATGCTCCAGCGTCAGCGAGTTCGCGCCGCTCTGCTCGCCGGCGGCCGACAGGCCTTGCAACAGCCGCAGCAGCGTCAGGATGACAGGTGCGGCATTGCCGATTGCCTTGGCATCCGGCAACAGGCCGATGGCAAGTGTCGAGCCACCCATCAGCACCAGCGTAAACAAGAGCACGGTCTTGCGGCCGATGCGATCACCGAAATGGCCGAGGATGACGGCGCCGACGGGGCGCGCGATGTAGCCAATGCCGAAGGACAGCAGCGCGAGCAACGTCGCTGTCGAGGGATCGACATTGGCGAAGAACACTTTTGGAAAGATCAGCGCCGCCGCGGTGCCATAGATGAAGAAGTCGTAGTATTCGAGCATGCTGCCGACGAAGCTGACCAGCGCGGCGCGCTTCGGCAGCTTGTTCGACGTGGCCTCGGCGCTGGGTGATGCGCGCAGCGACGCGGTTGACGTCAACGTCATGAAATCTCCTCCCCTTGTGTCCGATGCGGTTCGCGTCAGGCCGTCCGCCTCGCGCGCGCTTTATGGATCTTGTTGCCGCAACCTTGCTTTGAATAGATAATGTACGAACTAGTACGTTTATGCAAGATGCATTGGATCGAGGCCTGAACGGGCGCAATTTGCCTTCACCTTCAAGGTGATCCGTGGAAAGTGGCGGGGACAACAATGATGCTCGAGCGCATGCCGGCCCCATCGAAGCGCACCAACGACCCCGAGCGCACCAAGCGCGACATCCTCGAAGTGGCGATGGCCGAATTCGCCTCAGAGGGCTATTCCGGCGCCCGCGTCGATGCGATCGCGGCGCGGACGCGCACCTCGAAACGGATGATCTATTATTATTTCGGCGGCAAGGAGCAGCTCTACCTTGCGGTGCTGGAGGAGGCCTATCGCAGCATCCGCGCGCTGGAGGACCAGCTCGACATCGCAAGCTGCGATGCCCGCGAGGGACTGCGCCGCCTGATCGAGGCGACCTTCGACCATGACGAGCGCAACCCCAACTTCATCCGCCTCGTCAGCATCGAGAACATCCATCACGGCAAGCACTTGAAGCAGAACCAGCAACTGCGCCAGCTCAACGCCAGCGTGATCGCGACGCTCGACGGTATCCTCGAGCGTGGCCGCACTGAGGGGGTCTTCCGCGACGACGTCGATGCCATCGACCTGCACCTCGCCATCTCCTCCTACTGCTTCTTTCGTGTCGCCAACCGCCACACCTTCGGCGCCCTGTTCGACCGCGATCTCAGCGAACCCAGGGTGCTGGCGAAGAGCCGGACGCAGATCGTGGAGATGATTTTGGCGTGGCTGGCGGCAGCGGCTTAGCGACAGCCCTCACCCACTCTTCTTCTGCCGCGTGCTCGCGAGCAGCACCAGCATGAAGGATGCCGCCGTCATCAGCGTCGAGATCGCGGCAATGGTCGGGTCGATCTCGTCGCGAAGCGCGGTGAACATGCGCTTGGTCAGCGGCTGGTACTGGCCGCCGGAGATGAACAGCGCGACGATGGTCTCGTCCATCGCTGAGATGAAGGCGAAGATACCGCCCGCGACCACGCTGGATTTGATCTGCGGCAAGGTCACCGCGAAGAAGCTGCGCAGCCGGTTCATGCCAAGGCTGCGCGCCACCATCTCCTGTGCGGGATCGAAGCTCTGCAGGCCCGCCAGCACGGAAATGACGACGTAAGGCAGGCCCAGCATCACATTGGCCAGCACGAGGCCCGGCAGCGTCGCAACCAGGCCGACCTTGGCATAGACGAAGAAGATGCCGACCGCGGTGATGATGATCGGCACCACCAGCGGCAGCAGCAGCGCCATGTGGATCACGCGCATGATGCGCAGCTTCGACTGGCTGATGGCATAGGCGGCGACCACCCCGAACGGCGTCGCGATCACCACGGTCAGCAGCGCCACCGTCAGCGTCACCCGCGTCGCCTGCATCCAGGCGGGGTTGGCGAAATATTGCTGGTACCAGCGCAGCGAGAACGACGGCGGCGGGAAGGTCAGGAAGCGCGCGCTGGAGAAGGAGATTGGCGCGATGATCAGAACCGGCAGGATCAGATAGACCAGCACCAGCGCGCTGATCACGTAGAGGGCAATCCGTGCGGGCGACAATCGCGTCATTTCTGCCCCAGGATGCGATCGAGCGAGATGAAGCGGCTGACGACGACGAAGATCGCGAGCACACTGAGGAGCAGCACTACCGCGACCGCGCTGGCCGCGCCGAACTGGTTGTAGAGTTCGACATTGCGGCTCACCAGCATCGACACCATCACCGTGCGGCCGCCGCCGAGCAGTTCCGGCGTGATGTAGAATCCGAGGCAGAGCACGAACACCATGGTGCAGCCGGCGAGTACGCCCGGCAGCGACAGCGGCAGGAATACGCGCAAGAACGTGAGCGACGGGCTCGCGCCGAGGCTGGCACCGGCCTGCATCAAATCGCCGGGGATTTTCTGCATGGTCGCGTAGAGCGGCAGCACCATGAAGGGGAGCAGGATGTGCACGGTCGCCACCACCGTACCAAACGTGTTGTGGACCAGCGCGAGCGGCTCCGAGATCACATCGAGATAGCGCAGGAACTGGTTGATGACGCCGGTGCGCTGGAGCAGCGCCAGCCAGGCATAGGCCCGCACCAGCACGCTGGTCCAGAACGGCAGCACCACCAGCGACAGGATCAGGATGCTCCACCCTTTCGGCACGGCATTGGCGAGGTAGGCCACGGGATAGCCGAGCAGCAGCGCGATCAATGTGACCGCGAGGCTGATCTCGAAGGTCAGCGCAAAGCTGCGCCAATAGATGGCTTCGGTGAAGATGCGGCGATAGTTCTCCAGCGTGAAGCCGTCATGGTAGATCGACTGCCAGGCAAGCCAGCCGACCGGCAGCACGATCAGAGCCAGGATCACCAGCAGCGCCGGCGACACCAACGCCAGCATCAGCCCGTGCTCACGGCGCTGATGCTTTTGGGAGGGATCTGGCAAGGATGTCGTCAACGCGGCCTCGCTTCGCTTACTTCTGCATGAACGACGCCCAGCGCTTCTCGGCGGCCTCGCCCGCAGGCGAGGACCACCAGGCGTAGGACATCAGCGCCTGCTTTGCCGCATTCGCGGGCTCGCTCGGCAATTGCGCGGCGCGCTCCGGCTTGATTACGTTGGTCTCGAACGCCTTCGGGTTGCCCGGACCATAATCGATGTGGAGCGGCAGGTTGGCCTGATGCACGGGATCGACGGCCTGGTTGAGAAACTTCACCGCCGTGTCGAGATTCGGCGCGCCCTTGAGGATGCAGAGCGAGGTGCTCTGAAGGATGCCCTGGTTGTAGGTGAAGGCGACCTTGGCGCCCTCCTTGGCGACGGCGCTGACGCGGCCGTTCCAGGCCATCTCCATGTCGACCTCGCCGTCGTTGAGAAGCTGGGCCGACTGCGCGCCCGAGGTCCACCACACCGTGATGTGCGGCTTGATCTCTTCCAGCTTCTTGAAGGCGCGATCGACGTCGAGCGGGTAGAGCTTGTCCGGTGCGACGCCGTCGGCCATCAGCGCGGCCTCGAGCGTCGCGAACGGGTGGTTGCGCAGCGCGCGGCGGCCGGGAAATTTCTTCACGTCCCAGAAATCGGCCCAGCTGTTCGGCGCGTCCTTCGGGAAGGTTTTCTGGCTGTAGGCCAGCACGCTGGAATAGAACTCGTAGGACACCGAATAGGGACTGCGATACGCCTCCGGCATCGCCGCGCCATTTGGAATCTTCGAAAAGTCGAGCTTCTCGATCAGCCCCTGCTCGCCGCCGCGCAGGCAGTTGCCGGTCGGGGTGTCGACGACGTCCCAGATCGGCTTGCCGCTGCCGACTTGCGTCTTGATCGCGGGCCAGGCGTCGGGAATGGAATCCTGGTTGATGGTGATGCCGAGCTTCTTGGCGGAGGGATCGAGAATCGCCACCGTCTGCGCCTGCTGATAGGCGCCACCTTGCGAGACGAAGGTGATCTGTTCGGCAGCGTTCGCCGCCGTGGTAACTCCGATTGCGCCCAGCAACGCGCAGCCAAGTCCAAAACTCCGTTTCGTATTCATCCTCGCCTCCTCCAAATAAATCTCACTGACCGATCGCATCGAGAAACTGGTACCAGCCGGCGACCATGCGCACGGCGGGCTCGCGCAGCGGATAGAACGGAATGGGTTTCATGCGCCGCGCGTCGAGCAGGCCGACATCGGGCGTCTCGCCACGCAACAAGGCGGCCAGATAGCGGCCCATCAGGCTCGACATCGCAACGCCGGCACCGTTATAGCCCATCGAGAACAGCGTGCGGTCGTCGAGCCGGCCGATATGCGGCACTGAGTCTAGCGTCATCGCGACCAGGCCCGACCATTTGTAGGCGAGCGGGACGTCGGCGAGATCGGGGAAGATGCCGACCATCGCCTTGCGCAGCGCATCGAAGGCGGCTTGCGAATCCTGCTTGCCGAAGGCGCCGCGGCCGCCGAAGATCACGCGGTTGTCGACCATGCGGAACCAGCGCATCATGCGCTTGGTCTCGGTGTAGCTGCGCCCCGTCGGCATCAGCTTTTCAGCGAGGTTGCGCGGCAGTCGCTCGGTAGCGACCATGGCGCTGCGGAACGGGATCAGCGTGCGCTGTAGATGCGCCGTCGCGCCCGTCAGATCCGAATAGCTGTTGGTCGCGATGATCGCCTGCTTGGCGCGCACCGCCCCTCGCGGCGTCTCGGCAACGACACCGTCCTTCTCGCGCCGGAGCTTTACGACCAGAGATTCCTGGAAAATCGGAACGCCGCGGCGCGCCACACCATCGGCGAGGCCGCGCAGATAATTCAACGGGTGGATGCCTCCGGAGCCCGGATTGAGCACGCCGCCCACAAATATGTCGGAGCCGGTCTCGTCGCGCACGCCGCGCTTGTCGAGGATGCGGACCTCGGCGGAGCCCATCTCGCGCGTCATCCAATTGGCTTCGTCGATCGCCGCCTTCAGCGTCGTCTGGTTATGCGCCGCCTTGACCTGGCCGGTACGCGTCAGGTTAGCGCTGGTGATGCCGAATTCGGAGACCAGCTCCTCGACGATATCGGTGGATTCATGCGCGATCTCGTACATGCGCCGCGCCATAGCGCGGCCGTGCACGGCGTCGATCTCGCGGAACGACAGGCGGAACTTTGCGGTGATGACTCCACCATTGCGCCCGCTCGCGCCCCAGCCGGGACGGTTGGCCTCGAGCACGATGGGGCTGAGCCCGCTCTTGGCGATGTGGTGCGCCGCTGATAGCCCGGTATAGCCCGCACCGATAATCACCACATCGGCCTGTTGCTCGCCGGACAGCACGGGAAACGCACGCGCCGGCTCCGCCGTGGCTTCCCACAGCGAATTGACCGACGGCAGCGCGCTCCAGTCCCGTGTCATGGCTGTGCCCACAGGTTCAAGTCGCCGGCCCGATCGCCGCGTCGGCGAGCGCCTTCAACGTCGCGAAATGGAAGTCCGGCTTGGTCAGCGTCTCCACCGCCGGCGTTCCGCCGAAGCCGGCCATGCCCTGACGCCGCTCGATCCAGCACACCTTGTAGCCGAGTTGTCGCGCGATCCCGATGTCGTGGTGCTGGCTCTGCGCGACGTGCAGGATGTCGGATTGCTTGTAACCGAAGGCAGATTGGCGGCCCTTGTTATAGGCGAAGAACTCCGGGTTGGGCTTTGCGACGCCGGTCTCGTCGGCGCAGACCGTGTCGTCGAAGGGATCGCCGAGCGCGTGCGCGTAACAGGAGAGCGCGACGCGGTCGGCATTGGTCATCGCCACCAGACGGAATTTCGTGCGCAGGCGCTTCAAGGCCTCCACCGAGTCCGGGAACGGTCCCCAGCGCAGCACCGCGAGCTGGAACATGTCGCACGACGCGTCGTCAGCGGGCAGCCCGAGCTCCTTGGCGAGATAGCGGTAGACGTCGAACATCACCTCGCTCGAGCGCTCGTGGTGCTTGTCGCGGCCGCGCTTGTAGGACTCGAAAATCTTGTCGTCGCTGAGTTCGGCCGGCGACTTGCCCGAAATCCTGCGCACCGCGGAGAGCACGCCGGTCTCGAAATCAATCAAGGTGCCGACGACGTCGAAGGTGAGGACCTTGAAATTGCTGAACGCGGCTTGGGTCGACATATCAGTTTCTTCTCTCGGTTGGTAAGGCTTGGGTTCAGTCCACCCGGGGCACGACGATGGTGTCCTCGGGATGAAGGGTGACGGTGAGGCTGCCGCCGAGCGGTGGAATGCGGCTGTAGGCCTGGTGATAGGCAGGCTGGCGCAGGCTGAGCGCGACGCCGTCGGCAAGCGCGAGGAAGATGCGCAGGCTCTCGCCCTGGTAGACGATGTCGGTGACCGTCCCGGTCAGGCGGTTGCAGGCGGCGTCCTGCGCGCCGTCGTCAATCAAGAGCTTTTCGCTGTGCACGGCCAGCATCAGGGCGTCTCCGTCGGGAATGGCGCGGGCGCTGCGCAGCAGCGCATTGCCGAGCGCGACGCTGGAGGCATCGACGCGACGAACCGGCAGCATCGTCGCCTCGCCGATGAAGCTCGCCACGAAAGAGTCCGCGGGATGATCGTGCAGCCGCTCGGGCTGGTCGATCTGGATCAGGCGGCCGTCCTTCATCACGGCAACGCGGTCGCTCATGGTCAGCGCTTCGCGCTGGTCATGGGTGACATAGATGATGGTGGCGCCGATGCGCCGGTGCAGCGCACGCAGCTCGATCTGCATGGATTCGCGCAGCTGCTTGTCGAGCGCCGAGAGCGGCTCGTCCATCAGGATCAGGCGCGGCTCGAAGATCATGGCACGCGCCAGCGCCACGCGCTGGCGCTGGCCGCCGGAGAGCTGCGCGATGCCGCGCTCCTCATAACCGGCCAGCCCCACCATCGCGAGCGCCGCACGCACCTTGTCCGGCCAGATCGATTTCGGCAGGCGTCGCGCGCGCAAGGGAAAGGCGACGTTCTCGCCGACACTCATATGCGGAAACAGCGCATAGTTCTGGAAGACGACGCCGATGTCACGCTTGTGCGGCGGCATCCAGGTAACGTCGCGGCCGCCGAACAGGATCGTTCCGCTCGAGGGCAGGATGAAGCCGCCCAAAATGCCGAGCAGCGTGGTCTTGCCGGAGCCGGAGGGGCCGAGCAGCGAGACGAACTCGCCGGCGCCGACATTGAGGGAGACGTCGTCGAGGGCGCGAACGGCGCCGTAGGCCTTGCTGGCCGACCTGATCTCGACGCTTTCCGCTCGTTTGTCCAACGATCGACCTCGCCCATGTCCTTTGCCGGCGTGCCTCACTGCGCGCCATAAGCCTGCTTTATAGACAGGGATTTTGGGCACTCACGATGAAAGCGTGCGACGCACCAAATCTACTCTCGAAGGCACTGTCTTTAGGCTGTCATGTCAATGACACCAGACTTGGCAAAATCCGGCAATTGCCAAATTCTCACCGCGCCCATAACATGGTGTTATGCCTGAGCTGCGCCGGATGCTGCCCTCCAGTAACGCCCTGTTCGTCTTCGACGCAGCGGCGCGCAACGGCAGTTTCACGGCAGCGGCGGCCGAATTGAACGTCACGCAGCCGGCGGTGAGCCGGATGCTCGGCCAGTTCGAGGAGCATCTCGGCGTTCGCCTGTTCGACCGCAAAGCGGGCCGCGCGGTGCTCACCGAGGAAGGCGAGCTCTTGTATCGCCGCGTGCACGACGGTTTTCGCAGCATCGAAACCGGGCTGATCGAGATCGAGCGCCGCCGCAGGGGCACCGAAACGGTCACGCTGTCGGTTTCCTCCGCCTTCACCACGCATTGGCTGATGCCGCGCATCGACAAGCTGCAGCGGCAGTTTCCGCAGGTCGATCTGCGCTTCCAGCTCATCTCCGGTGCGTTGCGCGGGCCGGTGGAGAATGTCGATCTCGGCATGCGCTTCCGCGATCGCGAAGAACCGTCCTCGGGCGGCACGCTGGTGATGAAAGAGGTGATGCTGCCGGTGTGCAGCCCTGCCTATCTCGGCGAGACCGGGCCGGCCGAGGGCAACACCATCATCCGCCTTGCCGAGACGCCCGGCGACTGGGCGGCGGACTATTCATCGTTCCTCACCCGGCGGCGCGGTGCGGCCAAGGCGTTGAGCTTCACCGATTACGCGGTCGTGGTGCAGGCCGCCCTGCTCGGCCAGGGCATCGCGCTCGGCTGGCTGACGGTTGCCTCGCACTGGCTGCTGACCGGCGCGCTGGTGCCGGCATCCAACGCGCTCACCACCACGCGGCGCGTCTGCGAGTTCCTGCCGCCGCGCAACCGGCCGATGCGCCCCATCGCCGCCGAAATCCGCGACTGGATCCTCGCGCAGATGCAAAGCGAGATCGCCGCGATCGACCGGCTCCATCCGAAGCTCGGCGCAATGGCGGCGTGTTACTGAGCGTATAGGCGAATCTCACGAGCAGTCGTCATGCCCGGGCTTGTCCCGGGCATCCACTTCTCTGCATCGCGGGGCAAGACGTGGATGGCCGGGACAAGCCCGGCCATGACGCTGTAGCAGCCTTGGCACCTCTCCCTCCACGTCATTGCGAGCGCAGCGAAGCAATCCAGAATCCCTCCGCGGAAACACTCTGGATTGCTTCGCTACGCTCGCAACGACGACGTGGACAGGGCTCTATCTCTACCGATGCTCGATCGCGCGGATGGCGCCGCGCAGCTCGGCGAGGCCGCGCAGGCGGCCGATCGCGGTGTAGCCGGGATTGGTGCGCTTGGTGGCGGCGAGATCGTCCAGCATGCGGTGGCCGTGATCGGGGCGGAACACGATCCGCTTATCCGGCGAACGCCGCGCGTTCTCCTTCAGCAGCGCCTTGAGCACCGCGACCATGTCGACATCGCCGTCCAGATGATCGGATTCGTAGAACGACAGGCCGTCGGCCTCGCGCTTGGTCGCGCGCAGATGCGCAAAGGCGATGCGCGGTCCGAAGCGTTCCGCCATCGCAGGCAGATCGTTCTCCGCACGTACACCGAGCGAGCCCGTGCACAGGCAGATGCCGTTGGCCTTGGACGGCACCGCGTCGAACAGCGCCTGGTAGTCCTCGGCGCTGGAGGCGATGCGCGGCAGGCCGAACAGCGGCCGCGGCGGATCGTCCGGGTGCAGCGTCAGCGACACGCCAAGCTGCTCGGCAACGGGCGTGACGCGACCGAGGAACTCGGCGAGATGCTGCCGCAGGATCTTGGGTGTGATGTCGCGATAGGTTTCGAGCCGGTCGCGGAATTGCGGGATGGTCATCGGCTCGGTGGTCGAGCCGGGCAGCGCGCTGGCGATCACCATGACGAGGTAGTCGATATCGGCCTGGCTCATCTGGTCGAACAGCGCTTTCGCACGGGCCTGCTGCTCGGGCGAATATTCCTGCACGGCGGCAGGGCGCTTCAGAATGTGCAGCTCGAACGCGGCAAAACGGTCCTGGTCGAACCGCATGGCGCGGGCGCCATTCGGCAATTCCCATTCCAGATCGGTACGGCACCAGTCGACGACAGGCATGAAGTTGTAACAGACGATCTTGATGCCGGAGGCGGCGACCGCCTCCAGGCTCGCGATCCATGCCTCGATCGACTTCGTCGCCTTTCCGCCGAGACGCTTGACGTCATCGGGGATCGGAATCGATTCCACGACGGACCAGGTCAGCTGCGAGCGGCCGGGCTGGCCGTGCTCGATGAAGTTCTTGCGCTCCTCGACCGCCTTGCGGGTCCAGGCCTCTCCGATCGGCACCTGATGCAGCGCCGAGACGATATCCGTCGCACCGGCCTGCCTGACGTCATCCAGCGACACGGGATCATCGGGCCCGTACCAGCGCCATCCCTCGAGCATCATGGATCTCCTAAAGCGTTTTCGAGCGAAGTGGATACCGGTTCGCGTGAAGAAAACGCGTCAAAACAAGAATCAGTTCGCGGTCAGCACGACCTTGACGCTCTGCGAGCGATCGAGCGCGAGCCGCAGCGCGTCCGGCGCGGTCGACAGCGGCCGCTCGGCGGTGACCAGCGACAGCACGTCGACGCTGCCGGCGCCGATCAGCTCCACCGCAGTCATGAACTCGAAGCCGAAACGGAACGAGCCGCGCAGGTCGATCTCCTTCGCCATCACGGCATTGGACGGCGTCGGAATCTGGCCGCCCGGCAAATTGCCGATCTGCACCACCACGCCGCCGCGCCGGACAATGCCAATCGCACTCGCAAGGCCCGCAGCCGTGCCCGAGACCTCGAAGGCGACATCATAGGGGCGCGAGGCCGCCTGCGCCTTCAGGCCTTCCTCGCCAGCCGAGACGTTCTCGACATGCGATGCGCCGAGCTTGGTCGCGAAAGCCAGCGGCGCCGGCGCGATATCGGCCACCGTGACGTCGGCCATGCCGGCGCGGTGCGCGGCGAGCATGGTCAGAAGCCCGATCGGGCCGGCGCCGAAGATGATGCCGCGCTTGCCTTCGATGTTGCCGGCGCGCGCCACCGCGTGCAGGCAGACCGCGAGCGGCTCGGCAAGCGCCGCAGCCTGATAGGAGACGTGGTCCGGAATCTTCACGCACTGCGCCGGGATCGCGTCGAAATAATTGGCGAAGCCGCCCTGCATGTGCGGCGTCTTCGAGGCCGAACCCATGAAGTAGATGTTTTCGCACAGGTTCGGCCGGCCCTCGCGGCATGCGACGCAATGGCCGCACCAGCGCGACGGATTGACGGCGACCCGATCGCCGACTTTCAAATTGGCTGCGGAGCCCGCGATCTCCACGACCTCGCCCGATATCTCGTGGCCGAGCACCAGCGGCGACTTCACCACGAAATCGCCGGTCCTGGCGTGGCGGAAGTAATGCATGTCCGAACCGCAGATGCCGCCGGCGCCGAAGCGGATGCGCACCATGCCCGATGCGAGCTTGTCGAGCGGATGCTCGACCATGCGCAGATCTTCGGGGCCGAACAGGGTAGCGGCGAGAGCGGAGGAGGTCATTTGGAGAGTCCCATGTATTTAGGCAGCCAGAGGGTGAGTTCAGGAATGTAGGTGATCGCGATCAGCGCGAGCATCAGCGGCACCAGCCAGGGCAGGATCGCCACAGTGGTGCGCTCGACCGAGAGCTTGGCCACGCGCGCCAGCACGAACAGCACCATCCCAAGCGGCGGATGCAACAGGCCGATCATCAGGTTCAACGTCATGATCAGACCGAAATGAATCGGATCGATGCCGAGCTTGAGCACGATCGGCAGCAGGATCGGCACCAGGATGGTGATCGCGGCCGTGGTGTCGATGAAGCAGCCGACGAACAGGATCAGCACGTTCGCGAGCGCCAAAAACACCCATTTGTTGTGGGTGATGCTGAGCATCCAGTCCGACAGCATCTGGGCGGCCTGCGACACCGTCAGCAGCCAGGCGAAGATCGAGGCCGCCGTGACGATGAACAGCACCGAGGCCGTAGTCTCGATGGTGTCGAAGGTTGCCTTCGCCACCGTCTTCAGGGTCATGGTACGGTAGCGGATGAGGCCGAGGAACAGCGACCAGATCACGGCGGCGACCGCGGCCTCCGTCGGTGTGAACCAGCCAAGCGTCATGCCACCGATCAGGATCACCGGCGCCATCAGCGCCATCACCGCGGAGAAGTCGAAGTACCAGTCGAGCGCGAGCAGCACGACCAGGCCGAGACCAACGGCCCAATTGGTGGAGAGACCGGCGACCGTCAGGAGCCAGACAGCCATCGGGAAGCTCAGCACGACGACGATCTCGAGCCCAGCCGAACCGAGCTGCGGCCAGGAGAACGGCGTATCGCTACCCCATTTGTTCTTGTGCGCGAAATAGCTGACGGTGACCATCATCAGCAGCGTCAGGACAACGCCGGGAATGACGCCGCCCAGGAACAGCGCGCCGATCGAGACGTTCGCCATCATGCCGTAGATCACGAAAGGCAGCGACGGCGGGATGATCGGGCCGAGCGTCGCCGAGGCCGCGGTGACGCCAACCGAGAACTCGGTGGAGTAGCCGTGGTCCTTCATCGCCTTGATCTCGATGGTGCCGAGACCGGCGGCGTCCGCGATCGCGGTGCCGGACATGCCGGAGAAGATCACCGAGCCGATGATGTTGACGTGGCCGAGGCCGCCCCGCATCCAGCCGACCAGCGCAACCGCGAATTTGTAGATGCGCCCGGTGACGCCGGCGATGTTCATGAGATTGCCGGCCAGGATGAAGAACGGCACGGCGAGCAGCGGGAAGCTCTCGACGCCGGCGATCATGCGCTGTGCCAGCGTGACGTCGGGCGTCACGCCGCTGACCAGGATGTAGAGCAGCGACGACGCAGCCATGGCAATCGCCACGGGAACGCCGAGCAGCATCAGGATGAGGAAGCCTCCAAGCAACAGCAGCATGACTTTATCCTTCAAAACCGTCGTAGGCGCCGGGACGTTCGAGGATCGAGTAGCCCTGTCGCAAATGTTGTATTGCCACCTGCACCGAGCGCGCGAACATCAGCACGAAGCCGGCCAGCACGGCGTAATAGACGTAGTCCTTGGGCAGGTTGATCGTGGTCATCTGCTCATCGCCGATGATCTGGATGTAGACCCAGACCAGCTTGATGGCGTAGCCGAAGAAGGCGATCCGGATCAGGTCGATCACCGTCGACAGCGCGCGCCCGACGCGGTGCGGCAGATAACGATAGATGAGGTCGACCTGGATGTGCCGCGACAGCCGAACGCACATCGAGGCGCCGATGAAGACCACGCCGATCAGGCAGTAGGTTGCGATCTCCTCGGTCCAGGCATAGCTGTCGTTGAGCACGTAGCGGGTGAAGAACTGCAGGAAGACGGCGAGCGCCATCACCCAGAAGATCGCCAGCGCGACCCAATCCTCGAACGCATAAATGCCGAGATCGACCTTCGGCGTCGCCTCCTCCTCGAAGGTATGGGCGATCTCGTCCGCGGTGATCTGCCGGTGCGTTTCGGCGGTCGACATGGGTTGCTCCCTAAAAACACTGACCGTCGTTCCGCGGCTCGCGAAGCGAGAACCCGGAACCTCGAGATTCCGGGTCTGGTCCTTCGGACCATCCCGGAATGACAGCATTGGCTATTTTACCGCCTGGATCCGCTCCCAGTCGGCCTTGCGGTAGCCAAAGGTCTCGAACGCGACGTTCTTCAGCACGGCGTCGCGGAACTCGTTCTTGTCGACTTCCGTGACGGTCAGCCCCTTCTCCTTGAAGAAGGCGACCAGCTTGGCCTCGTTCTGCTTGATCTCGGCGGTGGCCTTGGCGGCGGCTTCCTGCGCGACGTCGGTGAAGATCTTCTTGTCCTCGTCGCTGAGCTTCTTCCAGAGTGCGCCAGCCACCACCGTGTTGAGGTGATCGACGATGTGGCCGGTGAGCACGATGTGCTTCTGCACCTCGTAGAACTTCTTGGCCTCGATCGTGGTCAGCGGGTTCTCCTGCGCCTCGACGGTGCCGTTCTGAAGCGCGAGATAGACTTCGGCGAACGCGATCGGCGCGGTGTTGGCGCCGCAGGCGCGCGGCATGGCAAGATAGGCCGGCACGTCGGGCACGCGCATCTTCAGGCCCTTGAGATCGGCGCAGCTCTTGATCGGCTTGTTCGACGAGGTCTGGCGCACGCCGTAATAGGTCACCGCGACGATGTGGTGGCCGCTCTTGTCCTCATAGCCCTTGGCGAGCTCCTTGAAGATGTCGCTCTTGGTGTAGGCAAGCAGATGGTCGGCGTCGCGGAAGGTGTAGGGGTAATAGGTCACGCCGATCGGCGGAAAGCTCTTGGCCGCGAAGCTCGAGCCCGAGATGATGATGTCGACCGAGCCGAGCGAGAGGCCCTGGTTGATGTCGGCCTCCTTGCCGAGCTGCGAGGCCGGATAGACGTCGACCGTGTAGCGCCCATTGGTGCGCTTGCCGATCTCCTGCGCGGCCCACACCGAGGCGGTGTGGAACGGCTCCGAGGTCTCGTAGACATGGGCCCATTTGAGCTTGGTCTGCGCCATGCCGGGATCGGTCGCCGCGAACATTGCCGCGACCGAAGTCGCCAGCACCATCGTCATCTTCTTCAACACTGTCTTATCCTCCACTGATTAAGTCTGCTTCTTGTTCGCCCGCACCCGAAGCGGATGCGGACCGCCCAATCTCATCGCCGCCGCGCTCTCTTTGGTTTTGCTGGCTTGGCTGGGAATCGCGCCGGTCGGCTCCGCCCGGCGGGCGATCCTGTGGCGTTCTCGGCGCCGAAATTCTGTGCGAAACGCTCTTGCGAGCGCACCAGATGTTTGCGCATGGCCTCGCGCGCGGCGTCCGGATCGTGCGCCGCAATCGCGTCGCGCACCGCGCGGTGCTCGTCGAGCGCGGTGCGCCACGTGCCCGGGCTCTCGAAATAATGCGCAAGCTGCGCGAAATAGGGGTTGAGGCGCTGGTCGAACAGCTCGCCGACCACACGCACCAGAACCGCGTTGCCGAGACTGCCGGCGATCGCGACATGGAACGCACGGTCGTGCACCATCGAGGCTTCGCCGGGATGCTCGACATTCTCCATCGCGAGCAGCGACGCGTCGATGCGGGCGACGTCGTCCTTCGTCGCCACGCGAGCGGCCTCTTCGGCGATGGCGCTTTCCAGGAATTCACGGGCGCGGAGCAGCTCGAACGGGCCCTCGATGACGGAAGCGAGCGCGGGCGCCGCAACAGCGGCAGGCTCGATCACATAGATGCCGGAGCCGACGCGGATGCGGAGGCGGCCCTCGACCTCGAGCGCGATCAGGGCTTCGCGCACCGTCGGCCGCGATATTTTGAGCTGCTCGGCAAGCTCGCGCTCGGTCGGCAAGCGGCTGCCGACCGCGTACTCGCCGCTGTCGATCAGGCTTCGCAATTGATCGGCGACCTGGCGATAAAGCCGTCTCGCCTCCACAGCTTCCAGCGGCACGCTGGTCCTCCCGAAAGGGTCTCGCCGGGAAGCCTTGCGCCCCGGCGGCCGGCCAATTTTGGAAAATTGGTCTTACCAATTGACCGGAGCATTGACCGAGGACGGGCGTCATGTCAAGCAGCGGCCAACCACAGGGAGAGACGACCATGCGCCTTCATTCAACGCGCCTTGGCCGCGCCAATCTCGACCGGCTGCCGCCCGGCATCCGCCGCCCGGCCTATGACCGTTCGCGCGTTACGCCCGGCATCCTCCACCTCGGTCTTGGAGCCTTTCATCGCGCCCATCAGGCCGTCGTCGTCGACGATTGCCTTGCCGCCGGCGCCACAGCGTGGGGCATTGTCGGTGCGAGCCTGCGCAGCCCCGATACGCGCGACGCTCTCGCCCCGCAGGATCATCTCTACACGCTTGCCGTGCGCGCAGCCGAAGGCACCGAGCATCGCGTGATCGGCTCGCTGCTCGACAGCGTCGTCGCACGCGAGAGTCCGGCGGGGCTGGTGGAGCGGATGGCCGATCCCGCCATCCGCATCGTCTCGCTCACCGTCACCGAGAAGGGCTATTGCCACACGCCGCAGACCGGCGATCTCGACGAGCGGCATCCTGACGTCGTGCACGACCTCAACAATTTCGACGCGCCACGTTCTGCGCCGGGCTTCATCGTGGCGGCTTTGGCGCGGCGGCGGGCGCAAGGCCTTGCACCCTTCACCGTTCTGTGTTGCGACAACCTCGCCGCGAATGGCCACACCGTGCAGCGGATCGTGATGCAGTTCGCGGCGCTTCGCTCCAAGGACCTCGGCAAGTGGATCGCCGATACGGTTGCCTTCCCCTCGACCATGGTCGATCGCATCGTTCCGGAGACCACGGACGCCGACCGTGACGCGGCCTCGAGCGCGCTCGGTCTGCGCGACGCATGGCCTGTGATGACCGAGCCTTTCACGCAATGGGTGGTTGAGGATCGGTTTACGGCGGGCCGGCCGGATCTCGCCCCCGCGGGCGTCGAGCTCGTCACCGACGTCAGGCCGTTCGAGCTGATGAAGCTGCGGCTGCTCAACGCCAGCCATTCCACGCTCGCCTACCTCGGCTATCTCGCGGGCTTCGAGACCATCGCCGACACCATGCAGGATCCGCATTTCGCACGTCTCGCCGCACGGGTGATGGAAGAGGCCGCCGTGACGCTGACGATGCCATCAGGCACCGACCTTCCCGCCTACAGTGCCTCGCTGCTCAAGCGCTTCGCCAACCCGGCGCTGCATCACCGCACCTGGCAGATCGCGATGGACGGCTCGCAAAAGCTGCCGCAGCGCCTGCTCGGCGCGATGCAGGATCGCCTCGCCAGGAACCTGCCGATCGCAACCCATGCGCTCGCGGTGGCCGGCTGGATGCGCTACGTCAGCGCGATCGACGAGCAGGGCCGCACCATCGACGTGCGCGATCCGCTTGCCGCCGAGTTCGCCGCGCTGGCGCGTGCGACCGGCCCGGTCGCCGAGCGGCTCGCGCCCGCGTTGCTCGGCGTCGAGAAGGTGTTCGGCCCGCTGGGCGCCGAACCGCGCCTGCGCGAGGCCGTGACCGCGACGCTCGGCCGGCTCTATGCGGATGGCGCGCGGCGGGCTGTGGAGACTCTCGTCTCGGCGTGAGCACAAAGCGGGCAGCAATGCTGCACCGCGGCCAAAATCGCACGCAAAATCGAACGGAAGTCGCGCTTGATTTTTGCCTGCCCTTGCCCCACCCGAGAGGTATGGCAAAGGATAGCAAGGTCATCGCCGCGAACGCGGCTTTCTACGCCGCCTTTTCAACGGGCGACTTCGACGGCATGGAACGGATGTGGGCGGATGACGACGCCATCTCCTGCATCCATCCCGGCTGGCCGGCGATCATCGGGCGCGCCACCGTCATCGGAAGCTGGCGCGATATCCTGCAAAATCCGGAGCGGCCGCAGATCGTTTGCGCCGAACCGCAGGCGATCGTCGACGGCGACACTGCCCGCGTGCTATGCATCGAGATCGTCGACGGCACCGCTTTGGCCGCCGCCAACCATTTTCGCCGCGTCGGCGACGGCTGGCGCCTGGTGCATCACCAGTCGAGCCCGATTGCGCAGATTGTCGAGCAGTCTGAAGACGATAGAGCGAGCCACCGCGTGCACTGACCGCGGTCCTCACGCCGGCGTGATCTACTGTGCATGGGGTTGTTTTTCAGTTTTTTATTTGGCGGCCGCGAGTTCCGACAGATCATCCAACACGAACCGTGCGCCGCCCAGATCATCGTCCCGGAAGTACAAGCTGCGCGTGATGAGAACCGGGATGCGGGCCCGCGACGCCGCAATCAGACCGTTGGCGGAATCCTCGATCGCAACGCAGTCGGAAGGCTTCAGCTTCAGCCGCGCCAGCGTTTCGAGATAGACATCCGGCGCGGGCTTCTTGTGTCTCACGTCATCGCCGGCAACGACCGCGTCGAAGTCCGCCGCCCAGCGCTTTCCCAGCGTTTGCGAGAGCAGCGCATCGATATTGCCGTGCGATGTCGTGGTCGCGATCGCAAGCCGCTGGCCGCGCGCCTTCGCCGCAGCAAGCAACTCCGCCACGCCGGGCCGCAAGGGGCAGCAGCCGGTTTCGACCAGTTCGGCATAATGCGCGGTCTTGATGCGGTGGAGCTCTGCGATGTCCGCGTCCGTCAATGGCGGCGTGATCCCCAGCCTTACATGGTAGGCGCGCACGCGTTCCTTGCCGCCCGTCACCCGCAGCAGCTCCTTGTAGACGGCACGGTCCCAATGCCAGCCCAGACCGTGGCGAACGAAGGCGAAGTTGAAGGCCTGCCGATGCAGTTCCTCCGTCTCGGCCAAGGTGCCGTCGACATCGAAGATCAGCGCAGCCGCGCGGCGGATCAGCTCAGCGGCGTCGCATGGCAGCGCTGCGCGGGCTTCTGCCGGCATGATCGATCCTGATATCAACGACGCATCCCTCCCGGCTACCCGCGGCAAGCGAGCATCGCCCGTCGTCGCAGGCGCGACAAATCGCAATATCTTTTGCCGGACCCAAAAATCTCTTATGAGCGGAGGGCGCGCAAGCTCGCGCAGACGGGAACTTTGACCTGCACGGGAGACGCATGCGGCTCTTCATCCTCGGCCTCGGCTATAGCGCCCGGCACTTCGTCCGCAGGTTCGGCAGCGCGTTTTCGCATATCGCCGGCACCGTGCGCGATCCCGGACAGCGGGACGACCTTGGCGGCATCGAGGTCCACGCCTTTTCCGGCAGCCGTCCGGCACGCGAGACGGTCGAACGTGTCGGCGCCGCCGACGTCCTTCTCATATCGATCCCGCCCGGTAGCGCTGGCGATCCCGCGATCGCGGCATTCGGCGACGTGCTGGCAGCGGGCCGCCGCAAGGTCGTCTATCTCTCGACCATCGGCGTATATGGCGATCACGCCGGCGGATGGGTCGACGAGAGCACGCCGCCCGAGGCGACGCTGGAGCGCGCCCGAATGCGGATCGCGGCAGAGCAGATCTGGACCGACACGGCACGTGGCGAGGCCGCGATCCTGCGGCTCGCGGGCATCTACGGCCCCGGCCGCAACGCGCTGGTGTCGCTGCGCGCGGGTTCGGCCCGACGCATCATCAAGCCGGGACAGGTCTTCAACCGCATCCATGTCGGCGATATCGCAAATTCGATCATGGCGGCGGCGAACCACCGTGGCGGCGGGACCTGGAACGTCTGCGACGACGAACCCGCTCCGCCGCAGGACGTGATTTCCTATGCTGCGCAGCTGACGGGCATCGCCCCGCCGGCCGAAGAGGCGTTCGAGACCGCCGAGATGTCGGTGATGGCCCGCAGCTTCTATTCCAGCAGCACCCGCGTATCCAACGCGAAACTGAAGCACGAGCTCGGCGTCGCGCTGGCCTATCCCACCTATCGGCACGGCCTCGACGCGCTATGGCGCGCGGGGGAAGGACGATAACGCCCTCGCGCTGCGGCGTCAGCTCGGTACGCCGTGCTTCTTGAACCAGGCCTGGGCCTGCTTCCAGGCATCTTCCGCCGCGTCCTTGCGGTAGCTGCCGCGGTAGTCGGCATGGAAGCCGTGCGGCGCCTCCGGAGCGGCAATCGACCGGATTTGATCGTGTGCCCGATTTAACCGCGTAGCTGCGCTGCGACGCAACATCCATTAACCGAGAACAGGGGTACTTCCGCCGCACATCATGCGGTCAGAAGTTGCAGACGCTCCATCCCATCGCGCAATTCGAAACGCCTCGCCGCAACAAATGAGCTCCGGGGTGACCGCGACGGCACATCATGTTGCCGGGACGCCGCGCGCCATCGGAATCCTGCACGCGAGCCAACGTCATTTGACTGAAATTTTCAGAAGAATTGAGACGCGTGATTTACTCGAACTTTCTTTGTGACGCTCTAGTTCCACGACCGGAAGTTCCATCTCCGGACACGGAGAGACGTCTTCCAAATGTGCTCCCACGTCCGGCCAAGGACCGATCGAGAGTCTCATTCTCGTCCACCCAGATTGCGCTAGCCGAAGGCTCAATTGAATAAAGCTTTATCCGACTTGGAAGTGAAATGAATTTGGCTCGCGAATCGATTGAACTGTTGGAGCAGGTTGCACGGATCCTCTGGTTCGAAGGCGCCAAGCTCGGCTTGCGCGACCGCGAGTGGATGGCGCTGCGCTTCCTCTCACGCGCCAACCGGTTTTCCCGCACGCCTTCGGCGCTCGCGAGCTACGTCGGCACCACGCGCGGCACCGCCTCCTTCATCATCGGCGAGCTCGAGCGGCTCGGATATCTGGAGCGAAAGCGCTCCGCCACGGACAAGCGATCGGTCATGCTGAGCGTGACGCAACAAGGCAAGAAGTTCCTGCTGCGCGATCCCGTCGGCGTCCTCCTCGAGGCGATCGACGTCCTCGACGACGAGGCCAGGATCCGCTTTCGTGACACGCTCCGGCACGTGCTCGATCAGGCGGACGCGGCCGAGCAGCGGCACCATACCGACGTTTGCAGGCGATGCATCTTCCTGCGCGAAGATCGCACCGCCACGGACGGCAGGACGAATGGCGAGTTCAGCTGCCGCCTGTTTCGCGCGCCGATCGCAGAGGCGGAGGTCGATCTGCTGTGCACCAGCTTCGAGCATCACCGCCAATAGAAGGCGGCTCCGGTCACGGCGTTGCCTTGCGCGGCGAATAGATGACGCCTCCGCTGGACTCCACCACCAGACGACCGTTTTCGTTCCTGATCTCCTCGATGCGGCCAAGGCCGGGCACCTGTTGTCCCAACACGGCCTCAATCACGCCGTTCGGGCCTTGCAGAATCGCAATCCCTTCATAGGCCTGGCGGACCGACCAGCCCTTGACCGCCTTGCGCGGCGCCGATGGAACAACCGAGCCGGTGATCTCGGGCGCGGCAACCGAGGCCACCATCGGCATCGTCTGCGACGGCGGCTGCACGGCAACCGTTGCCGGCGCCTGGGCCTGGGCTTGCGCTTGAGCGAGTTTGTCGAGCTTCACCGTCGAGGACGAGCTCACGCGCTCGATACGGTCCAGGTTTTCGCTGAACCTGCCGAAGCGGTCGTTGGTCGCCTTGCTCGACTGATCGACCGCGGTGCGCAGGCCGTCGAGATTTTCGGACACGCCAGACACCTGCTTGCGCAGCTGCGCGACCGTCTCGCGCAGGTTCCTGATCTCCGTATTGGCGACGACGTTGCCCTGGACGGGCTGCGTGGTGAGATAGGCGATCACGCCGGTACAGACGCAGACCACCACGATTGCGGCGACCGCCAGCGTCGCGAGAGGCGCGACCCATGTCGGGCGCGGCGGCGGCGGCTTGGCCACGATCACGGCCGGCTTGATCACGGTCGCCACAGGCTTGGGTATCGCCATCTTGTCGAGGCGCGCCTTGGCGCGAATACGCTTCAACCCTTCGAGCGCTTCCTTCGCCAGAGTTTCGTCGTTCGCCGCGGCCGACGCACGCTTTGCATTCGCAGCGGGCTTGGCCGTGTTGGCATCGCGCGTTTCCGGCGCCGGCTTCGCCGCCGCGGACACATCAGCGGCCGCGCTGGGACGAGCTTGTCCATCGGACAACATGTGAAAATGCTCCGTTCGGTTCGACCTGTCGAACCGTGAAGTTATTTGCCGAAGCTTGCCTGAAACGTGCGCGACGAAAACTTTTCGCCTCGCCGAGTGCGACCTCGAATGTGTCGGACGCGCCATGCACGTGGCGAGAGTGCGACTCGAAAGACACACCCTCGCCAAGATTTCGCCAAGCTGGAGTCACCTCGCCATACATGAGTCGAATTGTCGCATGCGGGAACCCGAACAGGAGAGTCAATTCGGGGTTGAAAACCCCTCAATGTGCGTGATCCGCAGCACGACCAAAAATAGCTGTGATTATACGGGGATGCAGGACCTTGGAATCGTCCCAGCGCAAAACTAGTTCGGATTTCGAATCAATTGATTCGATGGAGGATACAAAGAACAACCCGAAGCGAATCAACAGCATCAAACACGTGTAGCAATCGCTTTGCAGCGCACGCTTGATCGGAAATCGGCAATTGTTACGGTCCTACTCAAGTGATTCTCGCCAGTTGGCGAGGAGATCGACACAGTGCAGTAGCGTTCGGACGCGATAAGCAACTTGGCGCAACTGTTCTAGGTCGCTGTCTCAATCCGCTCCGCGGGGTGATCCGTAAGACACCCGCCGAGCCTCACGCAGTAAGCGTTCAGTATCGAGTCGAAGTAGCAGGCCCGCACACGTGGGCACTGAATGCGTAGGGCTGCCCGCGAATATCGAAACCATAACAACGGTTCGCGGGATGGAATGTCGTCAAACAGCATCGTTGCCGAGCCGGGGCATCACAATAACCAACCGGCCGCAACAAGTGCGAAACAGGGGCGAAAAACTGATGTATATTATCGTTGATGATCGCGAGAGCGTCACGAACAGCTATGTTGGAGGGCTTGTTCGCGAAGGTGTATCGTCGATCGGGTTCTCCTCCGGAGAATTCTGGGACTGGCTGCAATCTGCGAGTGAATCGGATCTGGCAGCGGTCGACGCCTTCCTCCTCGGGGATTGCGATGCCCGCGGAAGCCTGCCGCGGGCGATGCGCAAGCGTTCCTCGGCTCCTATCATCGCCATGAGCGGCCAGAAGATGCTCAAGAACACACTTGAGCTGTTCGAATCGGGCGTCGACGACGTTGTGCACGTGCCGATTCACCTGCGCGAGATCCTCGCCCGAACGGCCGCAATCGCGCGCCGCCGGGTGGGCGAGCTACCGAGGCCCTGCGAGACCAGGATCCAGGTCTTCTTCAACGGACGTGACCCCGAGATCGCGGGCCACGCCCTCACCCTGCCCCGCCGCGAGCTGCGCATTCTCGAATACATGGTCAGCAATCACGGCAAGTGGATCACCAAGACGCAGATCTTCAACGCGGTCTACGGCATCTTCGAGTCGACCTTCGACGAGAGCGTGATCGAGAGCCATGTCAGCAAGCTGCGCAAGAAACTCCGCGACCGCCTCGGCTTCGACGCGATCGTGGCCCGGCGCTACGTCGGATACCGTCTCAACATCCCGGCCGGCGAGACCATCGAGGTACCGATGCAGGAGCTCGACGAGGTCGGCATCCTCCTGAACAGGGCGCATGCCGCCCCGGCGGCGTACCCGGCCTGACACGGCAGGGAACTGCGACGAAACGACAACGGCCTCTGCGGAGTATCCTTCGCAGAGGCCGTTGCACTTTCAGCGGCAGAGATGGCGAAACAGCTGCCCCGCGCGCGACGCAGGCGATATCCGCTTCGCCCGAGATCGACCTGGCCTAGGGCTTCTGCTGGAATTCTTCCTTCGAGACGTAGTTGAAGTCCTCGACCAGAACGTCCTGGACGATTTCGGCCTGCATCCGCTCGTTGACGCGCTGCTTGATGGCCGTCGTGAGGATGGAAAGGTCGTAACGGGCGAGCTTCCTGAAGTCGAGGCGCTCGTCGGCATAGATCCTGCGGAAGGCCTCATCGACGACGAACGGCTCCGGCGGGACATTGAGTTGGTGCATGATCCGCGCCTCGACGGTGTAGACGAAGCGCGCCACGATGTACCCCTGCACATTGCCGCCCTCGACCATGGGCACGCTCAGCGCCCGCGTCTTCTGGTATTGCAGCCCGTCGAGATATTCGTCCTTCGCCGGCAGCAGACTGCCGTTTTCCTTCCAATAGGCCACGGCATAGCTCGTGCCCGCGGTGAGGATGCATACCCAGAGCCCGGCCAGCACGAGTCTGATCATCTTCCGCCCTGTGTTGCGCGTCCGGTATAGGTGCCGTCCGACTCGGCGTCCTTGATCGCCTTGACGATGATGGCCGCGACCTCGCGCACCGCATCGTAGTGCATTTCGAGGATGGAACGGTTTCGCTCGAGCTTCTCGCGTAACCGCTGGATCTCCTCGGTGATCTCGACCTCAGCGCCCAGATGCATCCGTGCCCGCATCAGGCGGACGAATTCGAGCATGCTCCGGCTCTTGCGGGCGCTGAAGTCGTCGAAATCGATCTTCTTGCCCGTCGCGAGCGCGGCGGTCTCTTCCTCGACGATGCTCTCGAGCCGGCGGATCGCCGCCAGCAGGCCGCGCACCTCGTCCAATCTCACCGCGTCGTTGCCGTCGATCGTCGCCTCGCCGCCGACATCCGGCAGCAGCGCGGGCAGCAACGCATCGCCTGCTGCGGCTTCCGTCGTCATCAGTTCGGTGTCCACGACCGGCTGCTCCGTCACCGGGACCGTCGCGTGTTCTTGTGCCTGCATCGCAAATTCACCCCTCAACGTCTGTCACCCATTCCCGGATCATGATCCGGCTTTCCCCGTAGCCACCGGCTCCGCCGGATGCGCGGAGGCGAGCTGCTTGGCAATGCCAATGCCCTTGCCCTTTGCCAGCTGAGCACCAAGCTGCTCCGCCAGCATCGACTTCCAGACGCCGCCGGCCGTGCCCTTGCCGAAGACCTCCTCCGACTCCTTCGGCAGCATCGTCTCGACGAAAGTCTGGAGAATGAACGCCTCAAACTTCCGATACACCTCGCCGGAGGCCGGCGCCTTGATCACCTGCACCGGCGGCCCGTTCACGGCCGTCGACTGTGCCTCGGCGACCTTGGCCGCGGCCTGATCGGCAGTCGCCGCTTTGGCTTTGCCGACCTCGGCTTCCATCGATGCGCTGAAATCGGCGTCCGACGATTTCAGCGCATCGAGCTTCGCTGTCGCCGCGCGCTGCGTCACGGGGTCGGCAGCCTCGAGGACGTCGAGGACGAGGTCGGATGTTGCTGTCACGATCATGTCTTGTTCCGGTTGGCTGGCCGCGACGCCCAGTCGCGCGTGGCGGGGCTTATTCCCGTCATCTCCTCGAGCGCGCGCGCTTCCGCGTCGCGAAGCTTGTCTGCGAGCGCGGCCCTGGCGACCTGTTCCAGCTGTTTCACGCGGCGGGACTCCGAGCGGACCTGGTCGAGCTGCTGCGACGCCTGCGCCTGGATCGCGCGCGCACCGACGCTCGCCCTGTTGAGGCGCCGCGCGATCGAGTCGCTCGACGAGCCCACCGGCGGCTTTCCCTCGTTCAAGGCTCCGACCAGCCATTCCTGCTCGTCGTGCAAGCTGCGTTCCTGCTGTTGCAGATGCGCGAGCTGCCATTCGGACAGCCGGAGCTGAAGCTTCACCAGCGAGACCATCCGGCCGAGCTTGTCCGCGCGCGACGTCATGGCCGATCACTCCGCCAACCATGACGAGAAACCGAGCATGAACTGCGTCAGGAGCTCGTCGCTGGTGAGGTAGAGCAGCAGGAAGCCGCCGAACAGCACGAACGGCACCGAGATGAAATAGACCGGAATCGCCGGCGTCAGCTTGTTGATCAGGCCGACCGCGAGATTGACGATGACCGAATAGACGATGAACGGGCTCGTGATCCGCAGCGTCAGCACGAACGCTTCCGACAGCCGGCTGACGAGCTGATCGAGCGCCATGCTGCCGCCGAGCCTGCTGCTGGGATGCCATACGTCGTAGGAGTTCATCAGCCCGCGCAGGACCTGCCAGTGCTGGTCGGTCATGAAGAACAGCGTGGTGACGGCCGCCATGATCAGCGGCACCAGGGCCGGCGCCGGATCGGTATCGCCGACCGGCGTTCCCGGGATGTTGCTCAGCCCGATCGCGCTCGCCATCACGGTCGCCATGGTCTGCAGCGCGAGGAAGAACACGCGCCCGCCGAGCCCGATGACGCTGCCGACCACGAGCTCGGAGCAGATCAGCAGCGCGAGCGTCAACGGTGCGGCGTTGTCGGTGAGAGGCTTCAGGACGGCGACCAGGATCGGCGCCAGCGCAAACGTCGTGACGAGCGCGACGAACAGGCGGACCTGGGCCGGGACGTTGACGCTGGAATAGCCGGGCACGAGCATCAGGCAGGCGCCGATGCGGCAGAACACGATGAACGTGACCAGCACGCTGTCGGCGAGCCCATTGATCACGATATGGCTCCGAGCGCCCTGATTTCGGCGCTGCGCGCGACCTCGACATGCGACAAAATCGGCAAGGTCGGGAACACGCGCTCCAGGATCATCCGGACATAGGGACGGGCTTCGGGGGTCACCGCCAGAACCACGCTGGTGCCGTTCTCGGTGAACTTGCGGATCGCCGCGCTGGCTTCGGTCGCGAACTGCTCGATCAGGCGCGGATCGGCATCGAATTCGACCACGTCGCCCTTGCCGTCGCGCTTCAGGCTCTGGTGGAACGCCAGGTCCCAGCGATTGCCGAGGCGGATGACGTTCAGGACCCCGTTGTCGGAGAGATCGCCGCAGATCTGCTGGGCAAGGCGCGTCCGCACGTGCTCTGCCACCTGCTCGGAGCGCCGTACATGGGGTGCGATCTCGGCGATGGCCTCGAGGATCAGATGGAGGTTGCGGATCGACACGCGCTCGGCGAGCAGTATCTTCAGGATCGCCAGCAGGCCCGAATAGGAGATCTGAGACGGGCAGAGATCCTCGACCAGGCGCTTGTATTCGGGATCGAGACGATCGAGCAGCCCGCGCATGTCCTTGTACGACAGGAGCTGCGCCAGGTTCGCCCTGAGCACTTCGCTCAGATGCGTGAGCAGCACCGACAGATTGTCGACCGGCTTGCAGCCCTGACGCTTGACTTCGTCGGTGAAGGCCTCCGTGACCCACAGCGCCTTCATGCCGAAGGCGGGTTCGATCACCTCCTCGCCCGGCACATCCGGCTTGCCGTCCTTGTCGACGAGCACCAGCACCTCGCCGAGCCTCAGCTGGCCATGAGCGACACGCGTATCGTGAATCCGGATCTGGTATCCCTTGGGATCGATCGACAGATTGTCGCTGAGCTTGATCTCCGGAACGACGAAGCCGTACTGCTTGGCGAACTTCTTGCGGATCTTCGCCACGCGATGGGCAAGCTCGGTGCGCGAGCCCAGCAGATGCACCGAAAGATGGCCGCCGAGCGCCACTTCGATCTCGGCAGTCTTGAGCGATTCCTTGACGGATTCCTTGGCGTCGACCTGGGCGCGCTCGTCGGCCTTGCGCGCATGTTCCTTCCGCTCGCGCGCCGCCTGCTGCCTGGGTAGCGTGTAGCCGACGAAGGCCATGACGCCGCCGAGCAGCATGAAGGGGGCCATCGGCAGTCCGGGCATCAACGCGAGTACGAACATCATCAGCGCGGCAGCCGACACGGCGCGCGGATAGCCGCTGAGCTGCCGCAGCACGGCCTGTTCCGCCGAGCCCCTGGTGCCGCCCTTGGAGACCAGAAGGCCGGCCGACAGCGACACGATCAGCGCCGGCATCTGCGACACCAGACCGTCGCCGACGGAGAGCTTGGTATAGACGTCGGCAGCGCGCGACAGCGTCAGGCCGTGATGGGTGACGCCGATGATGATGCCGCCGAAGATATTGATCGCGGTGATGATCAGGGCGGCGATGGCGTCGCCGCGGACGAATTTCGAGGCACCGTCCATGGCGCCGAAGAACGCGCTTTCCTCTTCGAGCTCGCGGCGCCGGCGCTGGGCCTCCTTGTCGTCAATCAGACCCGCGGAGAGATCGGCGTCGATCGCCATCTGCTTGCCCGGGATGGCGTCCAGGGTGAAGCGGGCGCCGACTTCGGCGATACGCGTCGCGCCCTTGGTGATCACGACGAAATTCACCGTGACCAGGATGGCGAAGATGATCAGACCGATGACGAAGTCGCCGCCCATCACGAATTTGGAGAAGCCGGCGACGACGTGGCCCGCGGCTTGCTCGCCCTCTCCGCCCCGCGACAGGATCAGACGGGTGGTCGCAACGTTGAGCGCCAGCCGCAGGATCGTGGCGATCAGCAGCACGGTCGGGAAGGCGGAAAAGTCGAGCGGCCGCTGAATCCACAGCGCAACCATCAGGATCAGCGCCGACAACGCGATCGAAAACGCAAGGCCGAGGTCGATCAGGATCGGCGGTATCGGCAGGAACAGGATCGTGAGCATGGCCACGATACCGCCTGCGAAAAAGGCGTCGGCCCCCAATCGTCGCGGGGTCGGCAGGCTAGCAGCTAATGTATCGGCCATGGGTCACCGGCAGAGGGTCCGCCCCGTAATCTGCCGTGCAAAGCTTACGCGAGGGTGGTGGCAGGTAGCCTCGCGGATCAGAAGCCGTGCTCGATCCGCGAATAGACCATCTCGGTGAAGGTGGAGAGATGCGCACCGATGAAGGAGCCCGAGACGGCAACGACCAGGAGAATGACGATGATCTTCGGCACGAAGGTCAGCGTCACCTCCTGGACCTGGGTCAGCGCCTGGATCAGCGCAATGGCGGTACCGACAAGCATCGCGGCGCCAACGGCGGGGCCGGAGGCGACGATAATTGTCCAGATCGCCGCCTGGACGATGTCGAGGGCGTCTCTCTCGTTCATGACTGGCTGATCGTGAGCCCGGGCCCGACCGCGACCTTCGTGCCGTTCTCGAGCGTCGCGATGGAGCCGTCGCTGTTGATGGAGATCGACGCGACCTTGCCGCTGAAGCTGGCCCCGGTCGCGTCGGTGAAGCTGACGGTCTTTCCGATCAGCCCGCTGGCCTGCGACAGCGACTGCGACGACAGCAGCGCATCCAGCTTCGAATTGGTCTGCATGGCCTGCTCGACCGTCGAGAGCTGCGCAAACTGGCTCATGTATTGCGCGGTGTCCATCGGATTGGTCGGATCCTGGTTCTTCATCTCGGCGACGAGAAGCTGAAGAAACGTGTTGTAGTCGACGCTGTTGCTCGCCGTGGTCGTGGTTGAGCCGGTCGAACTGGACTTGCTGGTGCTGTCGGTCGCGCTGTTGACGTTCATGTAGCCTCTCCGCTGTCAGGCAGCCTCGAATGGGATCTCGGCAGTGGCGCCGGCCAGATCGGCCAGAATGGCCTGCTCCACCGGAAACAGCGCCCGGATCCGCTTGAGCGCCTCGAAATATCGCGTCGTTTTGACGAGCTCGTCGATCGCGGCGAGCCCCTCGAGCATCTCGCGGCTCTCACAAACCGCGAGCAACGCCGCATGGTGCCCACCATAGAGCGCAGCCGCGGCGACGACGTCCGTCGGGTTCATCAGCATGAGTTGGACGATGAAGTAGAGCTGCCGCATCGCCGTCGTGGCGTCGGCAGCCTGCATGATCTGCGCTTCGAGGAGGAACATCACGTCATTGACGAGCTCGACGGAGACCTTGCGGTCCACGCGCAGCACCGCGCCGTTAATGTAGATCCGTTCGCCGGCCCGCAAGGATATCTTCATTAAAGCGCGTCTCGGATCAGGCGGTTGATTTCGATGAGCTGCGTCACGTCGTTCGACCTCTCCTCGCGAAGCCGATCGGCTTCCTTGACGACCCACAGGCCGATCGAGATGATGTCGGCGCGCAGCTTCTCAGGCAGCCCGTTCTCCGGATGCGCGAGATCCTCGATAAAGATCGTCCAGAGCCGCCGCACGTAGAGCAGGCTCTCGACCAGGTCCTCGAAACTGAAGCGCGCCTTCTGCAGCCGTTCGAGCCGGTCGATGCCGAGACTGAGCGCCTGCCGCTCGCGGCCCCGCGCCTCATAGCCGCTATCGTCGACAACCGCTCCATAAGCTTCAAACGTCATCAGAACCACTCTGCGCAGGAGACCGAACAACAAGATAAGGGGCTACGAACCTTACGACGGAGCCGAGGTTCAGAGATAGTTGATGAGGCTGATCTTCTGGAGTTGCGAGGTGAGTGCAAGTGCCGTCTGGATCTGGGTCTGCAAAGTGTTGACGCGGACGGAGGCTTCCGCCGCGTCGACGGCTTCCATCTTCACGATCTGATTGTTCAGAATGTCCTGCTGGGTCTTGAGCTTTTCGGTGGCGCCCGTAACCCGCTGCTGCACCGTTCCCATCTTGCCGCCGAGCGTAGCGAGATCAGTGATGGCGTTGCCGATAAGACCGATGGCCTTGTCCACGACCACCTGGAACGTCGCCTGGTCCAGATTCACGTTTCCGAGGTCCGCCATCATGGTGTAGGCCTCGGCAAGCTTGCGGAAGGCGGGCTCGTTGGCGCTGATGGACGTATCGGCGACCTCGGTCGTGGAGATACGGCTTTGCATGACCTGATCGGTGGCCGATGACCAATTGGTGTTCCAGGCCGGGCTTGCGAACTCGGCATCGAAGGTGGTGTCGAGGAAGGTTTGCATCTGGGCCGGGGTAATGGTGCTCACACTGGGTGAGGATTGCGAGAAACCGAAGGTCGCGAGGAAATCGGCGTCGACCTGGTTCTTGCTGGCCGAGCCCGCGGCGTAAGCCGTGACCGGCGTGTTCTGCGTGTTGATGCCCGAGAAAAGATACGAGCCGTTGTAGGAAACGTTCAGCGCGCCGATCAGATCCTGGAGATTGGAAGACGCAGGCGGCAGGATGATCCGCCCGCCGCCGTCGGTACTGCGGGCCGCGATGAGGTCCTTGAGGAAGCTTGTTGCGGTCGAGCCGAGCTGGGTGATCCGGCTCTGCGTTATGTCGAGGCGCCCCGAGACGAGCGCGTTGGTATCGACGAGCTGATCGGCGAAGCTCAGGTCCGCCCGCAGGGTGAGGTCGCTTCCCGTCGTGGCGCCGAGCTGGAGGCCGACATCGGCAAAGCGGCCGGTGGTGGCTTCCTTCGAAGCCCTGGACAGCGCGGCCTGATTGTTCGTGATCGAGGACCTCAACGTGGAAGACAGCATCAGGGTCGAGATGTAGTTCGCGCTCATCATGACTTAATTCCCCACAGCAGCGAGCAGGCTCTGCAACATCTCGTCGACGGTCGAGATGATCTTGGATGACGCCGAATAGGTGCGCTCGACCTGGAGCATCAGAGCCATCTCATCGTCCATGTTGACGCCGCTGACGGTGGACAGCGCCGCGGTGCTGCGCTCAAGCAGCGTGTTCTGGTAGCTGACATTGTCGTCCGCGGTCTTGCGAAGATTCTCGATCCAGCTCGTCGACGACGACGCGAAGTCGATCAGGCTGCCGCTCGGCTTGCCTTGCGTGGTTGCATCGAACGGCTGCGATGCATCCATGCCGCCGATGAGCTGCTGCAGGCGGATCGAGTAGCCGCCATTGCCGGCGGTGTTGTACCGGTATGCGACGTTGCCGCTGATCGCGCCGTCGCGCAGCAGATTCGGGTTGCCACCCTCAGCCGGATCGACCGATGCAGCGACACTGATCAGGCCGGCAAGGCCGACCGAAACGGTGGCGCTGGCCGGCATCGCCGGCGCGCCGGGATAGGTGAAAAGACCGGGAACGTCGGGCAGCGCTGCAGCGGACTGATCACTCTCCCTGAAGGTGTTGATCAGGCCGCGCGCGACTTCGTCTAGCTGACTCTGATAAGTGACCGTGTCCTTGTCACGGAGCTGGGCGAGGCCTGCGAGCTTGCCCGATTTCAGCGGCATGACTGAATTGGCGCCGGTGACCGGTACACCGTCGATATAGACCGCATTGCCCGTGGTGCCGGCCGTGTACACGTTGGTTGCCGCAAAGCTGACCGGGCGCGCCGTCTTGTCGAACAGCACGACGCCGCTGTCGGTGTAGAGCGCAGCATCGCCGTTGGCGCGGATCGTCATCGAGACGCCGAGCTCCTGCGACAGCTTCGAGACGATGCTGTCGCGCTGGTCGAGATAGTCGGTGACATCGTCGCCGGAGATCGTCCCTCTCACGATCGCGTTGTTGACTTTGTCGAATTGGGCCAGCAGTTGATTGATGTTGGTGACCGAGGTCGCCATATCGGCGTCCGCTCCCTCGCGAACGGACTGCACGGTCTTGGTTGCCTGGTTAAGCCCGGTCGCCATGTCCTTGGCGGACGTCACCGCGGCCTGCGCGAGCGTGGTGTTGTCAGGGGCGTTGGCATATTGCTGGAGCGCCTGCTTCAGCGCATTGAGCTGCGCCGTCGGCGACTGGCCGAGCTCGGGATCGTCGACCGTGGCCGCCGCGATCTTCTGCAGACCATCATAAATCGCGCCCTGCTTGGCCGACGAAGAGGCCGCGACCAGGACGTTGTCGTAGAGACCCGAACTGGCGGCGCGCTGGATCGCAGCGACATAGACGCCGGCATTGGGCAAATTGTCCAGCACGGCGATCTTGCGGGAATAGCCGGTGGCGCTGGCACCGGCGATGTTGCGCGAGATCGTCGACGACTGGATGCCCGACGCCATGAGCGATGCGCGGGCGGAGTCGAGAGCAGCGGTAAGGGACATGATTTGCTCTGGCCCGGAATGAGCGCCGAAGGATTCAGCGCTTCAGGTTGACGACGACGTCGAGCAGGTCGGCGCCAGTCTGGAACGATTTCGAGTTTGCAGTGAAGCCGCGCTGCGCCTCGATCATCCCGGTGAGCTCATCCGCCAGATCGACGTTGGAATCTTCCAGCGCGCCGTTCTGGACCGTGCCGAGCCCGCCGGCGCCGGCATTGCCGGCCTGCGCGTTGCCGGAATTCGCGTTGGTCGAATAGACGTTACCCGGCTCTGGCGTCAGATTGTCGGGGCTCGCGACGTCGGCAAGCATGATCGTGTAGAGGGTCAGTTGCTGGCCGTTCTTGAGGACGGCGGTCACATGGCCCGCCTCGTCGACATCGACCTTGTCGATGGCCGCGGGAACGCTGCCGTTGACGGCCGCCTTGAAGCTGAATTCGGAGCCGACCTGCGTCATGTTCGACAGGTCCATCGTCAGCGCCGCACCGCCGGGGACGTTGACGGTGAGGCCCGTCGGGCTCGCCGCAGCCAGCGTGCCCTTGCCGGCCGCCGTGGTGTCGAAGGTGAACGTGGTGGCAGGAGCAAGCGACGTACTCGTCGCGGCGTCATAGACCTGAACCTGCCAGGTGTCCAAGCCGGCGGCCGTCGCGGTGTGGGACATATAGACATCGAGCGTCACGGCCTGGCCGATATTGTTGTAGGCCACGATCGAGCTTTTCGATGAATAGGACGCCGGACCCGGCGGACCGGCAATGACAGCCGCCGTCGGATCCAGATTGCCGGTCGTGAGCGTCCCCGCCGTCGACGGCACGGGCACTTGCGAGACCTGGGCGATGTTGACGATCTGCATGCCGGCCAGGCTGTTCTGCGAGAAATTGGTCACGAGGCCGGGCTGTCCCAGAAGGTAGTAGCCGGCGGCGTTGACCAGATTACCCTGGCTGTCAGGCACGAACGAGCCGGCGCGCGTCAGATATTGCTGTGTGTTGGCCGCGTTCGAGACCACGAAGAAGCCATTGCCCTGGACAGCGAGGTCCGTGGTCGAGGTGGTGAACTGCGTATGTCCGGCGTCGCTGATCGCGTAGCGGACGGTCGTCTCGACGGCGCCGGAATCGTAATTGCCCGAGCCGCTCTTGAGGATCAGCGAGGAGAATTCGGTCGAAGCCCGCTTGTAACCGGTTGTGTTGACGTTCGCGATGTTGTCCGAGACCGTCGACAGCTTGTTTGACTGCGCGGCCATGCCGGAAACACCGGTACGCATAATGCCGTAGAGGCTCATGGATTGGGCTCCTGTGGTAGGTTGCAACTACAATGATGGATCTTGCTTGCGCGGGGCTGATGATCGGGAACCATGCACAACTTCATGTCGTCAGCTCGTCTTCGGCTGACAGAACGATCGCGCCTTGTCGGTCCAAGCGCCGAAGCCGCTGGAGACGAGATGAGCGACGATGTGACAGACGTAGCGTTTCTGCGCCGGCTGGTTGTTGGGTCCTGCGTTGTAGCGGGCGACCGCCATGGTCCAGCTGCCCTCGCGTTGTTTCAGCTCCTTCAGGAAGCGGGCGGCGTAGTCGACGTTCTTGGCGGGATCGAACATCGCGCGTACCGAAGCGAACTTGTCGCCGTGATAATGATGGTTGATCTGCATGCAGCCGAGGTCGATCAGCTTGATGCCCTTGGCTCGGATCGTCTCGAAGTTCGCGATCGCGTCGTTCATGTCCTTGGCGAACACGGTCTGGCCATCGGCGCCGAGCGCGTAAGGATAGAGCGCGCCGCGGCGCCCGGTCTCGGTGAGGCCGACCGCATAGAGGATGCCGAGCGGAATCCCATGTTGCCGGGACGCACGCGCCATCTCGCGCTCGCAGGGGCGCGCGTTGTCGGTGGCCGCCTCCGCGACGCCCGCGCTACAGATAAACAGGGCCGCGGCGAGTCTGCGGCCCCACGTCCTGGTCATGACGCATCTCCTGATTGGACTGGCGCTCCTGCCGGGCCTGCTTCGCATCGCCGTCCGATTGCCCCGATGACCTCCCGGCGCCGTCGAACGCGCCTTGCGACTGCGACGATGGCTGCTGCTGACCCGCGAGCTGCGACTGTGACTGGCCGGAGCCGCTCTGGAATCCATCCAGCGAGCCGTGCTGGACAGGTGCAACCTCGGCGACATAGCCCGCAGACTGCATGAGATCGCGGATCGAATCGCGCTGCTGGTCCAGCATCTGGCTGGTGTCCTTGCGCTCGGCCGCGAGATGAACGGAGACCTCCGACCCGACGAGACGAAGCCGCACGGTGACATTGCCGAGTGCCGGCGGCTCGAGGTTGATGGTCAGGATCTTGAGCGGTTCGGGCGCGCTGGTCTGCGACGTCGCAAGATCGGGGGCCATGGACGCCGTCGGGGCCGGGGTCTCCTTCAGCTCGGCGACGACTGCGTTGGCGACCTGCTGCGTGGCGCTGAACTGCGCCGGCGGCAGATGGGTTTCCTGCTGGACCACGGTGACCTTGGTCGCCTCGGGCAGTACGTCCCGCGCCGAGGCTTTGACAGCGCGTTCGACATTGGCCGTGATGGCCTCGAAAGCCGGTGTTGCGGGCATGGCCTTCGAGGCTGCGTCACCGTCTTGCTGCGCGGTTGTCGCAGCCTGTGGGCGCGTGCCTGTCGGAGCGGATACGGATGGCGCGGGCTCGGCGGTAGCGGTCTTTGCGGTGCCTGTGGCCTGGACCTCACGCTTTGCCGTGGACGAACGCTCATCACGCGCGGGCGCGTCCTTGTTGCCGCCCGCCGGCGATAGAATCTGCGACTTCTCGGCGGGCACGGCGGCGAATTGCTGTGCGACGATCGTCGGAATGCTTGGTCGATCCGAAACGTCCGCGCGCGCGCCATGGTCGACCGGAGTTTGCGTCTCCGACGATTCGTCCGTGGTCTGGTCGGGCGATTTGTGACTGGGCTTGGACGCGTCGGCTGCCTCGGTGCGTTCCGTCTCGTCCTTGGTCTTGTCCTTCCCCGCCGGCTGTGCCAGGCGCGTCCGCAACGATCCGGCCTTCACGCCCGCATCGCTTGCTTCATCGGTGAGCGCCCGCTTCGCGAGGTTCGAAACCGTGTGCAGCAGATCGTTGAACGAGGAATCCACCGGCGATTTCGTCCCGCCGGTTTTGCCGGAGCGTGACGTGCCGCGCATGCTGAGGCTTTCGGCGAGGCCCGAAAATACCTGTCCGTTGGTTCCACTGAGCTTCGTCATGGACGGCGTTCCCTGGTGAGGAGTTCGAGTTCGCCGAGCTGCTTCTGCGCGCGTGCGAGCGTCGCGGTCGACGACGCGAGATCGAGGCGCGCCGGCGTGACCGGCGGCTTGTCGGCTGCGGCGGCAGATCCGCCTGCGAACGGCTTGCGGACATCGAGCGCGAGCTGCAGCGTGGCATTCAGCAGCGGAACATCGCGCTCGGGCAGCTTCGACCGGTCGAGTGCCTTCAACTCGGCGACACCGCCGTCATACTCGTCGGTGAGTGCCCGCGAGACGCCGCGGAAGAAATGCGCCCGCTCGCGATCCGCCGAGGCATCGGCGCTGAGTGTCAGGGCGCGCTCGCCGGCAAGCCGGGTTACGGCCATCCGTCCCTGCATCATCGCGGTGCGCGCGATCACGAGATATAGCTTGAGGCGGCTCGCGCGATCGATCTGCTCGAGCAGAGTGGTGATCCGCGCAAAGCGGCGCTCGTCGAGTGCAAGGCTCGATTGCGTCAGGCCGGAGGAGAAGCGCTGCCAGAAATCTCCGGCATAGACCGAATTGCGGTAGTGACGGATATAGGCCAGCGTCAGGAATTCGAACTTGTCGAAATCCTCGGCCTGCCCGACCAGCAGGATCTCGCGCCGCAGCGCCGCTTCCTCGACCAGCGTGCCCGGCAGGAGCAGGCGCGCGTCGTCCAGGCGCTCGATCGCAAGCGATGCCTCGGCGCGCGCGAACAGCGCACCCTGGACCAGCGCGACCTGTCCGCCGAGGCCGGATGGAAGCGAGCGCGGCTTGACATCCTTGAGCAGTTCGCGCGCTTCGTCCTGACGTCCCTCGACATAGGCCAGAGCACCGTTGAACAGCCGCTCGTCGACGTTCAGCTTCTCGCGTGGGAGCTTTCGGACGATCTGCGGCCCACCGCCGCTGAGAAGATAGATGACCACCGCCTGGCCGTTCTGTGCGTTGCTCCACACACCCGCATCGGCGGCGAGAAATTTCTCGCCGACCTGCCTGATCAGCGCGACGTGACTGCCATGCGCCGCCGTGTCGCCACGGGCAATGTCGTCCTGCACGGCCTGCAATGTGCGCACGAGCTCATATGGCTCGCCCGGTGCCGGGGACGATGCCGGATCGGCAGACACGCGTAGCGTTGAGAGCGGCAGCAGCATCAGCAGCGCGGCGCAGAGGAGCGGCCTGGTCAAGGGCGCTTCTCCCGGATCAGAATCTCGATCCGGCGGTTCTGTGCGGCCGCGGGATCGTTCGGAAGTTTCGGCCGCCGATCGGCGTACCCCGCGACTTGCTCGATCCGGCGCGCATCGACGCCGGACCGAACAAGCATGTAATAGGCCATCTGGGCTCTGGCGGTCGATAGCCGCCAATTGTCGTAGGTCTCCGACTTGTACGGCCGATTGTCGGTGTGACCCCGCACGATGATCATGCCCTGGCGCTTCATCAGCAGCGGCCCGATCTTGTCGATCGCGCGGATCAGTTCGGGCCGCGGCTCGGCTGAGCCGACCGCGAACATGCCGAAGCTCGCATCGTCGGTCAGGCTGACCAGAAGGCCTTCCTCGACTTGGCGTATCTCGGCCACCGGCCCCGCACCGGCCTTGATGTCCGATAGCGCATCCGCGATCGCGGACTGAAGCTGCTTGACAGTCAGCTGCTGGGTTTGCGCCGCATCGCGCGATTCGGAGGTCTTCGCTGCATCGTCAGGACGCGGCTGTGCTGCGGCGTTCGCCTGGGCGCCTGGCTGCGTATTCGCCTGGGCACTGCCATCGCGTGACGCCTGCGAGGGCGCGGGCCCCGGCGGCAGCAGGGGCGACAGGCTTGCAGACGGCGCATCCGCGTTCGGAGCCACGCTTCCGCCGGCATCGTCCTGCTTCGCACGGCGCGCCTGCGGCTCGCCCTGGCCTGTTCCGGAGGCGCTATCGCGCGCGGATGCATTCGGTTTTGGCTCACTGTCAATGAACCGGTCTGCGTCCTTGGACGTCTGCGGCGCCAGCTTCCAATAGCCGGGATCGAAGGGATCCCGGTATGCGTCGCCTCCCTTGAGGCCGTCCTCTTCGGCCGACGTCAGAGCGCCGGCGCGACGCTGGCCCGAGGCCTGGTTCGCGCTGTTCGCGATCTCGGCGAGCGTCGCATAGGGGTCGCGGAACAGGACCTTCTCTTCGTAGGAGGCAGGCTTCTCCGCCGTCGGCGAGTCGCCGCGACGCTCTTCGTTCGGCCCCGCCGGCTGGCGCTTGCCATCCTGGCCTTCGAACTGCGTCGGCTCCTTCTTGGTGAGATCCTTGAGTCCCTTCGGGGCGGGCGCATTCTCCGCGAGCTTGATCGGGTTGAAATAGCTCGCGACCACCTGCTTCTGGTCCTGGTTGAGCGCATTGAGCAGCCACATCACCAGGAAGAACGCCATCATCGCGGTCATGAAGTCCGCATAGGCGATCTTCCAGACGCCGCCGTGATGCGCCTCCTCGGCGAAGGCGCTGCGCCTGCGGATGATCACCAGTTCGTGCTTGACCTCCTCCATGGCGGACTACCGACGCGCCTCGTTCAGGCGTTCGCCCCAAGCCGCAATCTGCGTCTCGATCACGGTCTGGTCGGCGACGACGCGGACCTCGAACGTCTCGGCGGTCTCGTATTCGATTCCCGTTCGCCTGCTAGCCTCGAGCTGTGTCCGCACCAGATCGAGCAATTCGCCCGGGCCGGTGATCTTGAACACCGGCGCCGGCGAGTTGCCGGTCAGCGCTGCGATCTGCTCGACTAGCGAGCCGATCGCCTTGTCACGAACCGCGTCGGCGAGGAAAGGCAGCAATATCCGCGCCACGGAGCTTGCGATGTTGGTTTCGATCTCGCGGCAGGCCGTCTCGAAGCCGCCCACGATCGCAACCGCCTGCTGGTCGGACCATTTGGCCCGCTCCTCGCCGAGCCGGATCGCGCTGCGGACACGCTCCTCGGCAAGCTTGGCGTCGCTCTCGGCAACACCGGCGGTATAACCGCGCCGATAGGCGTCGTCGAGAAGATTGGCCGGCGGAGCTTCCGGCTCTGGCGCCGGTGACGGCGACTGAAGCTGCGGCTGCGGCTGCGATTGAGGCTGACGCTGCGGCTGGGCCTGGGCCTGCGGCTCGCGCCGGGGCTCCTTCGGCCTGGTCAGCACGTCCTGGATCTTGGGCGGTGGAGGCGGCAGCGGCGCCTTGGCGCGACCGTTCGCATCGAACTGCGTCAGGAGCTTTCCGATTGCCGCGTTCATGCCGCCTCCTCGCGTCGCATCCAGTCTTTAAGGATTGCCGCCGCCTGCATCTGATCGAGACGGACGATCTGCTCCAGCCGCTTCTGCGGCGTTCGCTGCATCTTGCCTTCGAGGTCTTCGACGAGATTAAGCTCGGGATCCTCACTCTCGGCCAATGCAAGGGCCGTGGCAGCTTCGAGCTCGGCGGCTTCGGCCGCCTCGGTCTGCTCCTGCGCCGCGCGGTGGGTCAAGATGCCGTTGACCGCGGGGCGAAGGCCGAACCAGACCAGCATCGAAGCAACGGCCAGGATCGTCACCGCGTTGATGACGCTGCCGAGCTGCTTGTTGATCATCTCGACGAAGCTGATCGGCGGCACTGGCGCCAGTTCGCGCGAGCCTTCGATGAAGTCGACGGCCGTCACCTGGATCTGATCGCCGCGCGCCTTGTCCAGTCCGCCGGCCGTGGCCGCGAGCTGGCTGATCTCGGCGAGCTTGCTGTCGACGATGGCCTGGTTGCTCTTGTCGCCAAGATCGGCGACGAGCCGCGTGCGGTTGACCAGCACGGCGATGAAGAGCTTCTTGACCGAATAGCCGTCGCTCACCGTCGTCGTCGTCTTCGACGACACTTCGAAATTGGTGACGTCCTCGCGGCGGGTCTTGTCCTCGCTGGAGTTCTTGGTGCCGCCGGAGTTCACCTGCTGGTCCGGAAGGTTCTGCTGCACCGTGGTCGGCGTCGAACGGTCCGCGTTCTGGGACTTCTCGTTTTCGCGCACGTTCCGCACCGAACGTTCCGCGCGGTTCTCCGGATCGTAGACGGTCTCGTTGGTCTGCCGCTTGTCGGTGGAGAGCTGCGGCGCAACACTCACCTCGAAATTGTCCAGGCCCAGATACGGCGTCAGCGCCTTGCGGATGTTCTCCTGCACCATCCCGCCGACCGTCTTCTGGAGGCTCGCCATCTTGGTCGGCGCTGCGCTCGCCTCGTCCTCTTCGGCGAGCAGCATCGAGCCGTCGGCATCCAGCACCGTCACCTTCTCGCGGCTCATGCCTGGAATCGCGGCAGCGACGAGATGACGGATCGACTGCGCCGTGCGCGCCTCGATGGCGCCGTCGGTGCGCAGCACGACCGATGCTGAAGGCGGCTGCTGCGTCGCGCGGAACGAGCCGCGTACCGGCATGACGATGTGCACCCGCGCGGCCTTCACGCCCTTCATCAACTGGACGGTGCGGGCGATCTCGCCTTCAAGCGCGCGGAGCTTGGTGACCTCCTGCATGAACGAGGTCAGGCCGAGCGAGCCGATCTTGTCGAACAGCTCGTAGCCGGAATTGGCGCTGGTCGGCAGCCCCTTCTCGGCAAGCAGCATCCGCGCCTGCATGGTCTGGCTCGGACGCACCGAGATCGCGTCGCCGGCTGTACTGACGTCGAAGGTGATGTTCTGCTCGCGCAGCGCGGCGCCGATGCGGGTCACGTCTTCGCGGTTAAGGCCGGTATAGAGCGTTTCGAACTCGGGGCGGCTCAGATAATAGGCCCCGCCGACGACGGTGACGAGGACGGCGAAGCCGATCAGTCCCAAGGCCATCAGACGCCGCGGCCCAAGTTCCAGCAGATTGTTGAGCAGCTGCTGGAGCTGCGCGCGACTGAACAGCATATGACCTCGTACCAATGCGAACGTATCGGACACTCCGCTGCCAACCTTGTCTGAAGGTTGCGCGAGGCCACGAATGTGTCAGTTCGCAGGCAAGGCGTTGCAATTTTACAAGAACTCGGGCGACGCAATCAGCTCAGCAGCTGGCGCATGGCAGCGCGATGGCTGCGACGCGTTGGATGACGTCTGGCATCAGGAGGCCGGTCGCGAGCACGTCATGTGCCGTCAAGCCCGCCGTTCACGGCGGCGGGAACCGTGCTCCCACAGGGAGCACGGTCGTTTCCGACGCCGAAGCTTACTTGAAGAGCGACAGGATGCTCTGGCTGTTCTGGTTGGCGATCGAGAGCGCCTGAACGCCGAGCTGCTGCTGGGTCTGGAGCGCCTGGAGGCGGGTCGATTCCGCGTTCATGTCGGCATCGACGAGCTGACCGACACCGCGATCCACCGAGTCCATCAGGGTCTTGACGAACTCCGTGTTGGTCGAGATGCGGTTCTTGACCGCGCCAAGATCGGCGGCGGCGGAGGCTACCGAGTTGATCGCGGTCGTGAGCTGCGCGATGTAGCCGTCGAGAATGGTCTGGTCAGCAGCCGAATCGGTCAGCGCGGAGATGTTGATCGTGTCGACCGACGCGGTGCCGCTCACCGTGTCCAGGATGCCGCTCTGGGTGCTGGTATAGAGCGAGTAGTTCGCGATCGTCAGCTGGATCGACCCGATCGTCGGCGTGCCGCCGACGCGCGAGAACGACGATACCAGGTCGAAGGTCGCGGGTGTGGTCGCGGTCGCGCTCAGCCAGTTGACGCCGTTGAAGGTCGCCGCATTGGCGGTGGCCTTCATCTGCTGCTGGATCTGGGTGATATCGGACTGGATCTTGGTGCGGTCGATCCCGGCGGTCTTGGCTTCGACCAGCAGCGCCTGGAGCTTGGTCAGGCCGCCGGTGTTGTCGCCGACAACGGCGGTCAGAGCGGTGTATTCGGTGTCGACGGTCGCAGCCGATAGACCGAGCGAGTCCGAGACGGCGGAGAGCGCGGCGTTGTCGGCGCGCATCGAAGTGGCGATCGACCAGTAGGCCGCGTTGTCCGAAGCAGTGGACACGCGCATACCGGTCGAAATCCGATTCTGCGTGGTCGCGAGCTGCGAGCTGACGTTACGGAGGGTCTGCAGCGCAGTCATTGCAGACGAATTGGTGAGAAGACTCGAGCTCATTTTTTTGACGTCCCTTGAAACGGATTGAAAATTTTGGGGACATACCGGGCTTGCACCGGTACGACAGGGCGGCGTCATGCCTTTGGGCGGCGGAAAAAGCAGGCCCAACCTGTCGTACGGCGACGATAGCGCGCGAAGTTTGTGCGGGGCTTGTGGCTCTGTGACCGGACCGCAACAGGGGGAGCTAGGTCGAGGTCATGGCTCGACCGGCAACACCAAATGAAAAGGGCCGCGCTTCTCGCGAAGCGCGGCCCCCCTCAGATGGTGTTGAGGCTTACCGGAACAGCGACAGGATGCTCTGGCTGTTCTGGTTGGCGATCGAGAGCGCCTGAACGCCGAGTTGCTGCTGGGTCTGGAGCGCCTGGAGGCGGGTCGATTCCGCATTCATGTCGGCGTCGACGAGCTGACCGACACCGCGATCCACCGAGTCCATCAGGGTCTTGACGAACTCCGTGTTGGTCGAGATGCGGTTCTTGACGGCGCCGAGATCGGCGGCGGCGGAGGCCACCGAGTTGATCGCGGTCGTGACCTGCGCGATGTAGCCGTCGAGCGTGGTCATATCCGCTGTTGCGTCCGTCAGCGCGGAGATGTTGATCGTGTCGACCGACGCGGTGCCGCTCACCGTATCCAGGATGCCACTCTGGGTGCTGGTATAAAGCGAGTAGTTGGCGATCGTCAGCTGGATCGACCCGATCGTCGGCGTGCCGCCGACGCGCGAGAACGACGACACCAGGTTGAAGGTCGCCGGCGTGGTCGCGGTCGCGCTCAGCCAGTTGACGCCGTTGAAGGTCGCCGCATTGGCGGTGCCCTTCATCTGCTGCTGGATCTGGGTGATGTCGGCCTGGATCTTGGTGCGGTCGATACCGGCGGTCTTGGCTTCGACCAGCAGCGCCTGGAGCTTGGTCAGGCCGCCGGTGCTGTCGCCGACAACGGCGGTCAGAGCGGTATATTCGGTGTCGACGGTCGCAGCCGACAGACCGAGCGAGTCGGAGACGGCGGAGAGCGCGGCGTTGTCGGCGCGCATCGAAGTCGCGATCGACCAGTAGGCCGCGTTGTCCGAAGCAGTCGAGACGCGCATGCCGGTCGAGATCCGGTTCTGCGTGGTCGCGAGTTGCGAGCTGACGTTGCGGAGGGTCTGCAGCGCGGTCATTGCAGACGAGTTGGTGAGGAGGCTAGAACCCATTTTGATGTCCCTTTGAAAGTAGATTGAATTTGGGGACATACCGGACTTGCACCGGTACGACAGGGCGGCGTCATGCCTTTGGGCGGCGAAAAAAGCAGGCCCAACCTGTCGTAGCGGCGACGCTAGCGCGCGAAGCTTGTGCGGGGCTTGTGGCCCTGTGTTCCCGTAGCAACAGGGCAGGCGAAACGATGGCGTGCGGGCGCCACGCCAAACGAAAGGGCCGCGCTTCGCGAGAAGCGCGGCCCTCCTCAGATCGTGTTGAGGCTTAGCGGAACAGCGACAGGATGCTCTGGCTGCTGTTGTTGGCGATCGAGAGCGCCTGCACGCCGAGCTGCTGCTGGACCTGGAGAGCCGCCAGGCGCGTGGACTCCTGGTTCATGTCGGCGTCGACGAGCTGGCCGATACCGCGATCAACCGAGTCCATCAGCGACTTCACGAAGTCCGTGTTGGTCGAGATACGGTTCTTGACGGCGCCGAGGTTGGCGGCGGCCGCGGCCACCGAGTTGATCGCACCGGTGACCTGCGTGATGTAGCCATCGAGCGTGGTCTGGTCAGCCGCGGAGTCGGTGAGCGCGGAGATGTTGATCGTATCGACTGACGCGGCGCCGCTCACCGTATCCAGGATGCCGCTCTGGGTGCTGGTATAGAGCGAGTAGTTCGCGACGGTCAGGCTGATCGAGCCGGTGGTCGGCGTGCCGCCGACGCGGGAGAACGACGACACCAGGTTCACGGTCGTCGGCGTCGTCGCGGTCGTGCTCAGCCAGTTCACGCCGTTGAAGGTCGCCGCACCGGCGGTCGCCTTCATCTGCTGCTGGATCTGGGTGATGTCAGCCTGGATCTTGGTGCGGTCGATACCGGCGGTCTTGGCCTGCACCAGCAGGGACTGGAGCTTGGTCAGGCCGGAGCTGGCGTCGCCGACAACCGTGGTCAGACCGGTGTACTCGGTATCGACGGTCGCAGCCGACAGACCGAGCGAGTCGGAGACGGCGGAGAGCGCGGCGTTGTCGGCGCGCATCGAGGTTGCGATCGACCAGTAGGCGGCGTTGTCCGAAGCGGTGGACACGCGCTGGCCGGTCGAGATCCGGTTCTGCGTGGTGGAGAGTTGCGAACTGACAGACCGCAGGGTCTGGAGCGCGGTCATGGCAGTCGAGTTCGTAAGCAGGCTTGACATTGCGAATGTCCCTTTATGTACGCGTTACATTTTCATCAGGGGACATACCGGGCTTGCACCGGTACGGAGGGGCGGCATCATGCCTTTGGACTGGAGTGGGTAGGGTCCAACCCGCCGTGAGGCATTGCTAGCACGCCGAATCTTGCGCGCAGATTAAGATCTGCTTGAATTTGTCAGCAAAATCAGATGGTTAACATTACCCTCTGCTAACCATGACCCGGTACTTCTGGCTAACCATAAGCCTTCGGCCGTCATCGCACCTGTTACGAGAACGAGCGCACCAGTCCGGAGGCGAGCAGGTTCCAGCCGTCGATCAGCACGAAGAACAGCATCTTGAACGGCAGCGCCAGGATCGTCGGAGGCATCATCATCATGCCCATCGACATGGTCAGCGTCGCGACGATCATGTCGATGACCAGGAACGGCAGGATGATGAGAAATCCGATCTCGAACGAACGCCTGAGCTCGGAGATCATGAAGGCCGGGATGATGACACGCATGTCGACGCGCTTGTCGTCGAATTTCTTGCGAAAGCTCTCCGCCGCGAGCGACTCGAAGGTCTGCAGATCCTTGTCACGGACATGGGCCAGCATGAACTCGCGGAACGGATCGGTGATCTTTAGATAGGCTTCCTCCTCCGAGATCTCGTTCTTCATCAGCGGCTGGACGCCGGTTTCCCAGGCGCGGTCGAAGGTCGGCGCCATCACGTAGAAGGTCATGAACAGCGCGAGGCTGATCAGCACCAGATTGGCCGGCGTGGTCTGGAGGCCGAGACCGGCGCGCAGGAACGACAGCGCCACCGCAAATCGCGTGAAGCTCGTCACCATGATCAGCAGTCCCGGTGCCACCGACAGCACCGTGATCAGCGCCATCAGCTGGATGATGCGGCCGCTGGTCGAGCCGTTGCCCGGCGGCAGCAGCGAGTTGAGATCCGGAATCTGGGCCAGCGCCACTTCGGGCAGCACGACCAGGACCAACGCCAGCAGCAGGACACTCAATTTCACTGAATCACCAACGCCTCAATGATCAATTCGCGCACCTTGCCCGACGATCGGATATTGGCGCGCTCGGCGAGGTCGTCGCGCAGATGCTGGAGCCCGCGCGATCCCTCGAACTGCCCAACCGACGCCGTCCGCAGATAAGTCACGATGTCCTCGCTGATGTGCGCGGCCAGGATACCGGCATCCTCGTCGCTCATGCTCTCGGTCACCATGGAGGCTTCGACACGGGCCCAGTTGTTGGCCGGCGCGGCGAGATTGGTCACGATCGGAGACAGTTTTCGGAGCCGCGCGCTGCCCGCGAAGCTCGTCGCAACGGGCGGCGGCGTGGCACTCTTCTTCGCGTCGGCGACGCGCTCTGCAGCCGCGAACAGATGCAGGCCGGCAATCGCGCCCGCACCGATCGCGATCAGGGTCAGCACCACTATAGCCGCAATCAGGCGCATCACGTCCCCTGCCCTCGCGGCGCGGCCCGGCCGGCGTCGCTCTCAGAATGGTGCCACGGCGTCATAGATCCGATGTCCCCATCCAGGCTGCTGCACGTCAGACAGATTCCCGCGACCCCCGTAGGACACGCGAGCCTCCGCAATCTTCTCGTAGGAGATCGTGTTGGTGCGCGAGATGTCGCGCGGACGCACGATGCCGCCGACATTGAGCACCCGCATCTCCGTGTTGACTTTGAATTCCTGCGAGCCACTGATCATCATATTGCCGTTCGGCAACACGTCGGTGACGATGGCGGCGATCGAGAGCTTGATGTCCTCGGTGCGGTCGATCTGGCCGTTGCCCTTGATCTGGGTATTGGTGCTGAGGTTGGCGTTGGCCGAGCCCGTGTCGCTCCAGCCGGCGACGTCCATCAGCCAGTCCAGCCCGAACTTGATCTGCGAATCGCGCGAGCGGCCGGTCTTGTTGTCGAGCTTGGCCTTGTCCTGCATCGAGATGATCACCGTCACGACGTCGCCGGTGCGCCGGGCGCGGGGATCGCGGTAGAGATCGGTGCCGTCGTCCCAGGTCGAGCGATAGCTGACGGGCGAGCGCAAACGTGGCGTCACCGGAATCGGATCGGCCTGCGTCCGCAGTCCGCTCCCGACCGGCGACAATCGCGGACCGGTCAGGACCTCGGCCGGATCATTGACGCATCCGGCAAGCAACAGCAGCGACAGGATGGTGATCGGATTCTTCATCTATTTGGTCTTTCCGTCATCCACACGGCGCATGCCCCCGAGCAAATCGGCAAGGTGCGCCGCGCGTGCCGTATCCATCTCGTTGAAGATCGCGCTCGAGCTCCTCGGACTGAGCTTGGCGAGCACGGCCGCCGCCGTCTCGTCCGCCATGCCGGCGATCTGGGTTGCGGCAGCGTCCGGCTTCATGCGCGAATAGATCTCGACGACCTGCGCCTCGGCCTTCTTCAGGAAGTCGTCGCGCAGTGCCATCCACTTCTCGTATTCGGCGCGCTTGGCCTCGACCTCGGCGATCCGCTCGCGGAGCTGGGTCTCGGCCTTCTCCAGTTCCTTGAGCTGCCAGGCCAGCCGCGAATCGACGGCCGGATCGGCGACGTTGCTGCAGAACAGGGCGACCTCATTGTCCGCAGGTACGGCGGCCTGTGCAGGTGCGAGGGGCTTCGGCGGCGCCGTGACGCTGCCGGGCTTGGCCGGACGCACGGGCGCGGCGGTGGGCACCGGCGCTGGCTTCTCGGGAGCAGGCACCGCCCCCGTGATGGCGGGTCCTGAATCTTCGGCGGCCCACGCCGTCGCCCGGATCGACACGTTGTCGCCCGGAATGGTCGAGGCCGGCGAATACGGCTTCTGCGATCCAGGCGCACGGGCGCGCGCAAAGGACAACAGGTTGAGTGGCTTCGATGGCCTTGCCTCATCCAGCGCCAGCACGGGCGAAGCGCATCCGAGCGCGGCGGCCGCGACCAGGAGGAGGAGTTTGGCTTTGTGATCCAGCTTCAGCATCGGTCCGCGTGCGATTCTCGGTCGAGACCTCAGCATTGGGCGACCAAGCTTGCACGACGCTTGTGCATCATTGCACGATGACGTCGGCCTGGAGCGCGCCGGCCGTTTTGATCGCCTGGAGGATCGCGATGATGCCCGACGGCTTCAGGCCGATCTGGTTCAGCCCGCGCACCAGGCGCTGAAGATCGACCCCGCTCAGGATCGCCACCTGTGATCCGGCCTCGTTGGCCTCGACCACGGTCTGGGGAACGACGACGGTCTGCCCTCGCGAGAACGGCGCCGGTTGCGACACCACGGGAAGCTCTGTGACACGAACCGTCAGATTGCCGTGCGTCACGGCAACGGTCGAGATCCGCACGTCGCGCCCGATCACCACCGTGCCGGTCCGCTCGTTGATCACCACCCGCGCCGGCGTATCCGGCTCGACCGTCAGTTCGCCGATTTCGGCCAGGAAGCGGACCGGACCGATATGGCGCGGCTTCGACAGGACGATGGTGCGGTAATCGCGCTCGAAGGCGATCTGCGCCCGATAGCGGCCGCCGGCGTAGCGGTTGATCGCATCGAGAATGCGCGTTGCCGTGACGAAATCGGGGTTCTTGAGCTCCAGCACCAGGAATTCCATCTCGCGGAGGCTTCCCTGAACCTCGCGCTCGACCAGCGCGCCGTTCGGGATGCGACCTGCGGTCGGCGTGCCCTGGCTGACGTTCTGCGCCTGGCCTCCCACGCTGTAACCGGCCACGGTGACCGCGCCTTGCGCCACCGCATAGACCGCACCGTCCGCCGCGCGCAGCGACGTCATCACCAGCGTGCCGCCGAGCAGCGAGGTCGCATCGCCGAGCGACGAGACGGTCACGTCCATGCGCTCGCCTGCTCCGATCGAAGGCGCCAGGTCCGCCGTCACCATCACGGCGGCGACGTTGCGCGTGCGCAGCGTCGTCGGTCGCGTGGGATTGTTGGTGCTCGTGGTTTCGTTCCTGACATTGATGCCCATGTTCTCGAGCATCGATTGCAGGGACTGCTCCGTGAACGGCGCATTGCGAAGCGTATCGCCGGTGCCGTTCAGGCCGATGACGAGGCCATAGCCGACGATCTGGTTTTCGCGCAGTCCCTTGATGTCCGCGATGTCCTTGATGCGGACGGCGGCCTGGGCGCCGGCGGCGGAAACGAGCAGGACGAGCGCAAGCAGGAATCGGGTCATGATCCGTCCACGACCTTGACGGTGCCGTCCGCCTGGACGATGCCCCTGATGATCACGCCGGTGTCGGTGTTTCGCACCGGGATGAGCGCCCCGGCCGCGCCCGACTGCATCGCGGCGCCGTAAGTGACGATCGACAGACCGCTGTCTTCGACCACGACCTTGACCATGGCGCCCCGGGCAATGGTCCATGGATCTTCCACCGAATTGGACGGGATCGGCTGGCCCGGCAGCAGCGCGCGCCGCGCCATGCGTCCGACCAGGATCTGGCGTGCTTCGATGAACATGGCGACGCCGAGCACGTTCGGCGCGAAGGCGCGTTCCGTGATCATGTCGTCCCGGATCAGCTCGCCGGCGCGGATCGACACGGCCGGCACCGGAAGCCGCTTCTCCTCCGCCGCGGCGACGCGCGCCGAGACGAGAACCAGCAGCACGGCGGCCAACCCGCGCACCATTAAGCCTACCCTGTTCAACATCGAGACACCGGAACTAGCGCATGCCCTTCGAGACCGTCGAGGCCATTTCATCCGAGGCCTGGATGACCTTGGCATTCATTTCGTAGGCGCGCTGCGCCGAGATCAACTCGGTGATTTCCTTCACCGGATCGACGTTCGAGGCTTCGAGATATTGCTGGTTGATCTTGCCGTAGCCGGCATCGCCCGGCAGTCCGACGACCGGCGTGCCGGACGCGGTGGTCTCGCGATAGAGATTGCTACCGAGCGGCTCAAGACCCGCCTCGTTGGCGAAATTGGCAAGGTTGAGCTGGCCGATCTGGCGCGGGTTGATTTCGGTGTCCAGCTTGGCGAACATCTGTCCGGTCTGGTTGACCGTGACCTGAACCGTTCCCTGCGGCACGGTGATCGCGGGATCCAGCAGATAGCCGTCGATCGTGACGAGCTGGCCGTTGGCATTGGTGTTGAACGAGCCCGCGCGGGTGTACTGCACCTCGTTGTTGGGGCCGAGCACCTGAAACCAGCCGCGGCCGTTGATCGCGAGGTCGTAGGGGTTGCCGGTCTGCGTCAGCGCGCCCTGGATGTGCAACTTCCGTATGGCCGCCGATTTGACGCCGAGGCCGAGATTGGAGCCTTCCGGAATCGGCGAGGAACCGTTGACGTTCGCGACGCCCTGCATGCGGTCCATCTGGTAGAACAGATCGGTGAATTCCGCACGCGCACGCTTGTATGACGTCGAGTTGATGTTGGCGATGTTATTCGCGATGACTTCGATGTTGGTCTGCTGGGCGTTCATGCCCGTAGCCGCAATGGCGAGCGATTTCACTGTGTCATTCCTTCAGGTCAAATCGACATACGAACGACTTCTTGGTAGGCCTGCACGACCTTGTCGCGGACCGCGACCGCCGTCTGCAAGGCCTGCTCGGCCGACATCAGCGCCTCCACGACCTTCCGTGTCGATTCCTTGCCCTGCATCGCCGAGATCGACGCCGCCTCGCCCGTCTTCAGCGTGCCGATCGCGTCCGTCGTCACCTGCTTCATCACCGATTCGAAGCCGACGTCGTCGGTGGACTGGATCGCGGTCGGCGCCGCCGGTGCGATGGCCTGCGCTTCAGTCGCACGGGACGCGGCGTGGCCTGCAGAAATCGCGGTGGATGAAATCGCCTCAAGCATTGTCAGCTCCTCAGCAGATCGATGGTCATGCCCAGCATCGACCTCACCTGTTTCACGACCTGGAGATTGGCTTCATAGGATCGGTTGACTTCGCGCATGTCCGCCATCTCGATCATCATGTTGACGTTCGGCAGCTTGACGTAGCCGGCCTTGTCGGCGGCGGGATGACCCGGGTCGTACTCCACGCGGTACGGCGTGGTGTCGACCCCGATCTCCTTCACTTTCGCAAGCTGCGTGCCAGAGGCGCGGTCCATGGCCGCATCGAAGGTGATGGTCTTGCGCTGATACGGATCGGCACCGGCAGTGCGGCCCGTCGAGGTCGCGTTGGCGAGGTTTTCCGAAACGATACGCATGCGCGTCGACTGCGACTCGAGCCCGGAGCTCGCGACCGTCAATGACGCTTGCAGGGAGTCCAGCATGTCAATTCACCTCAGCTCTTCGCGCTCGACAGCACCATGCGGTGAAACGACCGCACGATTGCCGAGTTCATCGAGTAGTCGCGACTGACGTCGCTGCCCTTGATCATTTCCTGCTCCAGGCTGACGGAGTTGCCGGAGTGAACGACTTCCCAGCTATCCTTCTTCGCGGTCGCCCGCGTGTCGGTCTCGGCCGCGGACAATTGCATGTGCGAGGGCGACGTGGTCGCGAGCCTGACGGGCGTGCCGTCGAGCACCTGGTTGAAAGGCTCGACGTCGCGTGCCCTGAAGCCCGGCGTATTCGCGTTGGCGACATTGGTGGCGATGGTCGACTGGCGGAGTTCGAGATACCGCGCCTGCGACGATGCGAGTTCGAAGAGATAAAGCGGTCCCACGACAGCCCCATGATGTTCCATTGGAGAGAAGCTTAGGGCCGCAAGCTTTCGTCAGGCTGATGCACGAGACGCCATCCTCGCGAATCGGAAATCTACTGAACCTTCTCGGTGTTCGGCGCCTGCTTGGACTGGAGGAAGTAGATGATCTCGGCGACCGGCCGGAAGAACTCCGCCGGGATCGCCTGGTCGACCTGAACCGCCTCGTAGAGCGCGCGCGCCAGCGCCTTGTTCTCGATCACCGGGATCCGGTTCTTCTCGGCTACTTCGCGGATCTTCAGCGCGATCACGTCCATGCCCTTGGCGACCACGAGCGGTGCGGCGCCTTCCTCGCGCTTGTAGCGCAGCGCGATCGCAAAGTGCGTCGGATTCGCGATCACCAGCGTTGCGCGCGAGGCGGAGGCGATCATGCGCTGGCGCGAGCGGTCGCGCGCCAGCGAACGCAGGCGAGCCTTGATCAGCGGATCGCCCTCCGCCTGCTTGTGCTCGTCCTTGATCTCTTGCTTGGTCATGCGCAGCTCGCGCCGCCAGTGGAAGCGCGCCCAGGCCAGATCGATCGCGACCAGGACGATGGTGGCGATGCAGATCGCCGAGACGATCCGCATCGCGATGTTGAGAATCATCTCCGGCAGCGCGACCGGATCGGTATACATCGCCTCGAACGCCTTTGCTTCCGAGGAGCGCAGCACGAAGACGACGACGACCGTCACCGAGACCAGCTTGAACAGCGACTTGGCGAACTCGACGAGACCTTGCGTTCCGAACAACCGGCTCCAGCCGCTGACCGGGGAGATTCGCGACAGGTCCGGCATGATGCGCTGGAGCACGAAGCTGGGCGCGTTCTGCAGCAGCGACGCCGCCAGCCCGAACACCGCCAGGATGACGACCAGCGGCACCAGGAATCGCAGCGCCTCGAGCCCAACCACGGTGAGCAGGTTCTGCGCGTCCGCGCCGTTGCCGAGAGGGAAGCCTTCGGGATCGTCGAGCAGGCTTTTCAGCGTCGGCGTCAATTGCTGCACACCCTGGCCGATCAGGAAGGCCTGGATCACCATCAGCGCGGCCATCGAGGCAAAGATGGAAGCCTCCCGAGAGACCGGGATTTTGCCCTGTTCGAGCGCATCGCGGACTTTCTTCTCGGTCGGCTCTTCTGTCTTGCTCTCCTGATCGGATGTTTCTGCCATGCCCTTTCAGCGGTCAGCGGAAGACCAGCTCATCCTCCTGCTCGGGGTTGAGCTCGATTTCACCCTTCTCCGCGAGGTCGAGTGCGAGGTCGGTGATGACGCGGCGCGCCTCCAGCACGTCGCGCTGGTTCGACGGCTCGCCGATCGCGAGTTCGTGCTCGACCACGCGGCGGACGCGCGAGGCGACCGAGGACAGGATCATTTCGCGGAAGTTCTTGTCGGTTCCCTTCAGCGCGACGACGATGCGATCGGTCGGCACCTGATCGAAGATCATGGTGCGCGCCTTCGGCGTCAGGTGGATCACGTCGTCGAAGGTGAACAGCAGTTCCTTGAGCACTTCGGCCGATTTCGGCCGCTTTTCCGACAGACTCTTCAGCATGTCCTCGATGTGGCCGCGCTCCATCTTGTTGATGATGTCGGCGACGCGGGCATAGGTGTCCGCGCCGAGATTGCGGGCGAAGTTCAGCGTCAGGTCCTCGTGCAGCGTCTTCTCGAGAACCTTCATGGCGTCGTCGACGACCGGCTTGAGGCTGAGCACGCGCCGCATCAGCTCGTTGCGCAGGCTCGAGGGCAACTGGCTCATCACCTTGGCCGCGCAGGACGGCTTGACCTTGGACAGGATCAGCGCCGCGGTTTGCGGATGCTCCTTGGAAAGGTAGGTCGCCAGCGAGTTTTCCGACACCGACGAAACGCGGTCCCACACCGACCGGCTCGAATTGCCGAGCAGGTCCGACATGATCGCCGAGACCTGGTCGGCCGGAAGCACGTCGCCGAGCACCGCTTCCAGGCCACCGATGGTGCCGAGAATGTTGGCGCCCATCGAGAACTGCTGGGCGAACTCCTCGACGATCGATTCGAGTTCCTGCGCGGTGATCGGCCGCAATTCGGCCGCGGCCTTGGTAACGATGCGGATATCCTGCGGCTCGAACTGCGAGAGCACGCTCGCGGCGGCCTGCCGGCCCATGGCCAGCAGGAGTGCCGCGACCTTTTCCGTTCCACCGAGCGTGGCAACGCCTCGCTGCTTGATGGGAGCGATGCCGACCTGTGCCGCCATGGTCAGGTATCACCCTGCCCCAGCGGTCCGACGATCTCCGTGAGCGAGACGCCGAAGCGGGAATTGTCCTCTTCGACGACGACGACCTCGCCGCGCGCAACGACGCGGCCATTGACCACGACGTCGACGGGCTCGCCGACGCGGTGATCCAGCGGAACCACGGCGCCGCGGCCGAGCTTCATCAGGTTCGCGACCGGAATGGTCGCCGAGCCGAGCACCACCTGCATGGTGACGGGAATGCGCAGAATGGCATCGACATTGGCGAACTTGCCGGTCTCCTCCGCGGTGCGCGCTGCGATCTCCGCCAGCCGCTCCAGCGGAGACGCTTCGGTGTGCCCCTCGTCGGGGCCGTGGGTGGCAGAGTCATAGTCGAAGGATTGCGCCATTTGGTATCGCCTCTTGGTATTTCCGCTGCCGGAGCGCCGCAACGTTCCGATCGTATCTGTTCCGCCGATCCCGGTTTCAATGCTTGTTCACGTCAGCACCGCTCGCGGTTGCAGCCGATTGAAGGCCGTTGCGCGCATCGAGTGCCGCGATCGCCTCATGGGCCTGGTCGATCTTCGTGCTCAGCACGTTGGCGAGGCGGCCCAGATTCGCGGTCGAATCATGCGCCGCGGTGATCACCGTATCGAAGGCGCCCGCCGTCTCGTGGACGATGGTCGAGAACTCGCCTTGATAGCTGCGCAGCCGCGCCAGCTCGCGGTGCATCCGGGTCACCCTCATGCTGGTGAACGCCAGCGCGATCAGCAGCACGACATCAACGAGATAGGATATCATCGACGAACTCCCGTTTCTGATCGACGGGATCTGCCACCTGCATGGCGTAATAGCCATCCAGCTGGCCGATCTGACACCAGAACAGCACCTGGTTGTTGCTCTCGAGCCGGGCGAGCGTGCGCGGCGTGGCTTCGAGCTCGAGCACCTGCCCGACCTTGAACTTCACGACGTCGCCGAGCGTCACCATCTTCTCGTCGAGCACCGCGCTCAGCGTGACCTCGGTACGGTGGACCTCGCTCTCCATCTGCTCGCGCCAGCGCGGATCGGACGCACGACCGTCGCTGACGACGACGGTGGCGAGCTTCTGCCTGAGCGGGTTGAGCGCGGAGTGCGGAATGATGAGGAACATCTGGCCGCCGCGGTAGAGCGCCTGCAACATGACGTTCGCGCAGATCGACATGTTGCCGCTCCGCCCGATCGCCAGTGACGCCATCGCCGTCTCGACGCGTTCCACGCGAAAGGTGACATTCGATGTGCCGGCGAAGGAGGATTGCAGCGCCTTGGCGAACCGTTCGAACAGCGCCTGGACCAGGCGGATCTCGATGTTCGAGAAGGTACGTTCGACATCGAGCGGCGGCTCGGCGCCGTCGGAGCCGAACATCGCCTCGACCATGGTGAAGACGAAATCGCGGTCGAGCATGATGATGATGCGCGAATCCCACTGCTCGGCATAGAGCACGGCAGCGACCGCGTTGCCCTCGTAATCCTTGATGATGTCACCGACGCGGTCGTTGGTGATGCCGTTGACCGAGAAATAACACGGCGTTCCGGCCATCGGCTGCAGGCTGTCCGTGCACGATGCCGCCATGCGATCGAAGATCACATTGAGCATCGGCATGCGCTCGATCGATATGCCGGCGGCGTCCAGCAAATAGTTCGGCAGCTGCTTCCGCTGGTCGACGTCTTCCATCATCATGCGCGTGCAGCCTTGGGTGCAGCCTTCGGTTCAGCCTCGGTCGGGACGGCCTTGGGACCTGCGATCGTCTCGTTTTCGACGACATCGATCGATGGCCGCTCGTTGCTCGCGATCATCTTGCGGCCGTGCTCGACGGCGATCTGCGGCATGGCGCCGTTCATGAACGCCAGCAGAGTCTGCTTGACGATGATGTAGGGCCGGCAGCGCTTCTCCCGCGTCATCTTGATCTTCATCGCGAAGGGCGAAAGGACACCGTAGGACAGGAAGATTCCGGCGAAAGTGCCGACGAGCGCCGCGCCGATGTAGCCACCAAGCAGCTTCGGCGACTGGTCGAGCGCGCCCATGGCCTTGATGACGCCGAGCACGGCGGCGACGATGCCGAGCGCCGGCAGCGCCTCCGACACGACCACGATCGAGTTGTAGGGCGCCAGCTTGGCCTTTACGATGGTGTGGATTTCCTCGTCCATCAACGCTTCGATTTCGTGCGTGCGCGCATTGCCCATGATGATGAGGCGGACATAGTCGCAGATGAACTGCAGCAGTGGCGGGTCGCCGAGCACGCTCGGGAAGGCCTTGAAGATTTCGGAGGACGCCGGGTCGTCGATATGGGCCTCGACCTCGTTGCGGCCCTTGCCCCGCAGCTCCCGCATCAGGGAATGGAGCGCCCCGAGCAGGTCGAGATAATAGCGTTCACCCGGCACCGCGCCCGTGAGGGCCTGCATGCACGCCACGCCGGTGTCCACGACCGTTTTCCACGGATTGGCCACGATGAAGGTGCCGACCGCGGTGCCGATGATGATCACGAACTCCCACGGCTGCATGAGCACCGCCAGATGCCCGCCCATGGCGGCAAATCCGCCGAGCAGTGCCGCCACCGTGATGACAATCCCCACGAAACTGCCCAACGCGCCGCTCCATCGCCGATCCCATCGGCAATATCTAGTTGGCGACGCTTGCGCGAAGCTGGCTTCGCGGTCGCCAGCCCCGCGCAAGCATTTCGCGCCAGCTTGGGATGGTGTCGCCAAAGCGGCCAGAGGGGCGCGTGTCATGCTATCCACCATCGCGGACTACACCAGACTGACCAAGGACATGGGCAAGTCGCTGACGCAGGTCGCGACGCAGCCGGATGTCAGCCGCGATACCGATTATTTCCTCCGCCATATCGGCAACGTGAAGACGATCGACGATTTCCTGAAGGACTATCGCCTCTACTCCTACGCGATGAAGGCCTATGGCCTCAGCGACATGACCTACGCCAAGGCGTTCATGCGCAAGGTTCTGACCGAGGGTATCGCGTCCAAGGACACGTTCGCCAACAAGCTGACCGACACCCGCTACCGGCAATTCGCCGCCGCCTTCAATTTTGCCGCTCTCGGCGACAAGGCGACCCAGGCGACCTCGGCCACGACCGGCACGGCGACCGAATACGTCACGCAGACGATGGAGGAAAAGGCCGGCGACCAGAACGAGGGCCTGCGGCTGGCGCTCTATTTCACCCGCAAGGCCTCCACCGTCACCACCGCCTACCAGATCCTCGCCGACAAGGCCCTGACTCAGGTGGTCCAGACCGCGCTCGGCCTTCCGGCGACAATCAGCTCGGCCGACATCGACGCCCAGGCCAAGATGATCGCGGACAAGATCGATCTCACCGATTTTCAGGACCCGGCCAAGGTCACCAAATTCGTGCAGCGCTTTGCGGCGATGTGGGATTCGACTCAGGCCCAGAGCGACACCTCGACCAACCCCGCGCTGGTCCTGATCGCCGGCGCGTCGACGTCGGCCAGCATGGACACCGACATGCTCTCGAAGCTTCAGAACATCCGGTTCAACAGGTAAATCATGCAATCGGCTCTCTATGTGGGATTGTCGGCTCAGGTCGCCCTCGAAAAGCGGCTCCAGACGATCGCCAACAACGTCGCCAACGTCAACACGGCGGCATTCCGCACCGACGTCGTGAAATTCGAGACCGTGCTGTCCAAGGCCGGCGCGAACCCGGTCGCGTTCTCCTCGCCCGGTGACAACATCATCTCGCGCGAGATGGGCAGCATCACCGAGAGCGGCAACCCGCTCGACGTCGCCGTGGTCGGACAGGGCTGGATCGCCTTCGCCGGCCCGAACGGCACGGTCTATACGCGTGACGGCCGCCTCCAGATCGCTTCCAACGGCGATCTTCAGACGGTGTCCGGCTTCCCCGTCATCGATGCCGGCGGCGCCCAGATCACGCTCGACCCGAACGGCGGACCGGTCTCGATCGCGCGCAGCGGCGCGATCACCCAGGACAACAACGAGATCGGCTCCATCGGCCTGTTCAACGTTCCCGCAGACGCCAATCTCGACCGCTACGGCAATTCCGGCGTCACGCCGGACCGGCCCGCGACCGCCATCGCCGATTTCTCCCGCGACGGCTTCAAGCAGGGCTATGTCGAGGGCTCCGGCGCCAATCCGATGATGGAATTGACGAAGCTGATCGCGGCCTCACGCGCCTTCGAGGGCACCAATTCGATGATCGAGGGCACCGAGAGCTCGCTCCAGAACGCAATCCGGACGCTGGGCGAGCCGGGCAAATAGACTTGCAAGTAGACTGCGCTTCGCGCGCATTGAAGGTGGACGGTTTCCTTGAACGCTCTTCGGCAACTCGAGTGGGCGCTGCTGGAGCTTCAGCAGAGCACTCCCTTGGCCAGCGTCAGCGGCGCGATCTCCGAGATCGCACCGACGCATTTCCGCGTCTCCGGCCTGTCGCGCTTCGTCAGGCTTGGCGAGCTGATCGGCGTCAATTCCGGCGGCAAGCCCCAGATCGGCGAGGTGGTGCGGATCGACAGCGAGGGCATCATCGCCAAGCCGTTTGACCGGCAGTTCGCCGGCGGCCTCGGCTCGGTCGCCTACCGGATGCCGCCATTGTCCTTTGCGCCGGATCCGAGCTGGAAGGGCCGCGTCATCAACGCGCTCGGCGCGCCGCTGGACGGACAGGGTCCCCTCACCCCGGGATCGCGCGCCGTCTCGGCGGAAGCCGAGGCGCCGGCGGCCATGAAGCGCGCGCGCGTCCACAAGCCGTTGCGTACCGGCGTGCGCGTCATCGACCTGTTCGCCCCGATCTGCGCCGGCCAGCGCGTCGGCATCTTTGCCGGCTCCGGCGTCGGCAAGTCGACGCTGCTTGCGATGCTGGCCCGCAGCCAGGGCTTTGACACCGTCGTGCTGGCGTTGGTCGGCGAACGCGGCCGCGAGGTGCGCGAATTCATCGAGGACGTGCTCGGCGCCAACCGCAACCGGGCCATCACCATCGTATCGACGGGAGATGAAAGCCCGATGATGCGGCGGCTGGCACCGAAGACCGCCATGGCGGTCGCCGAATATTTCCGCGACCGGGGCGAATCGGTGCTGCTGGTGGTCGATTCGATCACCCGTTTCGCCCACGCCGCCCGCGAGGTCGCCCTTGCCGCCGGCGAGCCCGCGGTCGCGCGCGGCTACGCGCCGACGGTCTTCACCGACCTGCCCCGCCTCCTGGAGCGCGCCGGCCCCGGCGAGGAGGGATCCGGGACGATCACCGGCATTTTCTCCGTGCTGGTCGACGGCGACGACCACAACGAGCCGATCGCCGACACCATCCGCAGCACCCTCGACGGCCACATTGTGCTCTCCAGGCACATCGCCGACCAGGCGCGCTATCCCGCCGTTGACGTTCTGGCCTCGGTCTCCCGCCTCGCCCACAACGTCTGGGACCCCGAGGAACGGGAACTGGTGAGCAAGCTGCGCACCATGATCGCCAAGTACGAGGACACGCGCGACCTTCGCCTGATGGGCGGATATCAGTCGGGACGTGATTCGGGCCTCGATCAGGCCGTCGACATGGTCCCGCGGATCTACAACGCGATGCGGCAGGACACGTCGGCTGCACCAAGCGCCGATCCATTCCGCGAGCTGCGAGACATGCTCAAGGGCGAGTAGTCAGCCGAGGCGGAACGCGGTTGGCGCCAGCGCCATCGCCGCCCTGCTCATTATTGTGACAGTCGATCATGCATGCCGCCACGCGTCAGGCGCATGCGCATCCGTTGCGGACACCGTTTCGGTCGAGCGCGCGCATCCATCGCTCGGCGGAGAATCGCGCCGGCGGGGCGAAAGCGATACGGCGGATGCATTTCGCCGTCATCGCCACGGCAACCGCCACGTGTAATCCCTACGAGTTCCCTTGGCGATTCCCTGACGGAACGCACAAGTTGTGGATGACGCTCCGCCGTGCGTCACTGCCATGCACAAGCTTCGATCAACTTGCATCAACGGCGGACAGCAACATGTCTTGCAATCAAACATCGCATATTTGTGTGTAAGTACCTTGTTACACTGCGTATTGCGATCACCATCATGTGTCCTGATGAGAGAGATTGTCTTGAACATTACAATCGCTTCGAACGACATCCAGTCTGCATGAACGTCTCTACTTGATTTTGTTGAGAAGCTCATTCATCGTTTCAATGGAAGATAAGAAACGTCTGCGTGTGACTTGAACTTCAGGGGCTACGGTTGAACATTTCCGATCCATCGTCCGGCTGTGACGGCAACTCGGGCTTTCGTTCGACGACGCCACGATTGGCCTGCCATTATCGACACCGCTTCTTGCGCGGTACCTCGCGGTGCCCATCTGTCCAAGTCGGGGGCCGAGCAGCCCGTGCTTTCGCGCGAGAGACGGGCATGGCGTACGCGCCGCACGCGGCATGTGATACGGCATCTCGCGAAGGATTCGCGCACACCGATGGAAGGCGACTTCGGGGCGCCGCAGACGTGATACCCGGAGTAAGGTAGGAATTCATGCCGTTGGCACGCGAGGCGGTCGAGCTGCTGGTTCAGGCGGCCAGAGCCTGGTATTTCGAGGGCAATCAGCACGGGTTGCGTGACCGGGAATGGATGGCGCTGCGCTTTCTCGGCCGCGCCAACAGGTTTTCGCGCACGCCCTCTGCGCTCGCAGGCTTCATCGGCGCGACCAGAGCCACTGCATCGCAGATCGTGAAGACGCTGGAGAGCAAGTCACTCCTGGTGCGAAAGCCCTCGCACGAAGACAAGCGGTCCGTCGTGCTCCATGTCACCGCGCAAGGCGAGAAATACCTGAGCCAGCACGACCCGATCAATCACGTGGTGAATGCGGTGACGTCGCTCGGCACCGACGAGTGCGTCAGGCTGCGCGACTCGCTCCGCGGCATCCTCAATCATCTCGACGCCGCCCATCAGCGGCTCGACGCCAGCATCTGCCGCGATTGCATGTTTCTCGCCGAACGCAGTCCCGTCATGGGCAAGGGACGCGCGAACGCCGAATTCATGTGCCGGCTGTATCGCGCACCGGTTTCCCTCGACGAGACCGAGCTGCTCTGCACCAGTTTCGAGCGCACCCGCGATCGCCCGAAGATCGAGGAGCATTTAGACCGCGCGCGCGTGGCGAGCCAGGGCTGAGACGCGCACGCGAGCGAAGCGACTTGTCCGCCGAATTCTCGGCGAAGCGGAAGCGATCCAGGATCCCTCCGCGGAAATGACTCTGGATTGCTATGTCGCAAGGGCTCCTCGCAATGACGGAGCAAGGCGAACCATCCCGTCCCAACTCGCATCTCGCCGAAGCCCGCAGGACAGGTAGACACGGCTTCGCGTCCTCGCGGCGCAATTCGCCCGGGCTCTGCTTCATCTCTCACCCTTGTGCCGGCGGCACCCGCGGTCCGCTGTGCGAACAGCACACTCAGGAAGAATCGCACAGCAGCATGCAGGTGAAGCCCAACACACGGCCTTCCCTGCGCAGTGGTTGGGCGGCTGATGCCGCGTCCACCGCAAGCCCGGCTCGCGACGGTGACGACACAAGATCACCCTCCTGATGAGCCGGGATAGGCGGCACATACGCTGCTTCCGAAATTCGGAAACTCGGAATATTTTGGTGCAATGGGATTGACAGCCGGGCGACACGGCACGGTCCGGTAGCCCGGATGGAGCGCAGCGCAATCCGGGATCTTGCCACAAGCGACGGCGGCCGGGATTCGCTGAGCCTGCCATCGGGCCGCGTTTCGCGCCGCCCGCTGCTCCATCCGGGCTCGGGATCGCAGCGGTCTGCGCCGACAACGGGCCGCGAAACGAAAAACACCCGGCGGTTTCCCGCCGGGTGTTCGTTCACGTGTTTTGACAGATCTTACCAGTTGCGCTGAGCGCGGAGGATCATGGCGATCGAGTCCTGATCCTTCAGCTGGTAGACCGCGGTCGGCTTGGCGGTCGTGGCCGACGGGGAGATGCCAACCGTTCCAGAGTACTTCTGGTCGAGGTGGGTCCAGGACACGTCAGCCGAGAACGTCAGGTTCTTGACCGGAGTCCAGCGGGTGACCAGACCGAGCTGGGCGATCGCGAAGTCCGGGTTGCAACCCGTCACACCCGCCAGGCCACCGAACACGCCGCCAGCACCGCCAGCGCCGCAGAGGGTGGTCTTGGCCAGCGTGCCGAACTGGGCCTGAGCGTAGGCACCGTAGAGTGCCGAGTTCCAGTTGGGATCCCAGTTATGGGTGTAAGCACCGCGGAAGCCCCAGGTCTTGACGGTTTCCTGCGAGCTGCCGGTCACGAACACCGTGTCGGGAGCGTTGGCGAAGCCGATGCTGCCGTAAGCGCCAGCAACGCCCGAGTTGCCGTACAGAGCGTAGCTGCTGCCCGACAGGTTCTGGAAGTTGTAGCGGGTCGCGCCGTCGGTGTAGACGGCCTGGATGTTGATCGTGTCACCCGCGCCGGTCGGGATGTTCTTGATCGACAGAGCGAGCTGAACCGCCCAACCCCACTTGTCCTCGGGGTGGCCGGTCAGTTCGGTAGCGCCGTAGTAACCGACGTGGTTGTCATGCGCAGCGACCGACGCCTGGAAGAGACCCCAGGCCTGGTCGACGCGCACCTGACCGACGAGGTTCGGCGAACGCGAACCACCGATGGCGTTGGTGCCATACGAGCCGCCGATCATGCCGCCCGCGGTTGCGCCGGTCATGTTGAGGTTGCCGGCCTGATAGTAGGCAGTCGCATCTTCAGCCGAGAACGCCGCCGTGATGCCCTGACCGAAGTCGGCCGTGTACGTGAACTGGGTGACGCCGGTAACGGTGCCGCTGCCGCCGACGAGGTTGTCGGTGATGTTGCCGGGATAGTTGGTCCAGGGCGCGTCGAACTGCGACACGGCCTTACCCATGGTGAAGCCAGCGAACTGGATGAAGGCGTAGTACACGCCGAGCGCACCGGCCGAGGTGTTGCCGTCGGTGCCGTTCACCGAACCGGAGCCGTTCGAACCGACGAGGCCGGTGCCCGCAGCGTTGAGACCGAGCGTACCGCTGTACTGCGTACCGCCCGTTGCCGAACCGGTCGGGGTATAGTTGCCGGTCGTCCAGGTGAAGACGCCGTCGAAGAAGGTGCGGACCACGCCGTACTCGGTCGCGGTGCGGGTGTCGATGTTCAGGTCTTCACGAGCACGGAAGGTGTAGTAGTTCATCATGCGGTTGCGAGCACCGGCAGTACCGCCCTGGTTCGGATTGAAGTCCGAGTTGGTGCCGAGGTTCGCATCAGCGCGCAGGTAACCGCCGAGCTTGATGCAGGTGTCGGTGCCCGGGATGTAGTAGAAACCGGCGCCGTACAGCGAGCAGATCTTCACGTATTCGACGGCCTTGGCCTTCACGGGAAGATCGGCGGCGAACGCCCCGGAGACGGCCATCAGGCCGGCAGCCGAGCCGAGAAAGAGTGTTTTCGTCAACTTCATTAGTAAACCTCCAGGTCGGTTCAGGGGGCTCGGATCCTCGGTGGAGGCCGCTTTACCCTCTCAATTTCCGTTCAATTCAGATCCGTACGGAAGGTGCGGACTGAAACGACAGTGAGGTGCCCCCCCTCCGTCGTGACCTCACATATAGTTTATAAAAACAATGGCCTCAATTTATTGATTTGATTAATCGTCAGTTCCGCCGGAGATGTGACTTGAGGGCAACAGAGGATGCCGAAGCCCGGCATAAACAGATGATGTAAAACGAAAAAGCCCTCAGTGGAACGAGAAGTAATTTAATTAATTGTTTTTTGCAAGCATTAAACGATCCGGCGATTTCCGTTGCACGGTATCCGCGACTATCGTCGATGCGCAATCTCCGAGACGCCTCCCAAATATCCCTTTAAGAATGATCGGAGGGAAACGGGGGGAGGCCACATGATCGAGAAAAAACTCGACAGGGCGATTACGGACTTCATCTGGAATGTCGTCGAGATTTGCTCCCAGCTGGAGGATATCCACACCAGCTGGGCCGGACTGCTGGGCATTACCGAGCCGCAGTGGCTGATTCTGATGGCCATTACCGAACTGGATGAGGGGCGGGGCGTCGCCGGAATCGACATCGCAAACAAGCTGCGAGTCCACCCGGCCTTCGTGACCAACCAGACCAAAAGCCTCGAAAAGGCCGGCTTCCTGTCGCGGCGGCCGGCAGCGGACGACGCGCGCTTCGTCCTGATGTCGCTGACGGCGAAGGCGACGGCGGACATCGAAAAACTGTCCAAGCGAAAGCTGGCCCTGAACTCGACCATGTTCAACGAGCTCGACGAGAAGAGCTTGGCCGATCTGAACGCCGCGCTCGCAACGATCGCCAAGAACGCCCGGCTGGCTGCACGATTGCTGGCTATCGACGTTTCGTGATGCGTTGACGCCGGGCGCGGAATGAGCGGCCGGAGCGAACGTCGCAGCAGGGCTATCGGCTATGAAGAACGACGTTGGCAGCTGGCTCATGGTGAAGAGCCCCGCCGAAGCGGGCGTCTCGAACGATACTGGCTGGGCCCGTTCGGCAGCCTCGCAGCGTCACGTGCGACGACCCGCCCGGCTAGAGATAGGTCACCGGATCGAGCTGACGGGCAGCTCCGAGCTTGCTGTCGAGCCATTCGACGATGAAATCGTCCACAGCGACGAAATTCTCGACCTCACCCAGCGGATGCGGGATGCGGTTCGGGATCACGACCGAGCAATCGGCTCCGGCCTGCCGATAGAAGGCTTGCAGATCGAGAGCATCCTGCTCCCACACCATCGATCGGCTCCCGACGGCCATGAGAAGCGGGCAAGCTATTCGACGCGACGACAGCGGCGACGAAGCTGTCGAAGTCCCATCAACGGCCTGCCCCAAGCCGGTCATCCAGCGAAGTGATGCCCGACGCATGACCGGCGCCAAAAGGCCGCCGTCGCACACCGCGGCAGCTATCCTGCGATCGGACTGCGCAAGGCGGGACGCGTGAATGGCGCCTTCCCCTTCGCCATAGATTGCGATCCGCCGCGAGCAGACATCCGGACGGGCCTCCAGATAGTCCAGCCAGCACTGAAGCATATGCTCGGGCTTGAAGCGGCGGCCAACAGATGAATTGCAGGTCTCAACGAGCAGGAGCGACATGTTCCGGCGAGGTGAGGCCGCGAGCAGCCTGCTCATCATCGAGCCCGGGGTGGTTTCATCATCGCTGACGCAGATCACCGCGGGGGCGGAAGGCCCGTGCCCGCACGCCGGAACAAAGAGGCCGGTCAGCGTCTGATCATAGCAATCAATCTTGACGCGCTCGATCGCCGGACCTGCGTCGTTCTCGAAGCCTCTCAGGCTGATACCGATCCTGTCTTCGAGGTCGCAGTCTTCGACATCTCCCGGACACGACAGGCTGCTCGCGACTTCGAGGGCCGTCAACGCACACAGCCACGCTTCCAGTGCAGTCCGAACGGACCCATTTTCGCGCGCGGATTCGGCGAATGTCCGGTAATCGTCCGCGATTCCAGACCAGTCCGAAATCCACAGACGCCTGTGCGCCGGGCGCACAAGCTCCGCAACGGACAGGCTTTCGAAAAATCGGCCTACACGCTTCCGCAAACGCGCCAGGCTTCGGCCGGCGCCGTCGCACGAGCCGTGGGGCCAATGATCACCTTCCATGTCAGTCCCCGAGCGGCCCGTCAGCGATTGCCTGGACCCCGGTCCAGTGGTATCGGCTTTATCTTCAGCGCAGCACCCCGCACACTCATCCGATGCGATCACAGGCGTGCCTGATCGCATCCATCGAGCTTGCGTCTGCCGATGTTGTTCGCCCTGATGATCGTTCCGTCTTCGCTTCGCGAGGCGACAGGACGGGGCGAAACGGTCTTTATCCCAACCGAACCGGCTTCGATACACATTCCACGCCGGCTCAACTCAATGGTCACGTCTCAGCTCCTTCGCTGATACATATTTGCGCTCGCCACTCTGCCATTTTTGTCGTCCCTGGTTTGTAGTTTTTTGTTGCGAAAGACGACTAAAATTACCTCGTTTGATGACATAACAGGCATCACTGTATCGGCTCCGATTGTGACGCCGCGATACTGCGAAAGATGCGGCGGATTGCCGCCTCATCCATGCCCGATTGACAGAAAAAATCGGTGATGCGAAATCCCGGCGCCGCTCCTCCGCACGCAAGACGCGACGGCGTTGATCGCCTCGCGGCGAGGCTCGACGAGCGGAAATTCTGACAAATCCGAATTTCAGTAGCGCGGAATATTTTTCGATTCGCCGCGTCGAATGCCCGGCAAGATCCCAATAGTCGATCCTTGTATGCATTATCCCAGTTGCCATCCCCGCGCACTTCGCTTTACATGCCGGCAACTCGCTTGCGGATGACGGCCGGGGCAAAAAAATCACACACATTCTCTAAGGGACGGAATATGGCGCGCAACATCCTGATTTTGGGAGCTTCTTACGGCTCCCTGCTGGGCACGAAGCTGCTGATGGCGGGGCATAACGTGACCCTGGTCTGCCGCGCCAAGACTGCCGAACTGATCAACCGCGACGGTACAGAGGTGCGCATCAAGTTGCGCGACGAGGCGGTGCACCGTGCCATCTTCTCGCGCGACCTGCCCGGCAAGCTCGACGCGGTGACGCCCGCCAATGTCGACCTCTCGCGCTACGACATGGTCGGCCTTGCGATGCAGGAGCCGCAATACACCAACCACACGGTCCGCGTTCTCATGGTCAAGATCGCCGCAGCGAAGCTGCCGTGCCTGTCGATCATGAACATGCCACCGCTGCCTTACCTCAAGCGTATCCCCTCGCTCGCCGGCATGGATCTCGAAGAGGCCTACACCAATGCGCAGGTGTGGGAGCGCTTCGAGCCCGGCCTCGTGACGCTGTGCTCGCCCGACCCGCAGGCGTTCCGTCCGCCGGAAGAGGCCGCGAACGTGCTTCATGTCGGCCTGGCCACCAACTTCAAGGCGTCGGTCTTCGCCGACGAGACGCACAACAAGTTGCTGCGCGAGCTCGAAACCGACATCGACGCAGTGACGCTCGACGGCCACGACGTGCCGGTGAAGCTGAAAGTGTTCTCTTCGCTGTTCGTGCCGCTGGCGAAATGGTCGATGCTGCTCACCGGCAACTACCGCTGCATCACGCCGCACGAGCCGCAATCGATCCGCGACGCCGTGCACGGCGATCTCGCGCGCTCGCAGACGATCTACGACCATGTCGACGCCATCGCCCGGCGGCTCGGCGCCGATCCGCAGGACCAGGTGCCGTTCGCAAAATATGCCAAGGCCGCAGAAAGCCTGCTCAAGCCGTCCTCGGCCGCGCGCGCGGTGGCGAGCGGTGCGCCCTTCATCGAGCGCGTCGACCTTCTGGTGAAGCTGATCTCGCATCAGCTCGGCACGCCCAATGCCGAGATCGACCGCACGGTCGAGACCGTGGACTTCAAGCTGAACGAGAAGATCGTGCAGGGCGGATCGGGCGCGCAGTAGCGCGCCGTTTTCCGGCGATGTCAGCGGCTCACGCGCTGGGGAACCTGTTCCCGACGTGGCGCAAACTCAACGGGCGCGTCGCTGATCACGCGATCGTGTCGCCTCCAACCTCCCTTCCACGCAGGCCTGAAAATATCACGTCTGCGTGAGACGGAGGCATGCTGGGCCATGCCTCAAGGGCAGCCCGCGTCAAACCGTGCCGTTTTGCTCGTGAATTGACCGGGGCTCGCGCAATCCCAGCTCGCCGCGCAGACGACGGCCCTCTGGCCTCTCTCGTGCACTCCATCATTTGCGCAAGCGCCGCATGCGCACGCGAGGGGGCGCGCCTTCTTGTCTGGCGAACCGAGAACTGAGAAATATACCTTTCCCAGTCAGGTGTCTCAGACCTGTTTGCCGGTCGCTCTTCCGGTGCAGGTCGCAATACCCGGCCGTGGAAGACCAGACCCAGAAGACCAAGAACAGAAAATGGATCAGGCGATGCTGAGCGTCGTCCGCGCGGTCGAGGCAGGCGCGACGACGATGAAGGGCGTGATCGACGCCACCGGACTGTCCCGTCTCAAGATCGAACGCGCGCTGACGACGCTGGAAAAGCAGAAGCTCCTGGTGCGCGACGGCCAGGGTTTTCGTGCGACCGGCCTGCCGAAGACGGCACCCAACACGCGGCAATGCGGATCGTGCAACGCCTGCTGCGATATTCTGGAGGTGGCGGGTGTCGACAAGCCGGTGAACCAGCTCTGCAAGCACTGGCAAGCCGGCACCGGATGCACGATCTACGAGCGCCGTCCGCAGATGTGCCGGTCCTTCGTTTGCGCCTGGCTGCAAGGCCATCTCGACGACGACTGGTTTCCCGCGAAATCCGGCATCGTGGTGCATTTCAGCCAGGACGCCGTCAATGTGACGGTGGACGACGATTGCCCCGATCGCTGGCGCGAGGAGCCGTATTTCAGCAAGCTCGCCGAATGGTCGCTGAACGGGATCAGGCGAATCAGAAACCGCGGCTACGCGACGCTCGTCGTCTCCGGCGCGGACCGGTTCCTGCTGCTCGGACGCACCGTCGTTCCCGAGCCGACATTGTTCGGAACAGCGTTCCTGCCACTGACTGCCGACACGTTCCGGTTCTGGCGGGCGAAGTCGCAGGAGCATTTGCAGCGGTTGCACGAGCGCATCGCCGAGATCGAACGTATCAGGCAGGAATTCGGCTCCTGCGCGATCCCCGAGAACGCGGACGACGATCCACAAGCGCCCTACCGGCCCGCACTTCTACGGCAATCGAATCACGCCTGAACGCCGCCGTGGGCAACACGGCATGATTCGCACGGTGCCGCTCGACGCGCCGGGGCCGGGTTGATAAGCCGCTGTCCGCGAATGACAGGGACTTGAGTCGGGGCATGACGGTTGCGATCGAGATGGGGCAGACCACGGCAGGCGCCTCGGCGGCCATGGACCTCGAGGAGCTCCTGGCGACCCGCCTCCTGGTGCAGGGCAATTCGGGCTCCGGCAAGTCGCACCTCTTGCGGCGCCTGCTGGAACAGAGCGCGCCTTGGGTGCAGCAGGCCATCATCGACCCCGAAGGCGATTTCGTCACGCTGGCCGAGCGCTTCGGTCATCTGGTGATCGAGGCCGAGGACCACACCGAGCGCGGTCTTCAGGTCGCCGGCGAACGCGCGCGGCTGCATCGCGTCTCCACCGTGCTCAATCTCGAAGGCCTCGACGCAGAGAACCAGATGCGGCGCGCGGCGGCCTTCCTCGGCGGTCTGTTCGACGTCGACCGCGACCACTGGTATCCGATGTTGGTGGTGGTGGACGAGGCGCAGCTGTTCGCGCCGGCGGTTGCCGGCGAAGTCTCGGACGAAGCGCGCAAACTTTCGCTGGGCGCGATGACCAATCTGATGTGTCGCGGCCGCAAGCGCGGCCTTGCCGGCATCATTGCGACCCAGCGGCTGGCGAAGCTCGCCAAGAACGTCGCGGCGGAGGCCTCGAATTTCTTGATGGGCCGCACCTTCCTCGACATCGACATGGCGCGCGCCGCCGACCTGCTCGGCATGGAGCGGCGGCAGGCGGAAGCCTTTCGCGATCTCGAACGCGGACAGTTCATGGCGCTGGGACCTGCGCTGTCGCGGCGCCCCCTGCGTTTGAATATCGGACCGACCGACACTCACGCACGCAACTCGACACCGCGGCTGATGCCGCTGCCGGAAGCTGCACTCCAGGATATGCGCGCCGTGATCCTGGCCGCACCGCCGCCCGATGCCAGCCGCCCGCAGCGCCGGCCCGCGCCTGATCTGCTCGAACAGCTTCGCGCCGCGAACGCCGCCGCTCCGGAGATCCGGCCGGAAGTCGTCGAAGTGCCGGTCAGCGCCGAGGAGCTCGCGGAACGGCGCGAGCGCGTGGATCGTACGCTTCGCGCCGTGCTGGCCGCGCCCGATGCAGGCTTCCGCGCTGTCGGCGTGCTCTATCAGGAGTTCGTGGTTCGCTGCCGCATCGAGGGCCTCGGCGCGGCCGTGCCCGATCTGAACGAATTCCGTCGCATGCTGACGCGCGCACGCGCCGGGCTCGGCGCCGAGCATACCGAGGACGACGCCTGGCAGGAGGTGACGTTGCGCGCCTCGATCCTGCCGGACGACATGCAGGGCGTGTTCATGATGATCGCGCGCGCGGCGAAGGAAGGCTGGCCCTGCCCCGGCGACGCCGCGATCGCGCGCGCCTACGGCTCGCATTCACTGCGCCGGGCGCAACGCCTGCTCGGCTACATGGAGGAGCAGGGCCTGATCGTCTGCCAGCTCGACGGCGGCGGCCGCAGGATCGTGACGCTGGTAGAGCTCGCATGGGCGACCGCGCCGGGCGATCCCAACGGCGACGACCTGCCGGCAGAGAGCGCAGCTTCGGCTTGAGCCGACGGACTGGAGGCAGGCCTTTAACTCACGCTGCCTCGGTGGCATCGACGCCCACGAGCGCATCCGGCGCGCGCCGCGGCTCAGTTGCGAATATCCTGCGATAGAGCATGGCCGAAACCAGCCATGCGATCGCGAACAGCGCGATCACGGCAACGCCGACATTGACGAGCGACTCGTTGAGGCCGTCGACCAGCGTCCACACACCGCCGGACAGGCCGAGCCGGTCAGCGATCAGGCCGAGCGCCTCGATGCCGCCGATCAACAGCGCCACCGCAACGGAGGCGCCGGTGATGGTGAGGTTGTACCAGAGCTTTCGCAGGGGATCGACGAAGGCCCACCGATAGGCGCTGACCATCAGCGCGGAATCGGCGGTGTCGACCAGCGCCATGCCGGCGGCGAACAGTGCGGGAAAGACCATGACGTCGGCGAGCGATGCCCCAAGCGCGGCCTCGCTGGCGGAGATGCTGAGCAGGCCGATCTCGGTCGCGGTGTCGAAGCCGAGCCCGAACAGGAATCCGAGCGGGTACATATGCGCCGGCTTTGTCACCAGGCGGAACATCGGGCCGAGCAGCCGTGCCAGGAATCCGCGGTTCGCGAGCAGCGCATCGAGCTGCGCGGCGTCGTGGATGTCCTGCGCGCACGCGATCCGGAACGTCCGCCACAGGCCGGCGAAAATGACCAGATTGACGGCCGCGATCACCAGCAGGAACAGCGCCGACACCGACGTGCCGATGAAGCCGCCGATGTCCTTGAGCAGACTGTCGCCGCCGAGGCTGACCACGCCCAGTGCCAGCAGCATGGTCGCGACCACCACGACCGTGGAGTGGCCGAGCGCGAAATAGAGACCGGCGCTGCGCGGCGCATCGCCCGCCTGCATCAGCTTGCGCACGACGTTGTCGATGGCGGCGATGTGGTCGGCATCGACGGCGTGGCGGAGGCCGAACACCCAGGCCAGCAGCGCGGTCGCCATGACTGTCGGCCGGTCGCCGAATGCCGCGAAGGCCCAGGCCCATGCGGCGACGTTGGCGGCGATCAGCCCGCCGAACAGCATTGCCACACCAGGCTCGACCGCCCGCAAAGACCAGCTCGTCACGAAAATCATTCCGTCCGCACGTCCCATCGCGCCGCCGGTATGATATTTTCAGATAATGATCACACTGACTAGTCCCGGAAAAGATCGTCATGCCCGGGCTTGTCCCGCCTGCGCGGCAGAAGCCGCTTCGGCGAGGCGAAGGCCCGGGCATCCACGTTCTTCGTTCCGAGAGTTAACACGTGGATGGCCGGGTCAAGCCCGGCCATGACGATGGGGAGACGTCCGTACGTCGCCTTACGCCGCCTCGGAGCCGCCGAGGTAGGCATCGCGGATCCGGGGATCGTCCTTTAGCGCGCGCGCGGGGCCGGACAGCACGATCTTGCCGGTCTGGAGCACATGGGCTTCATGCGCAATCTCGAGCGCCAGACTGGCGTTCTGCTCGACCATGAACACCGAAACGCCTTCCTGGTTGATGGTGCGGATCAGCTCGAGCACCCGGTCGACATAGAGCGGCGACAGGCCCATGGTCGGCTCATCCATCACGATCATCCTGGGACGGCTCATCAGCGCGCGCGCCATCGCGACCATCTGCTGTTCGCCGCCGGAGAGCGAGCCGGCGCGCTGCGACAGCCGCTGGCCGAGCCTGGGGAACAGCGCGAGCATCTTGTCGAGATCCTGCGCGATCGCCTCACGGTCGTTGCGCACGAAGGCTCCCATCAAGATGTTTTCGCGGACGCTCATATCCGCGAACAGCCGTCGCGCCTCCGGTACCGAGGCGATGCCGCAGCGGACGATCTGCGGCGTGGTCAGCCCGATCAGCGAGGCACCGTCGAATGTCACCTCGCCAGAACGCGGCTTCACCAGGCCGAGAATGATCTTCATCGTTGTCGACTTGCCGCTGGCGTTACCGCCGAGCAGGCAGACGATGTGGCCGCGGCCGACAGTGATCGACAGGTCGAAATGGACCTGGGCCTGGCCGTAGAACGTGTTGACGATGGACAGCGCCAGCAGCGGTTCGGATGCGGTCGTCGTCATGCCGCGCTCTCCCTCTCCGGCGTCCCTGACAGGCGGTGGCCGAGATAGGCCTCGATCACCTTGGGATCGCCACGAACCTCTTCGCCCGGCCCTTCCGCGATCTTCTTGCCCTCGTCCATGACGATGACGCGGTCGGACAGACGCATCACCATCTCCAGCTTGTGCTCGATCAGGAGGATGGTCAGCCCTTCCGCCTTCAGCTCGGCAACGAGGCCCTGCATCTCCGCGGTCTCGGTCGGGTTCATGCCGGCGGTCGGCTCGTCGAGCAGCAGCAGGCGCGGCTTCAGCGCCAGCGCGCGCGCAATCTCGATGCGGCGGCGGTTGGCATAAGAGAGACTGTAGGCGGGCTGGTCGATCCGCGGCAGCAGCCGCTCGCCGAAGCGGGCGAGAATGACCTTGACGTCTTCGCGCAGCCGCTCCTCCTCAGCCCTGACGCTGGCGGGCCGCAGCAGTGCCAGGCCCAGCTCCAGCAGCGGGCCGATCACCGGCACGGCCGGCTTCACCGCACGCAGCCGCGTGTGGGCGCCGATCAGCACGTTGTCCATGACGCTGAGATTGCCGAAGACGCGGCCGAGCTGGAAGGTCCGCGCGATGCCGCCGGCCGCGAGCCGTTCCGGCGAAAGACCCGTGATGTCCTGTCCTGCGAAGGCGACATCACCCGCGTCAGGCCGATCAAGCCCGGTCACAAGATTGAACAGCGTCGTCTTGCCGGCCCCGTTCGGGCCGATGATGCTGACGAGATCGCCTTTGGCCAGATCGAGATCGACGCCGTCGACGGCGGTCAGGCCGCCGAAGCGGCGCGTCAGCCCGCGCAGTGACAGCATGGGCGTATGATCGTGCGCCATCAGATCGTCCCCAGCAGGCCCTGTGGCCGGAATCGCACCAGCAGCAGCAGCACGATGCCGTAGATCAGGATGCGGTACTCCGCCGCGATCCGGAAGACTTCCGGCAGGCCGACCAGCGCAACCGCGCCGACGACGGCGCCGACGACGTTGCCGAGACCGCCGAGGATGACGACGGTCAGCGCCAGGATGGATTGCTGCGTGTTGAAGGTCTCGTGGTTGATGTAGGAATAGAGATGCGCGGCGATGCCGCCGCTGACGCCGGCGGCGAACCCGCCGAAGATGAAGGCCAGCGACTTGTAGCGGTTCAGGCTGAGGCCATAGGAGCGCGCGGCAACGTCGTCGTCGCGGATGGCGCGAAAACTGCGGCCGAGATGCGAGCCGAGCAGGCGCCCCTGCAGCAGCGCCAGCACGACCATCACCGCGAAGCTGAACCAGTAGATCGACGTCGGGCTGATCAGATCGTAGCCGAACAGCGACAAAGGCGGGATGCCGGAGATGCCGATCGGACCGCGCGTGACGCTTTCCCAGTTCAGGATCACCAGCGACACGATCTCGCCGATCGCGAGCGTCGCGATCGACACATAGTGTCCGCGCAGGCGGAACGACGGCGAGATCAGCGCCGTGCCAAGCGCAGCGCTCATCAGGCCGCCGCCGACGATCGCAAGGCCAGCCGGAACGGAGAAATTCAGCGACAGCAGCGCCGAAGTGTAGGCGCCGATCGCGAGCAGAGCGGCGTGTCCGAGCGAGACCTGCCCGATCGTGCCGGCAACCAGCGTCAGGCTCAGCGCGAGCATGCCGAGCAGCCAGGCGTTGATCAGGGTCTGGAGCACGTAGAACGATACCGGAAACAGCGGCAGGATCGCGAAGACGCCGGCCGCAACGAGCAAGGCCCAGCGCGGAATGCGCACTGGACGGCTCGGCGCAATAAAAGTGCCGGTGAGCGGCTCCGGCGGCGCCTGCCGCGCGCTGGCGAACAGACCGTTGGGCCGCAGCACGAGCACCACCACCAGCAGCAGGAAGGCGAACAGGTTGCGGTAGCTGGTGCCGAACACGGCGACGCCGTAGCTCTCCACCAGCCCGAGCAGCAGGCTGCCGATCACGGCGCCGGGCACGTTGCCGGCACCGCCGACGACTTCGGCGACGACGCCCTTGAGCGTCGCCTGCAGGCTCATCGCGGTGTCGATCTGGTTGTAGTACATGCCGACCAGCAGGCCGGAGACCCCGCCGAGCGCAGCCGCAATGCCGAACACCGCTTGATTGACGCGGTTGACGTCGACGCCCATCTGCATCGCGGCGTCACGGTCCTGCGCGGTGGCGCGCACGGCCCAGCCGAGCTTGCTGTAGCGCAGGAACACGAATAGCAGCAGCGCGCTGGTGAGGCCGACACCGGCGATGAGCAGATCGAGCGGCCCGATGGTGCCACCGCCGATCTGGAAGCGGACATCGGGCAGCTGGCTCGGCAACGCGCGCGGATTTGGCGAGAAGGTCAGCATCACCAATTGATCGAGCACGAAGCTGATGCCGATGGTCGCGAGCAGCGGCGCGATGCGCACGGAGTTCTGCAGCGGCCGCAGGCCGAACCGTTCGATGATCAAGCCGACCAGCGCGGCTGTCACCGCGACCACGATGATGGTGAGCGGCAGCGGCGTATGCAGCTGCACCACCGCGACCCAGCCGATATAGGCGCCGACGAGGTAGATCGACCCTTGCGCAAAATTGATCAGCCGGCTGACGCCGAAGATCAGCGCAAGCCCGACTGCAACGAGGGCGTAGACATTGCCGACGATCAGCCCGTTGATCGTGTAGTCGAGCCAGGAAGACACGCAGCGTTCCTACTGAATGGAGAAAAGGCCGGAGCGGCGCTCCGGCCGTCATGTCAGGTCGGTTTGCCGTCCCACAGCGCGAACTGGCCTTTGCGGACGACCAGCTCGGCGTTCATGGCGCCCTTGACGCGGCGGCTCTCGACGTCGAACGTCGCCTTGCCGAAGATCACACTCGAGACGTCCTTCACTTTCGCGAAGGCGTCGCGGATGGCGCGGCGATCGGTGCCGCCGATCTTCACGACCGCCGCCGCCATGTTCATCGCGTCGTAAGAATAGGCGTTGAAGGCGTCGGGCTCCTGCCCGTTGTATTTCTTCTTGAAGCCGGTGATGAATTTCTGCACCTCGGGGCGCGGGTCTTCGGGGAAATAGCGCGTGCCGAGATGCACGTCCTCGACCGCTTCGCCGCCCAGCTCCAGGAATTTGGGCGAGTAGACCGAGCTTGCGGCGCAGATCGTCTGTTTCAAGCCGACCTGGCGCGCCTGGCGCGCGATCAGCGCACCGTCGGAATAGTATGAGATCAGGATCAGCCCGTCCGGACTGGCGTCACGCACGCGCACCAGGGTGGAGCGGAAGTCACGCTCCTCGGCGATGTAGCCCTCGGTCACCGCGACCTCGGCACCGTACTCCTTCGCGGCCTTGACGAAATAATCGCGGCTGGTGCGGCCCCAATCGGTGTTGAGGTGCAGCACCGCGAGCTTCTTCAGGTTGAGGCGCCTCACGGCATAGGATGCCAGCAGCGGCTGCTCGTCGGCCTGGCTGACCGAGGTGCTCCACATGAAGTCGCCGCCCTTGGTGAAGTCGGGATGCGAATTGGTGAAGCCGAATTGCACGAGGCCTCCGCGCTGATAGATCGGCGAGGCCGCCATCGAGGCGGGGCTCGAGAAGTCGCCGAGCTCCAGCACGATGCGGGGATCGGAGACGAATTTCTGCGCGATCGCCACCGACTGACGCGGATCGCTCTGGCTGTCTTCGAACTGGTAGGCGAGCTTCCGGCCGTTGATGCCGCCGGAAGCGAGGATCTCGTCAAGCGCGAGATCGAAGCCCTGCTTCCACTGCGTGCCGTATTGCGCGTTCGGCCCGGTCAGGGGACCGCTGACGCCGAGCAGGATCGGCTCGGAGGATTGCGCAAACGCGCCGCGCGAGAAGGCTGCGCCCGCCATCATGGCGGCGAGCGAGCCCTTGACCAGGGTACGGCGATCGATGTTGCTCATGTACGGCTCCATCCACTCAGGTGTTGAAACAAGCAGCAATTCTTGTGCCGGTGAGATTGCCTATTTCGAGGGCTCACCGAGTGACAGCATCAGCCGGTTGGCCCAGTTGAAGAACGAAGCGCCATTGATAACGTCGACGATCTCGGCGTCGTCGAGGCCGGCGCAGCGCAGCTCCGCGATATTGTCGGGGCCGAACGCGATCGGCGTCGCGGCCAATGCAACGGATGCCTTGACGACGGCATTCCAGCGCTCGCCGAGATCCGCATCAACGCCCTCGTCGAGCAGGCGCTGCACGTCATCGCGACGCTTGGAGTAGGTGCTGGCGAAGCGCGCATGCACGGAGGCGCAATAGATGCAGCCGTTGTAGCGCGAGGTCGCAGCCGCCGCGAGCTCGCGCTCGGCGCGCGGCAGGCCGTCGGCGACGTTGTAGAAGATGTCCTTGTCGGTCTTGGTGCGGGCTTCCAGCACCTCGGGATCGCGCACCAGCAGGCGGAAATAGTCCGATTTGGCACGGGAGCGGTCGACCAGGCCGGCGAAATGCCGCTCGGTCAGCTCAGCCTCGGGCAGCGGATCGATCCAGGAGACCCATCCGAGCTCGTCCTGGGTGAAGACGACCGGCGGATTGACGGTGCTCATGATGCAGCCTCCGATACGCTTGCCGCGGCGAGCGTACGCAGGCCGGTGACGACGCGCACCTGGAACGACAGGAACGCAACGATCTGGGACAACGTGACGATACCGGTGTTCGACCAGCCGGCGGCGAGCAGCGCCTTCATGTCGGCCGCGGCCGCATCGCGGGGGCGGAACACCAGCAGGTGGGCGTGCTCGAACGCGGCAACGAGCCGGGCGCCAAGCTCGGGCTTGCGCTCTGCGCTGACGCGATAGATCAAGCCGGCCTTGTTCTCGATCGACAGCGGGCCGGCCGGAAAGGCGCCGTAGGGGCCCGAGGTCTCGCCGCGCGCGATCTCGACTTCGATCGCCTCGACCAGCCGCGATCCATCGGCGGTCGCTGCGAGCTTGGCGCGGTAGAAGGCGGCCACATCGGGCTCGCGGTGAAGGCCGATCACGAAGAACGCGACTGCCGCGCGCTCCGACAGCGAAAAGTCACCCGCGTCGATCGGCTCGAACAGCGACAGATAGCTCTTCTGCGCGTTCTCGCGCGCCTGAAGGCGGCGCGCACGGATGGCGTCGAGCGCAGAGCCCGGCTCGATCCCGGCGAGCGTGTCGATGATATCTTCTGTTGCCATCATTCAGCCTCGTGCAACGCGATCATGTTCGTTCCGATCAGCCCGCCAGGGCCACATCGGGCGCCGTCCGGGTCCAGCCCAGCGCCGGCGCGACCTTCTCCGCGACCAGCTCGATCGAGCGCAGAATGTAGGGATGCGGGGCATCCACCGAATGCGCCTGGAAGACCAGATCGGTCACCCGCTCCAGCGTGGCATCGGCGCGAAGCGAGGCGATGACCTCATCGGCCGCGCCGACATGGGTGTCGAACGCATCGATCATCTCCTCCAGCGTCTCGCCCGGGGGAAGGTGGCCACCCTTCATGAATTGCGGCAGCGCGCGCCGCAAGCCGATGTCCGCAAGGCGCATCGCCTCGCGATGATCGTCGGCGACGAAGACGCTGCGCGAGGCCATGATGCGCGGCTCGCGCCCCGGCGGAAGCGCTTCGAGATAGGCATCGATGATCGGATTCTGAATCTCGGCGAGCGTGGCGCTCGGCGCGTCCTTGGACCGCGGCTGGGTGCGCGACAGCAGCAGGCCATCGCCCGCCTTGCCGGCGCGGGCGCCGCCGGCGACCGAGAACGTCGCCTGCCAGATCCGGCCGTCGAGCTGCGGCCGCTGCGGATAGAGCGTGTCGCCGCCGTCGAGCGGCTTGCCGGTCAGCGCGGCGCGGACGATTTCCAGATTGCGGGCAAAAATCTCGTTGCGCTGGGTGCTGTCGAGGCCAAAGGCGGCAAAGGCCGACGGATTGCCGCCGGTACCCACGCCGAGCTCGAAGCGGCCGTCGCAAAGCAGATCGAGCACCGCGGCGTCCTCCGCCACCCGCACGGCGTTCTCCAGCGGCAGGGTGACGATGCCGGTGCCGAGGCGGATGCGCGAGGTTCGGCTGGCGACGTAACCGAGGAACGTGAAGGGCGACGGCAGGCCGCCCTCGCGCTCGTGGAAATGGTGCTGCGCGATCCATGCGGAATCGAGCCCAACCTTCTCGGCGCGCACGATCTGCTCGGCCGCGAAGCGATATCGCTCGGCGGGCGGGGCTTCATCGAGCAGCCGCGTGAAGAAGCCAAGTCGTTTCAGGTTTGCAAAGCGTTTCATACGACCCCTGTCGGGCGAGGATGGCCACGGCCTCGATGATGTCGGTTGCCGCAGCGCCAGACAAGCGGGCATTGCGCAAGGCTGCCACCGCGAAGCCTGCCACGCCGCCTGTATTTCGCCCCGCCACTGGAGCTTGACTGGGCAGACTGCCTACCAGCTCGGCAGCACCGCGCCCTTGAACTTGGTCAGGACGAACTCCTTCACCTCAGGCGTGTGATAGCTGTCCACCAGCACCTTGACCCAGGGCTTGTCCTTGTCCGCCGCGCGCACCGCGATCAGGTTGACGTAGGGGCCCTTCGGGTCCTCGCGCAGGATCGGGTCCTTGACCGGATCGAGGCCCGCCTGGGTTGCGTAATTGGTGTTGATCGCGGCCGCGTCGACATCGTCGAGCGCGCGCGGCGCCTGTGCCGCGTCGACCTCGATGAATTTCAGCTTCTTCGGGTTCTCCGTGATGTCGAGCACCGTCGGCTTGAAGCCGGTGCCGTCCTTCAGCTTGATCAGGCCCTTGTCGCGCAGCAGCAGCAGCACGCGCCCGCCATTGGTCGGATCGTTCGGGATCGAGACCTTGCCGCCGGCGGGAATGTCGGCGAAGCTCTTGTGCTTCTTCGAATAGACGCCGATCGGGAAGTTCACGGTCAGTCCAACGGCCTCGATCTTGTAGCCGCGGTCGGCCTTCTGGTTATCGAGGTAAGGCTGGTTCTGGAACGAATTGGCCTGGATCTCGCCGGCATCGAGCGCGGCGTTCGGCACGACATAGTCGGAGAACTCGAGCAGCTGGATGTCGAGACCGTTCTTCGCGGCGATCGGCTTCACCGCCTCCAGGATCTGCGCATGCGGCCCCGGCGTCACGCCGATCTTGATGGTCTCGGCATTGGCTGCGGCCGACCAGGCGGCGAGCACGGTCGCGAGGATCAGGGGGAGGCGAAACGACATCTTGGGGTCTCCGAAAGTCTGCGGCAATGATGGGAACCGTATTCGCTTCTCCGCCCGGCGAAATCAATGAAATGGATATCCATATTTTCCGGCTGACGCGGACGAGGCTTCTCCGTTCGACCTGATGTGGGGAACATCGTCATTTCGCCGCAGGGCATCCCCGCCTCGCCGGCATTGCCGCCTCGCCCGTCATGAAACATGATAGGTGGCCGGCGACGATTTGTCTTCGACGTGGAGGTTATCCGATGAACGAGAACGAGATCCGCAAAGCCATCGCGGAGGTGAAGCAAGGCACGCTGTCGCGGCGCTCGTTCATCCGGACCATGGCGGCGGCGGGGATCGCCGCGCCGATCGCCAGCCAGATTCTGGTCTGGAACGACGTGGCGATGGCGGACGCCACGCTGCCCTACAAGCCGACCAAGGCCGGCGGCGGCGGCCCGCTCAAGCTTCTGTTCTGGCAAGCGCCGACCCTGCTCAATCCGCATTTCGCGAGCGGCACCAAGGACCAGATGGCCTCGCGCGTCTTCTTCGAGCCGCTCGCCGGCTGGGACAAGGACGGCAATCTCATCCCCTGCCTCGCGGCCGAGGTCCCGACCAAGGCGAACGGCGGCCTTGCGGCGGACGGCACCAGCGTGATCTGGAAGCTCAAGCAGGGCGTCAAGTGGCATGACGGCAAGCCCTTCACCGCCGACGACGTCGTCTTCACCTGGCAGTACGCCGCCGATCTCGCAACCGCGGCCTACACCACCGGTTCCTACAAGGACATCAAGGTCGAGAAGATCGATGATCACGCCGTCAAGGTGACCTTCAAGGCGCCGACGCCGTTCTGGGCCGATCCCTTCGTCGGCTCGGTCGGCCAGATCCTGCCGAAGCATCATTTCGGCGACTATGCCGGCGCCAAGTCGCGCGAGGCCCCGGGCAATCTGAAGCCGATCGGCACCGGCCCGTACAAATTCGTCGAGTTCAAGCCGGGCGACATGATCCGCGCCGAACGCAATCCCGACTACCACATCAAGAACCAGCCGCATTTCGACACCCTCGAAATCAAGGGCGGTGGCGACGCCGTGTCCGCGGCCCGTGCGGTGCTGCAGAGCGGCGAATACGACTATGCCTGGAACATGCAGGTGGAGGAGGAGATCCTCAAGCGCATGGAGGCGAGCGGCAAGGGCAAGGTCGACGTCACGGTGTCCGGCAACGTCGAGTTCATCATGCTCAACACGACCGACCCCTGGACCGAGGTCGACGGCGAGCGCTCCAGCGTCAAGACCAAGCACCCCTCGCTGTCCGATCCGGCGGTGCGGAAGGCCATCAACCTGCTGATCGACCGCGATTCGATCCAGAAGTTCATCTACGGCCGCGGCGGCGTCGCCACCGCGAGCTTCGTCAACCAGCCGCCGCAGTTCAAGTCCCGCAAGCTCAAATACGAGTTCGACGTCGACAAGGCGAACAAGATCCTGGACGAGGCCGGCTGGAAGAAGGGTGCCGACGGCATCCGCGAGAAGAACGGCAAGCAGCTCAAATACGTGTTCCAGACCTCGACCAACGCCCCGCGCCAGAAGACCCAGGCCATCATCAAGCAGGCCTGCCAGAAGGCCGGCATCGACATCGAGGTCAAGGCGGTCACCGCCTCGGTGTTCTTTTCCTCCGACGCCGGCAACCCCGACACCTACTCGAAATTCTATGCCGACATGCAGATGTACAACACCACGCAGCCGCAGCCCGACCCGGAGCGCTTCCTGAACCAGTGCGTGTCCTGGGAGATCGCGACCAAGGACAACAAATGGCTGGGCCGCAACAACTCACGCTATTCCGATCCCGAGGCCGACAAGGCCTACAAGGCCGCGCAGAACGAGCTCGATCCGGTCAAGCGCGCCGCGCTGCTGGTCAAGGTCGACGAGACCTTCTGCGAGGCCAACGTATTTCTGCCGCTGCTCTCGCGCCACATCGTCAATGCCGGCGTCAGCAACCTCATGGTCGACATTTCGGGCTGGGACGTCATCACGTGGAACCTGGCGGCGTGGTATCGGATATGAGAGCGGAAGCTCTCTCACCGTCGTCATTGCGAGGAGCCGTTGCGACGGTGGTGTGCGGGAGGTTCTGCAAAAGCTGAGCGGCTTCCCCGCCCTCACATCATCTTTTCCACAGTGTGCTCCAGGTCACAGCAGAATCACGCGCCGCCGCCTACAAACAAGAAGCATGGCCGCAAACAAGGTAACGGCGGTACGCATGAGGCTGGGACGACAATCAACAGCTACGGACCTTCGAAGCCGCTGGGGTGAAGACCCGGCGGCTTTTCTCTGTTGAGGCCGCCTCAGTGCCAGGTGGTATCCGGTTCGACGATCACGACCCTGGTTTCGGGGTCTTCGGCCGCGTTGCAGGTGCAAGGCATCCCCGCGCCGCAGCGGCAACCGCCCAGCTCTTCGCTCCAGGCCCGGAGCGGATGGTTCTCGCAGACCCATCCCAGCCCGAAGCAGAACGGGCACCTCTTGTCGGTCACAGCGTATCCGGCGTCCGCATGGGGTTCGACTTGTTCTGGTTGCGCAGCTCCTGCTCGGCCGCGTGCCAGAACTCGTCCTCGCGGCCCTCGGGCTTGCCGGCTTGCTCCCACAGCTCGTGCGCGCGTTCCCTGATCTCCTGCTCGGTCGGCTCAGGCATGGGCACCTCCTACCGAGAAGCCACGGCCCCGCCGGGGGGTATGGGGGGGCTTGGAGGCGGGGCCGTGCAGACCAGCCATCGGCGGCGACGCCGGCCCGCGGATTCAAGCCCCGATCATGCGCAAGAGTTCCTAACGCCGGAGGTCGCCAGGCGGTATTCATGTTGAGCGGTATTTTCGTGCTGGCTTCGATTTTCAAACAGCCGGCGCGCCTTCGCGTTCTCGCGGCGCGTTTCGCCCGAGCCTTGCTTTGTCTCGCCACCCTCGAAAGCCAAGAGGGCGCAGGGAAGGCCGGGTGCTGACCTCGCACCCGCGGTCCGCTGCGCGAAAGGATGCGCAAAGGAGACCGCACAGCAGCATACAGGTGGTGCCAATCACTCGGCCTTCCCTGCGCGATGGTCGGACGGCTTATGCCGTGCTCTCCCGGGAGCCGAGTTCGTTCTGGCCTCCCTCGCCCCGCGAATTGGATGATGCAGTCCACCCGGTTGGGCTCGCTCGCACCTTCGCGAAGACTTGACCGTAGCAACGACGGCCAGGACCACACGGTTTTGCCGTACGCGCGGCTCGCCATTTCGCCGCAGTATTCCCGGCCCTGTCGACGGAGCCGGAAACTTACAGACGAGACGAACCTGACAGCGCCGCTCGTCCGCACGCGGCCGCGAGCTCACAGGGACTACCCGCCCTGCCCGCACCTCTCATGCCGACGCTGCCGCGTCCACCGCAAGCCCGGCTCGCAATCAAGACGACAACGAGATCGCCCCTCAAGGATGAGCCGGGATGGGCGAGAGATACGCCAAAACCGAATTTCGGTAAAGCGGAATATTTTTGTGGGGAGGGGTTGACGGGGTGGCGAAACAGGGCGTGTTTTGCCCACAAGAAGCGCGATTCAACCTTTTTGCAGATCGGATCTGCCCTTCGCCGGTTGCATCAATAACGAGCGCCCCTTAGCGTCCGGATGATGGATAAGCTTTCGAAGATTCGACGGTCGGCAAACATGAAGGCAGTCCGTGGAAAGGACACAGCGCCCGAGATGGCCGTGCGCAGGGCGGCTCATGGATTGGGTCTACGCTTCCGTTTGCACCGCCGGGATTTGCCGGGGTGCCCCGATTTGATTTTTCCTCGATGGAAGACGGCTGTATTTGTCAACGGCTGTTTCTGGCATGGCCATCGAGGCTGCCGCCGGTCCAAAGTGCCGACCTCCAATGTTGAATTCTGGCGCAAGAAGTTAGCGGGGAATGTCAGGCGAGATCGCAGGAACTACGCCGCCCTCCAGGCGATGGGCTGGCACGTCGAAGTTATTTGGCAATGCGATATCGGCGATGAACTCGCCGCGATCGAAGCTGTCCGACGCATACCCACGTTGGCGCTCCCGCTTGGTCGGAGGCGATGAATTGCGACCGCTGCCCCTCCCCGTCCTGCCCGGAATTGGAATTAAGTATAAGTCGTCGACTGCCGCAGCCACAACGTCTCCTGGTTGTCGAGGCACGGTATTGCTCTTATGGTACGTTGTAACTGCGATTGGTCGGTGTTCCTTCCGCCGGATTCAAGGGCCTACTCATTTTGGCCCCAAGGCAAGGCTTGGAGCCATCCGCTTGCCGATTCGGAGTGGGCACTGCTCTTTTTCTCATTTCGGTTTTCCAACTCTCCATGATTGAAAGCATTGCTTTTCAGACGAAGGCCCGAACTCTCGACCATCTCGGACGTGAGCAGATCGCCGACTGCCCAACCGCCATCTCCGAACTGTGGAAGAACAGTTTCGACGCCTATGCACGTTCGGTCTACCTAGATATTTTTGACGGGGCAGAGCCAGTAGCCGCCGTTGTCGATGACGGTCACGGGATGAATCGTCGTGAGTTCGTCGACAAATGGCTCGTAGTGGGAACCGAGTCTAAGGCCGTCGATGGCCCAACTGACATCGAAGACCGTAACGGCTTGGACTTTAGGCCTAAACAGGGGCAAAAGGGCATCGGTCGCCTTTCCTGCGCGAATTTGGGGCCTCTTCTTCTTTTCGTGTCGAAGCGGCGCGACGAGGACTTTGTCGTTGCGCTGCTAGACTGGCGCCTATTTGAGAACCCATTCTTGAACCTCGCGGACGTCCGAATTCCCGTCGCCGACTTCTCCGGTAAGAGCGAACTCTTCAAGCTGCTGGGCAGACTGTTCGAACAATTGATGGAGAATGTCTGGGGAGGCGGCGACGACGCCGGACGCACGCAGCGTATCGGGGCTTGATGATCGCATTCAGCAGGCGGTCCAATCCTTGGCTCCTGCCAAGCCGCGCGAGTATGCGCAACGGCAAATCGCCAGAAGCGGCGCGATGATTTCGCGTCGACTGTCGAATTGGAAGAAAGCTATCGACGCTTTGCAAAAGGAGGAGTTCGAGCGCATCAGAAACCTCATAGAGCAGCGCAACAAGACTTTCTACGCGCAAGCAACGCCGATGCTAGATTCCCTCAACAGGCAGCAACTGTCGATTGGCAAGTTCGTAGAGACGATGGAACAACTTCGGGAGCGAATCGATGCTGAGAATGGGAACGTTTTCGAGCCCTACATTGGTGCACTAGAAAGCCTGCGCGAAAGCATCGACATTGAGAATCTCGCAAATTTTGGAATGGAAGAAGCAAGCGAGCTCCGGCAGGAATTGGACCGGTTAAATAGTCTTGCGCAACTCGGTATAGCTGTTGAGATCATCGGGCACGAGCTTGAGTCGTACGACGAAATGATCCGATCTGGACTGCGGCGACTTCCATTGGAAGCCCGCAGCACTCAAGCCGCGCGAGACATTGAATTCGGTTGTGAGGGCCTAAACGCTCTAACGAAATCAAAATAGGTGTGAATCAGGTGATTTCGCGGATCTTCGACCCCAGCGTCGTTGATCCGATGTATCGAAAATCCCTGGCATGGCGGACCTCCGAGAAGGAGATCGCAGATGTTGTCTTGATCGAAATGCCTGCGTGCCAACGCACGCGGAGACATTTCAGTTATGTCTCCCTCTTCCAAGACGGTTTTTCGACGACGGAAATTGTACCTGTAAGTGGTGCATGCATGCTTGTCTCGCTCAATGGCGAGCTTCACCGTAAGACCCGCGCGATGAGCAGCGAGCGAAAAGCCACCCGCGCCTGCGAACAGGTCGATGCACGCCAACGGCGACTGCCCGCTGGAGTGTTTCCCCTTCTTCACGACTCCCATAATGGCTTTGCGACCCTGGATCGCCACGCAGTTCATCTGTGATGGAACCTATAGCGGCTCCCGCCGCCGCTCAAAAGCGAAGTGACCAACAAATCAGGGGGAAACCTAGCTCAACGGGACGGTCGTTGCTTGGCAAGCCGTTGGCGAACAGACCAGAGGTCGCCAAGGATACAGACGCTACAAATCTGCGCGTTCGAGACCAATGCGCTGCAGACAATTGGTAGCGGGAGAGGGACTCGAACCCCCGACCCCAGGATTATGATTCCCGTGCTCTAACCAGCTGAGCTACCCCGCCACAGGGTCGCGAGCGGCTGTGACGGCCGATCTCGCGAACGCGCGGCATATAAGGAAGGGGGCGGCGGGCTGTCAATCCGCCTTCGCTAAAGCTTCGGCGCGACAAGGCGCGGGAGGGTGGAAAAGTGGCCGATTTCGGCACCGCATTCACGCGTTTTTCGAACACCAGACTCGTGGAGAGTCCCCCTCACCCGGAATCCGCGCCATGCGCGGATTCCGGCCTCTCCCCGCAGGCGGGGAGAGGCGAAGAAGGGCGCTTGCGCGAAAATCTCTTATTTCGGCCTGACCGTGGGGTCGCCGCCGGGGCTGCCGGGGGGCGGGATCACCGGGGTGTTGCCGCCGGTCTCGGGGGCCGGGGCATGCATGTCGGGGTCGACGCCGGGGGGCGGGCAGAGCACGCCTTCGGACTTGGCCAGCTTATCGCCGAGCGGTTCCCGGGACTGGCCGGTGGTGGTGCCGTCGGGCGCGGTGGTCAGCCGGTCCGAGGGGGCGCAGCCGGCGGCGCGTTGCGGGGATGGCGGCGCGGTCGCTTGCGGCGGCGTCGCCGGGGCGGGCGGGGCCTGCGCGATCGCACTGCCGGAGGCGGCGATCAGGAGGCCCGCTAAAATGATGCTTGATGTCGTGCGCATGGGAAGGGAACGCGCGGGGCACGCGCCCTGTTCCCGCCCCCGAACATTACGATTTGACGTAGCGGATCAGCGAAAAGTGCCCCATCGGCGGCATCGGACGACGCTCGGCCAGCGTGATGCCGCCGTGCCTGGCGGCCCAGTTGACGAGGCGGTCCCAGGGGAATTCAGGGCGCCAGCCGAGGCGGCGGGCTACGGGTGCGAAGGCGAGCTCGAACAGTTTGCGCGGGCCGCTCTCGGCGCCGATGTGGTTGACCAGGATCAGCTCGCCGCCGGGCTTCAGGACGCGCACGAACTCGTCGAGCGTGCCTTCGGGATCGGGTACGGCGGTGATGACATATTGCGCGACCACCGCGTCGAAGAAATTTTCCGGGAAGGCGAGGTTCTTGGCGTCCATCACCGAGAGCACCTCGACATTGGACAGCCGCAAGCTCCGCACCCGCGATTGCGCCTTGCGCAGCATCGGCTCGGAGATGTCGACGCCGCAGATTTTCGTGGTGCGCGAATAGTCGGAGAGCGAGAGACCGGTGCCGACGCCGACGTCGAGGATGCGGCCGCCGATGCGGTCGGCCTCGGCGATGGTCGACTGCCGTCCGGCGTCGAACACCTTGCCGAACACGAGATCATAGACCGGCGCCCAGCGGCCATAGGCCTTCTCGACCCCGGCCCGCGAGATGTCTGCTGCCATGCCCCCCCTGCCCCAGCTTAGCTTTTTGTTTTGCGCATGATCTGGTCGGAAAACCGCTTCACACTCTTCCGGATCATGCGCTCAGCCGCGTACCGCTTCCACCAGCGGCCTCGCTGCGTTGCCCGCGACCTTCGCGGCGGCGCTCTGGATGAAGCCGCCGCCGAGCACGCGGGCCTGGCCTGATGGTGCGTCGTAGAACACGCAGGCCTGGCCGGGCGAGACGCCCTCCTCGCCGGCGACCAGCTCGACCTCGTAATGGCCGCCTCCGCCGCGCAGCCACGCCGGCTGCGGACTGCGGGTCGAGCGCACCCGCACGAACATCTCGAGGCCGCCTCCGATGGCACGGTCGATGTCGCCGTCGCCGATCCAGTTGACGTCGCGCAAGCTGATGCGGTGCATCTTCAAGGCATCGCGCGGGCCGACGACGACGCGGCGGCCCGGGGCATCCAGCCGCACCACGAACAGCGGCGCAGCGGCTGCGATGCCGAGGCCGCGGCGCTGGCCGACGGTGAAATTGGCGATGCCGTTGTGCCGGCCGAGCACGCGTCCGTCGAGATCGACGATATCGCCGGGATCCATCGCGTTCGGCCGCAGGCGGGCGATGATGTCGGTGTAGCGGCCCGTGGGCACGAAGCAGATGTCCTGGCTGTCGTGCTTGTCGGCAACGGCAAGACCAAAGCGGCGCGCGAGCTCGCGCGTCTCCGGCTTGGTCATGTCGCCGAGCGGAAAGCGTAAGTAGTCGAGCTGCTCCTGCGTGGTCGCGAACAGGAAATAGCTCTGGTCGCGATCGGCGTCGGCCGCGCACACCAGCGCGCGCGAGCCGCTGGCCAGACGGCGCGAGGCGACGTAATGGCCGGTGGCGAGCGCCTGCGCGCCGAGCTCGCGCGCGGTCTTCAGGAGGTCGCGGAATTTGACGCTGCGGTTGCACTCGATGCAGGGCACCGGTGTTTCGCCGAGAGCGTAGGAGTCGGCGAAATTGTCGATGACGGACTCGCGAAAGCGGTCCTCGTAGTCGAGCACGTAATGGGGAATGCCGAGCTTGGCGGCGACGTCACGGGCGTCGTGGATGTCCTGGCCGGCGCAGCAGGCGCCCTTGCGATGGGTCGCGGCGCCATGGTCGTAGAGCTGCAGCGTGATGCCGACGACGTCGTAGCCCTCGGCCTTGAGCAGCGCAGCCGTCGTCGAGGAATCGACGCCGCCCGACATGGCAACGACGACCCTGGTGTCCTCAGGACGGCCTTCGAGATCCAGACTGTTGAGCATGGGCCTTAAGGTTGTGACGGCGGCGTGCGGCGATGCCGCGTTTCCTGGGCCTTCTTACGGGACATCGGCGGTCCCCGGGAACCTTGGTTCCGCGGGTGGCACGACGGCCCGGTCGAAAGCGGCTGAAAGCGCCTCTTTAATATAGGCCGCATTCCGGTGAAGCAATCACGCGGGCGTCCGGCTGAGGGCAATTCTTGCCGGGGAGGCAGAAATGGCGGGGTCGCGGAGGGCCTCGCGGGGCCGACCGCGATTCGTCAGAGACTGATTTTACTCGATAAAACGTCCAAACACAGGGCTGGCCCGCTCCTTGCTACCTCATGAACCGAAGATGTTTCCAAGAGGTTTTCCGTGGTCGGTCGGACGTCAGACGTAGCAGCCAGCGTGCAGGTCCAGAGCGCGCAGCAGAAGCCTGCCAGGTCGCAGAGCGCGAAGGACACCTCCGCCAACGATTCCTTCGGCTCGCTGGTCGACAGCAACACCCAGGCGATCGGCAACAGCGCGCCATCGCAGGACACCGCGCCGCGCCGGACCGATTCGTCGTCGTCCGCCTCGGACAAGAGCCCGCGCGAGACCTCCACCGACCCCTCCCCGCAGAGCAGGGCGAGCGAGGACACCGGCAATTCCGCGTCCGCCAAGAACGATGGCAAGGACGATACCAAGAACGATGCGACGGCCGATTCGGCCAAGCCCGACAAGGCCAAGGACAAGTCCGAGACGTCCGAGGCCAAATCGGCGGACAAGCCGGACGAGACCAAGGGCGACAAGACCACCGACGGCCTCGCCGCCGTCGATGCCGCCGCAACCGCGCAACTCGACCCGGCGCAGACCGCCGTCCCCGACCCGAACGCGGTCGTGGTTGCCGTTCCGGTCGTGCCCGTCGATCCGACCACGGCCGCGAGTCAGGCCACCGATGCGGCCTCCTCCCCGCTGACGATTGCCGCCGCCGGCCTCGCGGCCAGCGCTTCCACCGCGGCGCAGATCGCAGGCGGCAAGACCGACACCGCCACGGCGAGCGACAAGAGCGCCAACACTGCCGCGGCCAAGGTCGATGCCGGTACCTCGGCAACGCTGGGCGATACCGCCACCGGCACCACTGACGGCACCGCGACCGATGCCAAGACCAATGGCGGGCTGATCGCCGCGGTCGACCAGGGCACGCCAAAAACCTCGTTCAAGGCCGTCGCGACCGCGCAAGGCCACACCGACGTCTCCAATATCGGCCAGGACGCCGGCAAGGCCAACGCCGCGCAGGCTCCGGTCACGACCGCCAACACCGCACAGGCGCAAGAGGCAAAACCGACGGCCGATTCCGGCACCATCGATGCCAAGACCGATGCGAAGGCCGGCGCCACCGACGCGACCCCCGCTGCTACGGCCACGCATGCCCATGCGGGCGCACAAGCCGTCGCGACGCAGCCCGACACCAGCGCGCAGGCCGCTTCCGCGATTCAGGCGCCGCTGACCAATGCGACGTCGACGGCCTCCGCCTCGACCGCGACGCTCACCGCGACGGCGGCAACCTCCAATGCCGTGCCGATCAGCGGCGTGCCGATCGAGATCGTGGCCGCCGCGCGCGCCGGCAAGACGCGGTTCGACATCAGCCTCGACCCGGTCGACCTCGGCCGCATCGACGTCCGCGTCAATGTCGACCGCAACGGCCAGGTCACCTCGCACCTCACGGTCGAGAAGCCGGAGACGCTGGCGATGCTGAAGCAGGACGCGCCGCAATTGCAGCGCGCGCTCGACGATGCCGGCCTCAAGACCGGCAGCAACGGGCTGTCCTTCAGCCTGCGCGACCAGAATTCATCGGGCCAGAACTCCGGCCAGAACAACGACAATGGCGGCAATGCCCGCCGGCTGATCATCAGCGAAGACGACACCGTTGCCGCCGCGCCCGTCGGGCGCGGCTACGGCCGCATGCTCGGATCGAGCGGCGGCGTCGACATCAGAGTGTGAGGAGTATTCGAACATGGCCACCACGAATGCCGCCACCGCCCCGTCCGTCGTCTCCGGCACGACCGACCTGCCGAAATCCTCCACGTCGAGCACGGGCTCGACGCTTGCGGGCAATTTCCAGACCTTCCTGACGCTGCTGACGACGCAGCTGCAGAACCAGAACCCGCTCGATCCGCTCGACACCAACCAGTTCACCCAGCAGCTGGTGCAGTTCGCCGGCGTCGAGCAGCAGCTCAAGACCAACGATGCGCTGGCCCAGCTCGTCACGCTGCAGCAGACCACGCAGGCGACCCAGGCGCTCGGCTTCGTCGGCAAGACCGCCCTGGTCGACGGCTCGACCGCGAGCATGACGAAGTCGTCGGCGACCTGGCATCTCAACGTGCCCTCCGACTCGACCGTCGACATCACCATCGCCAATGCCAGCGGCCAGACCGTGTTCACCGGCAAGTATACCGCCGCCGCCGGCGCCGACATTCCCTTCACCTGGAACGGCATGGGCAATGACGGCACGCAATGGCCCGACGGCAAGTATACGATCTCGGCCACCGGCAAGGACGTCGCGAACAACAATGTCGGCATCGCCGCCCAGGTGCAGGGCGTGGTGTCGTCGGTCGACCTGACCCAGTCGCCGCCGCTGCTCACCATCGACGGCGCCAGCTACACGCTGAGCCAGGTCAAGAGCATCATCGCCACCAGCAGCAATTAAGCTCGGGCACGAGCCACATATTCAGTGTCATCCCCGCGAAAGCGGGGATCCATGACCACAGGAAGTCGTTTTCGCGTGAGGTCGTAACCCCGAATTTTCGCCAAACTCCTCCCTGGGGTTATGGATCCCGGGCTCGCGCTCCGCGCGCCCCGGGATGACAATCGAGCCCGCTTACTCGCTCCATTCGTTAGCAAAGTCTTTACGAAGTCCCCCTCGACCGGCCCGGATGCCATCGTCCCGCCGGCCGAGACGCCCGCGTTCCAGCCATTTTCAACGAGAATTGTATTGAAGCCTTAGGCTTAGCGGATTTTTAAGCCGCCGCGCGTAGGGTCATGGCGTGAGTTCAGTGGTTGAGAGTTTGTGAGTACGCCATGACAGAACCCCATCGCCCGAGGGTAAAATACGTCATCGGGCCGGACGGCAGTCCGCTGACGATCGCTGATCTGCCTGCACCCGGCACCAAACGCTGGGTCATCCGCCGCAAGGCCGAGGTCGTCGCCGCCGTGCGTGGCGGACTTCTCTCCCTCGAGGAGGCCTGCAGCCGTTACACCCTGACGGTCGACGAATTCCTCTCCTGGCAGTTTTCCATCGACCAGCATGGTCTGGCGGGTCTTCGCACCACGCGTATCCAACAGTATCGCCAGTAGGCAATCCGGAAATCTGCGGCTTTTGACGAAAATCGGCCTCGCCCTGCGAGGCCGATTTTTCTCATGTCTGCTTTTGGCGCGACTTTTGTCCCAGCTCTTAACCTTCGTTAACCATATCGAAACCATCACCTAGGCAATAATTGCCCAGTCGGCCGTTCCCGTGAACGCGGCCGAATCTGTTGGGGCGGTTGCTTGCAAGGTCTTGCGGACTTTCTGAAAAGTATCGGCGCTGCCCGGTTCGGGGCGATGATCGCGGTCACCGCCGCGCTCATCGGCTTTTTCGCGTTCGTCATCATGCGCGTCACCACGCCGCAGATGACGACGCTGTTCACCGATCTCTCGGTCGAAGATTCCTCGGGCATCATCAAGGACCTGGAGCGCCAGGGCATCCAGTTCGAGATCCGCAATGAGGGCAGCATCATCATGGTGCCCAAGGACAAGGTCACCCGCCTGCGGATGAAGCTCGCCGAGGGCGGCCTGCCCAAGGGCGGCGGCGTCGGCTACGAGGTGTTCGACAAGTCGGACGCGCTCGGCACCACCTCCTTCGTCCAGAACATCAACCATCTGCGCGCCCTCGAAGGCGAGCTCGCCCGCACCATCCGCGCCATCGACCGCATCCAGGCCGCCCGCGTCCATCTCGTGCTGCCCGAGCGCCCGCTGTTCTCGCGCGAGGCGCCGCAGCCGTCGGCCTCGATCGTGGTGCGGGTCCGCGGCGCGCTCGAGGCCCAGCAGATCCGCGCCATCCGCCATCTGGTCGCGTCCGCCGTCAACGGGCTGAAGCCGCAGCGGGTCTCGATCGTCGACGAAGCCGGCCAGCTTCTCGCCGACGGCGCCGCGACCGATCCGGAGCAGGCGGTCGGCGACGAGCGCCGCATCGCCTTCGAGAAGCGGATGCGCAAGCAGGTCGAGGACATCGTCTCCTCGGTGGTCGGCTCGGGCCGCGCCCGCGTGCAGCTCTCGGCCGATTTCGACTTCAACAAGATCACCCAGACCTCGGACAAGTTTGATCCCGAGGGCCGGGTGCTGCGCTCGAGCCAGACCCGCGAAGAGCAGAGCATGACCGCCGACAACAACGGCCAGGTCACCGTCAACAACGAGCTGCCCGGCAACCAGCAGAACAGCGGCCCGGCGGCGAAGGACCAGAGCAAGAAGACCGAAGAGACCAACAATTACGAGATCTCCCGCACCACCAAGACCGAGGTGACCGAAGCCGGCCGGGTCAACCGCATCTCGGTCGCGGTGCTGGTCGACGGCATCTATTCCAAGAACGAAAAGGGCGAGCTCGGCTATCAGGACCGCACCAAGGAGCAGCTCGACCGCATCTCCGCGCTGGTGCGTTCGGCGATCGGCTTCGACCAGAAGCGCGGCGACCAGGTCGAAGTCGTCAACCTGCGCTTTGCCGACGCGCCCTCCACCGCCGCGATCGGCGAGCCCTCGGGGTTCCTCGGCATGCTCCAGTTCACCAAGGACGACGTCATGTACTTCGTCGAGCTCGGCATGATGATGCTGCTGGGCCTCGTCGTGCTGTTCCTGGTGATCCGTCCGCTGGTCCGGCGCATCCTCGCTTCCGACGAGGTCGCCGCCGCCATCTCCGGCGTCCTCACCGGCCCGGCCGCCTCGGAAGAGGCGCCGTCCCAGCCGCTGCTGCCGAGCGGCGCCGCGAGCGCGATCGACGTCGCCACCGTGCAGGGTCAGGTCCACGCCCAATCCGTTCATCGCGTCGGCGAGCTCGCCGAGCGCAACCCCAACGAGACCGTCGCCATTGTCCGCCAATGGCTGAGCGAGTCCGCAAAGTAAGACGAGACGAGGACTGACATGGCCGCCGCATTGCAAAACGCCAACAGCAACGACATCACCAGCGTGATCTCCACGCTCGGTCAGCGTGCCAACACCCGGGCCAAGGACGGCAAGCCGGCCGAGCAGCTGACCGGACCGAAGCGCGCCGCGATCCTGATGCTCGCGCTCGGCGAGCAATATGGCGGCAAGATCTGGGGACTGCTCGACGACGACGAGGTGCGCCAGCTCTCGCTGGAAATGTCGACGCTCGGCACCGTCGAGGTCGACACGGTCGAGGACATGCTGCTCGAATTCGTCTCGCGCATGTCGGCCTCGGGCGCGCTGATGGGCAATTTCGACGCCACCGAGCGGCTGCTGCAGCAATATCTGCCGCCGGAGCGCGTCAACGGCATCATGGACGAGATCCGCGGCCCCGCCGGCCGCAACATGTGGGAGAAGCTCTCCAACGTGCAGGAAGAGGTGCTCGCCAACTACCTCAAGAACGAATACCCGCAGACCATCGCGGTGGTGCTGTCGAAGCTGAAGCCGGAACACGCCGCGCGCGTGCTCGGCATCTTCCCCGAGGACCTCGCGCTCGACGTCGTCAACCGCATGCTGAAGATGGAGGCGGTGCAGAAGGAGGTGATCGAGAGCGTGGAGAAGACCCTGCGCACCGAGTTCATGTCCAATTTGTCGCAGACCCGCCGCCGTGACGCCCACGAGGTGATGGCGGAAATCTTCAACAATTTCGACCGCCAGACCGAAACCCGCTTCATCACCTCGCTGGAAGAGGACAACCGCGAATCGGCCGAGCGCATCAAGGCGCTGATGTTCACCTTCGACGACCTCGTGAAGCTGGATTCCGGCTCGGCCCAGACGTTGATGCGCAACGTCGACAAGGACAAGCTCGGCGTCGCGCTCAAGAGCGCCAACGAGGACGTCCGCAACTTCTTCTTCGGCAACATGTCCTCGCGCGCGGCAAAAATGCTCCAGGACGACATGGCGGCGATGGGCCCGGTGCGTCTGCGCGACGTCGACGAGGCCCAGGCACTGCTGGTCAACCTCGCCAAGGACCTCGCCGCCAAGGGCGAGATCATGCTGACCAAGAACCGCGCCGACGACGAGCTGGTGTATTGATGGGCGCTCCGGCCAAATTCCTGTTCGACACCGACTTCGCGGCGCCCGAGCGGTCGCCGCGCGAGAAGGCTGCGACCGCGGCCGAGATCGCCCAGAAGGTCGCGGAAGCCGAAGCGCGCGCCTATCAGGACGGCTTTGCCGCCGGCCAGCGCGAAGCCAAGGCCGAGAGCGACCGCCGCGTCGCGCTCGCGATGGAAGAGATCAATATCGGCATCCGGGGCATTGCCTCCGGCATCGGCAACATCGAAACCAAGATGGAGACCGAGGCGGTCGACGTCGCCGTCGCGGTGGCGCGCAAGCTGTGCGCCGACCTGGTCGCCGCCGAGCCGCTCGGCGAGATCGTCGCGCTGGTCAAAGACTGCTTCTCGCATCTGGTGGCGACGCCGCATCTCGTCGTCCGCATCAACGACGCGCTGTACGACAGCGCGCGCGAGAAGATCGAGCGGCTCGCCAAGCAGAGCGGCTTCGAGGGCCGGCTGGTGATCCTCGCCGAGCCTGACATCGCCACCGGCGACTGCCGGATCGAATGGGCCGATGGCGGCGTCGTGCTGGAGCGCGGCGCCATCGCGGCCAAGATCGACGAAATGGTCGGACGCTACGTCGCGTCCCGCAGGGGGAGCTAAGCCATGAGCGACACCGACGGACAGGTCCCGCTGCCCGATCTCAACGGCCCGATGCCGCCTGCCGGCACCGATGTCGGCTACACCGAGGACGAATATGCGGCCCGCGCCGCCGCCGACCTAGAGGCCGTGTTCGACGTGCCGGTGCAGGTCTCGGCCGTGCTCGGCCGCTCCAAGATGGACGTCAGCGAGCTGTTGAAGCTCGGACCCGGCACCGTGCTCGAGCTCGACCGACGCGTCGGCGAGGCCATCGACATCTACGTCAACAACAAGCTGGTCGCGCGCGGCGAGGTCGTCCTGGTCGAGGACAAGCTCGGCGTGACCATGACCGAAATCATCAAGACCGAACGCGCGTAAAGCGAAGACAGGGAATGACGCGCGGCAGCGCGACCAGACGGACAGGAGACTGACATGCGGCTTCTCATCGTTGGCACATTGAAAGGCCAGCTCACCACCGCCACCAAGATCGCGATGGAGAACGGCGCCACCGTGACCCATGCCGAGGATCTCGAGCAGGCGATGCGGGTGCTGCGCGGCGGCAAGGGCGCCGACCTCCTGCTGGTCGACGTCGCCCTCGACATCCGCGACCTCGTAATGCGGCTCGAGGCCGAGCACATCCACGCCCCGATCGTCGCCTGCGGCATCACCAACGACGCCCGCGCCGCGGTCGCCGCGATCCACGCCGGCGCCAAGGAATACATCCCGCTGCCGCCGGATCCGGAACTGATCGCCGCGGTGCTCGCCGCCGTCGCCAACGATTCCCGCGAGCTGATCTATCGCGACGAAGCGATGGCGAAGGTCGTCAAGCTCGCCCAGCAGATCGCAGGATCCGATGCCTCGGTGATGATCACCGGTGAATCCGGCACCGGCAAAGAGGTGCTGGCCCGCTACGTCCACACCCGCTCGGCGCGTGCCAAGCGTCCCTTCATCTCGATCAACTGCGCCGCGATCCCCGAGCATCTCCTCGAATCCGAGCTGTTCGGCCACGAGAAGGGCGCCTTCACCGGCGCGATCGCCCGCCGCATCGGCAAGTTCGAGGAGGCGACCGGCGGCACGCTGCTGCTCGACGAAATCTCCGAGATGGACGTCCGCCTGCAATCCAAGCTGCTGCGCGCCATCCAGGAGCGCGTGATCGACCGCGTCGGCGGCACCAAGCCCGTGCCGGTGGACATCCGCATCATCGCGACCTCGAACCGCAACCTGGCGGACGCCGTGCGCGAAGGCACGTTCCGCGAGGACCTGCTGTTCCGCCTCAACGTCGTGAACCTGAAGATCCCGCCGCTGCGGGAGCGTCCGCTCGACATCCTCGAGCTCGCACAGCACTTCGTGAAGAAATATGCCGAAGCCAATGGCGTGCCGATGCGCCCGATCTCGGCGGACGCGCGCCGCGTGCTCTCGACCAACCGCTGGCAGGGCAACGTTCGCGAGCTCGAGAACACCATGCACCGCTCGGTGCTGATGGCGCAGGGCGACGAGATCGGCCCCGACGCGATCCTCACGCCGGACGGCGACCGCCTCGACCTCGCCAAGACGCCGCCGGCCGTGGCGCATGCCACCATGGCCGCCGAGCAGGTGACGCGGGCGCTGGTGGGACGCACCGTCGCCGATGTCGAGCGCGACCTGATCCTGGAGACGCTGAAACACTGCCTCGGCAACCGGACCCACGCCGCCAACATCCTGGGAATCTCGATCCGCACGCTGCGCAACAAGCTCAACGAATATTCCGACGGCGGCATCCCGATCCCGCCGGCGGGAACGCCGGGTGAGTACCCGCGGATGCCGATGGTGGGGGCGTAAGGCGGCTCCAACGAATTTGAGAGATGCGAATGCCCGGGGCTAGGTCCCGGGCATTTTTGTTTGGCGGTAAGACAAACACCGGCGCCCCATCCTCGGTGTCGTCCCCGCGAACGCGGGGACCCATAACCACAGGGTGGAATTTGGCGAACACTCGTCGTTCGGTACGTCTAACGCTTCCAACCGATAGATTCCGCGGTATGGGTCCCCGCATTCGCGGGGACGACACCGGTGAACATGGCCGCACCGCGTTCTCCGACTAGGTCGCGTTCGCACAACGCCCTATAACCCCGCGTGAAAACCACACGAGGGTCAACATGTCTGAAGCTCAAATCACGGACTGGCTGGCGTCGCAGCGGCAGGCGATGATCGATCTCTTGCGCGACGTCGTGAACATCGATTCCGGGTCCTATGACAAGGACGGAGTCGATGCGGTCGGGGCGCGGTTCGAGCGGCATTTTGCCGAGCACGGCATTCCGTTCCGGCGCGAGGAGCACGCCACCTTCGGCGATGCGATCCATGCCGAGGTGGCAAAGCCCGGCAGCAACGAGAAGCCGGTGCTGTTGATGGGCCATCGCGACACCGTGTTCGGCAAGGGCGAGGCCGGACGGCGGCCGTTCACGATACGAGGCGGGCGCGCCTACGGCCCCGGCGTTGCCGACATGAAGTCCGGCGTCGTGATGAACATGTTCGTGGCCACCGCCTTTCACAAATTCGGCGGCAATCCGCATCCGATCAAGCTGCTGATCACCTCGGACGAGGAGATCGGCTCGCCCTCCTCCCGTCCGGTGATCGAGCGCGAAGGGCGCGCCGCGCGCGCGGTTTTCAACTCCGAGCCGGGCCGCCCGACCGGCAATATCGTGACGGGCCGTAAGGGCGGCATCTTCATGCAGTTTGCCATCACCGGCAAAGCCGCGCATTCCGGCGCCAATTTCGCCGCCGGCGTCAGCGCGATCGGCGAGCTCGCCCACAAGATCGTCCATATCCATGCGCTGACCGATCTCGACAAGGGCATCACGCTCAATGTCGGCCTGGTCTCGGGCGGGCAGTCCGTCAACACTACGGCGCCCTATGCCGAGGGTCAGATCGACCTGCGCTATGTTGATCCGGCGGACCCCGCGAGGATCATGGCCGCGATCGAAACCATCATTGCGACACCTTACGTGCCGGGCACCAGTGCGACGCTATCGATCAAGGGCGAGTTCGTGCCGGTGGTGCAGAGCGAGGCCTCGAAGGCGCTGTTCGAAAGCTATCAGGCCGCCGCAAGACAGGTCGGCCTCACCACGCTGGAGGGCGAGTTTTCCGGCGGCTGCGCCGATTCCGGCTTCACCGCCGCAGTCGGCACGCCGACCATCTGCGGCCTCGGGCCGGTCGGCGGGCTTGCGCACACGGTGGAGGAATATCTCGAGCTCGACAGCATCGTGCCGCGGGCGCAGGCGCTGGCGCTGGCGATCCTGCGGGGGTGAATTCGCAGCCTCGGATACCAGGCGTCTCGTCGCCACGGAGCGGCCTCCTCCCGCCGCCGACTTCATAGGGACGGCGGCGGGATTGACGATCGGCGGCGTATCGACGAACGGCTACACAATTCCCGCCGCGACCTGGCCGCGCAGGCGCTCCAGGCCGAGCAGCGTCTCCGCACAGGCGGCCGCGACCTCGACGCCCTTGATCGCAAAATGCCTGCGGAAGAAATCGTAGTGCACCTCGGTCTCGTGGAATTGCTGCGGCGTTAGCACGGCGGAGAACACCGGCACCTCGGTGCGGAGCTGCACGTCCATCAGCGCCTTGATCACGGTGTCGGCGACGAACTCGTGGCGATAGATGCCACCGTCGACGACGAGGCCCGCCGCCACGATCGCGGTGTAGCGCCGCGTCTTGGCGAGGATCTGCGCGTGCAGCGGGATCTCGAACGAGCCCGGCACCTCGAATACGTCGACATGGGTGAGATGGCGCGCCTCGGCTTCCTTCACGAAGGCGATGCGGGCTTCCTCGACCACGTCGCGGTGCCAGCAGGCCTGCACAAAGGCCACCCGCTGCGGCTTTGCGAAACGCGGGTGCCCGGTCGCCGGGCCCTGCGGAACCGACGGCGGCGTTTGGGTGGGTTGGGAGGTTTCGGCTTCGGGGTCTTGCAACATCTGATTCATGGCTTTCCTCAGTTAAGGACCAGAATCAGGGCACACGGAACGACAAACAGCCGCATCCTGCGATGCGTCTGCCACCGACCGTTCTCTTTCATCCGGACTTTAACCGTCGGCTTCGGAGTTGCACCGAATCTGCTGACCCTTCCCTTCGGTCCCTTTCGGGAAAATCCTTGGGGAAGGCGCTCGCGGGCTTGGGCCTTTCGGTCCTTACCGCCGGTGGGGACTTTCACCCCGCCCTGAGAACATCGGCCGTCCGGAATGAACGGCCTGTCGGGAAATATGACGCCGGTTCGGGGCCGCAGCAAGCGCGTTCCGCATGAAAAAGCGCATGGTCCCATGCCGCTAGGGCGGTCCGGCCCTCGCGGCGCGGAATTAACGATCGGCAGCTTTCGGGAATCCGATTCTGGTTTGTTCTCTTCGTTAATAATTGTGGCCGAGATGAGCTGTGGACGAACGAGTCCTGGCTTGTGGACGGACTCGGCAGCCAGTTGCGCAGATTCCGCAAATCACATCAGTTGATCCGCGACAGGCCCGCGCTGATCCGGAGGGATCGCAACAGCGACATTTAGGGAGCGTGCCGGGCCGACCGCGTGCGTATCAAAGACAACAAAAAGGCAAGAGGTCGAGACGGCATGTCCCTGCTCGAAGGCACTATCGATTCCAAAAGCCATCCGCTCGCGGTGGTCGAGGATATCGCTGCCAGCAACAACTGGCCGTTCGAACGCTCCGGCGAAGACGAACTCACGATTGTCTCCAAGGGACAATGGACCGACTACCAGATCTCCTTCACCTGGATGGGCGAGATCGAGGCGCTGCATCTGGCCTGCGCTTTCGACATGAAGATTCCGGTGGCGCGGCGGGGCGAGGTGCAACGGCTCGTCGCCGCGGTGAACGAACAATTGTGGGTCGGTCATTTCGACCTGTGGACCAGCAGCGGCATGATCATGCACCGTCAGGCGCTGGTGCTGCCGGGCGGGCTCACCGCCTCGACCGCGCAATGCGAAGCCATGCTCGCCGGCGCCATCCATGCCTGCGAGCGTTACTTCCCCGCGTTCCAGTTCGTGGTGTGGGCCGGCAAGACCACGAGCGAAGCGATGGACGCCGCGATGTTCGACACGGTCGGAGAGGCGTAGCTCTCGCCTCGCGCTCCGTCGTCGTCCCGGACAAGCGAAGCGCAGATCCGGGACCCATACCGCGTGATGCCGCTTGTGGCACACGGCTTGTTGCCAACACCTCGATCCATTAAGACCGCTGGTGGTTATGGGTCCCCGCTTTCGCGGGGACGACAGCGAGCTTGTGGCGGCAGCGATGGCAAACAGCACTCTCCAAAACATCACCGGCACCATCCTTCTTGCCGGCGCCGGCAAGATGGGCGGCGCGATGCTGACCGGATGGCTGGCGGGCGGGCTCGATCCGCGTCGCGTCGCGGTGGTCGATCCGCAGATCTCGCCCGAGATCGCCGCGCTTGCGGCCAGGGGCGTCGCACTCAATCCGGACGTGAAGAGCGCCGGCATCGTCGAGACGATGGTTGTTGCCGTGAAGCCGCAGATGTTCCGCGAGGCCGGCGCGAAGCTGAAGTCGTTCGTCTCGGATAAGACCTCCGTGGTCTCGATCATGGCGGGAACCACGATCGCTTCGCTCGAGGAGGTCTGCGGCGGTGCCGTGGTGCGGGCGATGCCGAACACGCCGGCGGCGATCGGCCGCGGCATCACCGTAGCGGTCGCGGCGAAGAGCGTCAGCGCCGCGCAACGCGCGGTGGCCGATGCCTTGCTCCGTGCCACCGGCTCGGTCGAATGGGTGGAGGATGAAGGCCTGATGGACGCGGTCACCGCCGTCTCCGGCTCGGGCCCGGCCTATGTGTTCCTGCTTGCCGAAGAGCTTGCGCGTGCGGGCGTCGAGGCGGGATTGCCGGAAGCGCTTGCGACCAAGCTTGCGCGCGAAACGGTTGCCGGCTCCGGCGAGTTGCTGCACCGGTCGGAGCTTGCCTCCAGCACGCTGCGCCAGAACGTCACCTCGCCCGGCGGCACCACCGCCGCGGCGCTCGGCGTGCTGATGGGCGAGCCCGGCCTGCGCGACCTGATGATCCGCGCGATCGCGGCGGCGACGCAGCGGTCGAAGGAATTGGCGAAGTAGTGAGGTGCCGGAGGGTGGGCAAAGGCGCAACGCGCCGTGCCCACCATCTTTCCTGAACTGCGATGAAGTTGGTGGGCACGCTCCGCTTTGCCCACCCTACGGCTTCGAACCCGCCGCTACGCCCCCAGCCGCTTGTTGAACATCTCGACGTTGACGAGCCCGCGCGCGTGCCGCCCCTCGCCGAGTTTTCGCGTGCCCTCGAACGCCTCGACCTCGAAGCGGATCACGCGGCGCTCCACCACGATCACCTTCGCCGTGGTTCGCACCGTTGCACCAACCAAGGCTGCCGCAAGATGACGAATGTCGACCTCGGTGCCGACGGTGACCCAGCCCGGCTGAAGCGCGGCGCGGATCGCATCGCCCGACGTCATCTCCATCTCGAGGATCATCATCGGCGTCGCATAGACCATGGGCATGCCGGGCACGAAATGCCCGACCGTGCGCTCCGCCGGCACCACCAGCGTGCGTTCGGCGCTCATGCCGATCGTGATGAAGTCGCGTGCGTCCATCGGTGCTTGCTCAGTGTCGTCCCGGACAAGCGAGCGTAGCGAGCTCCGATCCGGGACCCGTAACCACAGGATTGAGTTTGACGAAGACTCGGAGTTACCAGCTTGCCTCCACAACCACTCCCTGTGGTTATGGATCCCGGATCTGCGCTTACGCTTGTCCGGGACGACAACGGAAAATGCCGCGCCGCCAGTGGCTATTTCTTCGCCGCCGCCGCGCGCTCTACAAACGTCTTGCCGCCCTTCATCTTGTGGCGGAGCGGGGCTTCGTTGATCTGGATGACAACGGCGTCGGCGTCGACGCCGAGATTTTTCACCAGCGCCTGGGTGATGTCGCGCATCATGCCGGCCTTCTGCTCGTCGGTGCGGCCCTCGGCCATGCTGACGGTGATCTCAGGCATTGTTGTCTCCCTGCTGCTTTCGCGATGACCGGGCACATCCCGGTCGGTCATGGTGGTGCGCATCAAACAGGACGAAAATGCCCGGGACAAGCCCGGGCATGACGGCCTGCCGGAATAGCTATCCCCACTTTACGTCATGGCGGCCCAGGACCTCGCGCACTTTGGCGACGAGATCGGCTTCGCTGCAAGAGAACTGTGCCGGGCGGCTCTCGCGCCATTCCTGGTTGGAGGCGATCGCAGCAGCCGCCTTGGCGCCTTCGATCAGGTCCTTGACCTGCACCTCGCCGCGCGCTTTTTCGTCGGAGCCCTGGATGATGACGCAGGGGCTGTTGCGGCGGTCGGCATATTTGAGCTGGTTGCCCATGTTCTTGGGATTGCCGAGATAGAGCTCGGCGCGAATGCCCGCGGTGCGCAAGGACGCGACCATCTTCTGATAGTCGGCGACACGGTCGCGGTCGAACACGGTGACGACGACGGGGCCGAACTCGGGCCGCGTGTCGAGCTTGCCGAGCAGCGTCAGCGCGGCTTGCAAGCGAGAGACGCCGATCGAGAAACCGGTCGCCGGCACCGGCTCGCCGCGGAAGCGCGAGACGAGCCCGTCATAGCGGCCGCCACCGCCGACCGAACCGAAGCGCACGGGACGGCCCTTCTCGTCCTTGGTCTCGAGCAGCAGTTCGACCTCATAGACGGGGCCGGTGTAGTATTCGAGGCCTCGCACGACGGAGGGATCGATCTTGATGCGGTCCGCACCATAACCCGACGCCGTCACCAGCTTGGCAATCTCTTCCAGCTCGCTCACGCCGGCCTGACCGACTTCGCTCTTGGCAAGGTAAGTCTCTGCCGCGGCGATGGCCTCTCTCCAATCGTCGCGCGGCTTGGTGATGGCGAGAACGACGTCGGCTTCCGCCGCGCTCAAATTGGCGCCCTTAGTGAAGTCGCCCTTGCCTTCTTCGCCGCCGTCCCACCGGCCGGGGCCGAGCAGCTTGCGCACTTCGTCGGCGGAAAACTTGTCGAGCTTGTCGATGGCACGCAGCACGGTCAGTCGGCGGCCTGCGTTCTCGTCACCGCCGAGCCCGATGGCTTCGAGAACGCCGTCGAGAACTTTTCGGTTGTTCACCTTCACGACATAGGAGCCACGCGCGATGCCTAGCGCCTCCATCGTATCGGCGGCCATCATGCAGATCTCCGCATCCGCCGCCGGCGTTGCCGAACCGACCGTATCGGCGTCGAACTGCATGAACTGGCGGAAGCGGCCGGGGCCGGGCTTCTCGTTGCGGAAGACGTAGCCGACGCGGTAGCTGCGATAGGGCAAGACCAGGGCGTCGGTGCCGTAGCGCTCGCCGACATAGCGCGCGAGCGGCGCGGTCAGGTCGTAGCGCAAGCTGATCCACTGCTCGTCGTCGTCCTGGAACGAGAACACGCCCTCGTTCGGACGGTCCTGGTCGGGCAGGAACTTGCCGAGCGCATCGGTGTATTCCATCGCCGGCGTCTCCACCGGCTCGAAGCCGTAGAGCTCGTAGACGGCGCGGATTTTTTCGACCATCTCGCGCGTCGCCCGGATCGCGGCGGGATCGCGATCCTCGAGCCCGCGCGGCAGGCGCGCCTTCAGTTTCTGGGGCTTTTTGGGTTTCTCGGCCATGCGCGGCGTTTACCAGCCGACGCCGGATGCGGCAACTGCCGGCTTATCCCCTACGGCTGCTCCATCCGTGCCCGGAGCGCATCCGCATCCGCCTTCGGCAGCGACTTCAGCGTCGGCTTGATGGTTTCGCCACCGACGATCTTGCCGTTGCGCATGAACATCCAGTCCGAGATGTCGGCTTCGCCGAACTTGACCGGATCGCCTGCCCGTTTGCCCGGCAGATCGCGCGGCTCGTTGGCGAAGAAGCCGGAATAGGCCCCGCCCGGCTGCTTCTTCACCTCGGCGATCCAGATGTGCTCGCCGCCTCTGCGGGTCGTAAAATGTACCTTCAGGGCGTGCCCTGTTTCCGACGGCTTCGGCGCCTCGTAGGAGGCCCAGAAGGTCGGCAGCGTGCCACGGGCGCGCGCGATCGCCGCGTTCATCTCGGGATCGGTGGTGCGCACGTCGACGATGGGCGAACGGTCTTCCGCCGAGACCTCCGGCTTGGGGCCGATGGTCAGGATGCCGAACACGGTGACGCCGGTGACTGCGACGAGAACGGCCCATTTCATGGGCTGCGGGAGTGTGGATGCCATGATCGCGATATCCGGATGCTGTGATGTCCAGGGACTCAAGGTCTTGGACTTTGTCGCGCGATCGTGGCGGGGCGTTCATGGCACGAAAGCCAACCGGCGTTCCCCGGATGCCGCGCAACGCGCCGCCTCTTGGCGGCGTGGTGCTGCGCCGCGTCCGGGACACGAGATCTCAATCCACTTTTTTGATCCAGTTGTGGGGATCATTGGTGCGGCCGTACTGGATGTCGACGAGTTGCTTGCGCAGGCCCATGGCGACGGGGCCGGCGGCGCCGCCGCTGATGTCGAAATCGCCGCTCACCGAGCGCACCTTGCCGATCGGCGAGATCACGGCGGCGGTGCCGCAGGCAAACGCTTCCTTCAGCCTGCCGCTCGCCGCATCCTTGCGCCACTGGTCGAGCGAATACGGCTCCTCGCGCACGGTCTTGCCGGCATCCCTCGCGAGCGCGATGATGGAATCGCGGGTGATGCCGGGCAGGATCGTGCCGAGCGGCGGCGTCGAGAGCGAGCCGTCGTCGAACACGAAGAACACGTTCATGCCGCCGAGCTCCTCGACGTAGCGGCGCTCGATCGCGTCGAGGAAGACGACCTGGTCGCAGCCGTGCTGGATCGCCTCGGCCTGCGCGCGCAGGCTGGCGGCATAGTTGCCGCCGCATTTGACCGCACCGGTGCCGCCGACCGCGGCGCGCGTGTAATTCTCCGACACCCAGATCGAGACCGGCGCGGGGCCGCCCTTGAAATAGGAGCCGACCGGCGAGGCGATCACCGCGAAGATATATTCGGACGACGGCTTGACGCCTAGGAAGGTCTCGCTCGCGATCATGAAGGGCCGCAGGTAAAGACTGCCCTCGCCGCCCGGCATCCAGGCCCGATCGATGCGCACGATTTGCTCGACGGCGTCGATGAAGACGTCCTCGGGCAACTGCGCCATCGCCATGCGATCGGCAGAATCCTTGAAGCGCCGCGCATTGGCGTCGGGGCGGAACAGGTTCACGCCGCCGTCGTCGCGCTTGTAGGCCTTCAGGCCTTCAAAAATTTCCTGGGCGTAGTGCAGGACGGCGCCGGCCGGATCGAGCTGGAAATTGGCGCGTGCCTCGATCCGCGCGTCGTACCAGCCGCCCTTGGCTTGGTTGTAGCGGACGATCGCCATGTGATCGGTGAAGACCCGCCCGAAGCCGGGGTCGACCAGCTTGGCGACGCGGTCCTTTTCGGATGTCGGATTGGATGCGGGCTGGATGTCGAATGTCATGCTCATGTCCTTGGCTCCCGCTGCCGGTGGCGGCGCTGTTCTGGCGCCTGCCGACCCTGTTCCGGGCCCGGCTGGCTTGATGTGGTTTCTGGCCGGACCGCCGCCAGCCTTGTTACGGCCGGTTTCCGTGGCCAGCATGCCGCCGAGGACATGCTTTTGCGGAAGGCAGAAGTCCAGTATGTTTTGCCGATATGCCGCTCGACAATCGCACGGTAGATCTGCTTCGGCCGTCGCCGCCTGTCCGGCTCTCTCCGGCCGCTGAAACTGCCCCCCGACGCGAGACGATCTAAAATTTCGTGCGGGCTGATCGTTTTGTAACATTGAACCCAAGATACGTCAATATGCCTGACATAAATTTCGCGACTCCCCCTCAAGACGCTGCCGAGCCTCGGCCGGCGGCAGGCGATGGAGGCAATTTGCGCTGGGATATCATCGAACTGCTGTTCTTCGCCTATCGCGACTTCGTCGGCGATCCCGACCAGGAACTGGAGGCGTTCGGCTTCGGCCGGGCGCATCACCGGGTCATGCATTTCGTCTACCGCTATCCCGGCCTGAAGGTCGCCGACCTGCTCGACGTCCTGCGCATCACAAAACAGTCGCTCGGCCGGGTGCTCAAGCAGCTGCTCGACGAAGGCTACATCGTGCAGAAGACCGGCGACAACGACCGCCGCCAGCGCCTGCTCTACGCGACGCCGAAGGGCGAAGCGCTGGTGCAGAAGCTCGCCGGCCTCCAGACCACGCGGATCACCCGGGCGCTCGCCGAGATGGCGCCGCAGGACGCGGAGACCGTCAAGCGCTTCCTGCGCGCGATGATCGACCGCGACGATCCGGACAAGGTGCTCGAGACGATCTTCGCCTCCGTCAATCAAGACACCAAGGAGTGACCGTGCTCGCTGCCACGCTCGCCCGTCCGCCGGTGCAACCGGCCGACGATGCCCCGCATCTCCTGCTGGTCGACGACGACCGCCGCATCCGCGACCTGCTCTCGCGCTTCCTCGCCAGCGAAGGCTATCGCGTCACCACCGCCGCGAGCGCCGGCGATGCGCGCTCGAAGCTGCTCGGCCTGCATTTCGATCTTCTGATCCTCGACGTCATGATGCCCGGCGAGACCGGCTTCGATCTCGCCCGCTTCATCCGGACCTCCTCCTCGGTGCCGATCGTGATGCTGACGGCGCGGCATGAGGCCGAAGCCCGCATCGAAGGCCTGCAGATCGGCGCCGACGATTACGTGGCAAAGCCGTTCGAGCCGCGCGAGCTTGCGCTGCGCATCAACAACATCCTCAAGCGCGCCGCACCGCCGCCGCAGGCTGCGACCGTCGAGAAGATTGCGTTCGGTCCCTACGTCTTCCATCTCGACCGCGGCGAATTGCGTCAGGGCGAGGAGGTCATCCACCTCACCGACCGCGAGCGCGAGATGCTGCGGATTCTCTCGGAGACAGCGGGCGAGACTGTGCCGCGCAACGCGCTGACCGGCAATGGCAGCGTCAACGAGCGCGCCGTCGACGTGCAGATCAACCGCCTCAGGCGCAAGATCGAGACTGATCCCGCCAATCCGCTGTTCCTCCAGGCTGTCCGCGGCATCGGCTACCGCCTGGTGGCCTCGCCATAAAACAGTGAAGCGCGCCCGATGAGCACGATCGATACCGGCCTGACGCTTTTGAAGAGCGCCGCCGGCCGCGTCTCCGCCGCCAATGGCTGGATGGGCAATGCGTTCAAGGGCTGGATGCCGACCGGCCTCTACGCCCGTGCGCTCCTCATCATGATCGTGCCGATGGTGATCCTGCAATCGGTCGTCGCCTTCGTGTTCATGGAGCGGCACTGGAACACGGTGACGCGCAGATTGTCGGCCGCGGTGGTGCAGGACATCGCCGCGCTGATCGACGTCTACAAGGGCTACCCGCAGGACAAGGACCGCAACGAGATCCGCCGCATCGCTCAGCAGCGGCTCGGCCTCGTCGTCGATTTCCTGCCCGCCGGCGACATGCCGCCGCCGGGACCAAAGCCGTTCTTCTCGCTGCTCGACCAGACGCTGTCGGTGCAGCTCGGCCGCCAGATCGGCCGCTCGTTCTGGATCGACACGGTCGGCCGCTCCAATCTCGTCGAGATCCGCATCCAGCTCGACGATGCCGTGATGCGCGTGTTCGCGCAGCGCAGCGCCGCCTACGCCTCGAACTCGGAGATATTCCTGTTCTGGATGGTGGGCACGTCATCGATCCTGCTGATCGTCGCGGTGCTGTTCCTGCGCAACCAGATCAAGCCGATCCTGCGCCTTGCGGACGCCGCCGAAAGCTTCGGCAAGGGCCGCGAAGCGCCGAACTTCAGACCGCGCGGCGCGCGCGAGGTGCGGCGCGCCGCGGTCGCCTTCCTCGAGATGAAGTCGCGCATCGAGCGCACGATGGAGCAGCGCACCGCGATGCTCGCCGGCGTCAGCCACGACCTGCGCACCATCCTGACGCGCTTCAAGCTCGAGCTGGCGCTGATCGGCGACAACCCCGAGCTCGAGGGCATGCGCAAGGACGTCGACGAGATGTCGATGATGCTGGAGGACTACCTTGCCTTCGCCCGCGGCGATTCCGGCGAGCAGTCGCAACCGACCGACATGGTCCAGGCGCTCGAGGAGCTGCGCAGCGACGCTGAGCGCCACGGCCACTCCGCGACCGTTGCATTTCACGGCCTGCCCGTGGTCACGGTGAAGCCGGCCTCGTTCAAGCGCTGCCTCGCCAACCTCGTCACCAACGCCGCGCGCTATGGCAAGGCGATCGCCATCACCGGCCAGCGCGATCACCGTTATTTGACCGTGACGGTCGACGACGACGGCCCGGGCATTCCCGCCCATTTGCGCGAAGAAGTGTTCAAGCCGTTCCTGCGGCTGGACAACGCCCGCAACCAGGACGAAGGCGGCACGGGGCTTGGGCTAGCAATCGCCCGCGACATCGCCCGCTCGCATGGCGGCGACATCACGCTGGGCGACAGTCCGATGGGGGGACTAAGGGCGAGCGTGAGAATACCGGTGTAGGCTACGACGTCATTTACTTCGGCAGCAGCGCCTTCAGCTTGTCCATGTCGCGCACGCTCATCTTGAAGCCGCCGGGCATCACGATGTCGCCGGGCTTCTGGTCGGCCTTGCAGGCCCCGAGCCATTTGGCTTGCAGCGTCATGGTCGTATCACGCCCCGCCGCACCGGCGACGCCGCCTTGCGCGTGCGAGGAGGTCTTCACCGTGTAGGCCGAGTTGAAATCGCCCGTGATCTCGGCATGTGACGTCGTGTTCACGCCGGCGACGCTGCACTCGGAATCGCTGACATAGCCGGTCGCCGTCTTCTTGATCTCCTGCTTGGCGCAGATCTGCTTGGCCATCGGCGAGACGTTGTTGCTCATCTCCTTGTCGACGCTCTCGTCGGTGCAGTGCTGCATGGTCATTTCGGGCACGGGCGAGCCGGTCGTGACCAGCTTCATTTCCCAAAGACCGGCCTTGCGCACCGGCAGATCGTCGGCGCTGGCTGCGCCCGCCGACAAGGCAATGCAAAGGCTTGAGCCGAGCAAAACGAGTTTGCGCGTCATGTGAGGCTCCCGGCTGAGAGATCGCGGCGCGACGAAAGCGCCTCAGTAGAGCGTGCGGATCGGCTGCTCGGCGGCGCCGTAGGGCACCCAGCGGCAGGAGAACGAGACATAGCCGCCCTCATAGGCCTGCACCGCGAGGAATTTGGCGACCTTGCCGTAGCGCGCGCAATGATCGACCGCGACCTGACGGGCATCGACCTGGGTCGCCATCGAATAGGCGATGATGCCGCCGGTGTCGTTGCCCTTGAACGGCGGGACCGGAAGGATGTCGGCGCGTGCCGGCTGGCTCGCCATCATACCCGAGACAACCAGGCCGGCCAGAAGGCCCGCGGCCGCTTTGATTCGCATTCCCGTTACTCCAATTGGTTGGCGCCAGTTTACGGTGCCGGAATGAAAGTGGAAAGAACTGAAGCCCTTCCGGCTGCGACGGTATGGTCAAGTCGTGGCCAAGTGTTGCCGCGCTGCACTTGACCTCCCCTGCCCTTCACGGCACCGTCTGCCCCTCGCAAGACCCAGCTGTCCGGATTGCCCATGCGCGCCCCCTCCCTGAAATCGCTCCGTTTTGCCGCCGTGCTCGGCCTCATGTTCGGGGCGTTGTCGCTCGGTGAGGCCAGGGCCGCCAATCCACTGGAGCTGAATTTCTGGCTGAGCGGGCCTCGTTATGACGGCGCCGTCGCCGATTGCGACAAGGCGCTGCCGACGATCGCCACCCAGTTCTGGGAGAAGGAAAGCGCGTTCTGGAATTCCTCGTTGAAGATCACCGGCTTCTCCGCCGTTCGCGAGACCGCGTTCCGGCCCTGGCAGTCCGACAACATTCCGCGCCGCTATTGCACCGGCGAAGCCATGCTCACTGACGGCAAGGTGCGCAAGGTGCACTTCTCGATCATCGAGGACGGCGGCTTTGCCGGATACGGCAATGGTGTCGAATGGTGCGTGGTCGGGCTCGACCGCAACTGGGCCTACAATCCGGCCTGCCGCGCCGCCAAGCCTTAATCCGAAAAGCCCTGATCCGGGCTGATTCCGGCCGACTCTGTGGCTGGACCGTTGCCGTCTGAAATTTGTTCTTGAAATGTTCCCGTTGCCTGCTAGGCTCAACGCACAGTCTAGTTGAGGGGCACCGCCATGTTTCATTCCAGATTGCATTCGTTTTCCCGCCTGGTGATCTCGCTGACGTTGGCGGCCGGGCTGATCGCCCTCGCAGGCGGCGCGAAGGCCCAGGACAAACGGCAAAACGCGCCCGGCGAATTCGATTTCTACGTGCTGTCGCTGTCATGGTCGCCTTCGTTCTGCGAGGAGGCAACGGAGCGCGGCGGGCGCCCGCAGATGCAGTGCAGCGGGCGGCCCTATGCTTTCGTGGTGCACGGGCTGTGGCCGCAATATGAGAATGGCTTCCCCGAATATTGCCAGCGGCCGGCGCCGCGCCTGAACCGCAATATCGTCTCCGCGATGCTCGATCTGATGCCGGCGCCGGGCCTGATCTTCAACGAGTGGGACAAGCACGGCACCTGCTCCGGGCTCGACGGCCGCAATTATTTCGAGACGATCCGCAAGGCGCGCGCCGCGATCAAGATCCCGGCCGAATATCTCGATCTGTCGCAGGCCAAGACCGTGGCGCCGGGCGAGGTGGAGGAGGCCTTCATCAAGGCCAATCCGGGCCTGAGCACCGCCGCCGTCTCGGTCACCTGCAACCGGACGCGGCTCTCCGAGGTCCGCATCTGCCTTAGCAAGGACTTGCAATTCCGCGCCTGCGAGGAGATCGAGCGCCGCGCCTGCCGCCGCGACCAGGTGACGATGCCGCCGATCAGGGGTGGCTAGGCGCGGGCCCTCTGATCGTCATTCCAGGGCGCGCGAAGCGCGAACCCGGAATCCATCGACCGCGTAACCGATGGCAAAATGGATTCCGGGCTCGGTGCTGCGCACCGCCCCGGAATGACGGGAGTTACTTTCATCGCGCGATGTCGTAACTCTCCGTCATGAACTACCGCCACGCCTTCCACGCCGGAAACTTCGCCGATGTCATCAAGCACATCGTGCTGGCGCGCATCATCACCTACCTCCAGGACAAGCCGGGCGCGTTCCGCATCATCGATACCCATGCCGGCGCCGGCCTCTACGATCTCGACAGCGACGAGGCCCGCCGCGGCGGCGAATGGCTGACCGGCATCGCGCGGCTGATGCAGGCGCGCCTGTCGAACGAGACCGTGGCGCTGACCAGGCCTTATCTCGACATCGTCCGCGCCTTCAATCCGAAGGGCGAGCTCAAGGCCTATCCGGGTTCGCCGCTGATCGCGCGTGGCCTGATGCGGCCGCAGGACCGCCTCGTCGCCTGCGAGCTCGAGCCGAAGGCGCGCAAGGCACTGATCAGCGTGCTGCGCCGCGACGAACAGGCCCGCGTGGTCGATATCGACGGCTGGATGGCGCTGCCGGCCTTCGTGCCGCCGAAGGAGCGGCGTGGCCTTGTGCTGATCGACCCGCCCTTCGAAGCAAAGGACGAATTCGACAAGCTCGGCGAAGCCTTCTCGACCGCGTTCGCGAAATGGCCGACCGGTATCTATGTAATCTGGTATCCGGCCAAAAGTCGCCGCGCCACCGACGCGCTGGCGCAATCCGTGGCGCGGCTCGCAGCCGCAGCAAAACCGACGGGAAAATGCCTGCGCCTCGAATTCAGCGTCGCGCCGCAAGCCGACGGCGCAGCCCTCACCTCCACCGGACTGTTGATCGTCAATCCGCCCTACACGCTGCACGGCGAGCTCAAGACGATCCTGCCCGAGCTGGAAATACCGCTCGGCCAGGGCGGCGCTGCCAGATTCCGATTGGAGGTGCCGAGACCGTAACACCCCGGCATTCTTGGGAAAAATATGCAGGAGCGGTAGTCAATCCGCAATGAACCGTATTATGCTGTTTCCGTGACTGGCTTTACGTTCCGCTTCCGCGAATGGTTGCGGCGGAGTGAAGGCCTAAGAAAGATCCGATCGGGCCGATGAGGCCCGCCCAAGGATGGCCAGCTCTCCCGGGCTTCGTAAGGCCCGGTCATGTCGTGACGTGAGTCTGCGTCGCGACGGAGGAGCAATGAGGGGGAGTTTCCCGATGGCCATGACGGGAACGGTCAAGTTTTTCAACGGCGAGCGCGGCTACGGCTTCATCAAGCCCGACGACGGAGGTCGCGATGTCTTCGTTCACATCACCGCTGTTGAGCGGGCGGGACTGAAAGACCTTGCCGAAGGACAGCGTATTACTTTCGAAGTCGAACCGGACAAGAAGGGGAAGGGACCGAAGGCGGTCAATCTGGTGATCCTCTCCTAGCAAGCCTGGCGTAAAAAAATCCCGGCCGCGAGCACGGCCGGGAGGCTGGTCCGGTATTTTCTTCTTCAGCTATCAGAAGTGATAGTTCACGCCTGCGCGAACAACGCTGGCGCTGTAGCCGTTTGACACGCCCGTGATTCCGAACTGGCTCGTCGACAGATCGATGTAGAGATATTCCAGCTTGGCGCTCCAGTTCGGCGCGAGCCCGACTTCCGCACCGGCGCCAATGGTCCAGCCGGCGCTGGTGTGCGACTCGGTCCAGCCGAAGGTCTGTGCGCGCAGTTCGCCGAAGGCAAGGCCCGCGGTGCCGTAGAACATCACGTTGCTGAAGGTATAGCCGGCGCGGCCGCGCAGGGTGCCGAACCAGGGATTGGAGAACTTCCACGGCGCGAAGGTGTCGTCGGCACCCGTGGCCTGGATGTCGCCCTCGACGCCGAACACCCATGGACCGTTCTGGAAATTATAGCCGGCCTGAATGCCGCCGACGAAGCCGGTGGGCTTCACGGGAGAGTTGCTCACCGAACCCCACTCATAGCCAATGTTGGCGCCGAGATAAGGACCGGCCCAGCTATACGCATTGAGCGGCTGGTTGACGGTATAGGGCGCACGCTGCCCGTAACTGAGATCGGCGGCCTCTGCCGAAGCTGTCCAGCCGGCTGCAACCAACGCGGCTGCGCCCACAACGAACCTCTTCATCGATACTCTCCAACGCAACTGCCGCCCCCCGCGATGCCTGCGCCGCCGCGCGAGGCAAAACCGCATGGTTACGGAACCACCACTTTTTCGCGTAAGATTTATCGAGAGTTTTAGGTTAAAGGCCTGTTAAGCCGGGTTACCGCGCTGTTAACAGGCTTAAGCAAGCGTTACCGGGGAACTGCGCCGCCATCCTGTGCGTGCCGCACGGCCGGAACTTCAAATCGGCACCCCCAGCGCCTAAATTCGCAACCATGGCTCACGATTCCACCGACAATCCGGACGACGCACGCGCGCGCAAACCGCCGCACGCCGCGACGACCGACGCCCCGCCGGAGAGCCTGGCGCCGCCGGACCTCGATCCCGCCACCGCCGCTGGCGAGGACGAGGACGATGCACTGCTGCCTGACATCCTGGAGGAGAGCGGCGCGGTCGGCGAAGAGCCGCTGGCGACCGGCCATGAGGCGATCGAGCATGCGGTCCGTCTCGCCCCCACCTCGCCCGGCGTCTATCGCATGCTCAGTGCGAATGCCGACGTGCTTTATGTCGGCAAGGCCAAGAACGTCAAAAAGCGCCTGTCCAATTACGCGCGCCAGAATGCGCCGCAGCCGGCGCGCATTCTGCGCATGATCGCCGCCACGGTGACGGTGGAGATCGTCTCGACCAACACCGAGACCGAGGCGCTGCTGCTCGAAGCCAACCTCATCAAGCAGCTGCGGCCGCGCTTCAACGTGCAGCTGCGCGACGACAAGTCGTTTCCCTACATCCTGATCACCGGCGACCATTGGGCGCCGCAGATCCTGAAGCACCGCGGCGCGCAGAGCCGGCCTGGACGCTATTTCGGCCCGTTCGCCTCCGCCGGCGCCGTCAACCGCACCATCACGGCGCTGCAGCGCGCGTTCCTGATCCGCTCCTGCACCGATTCCTTCTTCGAGAGCCGCAGCAGGCCCTGCCTGCTCTACCAGATCCGCCGCTGCGCCGGCCCCTGCACCCGCGAGGTCGACTTCGGAGGCTATACGACGCTGGTGCGCGAGGCGACCGACTTCCTGTCCGGCAAGAGTCAGGCGGTGAAGCAGGAGCTTGCCGGCGAGATGGAGAAGGCCTCCGGCGAGCTCGAATTCGAGCGCGCGGCGCTGTACCGCGACCGCCTCGCCGCGCTCTCCGCGATCCAGTCGCAGCAGGGCATCAATCCGCGCACGGTGGAGGAAGCCGACGTGTTCGCCATCCACCAGGAGGGCGGCTTCTCCTGCGTCGAAGTGTTCTTCTTCCGCACCGGTCAGAACTGGGGCAATCGCGCCTATTTCCCGCGCGCGGAGAAGACCTATACGCCGGAGGAAGTGCTGGGGTCCTTCCTCGCCCAGTTCTACGACGACAAGCCGCCGCCGAGGAACATCCTGCTCTCGCACGAGATCGAGGAGAGCGAACTGCTGGCGAACGCGCTTTCGATCAAGGCCGGCCACAAGATCGAGGTCACGACGCCGAAGCGCGGCGAGAAGAAGGAACTCGTCACCCACGCCCTGACCAATGCGCGCGAGGCGCTGGGCCGCAAGCTCGCCGACACCGCGACCCAGAGCCGGCTGCTGGACGCCATGGCCACGACGCTGAGCCTGCCGCATGCGCCCAAGCGCATCGAGGTCTACGACAACAGCCACATCCAGGGCACCAATGCGGTCGGCGCCATGATCGTCGCCGGCCCCGATGGCTTCGTGAAGAACCAGTACCGCAAGTTCAACATCAAATCGGAGGGGCTCACGCCCGGCGACGATTACGGCATGATGCGCGAGGTGCTGGAGCGCCGCTTCAAGCGCCTGGTCAATCCGCCCGAGGACAATGTGGCCAAGGTGAAGGACGATGACTTCCCGCAATGGCCCGACCTCGTGATCATCGACGGCGGCCGCGGCCAGCTCAACGCCGTCCGGGAGATCTTCACGAATCTCGGCCTGACCCAGGTGTCGCTGATGTCGGTCGCCAAGGGGCCGGACCGGGATGCCGGCCGCGAGACCCTGTTCATGCCGGAGCGCGAGGCGATCAAGCTGGAGCCGCGCGACCCCGTGCTCTATTTCATCCAGCGCCTGCGGGACGAGGCCCACCGCTTCGTCATCGGCTCGCACCGCAAGCTGCGCAAGAAGGATATCCGCGAGGCCGGTTTGCAGGAGATTCCGGGCATCGGCCCGTCACGCAAACGTGCCTTGCTGCATCATTTCGGAACCCTGAAGGAGATCGAACGGGCCTCGATTGCCGATCTCGGCAAGGTTCCGGGGGTGAGCGCCGAAAGCGCCCGCAGGATTTTCGACTATTTCCATCCCCAGCCGGGGTGAACCAAAGGGAGCCCGGTCATATGGTCGTCGCATGCTGCACCCCATTTGGGGAGCGGAACGGTTGACCTTCTGGCACGAGCGGTATTGGTAGGACGGATGAACATCGCCACGACACGAGGGACAACCAGCCGCGCGATGTCCCTCCCGAACATCCTGACCTATGGCCGGATCGCCGCGATCCCGGTCGTGGTCGGGTGTATCTATGCGCAGTCGATTCTGGATCAGCCGCTGTGGCTGCGCTGGGTCGCGGTCGCCATTTTCATCGCGGCCGCAGTGACCGATTACCTCGACGGCTATTACGCGCGGATCTGGAATCAGCAATCGGCGTTCGGCCGGATGCTCGATCCGATCGCGGACAAGCTGCTGGTCGCCTCCTGCCTGCTGATGCTGGCCGCCGACGGCATCATCCACGGCTGGTCGCTATGGGCCGCCATCGTGATCCTGTGCCGCGAGATCCTGGTCTCGGGCCTGCGCGAATATCTCGCCGCGCTCCGCGTCAGCGTGCCCGTGACCAAGCTTGCGAAGTGGAAGACGACTGTTCAGCTGATCGCTATCGGCTTCCTGCTGGCTGGTCCGGCCGGCGATGAGGTGATGCCCGTGGTCTCGATGATCGGACTGGCGTTGCTGTGGGCCTCGGCGATCCTGACCATGTACACCGGCTACGACTATTTCCGCTCCGGCATCCATCACCTCATCAAGGAGGATGAGGCATGAAGGTGAAGTACTTCGCCTGGGTGCGCGAGCGCATCGGCAAGGCCGAGGAGACGATCGAGCCGCCGCCGGCCGTGCGCACCGTCGAGGAGCTGATCGCCTGGCTGTCCGGCCAGAGCGAAGCCTACGCCTATGCCTTCGAGAAGCCGAAGGTGATCCGCGCCGCGATCGACCATGCCCACGTCAAATCGGACGCCGCCATCGCCGGCGCTCGCGAGATCGCGTTCTTCCCGCCAATGACCGGCGGCTAGGCTGAGGGCCTCGAAGAGCATGAGCTGCCCCGTCACCATCCGCATTCAGGAAGACGATTTCGACATCGCGCGCGAGATCGCGGTCCTGACCAGGCGCCGGACCGACATCGGTGCCGTCGTGAGCTTCTCCGGGATCTGCCGCGCCGACGACGACAGCGCCAGGATCGCCGCGCTCACGCTCGAGCACTATCCCGGCATGGCGGAAGAAGAGATCAGGCGCCATGCCGATGAGGCTGTATCGCGCTGGCCGCTGAACGGCGTCACGGTGATCCACCGCGTCGGACGGTTCATGCCCGGCCAGAATATCGTGCTGGTGCTGACGGCCTCGCAGCACCGTCAGGCCGCGTTCCAGGCAGCCGAGTTCCTGATGGACTATCTCAAGACCAGCGCGCCGTTCTGGAAGAAAGAAGAGAGCGCCACCGGCACCGGCTGGGTCGAGGCCCACGCCCGTGACGACGAGGCTGCCGCCCGCTGGACCAAATCCTGATGGCAAGAGCTTCAAAAAGGACGACGCGCAGCCGCGCCGCGCCAAAGCTTACGAAGGTCGGCCGCGGCGAGCTGCTCACGCTGCTCGATTTCGTGCGCTATGCGGTGAGCCGCTTTGTCGAAGCCAAGCTCGCCTTTGCGCACGGCACGACCGATCCGGTTGCGGAAGCCGCCTTCCTTGTCTGCGAGGCGCTGCATCTGCATCCCGATCAGTTCGAGAACTTTGCCAACGCGCGCGTCACGGCCGCCGAAGGCAAGACCCTGCTCGATCTGATCCATCAGCGCGTCACCACGCGCAAACCGGCCGCCTATCTCGTCAACAAGATCTACATGCGCGGCCTGCCCTTCTATGTCGACGAGCGCGTCATCGTTCCGCGCTCCTTCATCGGCGAGCTCCTGGATTCGCATTTCGGCGGCGACGGCGAGGCCGGCTCGCTGATCGACGATCCCACTGCCGTCGAGCACGTGCTGGATCTCTGCACGGGATCGGGATGCCTCGCCATCCTCGCGGCGCATCATTTCCCGAACGCGACCATTGATGCCGTCGACATCTCGAAGGGCGCACTCGACGTCGCCACACGAAACGTCGGCGAATACGGGCTCGAGGACCGGGTCAGGCTCCATCGCGGCGATCTGTTCGCCCCTCTCGGTGACAACAAGTACGATCTGATCATCACCAACCCGCCGTATGTCGATGCCGAAGGTATGGCAGCACTGCCGCCGGAATGCCGGGCTGAGCCGAAGCTGGCCTTCGACGGCGGCGATGACGGCCTCGACGTGGTCCGCCGCATCCTGCGCGAGGCGCCCCATCATCTGACGCCGGGCGGCGGGTTGATCTGCGAGATCGGCCGCGGCCGCGAACTGGTCGACGAAGCCTTTCCGGAACTGCCGCTGCTCTGGCTGGACACCGAAGACTCCGAGGGCGAGGTGTTCTGGATTGCGGCCGCCGATCTCGGCTGATCCGTCACGGCGGACACGCTGCGGCGGAACAAGTCAAATTCCGCCACGTTCATCCCCCGACAAACGTCTCGTCTCGGAGGATGTCCGCATGCTCGCGCCATCGGGCGAATTGCTGCGCGCCGGCATGGCGCTCAAGCTCAACCATCTCAAGCGCGCCGCGCAATCGTACTTGCGCGACCGCACCAATCAGGCCACCGGACGCTTGACGTCCTACGCGGTCGCGGCGGGACTGTTCGCAGTGGCCGGACTGTTCCTGATCGCGACCTTCTTTGTCGGCTTGATCGCGCTGTATCGCTGGGTTGCCATCACTTACGGACAGTTCTGGGGCTTTGGTGCCGTCGCAGCCCTGCTCCTGGTGCTGGCCGCGGCCTGCGCCGGAGTGGCCATGGCCCAAATGAAACGCCGAGACAAGGCGATCGTGCCGCTTGCGAGCCGCATGCGCGTTGCGATCGCCACCCCGCGGATCCCGCGCGGAACGGTCAAGCAGGCCGTGAAGGAGGTCGCGACGACGATCCCCCTCGTCCCGCTCGCGCCGGGCGAACGCGGCCACGGCAGCAGGCCCTCGGCGGCTCGCTCCAACCGGCCCGTGCAACTCGGCCTGATGCTCGCGGCCGTCGGCATGCTGGGGGTCGCGGCGGCACGGCGGCGGCGCAACGGACCCAGGCTGGGGGCTTGAATGCTGGCGCGGCGCTCCGAGCAGATCGATTCCTGGCTGCTGGTGGCCGCCACCGCTCTCTTCGTGCTGACCGCGGAACGCTACTTCCAGGACTCCGGCATGATCCGGCCGGGACCTCCGCACGGCCACCGCAACAACGAGGCGAATTCACCGGAAACGCACCCGGCCGACGCCGCGACGCAGCCCGGCCGCGGCCGCCGCGCCAAAAGCCCGTTCGCGATTCCCTGGGCCGGCTGGAAGGATGTCTTCTGGCGCACCTATCAGCGCATCGACGATGATCGCCTGCTCGCAACCGCGGGCGGCGTGGTCTTCTTCGGGCTGCTCGCGGTGTTCCCCGCCGTGACCGCGCTGGTCTCATCCTACGGCCTGTTCGCCGATCCCTCGACCATCAGCGCCAATCTCCAGACGCTCGCGACCATGCTGCCCGAGGGCTCGTTCCAGATCGTCGAGGAGCAGGTCGGGCGCGTGGTCTCGAACGGCAATACAACGCTCGGCGTCACCTTCCTGTTTGGATTTGTGCTCGCGATCTGGAGCGCCAATGCCGGCGTCAAAGCCATTTTCGATGCCCTCAACGTGGCCTATGAGGAGCGCGAGAAGCGCAGCTTCGTCCGGCTGAACATGGTGTCGCTGGCCTTCACGGTCGGCGGCATCATCGCGCTGCTGCTGATGGTCGGTGCCGTGGTCGCCTTTCCGCTCGCGCTGAAGCATTTGGGCCTCGCACCGGAAAGCCAACTGATCATAGCTCTGGCCCGATGGCCGTTGCTGTTTCTGATTCTGCTGGTCGCGCTTGCCATCCTCTACCGCTTTGCGCCCAGCCGCGACGCGCCACGCTGGCAATGGCTGAGCCTCGGCGCGGTGACGGCCGCCCTGCTCTGGATCGCCGGTTCGGCGCTGCTGTCCTGGTATCTGTCGGAATTCGCCAATTATAACGCCACCTACGGCTCGCTCGGCGCCGCGATCGGCCTAATGATGTGGATGTGGATGTCGGCGATCGTCATCATGTTCGGGGCCGAGCTGAATTCGGAGATCGAACGGCAGACCCTGCGCGACACCACAACCGGGCGGCCCAAGCCGCTCGGTACCCGCGAGGCCGTCTCGGCCGACACGGTCGGCGCCACCGCGCCGTTCTGATGGCTGGGGGTCAGGCCGAACACCGGCCTGACCACAGACAGCAGCTCAGCGCTTGGTGATGACCGCTTCCAGATATTCGCTGTGCACGACGATCGTGCCGTCTTCGGCATGGTTGAACTCGCCGAGTAGCGCCAGGAGATCGCGCTCCAGCGCCGCCTGGCCGCTCTCGTCAAGCGCGGCGAATGCCTTCAGCGTCGGCCCGTAGTAGGTCTTGAAGACATCGAGCCAGTGCTCCGGCGAGCGGTAGCGGAACACGAACATGCGCGGCTCGGCTGATATCTCCGAGGCCTTGCTGACGAACATCTCCTCGAGCCGCGCCTGCGTGCCCCACAGTGCCGGCGACTTCACGCCGGCCGGTGGCGGCAGGTGCTTGCCGATGGTCTTGAAGAGCTGGCCGATGAAGCCTTGGGGCGTCCAGTTGGCGAGGCCGATCTTGCCGCCCGATTTGCAGACCCGCACGAGTTCGGAAGCCGCCTTGTCCTGGTCCGGCGTGAACATCACACCGAAGGTCGAGACGACGACGTCGTAGCTGTTGTCTGCGAACGGCAGCGCTTCGGCGTCCGCTTCGCGAAATTCGACCGTCAGATGATCGGCAGCCGCCCGCTCCTGCCCGCGCTTGAGCAGCGCCGGCACATAGTCGGTGGATGTGACGTCACACCAGCGCCGTGCCGCGGCCAGCGTCGCATTGCCGTTGCCGGCGGCGACGTCCAGCACCTTGCTGCCGGCGCGTATGTCGAGTGCCTCACAGAGCTGCTCGCCGACGATCTGCAAGGTGGTACCGACCACGGCATAGTCGCCGGACGACCAGGCGCCGTGCTGGCGCTGCTTGACGGCGGCGAGATCGGGTTGAGTTACGGCCGGCTTGAGCGCGGCGGATGTCGACATGGCAAATCTCCTGCGGTTGAAAACGACGGGACGATAGGGCGCATGCGGCTCGCTGGCCTTGAGAGCGGCGTTACTTTACGCTGAGAACGCCTTGATTTCCGGGCGGGAGCCGAGGAGGAATTGTGACGTTCCAGTTCGAGGATTTCCTGCTCGATCCCGAGCGCCGCGAATTGCGGCGTGCGGAGACGCTCATCGCGCTCGAGCCCCAGGTGTTCGATCTCCTGCTCTATCTCGTTCGCAATCGCGAGCGCGTGGTGACGCGAGACAATCTGCTCGATGCGGTCTGGAACGGCCGCGTCGTCTCGGAATCGACGCTGACGAGCCGGATCAATGCGGCGCGCCGCGCGGTGAACGACAATGGCGAGGAGCAGCGGCTGATCCGGACCATCGCGCGCAAGGGCATGCGGTTCGTCGGCGAGGTAACGGAGCTCTCCGCTCCGGCGATGTCCGCGGCTCCGGCCAAGCCGGCTCCGCCGGCGGGATTGCCCCTGCCCGACCGTCCCGCGATCGCGGTTCTGCCCTTCACCAACATGAGCGGCGAGGCCGAGCAGGATTATTTCTCCGACGGCATCAGCGAGGACATCATCACCGCGCTGTCGAAATTGCGCTGGTTCTTCGTGATCGCGCGCAACTCGTCCTTTGTCTACAAGGGCCGCACGGTTCATCTGCGGCAGGTCGCCGAAGAGCTCGGCGTGCGCTACGTCGTCGAGGGCAGCGTCCGCAAGGAGGGCGGCCGCGTCCGCATCACCGCGCAGCTCAACGACGTCGCCACCGGCAGCCACCTCTGGGCCGAGCGCTACGACCGCGAGCTCGCCGACGTCTTCGCCGTACAGGACGAGATCACCGAGGCGATCGTCGCCGCGATCGAGCCGCAGCTCTATGCCGCCGAGAGCTTTCGCGCCCAGCGCAAGCCGCCCGAGAGCATGGACGCCTGGGATCTGCTGATGCGCGCGCTGTCGCATTACTGGCGCGTGACGCGGCAGGATCATGTCGTGGCGCAGGCCCTGCTCGAAAAAGCCATCGCGCTCGACCCGAATTACGGCAAGGCGCTGGGGCTGCTCGGCACCAGCTACATGTTCACGGCGCATATGGGCTGGATGGAGATGGCGGCTGCGATGCCGGTCGCCGAGCGCGCGGCGCGCGCCGCCATCCGCGCCGATGACGAGGATGCCTGGGCGCACAATGCGCTCGGCCATGTCGACCTGTTTGCGCGGCGGTTCGAGGACTCGCTGGCCGAATTCGAGACCGCGCTCCGGCTCAATCCGAATTTCGCGCTGGCGCAAGGCTATTACGGACTCGCACTCGGCTATTGCGGCCGCTGGCGGGACGCCGACGAGGCCGCGCGGCGGGCGATCCGCCTCAGCCCGCGTGATCCCTATACGCCGGTCTATTTCGGCATCGCCGCCTATGCCCGCTTCCTTGGTGGCGACGACGAGGAGGCCATCCGTCTGGCACAGGAGGCCTTGCGCCAGCGTAGCGACTTTGTCGGCGCGCACCGGGTGCTGACCGCAGCCGCCGGCATGGCCGGACATCGCAAGATCGCCGCCGCGGCGCTTGAGGAACTCCGCCGCACCCAACCGAACGTCTCGCTCGCCTGGATCGCCGAGTTCATGCCGATCAAGCTCGCAACCGACCGCGAGCGCTACCTCGAAGGCTTTCGCCGGGCCGGATTGACTTGACCCGTGAACAGCCCGCTATCCCCTCGAATCAACAATGATGTTAGGGTCGTGCGTCCTTCGGGGTGCATGAGGCGTGACGGGTTCGCCCAGTGGCCCGTGTTTTCCCGGGCGAGGCAGTCAGCTCTTTGAGGCATAACGCGCGGCATGATTCGCATTTCGACGATCTTTATCGCCATCTGCATGGTCCTGGTCGCGGCCTCGCTCGGGCTTGTGCTGTACTCGGTCGCCGGCATCAGCGGAACCGAATCCGCCATCGTGGCGCTGACTGCGCTGACCTTCCTGATCCTCTACAACGCGGTGTCGATGCGGCTGCGCGACCGCAGCGACGTCGGCGGCCAGATCACCGACCTCTCGCGAGGCACCGCCGACCTCGCCCGCCAGGTGGCTGAGTTCGGCCGCCGGCTTGCGGCGGTCGAGGGGCGCATCGCCTCGTCCAATTCGACCAATTCCGACCGCATCCAGTCGGTGATCGGCGAGATCAACGAGCTCGGCGGGCTGGTCAGGCAGCTCGCCACCACCGTGTCGGCCCACGAGGATCTGCTAGCCGGCAACGCGCCGGTGCCGGCCCCCGCGCCGGTCGCCAGGCTGGAGCCGGAGGCCACGATCGACCTGGTCGAGGCCTTCGAGGAGCGGCCGGCTGCCCCTCCCCCGCTTCCCGCAGCGCCGCCGCGTGCGGCCCCACCTGCGATCCAGACCCAGACCGCGCGTCCGGTTCAAGCCACCAACGGCCGCAATCAGACCCAGATGCTGGCGACGCTGCGCAACGCCATCGACGAGAACCGCATCGACATCTTCCTGCAGCCGATGGTGACGCTGCCGCAGCGCAAGGTACGGTTCTACGAAGCGGTGACGCGGGTCCGCGACGAGCGTGACCAGCTCATCGCTGCGGAGGAGTTCATCAGCCTCGCCGAGGCCTCCGGGCTGATCGGACGCATCGACAACATGGTGATGCTGCGCTGCGTGCAGGTGCTGAGGCGCCTGATGGTGCGCAACAAGGATGTCGGCGTGTTCTGCAACGTCGCGGCCTCCACGCTCGGCAATTCCACCACCTTCGCGCAGTGCCTCGACTTCCTCGAAGCCAATCGGGCGCTGGCGCCGTCGCTGGTGCTGGAGTTCAAGCAGTCGACCTTCCGCAATCTCGGCCCGGCCGAGACCGAGAATCTCGCAGCGCTTGCCCAGCGCGGCTTCCGTTTCTCGATCGACCACGTCACGGATCTGCGCATCGAGCCGCGCGAACTCGCCGACCGCGGCGTGCGCTTCATCAAGGTACCAGCTTCACTCCTGCTCGACCCCAGGCAGGCCTCGACCTCGGATATCCATCCATCCGACCTCTCCGACCTGCTCGGCCGCTTCGGCATCGACCTGATCGCCGAACGGATCGAGGGCGAGCGCGCTGTGGTCGATCTGCTCGACTATGACGTGCGGTTCGGCCAGGGGTTCCTGTTCGCGCCGCCGCGGCCATTGCGGCCGGATGGGGCATCTGCTACCGGCGGGGCCTCGCCGAACCAGGCGCAGGATATTCAGGGACCCAATGGCTCCGCTTCCCCCAGCCAAGGTACGACATCTGGCACGACATCGGCCGCAGCTCCGCTCCAGCGCACCACCGGCAACGCGGCGCTCGCGCGCCGGATCTGATCGGCCGCACGCATCATGACGGCGCTGCATTTTGCCGAAAGCCTGCGCGAGCTCGTGGGCGGTGTGGACGTCGTGCTCAGCGACATCTGGGGTGTGGTTCATAACGGCCTGGAATCGTTCCCTGAGGCCTGCGAGGCGCTGCACACCTATCGCAGCCGCGGCGGTACGGTGATCCTTATCACCAACGCGCCGCGCCCGGCCGACTCCGTGCAGCGGCAATTGCGCAAGCTCGGCGTCGCGGACGAGACCTATGACGCGATCGTCTCGTCGGGCGACCTGACGCGGCTCTATGTCGCCGAGCATCCCGGTCGCAAGATGTTCTGGCTCGGCCCGGAGCGCGACAACTCGATCTATCGCGGCCTCGATGCCACGACTGCGCCGCTGGAAGAGGCCGACTACATCGTCTGTACCGGCCTCTATGACGACGAGACCGAGACGGCCGAAGACTATCGCGGCATGATGCTGAAGGCGCGCGAGCGCAAGCTGACGCTGGTCTGCGCCAATCCTGACATCGTGGTGGAGCGCGGCGACCGGCTGATCTATTGCGCCGGCGCGATCGCGGAGCTCTACCGCGAGCTCGGCGGCGAGGTGATCTTCTACGGCAAGCCGCATCGCCCGATCTACGAGCGCGCGATGATGCTTGCCGGCGAGCGCCAGGGCCACCCGATCGACCGGAAGAAGGTGCTGGCGATCGGCGATTCGGTCCGAACCGACCTCACCGGCGCGCGCGAGTTCGGCATCGACTGCCTGTTCGTCACCCGCGGCATCCATGCCGAGGAGTTCGAGGGCCTCGACCAACTCGATCCGAAATCGGTGATGGAGTTGTTCGGCCATCCGCCGAAGGCGCTGATGCGCGAATTAAAGTGGTGATGGATTGGCTTCGAGCTAACAGCCGTGGCCGGGCTTAACCCGGTCCTCCACGACTTTCTTTCGAGCTCCAGGAACGTCGATGCCCGGGACAAGCCCGGGCATGACGATCTCGATGGATAACTGCTTCGCGGTGGCGCGCGTTTACGCGCTCGCCATGTCCGGGAAAACCGCCTCGATCTTGGTCTTCAACGTCGCCGCGTTGAACGGCTTGACGATGTAGTTGTTCACGCCGGCCTTCTTGGCCGCGATCACGTTCTCGGTCTTCGATTCCGCCGTGATCATGATGAAGGGCGTGGTGGCGAGGTTCGGATCCGCGCGCACTTCGCGCAGCAGGTCGTAACCCGTCATCGGCTCCATGTTCCAGTCGGAGATCACGAGTCCGTACTTCTTGCCGCGCATCTTGTTCAGCGCCGCCGAACCGTCGCTGGCATCGTCGATATTCTCGAAGCCAAGCTGCTTCAGGAGATTCCTGATGATACGGATCATGGTGCTGTAGTCGTCAACCACCAGAACCGACATCGACAAATCAACCGCCATCTCGACTCCCCCAACGCAAACCCAGGAAATATTACGATCGGACCCGCCGGGCCGGAGCCCCGCTGTTCCACGTTCCAAGACCTAGCACCAAGGCGTTAAACAGCGCGTTAACTGCGGGCGCCCCCGAAGGACTGAAATCCGTGTTGAATGGCCCCGTCCCCTGCCGCTTGACTTCATCCGGCCGGTCAAGCCACGGTCCGAGAGGTCCTGCCGCTTCGAGAATTCCCCTGATGGCCCCGCATTTTACCGTTATCCGCGACACCACGCCGGATTCCGCGATTTTAAGGGGCGCCGTGGTCGCCATGGGCAATTTCGACGGCGTTCATCTCGGCCATCGCGCGGTGATCGCAGCGGCCCTGGAAATGGGCCGGACGCATGGCCGCCCTGCGCTGGCGTTGACCTTCGAGCCGCATCCGCGGCGGTTTTTCAGCCCGAACACCCCGCAATTCCGCCTGACGGACGAGCGCGCCAAGCTGCGGCTTTTGGCCGGCACCGGGCTTGCCGGCGCCGTGGTCATGACTTTCGACAAGGCCAGGGCCGGGACCAGCGCGCAAGATTTCATTCACCATGACCTGACCCGCCGTCTCGGCGTCAGCGGAATTGCGGTCGGCTACGACTTTCATTTCGGCAAGGGCCGCGTCGGCTCGCCGAGCCTTCTGGTCAATGAGGCGCCCCGACTCGGCATCGAGGTCGACGTGCAGCCGCATGTCGATATCGACGAGCGGCCGGTCTCCTCCAGCGCCATCCGGATCGCGCTTGCCGAGGGCCTCCTCGACGAGGCCACCACCATGCTGGGCGCGCCCTGGTTCGTCACCGGCGAAGTCATCCACGGCGAGAAGCGCGGCCGCGACCTCGGTTATCCCACCGCCAACATCCGCCTGGATGCCAATTGCGGCCTCAAGCACGGCATCTACGCGGTACGGGTCGGCCGCGGCACCGAGCGCCTGGAGGGAGTGGCGAGCTTCGGCCGCCGCCCGACCTTCGATAATGGCGCCCCGCTGCTGGAGATCTTCCTGTTCGACTTCAAGGGCGACCTCTACGGGCAGACGCTCGACTGCGCCTTCGTCGGCTTCATCCGCGAGGAGCTGAAATTCGACAGCCTGGAGGCCCTGATCCGCCAGATGGACGACGATTCCGCCCGCGCCCGCGCCATCCTGGCCGCCGCCCCGGACGCGTTTCCGCGCCTTGGCGTGATCGATTGAGGCCCGAAACCGGTTCTGCCAGGCCTTTGCGCTTCCCCGGCCCGGCTGCTATGGAGAGCCCATGTTTGCGCGGCGCATCATAGGGATTAGCGGCCCGGCTTCCGCCTGAGCTTTCGGCTCGGCGCAAGACCGGGATTTCGTCGTTTCACCCCGCGATTCCGCATCGCCATCCGTTCCCGCGCCATTCCGAGCCAGTCATCCACATGTCCGAAAAGCCGCAAAAGTCCCAAAAGTCCGAAGCCAAAGACTATTCGAAGACCCTTTATTTACCGCAGACCGAATTCCCGATGCGCGCCGGCCTGCCGCAGCGCGAGCCGGAGATCCTCAAGCGCTGGTACGAGATCGGCCTCTATGAGAAGCTGCGCGAGAGCGCCAGGAGCCGCGCCAAGTTCGTGCTGCATGACGGCCCGCCCTACGCTAACGGCAACATCCATATCGGCACGGCGCTGAACAAGATCCTCAAGGATCTCGTCACCAAGAGCCAGCAGATGCTCGGCTTCGATTCCAACTACGTGCCGGGCTGGGATTGTCACGGCCTGCCGATCGAGTGGAAGGTCGAGGAGGAGCACTATCGCAAGAAGGGCAAGCAGAAGCCCGATTTCCGCGACAGTGCCGCGATGATCGATTTCCGGAAGGAATGCCGCGCCTATGCGACGCACTGGCTCGGCGTGCAGCGCGAGGAGTTCAAGCGGCTCGGGGTGATCGGCGACTGGGACCATCCCTATGCCACCATGAGCTTCCCGGCCGAAGCCCAGATCGCGCGCGAGCTGATGAAGTTCGCTGCCAACGGCACGCTCTATCGCGGCTCCAAGCCGGTGATGTGGAGCGTGGTCGAGAAGACCGCGCTGGCCGAGGCCGAAGTCGAGTATGAGGACTACACGTCCGATACGGTGTGGGTGAAATTCCCCGTCACTTCGCCGGCGCACGGAGCGCTTGCTTCCGCAAGCGTCGTGATCTGGACCACCACGCCCTGGACCCTGCCCGGCAACCGCGCCATCTCGTTCTCGCCGAAGATCGCCTATGGCCTGTTTGAGGTGACGGACGCGCCTGCCGACAATTGGGCCAAGACCGGCGATCGCCTGATCCTCGCCGACGCGCTCGCTGACGAAGTCTTCAAGCAGGCGCGCGTGACGGCCTATGAGAAGCTCCGCGACGTCCCCGGCGACACCATGGATGCGATCGAATGCGCCCATCCACTGAAGGGCCTTGCCGGCGGGTACGAATTCATCGTGCCGCTGCTTTCCGGCGACCATGTGACCGACGATACCGGTACCGGCTTCGTGCACACCGCGCCCGGCCATGGCCGCGAGGACTTCGATGTCTGGACGGCGCTGGCGCGCGAACTCGATGCGCGCGGCATCAACACGGCGATCCCCTACACCGTCGATGAGAATGGCGCCTATACGGATCATGCCCCCGCCTTCACCGGCAAGCGCGTCATCACCGACAAGGGCGAGAAGGGCGACGCCAACGAGGCGGTGATCAAGGCGCTGGTCGAACGGGGCATGCTGCTCGCGCGCGGCCGGCTGAAGCACCAGTATCCGCATTCCTGGCGTTCCAAGAAGCCCGTGATCTTCCGCAACACGCCGCAATGGTTCATCGCGATGGACAAGGACATCGCCCAAAGCGGCAAGTCGAAGAGCGGCGACACGCTGCGCGCCCGCGCGTTGCATGCGATCTCGGTGACGCAATGGGTGCCGCCGTCGGGCGAGAACCGCATCAACGGCATGATCGAGGCACGGCCCGACTGGGTGATCTCGCGCCAGCGCGCCTGGGGCGTGCCGATCGCGGTGTTCGTGCGCGAGAAGGGGGACGGCTCGGCCGAAATCCTCCAGGATGAGGCGGTCAACACCCGCATCGGCGACGCCTTCGAAAAGGAAGGCGCGGACGCCTGGTACGCGACCGGCGCGCGCGAGCGCTTCCTTGGGTCGCGCGCGAGCGAGGACTGGCAGAAGGTCGATGACATCCTCGACGTCTGGTTCGATTCCGGCTCGACACACGCCTTCGTGCTCGACGACCCCGTGCAATTCCCCGGCCTTGCCGGCATCAAGCGCAAGGTCGACGGCGGCAGCGACACCGTGATGTACCTGGAAGGCTCGGACCAGCATCGCGGCTGGTTCCACTCGTCGCTGCTGGAGAGCTGCGGCACGCGCGGCCGGGCGCCCTACGATATCGTGCTGACCCACGGCTTCACCCAGGCCGAGGACGGCCGCAAGATGTCGAAGTCGCTCGGGAACACCATCGAGCCGCAGGCCGTCATCAAGGAATCCGGCGCCGACATCCTGAGGCTCTGGGTCGCATCCTGCGATTACACCGACGATCAGCGCATCGGCCCTGAAATCCTGAAGAACACGGTCGAGACGTACCGCAAGCTGCGTAACACCGTGCGCTGGATGCTCGGCACGCTGCATCACTACAAACCGGCCGACGCGATCGCGCCGGCCGACATGCCCGAACTCGAACGGCTGATGCTGCACGAGCTCGCGATGCGCGCCGGCGCCGTCGACAAGGCCTATCGGGAGTTCGACTACAAGACCGTGGTCGCGACCCTTTCCGCCTTCCTGAATAGCGAACTCTCGGCGTTCTATTTCGACATCCGCAAGGACACGCTGTACTGCGATCCGCCGTCGTCGCTGACGCGCAAGGCGGCACTGACCACGATCGACCTGTTGTGCAACGCGATCCTGAAATGGCTCGCGCCGGTCCTCAGCTTCACCGCCGAGGAAGCCTGGCGCATGTACAGGCCCGATGCCGAGCCCTCGGTGCATCTGACGCTGTTTCCGGACGATCTCGAAAAGTTCCGCGACGACAAGCTCGCCGCGAAATGGGAGACGATCCGCAACGTCCGCCGCGTCGTTACCGGTGCTCTCGAGCTCGAACGCGCCGCCAAGAACATCGGCTCCTCGCTCGAGGCCTCGCCGGTGATCTACGTCGCTGACCGCGGCATGCTAGCCACGCGGTTCGACATCGATCTCGCCGAGGTCTGCATCACCTCGAACTACGAGGTGCGCGAGGGCGAAGCGCCGGCGAACGCATTCCGTCTCGATGTGGTGCCCGGCGTCGCGGTCATCGTCGAGAAGGCGGTCGGTACCAAATGCGCCCGCTCCTGGAAGATCTCGCCGACGGTCGGCGAGGACGCTGAGTACCCCGACGTCACCCCGCGCGATGCTCAGGCCCTGCGCGAGTGGAAGGCGCTGGGCGTGAGCGTCTGATCCCGGCCATGCCCCCGATCCGCGCCGGCATCCTCGCGGCAATCGTCACGCTCGCGGCCGACCAGGCCTCCAAGCTCTGGCTGCTGAACGTGTTCGACCTTGCCCGCCGCGGTGCGGTAAAGGTGACGCCGTTCTTCGACCTGGTGCTGGCCTGGAACATCGGCATCAGCTTCGGCTGGCTCCAGAACGACAGCCAGCCGGCGCAGCTCGCGCTGATGGCGGTCAAGGTCATCGCCGTGGTCGCGCTGGCGATCTGGATGGCCCGCTCGCACACCCTGCTTGCCACGGTCGCGCTCGGGCTGATCATCGGCGGCGCGATCGGCAACAGCATCGACCGCGTCGCCTATGGCGCGGTGGTCGATTTCGCCCTGTTCCATATCGAGATCGCGGGAAATACCTATAATTGGTACGTGTTTAACCTTGCGGACGTGGCCATCGTTGCTGGGGTGGCGGCGCTATTGTATGATTCCTTCCTCGGGGTACCCGCCGCAAAAGCGCCCTGATCCCGGCCGATACGGGCTGGCAGGCGGAACCTTGCTTTTTGCGAGGATTGGCTGCGTGCGAGCGGCAAAGAGCGGTAAGCAAAGAGCAGCAATCTGCCACAATATGGAACAGGTACAGTGATGCGCAGCTCCGAGACCAGCGGTTCGATGGTTCGAGACCCCAACGGGGGGTTCTGGCGGGCGTTGAAATTGTCCGCTGTCGCGCTCGGCATCGGCCTCGTCATGTCGGCGGGCGCGGTGCGCGCCGGTGACGGCGACGACGATGATGACGACATGACCTTCGAAGAGAAGCTTATCGACAATCTGATGTCCGGCATCGGCGCCAAGAGCATGGAAAAGCCCGGCATCGAGTACCGCGAGCGCTCGCCGCTGGTGGTGCCGCCCAAGCTGGACCTGCCGCCTCCCGCGACCCAGGCCAAGAATGCGCCGAACTGGCCCAAGGACCCCGAGGAGAAGCGCCGCAAGGAAGCGATTGCCGCGCGCAAGAAGGCGACCAAGGAAACGGAAAACTGGCAGGCCGCCCGGCCGCTGACGCCCGCCGAGATGAAGGCCGGCGAGGTCGCCGCAGCCCCCCGTGCCAGCAACGATCCGGTCCAGCCGGGCACCAACGGCAACCCGTCGCTCAGCCCCGCCGAACTCGGCTACTCCGGTGGTCTGTGGAACATGATGAAGGGCGGCAACAGCTCCGAAGAGAAGAAATTTACCAGCGAGCCGCCGCGCCAGTCGCTGGTCGAGCCGCCACCGGGATACCAGACGCCGTCGCCGAACTACGCCTACGGCGCCGGGCCGGACAAGTCGCGCCGGACCTATTTCGACATCATGTCGGGCAAGGACAAGGAACAATAGCGCTCCGCGCCGACCGCGACGTCCTGGCAGGCGCGAACCTGCCAGTGGCGGCTCATGCACGCCGGACGCGGTCCATAATTGCCTATCAGTAACTTGCCTCCGCGTTGAGTTCTCTGCTTCGTGACGCGAAGCCTCAGCCGCACGGTGTAGCATGCCGTGCCTCCGAGCCGGACATCCGGACCTCGGCATTCACTAGGGATCATGATGTCCGCAAACCGATCGGCTGCCTGCCTCCTTGCCGCGCTGCTTTCGACCAGTGCCCTCACGGCCGGCGTGGCCCTCGCCCAGACCACGGTGACATCAGCGCCGCCCGCCAGCTTCACGCTCGCCAACGGCATGCAGGTCGTGGTGATCCCGGACCACCGCACGCCCGTGGTCACCGAGATGATCTGGTACAAGGTCGGCTCGGCCGACGAGACGCCGGGCAAATCGGGGCTCGCGCATTTCCTCGAGCATTTGATGTTCAAGGGGACCTCGAAACATCCGGTCGGCGAATTCTCCCAGACCGTGCTTCGCGTCGGCGGCAACGAGAACGCCTCGACCTCGGTCGACTACACCAACTACTACCAGCGCGTGCCGAAAGAGCAGCTGCCGACCATGATGGAGTTCGAGGCCGACCGCATGACCGGCCTGATCCTCAAGGACGAGAACGTGCTGCCTGAGCGCGACGTCGTGCTCGAAGAGTACAACATGCGCGTCGCCAACAATCCGGATGCGCGGCTCAACGAGCAGATCATGGCCGCGCTCTATCTCAATCATCCCTACGGCCGTCCCGTGATCGGCTGGCACCAGGAAATCGAGAAGCTCGATCGCGAGGATGCGCTCGCTTTCTACCGCCGCTTTTACGCGCCGAACAACGCCATCCTCGTCATCGCCGGCGACGTCGAGGCCGCCGACATCCGCCCGCTGGTCGAGCGCAATTTCGGCTCGATCCCGGCCCAGCCCGCGATCCCCGCGCGGCGCATCCGTCCGCAGGAGCCCGAGCCTGCGGCGCCGCGCACCGTCACGCTCGCCGATCCGCGCGTCGAGCAGCCGAGCCTGCGCCGCTACTATCTCGTGCCCTCCGCAACGACGGCCGCAGCCGGCGAAAGCGCGGCCCTCGACGTGCTGGCGCAGTTGATGGGCAGCGGCAGCAACTCCTATCTCTACCGCACGCTGGTCGTCGACAAGCCGCTCGCAGTGTCCGCCAGCGCCAGCTATTCGAGCATCTCGCTCGACCCGACCCAGTTCGCGATCTCGGCCTCGCCGAGACCCGGCGTCAGCTTTACCGAGGTCGAGCAGGCGGTCGACGGCGTCATCGCCGGCGTCGCGCAGAACCCGATCCGGGCCGAGGACCTCGAGCGGGTCAAGACCCAGCTGATCGCGGAAGCGATCTACGCGCAGGACAACCAGGCTGTACTGGCGCGCTGGTATGGCGGCGCACTGACCACGGGCCTCTCGATCGAAGACATCCGAAGCTGGCCCGACCGCATTCGCGCGGTCACTGCCGAGCAGGTTCGCGCCGTTGCGCAGAAATGGCTCGAGAAGAAGCGCTCGGTGACGGGCTATCTGATCAAGGACACCGGTGCCGCCAAGCGCGAGGAGAAGCGTTCGTGACCTATTCCTTCCGTCGACGCATCGCATTCTCCGTTGTCACCGGCGCGGCCTTCGTGCTTGCCACGATCTCGCCGTCGCAGGCGGCGGCAAAGATCCAGCACCTGACCTCGCCGGGCGGCATCGAAGCCTGGTTCGTGCAGGACGCGACCGTGCCGCTGATCGCCATGGAATATTCCTTTGCCGGCGGCTCGGCGCAGGATCCCAAGGACAAATCGGGCGTCGCCAATCTCGTCGGCGACCTCCTCGACGAAGGCTCCGGCGATCTCGACTCCAAGACCTTCCACGAGCGGCTCGACCGCCGCGCCATCGAACTCTCCTTCAGCGCCACCCGCGATACGTTCCGCGGCAGCCTGCGCATGCTGCGCGACAACAAGGACGAGGCTTTCGACCTGCTGCGGAGCGCGCTGACCTCGCCGCATTTCGACACCGCCGACGTCGAACGGATCCGCTCGCAGGTCATCTCGGGCCTGCGCCGCGAGACCACCAACCCGAGTTCGCTGGCGAGCCGCAAGTTCCTGGAGGTTGCCTTCGGTGATCATCCCTATGGCCGGCAGAGCAACGGCAATCTCGACAGCGTGCCGACCATCACGGTCGCCGACATGAAGGACTATGTCGGCCGGGTGCTGGCAAAGGATGGCCTCAAGATTGCCGTCGTCGGCGACGTCGATCCGGCGAGCCTCGGCAAGCTGCTCGACCACACGTTTGGCGCCCTGCCCGCCAAGGCCAAACTGACGCCGGTCCCGGATGTCGAGGCGGCAAAACCGCCGCAACGCGCCTTCGTGCCGCTCGACGTGCCGCAGACCGTGATCACCTTCGGGGGACCCGGCGTGAAGCGCAGCGATCCGAACTTCATGGCGGCCTATGTCGTCAACCACATCCTGGGCGGCGGCGGATTGTCCTCGCGGCTCTATCGCGAGGTGCGCGAGAAGCGCGGTCTCGCCTATTCGGTGTTCGAATCGCTGCTCTGGATGGAGCATTCGGCGGTCTTCATCGGTAACACCGGCACCCGCGCCGACCGCGCCGGCGACACCACCGACGCCATCGACAAGGAAGTGCGCCGCATCGCCGAGGAGGGCCCGACACAGAAGGAGCTCGACGAGGCCAAGTCGTACCTCAAGGGCTCGCAGATGCTGGCGCTGGACACCTCCTCGAAGCTCGCGCAGGCGCTGCTGCAATACCAGCAGGACAAGTTGCCGATCGACTATATCGAGAAGCGCAACGCCATCGTCGACGCGGTGACGCTGGATGACGCCAAGGCGGCCGCCAGGCGCCTCTGGGGTCAGGGCCTGCTGACCGTCGTGGTCGGCCGCGCCCCGCAGGCCGCCGCGCAACCGGCGGCCGCGGTACCGGCGACGAAGTCGAACTGACCCCTTCTCACATTTCCTGAAATGGCCGGGCTCGCCCCGGCCATTTGTGTTTCCAGGATGCACCATTGCCGAACGTGGACGTCCGCGATATGTCCGGACATCACGAATGGTGCCATCATGCTGCGGATATCCCGCGATCTCGTCATCGACGAGGACGACATCGAGATCGGCTTTGTCCGCGCCTCCGGCCCGGGCGGGCAGAACGTCAACAAGGTCGCGACGTCGGCCCAGCTGCGTTTCGACACGCGCAAGCTGACCCTGCCGGAAGATGCGGCGATCCGGCTCGCCCGCATCGCCGGCCAGCGCATGACCAAGGACGGCGTCATCGTGATCCACGCCCAGCGCTTCCGGACCCAGGAGCGCAACCGGCAGGACGCCATCGACCGGCTCGTCGATATCCTGACCGAGGCGATGATACGGCCGACACCGCGCCGGGCGACGCGGCCGACCTTCGCTTCCAAGCAGCGCCGGCTCGAAGGCAAAAAGCACCGCAGCGACGTCAAGTCGAAGCGCGGCGGCCGCTTCGACGACTAAAGCGGGATGAGTTTAGTCTGAATCGATTTGGGATTCCCAAATCAGTGTATTTCTGATTCACCATGCTGGCTGGGACGGAGGCCAGCATGGATGGGCAAGCCGTACTCTCTGGATCTTCGCAAGCGGGTCGTAGCGGCAATTGAGGGCGGGATGTCCCGCAACCAGGCCGCCAAGCAGTTTGGTGTGGCAATCAGCACTGCGATTGGCTGGATGAAGCGGGTCGACGAGACCGGGAGCGTCGAGGCAAGTCGGATCGGTGGTTACAAGCCGAAGGCCATTTCGGGCGAGCATGCGGCCTGGCTGTCGCAGCGGATCAAGGGCGGCGATTTCACAATACGTGGGCTCGTTGCCGAGCTTGCCGGCCG
>NZ_JASXTA010000001.1:0-784129 GCF_032290525.1 Bradyrhizobium cosmicum | reverse complement strand
GCGTCGCCGTCACCAGGTCGCTGTCGTCGGTGATCGTCGTCGTCACCGTCGCCGGGTTGGTGACGAGGTTCTCGTACGCGGCGCCGCCGGTATGGCTGAGGATGCTGTTCGTCACCAGCTGGGTGTCGATATAGACGTCGTCCTCGTTGACCGGGATCGTCGTCGAGCCGCTGGCCTGGCCAGCCTGCACGAGGACGTGCTCGCCATTGGCAAGGGTGAAGTCCAGGTCGCCGGTCGGCGTGAACGGGTTCAGCCCGCTGGTCAGCGTCACCGTGTAGGTGATCGCGCCGCCCTGCTCGCTGGTCGACGGCGTCGCCGTCAGCGTCGCTGTCACCGGATCGCTGTCATCGGTGATCGTCGTCGTCACCGTCGCCGGGTTGGTGACGAGGTTCTCGTACTCGGCCCCGCCGGTATGGCTGAGGATGCTGTTCGTCACCAGATGGGTGTCGATATAGACGTCGTCTTCGTTGACCGGGATCGTCGTCGAGCCGCTGGGCTGGCCAGCCTGCACGAGGACGTGCTCGCCATTGGCAAGGGTGAAGTCCAGGTCGCCGGTCGGCGTGAACGGGTTCAGCCCGCTGGTCAGCGTCACCGTGTAGGTGATCGCGCCGCCCTGCTCGCCGGTCGACGGCGTCGCCGTCAGCGTCGCCGTCACCAGGTCGCTGTCATCGGTGATCGTCGTCGTCACCGTCGCCGGGTTGGTGACGAGGTTCTCGTACTCGGCGCCGCCGGTGTGGCTGAGGATGCTGTTCGTCACCGGGTGGGTGTCGATATAGACGTCGTCCTCGTTCACCGGGATCGTCGTCGAGCCGCTGGCCTGGCCAGCCTGCACGATGACGTGCTCGCCATTGGCAAGGGTGAAGTTCAGGTCGCCGGTCGGCGTGAACGGGTTCAGCCCGCTGGTCAGCGTCACCGTGTAGGTGATCGAGCCGCCCTGCTCGCCGGTCGACGGCGTCGCCGTCAGCGTCGCTGTCACCAGGTCGCTGTCGTCGGTGATCGTCGTCGTCACCGTCGCCGGGTTGGTGACGAGGTTCTCGTACGCGGCGCCGCCGGTATGGCTGAGGATGCTGTTCGTCACCAGCTGGGTGTCGATATAGACGTCGTCCTCGTTGACCGGGATCGTCGTCGAGCCGCTGGCCTGGCCAGCCTGCACGAGGACGTGCTCGCCATTGGCAAGGGTGAAGTCCAGGTCGCCGGTCGGCGTGAACGGGTTCAGCCCGCTGGTCAGCGTCACCGTGTAGGTGATCGCGCCGCCCTGCTCGCCGGTCGACGGCGTCGCCGTCAGCGTCGCCGTCACCGGATCGATGGTATCGGTGTCGGTAACCGTGGCGTTGCCGAAGCTGGTAATGTTTATCGCCTCGAAGTTGCCGCCCGAGGTGCTGGCAATCGAGACCTGGGTCGCCCCGCCATCCAGGTACACGTCTTCGCCCTGCGCGGGCTGGGGATCCGACGATGCCGTCAACTGACCGGGTGCAAAGGTGATGTTCACGCCATTGTTCAGCGTCACCGTGAACGGCGTGAGCGAGGCGTAGTCCATGTGCGCCGTGTAGACGATGGCCTGATCCTCGGGCACCAGGACATTGTGCAGCGTCACGAAGTTGGTGTTGATCGTGTCGTTGACCGTCACCGTCGCCGTGTCGGCCGTGTTCAGCGCTTCGTAATTGCCGCCCGTCGCACCTGTGACCGAGACGCTGTAACTCTCGTGATCAACATAGGGATCATCGCCCTGCACCGCGAACGGCGTCGAGGTACCTGTGGTCTGGCCGTCGAGGATCGTGATCGTCGTCCCGTTGCTCAGGGTCAGCACGAGGTCGCTGCCCTGCGGCGCATGGTTCACGCTGGCCGAAATCGTCGCCGTGCCGACGCCCTCGTTCACCGTCACGTCGTTCAACGTCACCGTGGTCGGATCGAGCGTATCCTTGATCGTAACCGTGGCAATACCGAAACTCGTGAAGTTGATCGCCTCGAAGTTGCCGCCTGAGGTTCCGGTGATCGAGACCTGGGTAGCCCCGCCATCCAGGTACACGTCTTCGCCCTGCGCGGGCTGGGGATCCGACGAAGCCGTCAGCTCGCCGGCCGCGAACGTGATGTCCACGCCATTGTTCAGCGTCACCGTGAACGGCGTGAGCGAGGCGTAGTCCATGTGCGCCGTGTACACGAACGTCTGGTTCTCGAATGCCATGACATCGTGCAGCGTGATGAAGTTGGTGTTGATCGTGTCGTTGACCGTCACCGTCGCCGTGTCGGTCGTGTTCAGCGCTTCGTAATTGCCGCCGGTCGCACTGGTGACCGAGACGTCGTAGCTCTCGTGATCGACATAGGGATCGTCGCCCTGCACCGCGAACGGCGTCGAGGTACCCGTGGTCTGACCGGCAAGGATCGTGATCGTCGCGCCGTTGCTCAGAGTCAGCACGAGGTTGCCGCCCTGCGGCGCATGATCCACGCTGGCCGCGATCGTCGCCGTGCCGACGCCCTCGTTCACCGTCACATCGTTCAACGTCACCGTGGTCGGGTCGCTGTCGTCCGTAACCACGAACGATACCGTCGATGCCGAGGTGTCGCCGTCGCCATCGGTCACGGTGTACGTGAAGCTCGCCGGCCCGCCGGTATGATAGACGTCATCAGGCTGAGCAACGAACTTGTAGGCACCCTCAGCGGTGACCTGAAGGCTGCCATGGGTGACCGAGACGGCCTGAGAATACCCGTCCTCGCCGAACGACAGGGACACGCCGTTGATTTGCGTGACGGTCGCGCCGTCGGCGCCCGGATCGAAATCGAGCTGACCAATGACCGGAGCAGACCCTTCGAGAACGTCCTGCGAGGGCTCCGCGAAAGCATGCGGACCATCGTCCTGGAAATTGATGTGAAGCCCGGCCGGCGAAACGGCATGGGCGGTGTCGCCGTCACCGTCGGTCGCGGTGGCCGAGATGTACACGAGGCCGTTCGCGATCGAGACCTCGTCGTCATAGGCAGCAGGCGTCGAGCCATCGACGTTGTGCGCGATCGCCGCGAACTGTGCGACCCACAGATGCCCGTTGGTGTCGACGTAGAGCGCGAACACCTTCTCGCCGGTCTGGAAGTTGTTGCTGTCGACGCCCCAGACGATGTTCGGGTTGGTGGAATCCGTGAACAGGAAGATGTCGTGGTTGCCGACCGTCGTATTCAGCCCGGAATCCTGGCCGGTGAACCCGCCACCGGCGGAATTCGTCAGTTGATAGGACACGCCTCCGGCGGGGCCGGGTCCGTCCGTGCCGAAATCAGGCGTCGCGAACAGGCTGGTCGCGGCACCGCTCGATTCGGCGTAACCGAGAACCGTACCGATCTGCGCGCCGGCGATTGCGGCCGTCAGCACGCTCGGGGCTGTCGCAGGATCGACGTCGTTCTCCAGGCTCGGGCCGGATTGCGGAGCGAATCCCGCACTCTCGTCGTGGGTAACGCTGAGCGTGGCGGGAGCGCACACGACGGACGAAATGCCGCTGACCGAGAACGGATGACCGACATTGAGCTCTTGCGGATCAGCCGGGTCGGTTGGAAGGGTCGGCGCACCGTTCGGCGTGCTCGAGAAGGCGACGTTGTCGTAATTGGAAATGACGAGACGATTGAAATCGTCCGACGTGTCAACCGTGACGGTTGCCCCCTCGTTCAGGCCGACGATGACGACGCCAACCAGCGTATTGCCGTCATACACCGGAATTTTGGTGAAGCTGGCATCCCCGGTGACGGTGACGTCGTTCAGCGTGATCGGCAGCGGATTGCCGTCATCGGTGAAGTCGTTGTTATCATTGGCGTTAAAGACCTGGACGAACACCGTCGCCGTGTTGCTCGCACTGCCCTGGATCTGCTGGACGGTGAATGAGGCCGCGTCCACCTCGTAGTGACCATTAAAGGCGAAGCTATTGGCCGGGAACGTGACATTGTTGACGAAGTCGAGCCGCAGGATCTCCGCGGCCTGGTCGTTGCCGCCGTGGACCTCATGGCCCTCGATCGACTGGTTGCCGACGCCGATGTCGCTCCCTGTCGTATTGATCGTGTTCGGGTTCGGGCCATTGCCCTGACCGATGCCGGACAAGAGCACGTCCTGATCGCCCGGACCGTCGAGACCGCGCGCGTCGACGTTGCCCGCCTTGATGCCGACATAGGTGAGCGGCGTATCGACGCAATCCTCCGAAGCGGAGATGGTCGGGCCGGAATCGTCGATTGAGACGATGGAATTGCTGTTGCCGATGAGGGTCACGGCGGCGGATTGCGTGACATGGTCACCGTCGCCGTCAGTCACCGTCACGGTCAGCTTCACACCGACGCTCTGGCCGGCCACAGCCGTCAGCAACGAGACCGACTCGTCAAACAGCGAGGGATTCTCGGGCAGCTGGGATCCGGCGGGTTCCGAGGCGTCGTGATCAATCGGCAGGAATTGATCGATCACGAGCTGTGCCGTGGCCGGATCCGTCGAATTCAACGAGATGCGCAGGACGACGAAATCATCGCCCGTCGACAGCGTATCATGACCGACGCGGCCGACGATCTGATCGCCCTCGAGCGTCAACCAGACGGTCCGATGGTCCTGTGAGGTGCCTTCTAGCTGGCTGCCCACCAGCGCGGTAGCGACGAGGTTGGTCTTGATTCCGCCGAGCTCGGGCGCGCCCGTCAGGACGAGGCTGAGCGCGGACGTGACGGGGTTGACCAGGGCGGCACCATCAGCCCCGTAATCGATCACCGCATTCGTGAACAACGGGGCCAGCAGCCCCGCGCCCGTCATCAGCTCACCGATCTGAGCCGTCGAAGCCGCGTCCGTCGTGAACGTGACGGTGGCGTTGCCAGTGTTGTCGGCGAGTCCGTTCGGCGTTCCGCCGCCCGACTCGCTCTCGCCGATGTTGTATTGATCCGGCGACGACCCCTCATGGCCGATCGTCTCGTCCAGATTGAGCGAAATCGCGACGAATTCCGGCGTGGTCACGTCGGTACCGATCGTCAGCTTCGGGCCGTCGTCGTTGAAGTGGATCTTGCTCGAAATATCCGCGGACGCGGATGCCGTGTCGCCATCGCCATCCTTGATCGTCACGACCGCCGTGATCGAGCCCGCGGCCAACGAAACCTGATCGTTCGCATTGGACGTATCGGAGTGATGGAGCGAGAGATATTCGACCACGGAGACCTTGCCGGTGACCGGATCGATGGCCACGGCAAAGGCGGTGGCGCCACTCAGTTCGGGATGCACGTTATCAGTGCCCACCGTGCCGATCACCCGGCCCGCGCTATCCAGCGACAGGGTAATCGCCGTTCCGTCCGTCAACGTCACGCCGGAATTGGACGATTGCAGATCGAGCGAATACGTGATCGCCGCGGTCGGATCTGGTCCGTCGACGCCGAAATACGGCAGGATGCTCAGGGCCGCGCCGCTACTGGTCGCGTAGGCGAGCACCGTTCCGGGTTCATCCGGATCATCGCCGGGATTCGCCACGGTCGCAAAGATCGGAAGCGCCGCCGTGACGTCATTGGCCTGGTTGCCGGGAGTCTCGTCCGCAGTCACGCCGAAACTGCGAGACACCGTCGCCGCCACCAGCGGGCCGTCGTCTTCGAACTGGATGTTGCCGGAGATGTCGGCGGATGCCGAAGCGTGATCGCCATCGCCGTCGGTGACCGTCACGGTCGCCTTGACCTGGCCGAGGGCGTTTGCCAGCGAGACCGCCTCATCGATATCGCCGCCGATATCGGCGCTGTCGTGGTGAAGCGAAACATACTGGACGACGGACACCTTGCCGCTCACCGGGTCGATCGCAATCGCAAACGCGGCCGGATCGTTGGTGCTGGTTACGTCATCGCCGGGATCGGCCCCATCGTAACGGCCGACGATCAGGCCGTTCTCGAGGAACAGGAAGATCGCCTTCCCCTCCGTGGTGGCGAGATTCGAATCGATCGGGCCGGTCGTGCTCTGGTCCTGCGCATCGGCCAGCGTCAGCGAAAAGACCTGGGCGCCCGTCTTGGCCGCGCCGTCGGTGCCGAAGTCCACATTGTCGATGGTGAGCGCGGCGACGTCGCTCCGCGCGTACCCGATGGGAAGACCGAAGAGAACCTGCGGGTCGTGTCCGGGATTGCTGACGCTGTTGAAAACGGGCGTGAACAGAATGTCATTGTCGTCGCCGAACGGCGGGCTCTGCAACAGCAGGGTCTCGTCATGAACGACGGCAAAACCTTCCGTCACCGACACCGTCACCGTCGGACCGTCATCGTCGAAGGCGATGAACGATCTCTCGTTGGCGATCAAGGTGACCTGAGCCGACGAGGTGGTCTGGTCGCCATCTCCGTCGGTGACAGTGGTCGTGAGCTCGAGGTTGAGCGTCCCATTGCCGACCAGATGCAAAATCGCCTGCTCATCGAACTGCGACGGATTCTCGGAGCCGCCGTGATCGATCGGCAGGAACTGGTCGACCGTGATCGTCGCCCCGGAGGGATTGGTGGCGTCGCCGAGGGTAATGCGGAAGGCAACGTATTCGTGCTCGGCAGCACCGTCACCGACGATCCGCCCTTCGAGCGTATTGTCGTCGACCTGAACCAGCACGATGGCGCGCTGCGCCGCGGTGAGGTTCTCGAGCGGCGTGCCGACCAGCGCGGTCGCAGTCAGGTTCGTGTCGACCGTCTCGCCGGAAAGCACAAGCTTGAGGACGTTGCTGATGCCACCCTTGGCGCCGGGACCATCCGTGCCGAAGTCGACAATGGCTGTGTCAAACAGCTCCGCAAGTTCACCCGCAGTGGTCGACAGCTCGCCGATCGCCTCCCCCTGCGTCGGATGGATCGCGACAGTAACGGTGGTGGCCTTATCATCAGCGGCGCCGTTCGGCGGTCCGAACCCCGATTCGGATTCGCCCACGTTGTAGGTATCGGGCTGCGGGCTGTCACCGTGGGCAATGGTCTCGTCGAGGTCGAGCAGTCCGACGTTGGTCGGATGTTCGCCCTCGTTCCGGGTGATCATCGGACCATCGTCGTCGAACGCGACGAACGAATTCTCGCTGCCGATCAGGTTGACCTGGGCCGTGGAACTGGCGTGGTCGCCATCACCGTCGGTGACCGTCGTCGTGAGTTGCAGGCCGAGCGTATCGGCACCAGTAATGTGGAGGAAAATCTGTTCGTCCAACACCGACGGGTCTTCCGAACCGCCGTGATCGATCGCCAGGAACTGGTCGACCCTGACGTGCGCGGTCGCAGGATCGCTGGCGTTTTCCAGAACGATGCGGAAGGCGACGTACTCGTCGCCATTGTTGGCGATTCCATCGCCGACAATCCGTCCCTCGATCGTGGTGTCGTTGACCTGGACCAGCACGATCGAACGCGCGGCAGCGTCGAGGCTTGCGAGCGGAGTACCGGCGAGCGCCGTCGCCGTCAGGTTGGTGCCGACCGTCTCACTCGATAGCACCAGCGTGAGAACGTTGCTGACGCCACCGTCCGGGCCGGGGCCATCCGTTCCGAAAGCGACCAGCGCCGCTGGAAAAAGATTGATGAGTCCGCCCGCCGGCGTCGACAACTCCCCGATCGCCTGGGCCTGCGTCGGCGCGGTCGAAACCGTGATGGCGGTCACGCCGGTGTCGTCCAGCGTGCCGTTGGGGGTGACGCCGTCCGATTCGGTTTCGCCGGTGTTGTAGCGATCCGTCAGCGGGCTGTCTTCATGGCCGACCGTCTCGTCCAAATTCAGCAGGCCGATGGACGGCAACTCGCTGCCCTCGCCGCGCGTGACTGAAGGACCGTCGTCGAGAAAGGATACGCCGAGTGAGCCGTTCGAAACCGCCGTCGCCGTGTTGCCGATGCCGTCGGTCACGGTCTGCTGCACGAACACCACGTCGGCGAGCTGCGCGCCTTCGCTCGTGTCAGGATCGGACGCGGTGCCGTGCTTGATGGCTTCATACTGGGCCACGTCAAGCTTCAGGGTGGCAGGATCGAGATAAAGCTGGAAGGCGACCGCACCGTTCGGATCGGCCACGCCACCGGAGCCCTCGCGGCCGACGACAAGATTGCCTTCGGTGAACAGGAAGATTTCGTTGCCGGTGACCGTCGCCTGCAGGCCGGAATCGACGCCGGCGAAGGCCGCGCCGATGGCGGTGGTCAGCGCATAGGCGGTCGTTCCGGTGCCGCCGCTTCCGAAGCTGGCGCTCGATGATGCAATTTCCGGAACGACACTCTCGGCCCATCCGATCAATCCGACAGGAGAGAAGACCGCAGGCAAACCAGCATGGGGCAGATCGTTCGCGCCGTTCAGGACTTGCACATCGGCGGTTTCGTCATGGATGACGATCGTGTCCGCGAGCGTGAAGCCCGCAGTCGGGGCAATCGTCGTGTCGGGCACCCCTGCGAATGTCTCGGGATTGAGGGCGAAATTGCCGAGCTCTTCCTGTCCGAGCAGGTCGAGCGGATTGCCGCCGTTTAACGTATCCACTGCAGCATTGGAGAAGCTGGCACCGCTGCCTTGGGCGTTGCCGTTGCCATCACCGGCGGCAGGCAGCACGGATTGGTCGGTCGTGATGGGAAAGAGGCTCGCGAACTCCTGAACGTTGACGACGCGTCCCGGCGCCAGCTCGATGGACAGCAGATCCTGGCCGTCATGGCGGGAGTCGAACACCGGGTCCACAGTGATCGTCGACTTGTTGTCGAACAGAATGATCAGCTTCTCGCCGACGTGGACGAGCGTGATCTTTTCGTTGGCGATCGATGAGAAATCGAGCTTGACCTTCTGGTCGTATCCGAGATGTACGACCACCGCCTGGTCTGTTAGCGGCTTTGCCAGCGTAAAAGTTCGAACTGGAGTTGCGTTGGTCGGAGCAGCCGTGCCGGTAGCCTGCGCTACCTGGAATTGAGCGTTCATAATCTACCCCTGCCAAAACATTATGCAGTTAAAAATCAAGTCTGCAGAAAGTAAGTCGAAAAATTTCCCTATTAAGCTATTGTTAACTGCATCCGGGGTCAACGAAATCAACTAGTTAACGAACACTATTTGGTCCGGCGTGGTAAATTGGTGTTTGAGGCAAAGAGCCCACCGAAAAGGCATTTGGAATGAGCACCTTGCAGGCAGCGGACCGGGAAAACATGGCAAACCTGGCCGCACTGCTGAGGGTATTATTATCCTCTTTCGCCGTGATGCTGGTTGGCTTCGGTGCGCCCGCATGGGCCGAAGAGGCGCCCGCTCCGGTCGAGCGGACGATCAAGAGCCTCGCCAACAAGGACACCCGGATCGGCGTCTTCATCAATTTGCTGCCCGACTGCACGTCGGGGCCGCTGCCGACGATCCGCCTGGTCAATGCGCCTGCGTCCGGGAAGGTGACCGTCAAGTCGGCGAGAGTGAAAGCAACCAACTACAAGGCTTGTCTCGCACTGGAAGTACCCGCCTACGTCGCATTCTACAGATCGCAGCCGGACTTCATCGGCGATGACGTCCTGACGATCGAGGTCAAATATGCCGGTGGTCGGACGGAAATTCAGAAAATCACGGTCAACGTTGCTGGCCCCGGAGCGCAGCAGAAGATCTAGCTATGGCGTGATCCGGAAAAGTGCGAAGCGGCTTTCCGAAAAGACATTCTCAAGGAGAGCCTGAGCGCGATGACGATTCATTCCAATCTCCGCGCCGGTGCAGCCCTTGCTGTTTGAGCAGCTCACGTTGGTGACAAGGGATTTGTGCGATGCGACGCGACGCGCGTGGGCGCAGACTCCCGACGGCGACTTGATGCAGAATGGCAACGGCCGAATTATCTTCGATCATCCGTGCTGCAACGGTTTGACGTTTGGGCCGTTTCTTGCTTCCTTTGGTTCTCATTGGTTATTGATTTTTTTAGGAGCAACAATGCGCAATCGACCAGGCAAGCTTATTGCGGCGGTGGTGCTGAGCTCCAGCCTTGCCGCAAGCGCGCATCCGGCGGCCGCCGCAGATCTCGGCCTGATGGCACGGCCAACCGACGTCGGGAATTGCTCAGAACTCGTCTTCACCTGCGAGAACGGCAGGCAATATCCTCTTTGCCCGATCGCCGTGTCAGTGGCTGGTGAGGTTGTAACGGCGTCGCTGCGAACCGGCCACTCCGGCGGCGTGCATGTGCGCCTGGTCCCGATGGGAGTCGGATATCGCTATGCCGGTCCCGGCGTCTGGGTCGACGGCTTCCGCGGCAATGCGTTGCTCAATTTCGGCAAGCACAGCCAGATCGCCTGCACGATCGAGAACTATTGAATGGCGAGCCCGAGCGGCGCCTCCGCAAGGCGCCGCGTCACCATACCGCGCTAGCCTTTGGTGCGAACGACAACCGCCCTCGCGCGCGGGTACATGTAAGCCTTGGGACGTACATAAACCGGACAGTAGTTGTCCCACTGGTATTGCTGCCAATTCCACTTCCAGCAGCCGGTCGCGATCTCGGGATTGGAATACCAGTTCAGCCGATACGGCTCATCACCAAATGGATACGGACCGCCCTGAGCGCTGGCCGGCGATGCACACATGCAGACGGTGACGGCAATCGCAACAAGGAATGGCTTGTACATGACTTTCTCCCAATATGCCGGCATAGTGCCAAATGGACCCATGCTTATCAAGCATGGAAGCGCCAGGCATGCTGGCGAACCCGCAGCGCGCAAGGGCGTCGGTAGCGTCGTCTGCGCAACGACCGCAATCGAGTGATTCAGCGACAAGTCCCTCACACGTCTTGCTTCATGAAAACCATTTCCCTCAATGCGAAGCTTCGGTGGCCCGACGTCAAGGACCACTACGTCGTCGTCTATGAGGGGCATGTGATCGGCAGCGTACATCGGTCCGGAGACAGCTGGTCCTGGTCGATAAGCGTCCCGATGGGCTTGCCTGATTGGTCGATCGGAAACGCTTCCAGTCTGCACGAAGGCATCAAGACACTCGGTAATGCGTGGGCCGGCATATTGAAGTCGACAAGCGCCGAGCGCCTGCAGCGGGCGTGGGATCTGGAACGAGCTGCGGAAACGCGAAACACCGGTTTCGAGTCCAACGCGTAGTATCAGGGCGCCCAAAGCGTTTTGGGTTCTCAGGTAACAAGGCCTTCGCTCGACCGGAGTGCCGAACTGCAAAACTCGGCATTCATGGACTGCACAGCTCCGCATACTTCCCAGCTCGATGCTGTCCCGACACCGTCCATGAGCGCACACTTGCAGCGAATGCTCGCTTGCCAATGTTTGGTCCGTGGAGACTGCTTCCGGCGAATTTACTCAAGGTTGCAAGATCTCACCAGCACACGTGCCACTGCATTTTCCTGCTCTGTGGCAGGGATCCTCGGAGAAGCACAGCGGCGCTGAGACGAAGGCGCAGCGTGCGCGCGGCTGGCTCAGCGCCGCCTCTGCAAGGTGATTACCCGACGGCCCAAGCCGCGTGCTGAGGAACGACGACCGTCGCATTGTCGCCGACCGAATAGCCGCCAAAGGCGGGAGCATCGACATTGAGGCGACCGGAGCATAGTCGATTGATTTCAATTGAAGCTGATAAGATACAGCTCCCGCCAGAATCCGCCTTCGAAACTCCGATGGACTGCTTCGCAACATTCCGACCGGATATCCAATTCCCTGACCAATAACAAATCTAAGTCGACCTCGGACTGAATCTGAAACTGTTTAGCCCATGGTCGATCACCCGTGCTCAAAGCCGAGCATCCAGATTGAAGAGCTTAGCTAGTCTCCCCTTCACTCCCACTCAATGATTTAGGAAGCCGTTTCCACGTTGATTTCCAAGAACAAATCCTTGAAGCCGACGGACAAATGCCGACGGCACACCCCTCCCAATTTTTCGGTCTTGAATTCACAGAAAAATTTGAGCCGTTCGCAATCCTGGCGATGTCGCTACCTATCGGTGTCAATTGACGGATCAGCACTGCCTGCGTGGCCAGGACTGCCATTCCCGCACTGGTTCGGCCCAGGCTCAAATACCGTCAGAGATCAGGAGCGCACTGGTCCGCTGCGCACCGGCCATACTGGCCCGCTTTTCTGCGCCGGAAGCGGCCATCTCCGCCAGCTTGCGTTTTGTCCGACCGAAAGTTGGATCTGCGCTCGGCGCCGCCATCGGGCGACCAGTTCGTACGGGCTACCTTCAAGTCTCGGTTCGATCGCGAACCTAGGTTGCGATCGGATTTCTAGAATATTCGCCGAGTGACCGATTTTGTCGACGAGCTGAAGATCTTGGCTCTCGTTAGGAGGAGCGCTCTTGTCGGCGGAAGGGTGTCTGTCAACCCTGCTGATATTGCTCGCGTTTTCCTGGCGCGGCGGGCGCAATCTACGGTCCTATCCACGGTCAATTTGGCGGCCGCGCGACCGTAGTCTCCGGCCATCTCCCGCAGCGCGCCGGCCTCGCCGGGCACCCTGCTCTCCTCCGCCAGATCCAGGCAGATGCGCTCCATGCGCGCGAGCTCGTCGATGTCGTGCTGATGCTGCCCCATGCCGGCGATCAGACTCCCGATGGTGGCAGATCGTCAAGGTTCGACGTTGCCCGCACCTACGACGCACAGTGCCTCGGTCGCGTTCAGAGCGTATCCCGGCCCAACTCGGCAATCCGGCGCTTTAGGGTGTTGTCGGATGTCAAGTTCGGTCGCGGAAAGTCTCTAAAGTGCATTCGCAGTCTGTGGGGGCGATCAGTTGGAGTGGGCTGGCCATACGCGCTCCTGGACGCTGGGAACGGGCGCGTCAAGGTTTGGCTGAGGACGAACGCCAAGCGTCGCACTTTCCCCCCCGAAGGCATCGACTTACCAATCGTGCTGGGTGATGATACGGTTATCAGTAGTATGGTGGTGAGCTCCTCGCCGATACGAATTGTCCTTGAATTGGAGAGTGGTCATCTCAGGTGCCTGACGCCCGGAGTGTCAGGCTTGTCGCCCCGCGGATTCCCCGGCTCCGAATGGATCGTTCAGTTGCGCGTGTGATCCATTGTAGATTTGTCTGTTCGCGCCTTACCGCTTGAGACGAGAGATTGATATCGATCGATCTGATTGGCGATGCGAATCCAGCTTTGCGATAGGGATTTGAGGAGTCTGGCTTCGGTCTCGCTCTGCGCCGATTGCATTAAATGGAGGCATTCAGCTGCTTGGGCCTGGCACCGCTTCGCAGTTTCCACAGATTCACCCACAATTGAACTATTGAATTACCCCTTCAGCTTCTCCTTATTCCGCAAGCAAGTCTGTGCGCTAATTCACATTTTGAAGCGGGCAATCGGGCGGGCGCGATCGGCTGGAATCGCTTTTAGCGTGAGGCCCGCCAACATGGCGGGCCGATGGTCTCCATCGTGGGATTGATCGGCGGCTTTCCACATCCACGATGCGCAGTAGCTCGCGCGCGCTCCGCGGCCCAAGGGATTGATAATTGCGAGGCCCTCGCCCTGCCCGCCTCAACAACGCCAAGACGGGCGGCCTCAAGATAACGCTCGGCGAGATGCGCTCGACCGGAGTGCGCGACCTGATCGTCTTCTGCCAAGACTACCGCTGCGGTCATAACGTGAAGCTCTCGGCCGCGCAGGTCGACAAGTGGCCTGACGAGATCCGGCTGTCCCAGACCGAGCCGCGGTTCGCCTGCAAAGCTTGTGGCCAGCGCGGCGCGATCCTGCGCGGCGGCAGCGAAGCGACGATGATGGCCGTTTCCCAATAGAAGCGAGACGACAGGCAGAGGCCGCCTCAGTTGGTGGCCTCTCGTCGTTCCCTCGTTAAAGGCTGCCTATGCGAGCATTGAACCGGCGCCACGTCCCCGAGTTCAATCCGAAGGGAAAAGAGCCGCATTGGGCCGGCGCAAGCTGAAGAGGGATCAATGACCGTCTTCGTCTACGTGAATACCGCCAAACAGGTCGGCGACGTCGATCACATCAAGGTCTTTGCTGCGCTCGACGCCGCAGAAACGTGGTTTGAGGAGAACGGGAGTGGCCTTCGAGTACGACGCGATAGGCCCGCCGGCTTGGTTCGCTTCACGCAGATGCAAAACCCCAGCGCGTGAACGCTGGGGTGTTTTCGAAGCAAATATTTGGTCTAAGCAATGAGCGAACGATAACAGACCACGTCCATTGCGCTTGTGAAGTAGTTCACAGATCGCAACAGAAAAGCCCATTAGCGTGAGCGAGAGCGCTACGGGCACCGTGCCCTTCGAGTATTTCTTGTTTCTGTCATCGAAGTCCGCCAGAATTAGAGGGCCGGGATTTAAAGCCCCGGCCGGGGATTGCCGGCGTCACGGAGCGAAGATACTCCGCCCCAGCGACGTCTTGGAGTGTTGCCTCGGGGCCACCTCACCCCGTGAAGCAAAAAGGAATGAGATAGTAGCCGTCAAAGGAAGACGATGACGATTGACGACCAGTCGGCGCGTGCACATCGCAACAATATCCGACGCTATCGCCACTTATTGCAAACCAGCCTGACGGAGTTTGAGCGCCAGTTTGTCGAAAGGCGCTTGAACGAAGAACAATCGAAGCTGGAGATATTGGTCAGCTCGTTGTCAAACGAAGTGCACCGCGACCGATCACGTGGTCCGGATAGCCGCTTCGGCTAGGTCGCCCGAAAGCGGTCGCATGGTGAAGTTATTTCAGGAAAGTATTCATGACAAAGGAAAATTGCTTGATCGTTCACGCCGCCGGGAAACAGTTGGATCTGCTGCGCGGCGAAGCCTCCCGCATTGCAAAAGCTAGCAAGGTCGACTGGTCGAGTGATCGTGCCGACGTCGGCACGCGCTTTTGCTTTGAAGATGCGAAGGCAAAAGAGACCTTCGCGAGTGCCTGCGACAGCCTCGGCATTCCCTGCCGAGACGGCTAGGCCGAAGCCCGCGGGAAAACTGCTCAACTACTTGCGTGCGCCCTCCGGTTGCGGTTGGATCACGCTTTGGCATCATGGATCCAGATGGCTATCAAATTCTTTGTGGCAAAGATTCTCAGAGACGAACTTTCCTTGCGCGGCATTTGGTCGTTGACCGCCGAAGAGTCGAAGGAAATCGCTGCTCGCATCTTCGAACGGATTACCGATCTCGAACTGGAGCTTGCCGCGCGGGATTTCAACACCTCCAGTCGCGTCTACAAAGCACCGTGACGAGCCGGGTTATGTCCGTTTACGATCCACTGCGAGCGAAGCTGGATAGTGTGCGAGGGCAAACCGTTCGGTTCACATTTTCAGAAATAGAAGCGCTGCTCGGAAGGCCGTTACCTGCGTCTGCCCACAAGTTCAGTGCGTGGTGGGGCAATGAGAGCTCGCGCAAGGCGGGGCACACGCAAGCGAGGGCGTGGCTTCTCGCAGGCTTCGAGGCAAGGGTATCGCTGAAGCAGCGAGCGGTCGAATTTCATCGGCCCTAACGGGCAGCTCCCTTGCGCGTGTCTTCCCAATTGCAAGCACCGGAAACGACGGACATGGCCTCCAATCTCGCGAGCGCGCAGGAGCGGGGCAAGCGAAAACCCCCAGCGTTCGCGCGCTGGGGCGTTTTCGAACCAATGATTTGGTGCAGCATGACTCACCAATAGCAGGTGATGCCCGTTGCGCTTGTAGTTCGCGGATCGCGACAAAAGGCCCGCCAGCAGGCGCGCTCATGCGTTGAACCTCATCGCTTGCCAGGACCACAAATAAGAATGGTGTCCCGGGGACCGCCTTAGAATGAGGTGCCCAAATGATCCCATCGTTTCATAATGCCGATAGACCGACCCACCGGCGCGTGACGGCGGTGGGCTTGGTGCTCTGCGTCGCATTTATCGCGGTCAGCTTTTCGCTGCGACCGCAGCCGGCTGACGATCGGGTGCTGGTGAAAGCGGATCGCCTGGTGCGTACCGCGGGCGAACCGAGCCGAGCGAAATAGTCTCGCCAACTGTCGGGCGGCTTTCACCGATCTAAGCACTCGCGGCCCGGCGCGGCTTTGATCGGTGATCGCGCGCCGGGCCTAACCATTCCCCCGCGGACATTGAACCGGCACCACGTCCCGGAGTTCAACCCGTAGGGGAAGAACCGCATTTGGGTCGGCGCCAAGCTGAAGAGGGATCAATGACCGTCTTCGTTTACGTCAGCATCGCCAAGCAGGTCGGCTCAGGGTCTTCGCCATGGTCGATGCCGCGGAGTGGTTCGAGGAGAACGATCCGGAAGGCGTCGCCTTCGAGTACGAGGTTCTCGAATAGGTGGAGGCCCCGCCATGAGGACGATTGGTATCGCGGTGTTCGTGGTTTTTTGCCTCGCGATTGTCTACGTGACGGTTGATTTGCACGGCGACCACAGCCAGATCAAACAAATTCGGGAAGAATGCCGGCGGACACACAATGAAGCGGCCAAAGTGGTGGAATGCGTGGTCGACTCAACGCTTCGGCACGCAAGGCAACCGCAACTGCCGTAAGCGCGCGCCGTTCGAGTACCCTGCAACGATGATGCGAAAAGGCCCGCCAGTGTGAACCGGCGAACCGTGTTCTCCACACCCGCGGCCGGCAGTAGCTCGCGCGCGTTCCGAGGCCCAAGGGATTGATAATTTGCGTGCCGCTTCCGGTGCCGCTTTGATGGCGGCATGCCTCGCTCTGTCCGCCGCACCAGCCCTACGCATGCCGATGGTCCAGAGATCAAGATCACCTTCGGCCAGATGCGGGATATGGGCGTTCGCGGCGTGCTGATCTATTGCCACTGCGGCCATCACATTGCTCTGGATGCCGACCGCTGGCCTGACAGTGTTAGGCTCTCCGATGTCGAGCCGCGGTTCGTGTGCCGGGCTTGCGGCGCGCGCGGTGCCGATGTTCGGCCCGACTTCCAGCGGGGTAACTCTCGGCTTGCAATCATGGGAAACCGAAGCGCGAAATGATCGAGGGCTGGGGCCGGCCTTTCGAGGTGCCGATCGAGGTCGACGGCCGCAAGCTGATGACGCTGCTGGACGCCGGCGAGTACATCACCGCACTGCCAAAGAAGGAGCACGCCGCGCCGGAGTGGCAAGCCGCAATGCAGGCGCTGATCCTGGTGGCCGAAGGCGGCGGCCCGACCATGATGGCCCGGATCATGCGGGCGCTGAATCGCGGGAAGCCGCCCCCAGATGCTCAGGTCGGTCTCTTGGTGTTCATGACAAAATAAAGCCAGCTGGGGATCGAGACCCCGGCCGGGCCCTTGCTGAAGACTGAGCTTAAGGTGTGGAGAAGACCGGCGCAGCAATCGTCACAATGGACAGGCTCGCCGCGCCTTCCTTGATCTACGTCAAGGCATCCGCATCAGAAGGCGCGCCCGATCCCCCCGATGGGCTACTGCCAAACGTGGCATTGTGCGCCACGGTCCAACCGCAAGGAGGAAGCCATGATAAATCTGAAAGTTCTTGGCGCGGCCGTTATTGCGGCATCCGCCCTGTCCAGCTCTGCTGCACTGGCGCAGGCGGCCCTCTCAAATCCGGACGAATGCCAAGCTGAATTCGCCAACTGCACGGGTCTTGGAACCGGGAGTACCCCAACCTATCGATATCGGCAATCAAATCGGCGAACGGCGTATCGCCATCCGGTGGCGGCGGCCGCTACCGTCGGCGGCTGGGGCAATTCCTACGCCATGTCCGGCGGGACGGGGTACGGCGGGATGGGGTACGGCCCCAACGGCTGGTACGGCAACTGGAGTACGTATGCTTCCCGCAACGGCATCTCCTGCAGGCCCGGCACCCATTTCAAGGGTGCTGACGGTCTCCGGCAACTCTGCCAATAGGTCATCCGTTCTGATTCATGCCGGCCTGTCACATCTCTGTGGCACGGGTGTTGCTCGTATCAAGGTGGCTGGGATTGCTGGACCCGGTTTGGAACAGGGCGCCGCCGGGACACTGTATTTCGAGCCCGGCGGCGTTTCTTTTAGGGACTAGCGGCACAACCGCCGGCGATGCGTCATCAGCCGCTGCCGGTCGCGCTGTCGGTGCTTGGTGCTCCGCCGGCCAGCCAGTCTCCGTCCTCGTATTTCATCTCAAAGTGAAGAAGCATTTCGTGAAGGTGGTACACGGCGAACAGGGCCAGATTTCGCTTCTCGCAGAGCGGAGGCTCACCGTCCGCATCGTGTGCAAGACCCGCAGTGATGCGCCCCATGTTCACCAGGTCACGCAGGTCGCCCTCCATCTGGCGGTAGGCTCCTGCGTCCTTTCGGTCACGGACGGTTTTTTCGACGCGGCCAGCGTCGGAGGTGGGGAATTGAATGACATTGCTCATTGCTGCGACCTCTCGCCTTGCTGCTCGGCGAGACGCTCCAACTCATCTGCTAAAAAAGCGCGCCCTTGGCGCCATCGCGGAGCCAGTTTAGTTCGTCGATCCAGGCCTCGGCGCGGAGCGGTTCTCCCACTATGCAATTTGCGCGCAATCGTAACGGCTATGTGTCAAGGATCCGCGCATAGGGCGGGCCCGCCTGGCGATAGGTCCCGGACTTTCGAAATGGGTATTATTGGAAGTTAGCTTGCGGGTGGCCCAGCTGGCTGCTTGCTTCAAGTCCATCGTATCAACGCGTCGGCACGGCAGGCACTAGTCGGGCATCCACTCGAACACGTTCTTGCCGATGTCCTCGTTGGCAAGGGGCCAAGCGGCGAGCATGTCAGCCTTGGTGATCTTAGCCGCAGCCCCCGGGAACGTGCGGCGCAGTTTTTCGAGCATTGCATCGACCGTTTTCAGCTGGTACCAGCCAAGATCCCATCGCCAAACACCACCCGGCGTCGAGGTGAACTAGTAACCGCCATCGCTGCTGAAGCACACCGATCGCACATCCTCGAAAGCGAAGTTGTGCCGCATGGGCTCGCCGAGGGGGCGGCCGGTGTAGGCATCCCAGATGCGCGCGGTCCCGTCGCCGCCGCCGGTGGCTACGAAGCGCCCGTCCGGACTGAAACGCGCGCAGTAAACGGCCTGCGAGCGATGGCTCAACGTTGCGGCGATTGGCCTGCCGGTCGATACCCGCCATAGCCGGCCGGTGCCATCCTCAGACGTAGTGACAATACGGTCTCCGGCGTTATCGAAGCAGGCCGACAGGATCGCTTCTATGTGCACCAGCGGCGCGCCGATCCGCTCGCCAGTAGCCGCGTCCCACACCTGCGCCACGGCCTCGCAAGTGGTGAGCAGACGCGTTCCGTCCGAGCTGAAGGCCACCGACCAGACATTTCCCACATGCGCCATCGGAGCAGTCAAGGGCTGCGACGTGGCGACGTCCCATATGCGCGCGGCCCCGGGTGCGTGCTCCCATTCGCCGGGCACTTCAACCTCGTAGCGAAACACACGACCGTTCCTGGCATCCATTGAAGCCGTTGCCAGGCGCGCGCCGTCGCCCCTAAAGGCCAAGGCGTTGACACCCCAGGCGTGCTGCAGCGGCAAGCCGATCGGCGCGCCGCTTGCGGCATCCCACACCCGCGTCGTTCCGTCCCACGAAGCGGTCGCGAGATGCTGCCCGTCGGGGCTGAACACTGCTTGTGCGATGTGCGCTTCATGCTCCATGGCCCACCCCTAGGGTTCTTCCGCAGATCCCAGATCTGGGCCAAGCTGCGCGGTAGCAGCGATATCTCGCCGGACCGGTTGGGGTAGCGGTAACGGCCCGTTGCCGTCTCTTCGGCGCCGTCCGCGATCGTAACCATGCAACCGGACGAGGAGTTGAAAACCACCGAATGGGCAAACCCCTCGGGCGTCAGCTTAAGGGCGGCAGTGGCTTCGGCATCCCACAAGTGAACTGTGCCATCGCGATAAACCGCGGCCACGCGGCCTGCTGCATCGATCGCGGTCGATACAAATTCGCCTCGAGCCGGCCATTTGCAGATCGTCGCGTGCGGTCGCACGGCCTGCCAGACGAAGCTACTCTTCGCCGAAACCGAGAGAACCCGGCGTCCGTCGGCCGAGAAGACGGCATGGTCGACCGTCTCGCCATGCAGCATCGCCGGACCAATCTCCTCCCCGGTCGCCGCCGACCAGATACGAGCCGTTCTATCTTCTGATGCGGTCACTACACGCTCGCCGTCCGCACTGAAGCAGGCCGAGTATACCGGGCCGAAGTGACCGAGCCTGATCACCCTTTCTCCATCGACTTCGACTTCAGGCCCATCGTCAGGATGACGGCCGCGGGCAGTTCCTCGGCCGCCTCGATCTCCCAAATCCGCGCCGTACAGTCATCGGAAGCAGTCACCAACTTCTTGCCGTTCGGACAGAACGCGGCCGAGCGGATCACTTTGCCATGCCGCAAAGCATTGCCGATCTGCTGCCCGCTCTGCGCGTCCCAGATCTTCGCTTCGCCACCCCAGGCGGTAGTTATGACCGAGTTGGAAGTGTCCGACCGAAGCGTCGGCTGCCCTCTACTTCCCGATCGAATGCCTCGTTGGGGCAACTGTCGATGTCGGCGCGGCATTCGAGATGGCGAAGGTCAGCCACACGTTCCACCCTTCGGGTCGATTTTCCGCGGCGAATTCCCTGTAGCCCTTCAGGTTCAGATATCCCTGCTTGTCTCCAATCGGGAAAAGGTAGCCGGCTTGGGGACCAAAACCGAAAACGCGCGATTTGAATCCGTTGAGGAACGGTGCTGCACCAGTATCGTCAGTGATTTGCTGGTAGGCATATCCGACCATGCCGACAAAGAGTTGCTTCGATAGAAAATGCGATGCACCCCAGTCAAAATGAAAGTCGATGCCATTTTGGTATTGCGTGGTTGGGTTCTTGAAATTGTAGGTGAAGCCGCCAACGCCGGAAAACTCGATGCCCGTTGTTGGGTTCAGATAGGTGTAGCCGGCGCCGAAGTCGATGCCGCCGTGCCCGATGCCGATGTTGGATAGACGCGTAGAATCGTAGGCTCCGACCGGGATATCGCCGAACCCATAGACCATGTAATTGTGCACGCCCTGATTCCATTTCAGCGTCACCAACGGATAGAGATCACCGACGCCGGTAAACGAATCCGATAGGACTCCACTGCGTGTCGCGACTATGGGGCCGATCTGTGCGGTCAGCGTACCTGCGATGCTGGTGTCAAGGTTGCCAACAACGCCAATTACGCCGACGGCGAGCTGGCCGCCGAGCACGGGCGTCCCGAAGGTGTAGGTTGGCGCAATGAACAACAGGTCGCCGCGGGCATTCAAATTGGCGTTGAGATTGACATTTGCCGTCGCTGGCACCTGACCTATGGAAATCTGGCGTGCTGCCGCAACGTTGCCGGAAGCTTCCACGCTGGTGTGATAGGCGATCGTGCCGAGCGACCATCCGGGAACCGCCGGCGCGGCAGCCAAGCTTCCGAATTGACCGGGAAGCCAAAGGGACACGCCATTCTCGTCCGCCCGGGTTACCTCGGATTGAAGCGCCAAAGCCACTGCAGCTGCAAACGCTGTCCGGTAAATATTAGAGGAAGCCAATCTCATCTTAACCTCCAAAACTACCAGCATGGAGCAGATCAGAATCGAGAACCTAAGTCTGTGATTGTTCGGCAACAGACCACTTAAAATTAGCACCTCTAAGAAATACTATCTCAAGCTAGGACCCTTGCAGGTGCACTCTTTAGATCCACTCGGTCCAGGGCCGCATGAACTCGATTCCGCCGCCGGAGGCGATGATGGTCCTGAAACCATTGGCACGCAGATTGGCCAGCAACTCCAGCTGTCAGTATAGGACCGCTTGAACCGATGATCGCGAGCGGTCGCGAGCCAGTCAGCGGTGATTCTCTCAAACTCCGTCGTAGTCATTCCGGCATGCGTCACCGCCACCAGTTCTATCAATCCATTCTCGCCTGCGCGGCCGGACCGGATCACGCTACGGGAAGAAGCCTGTCGTGGAATATTGGACTCTGGTCCAATATCGAACCCGGCGCATGATCGCTACTCTCCACGTGCCTAGACCCCGGTGCCACTAAACCAAAGAGTCAGTTTGTGACGGCATTGATAGTTAGAGTTTAACTGCCGCGACAACGGATCGGCTTGGCCGACTGCAATGAATCTCAAACCGCAGTGAGCGTCTGTGGCACTGCACCCTCGGACTTCGCCAAGCCGGTGCCCGCTGGCGCAACCTAGATCCAAGAGGTCAAAGATGGAGAAGGTTCGCTCGATCCCCACGATGCTCCTCGCCGCAACGGCGTTGGCCCGCCGGCGCTGGCCGAACAAGGCACCGAACCGAAGGGCACTACGGCCAGTGCGGAGTGTGCCAACGCCCGCCGTGCGTCACACATGGCGATGAACGGCAAGCAGGACTTCGAGGATGCCTCGCGGTCAACAACACGCGAGCGCGCGGCCAGACGCAACATCGAAGCTCAATGGGATCGACTATGGCGTCAAAGTTCGGTGGGAAAATGCCGATGAACAACAGATTATTCATCCCTATTGTTTGTTTGCTCGCCATGATTTTTGCAGTTGCGCATGCTCAAGTTCCGTCGACATCGCGTGCTGGTAACGAGGCGCTGGGGCTCGGTATTTTAGTTGGCAAGTGGGTTCGGCTGGAAGGCGGCTACGTAATAAACATCCATGCCGTGCAATCGGACGGCAAGCTCGATGCTGCCTATGCCAACCCCAAGCCGCTACCATTTTCAATGGCAGAGGCGACCCGCGAGGGCGACGCACTTAAATTATTCTTCGAATTGCGCGCAGGTGGCTACGGCGGCTCAACATACACGCTGAACTACGATGCTTCGAGCGACACGCTCAGAGGAATCTACAACCAAGTAGTCGTCAAACAAAAATTCGACGTGGTTTTCGCTCGCGTCAAGTGATTGCTCAGCGGTCCGACCCAAGACAGTGCCGCGTAGGGCTCGTTCGGCAGCGTTGTTCGACAGGCAGATGCGGCCGTCGTCTAGGAATCGGGTGAACGCGCTCTAGTAGTCCATTGTCTGCTGCGGTAACTGTCATCCGGCAAAAGTTCGAAGAAACAATTCTCACTTGTGTTCCCAAGAACGCTCCATACCGAACTAGAACCGATATCTAAGGTCCATGCTCGTCAATCCGATCACCGAAAACCTTTCCGTTGCCGAGATCTCCAGCTGGCGAGCCGGACCATTCCATTGGGCGATCGTGGTCGATTAGCACCCGGCTACAAATAAGCGGTATAGGAGCTTATCCAAACCAGAATCGAGGCAAGGAGACCAATCACGCCTGCCTTTTCTGCAAAAGTTGTGGGACTTCCGGACATTCCGAGCCGAAGCGAGTCCCGGCTCATTTCGTCCGGAACGGATATTTCGGCGGGAAAAGCAGTCGTCCCACCGAGAGCCGTCGTACGGGCAAGAGTTCCTGATACAGCAACCTGTCCCTGACCTATGCCCTTTGGGATAGCGGCGATCTTTGCATGATAGATGCGGCCCGGAGCATTATCGAAGACGATATCGACGGGCGCGCCGACCTTGATCGTCTGGAAGCCGTTCTGCGAAAACATTCCAATGATTGTAATCTCGTTTTCGACTACAAATGACATTACCGATCGAGCCTGCAGCGCACGGTCGCCGACCGTCAGCGTCACGAGGGTCACGTAACCGTCGGCCGGCGCTCGAACCGTAGTCTGCGACAATTCCCACCCGGCATTATCCAACTGTGCCTGGACTTGCGCGACGGTGGTGTTGACGCCGCCAATCTCGGAGTCCATTGCCAGCTTGGCGCTGTGTTGTGCTGCCCTGGCTGCGCCGAGCTGGGCTGTCACGGTCTCGAACTGAACCTGAGTGTCCTGCTCCCTGAATTCGGTGTTGGCCCCGCTCTCGTAGAGAGTCTGAATGTCTTTCAGGCGCTTTGCATTGAATTTGGCCTGGGCCTCCAGTCCAGCAACATTGGCGGCTGCCTGTTCGTAACTGGACTTCAACATCTGAGTTTGCTGCTGCGCAGCGGCTAGCGATGCTCGCAAGTGATCCACTTTGAATCGGAATGGTGCCGGATCAATCTGAAATAGAACGTCACCTAATTTTACGGGCACGTTCGGCTTCACCGAGATCTGAACGATTTGGCCGCTCACATTGGGCGTTACCTCAACGACACGTCCGGTCACGGTGATCTTGCCAGACGGCGTCAAATAATTGAACAGCGCCAGGAATGTAGCCAGCATCAAGGCGCCGATGACGACTGAGATGGTCCCGGAAAGCCACCCCCAACGCAGGACCTTGAGTTTCGAAAACACGAGCCAAAGGGTCACAAAGTAGAGGCAAAGAATTATAAGCACGATGCGCCTCCGAGTGAATTCTGACGAAGTGCCGCAAGCGAAAGGCGACGAGATCATGACCGGGATTTCGCTTGTTAGGCGTTCAACACCGATTGAATACGGACCGGATTCCGATCGAGCGGCATGCGCCGGAGTTACCGCCCCTCCGATGCACCCCAAGAGAATATTTTGTCCTTCATTTTGATTAGAACAGGCGCCGGGAGGAGCTGCGCGGCGGCTGGAGCTTTCTGACCGGCCGCGACAAGTTTTGCCACCCATATCTCGCCGTCAGTGTAGTAGGGATCGCCTTCTCCGTTACGACCCTTCAAGGTTGGACCGACTCCTCTGATCTGATACATGCTCAGCACCATCCGGGCGTTGTTTAACCCCGCGATTAGGCGCTCGCGTTCTTCGTCAATATTCGGTGCGATCTTGTGTGTGACCTGGCCAGTATCACGGCTTAGGGTTACGCCGCTGTCGAAGCTTGCCGATCCGAGCCAAACGGGACTACCGTCAGCGCCGTTCTCCAAGACCAACCATAGTCGGACGTGCTGCCGGCGGTCTGCGCTTTTTCCTGCAGTGCTTTCGAACGCCAGATCCTCACGTCGTCCATCGAAATACAGCGGACTGACGGGAGCCTCCTTGTACGAACGATCCAATAGAACGCTGCCGATAATTTCCAGGCTGGTGCGCAACGTTATGGGGTCGGCCGGATACCAGCCGGCGGCATGGAAAGCGGAGACCACATCTTCTCGGGTACCGATCAGGCCGACGTTGATCGCGTCGCCCGGTATCCCTTGTGCCGTGGACGTCACCATTGCTCGCTTTGACAGGCCGGGCTCGTGCTCCACCCTGGCCCATGTAGCGGGCATTACCAGATAAGCGATAAGCACATAGATTGAGATCAGGACTCCGAGAACCCAAAGATTGCGGGTCCAGGCTGTCGACATTTTCATGCGGAATGTACCTCCGATGAACCGCTATCACTCTTCGGAACGATCATTTCGGAGGCGGCCCGACGAGCATATGGCCATCGACGCTCCGTGTATGGAGCTGTTGTCGCCGGGCCGGCGCCGGGTTGCCTTCGTCCCGAGATATTGAAAGGCCTATGTTGTGTGGCTCGGAGCTTCTCGAGAACTCGTGGATTAGTCGAACGCGAAGATACGCTTCCAGTCGTTCTTCATGTTGACTATGGTCCACTTGTTTACCGCTGCGGCATCCAGCGCCACGTTGAGCCGTCCGAAATGCGAATCCCGGTCGTAGGCATATTCGCGCACCGCGTCGGTGTGATGGACGATCACGCCGAGGCGTGGCCCACTGGCGCCGAGCGTCGTCCATTGCAGCATTTCGAGATCGCCGTCTGAGTTGCCGAAGGCTACGATGGGACGGCGACCGATATGCTCGTTGATGCCGATTGGCTTTCCTGTTTTATCGTCTACGAAGTTGACTTCGGGCAACCGGAAAAGCGTTGGTGCGCCGTCTTTCATTTCAAATCGAGTTTTGATCGACGATCCGACCACTTGATCTGGTTGCACGCCGTAGATCCGCTCGGTCCACGGCCGCATGAATTCGATGCCTCCGCCCGACACAATGAAGGTCTTGAAACCGTTGGCGCGGAGATAAGCGAGCAGCTCGAGCATCGGCTGATAGACAAGTTCGGTGTAGGGCCGCTTGAAGCGGTGATCACGCGCGGTTGCAAGCCATTCTGAGGTGATCTTCTCGAACTCGGCCGTCGTCATGCCGGCATGAGTCACGGCAATTATCTCGACCAATGCCTTTTCGCCGGAAGCCGCGAGCTCTTTCATATCTCCGTCAAGCACCGCAGCGAAAGGCTGCTTGGTCTTCCACTCCGGGTGCATCGGCGCCATAACTTTCACGCGGTCGAGCGCGAAGGCGAGTTGCACGTACATTGGCTGTTCGATCCAGAGCGTGCCATCATTATCGAACGTTGCAATGCGCTGGTCGACCGGAACGAAATCAGGCCCGCCTTGCGATGTCCCGCGCGTAACAAAGTTCACTATCGACGACTTAGTTGCACCCTCGTTCCATGAGGGGAGCGGATCGCGTGCCTGTGCCAGCGCGGAGGTGGAGCGGAGCGAGGCAGAGAGCAAAGGGAGCATTGCCAGCGACGAAAGGAGGACGCGTCGATCAGGGGGCGGAAATCGAACAATCTCTTTCATGGTAATCCCTCTAAGATTGTAGCCGTCACGACTCGTTCTGCCCGCCGCAGCCACCCGGTCCTCAGTAGCAGGGTGGATAAGGGTAATAGCCGCAAGCGCCGCCATAGGGATAGGTGCTGGCTGCCGCCGCACCGAGCGCAGCACCACCCACCGCGGCGGCACCGACCGCTGCTGCACCGTAGCCTCCGCGATACCAAGCGCCGCGAGCGACGTAGGGACGTCGCCAGACGCCCGCTGCACCGACACCGCCGACCCGCGCGTAACCGCCGTGGAAGCCCGCAGCGTGAAAGCCGCCCATGCCGCCCGCGTGGAAGCCACCGGCATGGAAGCCGCCAAAGCCGAAGCGGTCGATAAAGAGCGCCGCCGGCCCGTCACCACCGGCCAAATCACCTTCGAGCACATCCACGTCAAAGGTCAGCCGGTCGCCCTCGAGCTTCGCGGTTTTCAGTACCACAACGGCATCGCGGATTTTCGACCCGTCCGTGCTGAACACCGAGACGGTGGCGTTCGGCGGATCCTTGGTAAAGCTCTCATCGCTGGCATTGGTCGGAGACCATTCCTCCAGCAGATCGGTCGTGAGCGAATGCCCCGCGGCCCGCACCGGACGATCCGCGAAAACGACTGAGTTCGGGGCCACGCCGGTGAGTGTGAGCTTGCCGCCCTGCAGGCTGGCGCCACGGGCACTCATTACGATCAAGGACGGCACAATTTCCGGCTTGGCCTGGCCGATCGTCTTTTGCAGGGGTGTGTGTTGCGGAGTGGGCGTCGCGGTTTGAGCCATCGCCGGTGCCGTCCCGCAGAGCAGGAGCGCAATAATCATGAAGCCGATTTGACTCTTGATGGTCATGGGTACACTCCTCGGTGACTATTCAATTGCTTGAGGGCGGATTGCGGAGTTTCTCCATCGCCTGCTCGACAGAGAATGAACCCGGTCTCTGTCTCGGTGGGAATTGCTGGAAGCTCATAAGATGCTGACCGACGATCGCCTGCGCGGGGACGAGCACGAAGGCATGCTCGACAAACCATTTGACGTAGTCCCCGGCTTCATGCTGCGCCCTTTCGAATGGGTCGGATCGAAGGTTGAAAAGCGATGGCAAGCGCAGTTGAATCATTGGCTGCGACCAAACATCGAAACCATGAGCCTTCTGTTCCAGGAAGACGGCCTTCCATTGGTCATAACGCAGCCCGGCTAGGTTGCCGTCATCGGTCCAGTAGAAAAATTCGCGGCGCTTATTGGCGCCCTTGCCGGAGAGAAGATCGCGCTGGTCGTAGCTGTCGAGGTGAACCTTGAAGTTCTTGCCAGCAGCATCGTAACCCGACAACAGCTTGTTCTTGACGTCGGGTTCGCCAGCAGCGGCTAACAATGTCGGAGCCCAATCCTCTGCCGAGAATACCTCGTTGATCTCAGTTCGCGGCGGCACCAGCCCTGGCCAGCGAACCATCGCCGGGACGCGGTAGCCGCCTTCCCAATTGGTATTCTTCTCACCTTTGAAGGGTGTTGTGCCGCCGTCGGGCCAGGAAAATGTCTCGGCGCCGTTATCAGTGGTGTAAATGACGATCGTATTGTTGGCGATGCCGAGGTCGTCAAGCTTCTTTAGAACCTGTCCGACCTGACCGTCATGCTCGACCATCCCATCAGGATAGATGCCAAGGCCTGTTTTCCCTTGCGATTCAGCCTTAAGACGCGTCCAGATATGCATGCGGCTCGGGTTAAACCAGACGAAGAAAGGCTTTTTGTCCCGATTTGCGCGTTCGATGAAGTCGTTGGTGGCACCGAGGAATTCCTCGTCAATCGTCTCCATGCGCTTTTTGGTAAGAGGCCCCGTATCCTCGCACTTTTGTTTGCCCCAGGTACCGAAGCGAGGATCGTCGCCCGGTGTGTCGGTCGGGACTGCGATGCACTTCATCACACCGCGCGGGCCGAATTGAGCTCTGAATGCCGGATTCTTCGGATAGTCTGCATGTTCCGGTTCGTCTTCGGCGTTGAGGTGATAAAGGTTGCCAAAGAACTCGTCGAAGCCGTGCACCGTGGGCAAGAATTCGTTGCGATCGCCAAGATGGTTTTTGCCAAATTGCCCGGTTGTATAACCCTGCGGCTTTAGCAGCTCAGCGATCGTTGGGTCCTTTGCTGAAAGGCCTTCTTTTGCGGCAGGCAGACCGACTTTGAGCAATCCCGTTCGCAACGGGCTTTGTCCGGTGATAAAGGCCGCGCGTCCGGCGGTGCAGGATTGCTGCCCATAATAATCGGTGAAGACAGCACCTTCGTTCGCGATGCGGTCGATGTTGGGGGTGCGGTAGCCCATCATGCCGCGGTTGTAGGCGCTGATGTTCCAATAGCCGATGTCATCGCCCATGATGACCAGGATGTTTGGCTTTTGTTGCTGCGCAGATAACGGCGAGACAAGTCCCGTTACCGCTGCGACCGATGCGAGGAGACCGAAGCATGTGCGTCGAAAAATATTCATGATTGCCTTGCTCGAAGGGCTATTCGCGGGAGAATGAGATTCATTGCTCATAGTGATCGGCGGACGTTTGAAGTCGCGCCCGCCGATCGGTCTCGTCTGTTTAGTCGCGTCCCGCCTTCATATTCTTGATTTGCTGCATGACCTGTTCCAGGTTGTAGCTCGCGGGGTCCTGCAGTGCAGGGAATTTGACGAAAGTCTCCAGATGCATCAGCCAGAGCTGCTGCCCGATGGGAAGCATGTTCCAGTCATAGACATAGGCCGTGGAGGGAGAAGCGATCGCTCCGCCCATACCGAACAGCGTCTTTATCTGCGTACCGATTGAAGTCTCAAACGGATCGCGCTTGATGTTGACGACCTGGGTCCAGTGATAGGGCTGGACACCGGCAATGAAGCCCGCAGGTGCGTCGGACACCATTGCGAAGTACATCTTCCAGTTCTTATAGCGGACTGCTGATGGTTCTTTGCCGGAATAATACAGGAAGTGGTCACGCGCCGACTTCTCGGACTTGCCACTTAGATAGTCGATCTGGTTGACACCATCGAGCGTGGTCTTGACGAGCCCGGGATAGCCGGCCTCGACACGTTGCTTCAATCCATCGCCCTTAGGCCCGCCGGCGATCTCGACGAGGGTCGGGACCCAGTCAAGAGAGGCGAACATTTCGTTCTTGACGGTACCCGGCTTGATGACGCCCGGCCAGCGGATCACCATCGGAGCCCGCATGCCTCCCTCCCAGGTGCTCAGCTTGCCGCCCTTGAACGGTGTGACACCGCCGTCCGGGAATGTGATTGTCTCCGCGCCGTTGTCGGTGGTGAACACGACGATCGTGTTGTTGAGCTGCCCCATGTCTTCCAGCTTCTTCAACACCACGCCGATGTTGTCATCCATCTGCTTCATGCCGGCTTCGTTGACACCCCAGTCCTTGCCCCCAGGCTCCCCCACCATGGCGTTGTATTTGTCCGCCAGCATGGTCGTGATGTGCATGCGTGCGGGGTTGTACCAGGCGAAGAACGGCTTGTTGGTCTTCTTGGGATCATTGCGATCAAGAAAGTCGACGACCTTGGCGGAGATTTCCTCGTCAATGGTTTTCGATCGGTCGAGCGTTAGCGGCCCCTCGTCCTTGCACGTCTGTTTGGCGCCAGTGCCGCCCGCTGACGTGCATGCCAGCATCGGACGTGGCGGCGTCAGGCAGACCGTGGACTTGGGGTCCACGGCGCCCGGGACTTCAGTCAGACCAGGGATCGGTGTGTTCTTGCAAGGCGGCGCGAGCGTCTGCTGGCTCGCGGTCTTGTTAATGTCGGGGAAGCTTACGCCCTGCATCGCATCGAGATGGTAGAGGTAGCCCCAGAATTCTTGGAAACCGTGCGCGGTTGGCAACGAGTCCGCGTGGTCGCCCAAATGGTTCTTGCCAAACTCGCCGGTGTTGTAGCCGAGATCGAGCAAGAATTTAGCAAGCGTCGGCGTCCCCGGCCGGATGTAGGATGGGCTGCCAGGGAGTTCTGGCAGGACCATGCCTACGCGGACCGGCTGCATGCCGGTGATGAAGGCCGTGCGCCCGGCAGTGCAACTCTGCTCGGCGTAATAGTGCATGAACTTGGCACCCTCGTTGCCGATACGGTCGATGTTTGGGGTTTCGCCCACCATAAGCCCCTGATGGTAGATGCTCGGCTGCATCCAGCCGATGTCATCGCCCATGATGAAGAGAATGTTGGGCTTCTGCGCCTGCTGAGCGGACGCCGGCGTGCTGAGCGGCACGGGCGCGGATGTCAGCATCGATGCGCTTAGCAAAGCGGCGCATGAGCGCTTGATCCAACTAAGCTGCTTGCCTGCCGACTGTGCAGGGGGTTTGTCAGCGGACGTGTAACTTAACATTGCTTGCTCTACCGGTTATGTCGCATCAACCGCTTGTCGGCTGACACATCGAAAGCCCAAATGACTGGTGGACGTATCTACCGGCTCCGCATGGCGGGCTGCCGGCCGGTAGCGTCGGCAGTAGTTCGGCGCGCACAAATGCGAGCCGCCTTTGATGACCTTTTGGGGTATCTTCACGTTGGTAATTCGTGGGTCATAGCTGTCTGCCTCACGGCCCCCTCGCGGGTTCTGTGGAATGCAGCAAGTTTTCGGAGCGTCTGGCTGATGCTTCGGCGAATACCAGTCGGCCGTCCATTCCCAGACGTTGCCGATCATGTCGTACAATCCATACCCGTTTGGCGGGAATGCACTCACCGGCGAGGTGCGCTCAAAACCATCGACGTTGGAATTCTCGCGCGGAAATTCTCCTTGCCAGGTGTTTGCCATGTGTCTGCCGGCCGGCGTGAACTCATCGCCCCACGCGAATTCGGCCTCCGCAAGCCCGCCGCGCGCCGCAAATTCCCATTCGGCTTCGGTAGGAAGATCCTTGCCCGCCCATGTCGCGTAAGCGAGCGCATCGCTGAATGCCACATGCACGAGGGGATGTTCGTCGAGCCCACGAAGGTTGCTTCCAGGCCCGTAAGGATGCCGCCAATCTGCGCCCTTGGCAAACGTCCACCATTGGCTGAAGTCCCGGAGGTTCACCGGATGCGCGGGCGGAGAGAACATCAGCGAGCCCGCGTAGATCATGTGCGGAAGCGCGCCCGGATAATCCTTCGGATCAGGCGTGATCTCGGCGACGGTGACATGCTTGGTCGCCCTTACGAACTCCTTGAATTGCCGGTTTGTCACGGGATGCTGGTCCATCCAGAAACCATCCACGGTAACGCGGTGGGCCGGGGCTTCTTCCGGATAATGCTTGTCTGATCCCATGCGGAAAGTGCCGCCCGGTATCCAAATCATTCCTTCGGATTGCAAAGGGGCTTTGGTTACGGAAGCATCGGCTCTAACTGCAATTTCAGGGAAAAGCGGCGTCATGTCTGAGCGTTGCCCCTTGATTGATAACCAAGCCAATCGCGAAACAGATCGCGCTACGTTACGAGAATAGGCTTTTCACGGGATATTGGACCCTGGTCCAATATCGACCACCCGCATGCTGCGCTACCGTCGCAAGAATGCGGTGGATTCTAACGATCCCACCGTTGGAGAACGCGGCAGAGCAAAGCGGAGCTTTAGAAGCTGGGACATCAAATCCCGTTGGCCCAAAGGTCGACACGAAGGACTCTCGGCAAAGGGCAAAATTCTCGTGGCGGAAGCATCCCCATGGATTGCCATCGTTGATGATGATCCCGCCGTACTCAGGGCTCTAAGCCGGCTACTGCGTTCGCGTGCTTTCCAGGTCAAGACGTATGATTCAGCAAAGGAGTTTCTTGCGGCGCTGCCAGATGGTCTTCCGGCGTGCCTGATAGTAGATTTTCAAATGCCGGATATGAACGGATTGGAGCTTCAACAGCATCTTGTCGACAGCCGCATGACGGTTCCGACGATCCTCATCACAGCACACGGCGATCCTGCGATACTCTCACGGCCGCCTGGAGATACAGTTTTAGCGAGGCTTCGGAAGCCGTTGCATGATGACGCCCTGTTCTCAGCGATAGAAAAAGCGATCCGGGATCAGGGTGACGTAGGGTAGGACTCGACGCCGCGACTCACGCACATTTCTGAAATAGCCACGCTTAGTGGTGTGAATAGAGCAAAATGGTAGGAAGGACACACTATGCCGATTTCGATTTCCATGATGGTCGTGGGGACTCATCTCGTCGTCGCCGTTGCCGATCGAGTGCCTGCATTCGATATCGTCCGAAGCTGCAAACTCGATTTGGCGGCAACGGCCAGCCTTTCAGTCGATCAGTCCCTCAAAAGCTGCCTGAGCGATGAAAACATGGCTCGGCAACAGCTGGTGAGCCAGTGGCCGAAATTCTCTGCTCCGAGCAAGGCCGAATGCATTCCGCAGGAAAATGTTGGTGGAACACCAAGCTACGTAAGCCTTTTGACCTGCTTACAGATGAATCTATGGTCCCGATGATCACATGGGAAGCTCGGGGCGTCCCAGACCCTAACTCGGAATATGCAGCCTAATAGATGTACAATTCTCCCAGGAGTGACGTCATGTGGAAGACGCTGGCAATTGCAGTGACGACACTTGCTACAGCAGGTTCTCCTGTTCTGGCGCAAACGGACCTCTCTGCCTACGCCGATGCCAACGGTTACATTAACGTGCAGGCGCTGACGTGCGCAGCACTTGCGGGGACTTGGCAGGAAGATGCAGATCGGCTCACGACCTGGTACAGCGGCTGGTACAATGGCCTCGCAAAGAAGCACTACTTCAATATAGCCCGATCGAAAGAGCTTGAGCATGAAGTCATCGTTTATTGCAAGGCTCATCCGGAAGTTCGAATCATCGAAGCGATAGATGTGATGCTCAAGCAAGAGAAGCATCAGCCGATTTTCAAATGAAACAAGAGGCGGGCTCTCGCCCGCGCTGGTCTTAGCAGGATCTTATCTCTCTGAATCACAGCGCATTGTGTGCGGTTTTGGGCCCCTCCCTTTACTTGCGACAACTCAGTGCAGCTTCGGCCTGACTGCATTCGGCGGGCGACCTCGCTCAGCGAGTCCAGCTGTTAGCCCGGGTCCCCTACGCACCTGCGCTCTCGTGGACAGGCTTCTATCTTGGAGGTGAGCTGGGCTGGATCGAGACGGCCCCGAAATACACTATAGGTGCTTTGCTTCCAGGAGCGCCTTTCGTCGTCACATCCGGTTCTGATAAAAATAGTCTAAGCTAGAGAATTCTAGCTGGCTAACATTACCGGGTGGTCCAGCTCGCTCGGCATGGAAGCCGACGTTCGGGGCTGGGCGGTTGGTGAGATGAGAGTGCCTTGATCTCAAAGGCAGGGAAAGTTCGTAGAAGAGGTGCCATGGCTCAGATTGCGAGGCGCGCGTGATAATGGGGTCCTTTCTCGGCTGGCAGGGAGATTTCTGCGACGGCTCCCCCTATGTCAGCGTTTCGCAAGTTGATTGTGCCCCCGTGTTTTTCAATGATCGTCGAACAAATAGATAGTCCTAGGCCAAGACCTTGGTCTTTGGTCGTGTAAAACGGTACGAACACCCGCTTTCTGTCTACAGTCTTTATCCCTGGGCCATTGTCCTTCAGATAGACCTCAATCGTTCCCTTTTCCGTCGCTCGAGTGCAAATCTGTATTCGACGCTGCGCATCCGGAGTTGAGGTCATCGCATCCATGGCGTTCATGATGAGATTTAGTAGAACCTGCTGCAATTGCACGGGATCGCCGAGCACGGTCGGCAGACCAAGGGCTAAGTCGGTCTCAGCGGTGACTCGACGATCAATCAGTTGGTGACGCAACAAAGCAACGGTCGACTCGACGAGTTCGTTGAGATCAATCGAATCAAAGCTGCTCTCGCCCTTCTTGAGCAGGCTGCGTAGCCGCTGAATGACCTCACTCGCGCGATTATCTTCGTGCACGATATCCTGAAGTGCATCGTGAATTTCGGTGAAGTTAGGTGAATCCTGCTTTAACAAGTAAAGAGCGGCCTGCGCATTCGAAAGGATTGCAGTCAATGGCTGATTGACCTCGTGGGCAATCGCACCTGATAGCTCCCCTAGCGCCGTAACACGCATCAGATGCGCTACTTCTTGACGCTGGAGTTCAAGATCGCACTCAGCAGTTTTCTGGTCCGTGATATCGGCGAACATTCCACTAAGTTGGCCTGCTGTATTCTGCCCGGAGCCATCTGAACGAGCACGAATGCGCACCCACCGCACCTCGTCTGGTCCCGAAACAGTGCGAACGTCAGCAATGGCAGAACGGCCACCCTTCAACTCCCCCTGAAGTGCAGCCGCCGCCATGGAGCGATCGTCTGGGTGGATCGCCGCGAGGAACGTCTGGCAGGTGAGAGGAAAACCAGCCGACAGTCCAAAAATCGCTCGGCAGTGTTCGGTAGACCATAGTTGGCTCGTTGCTCGATCGAACTGCCACAGCCCAATATTTGCGGACGCCGCGGCAAATCTCATTCGATCTTCGCTTTCCTTTAGCGACTGTTCAGCCTGTTGTCGCCGACGCCGTTGAAACAACAATCCGGCAACTATAAATGACTGAACAGCGACGACAGCTGCACTCGCAGAAAAAAGATAACGATGTTCCTCCCAAAGACTGGGCTTCTGGAATAAGACGGTGCTGCGGGAGGGAAGGTTTTTGCGGTCGAGTCCCCACCGCTCCATCGCTCGCGCATCAACTCGAAAAGCCGGTTTTGCATTGTCTCGAGGACTGAGCTTAGTGATGTCCTTACCTGAAAGGATTTCGAGAACGATACCGGCGGTAGTCGCTCCGATAGACTGATATGTTTCGAGATATCCTCCGACCACGCCGGTGCCGAGATAAGTTTCGAAGAAACCGTAGACCGGAGCGGCAGAAGCTTCTGCAACTGCCCCAGCAACATCTCTGGGGATGAAACGCTTATCTTCTCTGTCGGCGAAAAACGTAAGGAGCAGGACGATTGTATCACGTGGCAACTCGGACACATGTTCCAGCAGGCCGCTATATGTGTGCTCAAGCCAGTATTCCACTTCCAACTCTGAACTGTTGTGAGCTGCAACGGCTCTGCGCCCGTTCTCCTGCCACCGGACGTCGGAAGTGCTGGCCCCGCCAATCACCACGAGCCGTCGCGCCTTAGGCTGAAGGCGTTCAGCGAGTTCGAGCGTCTTTTCCGGAATGTAATCATTTATCACCGCGGTGATGTCGGCGGGTAGCTTCGCGGCCTCGAGCGTCGTCCGCGTAACGTCAGCCCATACGATGGGGACACCCGGCGCAATCAAATCGCGATGTTTGAGAAGGAAAGGCATTCCAGGAATGCCGATGACTACGATGGCGTCAAAATGCTCAGCGGCATATTTCTCGCCAAGGAATTTTGCCGTCTTCAACCCCTCGACCTCATCTGGCCGCCTGGCCAGATCGAGAAACTCAGCTTCTACTTCAATTGGCTGAGAGGACCGTGCGAGCTCTTTACGGAGGGACTCCGAAATGGCGGCGTCGGCAGGGAACGTATAGTTATATGAGTGAAGAATTAGTACGCGTCGCGCCTTTCCGTCCGCGCGCGTCGCCGGGCTGAATAATACGACCACCAGAAACAAAATGCCAAAAACAAGCAATTGTCTAATGATTGCCCCCCCAACGTGGTCCGTTACTTCTAAGGGTCCGGATCCGGTTGAAATGCAACCGGAAGGTAAAACGGAGGGTCGTCCTATGTCCACTAGTAAAAGTGGGCTGAAGCAATCAGCGCGAGCGTTCGTGCCTCCGGCGGGCGCGTCGAGAAGTCGCATGAGGAAGAGTAGCTTGCATCGCCTTTTCGTAGAATTGTCCTAGCAACCGCACATCCGCAGTGTTTTCTACTCGCAAACGCCCATTGATTTTACGTGGCAATTTTAGGAGCGCTGGGTATCATGAGGACACCAGCGGCCAATGTTGCTCGCCGGGGGGAAGCCCACGATAGGAGCGTGCTCGCCTTGTTGTTCGATATGGCCTCGGCATGTGTCCGGGCCTTAGTTTAACAATCATAAATCTGAATTGGGAGCATGTGTCGCTAGCTCACCGGACGATAGCGTCTTCGTTACGAGGTTTTGTGCCGCTCAACAACCTGCAGTGACATGCAAATGACGAGAAGTTTCACCGTCTATCTCGTTGATGACGACTCGGGTGTTCTCAAGTCTTTGTCGCGACTGCTCCGAGCCAAAGGCTATGATGTGAAGTCGTATTCCTCGCCCCAGGTGTTCCTTGAGGATCACAATGAGGAAGCGCCAGGATGTGCCATACTCGATGTTTGTATGCCGGATCTCGATGGCCTGGAGATACAGGAGGTGTTGACCACAACGACCGGTTCGCATCGTCCCGTCGTATTCATTACCGGCAACGGCGACATTCCGAACAGCGTACGTGCGATGAAGGCTGGAGCAATCGATTTTCTGACCAAACCGGTAAAGGAGAAGGATTTGTTTGAGGCGCTGTCCCGTGCTGAAGCAGTTGACGCTGAGTCGCGACGGCGCCGTTCCGAACTGGATGAGATGCGAACGAAGGTACGGACCTTGACGCCGCGCGAACGGGAAGTGCTCACGCATGTCGTGGCGGGGCGGCTTAACAAGCAAATTGCCGGCGAGCTCGGTACCGTCGAGAAGACCATCAAGGTCCACCGCAGCCGTATGATGGAGAAGCTTGGCATCCGAACTGTCGCAGACCTGGTGCGGATGGCCGAGAAGCTTCAATTGTCCAAATGATGAAGGCCCTGTTGACCCGAGCGCCAACTGGACGGGTCGGGCCGCAAGGTAATAGTTTTCTATGGGGGAAGCTTCCTAGACGGAACTGCAATAGGTGATATGGCCAGTGCGCACTGCCCGATCGCACTGTAGCTGGTGGGTCGACCAAAAGCGGGGAAGCGATTCGGATGCTCACATTCCGGACTTCCATCACATTTGCCGTAACAGCGTTTATTATCGCCTTGACGGCGCTGCTCATCGCCGTCCAGCTCCCATCCCTGCGATGGGCGACTCAGGACGCGGCGTCCGCCTATATGGATGCAACCACTGCCAAAGTGCTGCGGCGCCTTCAAGCCGAGTTTTCCACCGTCAGAACCCCTGTTCATGTATTGGCCAACAATTCGAGTGTGGCCGATTCAAATGAACGAAGCGAGACCGGCTCCGCCGTGCCCTTGTTCAAGGCCGCACTGCAAGAAATGCCGCAGATGGACGGCATCTAGGCCGGCTTCGAGAATGGCGCTTAGTTGCAGGTGCGGCGCATCAGCGACCTCACAGACGAGCAGCGCGAGCGTTTGCGGGCCCCCCCGAATGCCGACATCGCGATCAATCTCGTTCGCCTCACTGCGGCTGGCGGGCCGTCAGTCCTTCGGTCACCACAATTGACGCGCTGGCGCGAGCGCTGCGCCTCAGTAAAGTCGAACATGCGCATTTGCGTGCCCTGGCATCAGGAACCAATCGACGCGCCTTCACCCCGGAAACCGTTTCCAAAGCCCTTCGAGGCTTGGTCGAGTCACTCAATCAACCGGCTTACATCGCCGGTCGGCGCTGGGACGTTCTTGCCTGGAACAAGGCTGCCGCCGACATTTTTGGCTTTGATCGCCTGGCGGAAGAAGACTGCAACATTCTCATCTGCGTCCTGCTTTAGCCAGGATCGCGCCGGCTGTTTGGATCAAGCTGGGCCGCGGAGGCCAAGCGCGTCGTCGCGCGGTTCCGTGCGACCCACGATCTCCGGGCCGGCGATCCTGCATTCGTCGCGTTGCTGACACGCCTTCGCGACGACAGCCCGGAGTTTGCAGAATGGTGGCAAGCCCACGACATTCGAGGCGGCGTCGGCGGAATCCATCGCTTGCGACATCCAAAGAAGGGCGTGTTGCGTTTTGCGCACGCAAGTCTCCAGGCGAATGATGATACTGACCTGAAGCTCATCATATATAAACCAGCCTGAATTGCATCTCGGCCTACCACTCGAAGTACTCCAAGTATCCCGTATAAGATCGAGCTCGAATTGATCTCGCACGATTGGTCCAGCCGCAGCGAAGCGGCTGGACCGTACTCGGAGGCGGTTCTGCGGTCACTGATCACGCTCAAGGCGCTGACGTTCGAGCGGCGGCATCGTTGCTGCGGCGACGACGTCCCTTCCGGACCAGATCGGCGGCTCCAGAAACTGGGATTATCGCTTCTGCTGTTGTGAATTGGCGCAGCCATTATCTCGCTTGAGATAGCGGCAGTATCGATCTGAAGGAGATTAAGAAGGCCTCGTTAGGATGGCGTCACGACCGGCGTCGATCGTGACCCCACTCCAACGCAGATTCGGTCAGTTACGACAAGGAATTTCTGCCGCTAGTTCAACGAGCCGAGTCCGGCGCCGAGTAGCAAGTTCCTGCGCCGCCCCCATAATTCGCCTGCTCCTGCGTCTCGGAGATAACGCATTTCGTAGTCGAGACCCTAGGCGCTCTTTTCCCGGGGTCCGACCCTGGCGACGACGTCAGCTGCCTGATCCCGCAAACATCGTTTGAGGACCTTACCGAGAGAATTTCGCGGTAGCGCGTCGACTATGATTACGTACTTGGGCTTCTTATATCCGGCGACCAGGTTACGCACGTGTTCGACAACTGACGAAGGTGTTGGGCTTGCGCCTGGACATCGCTCGACAAAGGCCGCGACTGCCTCTCCGAAGATGGCATCGGGCACTCCGATGACAGCGGCATCGGCGACCTCAGGATTTTGCAGCAGGGCCTGCTCGACTTCCTTTGTATAGATATTGAAGCCGCCGCTGAGCACCATATCCTTCTTGCGATCGACGATATAGAGATAGCCGTCGTCGTCCGCCTTGGCGATGTCGCCAGTATGAATCCACCCGTCCTTGATTGTATTTGCTGTCTCGTCGGGCCGATTGTAGTAGCCCCGCATGACGGAATACTGGCCCGGCTGCCCTACGCGCACGAGTAGTTCGCCCGGCTCACCGGTCTTTACCGCGATACCTGCATCATCGACGATCCGAATCTCGACGCCGGGCGTCGGCCGCCCGATCGAGGAGGCGTGATCGAACTGCTCTTCATGCGAGAGGGAGGTCACACCTCCCACTTCAGTCATCGCAAAAAACGACACCAGCCGCACGTCCGGCAGCAGTGCTAGAAATTGTCTCTTTAGTTCGACCGGGAACGCTTCGCCCGTCACGACGATGCGCCTCAGCGATGCGCAGCGCGAAGGATCGTCTTTGATCTCGGGAAGCAGCATCCGGCATACCGTCGGGACCATACCAACGACGGTGATCTGTTCTTTCTCGATCGTGTCGACGGTTTCACGCGGATCGAACTTCTTCATGACGACGAGCGTGCCGCCGAGCGTCAGCGAATTGGCGAGCCGGGCAAAGCCGGTGCGATGGGCGAGCGGCGTCGTCACAAGATAGCGGTCTTCGCTCGAAATTCTCCATTCGACGGCGTTTATGAAACAATGCTGAACTACAACATTCGAGTGCGTTATGATCGCTCCCTTCGGATTTCCCGTTGTCCCCGAAGTGTACATGATGATTGCGTCATCCGACTCGATGGACAGCAGTGGGAGCCGCTCGGGCTCCGCCTTTCTAAGGTCAGCATATTCGACTGCACCCTCGACGGCACGCCCTATGCTGATCCAGATCGCATCCGGATTTGCCTGCAGCGCCTCGGAGATAGACGAGCCATTCCCTTCGAACACAATCGCTGCGGGCTGGCAATCGGCACAGATATGCTGGAGTTCGTGTGGGGTTAGCCGCGTCGTCACGGGAACTACGATCGCGCCTATCGAGAACGCGGCATAGAACACTTCAACGATCTCAATGCCGTTGGAAAGAAAGACCACAATTCGATCGCCGGGACCAACGCCCTGCGTCCGAAGACCACTCGCGACGCCGCGGATTCTATGGTCGAGATCCCGATAGGTAATCCGTTCGTCACCGCAGGTCAGAGCAATCTTATCAGGATGGCGCACGGCTTGCGCGCTAAGTATGGTTTCCAGGCGCATATTGGATGCCTCAAACGACGTTAAAGGCTGGATACTGGAGGTCGTCAGAAAGGCGATCCCACGTCACTTCCACGCGTTGGCCGATTCTGACCGCATCCGCGTCCTTGTTCAGGATGTTGCCAAGGATGCGCACGCCTTCGTCGAGCTGGACGGTTGCGACCGAGAGGGGAAGTCGGCCGTCGAGACCGGGGCCGGGAACGCGGATCACGGTGCAGGCATAGATCGTGCCCTTTCCCGTTACCTCGCGCCATTCCAGATTCCGGCTGCCGGTAAAGATGCTGACCGGACGTGGATAGTGTTGAAACTGTCCGGTGTCCTTGCAGTACTGCAGCACCAACTTGCCTGCCTTGGCTCCATCCCAGAACGGCTTGGTGTCAACGTAAACCGAAGGTTTCGGGACGGGACGCCCCGCCTTTTCATCAGCCATTTTAAGCCTCCAATATCATAGCGGCGCTGGTACCCCAGTTCCGCGCATAGGGGATAACGCCAATGCCGGTCACCAGCGCGTTCTTCGGATTGGCTACCTGGCGGCCGCCACCCTCTCCGAACAACTGTCGAACGGCCTCGGCCAGATTGAGTCCCCCGCTGGCAAGTCCGGGCTGACCGGCCGAGATTTGGCCTCCTCCGGTGTTAAGCGGCAATGTTCCCCTGTGCGAGAGATCAGTATCGAGGGTAAAATCGCTGCCTTGCCCACGCTTGCAGAAACCGAAATCCTCGAATTTCATCATGACGGCAATGGTGAAGTCGTCGTAAGGCTGGAACATGCAAATGTCCTTCGCTGTCAGCCCTGCTTGCTTGAAGATCTTCGGCGCTATCGCCGAGAAACCGGTCTCAGTAATCTCCGACAGCGGCTTGTCGCCATTAAAATTTGTCACTTCAGCATAGGCCGTCGGAAACGCCATCTTAGTGATCCCGAGGCTGCGAGCCTTCTCCTCAGTCGTGACGAGAAAAGCGTTCGCGCCGTCGCAAAACATGACGCAGTCGAGGAGGCGCAGCGGATCCGCAATGACACGCGATTTTTCATAATCTGCCATCGTAATCGGCGTCTTGAACTTTGCGTAGGCATTCTCGTTGTGTAGAGCATGCTCGCGCTGCGTAATCGCGATCTTTCCCAGCGCTTCCGACTTGATCCCAAACTGATGGTTGTACCTGCTCATCAGAAGCCCGAACGTCGCCGGCGGTCCTTGGACGCCGGGCGGATCCTGGAATTCGGAACGGTAGGCTCCATAGTTTGCACGCCACGCCGTGCTTGGAGCGTCGGCGGATAGAACGACGACGACCTCGCAATGTCCGTCGCGAATGGCGGATGCCGCGCGGGCAACGCCTCCGGTCGCCGAGCATCCGCCGGATCCGCCGTAGTTGAGCCAGGTCGGCGTAAGGCCCAATGCCTCAGTCATGTAGACGGCAAAGAACGGATTGGGACACTCGCTCAGCGGAGTGGTCACGGAGAGACCGTCGATGACATCCTTTGAAATTCCGGTTGCGGCGAGAAGCTTGGCCAAGGCTTCACCTCCAAGGTCAAACGCGCTGCGTCCGGTCTTGAAGTCGATCGCCGTCTCCGAATAGCCGGCGATTACGATGTCGCGTTTCTTCGCAGTCATTGTCACTCTCCGCGGAATGCTGGTGACCGCTTTTCACGAAAAGCCGTCAGCCCTTCGTCGCGATCCTTGGTGAAGTAAAGCAGGAAGGAAGCGTCACCCTCCGCGTCAAAGCCGTCCGCAAGCGACATGTCGATGCCACGGTCGATTACGGACTTCGTCATCATCACCGGGATCGGCGCGTTGTCGCTGATGCTTTTGGCGATTTCGCGAGCCTTTTCCAGCGCTTTCCCCTGCTCCGTGACGTGATTGAGGATACGGTAGCGCTCGGCCTCCGCGGCGGTGATCCGCCTGCCGGTCCACATCAATTCTTTTGCGAGCGGCTTCCCTATTAACCGTGGGAGCGTCTGGGTGCCGCCGCCGCCGGGCATCATTCCAAGCTTGATCTCGGGCAGCCCGAACTTTGCGTTCGCGCCGGCGACTATGATGTCTCCGACTAGTGCGAGCTCAAGGCCGCCGCCCAACGCAAATCCTTCGATTGCGGCTATCAGCGGCTTGGTGAAACCACCGATGTCCTTGAAGAGCCGATTCACCTTCCGGGTCCTCTTGCGGAATCGGTAGAAGTCAAAATAGCCGTTTTCCTCGATCTGAAACTCGCTGGTGTCGATGCCCGTGCAAAATGCCTTGTCGCTGCCAAGCAAAATGACCGCCCGTACGCTCCTGTCGTGCTCGACTTCATTGAGTATCGCGAGGATCTCGTCGGCCGTCTGTTCTCGAAGCGAATTCAGCTTGTCAGGTCGGTTGATCGTGATTTCGACCCAGCCGTTTTCCCGATTGAGAATGACATCCTGGTAGCTCATGTCTCTTCGTCTCCGATGATTTCAATGTTCGGTCTGTGATTCACCGCCCATCGCCGATGCGATCTGAGCGTGAAGTTCGGCGATCTTGCGTGGGTCACACCTCGCTTCGTCGCTGATCTGAACCTCGAGCGCGACCCTGGCTGGAGGGCTCAACACGAACGCGCGGTCGGCCATTTCGAGTGCGTCGTCAATCCGGTGCGTAATCAGCAAGCAGGTCTTTCGAAATTCGCGCGCTATCTGAAGAAAGTCGCGGCGCAACCTTTTCGACGTGACATGATCGAGCTGACTGAACGACTCGTCGAGGAACACGATTTCGGGATCGATGGCGAGCGCGCGGGCAAGCGAGACGCGCTGGCGCATGCCTCCCGAGAGCTCATGGACATATTTGTCATCGGCAGCTTCAAGACGTACCCGCGCAAGCCACTCCCTGGCGCACGCCCGTGCCTGTGACCTGGGTTTTCCCAGAATAAGAAGGCCCAATTCAACGTTCTCGACTGCCGTCCGCCACGGCAAGAGCCTGTCGGTCTGGAAGCTGACCGAAAGCCGTCCCTTGAGGGCTTTGAAGGATGCATAGGGATCGAAGCCGGCCACCCGGATCTGACCGGAGTTCGGGCACGTCGTACCCATGATCAAATTCAGGACCGTGCTTTTTCCGGCACCAGTCTGGCCGAGAAGAACGACAATTTCACCGCGGCGGACACTCATCGAAAGGTTATCGACCGCCAGATAGTTGCCGAACGTCTTGGTAACCTCGCGAACCTCAATGAGAGATTTCTCGCTCATCTTACCGTCGCCTCCGCACGCCATTTCAGGGAGATCTTTTCCAGCCCGTTCACGAATGCCTGCAACAGCAGGTTCAGGATCACGAGGAAGAAGGTCCATGCCAGCACCTGATCGATCCTAAATGTCGACTGGGCGAGGTTCATCCGCGCGCCGATACCGACTGCGGATGCGACGAGTTCGGCAAAGATCACCATGCGGATCGCGTAGCCGATCACCGATTTCGTGGTGAGGAAGATGTAGGCCACGATGTGCGGAAGAATGAGATAGCGGAGTACCTGCCAACGCGACGGACGGAAGCTCTCGATCATGTCGACGAGCTCCTTCGGTAACGCACGTACGCCTTCGTAGACATTGAGGGCATAGAACGGCAGCAGGATCACGAGGAGAATGAAGAAGATTCGCGACTCCGGATTCTTGAACCAGAACACGGCAATCAGCATCCACGAGAGCGCGGGAATTCCGGTATCGATAACCACGATGGCCTTCAGATATGGGCGCACGGAAGGAAATATTCCCATCGCGAGACCGATCAATACCCCCGCAACCATCGCAATTGCGACGGAAATGGCAAGACGGACGAGTGTGACGGCAACGTGGTACGGATCCGAAAAGAACAGCTCCCTTGCCGCGTTCCAGACGACCACGGGCGACGGCATGATGTAGTCCGGCACGAAGCGGCTGGTGATTTCCATTGCGACAAGAAGGATAACGACAACAACGCACGTCGCGAAAATATCGCGTCTTCCCTCCGGATTCTTCCGCGCTGCGGCCACTCCGGCCAGCGGCTTAACGAGTTCCGAAGCGACGGAGCGCTCCGGACGCGAGGTTCGATCGGCTTGTACCGCAATGGACATCGGTCTTTCCGTCATGATTGGTCAGGCGGCAAAGAAGTTTTGATCGACTGGCCTGGTCAGCAGGCCGTTGCGCGCTAGAAACTCGCTCGCAAGAAGTATCGACGATCTCGAAAGTTCATCGCTCATAGGCCGGTAGTTGAAAGCGAGGCGCTTCGAACCCATGGCCTCCTTGAGCGTATCTGGCGCAACGCCAGTCTTGTTGCCAAACAGATCGACGGCCTTCGTCGTATTCGCGTTGATGCCGCTGAGGCAATCTTCGAAGACCTTGCTGACTTTCGCCGCGATGCCAGGATTGGCATCGGCTAATTCCTTCCGGATCGCCACGCCAAAATAGGGTAGCTCCAGCCCGCCAGAGAGCCGCTTGTAGACGTCGGCCGCCTTCAGGATCACACGTAAGTCAGGCTTCTTCATCAGACCGGTCGTTATGTTAGGCTCCCACGACAAGGCCGCGTCAGCTCGATCGGCCATCAGCAGCGTCACCGACGCGGCAGGATTGTCGACGTTCTGGATCGTGGCCTCTTTTTCGATATCGAATGCGAACGCCTCGTTGATGAGGGCTTTGACCATGCGATAGGTACCGGTCGACTGCAGGGCCGCGATCGTCTTGCCTTTGAGCTGAGACACGTTGTCGACGCCGCCCTTGGGCGCCAACAGGGCGATCATGTTGGCGTCCGTGATCGTACAGAGGTACTTGATGGGCACGCCGGCCTGGTAGCGGGCAGCGAAAGTATCCCAACTCCCAATGCAGACATCGTAGTTTCCAGCGATGAAGTCGTTGTAGTAGGTCGACACGGCCGTATACGGCGCCGGATCAGGAAAGGAGAGACCGTTCTTGCTGCCGAGATCGTTGGCGAGAATGTACTGGACCGGCAGTACCGTAAAACCCGGCTGCAACGATGCCCATCGCACCCGAATATCCGCCGCTGCCAGCGCGTGCCGGATGGACGATGGCAACGCAAATGAGCTCGCGGCCGCAGTGGCGAGGAAGTTTCGCCTGGAAAGGTGCGCCATTGTCTCCTCCCGGATTGGTCCGTGGACCGCGTCGTTTTTGCTTTTTGGCTTCGCTGCGCCCCTGGTCCGGAAAGACCAAATCCGATCTCGGTCCGAACCTTGAATTGACCCTAAGCTTGCCAAAGTCGGGACGATAGCGCATTTTCGACGCTGCACCGTTCCATATATGGGACGAACTGGAATGGGATCCCAGGTGGAAGGGATGCAGGCTATGACCAGAAAATTGGATCTGAACGCGCTCCTGCTGTTCTTCGAGGTCGTCAATGCCCGCAGCATCAGCAGCGCGTCGAGAAAGCTCGATATTCCAAAGTCCACGGTCAGCCGTAAGCTGATGTTTCTGGAAGATCAGCTCGGAGCCGTCCTCTTCAAAAAGGGAGGCCGCAAGCTTGCAGTGACCGACATCGGCCAAGCTCTCTACGAGCACTGCGAACGCATCGCCGCGGAGATAGAGGAAGCGGGTCTCGGAACAACGCGAATGCAAACCGAACTGCGGGGAATGCTCCGGGTCAGCATGCCCGTGGATTTCGGCACCGGCTGGCTAAGCAGCGCAATCGCCGCATTCGCCGTCAGTTACCCCGACATCCACCTCGTCATTGACGCCAACAGCCGGTGGATCGACGTATCGGTCGAACCCTACGATGTGGCCGTGCAACTGGGCACTCTTCCCGAGACGCACGGCGGCGTCCGCCACCTGGCAAGCATTACGCGCGGCGTTTATGCGAGCCCCTCGTTCCTGCAAAGAAAAGGCGTTCCCCTCAGCGTCGACGATTTCGAACGCTTCGATTGCATCGTGACCGAACATCAGCGCGCCGAAGGCGTATGGAATTTCCGCAGCGGGCTTGGTGTCAAGGTCATCGACGTTGTCGGACGGATTTCCGTGAATCACATCGGAGTGGCACGCGAACTCGTAATCGGTGGAGTCGGACTTGGCATTCTTCCGAACATCATGTGTCAGAACGATGTAAGAGCCAAACGACTGGTTCGCGTGCTAACTGACTGGGAAAGTCCGTCACTGCAGGTCAGTGCGACGTTTCTCGGCAAGCGCAAGGAGTCGCGACGCCTGCGCGCATTTCTCGATTTTATGGAGCGCAAACTCAAGATCGAAGGAAGCGCCGGCCAACCGTTGTCGACCATGCAAGGCACGGCCGAGCTGACCAGGTCTTGAGGTAGCGTCCGATGAGATCGCTGCCTCTAGATCACTCCGAAATACTGATAGCTGCTTAATGTCGATAAAATGGTTCCACGCCTCATAACCGTGAAAGCGGCCTAGTCCGCTGCGGCGACCGCCGCCCGTCTCGGCCTCGGCAAACAGATTGTTGTGGTCGTAAATCTGGATAGTGCCAATCCGCAACGCGCCAAACACCGTCGAACAGATTGCGGGCCTGCAATCGGCCGCGCCGCGCGCTCAGCGGAAGTTGCCCTTGGTCTCGGGGATCAGGACGGCACCAATGAGATAGATCACGAACACGCCAACCGCGAAACAGGCCAGCGACACGGGAATCTCCGCAGCGCTGCCGCTGACCAGCGAGACCAAAGTCGGCATCATGCCGCCCAGCGCGAAGCCGATATTCCAGGACAGGCCCGTGCCGCTGGCGCGCAACGCTGTCGGGAAACGTTCGTTCAGGAAGATCAGCACCGGTGCGTAGCCGGCATTGCCGATGAAGGCGATGGCGAAGGCATAGAGCGTGATCTGCGTCGTGTCCTTGGTGGCAGCCAGGTTGAGATAACAGAGCGGCAGCAGCACCGCCGCCAGTACGCCGATGATGAGGAACGTCTTCTTGCGGCCGATGCGGTCGCTGAGCGCGCCGACCAACACCGCCGAGAAGAACGCCGAGACGCTCGCCCCCATCAGGATCAGCGACGAGGTCTGGTTCGGGACCGCGTTGATGACTTTCAGGAAGCTCGGCAGATAGCCCGAGGTCAGATAGTAACCGGCGCCGCCGCCGAAGGTGATCAGCAAATTGACCAGCAGCACGCCGCGATACTCGCCCGAGAACACGTCCTTGACCGGCGCCTTCGAGACCTTCGCCTGCTTGTTGCCCTGCTGACGCTTGAGCTCCTTGAAATAGGGCGACTCCTCGAGGTTCCTGAAGATGAACCAGCCGAGCAGCGAGCTGAGCAAGCCGGAGAAGAACATGAAGCGCCAGCCCCATACGGCGAAGGCATCGCCGGGGAAGATCGAGGACGTGATCAGGAAGACGAAGGACGCCAGCAATGCGCCGATGCCGGCGCCACCGCCGCCGACCAGCCCCGACATCGCGCCCCGCCAATTTGCCGGCACGGATTCCGTTCCGATTGTGTGGGTGGACGCCACGACGCCACCGACGAAGATGCCCTGTATCAGGCGCAGGATCAGGAAGATGATCGGTGCGAGCACGCCGACTTGCGCGATGGTCGGCAGCAGGCCGAAGGCCGCGGTGCTGATACCGACGCCGACGATCGCGATCAGCATCGCCTGCTTGCGGCCGTGCACGTCGGCATAATGGCCGAACACCGCCGAGCCGAGTGGCCGCATCAGCAGCGTCACGGCGAACGAGCCATAGACCGCGGCCAGCGACAGCGCCGCATTGCTCGACGGAAAGAACAGCGCGCCGACGACCGGCGCCACGTACAATAGAATGAACAAATCAAACAAATCCAGCGCCCATCCGAGCACCGAGGCGATGATCGCGTTGACCATCTGCTTGTTGTCCGCCGAGCTTCGCGCACCCGCGACCGGCATATCCATCTCAGCCATGTTGTTTTACCTCCCCCGTTTTGATAGAGCCGCGGTCCGCGCCATTGCGAACCGCGGCGGTTCTGTCGCGTATCAACGGCCGGCGAATTTCGGCGCACGCTTGGCGTTGAAGGCCTCGACGCCTTCCTTGAAGTCCTCCGATTGGCGCAGCCGGCTGTAGCAATGGCCTTCGAGCTCGATGGCGATCGCGAGCGTCGAATCCTCGGTGTCGTTGAGGAGCTTCTTCGCCGTGCGCTGCGCCAGCGGCGAGAAAGTGCGGAGCTCGTCGACCAGCTTGTCGGTCGCCTTCTCCAGCTCGGCGTCCGGCACGCATTCGGTCGCGATGCCCCACTCGAACGCCTGCTTGGCCGAGATGCGCTTGGAGCGCATCACGATGTCCTTGGTGCGGGTGATGCCGACCATCTTCTGCAGGCGCGCCGAGCCGCCCGAGCCCGGGATCTGGCCGAGCTTCTGCTCCGGCAATGCATATTGCGTGGTCTCGGATGCGATACGGAAGTCGCAGGCCAGCGACAGCTCGAAGCCGACGCCGAAGCAATAGCCGCGGTTGGCGACGATGACGGGCTTGGCGCAGCGCGCCGGTGCTGCGATGTTCCAGGCGAGCTTGGAGACGTGCTCGGGGCTCGCCTCCATGAAGCCGCCGATATTGCCGCCGCTGGAGAAATGCTCGCCCTCGCCGCGCACCACAATAATGCGGACGCGCGGATCCTCGTCCAGCGTCTCGAAGGTCAGCCGCAGCTGGTCGCGCTGCGGCATTGCCACGACATTGTAGGGCGGACGGCCCAGGATGATGTCGGCGCGCTCATGCGCCTCGTCGATCTCGACCTTGAACCCATCGAGCTTGGCGAGCCGGGGATCGGCGGATGTGTAGGGTGACGGCATGTTGGCTTCCTTCTGTTGAGTGCGTGATCTTCAGGCGGCATCCGATGGCGGCAGGCGCTCGGCCTCGTATTCCCCGGCGACGAGCAGTCGACGCAGCAGCTTGCCGACCGGCGATTTGGGAATCGCGTCGACGAAGACGTAGCGGCGCGGCCGCTTGAAATTGGCAAGGCCCGAGCTGCGGCAGAACTGCTCGAGCTCGACCTCGGACACAGAGCGATTGCGCTTGACGAAGGCCGCGACGACCTTGCCCCATTTCTCATCAGTGACGCCGACCACCGCGACCTCGTCGACTGCCGGATGCAGCGACAAGCAGCTCTCGATCTCGACCGGCGAGACGTTCTCGCCGCCGGTGATGATCATGTCGTCGACGCGCCCGGTGACGAACAGGTCGCCGTCGGGATCGACGAAGCCGGTATCGCCGGTGAAATACCAGCCCTCGCGCAGCGACTTGGCATCCGCTTCCGGACGGCGCCAGTAACCTTCGAAAGCCTCATCGCCGGCAAGCGTCGCAATGATCTCGCCCTCCTCGCCAACCGCGGCGAGGTCAGCGACCGAACGCGCGCCGATGCGCACGACCTTGATGTGCTGGTTCAGCCCGGCCTTGCCCGCCGACCCCGGCTTTCCCGCCGCATTCTGGTCGATCGTAAAGGTGTAGATCTCGGAGCTGCCGTAGTGATTGACGAACAGGTCCGGCTTGAACGCCTCGTTCAGCTTCTTGAGCAGCCCGTCGGTCATCGATGCGCCGGCGAAGCCGAGCTTGCGCACGCTGGACACGTCGGTTGCGGCAAAGGCGTCGTGATGGACGAGATCGTGATAGAGCGTCGGCACCAGATAGAGGTTGGTGATCGCCTCCTTCTCGATCAGCGCCAAAGCCTGGCGGCTGTCATAACGCGGCAGGCAGACGAAACTGCCGCCGATCAGCGACATCGCCAGCAGCGAACGGACGCCCATGGTGTGGTAGAGCGGCATGACGCCGAGCGTGCGCTCGCCGCGGCCGTAAAGGTTTTGTGCGACATGGGCGATTGCCGCGGCACGTTCGGCGCGATGCCGCCGCGGCACGCCCTTTGGCCGCGACGTCGTGCCGGAGGTGTAGAGCATGATCGACCAGGCATCGGTGCCGACGCGCGGCTCGGCGTCAGGCGCGGCGTCCCGGATCAGATCGGCGAAGCTCGCCACCTCGCCTGTGCCGGGATCGACGGATACACGCGGCAGCTTGCCGGCCAGCGCCGATCCCTGCACCGCCTCCGCGGAAATGTCCTGAGAGACCACCGCGCAGGCTTCGGCGTTCTCGATGCAATAATCGAGCTCGTCGGCCTTGGCGCGCCAGTTGATCGGCGTGATGACGAGACCGACAAACTGGCAGGCCCAGTGCAACGTCGCCGCCTCCCAGCGATTCTGCAGCAGCGTGATGACGTGATCGCCCGGCTTGAGCCCGAGGCGGTCGAACGATGCCGCGAGTGCGGAGATCTTGTCGTACCATTGCCGGTAGGTCAGGCGGAGATCGCCGTCGACCAATGCAATGGCGTGGGGATCGCGCGCGGCGCTGGCCATGAAGCTGCTGGCGAGATCAAGCATCGGACGTCTCTTCTTTGGATGAAGCAAGCTCGGCGGCGGCTTCCAGCGCCGCCTGGATGATCGGGGTGTAGCCGGTGCAACGGCAGATATGCCCGCTGAGGAGATCGCGGATCTCCGCCTCCGCCGGCGCCGGGTTCTTGCCGAGGTAATGGTCGAGCGACATCAATATGCCGGCGGTGCAGAAGCCGCATTGGAGCGCATGGTTGCGGCGGAATGCCTGCTGCAGCACGCCGAGCCGGTCCGCCGATGGCGCGAGCCCTTCGACCGTCTGGATGTCGCAGCCGTCGACCTGCGCTGCGAGCGTCAGGCAGGAACGCGTCAGCATGCCGTCGACCACGATGGTGCAGGCGCCGCAGACGCCGTGCTCGCAGCCGACATGGGTGCCGGTCGCACCCAGTTGGTGACGCAGGAAATCGGACAGCAGCATGCGCGGCTCGGCCTCACTCTCGACCGGCTTGCCGTTCAGCAAGAAACGGACGGCATGGCGCTGATCGGCCTTGAGGCGGGTCATTGCAGCACCTCGCCGATCAGCTCGCGGCCGATCATGCGGACGAGGTCGCGGCGATAGCGCGCCGTGGCGTGGACGTCGTCGCGCGCGCCGAGCTCGTAGGTAAAGGCGTTGAGGGCATCGTCGAGCGCGCTGCCCTCCAGAGCCGGCCAATCCCGCGCGGTCGGAACGTCGGCGACGCCACCGACGGCAAGGCGCACGCCCGTGGCGGTCTTCATCGCGGCGCAGGCGACGATGGCGAAGTCACCGTGACGACGTGCGACTTCGCGGAAGGCAAAGCGCGATCCCTTGATGACCGGCAGCGAGATGCCCTCGATCAATTCATCGTCGCTGCGCGCCGTCAGCATCATGCCGGCGAAAAAGTCCTTGGCCGCGACGCGGCGCCGACGTTTGGCACTGCGCAAAAGCACCTCGCCGCCGAGCGCGACCAGAGCCAGCGGCATCTCGGCGCTGGGATCGGCATGCGCGAGTGAGCCGCAGATGGTGCCGCGGCTGCGGGTCTGCATATGCCCGACCCAGGGCAGCGCCAGCGCCACCAGCGGTAGCGCCTCGGCAAGATCGGTCCAGGCGAGCAGATCGGCCTGGCGCACGCCGGCGCCGATGACGACGGCATCGCCCTTCCGCTCGATCTTCCGCAGCTCCGCGAGGCGCATGATGTCGATCAGCAGCTTCGGCTTGGCGAGGCGCATGTTGAGCATCGCCATTAGCGACTGGCCGCCGGCGAGCACGCGGGCATCGCCGCCTTGCTGAGCCAGTCCTTCGAGGACATCGCCGACGGCTTCGGTGCGGAGATAATCGAAAGCGGACGGCTTCATCGGCGCCCTCCGAACAGGCTGGCGACCTTGGCCAGCACCGCGAACAGCGAGAAGCCGCCGTCCGACGCACCGCCGCCGCCGGCTTTGCGCGCCAGCGCCGCGAAGAACTGGCCGATGATGACGCGTGTCGCGCCATCGAGCAGTCGGCCGCCGATGCTGGCGACCTTGCCGCCGATCGCGGCGTCGTAGCTGTAGGTCAGCTTCGTTCCGCCGCTGCCGTCTGGCGCGAGAGTGATCCGTCCCTCGGCGTTGCCGAAGCCGAGCGCGCCGGTGGTCCCTCCGCGCAACGTGACCGCGCGCGGCGGATCGAGATCGAACAGTTCCACATCGGCACGATAGCGACCGCTGACCGGGCCGATGCCGAGGGTGACGTCGGCGCGGAAATGCGTGTCGGTGATCCTCTCGACGCGCTGGCAGCCGGGAATGACGGATTGCAAGGTGTTCGGATCGAGCAGCATCGCCCAGACCTGCTCGGGCGCGCCCTTCACCGAGGCTTGCCCGTCACCGCGCAGCCGTCGGCCGCCCTCGCGCACGGGCGCCGCGGTCGCACCGCCAGCGGGCGGCGGCGGTTCGGCGCCGCGCACCAATTCCGCAAGCCGTGCCGGCACCAGCGGCAGCGTGATGTCGGCAACGCCGAGCGCATCCGCGACCGCATTGGCGATGCAGACCGGCGTCGACATGCAGTTGCCCTCGCCGACGCCTTTTGCCCCGAGCGGCGTGAACGGCGACGGCGTCTCCATGTGGATGATCTCAGGCTCCGGCACCACGGTGGTGGTCGGCAGCAGATAATCGGCGAGCGTTCCGGTCAGAAAGCTGCCGTCCTCGGCGTAGGCATATTCCTCGTAGAGCGCAGCGCCGAGCGCCTGGGCAAAGCCGCCGCGGATCTGGCCGTCGACCATGCCGGGATGCAAAATGGTGCCGCAATCGTGCATGGTGACGTAGCGATCGATCCGCGTCTCCAGCGTGGTGCGGTCGATCTCGACGCCGCAGAAGTCGAAGATGAAGCCGTGGCAGAGCGAGGAGTTGATGCGGTCGTCGTCGTCCGGCGGCGTCAGTTCCGGCGGCGTCCAGAACAGGGTCTCGCGGATGGTCTGGCCGGCATCGTCGGGCAGCGAGCCCGGCGACCAATGGCTCAGCGCTGCGACGCGCGAGAATGCGATCCGATTCTCAGGATTGTGTTTCGAAGCAACGAAGCCCTTTGCGAACACGATGTCCGAGGCTTCGACGTTGAGTTGGCTGGCCGCGATGCGGGCGAGGCGGCCCGCAACGCGTTCGGCGGCGAGCTTCGCCGTACCGGCCACGGCCGCAGCAAAACGGCTGGCATAGTTGCCCGACGCGATCGACCAGGCATCCTTCGCCGTGTCGATCTCGGTGTTGACGCGGATGTCCTTTGGCTGAAGGCCGAAGACATCGGCAACGACCTGGGACAGCACGGTGCGATGGCCCTGCCCCTGCGGCACCGACGCCACGTGGACGGTGACGCTGCCGACCGGATCGAGCCCGACGGTGGCGGTCGCCTGCGCGCCGTTCTTCGGGCCTGCCTTGCGACGCTCGGCCGCCGTCAGCGCGGTGGTGATGTAGCCCATGTTGGAGACGCTGGGCTCGACCACGGCGGTGAAACCGATGCCGTAGAGGCCGCCACGCGCCCGCACCTCGTCACGCTTCGCCTTGAGCTCCGTGAGCCTGCCCTCGTCAACCCCGCGCGCGACCGCCTCCTGGTAATTGCCGGAATCCAGCAGCGCGCCGGTCGCCGTACGATAGGGAAACGCGCCGGCATCGATCAGATTGCGCTTGATGACATCGAGCGGATCGAGGCCGAGCCCGATTGCGATCCGCTGCACCAGGCGCTCCAGCGCGAAATAGACCTGCGGTCCGCCGAAGCCGCGGTTGAGGCCGGTCGGCGTCTTGTTGGTGACGACGACGCGGTTGCGAATTTTGACGTGACGGATGTCGTAAGCGCCGGTCAGATTGCCGTGCATGCGGTAGAGCGTGGCCGGCTCGGGCGCGCGCAGATGCGCGCCGCAATCCTCGACCTGGTCCCAGTCGAGCGCGAGGATCTTTCCGTCGGCCGAGACCGCCGCGGCCAGCGTCGTTGCACGGTTGGTGGCCGACACCGATGCGGTGAGATGCTCGAGCCGGTCCTCGATCCATTTCACCGGCCGTCCCGTCACACGTGCGGCCGCCGCAATCAGCACGATATAGGGAAACACGCCCTGCTTGACGCCAAAGCTGCCGCCGGAATCCGGCGGCGTGCGCAGCCGCAGCCGATTGCCAGGCACTTTGAGCGCACGCGCGATCACCGTGTGGATGCTGAACGGGCCCTGGAAATTGGCGAGCACTTCGAAGGCATCTTCACCCGCGTCATGCGAGGCAACGACGCCATAGGTCTCGATCGGCGTGCAGGAATTGCGCGGGTATTTGATGTCGATGGAGAAGCGATGCGGCGCATCGGCGAAGGCCTTCTGGGGATCGCCATAGCTGAAGTGGCGATCGCTGGCGAGATTGCCGGGAAAACCGTCGTGCAGCAGCGGCGCGCCCGGCGCGAGCGTGCCGTGGGGATCGACGACAGCAGTGCGCGGGCGATATTCGACATTGACCAGCTCGGCCGCGTCCTCGGCGCGGGCGCGGTCGGTCGCAACGATCACAGCCACGGGCTCGCCGACATAGCGCACGCGGTCCATCGCGATCGGCCAGCATTCGACTGGCGCCTTGACGCCGACGACCAGGCTTGCGGTAACAGCTTTGACGTCGCTGCCGGTCAGAACCGCCGCTACGCCCGGCAGGCGCTTCGCCGCTTCAACGTCTATCGAGAGGATATCGGCGTGCGCATGCGGCGAGCGCAGGATGGCCGCGTGCAACGTACCGGGCTGAACGCCGAGATCGTCGATGAAGCGGCCACGGCCGCTGAGCAGCGCGGCATCCTCGACGCGCTCGATCGAACGCCCGACCCACGGCCTGTCGCCATCTTGATCGACTGAATTTGCGGATTGAACCGCAGCCTGCAACATGTCCCGGCATACCTCCCGACGCGCTCTTTTACGCGGCGGTGACAGATGTCAGGACGAGGGCTGTGCGGGCCATACCGCCCGCTCTCACGACTTACCAAATCGTCTCATTCGAGCGGGTGCAGCGCAATATCAGCCCGCAAGACTCAGCCCGCTAAACGCGAGACGTTGCGAAACTCGCGCGGGCTGACGCCGGCATGATCGCGGAAGAAGCGCGTGAAATGCGCCGGCTCCGGAAAGCCAAAACGCTCGCTGAGCTCGCCGAGCGGCGTCTCCTCGCGCATCACCGCATCGAGCGCGCGCTCCATGCGGACGACGTTGAGATAGAGCTTTGGCGAGACGCCGAGCGAGGTCTCGAACAGGCGGAAGAACTGCGCGCGCGACAGGCCGGCGCCCTTCACGAACTGATCGACGTTGGCATAGGAATCGTGCGTCCGCATGGCGTCCATCGCGCGGCGGATGCGCCAGTCGCAGCCCACCGCGCTCATGCCGCGGATCGAGACCGGAAAGCTGCGCCAAGGCGTGAAGCGCTCGATCACCGCGATCATGAGGTCCGACAGGGTCTGCTCATGGGTCCGCACCGCATCCGGATTCGCCATCATTTCGGCCGCCAAATGCAGCGTGAGCTGGCGGATGCGCGGCGATACCTCGCCTGATGGCCGCTCGAAAAAGCCCGGCGCGCCGCTCGCAGCCCAGCCGGGACGGAACTCCTTCAGCCATTCCGGCTCGATATAGAGTGCCATGATGAGCGTGCGCGGCCGATTGGCGTCATGCACATAAGCGTGCGGCTTCCAGCCATCGACCAGCACGGCGGCGGTATCCGTCAGCGGCGTGACCCGGTCGCCGACCAGGAACTGGGTGTCGGCGCCCTCGACCTTGAGCAGGACGTGGCAGTGATGATGGGCGTGGCGGACCAGCGAACGGTCCATGTCGAGCAGAGCGACCCTGCCAAAAGCGCCATGGGCGATGCGCAGGGCCGTCGACATCAGTTCCTTCCTCCCGGCATTGCGCCGCAAAATGATTGGCTTGTTGGCGCGGCACTATAAGCAGCACCCGCTACATATTCCAACGGCGCAAACCGACGCAAGTTGCTTCCAAGCGGTAACCCGCTCATGTCTACGCCTCCGCGAGAAGCCGCGCGACCGCGGCGCTGGGGTCGGCCTGCAACGCTGTGGCGAGATCGACCTCCTCCTCGCCCTTGACCCGGATGCGCTTGAAGGCGAGTTCGGGCGCGCTGACCGGCGCGGTCGCATCCAGGCCCATCTTGGCGCTGATGCCGTTGTCCGTGGTCGGATCGAGTTTCGAGCCGAGCGCGCCAGCCACGACCATGAGATCGCGGTCGGCCTGGAAGCGCGTCGCCACCGCCCATTCGATCTCCTCGGAAGAGGAGATGTCGACGTCCTTGTCGACCACGACCACCTGCTTGATGTCGTAATGCGCGCCGAAGGCGCACATCATGATGTTCTTGGGCTCGCCGTCATTGGTCTTGTCGATCTTGATCGCGAGATGATAGCGGCAGGTCCCGCCGCGCGTCAGGCGGACATCAAGCACATTCGGAAAACTGCGGCGCAAGTGCTGAAGCAGCGTTGCCTCGCGTGGCACACCTCCCAGAATGAGATGCTCAAAGCCACCGCCGACGATGGTGTGAAAGATCGGCGCCTTGCGATGCGTGATGGCGTCGACCTCGATCACCTCGCGATTGGCGCGCGGACCGTAATATTGAGGGAATTCGCCGAACGGCCCTTCCGGCTCGCGCACGCCCTGCAGAATGCGCCCCTCGATCACGATTTCCGCGTGGGCCGGCACGCGCACCGAATTGGTGCGGCATTTGACGACCTCCACGGGCGTGCCGAGCAGCGCGCCCGCAATCGCCATCTCGTCTTCGTCGAGCGCGGCAATCGCTTGCGATGCCAGCATCAGCGCCGGGTGCGCGCCGATGACGATCGCGATCTCCAGCGCCTGTCCCATCGCCTCCGCGAAGCGGTAGTAGGAGAATGTGTGTCGCGGCAGCAGCAGCACGCCGATGCGGTTCTTGCCAGAGATCTGGCAGCGGTGGATCGAGACGTTCTGCACGCCCGTCTTGGGATTGCGGGCGATCAGCAGGCCGGCCGTGATGAAGGGACCACTGTCGCGCTCATTGTGCTTGGGCACCGGAAGCTGGCGGAGCAGATCGACCTCGTCGTGCACGACCTCCTGCACCGGCCCGCTCGCGACCTCATGGATGGGGAGTGGATTGCTCGCGGCGGCCAGGAACCGCGGCAGCAACTGGTCCTCGGTGACGCCGATGGACTCGGCGACCCAGTCACGGCCGGCGAAGAGATTGGCGACGACAGGAATCTCGTGCCCGTCGGGGCGCGGAAACAGCACCGCGCTGTCGCGCTCCAGCCGCTTGGCGATTGCGGCGAGCTCGTCAGCCAGCCCAATGCCCTCGCGGGCGATCGCGAGCTTGCCGCGTTCGGCGAGATAGGCGAGCCAGGTGCGCAGATCGGGTGGCGAGCTCACACCTTTGCTCGCAACATTTTCCATTCGCATACGGGTCTCTCCTCAGGTCCTCAGGGCGCGATCTTGTGCAGCGACGGCGAGCGGCGCTTGAGCGCCTCGTCCTCGCCCCAGCGGCGCACGATTCCGATATCGATGTCGAACAGGTCGAGCACGCGGCCCACGGTGTGCTCGACCATGTCATCAAGATTCTCGGGCTTGGCGTAGAAGGCGGGCACGGGCGGCGCGATGATCGCGCCCATCTCCGAAAGTGCCGTCATCGTCCTGAGATGGCCGGTGTGCAGCGGGGTCTCGCGCACCATCAGCACCAGGCGACGGCGCTCCTTCAGCACGACGTCGGCGGCGCGGGTGAGCAAGGTCGTGGTCACGCCCGAGGCGATCTCGGACATCGAGCGCATCGAGCACGGCGCCACGATCATCCCTGCGGTCCGGAACGAGCCGCTCGAAATCGCCGAGGCCATGTCGTCGATGGCGTGGTTGACATTGGCGAGCGCCCTCACCTCCGCGATCTTCAGATCGGTCTCATAGGCAAAGGTCAGCTCGGCCGTCTTCGACATCACCAGATGGGTCTCGACGCCGGCATTGCGCAGCAGCTGCAGCAGGCGCACGCCATAGGTAACGCCGGAGGCGCCGGAAATGCCAATGATCATCCGCTTGGGCGTTGCGTCCTGCATATGTCTGGTTTCGCTCCCTGGGACACGCGCCCCTTGAGTGGCAAGATTAGGCAATCCGATCCATCAGAACAAATAATCATTGATTATATCATTCATCATCTGAGATGATGGCCCAAACGAGCAGGATCGGCGAACGAAGGACTCTCCCCCCGTGGAACTCAGGCAGATGCAATATTTCCTGTGCCTGGCGGAGGGGAAGAACGTCACGCGCGCCGCGCGCCAGCTCAACATCGTGCAGCCGGCACTGAGCATGCAGATCGCCAAGCTCGAGGCCGAATTCGGCCAAAAGCTGTTCGACCGCAGTGTTCAGGGCATGACGCTCACCAGCGCCGGCGAAGCGCTACTGCGGCTGACGGCGCCGATCGTGCGCGATGCCGAACATGCGCGGCAGGAGATGGCGCAACTTGGCGGCCGCATCTCGGGCCGCGTCTCAGTCGGCCTTATCACGTCAGTGGCGCAGAGCACCATGGCGAGTTCGTCGGCGACCGTGGCCAGCCGCTATCCCGAGATCACGCTGTCCGCCTGCGAGGGCTATACCGAGACCCTTGTCGATTGGGTCAACACCGGCCAGCTCGATTTCGCGCTGATCAACGTGCCGCGCCGGAAGACGTCGCTGGCCGCGCACCACATCATGGACGAGGAGATGGTGTTCGCCTGCCGCAGGGACAGCCCGATCAGGCCGCCGGCAAAGCTGCGGTTCGATCACATCGCGAATTTCGATCTCGTGCTGCCCTCCAAGCGCCACGGCCTCCGGCTGATCCTGGACGAGCATGCCGCCGCAATCGGCATCGACCTGCGGCCCCGGCTCGAGCTCGACACCCTGCCCGCCCTCTGCGACGTGATCGCCACCACCGATTTCGCCACCGTGTTGCCGACCATCGCACTCCGGCAATCGCTCGCGAGCGGCGCTATCCGGGCGCATCGCTTCGACGAGCAGCGGATCGTGCGCTCGATCGCCTGGGTGCATCACCCGCGGCGGGCGGTGTCGGTCGCAGCCAAGGCCGTGCTCGACGTCATCAGCCACGACCTTGCGCAATCCGCCGCCGTTGCGAAAGAGTATGTGGAGCCGTCCTCCCGCACGGCGCGCAGGAAGCCGCGGCGCAAAACAATCTCCTGAATGCGGGTTTCTGCTCAGACAAGATGTCGCGCCCACCTCAAAATGAGACGGTTTGGTAAGTTCTGAGACCAGCAGGCATGACGATCGCATTCACGAGATAACTAGGGTCCAGGCGCAGAAATCGCGACCTGGCGCTCATCCCGATGACTCCTGTCCCGGACGGTCCCCAGGTCTGGCAGAACAAAACACAGTCGGGAGATTCAGTCCGCGATGACACGGTTCGATCGCAGCAAGATCGCGAGCAGCACTCAGCAGCAGAGCGAGAGATTCCGTCCGGACCGGAGGTCGCTGCTCTCGCTCGCAGGTGGCGCCCTCATCGCAGCGGGAATGCGCGCAGCGAACGCGCAAGATTATCCCGCCCGGCCGGTCCAGGTGCTCGTACCCTTTGCCGGCGGCAGCGCCAGCGACGTCATCACGCGCATCTTGCTCAACCGCATGTCAACGTCGCTCGGCCAGGCCTTCGTCGTCGACAATCGCCCCGGCGCCGGCGGCAATATCGGCACCGCCGCCGCAGCACATGCGGCCCCTGACGGCTACACGTTGCTGATGAGCACCTCCGGTCCGCTGGCCGCGAACAAGTCGCTCTACAAGGACCTCCCCTACGATCCGCTGAAGGACCCGGGCTGTTCGCCACCTTGCCGAATGTCATCGTGATCAATTCGAAGCTACCGCCGAAATCGCTGGCCGAGCTGATCGACTATGCCAAGGCGCACCCTCGCGAGCTGAATTACGGGACGGTCGGCGTCGGCTCCTCGCAGCATCTGGCGGCGGCCTATTTCGAGCAGCTGACGGGCACCGAGCTCACGCACGTTCCCTACCGCAACATCGCCGCCTACACGCCGGACTTCATCGCAGGGCAAGTTCCGCTCGGCTTCCAGCTCCTGCCGAACGTCATCGGCCTGATCAGGAGCGGCGATGCGCGTCCGCTAGCGGTTGCCAGCGACAAGCGGATGACGGCGCTGCCTGAGGTGCCGACCGCGGCCGACGCTGGCCTGAAGGATTACGAGAGTGCCGCCTGGCTGGCCATGCTCGCGCCGGCGAATACGGACAAGGCTGTCATCGACAAGCTCTACCAAGCCATGGTTGAAGCCGTGAACGATCCGAAGGTGCGCGCCCTCTTCGTCGAGCAGGGCGCCGAGCCGCTGGTGACAGACCCCAAAGGCCTGACACACTTCATGACCTCCGAGACTACGAAATGGGCGAGGATCATAAAGAAGATCGGGATCGAGCCGATGTGACTGCGAGCTTTTGTCCAATTGCCAATATCTTCAGAAGGCGACAGGTCTCCAGCAACCCTACATACTGCGATAGCACCCGACATATGAAAGATCAGGCACTATTCCGAGCCCTGGGGCCTGGTTCAATTCGACCGTGCCTTCCCTCACATCGATGATCGGGCCGCAAAGTAGATCGCGCAACGGGTTGTCATTGACGTCGACCTCCAGCCAGCCGTCACCACCGACACCGGCGAGAAGATGTGCGGACGCAAGCAAGCCAAGGCCTCCGCCGAGATAGTGCGGACAGAATGTCTTGCCCGCACTCAGAATCCCGCCAGCCAGTCCGGCACAGGCGCTGAGCCCGCCCCATTTCGCGATGTCGGGTTGAACCACGCCAAGCACGTCCTCGGCCAGGGCTTTCTCGAAGCCTTCGACGCTTGAAATGTTTTCGCCGGCGGCTATCGGCATCTTCGCCAGGGCGTGCAGCCTGCGCCATTCCTCGCGCGGGCGGTCGGCACGGATCGGCTCCTCCAGCCAGCGCAGATCGAATTCGGCGAGCCGCGGCAACATCTCCATCGCCTGCGCAACTGACCAGCCCTGATTGGCATCGCTGGCAAGCATGCCGGCGCCGACGATCCCGCGGAGCGCGGCCACATTGGCGAGATCGGTCCCAGTACCGAAGCCGACCTTCAGCTTCAGCGCGCGATGGCCGCGCTTGAGCGCGGCTTCCGCCGTCCGCGCGGCAGCGCCGGGATTGATGCCGCTCGCATAGACCTTGATCTTGTTCGACTGCCCGCCGAGCAGTTGCCACAGCGGCACCCGCTGACGGCGCGCCGAGATGTCCCACAGAGCAAGATCGATGCCCGCAATCGCCTGCGCGAACGGACCTGGTTCACCGCATTGAAGCGCCAGCACCTCGGCGCCCTCAGTCAGCACCTCGAACGCCCGGGCAGGACCATCGAATTTGCGCCCGACAAGACCCGGCGCCAGCACCTCGTTGACGAGCCGGGCACGATGCTCCGCGCCTGGAGCAGGAAAGTTCGACCAGGCTTCACCCCAGCCCTCGACGCCGTCTTCGTCGACGACGCGAACGAAGACGGCGGGACGGTTGAGCATCTTGCCGAACGACGTCACCACCGGTATCGCCAGCGGATAGCGATAGCACAACGCCTCGATCGAGCGGATGGTGAAGGCGTCAGTCATGTCTACGGATCCTGCGATCGGAACGAACGCGCAGATTCACTATCTCAGTAGGCGCGCGCGAAGTCACCTTCCTGCTTGATATCGGTGAATACCGGAAAGCGTGCCTTCCACGGCGAGCCCTTGGCCGTGGTCAGCTTGTTGAGCCGCTCCAGCACGCCGAGACCATCCTTGCGCAGGCTGGCCGACACCGCTGCGCGGTCCGGGAAATTCTTCAGAACGGCGTCGAGCCAGATAGTGCGGCCGGCGAGGAAGCCGCTCGCGCCCGCTGCGTAGGAGTAATCGAGAACGCGCTCGAATTTTTCAGGAGCGGCGCCGCCCGACAGCAGCACCCACGGGATGCTCCGTTCGCGGCAGATGTCGCCGATCGCATCGAACTCCTTCTGTGCGGCCTTCGCCTCCGCGCTGCCGTCGCGGGCCGGCAGGCTGCCCGCAGCAAGCGGGCTCTCCAGCTTGAGGAGATCGACGTTGTATTCCGGCTTGGCGAACTCGCGCACGCTGTCGATGACGAGACCTGGCAGCTTGCCGGGCGATTCGACATAGTCAGCGGTGTGGTTGGCGCTGCCGAGGAACGGATAGACCAGCAGCTCAAGGACATAGGGAATGTCGTGACGGGCGCAGTCCTCGCCGATCTCGCGGACGAACCGCTTCTGGTGCTCGGTCACCGCGGCATCGGCATCCGGCCGGTACCAGGCCAGCACCTTGACGGCGTCACCGCCCATGGCGCGGATCTTCTCCACGCTCCAATTGGTGATTGCGCGCGACTTGCGGCCGCCCGCGGTTTCCTCGACGCGGTGCTCCTCCAGCGTCATGATCAGGCCGCAGCGCGGCGGCAACAGATCGATCGCCGCGGGCACCGCAAAATTCGGGTCGAACAGCATCGAGCTGCAATGCGGCGCGAGGTTCTCGACAAGCAGACGCTTCGCCGCCGTGACATCGGAATATTCGACCTGCTCCCGCGTGATGCCCTTTGCTTTGGCGATGGCGTCGAACAGCGGCGGCCGCTGGTCCAGCGCAACCATGCGAAAGTGGCCATCCGCGTCTGCAAGCCGTGCCAGGCCGCGGTTCTTTCCAATCGTTCTCATGGCGTCGTCCTCATGAATGCAAGACACTCGTTGATATCAGGGATTCCATTGCGACCGCCGGCGTGGCGGCATTTCATGGCGGCAGTGGCTGCCGAGAACGCCATGGCGGCGTAGACATCGAGACCGACACCGATCGCAAGCGCATAGGCGCCGTGGAAGACGTCGCCTGCGCCCGTGGTGTCGACGACGTCGACGGCATAGGCCGGCTGCCGGTGCAACTCGCCGTTCTCGTACCAGCTCACTCCTCCCTCGCCGCGGGTGACGGCGATGACGCGGCAGCCGAAGCGTGACAGCGCTGTGAGAGCTTCGTCCATGGCCGAGCCGGCGAAGGATGTGAGCGCGGGCTCGGAGAAGATCGCATGGTCGGTCAGCGGCAGCAGGCGCTCGAACACCTCGGCGTCGGCCACGTCGCCATCGAGCACCGTCGGAATGCCGCGCGCGCGCGAGCTTCGCGGAACAGCGTCGCAGCGCCCTCGACCCAGCGCGGATCGGCCAGCACTGAGGATGCACGAGCAATCGCTTCGAGCGGAAGCCAGTCCGCGGCTTCGGGAAACAGTCCGCGGAAGTTCACGATCTGTCGCTCACCCGAGCTATCGACGATGATCCCGGAAACGGACGAGCGGCCGTCGGGAAACAGGCGGAAATTCTCGACATCGATGCCTTCGGCCATGAACGCCGATCTCATCTCTTGGCCCGCGGCGTCATTCCCTGCCCGCCCCCAGAACGCGACGGACGCACCGAGCTTTGCCACCGCGACGCTCGCATTGGCGGCCATGCCGCCGCCAAGCGTGCCATAGCCGGTCGCCTTGATCTTCTCGCTGTGGCCCGCGAACAGGCGATCGACGCGCCAGACCTGGTCGAGCGCGGACAGCCCCAGACAGATCACGTGCGCGGGCCTGGCTTTGGACGCCACGTCCGCCAGCGCCGACAAATCACCGATGTTGGTTGCCGAGTTCACCGCAAGACCTGCCCGTTGGTGGCATCAAACAAATGCGTCTTGCCCGGCTGCGGACGCAAGCTGATACGATCGCCGACCTTCGGCCGCAGCGACGGATCGACCCTGGCGATCGCCGAGACGCCAGCCAGATCAAAATGGATTAGCGTATCCGAGCCGAGCGGCTCGACCAGCCTGACATTGATGGCAATGCCGTCGTCTGCATCGGTCGCCACGGCAAAATGCTCCGGGCGAATGCCGAGCACGGCATTGCCGGCCTGACGCAAGCGGCCTGCGGCTTCGCCGTCGAGAGCTAACGCCGTTCCGCCTTGTGAGAGGATCGCACGCTCTTGCCGCCACTCGACCGGGAAGAAGTTCATCGCGGGTGAGCCGATGAAGCCCGCGACGAACTGGTTGGCCGGCCGCTCATAGACCGTCTCCGGCGTGTCGTATTGCTGGATCGTGCCGCTCTGGAGCACCACGATCCGGTCGGCCATGGTCATGGCCTCGATCTGATCGTGGGTCACAAAGACCATGGTGGTCTTCAGTTGCTGCGACAGTGCCTTGATCTCGGCCCGCACCTGCGCGCGCAGTTTTGCGTCGAGGTTGGACAGCGGCTCGTCGAACAGGAATGCCTTGGGATTGCGCACGATGGCCCGGCCCATCGCGACGCGCTGGCGCTGGCCGCCGGAGAGTTCCTTCGGCTTGCGGTCGAGATAAGGCTCGATGTGCAGAAGCGCAGCGGCGCGCCTCACGCGCGCGTCGATTTCCGCCTTCGGCACGCCACGCAGCTCCAGCGCAAACGACATGTTGTCGTAGACCTTCATATGCGGATAGAGCGCGTAGTCCTGGAACACCATCGCGATGTCGCGTTGCGCCGCCTGCACGCCGTTGACGCGCTTGTCACCGATGTAGAGATCGCCCGACGAAATCGGCTCGAGGCCGGCAATGATGCGCAGCAAGGTCGACTTGCCGCAGCCGGACGGGCCGACGAACACGACGAATTCGTGGTCCGCGATCTCCAGATTGAGGTCGGGGATCACGGTGAAATTGCCGTAGCGCTTGACGAGGTTGCGTATCGAGATCGAGGCCATGATCGCTCAGTCCAGGACCAGTACCGGCTTGATCAGCTCGCCCTTGGCGAAGCGGGCGAAATTGTCGGGCAGACCCGAGAGGCCGAACTCGCCGTCGACGAGGACGCGGTATTCGTCCTTGTACTTGCGCAGCAGCTCGACATTCGGCTCGAAATCCGAGACAGGGAAATAGAACGTCCGGATCATGTAGAAATCCTTGCGACGGAATACCTTGCCCTCTTCGATGGTCCAGGGCGCGGCGTTCTCGCCGACCAGCACCAGGGCGCCGCGCGGCAGCACCAGCTCGATGCCGAGGTTACGCGCCGCATTCGCGCCGGAGCATTCCATGATGAGAGCAAAGCGCTTGGAGGTATCGCCGACCGGATGCGCCTTCGCGCCGAAGGATTGCGCGATCGTCAGGCGCGCGGCATTGGGGTCGGCGACATGGATGTCATCGTAGCCGAGCGCACGGAGCGCCAGCACGACGCCGAGACCGACGGGCCCTGCTCCCATCACGAGCACCGGCCCCGCCTCGGCCGGCGGCACCACGCGGCTGACGAAGCGCACGGCATGGCCCGACGTGCCGATGGTGTCGAGCAGCAGCGGCGCGAGGCTGTCCTCGATGTCGTCTGGCACCGGCAGCAGGCAATTCTCCGGGACCGGCACATATTCGGCATAGCCGCCCGGCCTGTTCCAGCCGATCAGGCTGGAGACTTCCAGGCACATCTGGGTGTCGCCACGCTTGCAGGCGGCGCAACGGTCGCAGTGCAACGGGATATAGACGGCGCAGCGGCGGCCGTGCAGGCGATGACCGGGCTGCTCGACCACGCCAAAGATTTCGTGGCCCGCAGTGAACTCGGCGCCCTTGTGCCAGAGCTTGAAATCCGAGCCGCACAGCGCGGTGCGCGAGACGCGCACGAGTACCTCGCCGGTGCCGATTTCGGGCATCGCCACACGCTCGATTGTGATGCGATCGTTGCCGTGGAAGACCGCGGCCTGCATGATCGAGTTCGGACGGGATGATGCATTCATCAGATACCTAGCCTTTCACCGCGCCGAGCGTCAGTCCGGACACCAGCCAGCGTTGAACCAGGGCGGCCAGCACCAGCGGCGGCAACGCGATCAGCGTCGCCGCGGCCATGAGGGCGCCCCATTGCGTCGAGCCTTCGCCGATGAAGTTGAAGGCTGCCGCGATCAGCGTCTTGGTGTCGCCGTTGGAGAGCACCAGCGCAAACAGGAAGTAGTTCCACGAAAAGACAAAGGCGAGGATCGCCGACACGGCGACGCCGGACGCCACCAGCGGCAGCGCGATGCGCCAGAGGATGCGCGTGACGCTGCATCCGTCGACTTGCGCGGCCTCGAAGACACTGCGCGGAATACCGTCGAAGGACGGCAGCAGAACCCAGATCACGATCGGCAGCGTGATCACCGCGTGGCTGAGGATCAACGCAGTGTAGGAGCCGATCATGCCGATTTGCCGGAACATGACGTACCAAGGCAGCAGGAACAGCGTACCGGGTGCCATGCGAGCCGCAAGCGTCAGGATCGCCGGCCAGGAGATGCGCGTCCAGGAGACGGCGAACGCGGCGGGAATCCCGAACAGCAATCCGAGCGCGGTCGAGCCGACGGTGACGATCAGGCTGTTGAGCGCATAACCCAAAAATGGCGTGGTCCCGGTCAGCTCGACATAGTTCTCCAGCCTCGGCGAGAAGATCAGCGTCGGGGGATAGGCGGTGACCTCGAAGGACGGCTTGAACGAGGAGAGCACCATCCACACCGTCGGCACCATGATGATGATTCCAGCGAGGACGAGCTGCACCGTGTTGAGCCAGCGGATCCAGCGGTCGGTGTTGGCTGCATCGTTCATGACATCACCACGCCACCGCGCCGCGCAGGAGGTTGAAGGCGAGCACGGCGCCGAACACGATCGCCGTCAGCGTCAGCATCAGCGCGCTGGCGTAGCCGATGTTGAAGAATTCGAAGCCGACCCGGAACCCGTAGATGTTGAGGGTATTCGAAGCGTTGCCCGGGCCGCCCTGGGTGGTGATGTAGATGATGTCGAAGAAGCGCAGCAGATCGACGCTGCGCAGGATCGCCGCGGTGACGATGGTCGGCAGCAGCAGCGGCAGCGTGATGCGCTGGAAGGTTTTGAACGGGGATGCGCCATCGATCTGCGCGGCCTCATAGACGCTCGGCGGTAAAGACTGCAGGCCGCCCAGCACGATCAAGGCGACGTAAGGTGTCCACTGCCAACTGTCGATCAGCGCCACCGTCGGAATGACCCAGGTCGGCGAGGCCAACCAGTCCGACGGCGGCAGGCCGAACGACCGGAGGATATAGTTGGCCGCGCCCAGTGACGGATCGAGGATCACGAGCCACATCATGCCGGCCACCACCGGCGGCATCATGAAGGGGGAGATGAAGAGAGAGCGCACGATCCCCGGCAACCGCTTGGCATGAAACAGCACAAGGGCCAGCCAGACGCCAAAGACGAGTTGAAGCACCAGCGACAGCACGAACAGCGCAATGGTAATCCACAGCCCGTGCCAGAACTCGTAGTCGGAGACCAGCTTGGAATAATTGGCGAGACCCGCAAAGGATTGCTTGCCGGTCGAGGAGAACGTCTGGAAACCCAGCCAGATCGTATAGACGACCGGAAACGCGATCATCGCGACTGTGAAGATCACGGCCGGCGCCGCAAGCGCCGCCATTTCCAGCTTCTGCCGGTCCCGCGTCAATGTCGCAGCCGTGTCCGACATGCGTCCGCTTTCTCAGATCATGGGGGATGCCGGCTCGCACGAGGCCAGCCGGCACTGAGCCGCTACTTCTGCGCAATCAACGCATCGAGCGCCTTGTCGGCATCGGCGCAAGCCTGATCGAGCGGCTTCTGCTTCAGGATCAGGTCTTGCACCGCCTGGCCGATGAACTCGCGCGATTCCGGATTGGCGACGATGGGATAGCCGACCTCGGAGGAGCCCTTCGTCGCAAGAATGTCGAGCGCGGCCTGCCACTCCTTGCGGACCGGCTCCTCGTCGATCCACTTCCGATACTCGGGATCCTTGGCGACCGACGGGCGCGGCGGGGCAATGCCCTGGAGCGCCATCTTCTTCTGCACCTCCGGGCTGGTCGCCCATTGCACGAAGTACCAGGCCATATCCGGCTGCTTGCTGTGCGAGGACACCGCCATGCCCCAGCCAATCGTGGTCGGCACCTGGCCGGCTTCGCCCGCCGGGAACGGCAGCAGGCCGGTGTCCTTGAGGCGGGCGCCGCCTTCCATCACCGTACGCAATTCATTGGAGGACTCGAACGCCATCGCGGCGCGGCCGCTGCGATAGAGCGCGGAAATCTGCTGGAAGCTGTAGTTGACAACGCCGGGCGGACCGAAATCGCGCAGCAGCCGGCTATAGGTATCTAGCGCCTCCTTGCCCTTGGCCGAGCAGAGGTTCGATTTTCCGCCTGCGATGTAGCTGCCGCCGATATTGTGCAACATATTGGAGAAAGTGTAGGCGACCGCGGGCTTGAGGCCGCGCGAGACGAACGGCGTGACCGCGCTGTCGCACGCTTTGATTTTCTCGGCGGCGGCCTCGACGTCCTTGATGGTCTTCGGCGCCTCGAGGCCGCATTTCTTGAAGATGTCGGTGCGGTAGTAGAAAATCGGCCCTTCGATGTTCATGGGCATGCTGGTCAGCTTGCCATTGAAGGTCGCAGCCTTGAGCAAGGCCTGGCTCAGCCCGTTGGGGTCGTAGTCCTTAGCCACCTCGTTCTTGGCCATCGCGGTGAGATCGCCGTACCAGCCGGCGGCGGCGAACTGCTCCCCCTCGCGCGAGGGCAGCGTCATGAACACGTCCACTTCGTCGCTGTTCGCGTTCATGACGGTCACCAGACGCTGACGCATCTGCTGTTCCTGGTAGCCGTCGACCTTCAGGGTCATCCCGGTCAACTTCTCGAAATCGGCCTTGTAGGTCAGGAGCGCCTGCGCGACCGGATTGTTGTTGGCGAGAAAGGTGACGGTCTTGCCCTTGAACTTCATCCAGTCGAAATCGGCCGCATGAGCCTCCGCGCTGGCGGCGGCAATCGCGAGAACGGGCAACGCGACATGCGTCGCGAGTATCCTGGCCTTCATGAACTCTCCTCCCGGCTGGCCGCCTTAAGCTGACGGACCATTTTGAAGTCGTTTAGCAGCCTTTGAAAACGGTTACAATCTAGACCTCGCATCCACGGTGTCAAGCGATGGACGGGCGTCACAATCTGCTGCAAGCTAGCCATCGTCTTCCTTACTTCACTGTGCGCCGCGCATGATGTAACGTTACATTCATGAGACTGAGCAACGCCAAGTTCGTGAAACAGGGCATCCGCGCCGTGGCGGCCCGCGCCGGCGTTTCGACGGCGTCGGTCTCGCGCGCTCTCAACAATCCCGATGCGGTGAGCCCATCCCTGCGCGCGCGTATCGAACAGGCCATCGACGTGCTCGGCTACATCCCGCATGCGCCGGCACGCATCCTGTCGTCGCGGCGTTCGCGCACCTTGGGCGCGATCGTACCGACGATCGACAACACGATGTTCGCGCGCGGCATTGCCTCGCTTCAGCAGTACCTCTCCTCGGTCGGATATATGCTGTTTCTCACCACGAGCGGCTATGATCTTGACGTCGAATTGCAGCAAGCCCGTAACCTGATCAGCCGCGGCGTCGACGGTCTCGTACTGCGGGGCGATTGCCATCACGATGGATTGCGCAAGCTGCTGGCAGACAATGCGGTGCCCTTCATCAATGTCGGCATCTACCAGCCCGATCGGCCCTACCCTTGCGTCGGTACGGACAATGAGGCGGCCGCTTATCGCGCCGCCGCACATATCATCGAGCTCGGTCATCGTCGCGTCGGGATCGTCTCGGCACTCCAGCGAAATAACGATCGCGCCAGCGCCCGCGTCGCCGGCTTTCGCCGCGCGCTAAACGAGAACGGCATCGAGTTTCCGCCACAGTGGCACGTCGAGGTGCCCTATACGTTGGACGATGCACGGGAGGCGGCCCGCTATCTTCTTAATCTCAAGGACCGTCCGACGGCCGTTGTGTGCGGGAACGACGTCATCGCCTATGGCGTGTTGCTCGAGGCGGAGCGCGACGGGTTCTCCGTGCCCCGCGATCTGTCGGTGGTCGGCTTCGACGATCTCGACTGGAGCCGCCATTTGCGGCCCAGCCTGACCACGATCCACGTTCCAACCGGTGAGACTTGGCAGCGCGCGGGAGAATATCTGGTGCGGCGCCTCGCCGGCGAGCAGACCATAATGCATCGCGAGATAGACTTCTCGCTGGTGGTTCGTGAATCGACCGCCCCGCCTCCGAAATCCCTGAAGTGAGACCTTCCGATGAGTTCGCCTTTTTCCCTCAAACCGGGCTTTCATGCCGTCGTGATCGGCGGCGCTGGCGACATTGGCGCCGCGATCAGCAATCAATTTTGCGATCTCGGTGCAACGGTGACGGCGACAGGCGCCAATGACGCCGATCTCGCCCGCACTCTCCTTAAGCCACGTGCCGGGCTCTCGCTCGCCGCGCTCGATGTCACCGACGACAACGCCGTCACGTCCTGTGCCCGGCAGCACAAGCGCGTGGACGCGCTGGTCAACTGCGCCGGAATTCTCGCGCGCGACAAGGAATTCGAGATCGAAACCTTCATGAAGGTGCTCGACGTCAATCTCGCCGGCACGTTCCGGACCTGCATGGCGTTCCATCCCCTGCTCGCGGAGACGAAGGGCTCGATTGTCAACATCGCCTCGATGAACGCCACGCTGGCGCTGCCGCGGATCCCCGCCTATTGCGCCAGCAAAGGTGGCGTCGTGATGCTGACCAAGGCGCTGGCTTTGAAGTGGGCCGAAGAAGGCATCCGCGTCAATGCGGTGGCGCCCGGCTATATCGAAACCGCCATCAACGCCGCGGGCCGCACCGATGGTGCACACTATCAGCGCATTGCTGATCGCATTGCGTTCAAGCGGTGGGGAAAGCCGGAAGACATTGCAGGTGCGGTCGCCTTCCTCTGCATGCCGGCCTCCCAATACGCCACCGGCACTGTTCTTGCCGTAGATGGCGGCTTCCTTGCGGGATGACCTAATAAGGTCGGCTTCGCAGTCATTCCAACTTGCCGTGTGGATTTCTCTTGACCTCCCGGTGCACACGTCATGCACACGCCACGATCTAACCGACTGAAAGGCCTGAGGTCTCGCTCCAGTCCATCATGGGGAAGTTTGAGCAAGGTCCAGCCAATGAGAGCTAAATCCCTTCAAACTGGAGATCGCCCTGTAACGCGGCCCCCGTGTTCTCTAGCCGAGGACCTCGGAAGCATCGTGGTCGATCGTCACCACCCGTTCGGCTTCTGCGCGCGCTTCCGTTACGGCCGCTGCGCCGTCTGCGGCCAGGGCAAGCCGCGCGCCCAACGACAAAAAAAGCGCGAGCTGAGCCCGCGCGAGCGCAAAACCGGGATCAACAATGGTCGCTTGACGCAAGGGCGCGGCCGCCTGGCTCAGGGTTTCTTCGCTCCAGCCTTTAAGACTGATCATCCCGGCTCCTTCGCGGAAGCATGACCAGGCGTTCGGGCTGGCGTCGCGGCGACGCCTGATCAGGGCGACTTCAGCACGAACCAGCTCCGGTTCGATCCGGCTGGCAATCGCGCGAGCGATTTGATCCTGCAGTTCAAGGACGTCTTCGGCTTGACCGTCAAACCGGTCGGCCCAGAGCTGGGCGCCAGTGGCCGCCTCGATCAACTGCGTGCCAACACGAAGCTGCCGGCCGACGGGCCTCACACTGCCCTCGATGATATAGCGGACCCCAAGCTCGCGCCCGATCTGGCGGTTATCCACCGAGCGGCCCTGGTAAGCAAAGGCGGATTGCCGGGCTATTACGATAATAGCCGGGGATTCGTGCCAACATCGTGATCAAATCCTCGCTCATTGCCCCCGTCAGAAACTTGAACTCGCGCTCGTCAGAGAGACAGGCGAAAGCCAGCACGGCAATGGAGGGTTTCCCGGTGGTCGCGAGAGGCTGGGCAATCTCGAAAAGCGACTTTGTCGGCTCCGCCGAACGTGCGTTCTCATCAATCTGGCAACGCCATGCGCGCATCGGTTCAGCGATGTTCTTCAAGACCTGCGATCCCATATCGTCGAAAACGATATCGACCTTGCCGCGAATTTGCCGATGGGCGTCGTCGGAGATGCAAACGCCTCCGGGTTCCGCGATTCCTTCGAGTCGAGCGGCGATGTTGACGCCATCGCCGAAAATGTCGTTCTCATCGAGAATGATGTCACCGACGTGGATGCCGATGCGGAATTCGATCCGAGCGCCCTTTGATAGGTCGGCGTTTTTCGCCGCCATGTTGCGTTGGATCTCGACCGCGCTTCGCGCTGCATCCACAGCACTGGCAAACTCCACGAGCATGCCGCCGCCCGTGGTCTTGACGATGCGGCCACGATGCGCGGCGATGGTGGGATCGACAATACCCCTTCTGAGCGCCTTCAGCCGTGCCAGCGTGCCTTCCTCGTCGGCACCCATAAGGCGGCTATATCCGGCAACATCAGCCGCCAGCACCGCTGTCAGGCGCCGATCTACGCGCTCGAAGGTCAAGGAAATGCCCTATATTTGCAAATTCAGCGCAGCGCATCAAAGCACATCAGCCGGCTGGTCTGCTAGAGCCGACTTCCGAGTTGGGTCACAAGCGGCGGTCGGGGACAGCGCCAGCCGTGTCCGGTCCACCTCAAACGGCCGACTTTGGAACCTCTGGTGTAGTCTTCAGCTCCGGGCCGACGTTGTAGGCAATCAGGTTGAGGAGGAAGTCGGCGATGACGCGAGTTGGGCCTCGATGTTGGGTCTTTGCTCGCCTCGTGTTAGACATCGCCTGACCGACCAGGGAGAACAACCATGACCGCCGAGTTCGATGAAGACCGCTTCAATATGGCTGTCCGTAAATTTCTGAAGCATGTCGGAGTTACATCGCAGCGTGAAATTGAGAACCTAGTGCGTAGCGGGGCGGTGAAAGGTGGCAAGCTCAAACTGCGAATGACCCTGTCCGCTGAGGGGACGGCGCTGAAACATGTAATCGAGGAAACAATCGCACTCTAACGATGTCCCGGCCGCCCCGGCATTGCCGCCCTCTTGGTGGAGCATTCAATCCTGTTGATTTCCAGCAACGAGCTTTGGGTCATTCTCGACCAGATCGGGCTGCCCGCGACAGGTCCGGTTCTGGGGTGATTTCAGACATGAGCCACTTGGACCGGATTGACGCTGCCGGCTTCGGCGGGGTGCCGTGCTTCGGGATGTGTCGTCGCTGAGCAGCATCAACGACTTCGGCTGGATCACGGGCCTCGGTGAAGTCCCATTCGCCCGGATTGTCCGCGCTGTCCGGATTGTCCGCGCGATCAGTGAGGCTCGGCATGGGCGCTGCGCCGGGGCCGTGTCCAATCGGATTACGGACCTTCGAAAAGAAGTGCTTCAGCGCTTGCATCTCCCACACTTCGAGGAATTTCACGCCCATCATGGTGTTGTTCATTGTCCGGCATTGGCTGATGAGCTTTTTTAGTAATTTTTTGTCCTCATCTCTCTTGAGCTTCTCCGAAAAGATTGTATCAGCGGCCGGGCATAGCAGCGCAAAGTTGTGCGTGATGACGGTATCCATGTGGATCGGGTTGAGCTTGACGGCCTCGGCAAGGTGATATCGCAAGGCCCACCCAACTGATGCGAACTGATGGATGAACCGCCCGATTGCACGATAGGTCGCCTCGCGAGTGGCGTCTTCTTCGATCTGCTCGACGGTCCTCAAGATGGTCTCCCGCGTCGCCGCCTCGCGCAATAGGATGACCGTCGTGTTCTGCCAGCGGCGAAGGCGATCCTGTCCGTTAAGGAATCGGGATCTAAAGCTACGCGTACTGGTCGGAGCGATCGCGAAGGTTTTGCTACCATTGCTGCAAAAACAGCGTTGCTCTCAATCGACGTGTTGTTTTCGCACAATAAGCTGCAGACGAGCAGAACAGATCGTCATATTCTGGGTTGCCTAGGGCGCGACACGGACCACTTCCAAATCGCTCGTGTCGTAGTCAACGAACTTTGCCGCTTAACGCGCGTACAGAACGCTCGGGAGCCAGACGACGATCGACGGGAAAAGAATGCAGAGGCCCACGCCGAGCCATTGCAGCGCCATAAACTGCAACGCGGCGCGAAAGATGGTTGCCATGGTGATCTCTGGCGGCGCGACGCTCTTAAGATAAAACAGCGAATAGCCGAACGGTGGAGAAAGGAAAGCCATCTGCATGTTGACCATGAAGATGACGCCGTACCAGAGCGGTACATCCTCCGTCCGTACGCCCGGGAGGCCGAACAGCCCACCCCATTCCAGGCTCTTCATTATGGGCAAGAAGATCGGCACAGTTAGCAAGAGGATGCCGACCCAGTCGATGAACATGCCGAGGACGAAGAGGATCAGCATCATCAGCATCAAAATGCCGTAGGGCGGCAAACCAGTGCCAAGAATCGTGTTCGCCACAAAGGTCTGCCCGCCCTTCACGATGAAGAAGCCGACGAACATCGTCGCACCGAAGAATATCCACATCACCATCGCGGTCGCCTTTAACGTCGCGATGGCAGCCTCCTGCACCGCCAGCCAGTTCAGCCTCCGGTGCAGCGCGGATACGAACAGCGCGCCGAAAGTGCCGATACCGGCCGCTTCCACTGGCGTCGCAATGCCGACAAAGATCACGCCGAGCACCAGCACGATCAGAAGTAGCGGAGCAATGGTATTCTTCAGCAGCCGAAGCTTTTCGCGCGTACCGACGCGTTCTTCCGGCGGCAGCGCGGGTCCAAGGCTAGGGTTGATGTAGCAGCGGATCAGAATGTAGGAGATGGACAGCCCCGAGAGCAGGAAGCCCGGAAAGATTGAACCAACCAGCAATTCCCCCCAGCGATTGCTGCGCGCTTATTAGGCTTCTCTTGGCGGAGCCGCTGCTAGCTACGGCAGCAGCCCCTGGCCGCGAAGGCGGCGTTTACGGGATAAATGGACACCTCCGTGGCTCCGCCTAGCCTCGACCCTGCGATCGCTTTGGGCAATGTGATCTACGTGTTAGGTCTTACCCGGCGGCTTGCCGGCGTGTTTCGTGACGCGCTTCTGGATGTCGGCCATCGTCCTGGCAAACGCTTCGCGCAGCTGCTCCGCGTGAGCTGCGTTCTCCGGTTCACTGAGATATGCAATCTTGACCAGCAGCCTATTCAACAGATAGGTGATGCATAGATTTTCCGAGTGCCGGGACCGCAGGGCCGTGAGCTGCCGGCGCATCTCGGCGAGATCGAGCGTTTCGTGTTTCGAGGGCCTCTTCAATATGAACTCGCGCATGGCCAGCAGAGGCCGACGCGCCGAGTATAATGGCGCGAGGGCTTCGCCTGCGTGGACCCGAACGGGACAATGTCCGGTGCGCAAAGCTAACGCTCCAATGCGCCGCCGCAATCAAAGCCTGAGATTAAGATTGATGTCCGCGCTGCGAGTTAATTCTGGAACTGGTCCGGCCTAGTCTGCTCGTGATGCTTCTGCCGGGCGGCTGAAAGCCTTCTCGTCGGTTGCGAGCGGTAGGTACTGGCTATCGCCCGGTTCATCCGCGATGACTAAAATGCCTGCGGAATTGGCGGGGCCGTTCTCTTCATCGTTTCGGCCATGAGCTCACGTCAGCGCGTTCAGCGTCATTCTGCCTCCGCGCAACTGGCATATTTCTATTCCTCCGTCATCCAGCGCTATCGTCGTCTCAAGGAGGGATCCGATTGAACAGAAATCTATGGGGAGCGGATTTGCAAAGACGCTAGCGCGCCAGGCAGGAAGCCGCGAGCACCGCTACTATCAAGTCCGACTCCCGTCCTGCCGACCGCCGCCTGTTAACCAAGATTGTCGACGCGCCTTAATCTGGACTGATTTGATCAGGACGCTTTGCGGCTCCCGCGTAGGAGCGTGCCACGTGATCAGGACCGTCGCGCTTGGAGTCGTTTGCCTGGCTGGCCTCGGTGCAATTGCCGCGGCTGCAAAGAAATCACCGCCGCCGCGACCTGCTGAGATCGTTTTCCCAGTCGCAGCCGGCGACAAGGCCGATCGCCTGCCAATCACCAGCATTCCGGAAACGACAACCGAGGCCGACAAGGTAAGTGTCGTTTACATTCCACCTGTCGAAGACCATCCGGTCATTCCGCCTCAACCGCCACAACGATCAAAAGAAACAAAACGCCCGTCGGCCGCTGACTTCGTTCCTCGCCATTGGCACGATCCACACGATCTGAAGACCAAGGCGACCAAGCCAAGGTCCAGCGACACAAGACAGGCTAATAGGCGCTCGCTGGGCGGGAGCCCAAATCAGGTTGCGGAAGCAAGAAGCTGTCGTAGCGAGGGACTGGACCGCCTTTCGCGGAAGCTCAACCTCTTGTCGCCGTGCCAACCGTAGTCCCCCACCAAACCCACCGATCGCGGATGCCACTAATCATCGGAGCTGTGGAGAACGATCAAAAAATAAGACCATTGCGATGCAAGCGGCATTTAATCCGACGCAGTGAGTCGGAGTTCCGAAGTGCCAGACATCTGGTTTCCACTTCTTGCGGCCGGCATCGTGTGCGCACTCCTATTTTTAGCGTTCCAACGATAACTCGCCGCGCGCACGTGTGGCAATGAATCCTCAGCCGCTGCTGAAATCGCGGTTCCCCGCGCGAGCTTCTTTGACTGTGCATAAATGCAAAGGTTCACTTCCGAGACCGGAGGTGGACGTGACTACCTGGGTGCTCAGTCTTCTTGTTGTTGTCAGCGTCGGCATTTTGATCGCGCACATTGTCGACGCAATGCGCTCCTGAATGCACTGCGATTCTTTCTAAATCCATTGGATTTGTCGAAGAGGATGAAGAAGAGGATGAAAGTGTGCACTGTCTAATCGTAAGCGCGTCTCCGCGCGAAATCGATCGGCTGCGAGCTGAGGCTTCCCGGATCGCTCGCCAAGTCGAAGCAGATTGGTGGGTCGAGAAGCAAGACAAGGGACCGCATTTTTGCTTTGCGAGTACTGACGCTAGAGCTGCCTTTGCGCAGCTATGCAAGGCGCAAAACGTTCATTGCTTTGACGCCTAGTGCGGCAACCAACACCGGGAGGATCGGGATCCAGCCAGATCAGGCGGAGTAGCGGTGGAGATAGCCGGGCGCCTAAATGCCCTGCTCGGAGAAGCCGCCTACCCCAACCGAGTAATGGGAGTGTGGGGAAAGGTGGGAGACCGCTACCGCTTTTCCCCACACGGCACAAATCTGCGATATTTCCTCCGATCTTCCGCCTAAACGGTAGGTCGGCGGCTTCGCCTCGTCGGTCTCGACGTGGGCCGCAAGCGGGTCCGACAGCACGAGCTCGCTCGCCTGGGCGCTGATGCGCCACCTGCCGGAGAATGCCCGCGAGATCGCAGGTTCCCTGCATCTCGGCGACACTGATCTTCAGGAGCTGAGCCCCCAGGAGTTGACCAAGATCCGGGGACGTCGCCTTGGCATGGTGTTCGGATCCGTCGACCGCGCTCAACCCGACGCTCACCGGCAGGTGACGGAGACGCTGATCCAGCACCGCGGTCTTAGCCAGCGCGAAGCGAATGCACTCGCGATCGACCTGCTCGGCCACGTCGAGTTACGCGATCCGGCCGCGATCATGCGGCGCTATCCGCCGCATTGAAGCCACAGGAGCCTTTCCCTTTGTCGGAATGACCGCGTCGATATAGGCACCGAGAACCAACCGCTGGGAGCCCAAGCAATTTCAATAGCTAGGCTGCCGTTTCCAAATGAAACGCAGCTTGAAACGATCGATTGGCAAGACAGCTGATGTTGAAGTTGGCTTCTCCACACGCACGATCGCATGCGAACGGCTCAACACGACTTGAATGGTCTCGGGCTAGACCCATGTCGCGGGGGCACAAGGACCACTGCCCGGCCGGGTTACAAGTCCCGTTCGGCGAATTTGCGAAACTCGTCCGACTTGGAACGAGCAATACCCAGCGCTGCCGAGCTGTCTCCGATCGCATCCCAACCGAATCGACCGCGGACCGTCACGGTTCGTTCGACCGGGCCTGCACTTCGTCCGGAGCCGCGTTGCGATGCGGTCCGCGAGGCGGAACAGGACGGGTCGAATAGGTCGCACTTCGGCCGGCTTCCTGCAAATCGCCGATTGCGCTCCCGCCGATCCGGCAGGTCGCTGAACTTCACAGCCTTGCGCTGGCGAGGACGCCGCGCTTCGATGCCGTGCACTGCTAGTTTCGGTGACGCGCACGCGACTGGCTTCCGTCGGCGCAATGGGTGGCCCGCCAGCGGATTGACGACGCGAGCATTGGGCTTTGGCGTATGCGCTCGGACCAGTGGCGCGCGGGGAGGTATTTCGGCGGTCCAGTCCCCTAAGCCGGTCGTTCCCTACAACTTGACCGTGGTCAGATTCGCCACCGCCCCATCCTCGTAAACTACCCTTATGCGGGCTTGGAGAACCTTGGAGAACCGACGCTATCCACATCTGCCGGCATAACGCTAGTCAACCCTCTGCCTGCGATCAGAGCCGATGGGAGCGGAGCAGCGCGTAGCGCATTGCTCAATGGGGATCGATTGCCATGCCGCTTCAGCCAGATCCTTCTGGAGAAATTGTAGTTGACCAACATTCGGGCATTCTGTTCGCCATGTTTGACGGCAGCAGACCAGTGCTCTGCGAAATCGAATGGGGGACGCTGACCGATCGTGCAACGGTGGACGGCACCGATCAGAAAGACGTCCGCGCGACCTATCACAGGCACCGCGAAGCTATCCAAGCCATAGCCAGCCAGAACTATGATGCGAGGGAAGAGCGACCGATCGTTACGACTTACCAGCTCACGCCGCTTCCTTAGCCTCGGCGATATTTTCAACCTGGTTGACCGCATCAGAGGGAGTGCGACATTGACAGTGCTAACACTGCCAACTCCAAAGCGCCCCACTGCTCCACCGTGGAGCAATGAGGAAATCGACCAGCTACGGTCTCTCATCCTGGAAGGCAAGAGCGTGCACGCCGTCTCAAGACACCTCGGCAGAACACCACAGGCCGTAAGGAAGATCGCCAGCAGATTAAAACTCCCGCTCCGGATTGTCTGATCTCCTGAAGGGAGTGCCCGCGCCGAGAGAGCAAGTCACTCTCTGCAACTTGACCTTCGTCAAATTGGCCATCGCTGGGCTTGCGTAACCTTCATTGATGTGGGCTTGAAAACTCACGCTATTCAGGTTTGTCAGCCCAGCGGGCCATCTCCCTGCGTTCGGAGACGATGGGAGCGGAGCAGCGTGCAGGATCAAGCTCTTCGCAATGCTGAAATGGTCACGCGCCTAATGGTCTTCCGATCGGCACTGTCGGCTCAGGACCTGGCTCCCCCCGAACAACCCGTAAGCTCAACCAACTGCCACTATGTGCCGTTCTCTTATTCCAAGCCACATCGGCGCCGCCATCGCCGGTCGGCACGACGCTAGCGCGGTTTTGCGCCCGAAGATCGGCTGTTGACGGCGCCCCTAACAAACATTCGGTTGGAGAAAAGATGTGCTCGATGATCTCCTGCTACTTCTCGCAATGGTTTTGATCTCGTTCGCAGCCGGGTATGGGACGCGTGAGGTTATCTCCCGCAGACGCCGTGCGGAGTATCTGAGATACAATTCAAATCGGCGTCCGCCAACGAGACCAACCAACCGCCCGCCTTTCTGATCCGTTCGGCGAACAACTCGCCTGCCCGTCCATACGTTGGACGCCGCAAACTTGGCCGGTTAGAGCTTTGACAGCTCCCCACTTCCCGAGCGTCGTCTGGCACTCAGTCTGATAAGCAATGTCCAACACGACCTTTTGATACCCTGCACGCCATGTCCTGCGCGCCATGTGGAGGGTGTCGGTGAACGTATTTCCGTGTTGAACATACTACCGTATTGCTGGCCGCGAGCATCTGGTACGGCGAGCCAAGATTTGCACCCGCAAACAACGAGACGATCCGGCCGACGCTGGGTGCGAGAGATTCATCTTGAGATCCGATCTCCACCAGATGGAATGCCTGCTTGCGAGGCACCTTGCTCGTTTAAGCAACATCCAGTTGCTCCTTTAAGCAACATCCAGCGCTGATTTTGCACTTTGCAGCGCGCTTCCGGTCACAGATGCTGTCGGCAACCAAGCTGGATTGTCTGCGCAACGGATCGGGGAGAGGAGAAGGAAACTAGATAGAGCGATGCGGATTAACTGCAAGAGACCGGGTTCTCAAGTTTAACAACCCCGTATCTGCGCCCGATTTCAGCTCCTCATCACGGCGTTCGCTCCGAATAAAACCAAGAAATTGCCTGGAGGTACTGTGCCGACCGGATTTGTAGTTTGGTTTAACAGGTTTAAGGGTTACGGGTTCATTAGACCCGACGGCGGAGGCTCGGACATATTCGTCCATATGTCGGCGGTCGAACAAGCCGGCCTTTCCACGTTGCTCGAGGGGCAACGGGTAAGCTACGAGCTTGTGTCAGTCTCTGGCAAGATGACCGCCAGTCAACTGCGAATTGGCACTCCTCCAACCGAGGGATAAGCTCAGTTCGCCGGTGCAATCTAATTGCTGACCTGCTCCCGTGCGCGGACATCGTTGGTCCTCACCGCGCGGACCCTTCATATCTTGTCTCTGTCATGCAGCATTCGGAAGTTCCTGATCATGTCGTTGTACCGTCCAATCAGGTCTATGAGTTCGTCGCCATGGTTGGACAGAAAACCGGCAATGCCCGAAGCGACTGCCTGCATCTTTGCGTCAATCTGTCCCAATAGCTCGCTTCGGGCTGCACCGTAGTGATCCGCGAAAGGATGAGCGACATCGGACCATTCGCTTGCCATCCTCATGGTATCAAAGATTGTCAGTTCTGACTTTGGCGCAACGTCATACCAGCGATCCACGAGCGCACCCCGATCGATAGCCTCGGTTGGCAGGGCCCCGCCGCCAGCCGACCAACCACCCGCTCGCTCAACATCGACAGAAAGCAGCTCCAGCGTCTCGCCATGAAGGCAATCAATCTCCTTCATGGATTCATTGAACATGTCGCTCAGCCGCGCGAACTGCGACCACGCAAGCCTCAAATGCTGGTAGTGCGACAATTCGCCCCTCGCCCACGGATATTCACCGGCGACAACCCGGCAGGCGATCATGTCGCCATACACCGTGCGCAGTTGCAGAAGCGACCTCAGCTCCGCTTTCAAGCGCTGATGAATGGCCGAGATCCCCCCTCTCGTTCTATCCGGTACGAACTCAAATGAGGGGTCGGACAGGCTCATTAGATTTTCGCCGGCCAACTCGACGATCGGTGCGATCAGCCAGTCAATTTCGCTTACCGTTGGCTTGTCCACCCTGGTCACTCTCACACCATCCAGCAACGCTTAGCCGTTTCAGCGTCTGACCCGAGCTTCGCTGGCTTGCGAATCCCCTGTCCTGAGCCTCTCAGGCTTCAGTCACTTTCGGAAGTCCAATTTGTGCTCAGAATCAGGCCAGCGGTGCAATATCAAGCTTACGCCCGCCGGCAGCCGGGGCGATGAAGCCGACCGCGAAAAGCCCGCTGTTGCAGAGGCTTACGTCGATCGTTGAGGATGTCCGGCTTCAAGGCCGCAGGGTGAGGCAACTGGCCTTTAGGGCGCGGACGACCGCAAAGACCGCGCCCAAAGGAGCACCATGGACCGGTAGCCAACGAACGATGTCGGCCGCCCGCGGAAGAGCTCAACCCCAGAAGGGCTCGGCGTACGCGTCCTCGGCTTCCGATTGGCGCCGCGACTATTTCAATTTGACTTTTGCCGACGGCACACCCGTGAGCGGTTTCGTCAAATTGTCGTTAACGCTGCGAGCGAGGCCGTAACGGGCAGCCACCGGCCTGCCCAATTCCAATTGTTGCACTCTATTTCCGGCCCCGCTCGAACGCGCGATGTTGCCTTGTGGCCGTCTCCGGCCAAGCAATTCGTCGTATACTTCCAGCGTCCTGTGCGCGATGTCGGACCAATCGTACCGCTGAGCACTCTCGCGGCGGACGGCTTCGCGCTCCTCCTCATTCAAGCTCGCGAGCGTCAGCGCCGAAAGCTTCGCGCGCATCTCCTCGCAATCTCCGACATGGAAAATGCGGGCGGGATCGTCCACGACCTCGAGGTTGGGAGCAATATCACTCACCAGCACCGGCAATCCATAGCTAAGCGCTTCGAGCAACACAATGGGAAGGCCCTCATGTGACGAGGGCAACACGAACAGCGCGGCGTGCGCATAGAGTTGTCGCAACGCATCTCCGGTCTGAAAGCCCGCCATGACGACGTTTTGCCGGCCGGCCGCCTCTCTGACCAGTTGATCTGCGTATTCGTTCTGGTGATCAATCTTGCCGACGATCGCCAACTTCCATCCAGGCAGTGCCGCGGCCGAAAAGGCACGCAGGAGATCGAGCTGGCGCTTCTCGGGCACCAGCCGACCGACCGTGAGCACGTATCGTCCTGGCTCCAATCCCAATTCGACGACCTTGTCGCTCTGTTGCGGCATCTCCGAGAACACGACCCCATTCGGTATCACTTCGCACGGCTGGCCATATTTGGACGCAATGAGGTCGCCGATACTACGGCTGACAGCGATGCGTTTGTTGGCGTAGCGCATCCCCATCGCTTCACCGGTCCGCAGCACCGTCCGCGCCGCCCAGCCCCATTTCTCCCGGTTGTAGTCCTCGCCGTGATGGGTGACGACGACCCGCAGACCGATGGCCCGCAGCAACGGCGTCACGATTGCGGGTCCGATGCCGTGAATGTGCACCAGACCCGGCCTCCGAACCGCAGCAACAATCGCACAAATCACGGAATGCAGCAGCGTTTCGAAGTACTTGTTTGGCACGGTCCACAGCCGCAATATGCGGACGCCGTTCCAAAATTTGGCCACGCTGGGCTCGACATAGGGGGATCGCATGCACACGGTGACTCGTCTGCCGAGTTCGACCACCCGTGGCGCAAGATTCTCTGCGTGCGTTTCGATGCCACCCTGGACCTGTGGGAAACCACGGAAACCGAACATGTAGATCTCACGCCTGCTCATCGAGATTTCCTCCGCTAATTTTTAATTGTTCATGAAAGTTCGCAACGGGTAATGCTCGTCGGGGGTAACGCGCCCTTTGACCAACCGGGCCTTGACGTTCTTGTTCAGGAAAGACGTTCGTTCGACGTGCGGGGACGGCCTCACGTCGGAATAATTAATGTAGCTGTCAAAGCAGATGCTCTTGCCGATCGATACCTTCAGCTTGTTCTTGAGGACCCAGAGCAGAGGTTCGGATTTCGGCAACTGAGGGACCAGGTTGGACCGCATGGCGGTCCGCGCGGTCGTCACCATCCAGCAATTCTGGCCGCAGCCAGCGACCTTCTTCCGCGTCTGCTGCGCGACCTCGCTGTTCATGATCTCGTCCCATGACTGGCGCGCAAGATTGCCCATGGGAAGATCGGACCGGACGTTGCAAGCCCATACGTCCGACCAAGGATCGATGAACGCGAAATCCTTGCCTGCGCTGCAGGGTATCAGCCGATCGTGACCAAGGATCTTCTCGATCAGACCGAGATTCAGGTAAGCCCGAAACCAGTTCTTTGGCTTCGGACTGCGCAACATCGCCGAAATCAGTCCTTCGACCTTTCGCGCGACCGCCATCCGGTCGTAGAAATAGTTGTCGTTCTTGTAGAACTGCCACGCATTGTGGAGCGTGGAGGTCGCCAGTTCGAAGCCTTCCGTCCGGGCGAATTCGTAGACACTGACGAGCTGATCGACGTTCTCATCCTGAATGACCATCGCAAAACCGAGGTCGGTGCCACCGGCCTCACGAAGCATGCGGAGTCCTGCGATCTTGGTGCTATAGCCGTCCTTCTCGCCGCGAATCCTGTCGTTGGTTTCCTCATCGCCCTCCAGCGAAAACCGCACCTTAATATTCGGGTACTTCTTGATGATCGGAACCAGGCGCTCAGGGTGCAGGCCGTTCGACGATATCTCCGTCACCCTTGCCTTGGGATAGAGAAGGTCGATCACTTCCGAGAGGTCTTTGCGAAGCGTCGGCTCTCCGCCTGACACATTCAGGTTGTCAAATCCGGCAGGAAGTTTTGACAGCGTGTCAAGCGACACCTCTTCCTTCGGCTCGGTCGGGTTTTGCCAGATGTAACACATCTGACACTTCGAATTGCAGCGGAACGTTGAAATGACAGTGAGGTCCATTTTATGATCCAACTTTCTTGTGTGAGCCCGCCGCTCCAATCAGGCTCTCATACAGCGAGAACAACGCAGCTCCATGCGCCTGAAGTGAATACTCAATCTCGACGATCCTTCGCGCATTGCGGCCGAGTGCCTCGCGACGATGGCGATCGGTAAGAAGCTTTCTAATAGTTTCCGACAGCTGAGAAACGTCGCCGGGCTCAAACAACAGACCCGTCGATCCGTCTCTCACGAGCTCGGGAATGCCGCCGATGCGCGATGCGACGATCGGCTTCCCGTGTGCCATCGCTTCAAGAATTGAGAGAGGGCTGTTCTCGTGCCATCCGGAGGGGACAGCTATCAACGCCGCTCGCTTGATCGTTCGTTCCAGGTCTATGCCCGTGAGGTGCCCCTTGAACTCCGCCATCGGATACTTCCGTTGAAGCTCCTCCAGCAGCGGACCGGTGCCGGCGATCACCAACCGCCAAGTTCCTTGATCTGCTGCATGAGCGAGGAGAAGAGTCTCAACGCCCTTTTCAGGTGACAAGCGCCCGGAGTACAACACGTAGCCTTCGTCGTCGGTAGACACCACGATACGCGACGCGTCTATTCCGTTCGGAATATGGACCACCTTCTCCGCACCAAACCGGCGGACGACGGCCTCGTACATAAATTTGCTCGGCGCAATGAATTTTCCGACCCGATGATAGCTTCCCGCCAGCGCGTGATAGCGCGCCTCCGCCCAGAGTAAGGCGCTGCGGCCCAATGACCCATTCGCGCAGCGTCGCGCGAGAAGGGCCTCGAAGCCACCGTCTGCGCATCTCGTGCACACCTGTCCGTTGCTGAGCTGCGTGTAGACAGGACAGACCGGCTTGTAGTCATGAAGCGTGAGAACGACAGGAACCCCCAATCTCGCCGCGGCGGAGATGATGGATGGGGTGAGCTGATGGTAGATGTTGTGGCAATGGAGGATATTCGGTCTCTCGTTCCGAATGAGATCAGTGATCTTTGAAACGGCTTCCGGGGAGTGAATGAGGGAAAGTGCAGACTTCAGCTTGTCGCGCCGCGACGGAGCCCGATATGATTTTTGCGACACGAAGTATGGCTGGCAGCGCGATTGGGCATTTCGGTCATCATTCATAGAGAATTCAATGACATCGGCGTTTCGGCTCCGCATCAGCTCCATCTCGTCGAACATGACGACCTCGGAGCCTCCGTTGCGGAAGAAGAATTTGTTCGCGAACAGGACTTTCAGGTTGTGCCGATCCGGATCGTCAAGCTGATCCCGTCTGGTGTGTTGAACATCTTGTTCAGGACGCGCTCTCGAACGCTGGATCGGAAACGTCGCTGCTGCTTCCTCACCGAACTCGAACGACGATTCAGTCATTTCGCGTTCCTGACCGAGAGGTCGGAACAAGCCGAGCTCCGACGCCAACACCAATTCCAGCTGCCTGGCGTTCGGCCAGGCGGTGCGCGGATGTTCTCGTTACAATTCCAACCATCCGAGGGATGATATGCGACCGCCTCCCCCCGATATTGACAGCCGTCAACTCGCTTTCGGGGCAGCTCCTAAAATGGGTTGATGGCCTGCTGCCTCGCCGGAATTCTTCCCTGAATCGGCCGATACCGGGTTGCGTCCTGAGCCACGCGCAGCATCGGGCGGCATACCATCATGGTCGATATTCGCTGCCACAGGCATTACCCGGCCAAACTGCGTGATGCGGCGCGGAGTGCCAATGCACGAGCAACTTGAGCCGACTGGCGCAATCCCCGATCAAGGATTGATCGCGTTGGTCATGATGCTCCGATTTAACGGGGTCGCAGTTGATCCTGAACGGATCCGTCATCAGTTCGGAGGAGTTGTCAGGATCGCCGAGATGCTCCGCTGCGCCAAAGATCTGGGGCTAAGGGCACGCGTCGTCAGGACGAATTGGTCTAGGCTTTCCAGTCTACCCATGCCGGCACTCGCCATCCTGCGCGAGGAGAAATTCTTGATCTTCGGAAAGGCCAGTGAGGACAAGGTCATCGCTCTCGAGCCTGGTCGCCCTCAGCCGGTCATAATGTCGCGAATGGAGATCGAGGCCGCCTGGGACGGATCGGTGATCCTGATGACGCGACGCGCGTCTCTCTCCGATCTCGCCCGCCGCTTCGACATCACCTGGTTTCTCGGCGCGATTCACAAGTACCGGCGGCTTCTGACCGAAGTTCTGGCTGCATCATTCTGCCTGCAGCTTTTTGCGCTTGTATCGCCCCTCATTTTTCAGGTCGTGATCGACAAGGTCCTGGTTCACCAGAGCATGCGCACTCTGGACGTTCTCGCTATTGGCCTTGTCGCAATCGCGTTGTTTGAAACCATACTTGGCATCCTTCGCACCTATCTGTTTTCCCACACCACAAATCGGATCGACGTGGAACTGGGCGCCCGGCTGTTTCGTCACCTACTGGCTCTGCCAATTGGCTATTTTCAGGCACGGCGCGTTGGCGACTCCGTTGCGAGGGTGCGGGAACTGGAAAATATCCGCAATTTCCTGACCAGTTCGGCCTTGACGCTGATCATCGATTTGTTCTTTGCGATCATCTTCATCGCGATGCTGTTCTTCTACTCACCGGCGCTGACATGGATCGTTCTCTTCTCGCTTCCAATCTATGTCGGAATTTCCGCCGCCGCCACGCCGCTGTTTCAGCGACGGCTTGATGAGAAGTTTCATCGTGGCGCAGAAAATCAGGCCTTCCTTGTGGAGAGTGTGACTGGAATAGAGACACTCAAGGCAATGGCGGTCGAGCCCCAGATGCAGCGCCGTTGGGAGCAGCAGCTCGCCGGATATGTCGCCGCTAGTTTTCGAGTCATCAGTCTTGCCAACGTAGCAAGTCAATTGGTTCAATTTGTCAGCAAACTGGTCAGCGCGGCTATCCTCTATTTCGGCGCAAGACTTGTCATAAGTGGCGATCTTACCGTTGGCGAACTTGTTGCTTTCAATTTGCTCGCCGGCCGCGTAAGCGCTCCAGTGCTTCGATTGGCTCAGACTTGGCAAGACTTTCATCAGGCCAGGCTTTCGATCGCACGCCTTGGCGATATTCTGAATACGGAGACCGAGCCGGTCTACAACCCCGGCAAGATGGCACTGGCTGCGATCCGAGGCCATATCACTTTCGAGCACGTGAGCTTTCGCTACCGCATTGACGGACCCGAGATCCTGCGGGATATGCACTTCCATGTTCCCGCGAGCCAGGTCATTGGAATAGTAGGCGCCTCGGGGTCGGGAAAGAGCACGTTGGCCAAGCTGGTGCAACGACTCTACATACCTGAGCGCGGCCGAGTACTGGTCGACGGCATCGACGTTGCGCAGGTGGACCCCGCCTGGTTGCGTCGCCAGATTGGCGTGGTTCTTCAGGACAACATGCTTTTCAACTGCTCGATCAGGGATAATATTGCGTTCGCCGATCCCGCGACATCGACCGAGCGCGTGATCGAGGCGGCCACAATGGCTGGTGCACATAACTTTATTCTGCAGCTACCGCAGGGCTATGACACCACCGTAGGGGAACGGGGGAATGGTCTGTCAGGTGGACAGCGTCAGCGCATTGCAATTGCGCGCGCACTTGTAACCGATCCTCGGATCCTGATTCTTGACGAGGCCACCAGCGCACTCGACTATGAGAGCGAGCACATTGTTCAACAAAATATGGCGAAGATCTCACAGGGCCGGACTGTACTGATCATTGCGCATCGATTGTCGGCCCTGCGAATGGCCGACCGCATCATCACGATAGAAGATGGCCGCCTGATCGAGGACGGCACCCATCAAGAACTGCTCAATCGCGGCGGGCGGTATTCCAAGCTCTATCGCCTGCAGACAGGTTTCCATGAGCTTCCATAGCACGTTTCTCTCTCACGACCGCGCAAGGAGACGATGCGGCCCGGCCTACCCGTCTCGCACTCCGTATTGGAATCGCTGAGGGCCGATGGAGCGGACTGTGACACAGGCTATCGAAGACCCCGGGCTTTTTGTCCTGGACGTCCTCCTACGCCTGCGCGGTATTGAGAGCAATCTCGATCACATTCGCCGACGGTCAGGCTACGCTCCGATCGGCGTTCCGGAAATGCTCGCTTATGCAAGAGAGGTCAACCTTTCTGCACGTTGTGCACTGACCGATTGGGATGAGCTGTCAAAGCATCCTCTGCCGGGAATTGTTCCGCTTCGCAGCCAAAGCTTCCTGTTGCTTGGAAAACTGCACGGCAACGAAGCGGTGGTCCTTGCTCCCGGCGCCGAAAGGCCGGCTATCATCTCCAGATCTGAACTCGAAGCTATCTGGGATGGGCGGCTGGTTTTGATTATCCGGCGCCGCGCCATCTCCGCTTGGGTCCTGCGCCTCTCTCAAAATTGCCTGGGCCCAGTGAAGGATTTGAAGGCGCGTTCATTGGCAATGACGTCTCGACTGACCGACCTGTTTTCCGGCCTTGCCGGCCGAGCGCCTTTAACCGCAGAGCGGCGGCCGTCGGGGCCGGCGCAGAGCGGCTCGGGGAATGCCGTCATTGTCTTTGCAGATCACGCCCGCAAGCTCGGTCGCGCGGTCGCAAGGCTCGGGCCCACCGACGAGGCGCGCCCGAGCCACGAGCTCGCTTTTCTGCCCGCAGCACTAGAGATAATCGAGACGCCTCCGTCTCCGGTGGGACGTGCCATCATCGTCAGCATTATGGCCGGGCTCGCTGTCGCATTGGCCTGGGCCTGCATTGGAACGGTCGACATTGTTGCCATCGCTCCGGGCAAGATCATTCCAAGCGGCCGGACCAAGACCATTCAACCCTTCGAAACCAGCGTTGTCCGCGCGATCTACGTCCGCGACGGGCAAGTTGTCGCAGCCGGCGGACGCCTGATCGATCTGGATGCTACTGTTTCCGCGGCCGAACTTAGCCACTTGAAGGGCGATCTGATGAGCGCACAGCTCGACGTCGCGCGTTTGAAGTCCTTGCTCTCAAACAAGACCGATCCCGCCTCAACATTCGAAGCCCCGCCCGGCGCGTCACCTGCGCTGGCCGAGATGCACCGTCGCTTTCTTATCAGCCAGACCACCGAGCAGAATGCGAAGCTCGCCACAATTGATCGTCAAATCGCGCAGAAAGAAGCAGAGCGAGCGACCTCCAAGGCGTCAATTGAGAAGCTGAAGGCAACCATTGGTCCACTTCAGCAGCGCGTTGAAATACGCGAGCAGCTGTATCAGAAAGAGCTGGGCTCGAAGCTGTTGTACTTGACTGAGCTCCAGGAACTGGTCGGCCAACGCCAGGAGATAGTTGTTCAGCAAAGCCGTTTCGGCGAAGCAGACGGCGCCATTGGCGTTCTCATGGAGACCCGAAACAAGGCAATCGCCGAGTATGAGCGTACTCTGTTCGAGGAACTCGCCAAAGCGGAACAGAAGGCTGCCGGGTTAACCCAGGACGTCATCAAGGCGGAGCGACACGCGGGTTTGCAGAGTCTGACAGCTCCCATCGAAGGTGTCGTGCAGCAACTCGCTGTCCATACAGTCGGCGGCGTCGTCACGCCGGCGCAACAGCTTATGCTGATTGTTCCAACCGACAGTAATCTCGAGGTCGAAGCCATGATATCGAACCAGGACATCGGCTTCATCGAAGCAGGCCAGGAAGCCGCCATCAAGATCGACACTTTCAATTTCACCCGCTACGGACTGCTGCATGGCACGATTGTCAGCATCTCCCAGGACGCCATTCCCCGCAACAAACCGCCAGAGAGCGGCAACACAAGGTCGTCGGGTGCGGAGACAACCAGCAGCGAACCGAAGGGCCAGGAGCTTGTGTACGCCGCGCGGGTATCGCTCGACCGCAACCACATGGACATCGACAACAGACGTGTCAGCCTTTCTCCAGGCATGGCTGCAACGGTTGAAGTCAAATCCGGCTCACGTAGCATCATCAGCTACGTCCTCTCACCGATCATGAGGTACAAGCAGGAGAGTCTACGCGAGAGATAGTCGGCCCGCCGCGGACGTTAGGCGTCACGACCGCCGCAACTCCTGTTCGATTCTGTCTCGCTAACTGGTTCGTTATGCCGATGTACCGGGTCGTTGGGACTTCAGGGTGTTCTTGATCCGATCGACCCGCGCCCACCAGACCTGCGTTCCCACCCGGCCGACGCCGACGCCGCAAACTCCCCCTGCCGCCTTTACGAATGCATCTAGTACTCGACCATTCCGGCCCGATGTCAGCAATTGCAAACTTTCAAGAGCAACGGCACTGGCGATCATCATGATAGCGATGAACAACGTGCGGCGCGGCGCGCCCAAGGCAAAGGCGATCCCCATGACGGCAAAGGCAGCGAAGTGCTCAAGTCCAGCGTCGGGCGGACCCGGGAGAAAGTGTTGCAAAGGCGATGAAAGCTAGCGCCACCCAGCCGGTCACTAACGACAGCCGTTGGATCATGACGTCGCGCCAACCCACATTCTCTTCAATCTGACGTTCTGCCCACCCGCTTGTCGACCGGCTGGCCGCGGCTGGCCGCGACCTGAAGATGGCAACCCATCATGCCACAGAGAGTTGCATTCGCGTTCTCTGGCCAGCCGCAGTCCGACACCGAGCCAGCTCCATCGCGCTACTTCGCCGGATCCGGGACAATCGATTTTATGAGCCCTGCTCCGCTCAGCGCTGCCGTTGCCTGTTTGATCGTTTCCCAAGGCAGTCGAGCCCGTTCGGCGATATCAAGAAGTGAGTTTTCTCCGTCGGACATGTTCAAAATCCATAGCAGACCCATCTGGTAGTCTCCGGCCGCAAGACCGCCCAGCCCGCTGTAGAGGCCGTAATTGCCAAGCTTTGGCTCGCAGAACGGCTTCTCGCTCCGGTAGCAAGCATTGTTCTCGATGATGTCGATGGTCGAAATTGCTTTCGAAAGCGTGTCACGCAGCGCAGCTGGACGAACAAGGTCCAAATTGTCGGCTGAGCTGTGGTACTCCGCGAACTTGCCGTAGGGTGTTCGCATCACGGTTCCGATCGGAAGATTGAAACCAGGCGAACAGTACTGCCGTTCGTCGTAGCCATAGGGAGAAAATTCCTCGATCTCGTACGGATCGCCACTCTGCTCGAGGACGTAGGACCAAGCCCTGTCGATCTCGGCGTTGCCGCGGCGGCTTTTTTTGTAAGTCACTGGTCCCCGATCCCCCGCACAGGTTACGACGAATCCATGCTTAACTCGCCCGACATGTGCCTCGTTCAGCGCCAACCACGTGATCGAGCCGATCGTGCCCGGGGCAAAAACGAAACGATAGGTATATCTATGGTCTATCTTCCGAAGGTACTGGGCAAGTGCCGTAGCAACCCCGATTCCCGACAAATTGTCATTGCACAGCGACGGATGACAAATATGGCAGGAGATCAACACCTCGTCTGAAGTACGGCCAAGCAACCTCAAATCGCCGTATGTCAAATGGCCCGGTTCGAGCCTAGAGTCGATACAGACCTCGTAGTCGTCCTCCGGCAACGCCAGCAGTAGATTGTGCGGCAAACAGAAGCCCCAGGTCGTCTGGTAATAGCTCGTGCGATAGGGCGTCCAATCAGGTCTTTCCGGATCCGAGTAAAGATGGGGCTTGAGCTCGTCGAGTGTCATTCGCGCCCGCACCGGCGTGCTGTAGCTGAGGAGATGCAGGTTCGACTTCTTAAAATCTACCACACGTTCGCCGGCGCTGTTCTTTATGTATGCGTCCCGAACGTTCCACTCCGGGGGCACAGTCCAATCGAACACCTGCAGACCTGAAGGTACCTCACAAGTAGTGAGCGGGATGTAGTTTCGGATCAAGTCAATCGTTCTTCGAACCCCGTCTCCCGTGATGCTACGGCAGATCGGGTACATGTCTGCGATAAAGTCGTAAATCGCCTGCCCGCTTTCATCAGCCGACAGATCGACCGCCATCTCGCTTTCCCTGAGGTTCGCAAGATCTACATGCCGCGCAATGTCGTCCATCCCTCACCTCGTTAGCGAACTCAACCCCGATCAATCTACGAGTCTGGGCTCCGGGATCGGCACCACGAATTGCGCTCCCCAGCTGCGGGCGAACGACAGCTGGTTGACGATCTCTCGTTTCAAGTTCCAGGGTAGGATGAGTATGTAATCCGGCTTTGTCACGCTGATCCGCTCAGGCTCGAAGATCGGAATATGGGTGCCCGGCAACAGACAGCCCTGCTTGTGTGGACTTCGATCAACCGTATATTCGATATGATCGGTGGTAATACCGCAATAGTTCAGAAGGGTGTTTCCCTTGGCCGGGGCGCCGTAGCCGACCACCCGCTTGCCCTGGCGCTTCGCCTCCTCGAGAAACGCGAGCAGCTTGCGTTTGGTTTGCATAGCGCGTTCTTCAAACGCGTCGTAGTGATCAAGATCGGCGTATCCGGCGCTGATCTCGCGCGTCCGGAGATCGTCGACCCGGCGCGAGATTGGATGCCATCCTTTGCTGTGCTGGGCATAGATCCGCAGCGATCCGCCGTGCGTAGGCAGTTCCTCCACGTCAAACAACGTCAGCCCATGCGCCGCAAAGATCTTCTCGACGGAGATGAAGGAAAAGTAGGAGAAGTGCTCGTGATAAATCGTGTCGATCTGACATTCGTCGAACAACCGCATCAAATGCGGGAATTCCATTGTAATGACGCCTTGATCCTCGAGGAGGATGCTCATGCCTTTGACGAAGTCGTTCAGGTTCGGCACGTGGGCGAGGACGTTGTTTCCAATCAACAGATTGGCGCGCAACCCCTCACGCCTCAGGGTGCGCGCGGCGCGTTCGCCAAAAAACTCCACGCGGGTCGGAATCCCCCTCGCGCGCGCCACAGCTGCGACGTTTTGAGCCGGCTCGATCCCTAGAACCGGAACGTCCTTCTCGACAAAGTATTGCAACAAGTATCCATCGTTGCTTGCAATTTCCACGACCTTGCTCTGAGGACCGATTCCGAACCTCTCCATAGCCCGCGCGACGTAGGACTTGGCGTGTTGCAGCCATGACTCGCTATAGGACGAAAAGTAGGCGTAGTCCCCGAAGATGTTCTCCGGCGCTTCCCATTCCTCCAGTTGAACAAGGAAGCATTCTCCGCAAACGTACGCGCGCAACGGAAAAAACCGCTCGTCCCGCTTGGCTTTTTCATCTCGCAGATAGGAATTGGCCAGCGGCGACAGTCCGAGATCGATGAACACACGTTCGAGGGGCGTATTGCAGAAGCGGCAGCAACTCGGCTCCGCTGCCCGTACAGATGGCGCCATGGCGTTATGGGGGCGAGTGACTTCTTCTTCCAACATTCTGTGGCTCCTGCCGAGCAAGCGACGATAGCTTCCAACACGCTAGCTGTCGTCGGCGTGGAGCTATTGACGGCCGTCAAGTCACGCTTGAGTTTCTGGAGCCGTCTCGGGATGCATATGGCGAGACTTCGTGTTGACGAGGTCGCGCCGCCGCCTGATCTAAGTGCCTGCCTGCACAGCGGACCTCATCCGCGCCTTCAATTCGGCACCGATCTCGCTGTACGGCTTCCATGCCCTGTCGCGTTCCGAGATCACGCGTACGTCTGTCGGCCAGGCGATTGCAAGCGCCGGATCATCATGCGACAGCCCGCCTTCGGCGCCAGGTACGTGGTAGTTGCTGATGAGGTAGATCAGCTCGGCGTCGTCAGTGAGCGTGATGAAGCCGTGTGCGAAGCGCTCGGGTATGTAGAGGCCGCGGCCGTTGTCCGCAGACAGGTTGACCGTGACAGAGCGCAAATAGGTCGGCGATTCCGGCCTTAAGTCGACGATCACGTCGGCCACCGCTCCCTTGGAGCATCGCACATACTTGGCCTCCGCTGCCGGCGGATATTGAAAATGCATCCCGCGCAACGTGCCGCGTTTCGCGTTGTAGCTGATACTCCCCTGCGCGACGACGGATTTGAGACCGTGCGCCAGAAACGTATCGGCGCAGAATATCCGGGCAAAGTACCCGCGGTTATCCTGGTGCCTGTCGACGTCCACCGTGTAGGCTCCGGTGAGGATCGTTTCTGAAAATATCATGCTGCAGGAGAGACCGTTAGGTTACCGATTTCTAAAGGAACGCGATTCGGCAAAGTTGAAAGGCAAGCCACAGCAGAGCGAGGTCCCATGCGACGACGCAAACCAGCGCCAAAGCGACACCGAGGAAAGGCCAGTCGATGCCTCGCCTCGCCGTTTTCGCGACGCTGGTTTCGGATACGTATCTTGCAGTTCTGAGTTGCTCAGCTTCAGACATGCTTGGCACCCAACCCTGAAACACAACGGCCTTCAACCTAGCTGACGCCGCATTCATCAATCTGACGAAGCTCAATAACGATGGGATGGGAGGCGATGACTTCAGTTGAGGAACGGCGCAGGAGCAGAGCCCGCTCTCCGCTTCCATCTGGTAGGAGAGAGCGACCAACTCGAAATGACTGCTGAAAATTTTGTCACGAATGGTGCCGAATTGAGAACTCTCAAGTCTGCGGCATTTTGGCCATATCGAATGGGTCGACAGGCAACGGGGATTGGCGAAAGAAAGCTTGTCCTTCGAAAATTGGGCGCGGTAGCGGGGTCGGTTATGAAGATGAGTTCTTCCTGCTGGTCAGGAACGGCGACGAGAGAAACTATCGGCAGGTTCACGGCGTCTGACGAACTACGACTTCGAGCCCGCGCAGCGATCCCTGGTGGAGCACACACCTACGCGAAGGGAGATGATCAATATCCGCTGCTGGCGCCAGGCTTCATCTTGAAGGGCTTCGGCTGCCACGTCTGGGATGCTGACGGCAACGAGTTCATCGAATACGGAATGGGGTTGCGCGCCGTGTCACTCGGCCATGGCTTTGCCGCTGTAGTCAGGGCCGCCACAGAGCAGCTGTCGCAAGGAACAAATTTTACGCGGCCATCGACGCTGGAGGTCGAGTGCGCGGAGCGTCTGATCGAGCTGGTCCCCGGCGCCGAAATGGCAAAGTTCACGAAGGACGGGTCGACGGCCACGACTGCCGCGATCCGCCTTGCCCGAGCCTACACCGGCCGGGATATGGTCGCCATGTGCTCCGACCACCCCTTCTTCTCCTACGATGATTGGGCGATCTGCACGACGGCGATGGACGCCGGCATCCCCCTCGATGTGACACGGCTGACGCTCGGATTCCGGTACAATGACCTGTCCTCGGCGGAAGCGCTTTTTGCTGAGTACCCGGGCCAGATCGCAGCGTTGATCCTCGAGGCCGAAAAGGAGGTGCCGCCTGCCGCCGGATATCTGACCGGGTTGCGCGAACTCTGTGATCGGAACGGCGCCCTCTTGATTTTCGACGAGATGATCACGGGCTTTCGGTGGCCGAAATGCTCCGCTCAGAGGTATCACGAGGTCGAGGCCGATCTATCGACGTTCGGCAAGGCGCTGGGCAACGGCATTGCGATCTCCGCGCTGGTTGGCAAGAGCGACATCATGAAGCTCGGCGGCCCCGATCATGATCGAGACCGTGTCTTCTTGCTGTCAACCACGCACGGTGCCGAAACCCACGCGTTGGCCGCGGCATTGGCCGTCATGGACACCTATCGCGACCGGCCTGTCATCGAGACGCTCCACCGCCAGGGAGACCGCCTGAAAGCCCGGGTCGAAGCTTCTGCGCGCCGTCGCGGACTAGCCAACCATTTCAAGCTCGCCGGCCGGACGTCCAACTTGATCTATACCTGCCTCGATGGCAACGGAGCGCCATCACAGATCTTTCGCGCGCTGTTTTTGCAGGAGACAATCCGCCGCGGCTTGCTAGCCCCGTCACTGGTCGTGAGCTATTCGCACTCTGATGAAGATATAGACCAGACCATCGAGGCCATCGATGGAGCACTCGACGTGTACCGGAAGGCGCTGGAAGACGGACCGGAAGCCCATCTGATCGGTCGACCGGTTCAACCCGTATTCCGTCGGCGAGCCATTCCAGCGCTGCAGCCGACATGCCAAATGTTAAGCGACGCGAAAGCAAATGAATCACTCAAGGCCTGACGCTCCGTAGGTCGGCAACATACTTCGGCAGACGGCGGGCCACTCCAACCGTTGGCCCGCCGTAAACAAGGGAAACAGTCACGGCCAAAGTGCGAAACGCTCAGCCCAGTCCGAACCTGCCGCCGCCGCGTGGAAGGAATCAGATGAACTTTCTCATTCGCAAATCGAAATCAAATCAATCGAAGGCCGGCCCGTTGGAGATTCTCGCCAAACCTTCCACATTGATGAACCTGATGGTCTTGCGGTTGGGCAGGTCAATTAGTTTTTTCGCTTTGAACTCTGCGAGCGTGCGGCAAACCGTTTCGAGCGATGTTCCGACGTGGTCGGCAAGATCGGCCCGGGGCAACTGAAGCCGGAGTGCTTCCGGGCGTTTGAGATCGGCAGGCAAGTGCGGCCGAATGCGCAACAACAGCCACGCGATGCGCGCCACGCAATTCTTTTGGCTCATGGTCAGCACCAACGAGAGCGTATCCGCCAAGACCTGGTGTGCACCACAGGGCTCATCGCTCCGACACACTCCAGAGACTTTCGATCGAACTACGCGACAATCTGTCACGGCCTCTGCGGTATACTGCTGGTTAGTTGAATGAGTTGGCATGACCACATCGCCGGGCCAATAGAAGGCGAGGATCTGGCGGTTTCCGTTCTCAAGTAGCCGGACCGCCCGAACGACGCCCTCAACAATTTCGATCTTGTGAGCCTCTTCCTCTCCCTCCCAGAATAGGGCCCGGCCACGGGGTATGAAGGATGTGGAGGGCCGTCGGAACTCAAGAGCGTCGTTACGAGTCGATCTGAAGATTGGCGTAGATAATTTTCCGTCGTCGAGCAAAGCCGATTCCGTAAGCATGTCTATCACCTCAACACCTAATCCGGCGCATTGAAGTGTAGGGCGTCTTGATCCGAAGGATATTCAGGCTAATGCGTTAGGTTTTTGCCGGTTCCGAATAAGCCGGTCGATCTAGTCCGTAAGGCGCGAAAACTATTCGCTGCTCACGCAGCACTCAATCGAGCGAAAAATTCGTGCAAACGATTGGCAAGATGCGCGTCGCTGTGGCAGTCGTGCCGATTTCCGCGCCTGCCTTCGTCGCACCGATTTGCGACAGCGGAGCAACAGACCCGAAGCATGCACAAGGCACGCTCCCGGTAACTCTTAATGGTCCGAGTTTCCAGAGGTGTCCCGGGATTATCCACTGGTGGAACTCCGAGTGCGATGCCGGCATATTGAAAATGCCCCAGGAAGGCGGAGAAGACGCAACCTGAAGACCCGCGCGGCGCAATTCAGCGGCGACGATACACTTGCCTTCCTAGAGGCTCTGGCTGCTTGCCGAGAGGTGGGGCGAACCAAGGCTCGTCGGCGAGCCGCGTCGACCGCTTCGTTCGCTAACTCCTGGATGCGGTCAGCGCGCCGGATCCCGCCCGGAGACGTGACAAGATGATGACGCCGCTCATTTGAAAAGGCGACGATCGCTCCACCGGTCTTCGAAAGAACGGCCGGTCCACCGGGTGCCGGAGATCTGATCGGAACCTGAGCTATTGCTCCTGTTGATCACAAACCTCTTGCTCTTCATTTTCGTGGCCAACCGGTCTCTGGGCCCGACCAGCTTCGCGGCCATAAACGCGGCCTCCGTGCGATTCCGAGCGCCAAGCGCGCGCAGAAGAGCCGCTGTGTGAATCTTGCTGGTCCCTTCCGCAATACTCAATTCGCGCGCAATCTCCTTGTTCGACATTCCTTGAGCCAGGAGCGGAAGAATTTCGTTTTGCCGGCGGGTCAATCGCAGGGCCTCTAGATCGAAGTTGACCGTCTGAGCAGTTGCTGGCCGGCGAACGTCATCATCAGCCAGCCACCGGGGTACATAGATGCGTCCCGACAACAAATCATCGATCGCGGACAGCAATTCCTCATCCGACTGCAGCTTGGGCACGAAACCGTGGAAGCCGGCCGAAAGACACCTCAGCACATCCTCACGCGTGGTCGACGTTGACATCACGGCAATACGCGTCGCGGGCCTTATGTCGAATACTTCAGCAAGAACACCGAGCGAGCGCGGGGTGAGGCAGCCGAGGTCGATCAAAATCAGATCGAAACTGGTCTCCAGATCGACGCCTTCGAGCCCCGACGTATCAACAACGCGAGAATTCTTGAACCGGGTCCCAATCACGTCCCGGAGGCCGCTACGATAAACACTGTGCGCATCGACTACTAATATAACAGACACTGCTCAATCCTCGAGCAACCCCGTACTCTTACCCGGAATGCTCATATCGTTGGCAGCTCGACTGACAAAAGTGCGAGCAAAAATCGCCCCGTCTAAGTATCGACTTGCATCCTAGCCGCTCTTGGCAACCGGACCGTGACCAAAATGCGGCACTGCAAAAACAATATAATAGCTTAAGTGAAAGTCAACAGATTGTAAGGCTCCGCTTTTTGCCGCGGCACGTGCGTCGACGGCCGACAGCTATCGCACCTGCGGCCCATCCACCGGCGCTCAGCCGCCGACCAATGATAACGCGTTCGCCCCCGGAACGAATTCGGGAATCGGCGTCCACCGCAAATGGGAATCCAACTGCTCCGTGTGTTGCAAGTGGCGAAGCTCGGAAAGGCGAGTAAAGGGCGCCGCGTTGAACATGGCTTCGTCCAACCGAATATGTTCGAACACGCTTCTCAATTGCCGCGCACCGCGCTGCGCATTCCATCCGCAGCGGAAGCTTGGCATGTGAGTTTTAATCTTTGCAAAAGATACACGATAGCTGCGGTTGTCTGGGCCGCTCGGACCGAATGATAGCTCGCAACCGGGAAAAGTCTCGTTCACGATCTCTGCAATCTCACGCACAGTATAGTTCTGGGTCTCGTCGCCAACATTGAATGCCTCAGCGCAGACTGCCTCGCGTGGCGCTTCGAGGGCACACAGGATTGCCTGGCAGATGTCCTCGATATGGACCAGAGGACGGCAAGGTGTGCCGTCGCTCATGACGCGTATCTTTCCCGCCGTGAACGCCCAACCGGCAAGATTGTTCAAGACCAGGTCGAAGCGCTGTCGGGGGGATGCTCCAAACGCTGTCGCGTTGCGCAGAAACACCGGCGTGAAGCGGGAATCTGTCAACGCGACGAGATCACGTTCAACCAGTACCTTGCATCGCGCGTAGGCCGTTTGAGGATCGCAGGTTGACGTCTCGGATTTCAGATCGCCCCCTGCCGCACCATAGATACTGCACGACGATGCATAGACGAATCGTTCGATGCCCGCTTCCTTGCATTTGAGCGCAAACTCCGCCGATCCACGGTGGTTGATCTCCATCGTTATCGCGGGATCGTTCTCCCCGAGCGGATCATTGGACAGTTCCGCCAGGTGAACCACAGCGTCGAAGTCTACCAAGTCGGACCGCGACAATTGCCGCGTATCACGGGACATCACCATCGGCCGTGTCCTGCCGTCATCGAATAGCCAGCCACGACGGTAGAGACCCGTGTCAATACCGGTCGCGTGGTGACCGCGTTCAAGCAATTTTGGTCCAAGCACCGCGCCGATATATCCGTCGGCTCCCGTGAAGAGAATGCGCATGTGATCATCTCCTCAGAGCGTGGCTTGATGGGGAATGGCCGGCTTCGGCGTCGTCGTGTTCGCATTCACCGCGACGCTACTCCTGCCCCACACGCGCCAGGGTGGATTGCCCGCATCCCATAACTCTTGCAGCATAGTCTTGTCGCGCAAGGTGTCCATGTTCTGCCAGTAGCCACGATGCCTATAGACCGCGAGCTGGTCCTGTTCGATCAACCGCGTCAGCGGTTCACTCTCCCAGCTTGTGCTATCACTGTCGACAAGATCGAGAGCCTGCGGCTCCACGACGAAGAAGCCTCCGTTGATGACCTGACCGTCTCCCACGTCCTTTTCGCGGAACTGCGCAGCGCGCGGGCGGTCCGAGGAGAGATTGATAGCGCCGAAGCGGCCAGGCAGCTGTACCGCAGTGACCGTCGCCAGCGCGCCTTGCTGATGATGAAACTTGATCAATTCGCGTATGTTGACGTCGCTGACACCATCGCCATACGTCATGCAAAACGTCGAATCCCCGAGATAATCGCGCACTCGCTTAAGCCGGCCGCCGGTCATCGTCTTCTCGCCGGTATCGACCAGGGTCACCTTCCAGGGTTCGCAGCCGTTTCGATGCATTTCAATGCGATTGGCCTGGAGGTCGAGCGTGAAATCTCCCTGATGAGACAGGTAGCTCATGAAATAGTCTTTGATGACCGTGCCCTTGTAACCACAGCAGATGACGAATTCATTCAGGCCGTGATGAGAATAGTGCTTCATGATGTGCCACAGGATCGGGCGACCACCGATCTCAACCAATGGCTTTGGAACCACCGAGGTATGCTCGCTCAATCGCGTACCATAGCCGCCGGCGAGAATGACAACCTTCATCGGGATCTCCTGTCTCAGGAACACCGCCCTACTCATCCCGACGAACAATCGCGGATGGGGCGACGAGATCGACCCTAGGTCGCAGTCGCAAGACCAAGTTGATAACCGTCAACTCGACTAAGTCGCATTGAACTGAGTGACAGAGCGCAGCCCTTGGTCGTCTGCACGATTAGGGACCAACTTCCATTTCGTTGCCGATCGCGTACCAACGCTTGAGACGTTTGCCCGCAGCACGCGCTGCGAATAAGCCTGCCGCGACGTCACAACGCTCACGTCGACGATTTGACGCTTGTCAACTTCCCGATCCCAACCGCTCATAATCAAGGATCAGAGCGACCTCGCATTACACTCGGCAGGACCGAGCGATGGCATCGATTGAAGACAAATGGGAAGCGACGAAGGGGAGGCCCGCGGGCTTCGACGTCCTACGCATCACATTGGCGATCGCAGTAATCCTCTGGCATACGGTCGCAGTTTGCTACGGTCTGGCCGCCGAGCAGTGGTTCTATGGCGGTCCCCTCAAACCACTTGTCTGGCTTGTCATTCCGGCCTTCTTTGCGCTGAGCGGCTTCCTCGTCGCAGGAAGCCTCGAGCGCAACAATCTTCCGTCATTCGTCGTATTGCGGCTTATCAGAATCTTTCCAGCTCTGACCGCCGAAGTCATGATCTCAGCGATGTTGATCGGTTCATTCTTTACGACTCTCCCACTGTCACAGTATTTCACCGATCCGGACTTCTTCCGCTACTTCCTTAATACGATCGGCGATATTCACTTCTACCTGCCGGGCGTTTTTTCTGACTTGCCCGTACCGAACATGGTGAACAGCCAGCTCTGGACCATCCCACACGAGCTCGAATGCTATCTGGCGATCAGTGCGGCGGCGTTGATCGGCCTAACCAAGCGCCACCGGCTCTTCCTCTTCGCCGTGCTGTTCATCATTATCGCATTGGCGCTGCGCGACCTGCTTGGCGGCAAGCCGGGTTCGCCAGCCGCGCCCCCAGGCCGAATGCTGGTCCTCGCTTTTCTGTGCGGGGTCGCGCTATTCCTGAACCGAAGCAGGATCGCGTATTCCCCCTGGCTCTTTCTGGCCAGCGCCGCCGGTTTCGTTGTTTCCGTGCTCGCCTCGACCCGAGCCGGCGAGGATCTCGCCGCTATCTTCATTGCCTACCTCACGGTCTATCTCGGACTGCTCAATTTCAGCACCGGACCGATTGTCAAGGTCGCCGACTATTCGTACGGCGTGTATCTCTATGGATTTCCGGTGCAGCAGACAGTGGCTCAGCTGTGGCCCGATCACCGCGTGTGGTACGTCAATTTCGGGCTCAGCCTCGCCGCGACGCTCGTCTTCGCTATAGCATCGTGGCATCTGCTTGAATCCAAGGTGATGGCGAGGAAGAAGATCATTCTCGCGTTCGTATCGACGCGCGCAGACCGTGCACGAAATCACCTTGTACTCGCTTGGGGCTTTCTGGTTCGTCGCTCCGCGGAACCCGCACACGCGACGTCTCCCAAGCAAACGGTCCACACGAGCTGGGATGATAATTTGAACCGGTAGAGTGGACGTTTGTTCAGCGTTCATCAGCTGCGCAAGACTGACTTCGCATCCACCGCGCGGACGCGCGCCAATCAGGTCGTCAAGAAGCGTCGGGTCAACCGGTGCAGGATGCGCATTTGCCCATAGGCTGCTGGATTGGGGCCGATCCGTCCGTCGGGCCGGTCCAGCCCCGCAATTACGGCATGGTCATTGCTGGTCAACTCAAAGCCGAATAGTTCGATGTTTTCAGCCATGCGGGCCGCGTTTGCCGATTTCGGAATCGCGATAGAGCCGGTCTCGAGGTGCCAGCGAAGAATGACCTGCGCGACGGTACGGCTGCTGCGGTCGGCGATGGCCTGGATCCTCGGATCGTCAAGAGCCCTGCCCTGGCCGAGCGGGCTCCAGGCCTGGGTCACGATGCCGTAGCGTTCATGGATATTTCGCAGCATTTGTTGCTGAAACGCGGGATGCAATTCGATCTGATTCACCGCCGGTGTAACGCCGGTCTCATGGATGATGCGCTCCAAATGGTCGGCCGTGAAGTTGGACACCCCGATCGACCGAACACGTCCCTGCTTCTGCAGTTCAATGAGCGCACGCCAGGTTTCGACGTAGGCCGCGCGTTGAGGACATGGCCAATGAATCAAATACAGATCGATCACGTCGAGTTGCAACCTCGCAGCGCTGGCGTCGAAAGCGCGCATTGTCCGATCGTATCCCTGATCTTCGTTACGGAGCTTCGTCGTGACATACAACTGGCTTCTCGGCAGATTCATCCGCCTCAAGGCCACGCCGACACTGGCTTCGTTTCCGTAGTTCGCCGCAGTGTCGATCAAGCGATAGCCGGCATTCATCGCAGTGGCGATGACCTCAGGTGCGCGCGCATCGTCGATCTGCCAGACACCGAATCCGAGTTGAGGCAGTGCATGGCCGTCATTCAGCAGCACCATCGGAACCTTCGCCGCGGGCGCCCCATATCGCGATTGCGGGGAGGCGATCTGCTCCCGCGAAGCGTCGGTGCCGGACGATTGCAGGGGCGGCTTTGCCACCGCACTAGGTATCATCGTCGCACGATCTGCTGCGAGCGCGCTCGGCGAACTAACGGTGTCAGTGATCGCTGTCGGACGGAATATACGACCACGGCCCGCGATGCCGTGAAGCATAATGCCCTTTAACCAATCTCGGATCGCAGGCGTGCGACTTTCGAACATGAAATAGACGATGCCTGCGGCAAGCAGGCAAGTCAGGATGAAGCTCGCGTCAAGCCCGACTGATGCGAGAGTGAAATCCTGGCGACTACTTGCAACCGTGACGTTCAGCAGCAAGAGGACCGGGTAGTGAATCGCGTACAACGAAAAGCTGAATTTTGCGAGTTCTCTGCCGCGTCGCAGCAATGAGGGTAGTGGTATCTTTAGATAGCCGAGGCCGATAATGAATGCGGCTGCGCCCAACCCCACAGCCAGGCTGAATGCGGCCCATTGCGGGAAAAGGCCTTTGGATGTGAGAAGGTACAAGCCACCCATACTCGCGAGGAAGCCGCAACACCACGCCCAGATCGGTGCAGTCACGGCATAGGCAAGCACACCGAGGCACCAAATGGAGAAGAAGAAGATGAATTTAAGGCCAATATGCGTGCCATGGCTGTCGACGCGCTCCGCCACCAAGAACAATCCGAAAACCGCGATGATGAGTAGACCGTAGGCCGGTGTCCTGCGGACCGAAATCAGCGCAAAAAACAGCACGTAATACCAAAACTCGTTCGACAAGCTCCACAGGGCCGCGTTTCCGGCGAATTCCGAACAAGCTATCGTCTGGAGAAACAAGCCATTGCAGATTGCGGTCGCGACACCGACAGGCGCGTGGAAGATTGCCGCACTGTTGTAGACGTCTTGATGAGAGGAAACGTAGTTCTGCCAGCCCGCGGATTGCTGCGCTGAAAGATAGACGCAGAAGGAGATGGTCAGCGCAGGCAGAAGTACGACATAGAGCCGTGCCAAGCGCGCGGAGAAATAGTCGACTACATGCAATCGTCCGCGCAGACTTCTGACTAGCGCAGGCCCACCCACCAGGTAGCCGCTTAAGACAAAGAACACCAGGACGGCAGCGGGGCCATGTGCGCTCAGGGTCCAGAGAACGGAATAGACCAATCTGATCGCCGGGTCATGGCTCTCACTCGGCAGCTTCTCCATGAACATCAACTGATAGGAATGGAATGCCGCGACCTCGACGGCAGCAAGTCCGCGGGCGAGGTCGAGCCAGTCCGACAGAACAGGAGACACTCCGGTCTCCGCGCGAAAACCGATCACGTCATGCCTTCCGTCTCGAGCAACCCGGAAAATCAGGGAAGCGATGCAAGCTTTCCGAGTGCTTAGCCGCGATTTTCCGGGGTCGAATTGACGCTTCTCAATAATGCGCGGCGCGGAACGATCAGCGACTGGCCTCTGCCTAGTTGCCGAGCAATGCGCGAATCGAGTCAACGCGATGCCCAGGACGCCCGAGTTCAAGAAGTCGTGCACGCGCCCAACTGACGCGAGACAATTCGACGCAAGTCCGCTGAAGGCGCGTTTACTGCACAACGGGTGAAGGCGAAAAACATCTTATAACTCTTTACTGTAGCACGATGAGCGCTCAAGCGCCTTGCGCTCGTCGAAGAGACAAACACCACCCTCATCGTCTCTCTTTGATCGAAGAACGCCGCACTAACACCCCCATTCGGGATCAGCTCAATCACATTGGCGACAAATTCTGTTGCGAGCCTCAAAATTGAAAATGGGGTCGGCTTGCATTGCGTCGAGCGCCCAATTTGGCGGCCGGTGCATAAAATTCGTGCAAGTCTCAGGTGGGCTGCAACGAGTTCGATAGGCGCGTCGATTGAACTTTGCTGTGGCTTGGTTCATCTTTTGAGGAAGGACTCAATGTGATTCGGCAAGGCCGATTTCAGTGACGCTTGAAAGTTGGGCCGTACGGGCGTGCGGCCGTTCCTTGTGACTATCGCGTCTCAGCAGAAATTGCGTTCGGATAGCGTGAGCGGCGCGAGGCGACTATGCTTGAGGGCCGCAGGCGGTGCTCGCCCGGTCAACGCCGATTACTGCTCTCATAATACCGACACCTCCAAACGACCGGGACATTGAAATGGCGATTTCGTTATCGGAGCTGATCAAACAGAACACGCTTGGGCAGAGCGAGGGGTTTCCGGCCGGCGTGCCGCACAGCTACAGCTGGTACAAGGGCTGGAATCCTGGTGGTCAGCTGACCCCGCCTCCGGGCTTTTCCGCCGTCGAGGGCTGGGGGCAAGTTTATACCGAGGAAGGAGCCGCTGCCTCCGCGAACGCAAAGGTCGAAGTCGCCAACGCCAAAACCTATGTGCATATCAAGGAAACCGGCCAATGGGTGCTGGTGCAGGACCAGTCAAGGCTTGGCCTGGGAGGGGGGCATTTCGTCGCCGATTTCGCCGGCAACTCAGCCTATCCGATGCAGGTGACTCGCCTGCCAAGTGGTGCCGCGAGCTTTGATGCCCCTGTGGCCGGCTACAATGATCATTTCTGGTATGGATCGCGAGGGACATACGCGGCTGGAACGGTCGACGGCGTCTATGTCCAAATGGATATGAGGACGACCGATCCGAACGCGAAACTGGTGGCCATGGTGGGCGTCGATTGGTGGCGAAATGCGACGGCTCCGTTTCTTTCCGACCACAGCAACAATCCGGGCATCGGCGGCAGTAACTGGGTTGACCTCTCGACCCAATGGCGGACGGTTGGCTACTATTCCATGAGCACTGCGGCATTCCAGGCAGACTTGCCTCCGCCGCTGCTCGGATCTTCACAAACGCCTCCGGTCGTGCCGCCGGACACGCTGGCACCGGCAGCACCCAAGATCGCGGCGTTTACGCCCGACACCGGTATAGTCGGAGACAAGACCACGGACGCCAAGCAATTGACGCTGAGTGGTACGGCGGAAGCCGGCAGCACTGTAAAGGTGTTTGAAGGGACGACCGTCATTGGCACGACGAAAGCCAATGCGAGCGGCGCCTGGAGCCTCACCACGGCGCAATTGCCAAACGGGACTCACGCGTTCGTCGCGAACGCCACGGACGCTGCGGGCAACATCAGTTCGAAATCCGCTGCCCTGAATGTGATAGTGAGTGCGACTCCTCCCGTCACCCCGCCGCCGGCAGCTGGCCAGAACCTGCTGGTCAATGGATCGTTCGAGGCAACGACCTTGGCACCCTTCGCCGGCGGCCGTTGGGGAGCCTACCAGTCCATTTCCGGCTGGACCGCGATCGCCGGTGGCACGATCGAGCTCTGGAACAATCTCGACAGGGTCAAGGCCAGCGACGGAGGCAATTTCGGCGAACTCGACTACGCCGGCGCTCGAGATGGCTTCTACCAGGACGTCAAGACCGTTGCCGGGCAGGCCTACAACTTGTCCTTCGACGCGCGCTCACGACTTGGCTTCACTGGTTCGACCTGCTCGATCGAGGTGCTGTGGAATGGCACACTCATTGCCACTGTCCCTCCCGGCACCGACTGGCAAACCTACGATTTCAAGGTGGTGGGGACCGGAGCCAAGGATCGCCTCACTTTCCGTGAGGTGGCGGGCCAAGGCAGTGACGGACTCGGTGCGCTGTATGACAATATTGAACTAACCGCCGCCACGTCCCAGCCAGTCACGTCATCGCCGGCAGCGGGTACGAATCTCCTTGTGAACGGATCCTTCGAGTCGTCATCACTTGCGCCGTTGCAGGACGGTCGGTGGGGAGCCTTCAATTCCACTCAGGGCTGGCACGCCATCAGTGGCGGCACCATCGAGCTCTGGAACAATCTCAACGGCGTGAAGGCCAGCAACGGAGGCAATTACGGCGAGTTGGACTTTGCCGGAGCTCTTGATGGCTTGTATCAGGATGTAAAGACCGTCGCCGGACAAGAGTACGCTCTTTCCTTCGACGCGCGCTCTCGGCCGGGGTTCACAAGCTCTACCTGCTCAATTGCGGTGTTGTGGAACGGCTCGGTCATTGACGTGGTTCCGCCCGGTAGCACCTGGCAAAGCTATGATTTCACGGTGACCGGCACCGGCGGACAGGACCGCCTGACATTCCGCGAGCTGGCAGGCCAGTCTGGTGACGGACTAGGTGCGCTCTACGACAATGTCTCGTTGGTTGCCAAGCCGCCGAGCGCCGCTTCGTCGTCCCTGCTGAGTGATGCAAGTCATGCAATGGCGCTGATGAATCAATATGCGGCGACTGCCGTCATCGGCTCCGGCGCCGAGACCAGCAGGGTCTTAACCAGTGAAGCCAATGCTTCTGCCACGCAGACACTTTCTCTTCCCTGGCAGCACTAATTCGCTGGCGATTGAGCGAAAGCAGCCCGAAGGGTATCGCGCAACGGCACCCCGTTTTTTGTGACGTCGCCCACGTGGACTTGTAGCCCACGCGAGGCAAATCCCGATCGAGTACGCGAACGCAGGCCGGGGCAACGCGGAATGAGCACGCCTGAGGTACGCCGCCGCTCGAGAGCAACGAGGCGGAATTGATGGCCGTCAACTCGGGTCAGCCCACTCTGCACTAATTGACACTGGGCGTGCCCTGAATGATGCCGTTCGCCGTCCATGCGCGCTATGTATGATCGAGTGTGGGAGACGGACGTGCACGCCACCAGGTTCACTTCCGATCAGAAACCGGCGCATATTTGGTCGGACACATGGCACCCGCGCGCATTGCTGATGCGTCACGTTCGACAAACCTGATCCATGGTACCCTCTGTAAACATTGCGAAGGGCGTATCCTTGGATACCGTGCAGACGGTCGCGAACCACAACTTCCGGGCCGGCCGGGATTACCCGTTCGTGACGATCGCGATTCCTACATATAATCGGGCCGCGCTCCTAAAGGGATGCATTGCGTCAGCGCTGTCACAGACCTACCCCCATTTCGAGGTCCTCGTCTCGAATAACGCCTCGCCGGACGATACCGTCCGCGTTCTGGGAAGCTTTAGCGACACAAGATTGCGAGTCATCAGCCAGGAAACGAATATCGGCCTGCTCCCAAATTGGAATGCGTGTCTCGAGAATTCCAAGGGCGATTATATAGTCTTCGTTTCCGATGATGACAGGGTCATGCCGTGGCTGCTCGAACGGTCAGCGGCCCTCATCAAGCAACAGCCGCAGCTCTCGAGCGTGATTACGCTAAGCAACCTTCATGCTGCATCGCTCGGACGGACGAGGCCCCCGCGTACCAGTCGTCTCTGCGATACGGGCATTCGGGACGGCGCCGCGATTCTGGGGGCCTTCTTGACCGATCAGATCACCGTAAATATGTGCGGCGTGGTGATGCGGACCGAACTCCTGCGCGAACGAGGAGGCATCCCACTTGATCTGCCGCACACAGCTGACGTCGCCGCTTGGGCGCCGCTCCTGCTGCTGGGCAAGGCTGGGTTGATCAACGAGGCCTGCGCGACCTACACCTATCACGACGACTCCGAGACGGCTCGATTGGGCGTCGAGAAACTTCTGCAGGACGGGCGCAAGGTGGCCGATCTGATCGCACAGACCGCGGAGGTTCATGTCCAAGACCCGCAGATGCGCAAGACCATCCAAATCCAGGCTAGGCGCTGCTTCGCGCGCCGCGGGCTGATCACGCTATCCGATTACCGCAAGAGCGGCGGCAGCATTCAGGAGACCTTAAACGTCGCCTGGCAATTTCGCCACGACCTTCACGGTATCAGCCTGAAGGCCGTCCTTCGCTTCGTTGCTGTGACCTTTTGTCCACAACGGCTTGCCGCCCGGCTGCGTCGGCTGAGGCTCAGCGCACCGGAGCAACTAGCCTGACGACGCCCACCACGGCGTCGTCGCGCTACTCATGCGCAGCCGCGCTCGGCAATCGCGCAGTCACGCACATCTTCTCAGCCACGCGGTTATTGATGCCCCTCAAATCCCGGGGACTCGACATATGTAGGCTTCCTTGCGGAAGCGAGTTCATGGTCATCAGTTCACATAACGAGCCACTATCCATTCGATCCAACGGGCGGCGTCCGGAGACGTCGTGGCAGGTCGGGTACAGAACATACTGGTGGTTCCCTGTGCCTGATTCACCGTCTACATTATGAGCACCGCAGCCGTGCCCGCTTCACTCAACCGGCTCCTCGTCGATCTTGTAGTCATGGCCATGCGGGCCAGCGTCATGGGCTGCAAATTCGGCCTCGCCCTGTTCATTGCCCGTTATCTCGATCTGTCGTCATTGGGCTTGTATGGGCTTGCCGCCGGCGCCATTGCGGCCCTTCCGATCGTCGTCAATCTTGGAATGAACCATCTGCTGATGCGCGACGCGGTCACCGCTCCCGCGGGCGAAATGATCGACAGCATGCGCCATTATTGGTCTTTCGTGATCTCGGCCTACATGGTTCTCCTGACGATCGCCATTCTGGTTACCATCGTCCTAGGAACTTCCGCTTTATGGGTCCTGATCGTTGGGGTGATCCTGTTCGAACATGTCGGTAACGACATCTTCTATCTTCTTTCAAGCCTGCAGCACCACCTCTCGGCAAACGCCATCGGCTTTATTCGCGGCGCGGCCTGGATTCTCGTCTATGTTCCGCTCGCTATTTGGCACCCGAGCTTTAGGCCACTTCCGTGCCTGTTCGGCTTCTGGCTAGCGGGAAGCGTCGTCTCGATAGGGCTTTTCGTTTTCCTGAGCTGGTCCTGGCCATGGCGAGCATCCTTTTCCCGTCCGTTTAGATCTTCGGTGATTACCGGCGCGATCCGAAAGTCCTTCCTCATGCTGGTAAGCGACCTCGGCTTTGTTGCGAGCCAGTACATCGACCGCTATCTCATAACATTGTTCCTAGGCTTGAAGGTCGCCGGCATCTACTTCCTCTTCTGGACGGTCGGGAGTTCCGCAACCACCTTTCTCGCATTGGTCCTCCAGCAAAAGCAGCGCCCTCTGCTGATCAGCGCATATCGGACCGGAGGCTCGTCCGCGCACTGCCAGTTGGCCTGGCGCTTCATGCAGACGACAGCGCTCGCCACCATGGCGCTTAGCACTGCGGTCGGGTTTGCTTTTCAGATCCTTTTGCCGTGGCTGGATCAGCCCGCTCTCGCTGCCCAGTGGTCGGCCTTCTGGCTGATCGTTACGGGGCTCGCCGTACGCTACATGGCGGATTTCGGAGCCCTCAGCCTGTTTACGGCACATCGCGATCGGATGACGACGGTCACAAACGTGGCATCGGTATGTGTCTCGGGGATTGCGCAGGTGTCACTCCTGCCGTTCGCCGGACTCCACGGGGCTGGCGCAGCAATCCTGTTCACGTCTCTCGTCATTGCGTTTTGGCGCTACCGGCTCCTGTTCGGTTTCTCACTCACGAATGTCGACTCCGGCCGGGTAGGAGCCTAACCCCGACCCAATGCGCCCCAAGCTACACGCTGAAGGACCGTATGTCCCAGATGTCAGTGGTAGCTGATACCGTCGCTGTAGTCAGCCCGTCTGAATATGCAATCCACCTCGAGCAGGGACGCAGGATCCTGAGAATAGTAAGTCACAGAGCGCATCTGGCTCAACGTGAAGCCGGCCTCCCGCATGAAGCGGAGCGCCTCATCGAACTTCCAGGTGCCTTCATAGAGGTGGACGAGGGGCAGCTCCAGCTGGACGCCAAGAAGACGATGAAGCGAACTCTTGCCACCTCGCAATACATTCTGCTCGAACCCCTGCGTGTCGACCTTCAGGAACACACGATCGTCGGCGAACTCCGAATACATCGAGTCGAGCGTCGTGATCGGCACCTTGTCCACGCGGACCACATCAGCCTCATAGATGCTGTTGCGGCCGACCTCCGTTTGGCTGACAATCGAGCTCATCGCCGTATTCCTACTGACGTTGATCTCGATGGTGCCCATGGTCTCGCCGAGAGCCAGGTTTCGGCAATCCCACTTCTCGTCGGCTGCGCAGTTCGCCTTGAGCCGTTCGAACACGTCGACGACAGGCTCGAAGGAGACAACCCTGCCCGTGTAACCTCGCAACCTGAGTTCTTGCGCAAACTGGCCTTCGTTGGCCCCGACGTCCAGAACAAGGTTGACAGAACGTGAGTGGAGAAACTCCACCAAATCCGGGTGATGACGCCGAATTTCATAACCCGCTGATCTGACGATCGATTTCAGTCGGTCCTTGACCATCATGTCTCTGCTCCCCTGATTTCTAGTCCACTGACGAAGCCGTCGATGCTTGCGTGTGTCATGGAGACGAAATGTTCACCGCCAACCGAACTGGCTCCGACGCCATTTGAGAATTGGTGATAAAATTGCCCGTCCCACCTGACTGCGCCGCAGGCCAACTTTGACCAGATCCACGGCCGGCGACGGAAGCGGAGGCATCAGGTCGTTTCGCATGGTGAACATTCCATCTCCCCGATCGACGTCGCATTCGACAGCCTTTCGCACGCGATCTCGCCACGAGGCGGTCTCGTGCATCGGCGTCAGGCCTTCGTCTGTCCAATCGGGCTGCAAGCCCGTTGCAAGCGTTCGGTTGGCTTCGTGCTTGAATAGCGCCGGTTGCCTTTGACGTATTTCCAGCCGGCTCGATATCTGCGCAGGCGAGCGGTACGGAAAGTGCTTCAAGCGAATCCGCGATGGAAATGTCCGGCCCCGGTTATGCGGCCAGACCAACCCGCCCCAGCGGAGATCGTTGCGGTGGCGGACAAATCGGGGTTCGCTCCAGTTGTTCTGATAAAACCTGAGCCTGTCCTGCACCGGTCGATCCAGCCAGTCCGCAGGACTCTGTTCGTAATTTCGAAGATCGACGTCGGTGAAGTAGAAATTGAACGTAGCAGAGAGGACGAAGCCGTAGCTGTTCGGGACGCGCGCGAGGAAGCGGGCCGGATCGTCAATGTAGATTTCGTCGGAGTCTAGCCTGCACCACCAATCTCCCGGAGACGCTACACCACAACGCGTTTCGAATATTTCCCCTCGGAGCTCGTCGGTGAAAATGCGATTGTCATGACCAACGATTTCGATCTTCGAATTCCGGCTCGCGATGGCCTGTACCGTTTCCCACGTTCCATCGTCACTGCTATTGTCAAAAACGAATATCCTGTCGCTCCAGCTTAGAGCGGCCTCCAGAGTCTCGCTGACAATGTCGTTCTCGTCTCGAACGCAACAAATGCTGAAAATCTTCATGCTGAAGGTCTACTCACTTGGCGTCGATTGGGGATCGCCGACGCACCACGCGAAAATTGCGGCGATTCGTTTGCATGTTAGTCCCTAGAGCGGAGGCATTCTGGTCGATCGAGCAACGGGGCCGACAACCGCTTCTTCTTTGAGGTCTGCCCGTCCGGTAGAATGAAGGTCCTTTAATCCTTCTGTTCTTTGCCGGGGCACCAACAGCAGATTCCTGACCGGATCGTCATCCCCGACGGCCTCTCCGGGACCTGGGTGGACATGCATTGTGCTTCTCGCGAGTTCCGGCCCGAAGATGCTTCCAAGACCGAGCAGAATGCCGCCGGCAAGCGCCAAGGCTACGAGCTGCGAGACTTGAGGAAATACAGGCGCCGTTGGAGTTATCGCTTTCTGCACTACTCTGAGGCTGGAAAGCTGACTCTTTTTAGCGACCTCGGTGCTTATCTGCTCCTCCTGAATGCGGGCTGCATACTGCGCCGCAGCTGACGACGCGGTCGTGAGAACGCGCTTCAACCTTCCGTACTCGGCCTCTTTTGCAGAGAGCGATGCAAGTTCCTTACTCACTTTCTCGAGCTCGGCACCCAATTGATTCAGCAGGTCTATCTGCCCGTTGAGGTCGGCATTTAGCTTCATCAGCGTCGACATGTTGTCTTGGTAGACCTTGATCAGAAGCAAGGGAGGCTGCTCCTCAAACTGGTCCGGCGGCTTAGCGGAGGAATCGAGGGGCCTTCGAGCGTCCGGCCCTGCCAGCGCGCTCACCATTCGGCTCACGGTCTTGGACTGCGTGACCGGCCGCAGGACGGCCAACTGGTCCGCGATCGCAAGTTTCTGCCCTTTCTTTTCCTCGATTGCCCCCCGCGTCGTGGCGATCAGCGCGGCCAGATCACTGGCGCGCTTGAGCAGGAGTTGCCGCTGCTCATCGACAGCATAAATCGATGCCTCAACGGAAAATCGCTTCAAATTGGCAGCCGCGACCTCCGCCTCCTCCTCGAGACGCTTCGTTTGCTGCTGGAAGAACTCCTGCGCCCCCGGCATTTGAACATCCAGACTTTGAACGGTTACCAGTGCGTTCGCGAGTTCGTTCAGATAGCTCGCGGCGATCGATGGATCCTTGTGACGGAACGTTATCCTCAATAGGTCGGATCTGCCCTCCTGCTTGGCATTGATGCGGTCTCGCAGACTGAGAATTCCAGACTGGTTACGCTCTATGTCTTCCTCTGCTTCCACCTGCGCGTGTGACTGCGGTTTTGGCTCGGCCGGCTCGCGGGCGAACACGTCCCGAAGATCGATTTCCTTTCCCCATGCCATAAACCTGGCCAGGAGGGTCGGATTTGAATCGGATGATAGCCTGTCGTAGCCAACGTTTTTCGCGGCTTCCAGAATAACCTGGTCGATCTTGGCGATGCGCGACAGTGATTCCATCCGGCTTTGAAGGTCAACGCCCTCTCCGAAAGGCGAGGTCGCGTTGCCGGACCGTTCCTTGATCCCCTGCCCGGCGCGCAGCAGCACATACGCCTCGTACCGGTCCCCGACCGACGCATAATAGAGGAATGCTGCGCCGGACGTGAGCAACAGGCACAGGTAAATGATCCACTGTCGCCGCCATAACAGGCCGAAAGCGCTGGCGGGTAAAGTTCTTCTCCCACGTTCCACCGTCAACTCCACTCCTCTAATTGCCGCAGCCTCCACCGAAGCGCGCAGAGCGGTATTGACGACCGTCAACTCGGATTTGGCTATCCCCCACATGTTTTAACGGCTGAGACTCCTGCCCAGTTCGAGCAGGCTGAGGCTGTTTGAAGGGGTCACCACCGGAACCTGCCGGCCAGGGAAGTGGAGTAGTTTGTAGTGAACGATCTAGCCCTAGGAAACGAGGAGACCCCACACCGCGTTTCCGCCTCAATGGTCGCCCACGGCCGGTTCTTCGTGGTGACCTGCTTCGGCCTCGTGTTCCTGAACTGCCTGACCTTTATCTACCACTTTACCGGATCGAGTGTGTTCAACGTCCTGAGCAACTCGATAAGCCTGCTGCTTATTTCATGGTCCGCCTACCACGTGCTGGTGGGGAGAGAGAGTAGCGGCTTTTACAAGATCCTGCTGATACTCGCCTGCGTGTTCACGGGTATGAGCTATCTGGTGAATTTTGGCGCTTTCGAGCTATCGGACGGCTTGAAGCTTCTATCCGTCTATTCATTCTACGTCGCAGGCCGCACTACGCCGGAGCGGTTGCACCGATCCGAGAAGCGGTGCATCTACGCACTCGCGGCTCTGCCACTACTTTTCAAGGTGGTCGGCCGGACGAAAGTCTATACCGGCATCGAATATCCTGACGTATTCTCCTATTTTCCGAACACAAACACGGCAGCGCTCTACTTTTCGGCTCTATTTTTTGCCGCTTCCCCCTGGTTCGGAAACAAGGTCCTGATAGCGCAGTTCGTAAATGCTGCGATCATGAACCGGGTTGGCCCCGCATTGGCAACTATCGTCGCCGTTGGTCTCTGGTCTTTCTTCCCGTTGAGACCACAGGTATTCGCCGCGCTCTTCTTGCTGACAATAGCCAGCCTCGCCGCCTACGCGCTTGGCGCGCTGGATCGACTGATAACGGGTCTGAACGCGATAGCGCTTATCTGGAGCCTCGACCCGAGCACCGTCGCGCGGATGTCAACCAAGCAGTTGATCGATTTGACGGGCACGACGGATATGTCCGCGTTCTTCCGCATCACCCACTGGACGAACATATGGCAGATCTATTCGTCGCTAGGGCTCGGCGGAATATTGTTCGGTTACGGTGCAAGTCAGACCGGCGTCTTGACCGTGTTGCCGCTGCCGCCGCACAACGATTACCTGCGCGTGCTGGCGGAATACGGACTGTTGAACTGCGTGGTCTTTGTCGTTTTCGTGTTCAGCATAGTGTTTTCGCTGAAAGAGCGGGCGGCGAAAACCATGTACACCGTGCTGCTCATCTATTTTTTGTCCGAGAACCTGATCGACAATTTCACGTCGATGACGCTGTTCTTCTCCTATGCGGGCCGGTTCACGTCGCCGAAATGCTCTCCAGCCGAGTGACGCGCAACTCTCGCACAGCGTAAACAAGGAGCGGCCGATGGACTTCTCAATATCCGATCTCATCAGACAGAACACACGTGGGAATAGCGAAGGTTTTCCCGCAGGCGTGCCTCCGAGCTACAACTGGTACCAAGGCTGGAACGACGGGGGGCTGTGGTCGCCGCCCGCAGATTTCAGCGCGGTTGAGGGTTGGGGGCAAGTCTACCCCAAGGTCGGAGCACCGCCCTATTCGAATCCAAATGCGGCGATCGAGGTCGCAAACGCGAAGACCTATGTTCGTATCAAGCAATCGGGTGAATGGGCGTTGGTACAGGACCAGTCCAAGACCCAACTGACCGGAGGGCATTTCGTCCCGGACTTCGTGGGGAATGTGGCCATTCCTATGAAGACAATTCCTCTGGCCGGCGCGACCATTTCCTTCGACGCTCCTCCAGCCGGCTATAACAACCATTTCTGGTACAAAGCTCGAGGGACCTACCCAGCCGGAACCGTGGATGCCGTCTATGTTCAAATGGACATGAGGACCACCGATCCGGACTTGCATCTCGTGGCCATGGTGGGCGCAGACTGGTGGCGACATACGAAGGCCCCCTATCTTGATGATCACAGTAACAATCCAGGCATCGGCGGCAGCAACTGGATTGAGCTCTCGACCCAATGGAAGACGATCGGCTTCTATTCCATGAGCGCTGAGGAGTTTCGCGCAGGTCCAGCCCCGCCGCTCCAGGGATCAGCGATCGAAATGCCACCCGCGGTAGCGCCCCCGCCCTCCCCGATGCCGACGCGGGGCGGCGATAAACTCATGGACAGCGGGTCGTTTGAGCCGACGGTTGGTTTGGGCGAGCGAAAGATTGCCAACGTCAATGACGGTTCTCCTCGAGCCCCGCAAAGCTATCACCAGTTTATGGAGGCCGGTTCGCGCCTCACCTTCGCCGGCTCGGTCAAAACGACCGAAGCCTTCTCGAACGACTCCCTTCTGGTGCTCGCGCTGGCCTTGGGAGCTTTTGTCAAAGTCCATCGGGGCGGCTCGCCGGGCCGAGCAAGGCGCTGGAGCAACGTGCCATGACTGCAAAATCGTGGAGACTGCCGGCTCTTCGCGCCGCATCCAACGAGATGCTGCACCTGGATCTGCTAAGATTCGTCGCCTCCGTCGGTATCGTCGTTCGCCATTCTTTTGAGTTCTTTTTTCCAGCGGCCGTCCGGCCCACGCTGCCGAGCGGCCTCGCTTTGTTCGTCGACCTGTTTTTCGTGATCTCCGGATTCGTGATCGCGCACGTGTATCAAGGAAAGGTCGATACCCTCTCCGGGTATGGTTCATTTCTTCAGAGACGAGTGGGACGGCTCATGCCGCTCCACTGGTTGACGCTACTAGTTTCTATCGTTGTCTGGTCCGGATTTGTCGCGCTCGGCAAGGCGGGGACTCACGAACCGGCTTTCGAGCTTCGCTGCATCGCAGAGACTGCACTTCTCCTGAACGCTATGGCGACCTGCGGCAACGGAATTTCGTTTAGCAGCGTGTCTTGGTCGATAGGCGCCGAGATGGTGATGTATCTGATGTTCCCGCTTTTCGCCTGGGCGGGCCTTAGATCAAGGCTGGGACTTCTCGTGGCAGCTGTCCTCATCCTTGTTGCTGCTATTGTCGTCGACTTGGCCCAGAACGCAGTCGATCGCTCGTGGGTAGATGTGTGGCCGCCCTTCAGGGCGCTCCCCTCCTTCATGATTGGAGTCTCCCTATTCTACTTTAGAGACAAAAGCAGCGTGATTCCTGCGCCCGGGCGCTTATTGATATTGTCCTTCGTGCTGCTGCTGGCCTCGATGATTACGTATGTGCACCACCTCGTTGCACTCGGGCTCGTCTATGTCGTAGCGATCGCGGCGGTCGCGGCCGACACGCAGCGCATCGTGCCAACATTTGTGAACCGCCTCGCTCCTCTTGGGCAACTCACCTACTCACTTTACATGTGGCATTCACTCATCGTTTTGATTGTCATGAATGCGGTTGCCGACAAGCTGGTTCACGCTTCCACCACCTTGATGTCCGCATTCTGCATGATTTGCTACGCGATCATCTTCGGAATTGCGTATCTCTCGTATTTTTTTATCGAGACTCCAGCACGGCGCTATATCGACAATCTTGGCTCGAAACGGGCGCGCATGACGTCGGCGTCTTGGTATTCAGTTACAAACGGCCTAAATATCGAACAAGCCGAGCGTAACGACACGCGCCTGAGCAATAAGCTGTAGTTGCTGGGTGCCAGAACGTTCGCGCCAGTGCGTGCGAACAAGTGCAACGCCTGACCGTCATGGCCTGCAACACGTTGCCACGTGGCCCTGCCAAATACTGAAACGCACGACGTCCCGGCCTTGCAGCTCCGATTGACGGCCCTGCGTCGTCACTGACATCAGTTCCAATCGTTCAGCCAATTGATGTTCGTCAAGTCGGCCACGTATTCGATGCCTACGGTATAGGCGGAGAAGCTTAACTGCTTATGGGTCGGTCCTATGTCTGACGCTCATCATTTTTCCGCTCTGCACTTGCTGCTCACAACACCTGGATGTGCGGTCCGCACCTTTCGGCGGCTCCAGACTTGGCTCTTGCCGATCGGATTGGCTGCGTTTTTCGTCGCCACTCCAGAGGGCGCCGTTTCGTCAAGCGGAGCCGCCGCGGCCGGACTCTCGTTGAACGTCATCGAGCAGAATACTCCCGGTTATAGCGAGGCATTTCCCGCCGGCGCTCCCAAAACGTCATCATGGTGCAACGGCACCTCCAAACCTGATGACGGTGCCCCCCCTTCGGACTTCACGGCCGTCACGGGACTAGCTTCGGTCTTTCCAGAATTTGGCGCGCCCCAACCCGCCAATTCGGACGGAAAGATCCTCGTGTCAAATGGAAAGACGTATGTACGCCTCCGCGCCACAAAGGAATGGGCCCTTGTGCAAGATCAGAATGAAAACGAGATCGTTGGAGCCCATTTTGACGCTATGGCTCCCAAGAATTTGGCCATCCAAATGAAGGTCGAGGTGCAAGCCGATGAAGGCACCCTTGTCGGCGGTCCTCCGCCTGGCCGTAACGACCTGATGTGGATGGTGCGACGAGGCAGCTTCGCTGCCGGAAGCGTGGATGCGGTGTACGTGCAGATGGACATGAAGATGTCGGATCCGAACATGAAGGTTGTCGCCAACATTGGAGCCGACTGGTGGCGAGCCCCGGATTCGCCGCATAGTGGCGTTAACAATCGAGGAGCCGGCAACAGCAACTGGGTCGAACTGTCAGCAGACTGGTCTACCCTCTATTTCTTTTCCGGGAGCACCTCGCAATTTACTGCGGCCCCCCCTCCACCGTTGACCGAGTCGCCACTTCCGACACTACCCGCCAGCACGCGGCGCGCCCCAAATTCCTCATCGCCGTGCCTGCGCGTTCTGACACCTCGATAACACCTTGTGTGAAACACCCGATGTCGGTGAGCTTACGAATTAAGCCGCGCTGAATATGGATCGGGGGACGGCCGTCGACGTCGCGTCCTCATGACATATCTCTGCGCTCACGAACCTTCTTTCTGCTGTCTCATCGTGAAGCGCAGGATCTCGCGGTTGAGATTCGTCAAGTTCATGAGACAATGAATTGCTGCGGCAAGTCTTTTCGAAAGAGGCTCTCGATGTCCTCAGCCACATACGGTTCCGAGCATCTATCTTCTACAGTCACCGGTCGCAGCCCTTCGCTGCAAAGACCGTTTCAAATCGTCATCATGGCAGGCGATTTCCTGCTGGTTCTGCTCAGCTACATCTGCGCTACCCTCGCTCATCGTGAACTCATGGGAATTCCGGCCGACCAGGAGCTTTCAGTGGGCGCCGGCTTGATCGTGGCCATGCTGTTTGTCACGATTGCTTTCGTTCAAGGCGGCTACGACCGTCACAATCTGCTAAATGCGAGCTGGCAATCGCGCAAGGTCCTCCTTGTTTGGGTCTTGTCACTGACAATTCTTGCGGTCGCTGCTTTCCTGTTGAAATCAACAGCCGTTCTGTCCCGCGCCACCATCATTTTGTTCGCGGCAATGGGCCTCATTAGTCTGGGCACACACCGCGCGGTCTGGCGCCTTCTCTTGACTTCATCCTTTGCCAGGGGCCACTCCTTCAAGCGGCGGGTCGTGTTGCTCAGCCCAAGACCACTCGATTTCACCTCCAACCGTTTCAAGGATTTGCGCAGGAACGGTTTTGAGGTCGTGCATCACGTAGTGCTGAATTTGACGTTGCAGCACGACGATGCAGCGTGGGACCGGGATGTTCTCCAGATCGTTCGAGAGTCTCGTGCGGCGGAAGCAGATGAATTTCTCCTCGCTTTCGACTGGAACGAACTTCCCACATTACAAAAGCTGAGCCAACGGTTGCGCCAGGTACCAAATGCCATTCGCTTGCTGCCTGATTTTGCGATCGCGGACCTCGTGTCACGGCCTTTCGTGCCCTTCAGCGGCACGATGGCGATTGAAATCCAGCGACCTCCTCTTTCAATCGCCGAACGAGCCCTGAAACGCGGGCTCGATGTCAGCTTGGCCTCTCTAGGGTTGTTGTGCATGGGCCCGCTGCTGATCATAATAGCGATCCTGATCAAACTGGACTCGCCGGGCAGCGTCATTTTTCGTCAAACACGCCGCGGTTTCAACGGCACGCCGTTCGATATCTGGAAATTTCGGAGCATGACGGTTTCGGATAATGGCCCCGAGATTAGGCAGGCAAGCAAACGGGATGCGAGAGTTACCAGGATCGGGCATATCTTGCGCAGGACGAGCATCGACGAATTGCCTCAACTCTGGAATGTTTTGCGCGGAGAAATGTCGTTGGTTGGCCCGCGCCCGCACGCGCTTGCGCACGACAACTACTACAATCAGATGATCAGTAACTACGCTTATCGCCACCACGTGAAGCCTGGCCTAACTGGCTGGGCCCAAGTCAACGGCTTCCGTGGTGAGACACCAACCATCGACTTGATGAAAAAGCGCGTCGAATACGACGTCTGGTATGTCACCAATTGGAGCATCTGGCTGGATCTTCGCATTTTAATGCGCACGGCGATCGTGGTTTCGAGCCTGGATGCTTATTGAGATCGCGTCTCCACAGGTGTTCATTTCGCGATGGCGTTGTGCTGGCGGATAGAAGAAGCTTTCGCTGCCGAACCGTGGCAGTGAAGGACAATCAAGCCGCAACGGCAGCATCAAGCTCATTTTAGAATCGTGGGTTGTAACTATCTCGCCGAGGGCTGGGCTTGTGCGCCCATGACCGTCGGATAGGGATATGGCTCTAGGCCGAATGCGCTAGTGGTGCGCAGGCCATGTTCGGCTTTTGCCAAGCCTAAAAGGCGGGGCCACAACATTTATTTGGCTCGTGAGCGGATCCCGGCGAATGTTATGACGCCGCCAGCTTAGGGAAGTGATAGCACGCAGATAGCTTACAGAGGCGGATCATGGGGAAGGCGGCCAACAACGAGATTCGGAAAATCCGAGCAAGGCTCTTTAGCAATCTGAGCGCCCGGACTGCGATCGTTGCGATAACGATGATGTTTGCGCCACTTTTCTTCAGTCCATGCGGGAGCTGCATTTGAAAGCAATAGTTTTGACCGCCTGCCCGGTCATTTTGCTTTTGATCCTCTCGTGGAGCTGGAACTCAAGGCGATGGATATTGCGGCCGAGATCGAGGACTGGACGTAATCCCCCGCGGATCACCGTGGGGAACCGAAGTCAATTGACAGGTCGGAAGCTAGCCCTTCGAGATGAGGTGATAGTCCCAGTTGATTAGAAGACGCGCACCTCGCGGGCGACAATTTGTCACTGAGCCGGTTTTGACGTCCATCAAATTTAGGAGGTCCAAACTTCGTACGAACGGCCGGCAATTAACCGCGGCGTTGGAAATTGAGTTGGGCGGCATACACTCTCTATTGGAACCTTCAAACTGGCGCCTCGGTCTGGTTGACGAGCAGCACCAGGTCGCAAGGCGTTCCGCCAGCAGGCATCGATTTGCCTATCCTTTTGGGGGATGCCACGATCATATACTGCACTGTGCTTGCCTCATCACCCTCTGCCGTTGTTATCGAACTGGACAGCGGCCATCTCCGGCGGCTCACTCCAGCGACTTTCCCTTTCCCTTCGCCTCGATTCGTGGGCTCAGAATGGATTGTGCAGCGGCGCGTCTAAAGCCCGCGTCAGTTGAGCAGCCTGCCCAGCGTGCCCCGCTACGCTGAAGGCCATTTTCAGAAATGCAACCAGTTGGCCGTCGCGCCCGTCCATATTGTGCACGCCGACATATTCAGCCGTGAACTCTACGACAAACAAGGAGACGACAACCGAGTTGATGCGGATCTGCGGCGCAAAAGTCCCATTCGGCATCACGTGGGTAGTGGGTCAAGCACGCCGTCGAACGTTCACCCCTGCCTGCTCTAGCGCGCACCGTTTGACCACGACCTTCGCTCTGCTATTGATCGATCAACTGGAACCATCTCTCAAGGCCCCCAAGTGAAGCAAACAGTGACGACATGACCGACCAACCGATTGTCCTCGTCACCGGAGGGGCCGGCTATATCGGCTCGCATTGCTGCAGGGCGCTAGCCGCGGCGGGTTATGAGCCCATTGTCTATGACAACCTCTCCACCGGACATCGCAGCTTCGTCACGGGTGCGGTTGTCACCGGTGATCTGCTGGACGAGGCAGCACTGGCGCACACCTTTGCCGAGCACAAGGTTTCGGCTGTGATGCATTTCGCGGCGGCCAGCCTGGTTGGAGAGTCGGTCGCGGACCCGCAGAAATACTACATCAACAACGTGCAAGGCACGCTGTCGCTGCTCAAGGCCATGCGCGATGCCGGCTGCAATCGCATTGTGTTCTCCTCGACCGGCGCGGTCTATGGCAGCGCCGACTCCAAGGCACTGCCGGAGGACTTTCCCCTGCACGCCCATCAACCCCTACGGCGCATCGAAATGGATGATCGAGCGCATGCTCTCCGACTATCGCTCGGCTTACGGCTTCGGTGTCTTCTGCCTGCGCTATTTCAACGCGGCCGGCGCCGATCCTGGCGGCGGCATCGGCGAGTTGCGCGACAACGAGACGCATCTCATTCCGCGCGCTATGATGGCGTTACAGGGGCATGTCGGCGATTTCGCCGTGTTCGGCGACGACTACGATACGCCGGATGGCACCGCGATCCGCGACTACATCCACGTCACTGATCTTGCCGCAGCTCATATTGCTGCGCTCAAGCTGCTGCTCGAAGGACATGCGGGCGGCAGTTTCAATCTCGGCACCGGCTCGGGCTTCTCGGTGCGCGAAATTCTATCCGCGATTAAGCGGGAGACCGGGCGCGAGGTGCCTCATGTTGTCAAGCTGCGACGGCCCGGCGATCCGACCTTCCTGGTCGCCAATCCCTCGGCAGCGCGTCATGTGCTGAAATTCGTCCCTCGTCATTCCGACCTGCCGACCATCATCCGGACGGCATGGGCTTGGCATCAGAAGGCGCATCCCCTGAAGCGGGCCTGACGTCGAGGCATCCGTCATCGATACCTGACGGGCCCTCAAGGAGAGGGGCGTTGGTTCCTCATTGTGGGCATCCTGGCAAGGGACAGGTTCGCCCATTGAGGCCTATCCCAGGCGCGTTCTCACCCCAGCCATGGCCCGGCCCGCTTGTGCAACGTCCATCGATGTCGGTGCCGAATGCGCACAAGCGCATCGTTCGATTGATTGTCCGATTTGCTCGCCGTAATACCCTATTCTACGATGAAGATCTGCAAGGCTGCACTGCCGCGTCGCAAATCTCCATGCCGGGTTTGACCGATGGCAACAGGATCTCGGGGGCTCGGAAATTACCTGAGCAAGGTTCTGAATCGCCGACTTTTCGCGAGCGAAACGGATCTCGCCGCCGTCCGATCGGCAAGCTGCTCCCCGAGTGGAAAGCTTGGTAGCTGCTCAGACGGACGCTGGTGGGCTTGATTGCCACTGCAATCGTCGCATTCATCGCAATGCTGTTTGGAGAGGCTTAAACCGAGGCTTTCACGGAATATGCGCCGCTTGCGCATCTGACCCTGAGGAGTCGTTCAGGCTAACCATCGTCCCTCGCGATGGCGAGCAAGACATCGATCTCGTTGAGGATGACCGCGGCGCCTCAGGCAGCGTCTGGTGTGAAGCACCCGTCACTAGCAACGACTTCGAAGCGGGGCGTGTTTTTTCGAAGGTATTGGTCGCGAACAGGGCCGGTCCCTTTCTCTGTTGAGCTCGTTTGTCGCGCGGCCGAGTCACTGGTTTGTTTCCAACGAGCGAACAGGATCGCAGGAAATCGTAATCTGGCGTGCAAAATCGCAGACTTGGTAGCGGGAGACCGCTACCGCTTTTCCCCACATGAGGCCAATCTGCGATATTTCCTCCGATCGTCCGCCTAAACGGTGGGTTAGATCCGGGTAGGTGCTCGCGCACGAGGGAGGCCTTCCGTCATGAGACGGCGGAACCTCGGAAACACTCCAAATGCAGAGCTGCCTGGTGGGGCTTCATCACGTCACTCATAGATCCTAGTTGCTCAGTAAACGATTCCCGGCTTTGCAAGCGACAGTTTCCGCGACGAGCGTGGCTCAATTCTTTGGTGCAAACGCTTCGGTCGCCGCCTTCAGGGCGGACTCGCCCATGCTTTTGGTTTGTGAGCAAGCGCATTTGCGCCTGGAAAAAACCAGACTGAATCTCGAGGGCGTCCTGCATGTCCTTGCGCCTGCATGAGCTTGTCGCCGAGGTCGAACGTCGCGGTGACGTTGCGCTGCATGTAGCCGCAGAACCCGGGGGCCTCGCTGGCGGACAGATCGGGTACCGCTGGCAAACAAATCAGTTTGTGCTCGGCCTCGAAGCGCAGGGAGATTGGGCGGAAATCAAGAATACGCGCGTCAGCCTGATCGACCCGTTGATTTCGACCACCGGGAAGATTGACGCCATCGGACTCTTCACGGCGCAGCTCGGTTGGGCGTGGAATGCCTCGCTGTTTTACGTGAAGGGCTGCGCCGCCGTGACGCGCAACCGATTTGACATCTTCAACAACGTCACCGGGGCCGGCCTGGCATCGGCAGGCCACACACGCTGGGGCGGCGCCCTTGGCGTGGGGTGAGAGTACGGCTTCACGCCCAATTGGTCGTTCGGTATCGAATACGACCATCTCTGGATGGGGCGTGACAATGCCGGCTTCGCAGGCGTGGTTACTCCTGGAGGGTTTGTCCTCACCGGCAGCGGGGTCAGTCAGGATGTGGACATGGTCACGCTTCGGTTGAACTACCGCTTCGGTGGATACGGCGCACCGGTCGCGGCTAGATATTGATCGCGCCCACCTTGGCAAACCAAAAGCTGCGGCACGCCGGGGCTTTTGGTGCTTAGGAATTTCTTGGCGCTCCGGTGTCTGCATTGCATCAAAAGCGTCGGTTGGCTCCTTGGCTGCAGACTTCCGTTCTGCTCCTATGGATCCGCATTGGCCACCGCCAGCGCTCGCACCGACAAGGTCAAGCAAGGCTGGGTGTGGCACAAAGTGCATAGAGACTTTGGTAGCGGATCGCAGCGACAGATCAGCTATGCCTGAATAGAGACCAAAAGATACTTACCTCTCTCGAATCGCGCGGTACCTTCTTTGTAGCGAAAGAGGACCGATGTCGCGGCTCGTGCATATTATCGACGACGATCCATCATTCCTGACGGCCATGGAGCGTCATTTGAAGCACGCCGGTTACCAGGTCGCAGTCTATGCCTCAGCGCAGGAGTTGCTTGACCGATCGCCGAGCGACAGCATTCCGAGCTGCATCCTTCTCGATGTGCAAATCCCCGATTTGGACGGACCTGCGCTGCAAAAGCAATTGGGTGAGCTCGGCTCGACTTTGCCGATCATATTTCTCTCTGGCTATCGCGACATTCCTCTGACTGTGCGGACCATAAAGGCGGGTGCGCAGGATTTTTTGAGCAAGCCGGTAAGCTCCGAGGACCTTCTTCGCGCAATCGCAGGAGCGTTGGCGCATCATCGATCGACATTAGACCTGCAGAACAAGATAAGTACGGCCCGTGCTCGTCTCGCTACATTGACCCCGCGCGAGCGACAGGTCTTCGACCTCATCGTTCGGGGCAAAATTAACAAGCAGATCGCACACGCGCTCGGAACGACCGAACGCACTATCAAAGCACACCGTCACGGAGTCATGGAGAAAATGCAGGTTCGATCGTTAGCCGAGCTGGTCTCTCTTGCCGAGCGGATCGGGCTCCTAGGCGGCGCATCCGACATTCAAGGGACAGCCTAGTACGTCCCAGCAGTTCTCGTGCGCCAGGTCTGTCCGTTGATCTATGTCAACATCGCTGAACTTTCGTTTTTAATTGTGTTGCGGAGGTGTGGTCGGTGCGATCAGCGCCATGCGATGTTGGGATCAACGATGAGGATGCCCATAAGCGAGCTACTCCGTTTGCGCGGAGAACGCATCGACTGGCTACTCTCGATGCTAACCGGCGTGCTGGCATTATAATTTTTGTCTTCGCCCCACTCCAGGCAATGGGCATCACCGCCCTTCATCTATTCGCTGATGGTCTATTGCTGGCGATCATCGTCAGCATGGTGATCATCTCCAACAGTTCAACTGCCTTGGTCCTGATGTCGCTGGCACTTGTCTCGAACGTCGCCGTATTCTTTCTGCGCATCTACTACCCTGTACCCTATCATCTTCACATTTTGGCGGGCGCATGGTTGATCATTGCCTGCACGTTAGGCGCTGTCGTGCTTCAGGCCGTGTTCAGGCGAGGTCTCGTTACATATCACCGGATTGTTGGAGCCATGCTTCTATACCTGCTGATCGCGGTCACATTTGCAACGCTGTTCTTATTTGTCGGGCTAGCGGCCTCGGACGCGATCAAGGGAATAGCTTTCGAGGACGATCAATCGGTGGCAGCGTCGCTCTTTTACATGAGCTTTGTCACGCTGATATCGACTGGGTACGGAGACATCAACGCAGTCGTATATTGCCAGTACGTTGAATATCCGGCGGGTTGTGTTGCCCGGGCGGGCGTCGTGCTCAGGCCTCGTCCGGTGGCGCGCGCAGCGGTCCGTCATGACGCCGGTGGCAATGCCAACGGTGGCGTCAATCGCGTTGGGGCGGGGCGGTAGGAGCGACGCCCGTGCTAACCGGAGAGCGAATCGACCCCGACCGATTCTGCAGCAGCGGTACCCTGCGGCGACGGGGAAAGCAGATCGTCCGTTTTGCTCGCTCTGATATCCAATTCTACGACGAGCACGTAATCGACCTGTACCATCCGATCTGCGCGCCGTATCGAAAGGGTGAAGGTAAAGAAACAAAGGAAAGTCGCGCAGCAATCCGACCGTAAAACCTCCGACCACAAAACGTCGGAGGAGACCCGTTTTGTTCTCAGCGACCCTTCTCGTTAGTTCTTGAAGAAGAAGGCTTATTGCTTGGTGGGCGCACCAGGGCTCGAACCTGGGACCCGCTGATTAAGAGTCATTGCTCTATCTCAGTGACTGACGCTTTCCGCGACCGATCTACCGCTTCAGAGAACCTTGCTAACGCTGGCTGTCGCGAAATCTTTTTTGATCTCCCGGTGCACACGTCGTGCACACACGGCCCTCCAACCAATTGAAACCCTTAAACTCTCGCTCCAATCCATCATGGGTAAGTTTGGAGCTAGGTCTACCAATGAAAGCCCGCGAAATCTAAATCGCAGATCCAACGACCACTTCGCGCCAACAGCTCCCGCTTCTCCCATGCAAGGATCCCAAGCAGACCGAGCCTTTCTGCACGCTGCAACTCGCTGCTATTCGCCATCAGCGAAAACGCTATGGACTGCCGACTTTCATCGAGGTTAAGTCGAGGCCCACAGGTCCCCGCCGGCATGTCGAAGCAAATGAGACTTCCTAAAGGCTACGCCAAGACGCGCAACACCACCCGATAGCACTACTCCCACTCAATCGTCCCCGGCGGCTTGCTCGTCACGTCATACACCACCCGGTTCACGCCCTTCACCTCGTTGATGATGCGCGTCGCCGTCTCGCCCAGGAACTTCATGTCGAACTGGTAGAAGTCCGCGGTCATGCCGTCGGTGGAGGTGACGGCGCGCAGGCCGACCACGAAGTCGTAGGTGCGTCCGTCGCCCATGACGCCGACGGTCTTGACCGGGAGCAGCACGGCAAAGGCCTGCCAGATGTCGTCGTAGAGGCCGTGCTTCCTGATCTGGTCGATGTAGACGGCGTCGGCCTTGCGCAGGATGTCGAGTTTTTCGCGCGTGATGTCGCCGGGGCAGCGGATAGCGAGGCCGGGGCCCGGGAACGGATGGCGGCCGACGAAGATTTCTGGCAGGCCGAGCTCGCGCCCTAACTTGCGCACCTCGTCCTTGAACAGCTCGCGCAGGGGCTCGACGAGCTTCATGTTCATGCGCTCGGGCAGCCCGCCGACATTGTGGTGCGACTTGATCGTCACCGAGGGGCCGCCGGTGAAGGAGACGCTCTCGATCACATCAGGATAGAGCGTGCCTTGCGCCAGGAAATCGGCGCCGCCGATTTTCTTGGCCTCCGCCTCGAACACCTCGATGAAGAGGCGGCCGATGGTCTTGCGCTTGGTTTCGGGATCGGTGACGCTTTCGAGCTCGCCGAGAAACTGCTTCGAGGCATCCACGTGCACGAGCGGGATGTTGTAGTGGTGACGGAACAGATCGACGACGGTCTTGGCCTCGTCGAGGCGGAGCATGCCGTGATCGACGAAGACGCAGGTGAGCTGGTCGCCGATGGCTTCGTGGATCAAGACGGCAGCTACGGCCGAATCGACGCCGCCGGAGAGGCCGCAGAGTACCTTGCCCTTGCCGACCTGGGCGCGGATCTTTGCGATCTCCTCCTCGCGGAAGGCGCGCATGGTCCAGTCGCCGGAGAGGCCGGCGATCTTGCGGACGAAATTGCGGATCAGTTTTGCGCCGTCGGGCGTGTGCACCACTTCGGGGTGGAACATCAGGCCGTAATATTTGCGCGTCTCGTCCTGGATGATCGCGAAGGGCGCGTTCGGCGAGGTGCCGGCCACCGAGAAGCCCGGCGGCATTTTTGTGATGCGGTCGCCATGGCTCATCCAGACCTGGTTCTTGCCGCCGGGCGACCAGACGTCCTCGAACAGCTTGCTCGGCGCCTTGACCTCGACGTCGGCGCGGCCGAACTCGCGGTGATGGCCGCCCTCGACGGTGCCGCCGAGTTGCTCCGCCATGGTCATCTGGCCGTAGCAGATGCCGAGCACGGGCACACCGGAGGCGAAGATCAATTGCGGGGCGCGGGGCGAGCCGGCCTCGTGCACCGATTCCGGCCCGCCGGAGAGGATCACCGCTTTCGGCTTCATCTCGTTGAAGGCTTGTTCGGCCTTGTTGAACGGGACGATCTCGCAATAGACGCCGTCCTCGCGCACGCGACGCGCGATCAGCTGCGTCACCTGGCTGCCGAAGTCGACGATGAGAATCTTGTCATGCGCCGAGGCCACGGAAGGCGTCGACGCGGAGCGATCGTGCTGTGCTGCTGTCATGGCAAGCAGATACGCGACGGCGCTCCGCGCCGCAACCGCGCGGGGCGCGCGTCCCACATCCTTCTTTGGGCATCGACAAACCGATATAGGTAAGTATTATTGACCTAATATGCCCCGCTCGCCAAACGGGGGCCGATCAGGGAGAGCGTTTGTGTCACAGCCTCATCAGCCATCAACGCTTGCCGCGCTCGGCCGGACCTGGGTCGGAGCCTGGAACGCGCGAGACCTGGAGCGCGTGCTCACGCTCTATGCCGAGGACGCCGTAATGACCTCGGACCGCATCCCCATGCTGGGTTTCGATGCCAGCGGCACCGTGCGCGGCAAGGACGCGTTGCGGGTCTATTGGGGCAAGGCGCTGGGGCTAATCCCGAACCTGCATTTCACAGCGATCGATGTGTTCGTCAGCCCGGACAGTGTCGTGGTGCTTTACGAGAACGAGCGGGGCAAGCGGATCTGCGAGTATCTGCGGGTGAATGACACGGGGCTGATCGTGCAGGGGTCGGCTAATCATCTGTCGGGGTGATGCTTGCACCTTTGCGCGTCGGCTCCCTCTCTCCCCGTCATCCTGAGGCGCGAGTGGCGCGATGCCAGGCATCGCGCCGGGAGCCTCGAAGGATGCACGGCCCGGATACAGCCGGGCCGTCGCCCTTCGAGGGCCGCCGAAGAAGCGGCCACCTCAGGGTGACGGAATTGGAATGGAGTTCGCGGCTTCCACACGCGCAATGACGGAGACCGCGGCGCAAGCGTGCGCTAACAGAAGCACCGCCGGCTCCAACTCCAGGACACCATCATGAAACTCCCCACCTCCCCCTTCACCGTCACCGACTGGAGCAAGATCGAGCCGACCAAGCATCCCGGCGAGACCGGCCAAGCGCTGTGGCGCACGCTGAATATCGGCGATCTCCGGGTGCGGATGGTGGAGTATTCGCCGGGCTATCTCGCCGACCATTGGTGCGATCGGGGCCACGTGCTCTACGTGCTCAAGGGCGAGCTCGACAGCGAGCTGCGCGACGGGCGGACATTCAAGCTGACGGCGGGGATGAGCTACCAGGTCTCGGACTTCGGCGATGCCGCGCACCGGTCCTCGACGGCGACGGGAGCCACGCTTTTCATCGTCGATTGAGCCACGCCTGGCCGCTTATTTGCACCGCAAAATAGCAAAGTCACAGGACATGCCGGTCCACGGGTGGCGCCTTGAAGTGGCCCAAAATTCTCGCTATATTGTGATCATCGATACTTGGCCGAACGACTGGGCCGCTTCGCTTCGTTGCAGACGGGCGCGCACGCTTCCAGATGAATTCTCCAAACATCGACTCATCAGGGCTATGGACGCAGCGATGCGCACCGGCTCGCGTGCGTATCCTCATCTAACTAACTAAAGGAAATTCCCATGGCTATGGGCACCGTGAAGTGGTTCAACACCCAAAAGGGTTATGGTTTCATCCAGCCGGACGACGGCCAGAAGGACGTGTTCGTGCATATCAGCGCGGTCGAGCGCGCCGGCCTCTCGTCCCTCAACGAGGGCCAGAAGGTCTCGTTCGACATCGTCGCCGACCGTCGCAGCGGCAAGTCGTCGGCTGACAATCTCCGCGTCGGCTAATCGCCAGCGCAAAGCGCTCTGACCGCGGACGTACCGGTTAGAACGCTAGAAACAAAGAAAGCCCCGCGAGCTTCGGTTCGCGGGGCTTTTGTTTTTGTCCCCTCGTCATTCCGGGGCTCGCGAAGCGAGAGGCCGGAATCCATTGAGCCGCAGAGACTGCCGCGCGACGGATTCCGGGCTCGCCCTGCGGGCGCCCCGTAATGACGACGGAGCGAGATCAACCCATCTTCTTCAGCACCGAGACGAAGAACCCGTCCGTCCCCGTCCGCCGCGGCGTCAACAGCCAGCCTTCCGGCGACTGCATCGCGGCCTTTGCAAAATCGTCGGCCTTGTCCCAGAGCACGCTCGCGGTCTGCTCGGGCGGCACCACCGCGAACTCGCCATGGCGGGCGACGAACGCCCTCACCTGTTCGCCGTTCTCTTCCGCCAGCACCGAGCAGGTGATGTAGGCGATGCGGCCGCCCGGCTTCACCAGCGGAACCGCACGCTCCAGCACTTCGGCCTGGTCGCGCAGGCGGATCTCCAGCGCGCCCGGGCGCATGCGCCATTTGGCGTCGGGGTTGCGGCGCCAGGTTCCGGTTCCCGTGCAGGGCGCGTCGATCACGACGAGGTCGGCGGTGCCGCTGATGTCGGCAAGCGTATCGGCCTCGCCCTTGGGCGTGCGGACATCGGCATTGTGGACGCCGGCGCGCGATAGCCGTTCGTGGATCGGCGCGAGCTGGCGCTTGTCGCTGTCGGTCGCGATCAGCCGGCCCTTGCCCTGCATCATCGCAGCCAGCGCCAGCGTCTTGCCGCCGGCTCCCGCACAGAGATCGATCACCTGCTCGCCGGGCTTTGCCGCGGTCAAGCTGGCCGCAAGCTGCGATCCCTCATCCTGCACTTCAACTCCGCCCTTGATGAAATCCTCTTCGGCCTGGATGCCGGGGTTGCGTGCATCGGCCGAAAGCTCGATGCGCAGGCCATTTGCCGACCAAGGCGTCGGTTTCGCATGAAGATGAGCAAGCGCGCGCAGCACCTTGTCGCGATTGGACTTTAGCGTGTTGACGCGCAAATCGAGCGGCGCCCGGCTCGCCATCGCCGCGGCCTCCGCAGCCCGGTCCTCGCCGAACACTTTTGCCAAATATGGATCGAGCCATTCGGGATAGTCGCCGGCAATGGCCGCGGGCGCGTCCTCCAGGGAGCGGGAAGCGAGCGCCGCCTGCTCGGCCTCTGTCAGCGGCGCCGGGGCAAAGCGGCTGCCGTCGAACAGCGCCGCCATCGTGGCCGTGTCCATGTTCCGCTCGAGGCGGAGCATGCCGATCAGCCGCGCCCGCGCGGTGTCGGAATCCATCAGATGCGCGCTCGAGGCATAACGGCGCAGCACGTCCCAGACGAGGCCCGCAATGGCGGCGCGGTCGCCGGAGCCGGCGAAGCGGTGCGCGGTGCCCCACTCCTTCAGCGCCTTGGCCGCGGGCACGCGATCCTTCTCGATGGTGTCGATCAGTTCGATGGCTGCGGACAGCCGGGCGGCGGGGGTCATTTGAATTGAATCTTTCAGATCAGGTCGGACAGCTAACCGTCAGATCAGCAACAGCATTTTCAGCGCGAAGTAGATCCACATCGCCAGCAGCACCAGCACGCCGGCAAGCCAGACCGTGGAGCGCCGGCCGAGATCGTTCGAGGAGATGAACACGCCGGCATGGGCGAAGCGCGTCACCACGAACACCCAGGACATCAGCACGATGAAGAGATCGGCATGCCGCAACGGCAGCGCCAGCGCGATCAGGGTGTAGAACAGCACCGGCAGCTCGAACTGGTTGCGGTAGCAATTGGCGACTTGTGTGGCGCCCTTCGGCCAGTTCGGCTCACCCAGCGCGATGTCGCGTATCTTGGTCTCACCCGAGACCAGGGCCTTGCGGCGCCCGAACACCATGCCGATCAGGAGCGCGAAGGTGAGACCGACCTGTACGAAGACAGGCAGCAGGACCATTTGAACGGACATCGGAACTTTCCCGTAAGGCGGATTGCCGCGGACCGTCATTAGCCGCGACCGCCAGCGCTGACAATCGACGAGTTGAACCGGCGTTCCCGATCTTGCGACCAAACGTCGATAGTTGAAGCGATTTTGGCCCCCGGCCCGCAAGGCGAGACACCGTCATGACCAGCCTGTCCAGCCTCTGGACCGAATCCGCCGGCGGCCAGCTCGGCATCCTGATGTCGACGCTATCAGGCATCGCGGCCGCGCTTGCGGTGGCGCTGGCGATGACGGTCTATTTCCGCATGAGCTACCGAACCTGGCACGACGTGGTCAGGCATGGCCTGGCCACCCTCGCCGCGCTCGCCCTGTTCGCCTTCGCCGCCTACGACATGCGCCATGCCGCGCTGGCCTATCTCGGCCTCAATCCGTCAAGACCCGCGGTCGAGTTCGAGATCCGTATGCCCCGGGAGACGCTGGCGGCCGTCTCCGACACCCAGATCGAGCTGCACACCGACCGCAACCAGACACTGGCGCTGGTCGACGGCGTACGCGACCTCGCGGACGGCCGGGCGCTGCTGCGCGGCGCGGTGGCGCTCAACCACCGCACGGCCGACCGCCTGCTGGTCGTCAGCCTGCCCGGCAAGGGCACGTTCGAATTCCGGCTGCGCCTGCCGGCCGAGCCGCATCGGTCCGAACAATTCGGCCCGTGGCACCTCGCCGACCGCATTGCTTCGCCGGTGACGGGCGCGACCGCGCCGCAGGACGCCTACACGATCCGCTACCGCGTGCTTTAAACATTGTTCGATCGCCGACGATGCGTGCGCCGTCATCGTTCCGACAAGCGAGTGCCGATATGCTGATCGCATGTCCGAATTTCGCCTCACGCAGATTTCCGACACGCATCTCGGCCGGCGCTTCCCCGGCCTGATCGCCAACTTCCAGGCGGTCAGCGAGCATATCGGCATGAACAGACCCGACCTCGTGGTCAACACAGGCGATGTGTCGTTCGACGGGCCGACCAGCCGCGACGATGTGGAATTCGCAAAGGGCCTGCACGACGCCCTACCCGTCGCCTGCCGCTACATTCCCGGCAATCACGACATCGGCGACAATCCGACCGCGATCGGCCCTGCGCCGAAGCCGCCGGTCGCGGAGGCGCACCGGCAGCAATTCTGCGACATCGTCGGTGAGGATCATTGGGCGTTCGAAGCCGCGGGCTGGCGCTTCATCGGGCTCAACACGCTAGTGATGAATTCGGGTCTCGCCTTCGAGGCCGAGCAGTTCGACTGGCTGTCCCGGGAAACATCACGCACGAACGGCAGGCCGGTCGCGCTCTTCGTCCACAAGCCGCTGTTTCTCAACCAGCCCGACGATCCCGAGACGCCGCAGACCTCGATCCGCTACGTGCCGCAGCCGGCACGGGCGCGGCTGATCGACATGTTCGCGCCGCTCGACCTGCGCCTGATCGCCAGCGGCCACGTCCACCAGCGGCGCGACTTCACGTTTCGCCATACCCGCCACGTCTGGGCGCCATCCGCCGGCTTCAAGATCAACGACGCGCGCCAGGACCGCATCGCGATCAAGGAGGTCGGGCTCGTGGAATACCGCTTCCAGCCCGACAGCTTCGAGGTCCGCCATGTCAGGGCCGCGGGCCAGGTCGATGTCGATATCGAGGAGCTGCTCGCCCAGATGGGCGGCGGGCACTAGCCCAATCCGCGAGCACATATACCCACCATAATACCTCATTGCACCAAATTTGGCCCGTAAATGGCCAAGAAGCCCTGATGACAACGTTGTCATTCCGACATATCGTTTCGCTAGCGCAGACGGAGCGAAGATGCAGTTCTTGTCCCGCTGGGATGGCCAACGTCTTTCGACGACCACGCGGGGTATTCCCTCGATCGATGGTCTGCCGATCGAGGAGATCGCCAGCCAGGATTGGCAGCCTTCCCGCGGCGATCTCGCCCTTCCCGCCCTCACGCTCGATGAAACCTCTTTCGCAGCCAATCGCGATCTCTTCCTGCGCTGGTGCAGGAGCGCCGGCGGCGCCGTTGCGCCGCACGCCAAGACACCGATGTCGCCGGAGCTCGCGCGCTCGCTGCGCGCGGCCGGCGCCTGGGGCACTACGGTCGCGAATATCCAGCAGGCCGCCGTGCTGCTCGCGAGCGGCGAAAGGCGCCTGCTGCTGGCCAATGAGATCGGCGGGCTGGCAGCCGGCCGGCGGCTCGGCGCGTTGCTCAGCGCCTATCCCGACGTCGAATTTCACGCCTTCGCGGATTCACCGGCCGCTGTCGCAGCACTCGCTGAAGCGGCGCGGATCGCGGCCCGCCACGAATTGTCCGTACTGGTCGAGCTCGGCGCCGGCCGCGCCGGCGCGCGCGATCGCGCCGCGGTCGAGACGACGATCGCAGCCGTGCTCGCCGCCGATCGCCTCGTGCTCGGCGGCGTTGCGACCTATGAGGGCGCGGCCGCGTCACAAGATGCCGACGAGAGCCTGCGTGCCATCGCAGCGTTGATGGAGCGCACCATCGAGACTTTTGTGCTGGTGCGCGCCGAGGCGCCGCAGCGGCCATTGATCATGAGCGCGGGCGGCTCCGCCTATTTCGACACCGTCGCGCAGGCGCTCGCGCCGGTGGCCCGGGCCGATGGCAACGCCAGCGTGATCCTGCGCTCCGGCGCGCTGTTCTTCGCCGATCACGGCATCTATGCCCGCGCCTTTGCCGAACTCGACCGGCGCGGCGGCCTCCTCATTGGCGGCACGCGGCACGCGGCGGCTGAAAGTTTCCGGCCTGCACTGACGCTCTGGGCTGAAGTGCTGTCGCGGCCGGAGGCAAGCCTCGCGATCGCGGGCTTCGGCATGCGCGATGCCTCTTTCGATCAGGGACTGCCGGTCCCGTTGCGCGTCTTCCGCGACGGCGTCGAGCAGCAGGAGCTCGCCGGGCCCTTGTCGGTCACGCGGCTCAACGACCAGCACGCGTTTCTGTCCGTCGCGCCTGATAGTGGTCTTGCAGTCGGCGACATCATCGCCTTCGGCATCTCGCATCCCTGCACCTGCCTCGACCGCTGGCGTGTCATCCTCGGCCTCGACGCCGACGGCGTCGTGACGCGCGCCCTCCCCACCCAGTTCGGCTGAGGCAGCGTCCACAATGAATTTCCTGCCGCTCTGGCGCTATCAGAACCAGCTCATCGACGGGGCCATCGTCACGCTCGAGCTGACGGTGATCGCGGCGCTGGCCGGGCTCCTGATCGGCGTTGCCGGCGCGGTCGCGCTGAACGGCCGCATTACGCCGCTGCGCTGGCTGGTGCGCGGCTACATCGAGCTGTTCCGCAACACGCCGTCGCTGATTCAGATCTTCATCGTGTTCTTCGTGCTGCCGAACTTCGGATTGAAGCTGCCGGCGTTCGAGGCCGCCGCCGTCGCGCTGTCGTTGTATTTTGGCGCCTATTCCGTCGAGATCATCCGCGCCGGCCTCGACTCCGTGCCGAAGAACCAGATCGAGGCCGGACAGTGCCTTGGGCTGTCAGGCTGGCAGGTGTTCCGACACATCCTGCTGCCGCCGGCTTTGCGCAACGCCTATCCGGCCGTGACCAGCCAGTTCGTCCTCCTGCTGCTCGGCACCTCCCTCGCCTCGCAGGTCGCCGCCGACGAGCTGTTCCATGTCGCGGGCTTCATCGAGAGCCGCACCTATCGCAGCTTCGAGGTCTATGCGGTGATCTGCGCGGTCTATTTCGCGATGGCGATGTCGTTCAAGGCGCTGTTCGCCATCATCGGTCTGGCGGCCTTCCGCTGGCCGCGGCGGCGCTGAGGGGACAGCGATGCGATCTTTCACCCTCATCGATTTCGTCTCGCTGTTTGCGGCGCTGCGCTGGACTGTCGCGCTGGTCGCGCTCGCACTCGCCTTCGGTGCGCCGCTGGCACTCGGGCTCGCCATGGGCCGCATCAGCCGCTTTGCAGGCCTGCGCTGGACCATGGCGGCGTGCATCCAGATCATCCAGAGCGTGCCGCTGCTCGGGCTATTGTTCTTCTTCTATTTCGGCATGCCGGTGTTCTTGGGAATCCAGGTGCCGGCACTCGTCGCCGTGACCGTTGCCTACACGCTCTACACCGCAGCCTTCCTCGGCGAGATCTGGCGCGGCGGCCTGGAAGCGGTGAAGCAGGCACAGTGGGAGGCAGGCGCCTGCCTTGGTCTCTCCGCCTGGCAGCAATTCCGCCACATCATTGCGCCGCAGGCGCTGCGGCTGTCGCTGCCGCCGACCGTCGGCTTCCTGGTGCAGCTCATCAAGGGCACCTCGCTCGCCTCGATCCTCGGCTTCGTCGAACTTGCCCGCGCAGGTCAAGTGGTGAGCGCCGCGACATTCCAGCCGCTGCTCACCTATGCGCTCGTCGCCGCGATCTATTTCGCGCTGTGCCTGCCGCTCACGCTCTGGTCCCGCTCTCTGGAGGCCCGCCTCGATGGCTCTCGTTGAAATCCGCGACGTGCACAAGACATTCGGCAAAGTCGAGGTGCTCAAGGGCGTCTCGCTCGACGTCGAGGAAGGCGAGATCGTCACGATCATCGGCCGCTCCGGCTCGGGCAAGTCGACGCTGCTCCGCTGTATCAATGCGCTGGAGAGCGTCGATTCCGGCGAGATCCGCGTCGAGGGCGAGAGGGTCCACGCCAAGATGCCCGACCTGAAGAGATTCCGTCAGCGCGTCGGGATCGTGTTCCAGGCCTTCAATTTGTTTCCGCATCTGAAGGTCGAGCGCAACATCACGCTGGCTCCGCTGCTCACCGGCCGCGTCGGCAAGGCCCGCGCGCGGGCGCTTGCCGAGGATGTGCTGGCCCGCGTCGGCCTCGCCGACAAGATCGACGCCTGGCCGGAGCAGCTCTCCGGCGGCCAGCAGCAGCGCGTCGCCATCGCGCGCTGCCTCGCCATGGCCCCTCACCTGATGCTGTTCGACGAGGTGACCTCGGCGCTCGACCCCGAGCTCGTCGGCGAAGTGTTGAAGGTGATGGAGGCGATGGCGAAGCAAGGCATGACCATGATCCTGGTCACCCACGAGATGGGCTTTGCCCGCAACGTCGCCAACCGCATCGTCTTCATGCATCAGGGCCGCGTCTGGGAGCAGGGTCCGCCGGCAAAACTGTTCGCCAATCCTGAGACCCCCGAGCTCGCAAGCTTCATCGCTTCCGCGAAATGATCAACCAGCCACCCGCCACCAGGAGAGAGCCATGACACAATTGAAGTCCCTCTTTGCGATCGCAGCCACGGCATTCGCCTTGCTCGCAGCCCCCACCGTCGCCCGCGCCGACAAGCTCCAGGATGTGCTCGGCTCCGGCAAGCTGCGCGTAGGCCTGCTGACCGATGCCGCGCCGTGGGGCTTCAAGGATGACAAGGGCGAGATCGCAGGTCTCGACGCCGATCTCGCCCGGCTGATCGCCGCCGACATGGGCGTGAAGCTCGAGCTCGTGCCGGTGACGGGCGCAGCGCGCATCCCGAGCCTGCTCTCGGACAAGATCGACATTTTGATTGCAGGCCTCGGCGCTACGCCCGAGCGCGCCCAGCAAGTGATGTTCTCGCAGCCCTACGCGGTAGTAAATCTCGGCGTCTACGGCGCCAAGTCGATTGCTGCCGCCACAGGCAAGAAGCCCGACAATCTCGACGGCCGCAGCGTTGCCGTCGCCAAGGGCTCGACGCTCGACGTCTGGCTCACCGACAACGCCCCGAAAGTGAAGCTGGTGCGTTTCGAGGACACGCCGGCCGCACTCGCCGCCTTCCTCGCCAGACAAGCCGACACCTTTGCTGAGAACAGCGCCATCGCGCTGAAGGTGCAGGACCAGAACCCGACCAAGGAGATCGAGCTGAAATTCCTGATCCGGCAATCGCCGGCGCATGTCGGCGTGCGCCAGGGCGAGCAGAACCTGCTCAACTGGATCAATACCGATATCTTCTTCAACAAGCTCAACGGCAAGCTCGGCGCGCTTCAGCTGAAATGGTTCAAGGAAGAGCAGACGCTCCCGACGCTGTAAGCTCGCGCACGGCTCCCGCATCATGCGGGAGCCGACCTTCACGAGGAGAATTAAGATGATCAAACGTTACGTCGTGGGATCGCGCATGAGCCAGGCCGTCGCCGCCGGCGGCATGGTGCAGATCGCCGGCCAGGTCGCGGATGACCGCAAGGCTGGCATCGTATCGCAGACCCAGCAGGTGCTCGCCAAGATCGACGCGCTGCTGAACGAGGCCGGCTCGGACCGCTCCAGGCTGATCGCGGTCAACGTCTTCCTGCCGCATATCACCGACTTCGACACCATGAACGCGGTGTATGATTCCTGGATCGATCCGGCCAATCCGCCGGCGCGCGCCTGCGTCGAGGCCCGCCTCGCCGATCCCGACCTGCGCGTCGAGATGACCGCGGTCGCCTTGCTGTAACTGCGCCGTCCTTTTCTCAACCTTCGGCCGGCGTCGTCGACGACGCGGCCATGAGGCCAACCATGCACACCGGACTGTTTCACGACATCGACTTCGAGAAGGACCAGAAATGGTCCGGCCATCTCGGCATTCCCTTCTCGATCGATCGTTCTCCTTATTTCCAGCTCAAGATCCCGATCTTCCGGATCAAGAACGGCGCCGGGCCAAAGTTGCTTCTGATGGCCGGCAATCATGGCGACGAATATGAGGGCGAGATCACGTTGACGCGGCTGTATCGCCGGCTCGATGCGAACGCCATCAAGGGTGAGGTCACCATCCTGCCCTTTGCCAATTGGCCGGCGGTGATGGCGGCGCGCCGCCGCTCGCCGCTCGACGAGGGCAATCTCAACCGCGCCTTCCCGGGCGACGCCGGGGGTACCCCCACTTTCCGGCTCGCGCATTTCCTGGAGCACGAGCTGTTTCCCCGGCACGACGTCGTCTTTGACATCCACTCCGGCGGCACCTCGATGGCGCATGTGCCGTGCGCGCTGATCGAGCGGCAGGGACCGCCCGAAATGTTCGGCCGCGCGCTGCGCCTGATGGAAGGGCTCGGGATGCCCTTCGCCTTCGTTGCCGAGAACGGCGCCAGGGCTCCGACCTCGATGGCGGCGGCCGCGCGCGCCGGAGCCGTCGGGCTCTCCGGTGAGTTCGGCGGCGGCGGCACCGTCACGCCGCAAACCATGGCGCTCACCGCGCGCGCGGTCGATCGCCTGCTGCTGGCGCTCGGCCTCGTCCGGGCACCGGTGCTGGGGCCGCATGCGCCGGTCGAGCGCGCCACCGAGCTGCTGGCGTTGCAAAGCCATGCGCAGGCGGTGTTCGCGACCCGGCGCGGCTGGTTCGAGCCCGCGGTCACCGTCGGCGCGCGCGTTGCGGCCGGCGACGTCGCCGGCTGGTATCACGATTTCGAGCGGCCGGAGCTGCCGGAAGAAGTGCTGCGCTTCCCCGCCGACGGGATCGTGATCTCGCAGCGCCTGCACACCGACAGCCAGAGCGGCGACTGCCTGGTCCAGGTCGGCCGCGCGCTGGCGCGCGACGAGTTGTCCGCACGCTGAACTTTGGAGCGATACCGACCGCGATTATAATCGGGATTCGATGACCGATCCGGCAAAGCCAGGCTATGACGACGTGGTGCGCATTCCGGCGCCGCCCGGCCGCGCCAGCGCGAGCGGGCGACCGCCGCGGATCGCGGAGGTGGCGGAGCGCGCCGGGGTATCGCCGATCACGGTGTCGCGGGTGCTGCGCCATCCCGAGAAGGTCAATCGTGAGACCCGCGAGCGCATCCTCAAAGTGATCGAGGCGACCGGCTACGCCTCGAACCCGCATGCGCGCGCGTTGCGCTCGGGCCGGTCGAACGTGGTCATGGCCTTCGTCTCCAACATCCTCAGCCAGCAGTTCGGCCTCGCCGTGCGCAGCTTTGCCGCCACGCTGGAGCCCGAGGGCTTCGAGGTGCTGGTCGGCCAGACCTCCTACTCCTATGCCAAGGAAGTCGCGATGATCCAGTCGCTGCGCGGCATCCGCCCCGCCGCAGTGATGTTCACCGGCGTGATCGAGCTCGAGGAGAACCGCGCCGCGCTCCAGGAGCTCGGCATTCCCGTCATCGAGACCTGGGCGTTTCCGCGCGACCCCATCGACATGCTGGTCGGCCTTCCCAATGCGGATGCCGGCGCGATGGCGGCGCAACGGCTGGCCGAGGCCGGACATCGCCGCGTCGCCTTTATCGGACGCAGCAGCGGCCGTGGCGCACTGCGGCGCGACGGTTTTCGCGCCGCAGCGGCACAGCTCGGCCTTGAGATCGTCCACGAGATCGGCGTCGGTGAGATCACGGGCCTCGTCGACGGCCGCGCCGCCTTCACCGCCCTGCTCGACCGCGGGAGCGATGTCGATGCCGTGTTCTGCGCCAACGACCTGCTCGCGACCGGCGCGCTGATCGAGGCCCGCGCCCGCGGCCTGTCAGTGCCGCGCGATCTCGCCGTGCTCGGCTTCGGCGACAACGACGTCGCCGATCAGATCACGCCCGGCCTCACCAGCATCTCGTTCGATGCGGCGGCCGTCGGACGCATCGCGGGCGAACTGCTGCTGGCGCGCCTGTCCGGCACGCAACTGGCCGAACAGCGGCTCGCCGTAAAGCTGTTCCTGGTCGAACGCGGCAGCGTCTGAGCATCAAGGCTCAGGCGACGTTCTTGAGGTCCTGCTGGATCGCAGCCAGCAACGATTGCAGCGCATCGCTGTTCACCGGCTTGGCGGCGCCGGATCCAGGCTGACCATTGGACGGCTTGGCAGGCTTGACCGGACGTTTCGGAAATGGCGGCGGAAGCGCGCGCATCGCGGATTGCGCAATGGCGCCCTCATCATCGTCGGCAAGAACGAACTTGCCATGGATGACGTCGTCGCGGCGGCCCATGACGAACATGATCGCCCAATAGCCGGCAGCCAACAGCATGACGCAGAAAACACTGATCTCTAACATCGCAACACCCAAAATATGCGCGATGATTCAATGCCTTCGCTCAGCCGTCAATGAACCGCCGGTCACACTTGTGGCTTTTGCCGTCAGGTGTGGCCGATCGGTCACTGTTTGTTAACCATCTTCGTCGCGGGGTGGCGACGGGCACCCGGCCCTTGCAACTAGGCCTTGTCCGGTCCCACCCGCACCAGCTGCTTGCCGAAATTGGCGCCCTTCAGGAGCCCCATGAAGGCGCCGGGCGCGCTCTCCAGGCCTTCGGTGACGAACTCCTTGTACTTCACCTTGCCATCGCGGACCCAGCTGGACATGTCGCGCAGGAAGTCGCCATGGCGGGCGGCGAAGTCGGAGACGATGAAGCCGCGGAAGGTCAGCCGCTTGGTCAGCGTCGCGCGCATCATGCTCGCGGCCCATTTCGGCGGCTTGGCTTCGGTGTCGTTGTAATGGGCGATCAGGCCGCAGACCGGCACGCGCGCGAACGGATTGAGCAGCGGGAACACCGCCTCGAACACGGCGCCGCCGACATTCTCGAAATAGACGTCGATGCCCTTCGGGCAGGCGTCCTTCAGCTTCGCGGCAAGGTCGGGATCGCGGTGATCGATGCAGGCATCGAAGCCGAGCTCCTTCACGACGTAGTCGCACTTGTCCTTGCCGCCGGCGATTCCAACGGCGCGGGCACCCTTGATCTTCGCGATCTGGCCGACCGCCGAGCCGACAGCGCCGGAGGCACCGGCAACGACAACGGTCTCGCCCGCTTGCGGCTTGCCGATCTCGAGCAGGCCCGTATAGGCGGTCATGCCGGGCATCCCGAGCACACCGATCGAGGTCGAGATCGGGCCGAGCTTCGGATCGACCTTGCTCAGGCCCTTGCCGTTCGAGATCGCGTGGGTCTGCCAGCCGGAGCGGATGCGCACGATGTCGCCTGCCGCGAAATCAGGATTGTTGGACGCCGCAACCTCGCTGACCGCCTCGCCTTCCATCACGCCGCCGATCGGCACCGGTGCGGCATAGGACGGACCTTCGCTCATGCGCCCGCGCATATAGGGATCAAGCGACAGCCAAACCGTGCGCAGCAGGACTTCACCTGCGCCGGGCGTCGGAACCGCGAATTCCTCCAGACGAAAATCGGACGGCTTGGGTTCACCGACGGGACGCGCGGCCAGAACGATGCGTTTTGCTTGGGACATGATGGCTTCCTCCACTTTTTTCTTCGTCGCGAGCGAAGCGGAGGGAGCGAGGCGCGTCAATACAAAAGGAATGGAGCGGACGGTCGCCGAGGCATGCGCCCCTCTCGTGTCCCGGACGCGCCGCAACGTGAAACGTTGCTGCGCAGAGCCGGGATCCAGATCGCCACAGGCGACCAGGCCGAGGATGGGCCCCGGCTCTGCAGCGCACCGCTTAAGAGGCGCTGCGCTGCGTCCGGGGCACGAGAGCGAGGACTAACCCCCGCCCGGATAGTTCGGCGCCTCGCGCGTGATCGTGACGTCGTGGACGTGGCTTTCGCGCAGGCCCGCGCCGGTGATGCGGACGAAGTTCGCCTTGTCATGCAGCTCCTTCATGTCCTTTGCGCCGACATAGCCCATTGCGGCGCGCAAGCCGCCGGCGAGCTGGTGCATGACGTTGCCGACCGGGCCCTTGTAGGGCACCTGGCCCTCGATGCCTTCGGGGACGAGCTTGAGCGTATCCTTGATGTCCTGCTGGAAGTAGCGGTCGGCAGATCCCCGCGCCATCGCGCCGACCGAGCCCATGCCGCGATAGGCCTTGTAGGAGCGGCCCTGCCACAGGAAGACTTCGCCGGGCGTCTCGTCGGTGCCGGCGAGCAGCGAGCCGACCATCGCGATGTCGGCGCCGGCGGCGAGCGCCTTGGCGAGATCGCCCGAATATTTGATGCCGCCGTCGGCGATGACGGGAATGTCGGATTTCTTCGCAGCTTCCACCGCATCCATGATCGCAGTGAGCTGCGGCACGCCGACACCGGCGACGATGCGCGTGGTGCAGATCGAGCCCGGGCCGATGCCGACCTTGATGCAGTCGGCGCCCGCATCGATCAGCGCCTGCGCGCCCTCGGTCGTGGCGACGTTGCCGGCAACGACCTGCACCGAATTGGAGAGACGCTTGATGCGGTTCACCGCATGCAGCACGTGACGGGAATGGCCGTGCGCGGTGTCGACGACGACGAGATCGACGCCGGCGTCGATCAGCCGCTCGGTGCGCTCGAAGCCGGTGTCGCCGACCGTGGTGGCGGCGGCGACGCGCAGGCGGCCCTGTGCGTCCTTGCAGGCGAGCGGATGGGCGACCGCCTTCTCCATGTCCTTGACGGTGACCAGGCCGACGCAGCGATATTGCTCATCGACCACGAGCAGCTTCTCGATGCGATGCTGGTGCAGCATCCGCCGCGCTTCGTCCTGGCTGACGTTCTCGCGCACGGTGACGAGACCTTCATGCGTCATCAGCTCGGAGACTTTTTGCCGCCGATCGGTCGCAAACCGCACGTCGCGGTTGGTGAGGATGCCGACCAGCTTGCCCGGCGTGGACTTGCCGGCCCCGGTGACGACGGGAATGCCGGAGATGCCGTGGTCGCTCATCAGCTTGAGCGCATCGTCGAGGCTGGCCTCGGGGCTGATGGTGAGCGGGTTCACCACCATGCCCGACTCGTAGCGCTTGACCTGCCGCACCTGGGCGGCCTGGCCTTCCGGATCGAAATTGCGGTGGATGACGCCGATGCCGCCGGCCTGCGCCATGGCGATCGCCATGCGGGCTTCGGTGACCGTGTCCATGGCCGAGGCCATGATCGGGATGTTGAGCGGAATGGCGCGGGTGACGCGGGAGCGGATGTCGACCTCGCCCGGCATGACGTCCGACAGGCCCGGCTTCAACAGCACGTCGTCGAACGTAAGGGCTTCGCGAATGCCTTGTTGCACCGTGGCCATCTGCCAACTCCTTCCGCGGCCGTGCCGCAAATAGCTATGGATGAGCGCCGCCCTCGGCGTGCCTTGCGGCAACGCCGGAGAATCGGAGCCCATCGGTGGGGTTGACGCGGGTCGATAGCACGGCCGCGTCACGAATCAAAGCAAATCGGACGGCCGGCCAGCCATGCACAGGGATTTTTAGGTAAATTCGGCGTGGCTAGCCCGGAGGCGGCACCCCTTTTCATTCCGGGGCGCGACAAAGTCGCGAACCCGGAATCCATCCCGCAGCGGTCTTTGGGCCCGATGGATTCCGGGCTCGCGCCAAGGGGCGCGCCCCGGAATGACGAGGACGCGAGTGCAACCGCCGTCGAGGGTCACACACCGTTGTTACGCAGGGTTTGGGTGCTATGCGCTGATCCGCAATGGTCCCGGCCGAGTCGTGGTGTTAAGCCGCACCTCCACCCCTCCTTCCGATTTCCATTACCAATCCGTCATGGTCGACAAGCAACGCGTCATACCCCTGATCGTGGCCACTGCTCTCTTTATGGAGAACATGGACTCGACGGTGATCGCCACCTCGCTACCGGCCATCGCGGCCGATATCGGCACCAGCCCGCTGACGCTCAAGCTCGCGATCACCTCCTATCTGCTGTCGCTGGCGGTGTTCATCCCGGCGAGCGGCTGGACCGCCGACCGCTTCGGCGCGCGCACGGTGTTCGCGATCGCGGTCGGGGTGTTCATGGTCGGGTCGGTCGGCTGCGCGCTCTCGACCTCGGTCACCGATTTCGTGTTCGCGCGCATCCTGCAAGGCATGGGCGGGGCGATGATGACGCCGGTCGGGCGCCTCGTGCTGCTGCGCTCGGTCGACAAGAGCGCGCTGGTCAATGCGATGGCGTGGGTGACGGTCCCTGCCCTGATAGGTCCCGTGATCGGCCCGCCGCTCGGCGGCTTCATCACCACTTACGCGTCCTGGCACTGGATTTTCCTGATCAACATCCCGATCGCATTGCTCGGCATCTTCCTGGCGCTGCGCTTCATCGATCCCATCAAGAGCGAGACGCAGGAGCCGTTCGATCTCTACGGCATGGTGGTCGCGGGCATCGGGCTTGCCGGCATCGCGTTCGGGCTTTCCGTCGCCGGGCTCAACCTGCTGCCCTGGAGCACGGTCGCCGCCCTGATCGTGGGCGGGGCGATCTCGATGACGCTGTACGTCCTGCATGCGCGGCGGACGGGATCGCCGGTGCTGGACTTTTCGCTGCTGAACCTGCCGACGCTGCGCGCGGCGATCCTCGGCGGTTTCCTGTTCCGGCTCGGCATCGGGGCGCTGCCCTTCCTGCTGCCGCTGCTGATGCAGATCGGTTTCGGGCTGTCGCCGTTCCATTCCGGCCTCGTCACCTTTGCCTCCTCGCTCGGCGCGATGGGCATGAAGACGCTGGCGGCGCGCATCATCCGCACCTTCGGCTTCCGCAATCTGATGACGGTGAACGCGATCGTCAGCGCATTCTTCCTCGGCGTCTGCGCGCTGTTCACGGTGACGACGCCGCTCTTGATCATCATGGTGATCCTGGTGGTCGGCGGCTTCTTCCGTTCGCTCGAGTTCACCGCGATCAACACGGTGGCCTATGCCGAGGTCGAGAGCGCGCAGATGAGCCGCGCCACCACGCTCGTCAGCGTCAACCAGCAGCTGGCGGTCTCGGCCGGCGTCGCCGTCGGCGCGGCGTCGGTGGAGACGACGATGTGGCTCGGCCATGTCAGCGAGCTCAACGCCACGGTGTTCGCGCCCGCCTTCATCGTGGTGGCGTTGACCTCGGCTGCGTCGAGCTGGTTCTTCTGGCAGATGCCCGTTGATGCCGGCAACGAGATCTCCGGCCGCAAGGCGGTGGACATTTCCAGCCGCAAGGGCGCGGCGAAGAGCGCAGCGACCGCCGCCGTCAAGGCCGCGACGGAGGATACCGAGGACGTGCGGGATCAGCGGCTGGGCTAGCGGAAAGCAAGGTGTCGGCTCATCGCCGGACAAAATGCGCGAAGCCAATCCACCGTCAGGCCCCTGCGATGCCTCGCGACGTGATCTTCGCATGCCCGCGGGAACAGCTAGGCATATGGATCCCTCCAACCAACGCGATAGTCACGAGGCGGCCGCCACCAACGCGCGCGGTTCGATGAGAGGAACGCTCGTTCATCTTTGTGGCTCCTGCTGCTCGCGGGCGCCGATTTGCAACTTTTGCCCTTCGGTCATGTTGGCCCCTCATTGAGAAATGCTGGATGGAGGAGGTTCAGATGAACACGAGGAAGAACAGGTTCCTGCTGACCACAGCAGTGCTGCTCGCCGGCGTCAGCGTGGCATCGGCCCAGGGCATGCGTGAAGGTGCCGGCGGCGGAACGAGCGGAGGCGCTGGCGCTGCGGAACACGGCCGCTCCGGCGGCGGAATGTCGCAAGGTGCAGGTGGCGCTTCCCATAGCGAAGGTGCAGGCGGCACGTCCCGCAGCGAAGGAATGACCCAGGGCCGCGCAGGCGGCCGCGCCGAGGGTCCTTCTGCGGCACCGTCGCGCACCGAGCGCAGTGAGGGAATGCGTGATAGCGGCAAGGCCGACAGAGGCGAGCGTCAGAGCATCGGTCAGGGTCGCAGCGACCGGAACGATGCACGTCAGTCCCAATCTGAAAGCGAGATGCGTGGCAGGGACCAAACGGTCGGTCAGAGCCGTAGCGAACCTGGCCAGGCGCGCCAGTCCAAGTCCGATAGCGACAAGAGCGGACAGAAGGACCAGACCGTCGGACAGGGACGCAGCGAGCGCACGGGTCAGTCACAAGGCGCAGAACAGGGTAAGAGCACGACCACAGGCGCCAACACCAAAGACAATGTCCAGGGCAGGAACGCGCAGGGTCAGAGCACGACGACGACCGGCGCCAACACCAAGGGCAACGCCCAAGGTCAGAACACACAAGGTCAGAACGCCCAGGGTCAGAGCACGACAACGACCGGCGCCAACACCAACAGCAACGTCCAGGGTCAGAGCCCACAGCAGGGCCAGGGCACGACGACCGGCGCCAACACCCAGGCTCCGGCCAACACTCAGGCGCAAGCCCAGGGTGGGACTACCCAGAGCCTGTCCGGCCGCGTGCAGGTAAATGCGCAGCAGCAGACGACACTGCAGCGGTCGGTGTTGAGCTCAAGGAACGTGGAGCGCGCGCGGGTCAACTTCAATTCCGTCAACTTCGCCGTCAATCCCGGCGTAGTGGTGCCGCGGAACATCTCCGTGGTCTCCGTCTCGGCATTCCCGGCGCTGATCGACATCTATCCGGACTATCGCGACCATAGCTTCTTCGTCGTGGATGACGAGATCGTCGTCCTCGACCGAGGCCGCCGGATCGTCGACACCATTCCCGCCGGCCCGCGGACACACTTTGCCCGGCGCGGCGGCCCGAGCGGCGGCGGTGCCAGCGTCGCGGCGCTGAATCTCAGCCCCGACGAGATCCGCGTCGTCCAGCGGGTCCTGATTGAGCGTGGCTTGATGTCCGGCGAGGCAGACGGCATGCTCGGGCCCACTACGCGCGAAGCGCTGATCACCTTCCAGCGACAGGAAGGCTTCCAGACCACCGGCTCGATCGATACCCGTACGGTCGCTGCACTTGGCGTATCCAACCAGATCCGCGCCACGCAGGGCCAATCGACGACCGTTGGTCAGGGCGCGACCGGCCAGTCGACGCAGCAGAACACGACCGGGCAAACCACCGGTCAGACCAATGCGCCGGCGCAGCAGAACCAGACCACCGGCCAGGCCGGGCCAAATCAGCCGTCCACCAGCGGCCAGGCCCAGCAGAACCAACCGGCGACGTCGGGTCAGGCAGCCACACAGCCGCCGCCGGGCCAGACCACCGGACAGGCCCCGGGCCAAAGCAACCAGTCCAATCAGCCTGGCGCCACACAGAACACCAACCAGCCCGGCACTACGCAGAACACACAGTCCGGACAGACCAACCAGAACAGTGCCCCGCCGCCTGCGCCGTCGGGTCAGCCGGCTCAGAACCAACCCAGCCGGTAAAGCGCCCTCCGCGAGCCCCGCCTCTGGCGGGGCTCTTTTTTGTTTGGAGCCGTGCGAGGGCCGCGTCCGGGCCTCGGCATCCCGACGCTGGATCCGCGGGGTGTCGGGCTACGCCGTCGCTCCGCCCCGAAATCCCGTCGCCAGCACATAGCGCTCGGAGGAATCCTGCCGGCTCGCGGCCGGCTTGACGTGGCGCACGGTGGCAAAATCGCGCTTGAGCTGGGCGAGCAGATCGGCGTCGGCGCCGCTCTGGAACGCTTTGGCGAGGAACGTCCCGCCGGGTTTCAGCACGTCGCAGGCAAAGGCGGCGGCGGTCTCGATCAGGCCGACGATGCGGAGCTGGTCGGTCTTGCGGTGACCGGTGGTGTTGGCGGCCATGTCGGACATCACGAAGTCGGCGCCGCCGCCAAGCATGGCCTTGAGCTTTTCCGGAGCGTCGTTGTCCATGAAGTCGAGCTGCGCGAAGTCCACGCCGGCGATCTCGGGCATCTCCAGCAGGTCGATCGCGACGACCTTGCCCTTGCCGTCGACCGAGCCGACGCGCTTGGCCGCGATCTGGCTCCAGCCGCCCGGGGCGGCGCCGAGATCGACCACGGCCATGCCGTGTTTCAGCAGCCGGTATTTGTCGTCGATCTCGAGCAGCTTGAAAGCGGCGCGCGAGCGATAGCCCGCAGCCTTCGCCTTGACGACGTAGGGATCGTTGAGCTGCCGCTCCAGCCAGAGCTTCGACGACAATTTGCGCTTGCCGCCGGTCTTGACCTGGACGTGCAAGCGGCCGGTGGTGTCTTTCGCCATCTCACCAGTTCCTGAGCGCGCCGTCCTCGCGCATCATCTCGACCAACATGCCCTCGCGCAGGCCCCGGTCGGCGACGCGCAGGCGCGGCAGCGGAAAGGCGCGGCGGATCGCGTCGAGAATGGCGCAGCCGGCGAGCACGAGATCGGCACGCTCAACGCTGATGCAGCTGTTGCCGGCGCGCTCCTCGTAGCTCAAGCCAAGCAGCTTGTCGATGGTCGCGGTGATGTCGGAATCGTTCATCCAGATGCTGTCGATGCGGCGGCGGTCGTAGCGAGCGAGGTTGAGATGGATGCCGGCGAGCGTGGTGACCGTGCCCGACGTGCCGAGCAGATGCATCCCGGCAAGGTCGCCGCCATGCTGCTCGGCGAAGGGTGCGATGTGATGGGCGACCTCGCGCTCCATCGCGGCGTAGATCTCCGGCGTCACGTCGCGGCCGCCGAACTGCTCGGCGAGCGTGACCACGCCATACGGGATCGACATCCAGGCTTTTATACGCGGTTCCGGGTTTTGCGGATCGCGCTCGATCCGCACCAGCTCGGTCGAGCCGCCGCCGATGTCGAACAGGATCGCGCCCCTGCCCCTGGGATCGACCAGCGGCGAGCAGCCGAGCACCGCAAGCGCGGCCTCGGTCTCGCGATCGATCACCTCGAGCTCGATGCCGGTCTCGGCCGCGACGCGGCTGCGGAAACCTTCGGCGTTCGATGCCGCGCGGCAGGCTTCGGTGGCGATCAGCCGCAGCCGCCTTGCTTTCCTCAAATTGATCTTGTCGCGGCAGATGCCGAGCGCGGCGATGGCACGCTCGATCGCGGCCTCGCTGATGCGGCCCGTGGCCGAGACGCCCTCGCCGAGCCGGATGATGCGCGAGAAGGAATCGACCACGCGAAAGCCGTCGTGGGTCGGACTGGCGATCAGGAGCCTGCAATTGTTGGTGCCGAGGTCCAGCGCCGCGTAGAGACCGGTTCCCGGCGCTTGCGCGGCGACGGCCGGTTCGGTGGCCAACGCCACCGCCGCCATCGACCCCTCGAGCTCACCGTGCGGCAAATGGCCGTCGCGGAGCCGCGTGTGGTCATTCATATAAACTGTCTTTCCGCGGCCTAGGGGCCGAGCTGGAATTGCTTTTTCGCCCGAAACATTAGCAGCGCGGCAAGCCTGCGCAACAACGCATCACATGGGACCATGCCCATTCGTGCGTTGTCGTGAACGGGCCGGTGGGTTATTTCAGCGAGGTCCGGTCCCCCCTGCCGCGAAAATGCGCAAATGCCGGCTTTTCAGGTCATTTCCATGCAAGAACACACCAAATCCTCCACGCTCGAAAACGCTATTGCACTGCAAAAGTATGGCGTCGGGCAACCGGTCCGCCGCAAGGAGGACGACACCCTGGTGCGCGGCAAGGGCCGCTACACCGACGATTTCAACCTGCCCGGGCAGGCCTACGCCGTGGTGGTCCGGTCGACTCATGCCCATGGGATCATCCGCGGCATCGGCCTTGATGCCGCCAGGGCGATGCCGGGCGTGCTGGGGGTGTGGACCGGCAAAGACCTCGACGCCGCCGGCTACGGCCCCTTCACCTGCGGCCTGCCGCTGAAGAGCCGCGACGGCTCGCCCCTGCTCCAGACCAATCGCCAGCCGCTGGCGACCGACAAGGTCCGCTTCGTCGGCGATCCCGTCGCCTTCGTGGTGGCGGAGACGCTGGCGCAGGCGCGCGACGCGGGCGAGGCGGTCGAGCTCGATATCGAGCCGCTGCCCGCGGTGACCGACCCCGAGGACGCCGCCAAGCCCGGTGCGCCGCAGCTTTACGACCACATCCCGAACAACGTCGCGCTCGACTACCACTACGGCGACTTGGACAAGGTGAACGCCGCCTTTGCCAGCGCCGCCCATGTCACCAAGCTCGACATCGAGAACACCCGCGTCGCCGTGGTCTCGATGGAGCCGCGCGTCGGACTTGCCTCCTACGACAAGCGGGCCGAACGCTACACCCTCCAGGTGCCGACGCAGGGCGTCGCGGGCAACCGCGCCAATCTCGCCAAGAACCTGAAAGTGCCCAACGAGAAGGTGCGCATCCTCACCGCCAATGTCGGCGGCTCCTTCGGCATGAAGAACATCAACTATCCCGAATACATGTGCATCCTGTACGCGGCGAAGGAACTCGGCCGTCCGGTGAAATGGCTGGACGAGCGCTCGACCGCCTTCCTCTCCGACAGCCACGGCCGTGCTCAAAAGATCCATGCCGAACTGGCGCTCGATGCCGAGGGGCATTTCCTCGCCGCCAAGCTCGAAGGTTACGGCAATCTCGGCGCCTACATCACCGGCGTTGCGCCCGGCCCGCTCTCGCTCAACACCGGCAAGAACTTCTCCAGCGTCTATCGCACGCCGCTGATGGCCGTCGACATCAAGACGGTGCTGACCAACACCACGCTGATGGGCGCCTATCGCGGCGCCGGCCGGCCCGAGGCGAACTACTACATGGAGCGGCTGATCGACCGCGCCGCCGACGAGATGGGCATCAACCGCCTGACCCTGCGCAAGCGCAACTTCATCAAGCCGAACCAGATGCCGTTCCCGGCCTCCTCCGGCGTCACCTATGACAGCGGCGACTTCCAGGCTGTCTTCAACAAGGCACTGGAAATCTCCGACCACGCGAATTTTGCGAGCCGCAAGAAGGAGAGCAAAAAGGCCGGCAAGCTGCGCGGCATCGCGGTCGGCTCCTACCTCGAGGTCACCGCGCCGCCGAGCCCCGAGCTCGGCAAGATCGTGTTCGATCCCGACGGCTCCGTGCAGCTCATCACCGGCACGCTCGATTACGGCCAGGGCCACGCCACGCCGTTCGCGCAAGTGCTCTGCGAGCAGCTCGGCGTTCCCTTCGAGAGCGTGAAGCTGGTGCAGGGCGACAGCGACATCGTCCACACCGGCAACGGCACCGGCGGCTCGCGCTCGATCACCGCGAGCGGCATGGCGATCGTGGGCGCCGCCAGGCTCGTCATCGAGAAAGGCAAGCGCGGCGCCGCGCACATGCTGGAGGCCTCCGAGGCCGATATCGAGTTCGAAGGCGGCAGCTTTACGATCGCCGGCACCGACCGCAGCATCGACATCATGGAGCTGGCCAAGAAGCTGCATGACGGCAAGGTGCCGGACGGCGGGCCTGACAGCCTCGACGTCGACCACACCAGCGAACCGGTGCCGTCGGCATTCCCGAATGGCTGCCACGTCGCCGAGGTCGAGATCGATCCAGAGACCGGCGTCGTGCAGATCGTGCGCTACAGCGCGGTCAACGATTTCGGCACGGTGATCAATCCGCTGCTGGTCGCCGGCCAGCTGCACGGCGGCGTCGTCCAGGGCATCGGCCAGGCGCTGATGGAGCATGTCCGCTACGACGAGAGCGGCCAGCCGATCACGGGCTCGCTGATGGATTACGCGCTGCCGCGCGCCGAGGACGTGCCGATCATGACGGTCGGCGACCACCCCGTGCCGGCCACGACCAATCCGCTCGGCAGCAAGGGTTGCGGCGAAGCCGGCTGCGCCGGCAGCCTGTCGACGGTGGTGAACGCGGTGCTCGATGCGCTCTCCGACCACGGCATCAAGCACATCGACATGCCGCTGACACCCGAACGGGTGTGGCGCGCGATCCAGGACGCGAAGGGCAAGGCGGCGTAGGGGGCGTTCCTTCCTCGCCACAAACTGAGCTGTCATCGTCCGCGAAGGCGGACGATCCAGTATTCCAGAGACGGTTGTGGGATACGGAGAATCCTCGGCGTACTGGATTCCCCGCCTTCGCGGGGAATGGCAGCGAATATCAGGACGCGCCGTGCCCCTTCCCTACGCCGCAGCCTGCTCGCGCGGCTGGTAGATTGCGGTGTGCTGGCAGTGCGCAATTGGCGTCGTCCCGTTGGCGACGACGAGCGCGTCGAGTTCGACGAAGCGGTGGCCCTTCTTCTCGTAATTCGCGGTGACTTTCGCCCGCGCGGTGATCTCGTCGCCGGCGCTCAGGGCGGACAACAGCTGCATGCGGCTGCCGACGTGGATCCACGGCCCCAGGATCGTATTGTCCACCAGCACGCGGTTCATCACGCGCTGGATCAGGCCGGGATGGCCGAGCCCCTCCCGTGCGAAGATCGGATCGGCTTCCCTGATATCGGCGAGATAGTCGGTCGCGTGCTGGCCGGCCCAGCGGCGCGGCGTCGTGCCCAACCATTTGCCCGTCTCGAACGTCGCGGGACTGACCGGCTTGCGCTCTGCGACCGCCGGGACCGCGACATAGTCGCTCAACGAAACCGCCGGCACAGCCGCCGAAAGCGAGGCCGTTCCCGTGGCGCAGAGCTCGGTGCGGCTGAACACCTCGATCGTCAGCAGGCCGTTGTGCTCGGTCGCGTCCACATCGGCCGTCTCGCCGTCATAGACCGGCTTGATGAAGCGCGCTTCGACCAATCCGCGCTCCAGGAAAGCGCGGCCCCAGCGCGCCACCGGCACGTGCATCATGTAGGCGAAGACGTCGACGCCCGGCACAAGCCCGCCTTCGAAGCCGAAGCGGCGCGCGACCGTGTCGTCATGCATCTTGTTTTCGGATTGCTTGGCCGTGTTGTAGGCTTCGACACGCCAGGTTTCGAGCCGGTTCGGCATGGGGTCAGCCTCCCTCAATTCTTGTTGTTTCAGGGCCGATCGTAGGCTCCCGGGAACACCGGTCAATCCCCTCGCCTTCGCGGCCCGAATGGGGTACCACGCGGCGAATGACTGATACCCCCACCCGCATCTATGTCGACGCCGACGCCTGTCCGGTGAAGGACGAGATCTATCGCATCGCGCTCCGGCACGGCGTGCCCGTGAGCGTGGTTGCCGGCAATTTCATCCGCGTGCCGCAGGACCCGCTGATCGAGCGGATTGCGGCAGGCGCCGGCATGGACGCCGCCGATGACTGGATCGCCGAACGCGCCAGATCCGGCGACGTCGTGGTGACCTCCGATATTCCGCTGGCAAGCCGGTGCGTGAAGGCCGGTGCCGACGTGATCGCGCCGAACGGAAAGCCGTTCACGGAGGAATCGATCGGCATGACGCTGGCGGTGCGCAATCTGATGACCGATTTGCGATCAGCGGGTGAAGTCACCGGCGGCCCACGATCGTTTGCGCCGCGCGACCGCTCGACGTTTCTCTCGGCGCTCGACCAGACGCTGCGCCGGATCCAGCGCCGCCGCACCGACCAAGTCGCGACAAGCCAGACGTCGAGTCAGGGCTGATCATGGCGCCGCCGCTGATTCAACTGAAAGACATCAGGCTGACCTTTGGCGGCACACCGCTGCTGAACGGCGTCGAGCTCAACGTCGCGCCGTCCGAGCGCGTCTGCCTGATCGGACGCAACGGCTCGGGCAAGTCCACCTTGCTGAAGATCGCGGCCGGCACCGTCGAGCCCGACGGCGGCACGCGCTTCGTGCAGCCCGGCGCGACCGTGCGCTATCTGCCGCAGGAGCCGGATTTCGGCGAGCACAAGACCACGCTCGCCTATGTCGAGGCGGGGCTCGCACCGGGCGACGACACCTACCAGGCGCGTTATCTCGTGGAGCAGCTCGGGCTCACCGGCAACGAGAATCCCGCCAACGTCTCCGGCGGCGAGGCCCGCCGAGCGGCGCTGGCACGGGTGCTGGCGCCCTCGCCCGACATATTGCTGCTGGACGAGCCGACCAATCATCTCGATCTCTCCACCATCGAATGGCTGGAAAAGGAGCTCGACAGCCGCCGCAGCGCGCTGGTGATCATCAGCCACGACCGCCGCTTCCTGACCAATCTCTCGCGCTCGACGGCGTGGCTGGACCGCGGCCGGATCAAGCAGATCGACCGCGGCTTTGCCTCGTTCGAGAGCTGGCGCGACGAGGTGCTGGCCGAGGAAGAGCGCGACCAGCACAAGCTCGACCGCAAGATCGTCGACGAGGAGCACTGGCTGCGCCACGGCGTCTCCGGCCGGCGCAAACGAAACGTCAAGCGGCTGGGCAATCTGCATGCACTGCGCGACCAGCGGCGCAATTATCGCGGCACGGCCGGCACCGCCAGTCTCGCTGCTTCAGAGGCGGAGCAATCCGGCAAGCTGGTGATCGAGGCCAAGGGCATCACCAAGACGTTCGGCGAGCGCATCATCGTCGACAATTTCTCCACCCGCATCCAGCGCGGCGACCGGCTCGGCATTGTCGGGCCGAACGGCGCCGGCAAGACCACGCTGGTCAATCTGTTGACTGGCGGCGCGGAGCCTGATTCCGGCATCGTGCGGCTCGGGGCTAACCTCGAGACAGCGACCCTCGACCAGCACCGCGAAAGCCTCGATCCGAAGTCGACGCTGGCGGAGGCGCTGACCGGCGGCCGTGGCGACCAGATCATGGTCGGCGGCAAGCCGAAGCACGTGGTCGGCTACATGAAGGACTTCCTGTTCGCGCAGGAGCAGCGCGGCACGCCGGTCGAGGTGCTCTCGGGCGGCGAGCGCGGCCGGCTGATGCTGGCGCGCGCGCTGGCAAAGCCCTCGAACCTGCTGGTGCTGGACGAGCCCACCAACGACCTCGATCTCGAAACTCTCGACGTGCTCGAAGACATGCTCGGCGACTACGAGGGCACGGTGATCCTCATCAGCCATGACCGCTACTTTCTCGACCGCATCGTCACCTCGGTGATCGCGCCCGAGGGCAACGGCAAGTGGACCGAATATGCCGGCGGCTACAGCGACATGGTGGCCCAGCGTGGCGCCGATTTGAGCCGCGAGACGGCGAAGGCGCAAGCCCCGGCGGAGAAGAAAGAGGAGCGCTCCGCTGCTCCCGCCTCCGCGCCGAAGCGGAAGCTGAGCTTCAACGAGAAGCACGCGCTGGAAACGCTGCCGAAGAAGATGGAGACGTTGCAGGCGGATATCGCAAAACTGCAACGCGTGCTGGACGATCCCAACCTCTACACCAGCGATCGCAAGAAATTCGACACGACCTCCGCCGCCATCGCCAAGGCGCATGAAGAACTTTCGGCTGCCGAGGAACGCTGGCTCGAACTGGAAATGCTTCGCGAAGAAATAGAGCAGGCTTAAAAATGACCACTTCCCTCGCCGCCAAAATCGCCCGTGAATACGGCACGCCCTGTGCCGTCATCGACATGGATAAGGTCGAGCGCAACATCGCGCGGATCCAGAAGGCCTGCGACGACGCTGGGGTTGCGAACCGCCCGCACATCAAGACGCACAAAAACCCGACGATTGCGAAGATGCAGGTCGCGGCCGGTGCCAAGGGCATTACCTGCCAGAAGCTTGGCGAGGCCGAGATCATGGCCAATGCCGGTATCGACGACATCCTGATCAGCTACAATCTGCTTGGCGACGAGAAGATGGCCCGGCTCGGCGCGCTGCAGGCGAAGGCCAGCATGACGGTTGCGGCCGACAATTCGACGGTCGTCGCCGGCCTGCCGAAGGCTGCCGCCGCGTCAGGCCGTCCGCTCTCGGTCGTGGTCGAATGCGACACGGGCCGAAAGCGTGCGGGCGTCGAGACGCCGGCTGAGGCGATCGCGCTGGCGCGTGAGATCGCGGGGTCCCAGGGACTCGAATTCGCCGGTTTCATGCTGTACCCGACCGAGACCGGCTGGCTGGATGCGCAGAAGTTCTACGACGAGGCGCTGGCCGGCGTGCGCGCGCATGGGCTGGATGCAAAAATCGTCTCGACCGGCGGCACGCCGAATCTCAAGAACATCGGCAAGCTCAAGGGCGGCACCGAGCACCGCTTCGGCACCTACATCTATAACGATCGCATGCAGGTCGCGGCCGGCTCGGCGACCTGGGACGACTGCGCGCTGCACATCTATTCGACGGTCGTCAGCCGCGCCGCGCCCGAGCGCGGCATTCTCGATGCCGGCTCGAAGACGCTGACGACGGACACCGGCGGCCTCGACGGCCACGGCCTGATCCTGGAGCACCCCGAGGCAAAAATCGCGCGCTTCGCCGAGGAGCACGGTTTCCTCGACCTCTCCCGCAGCAACACAAGGCCGAACGTCGGCGATGTCGTCCGCATCGTCCCCAATCATGTCTGCGTCGTCGTCAACATGATGGACGAGGTGGTGATGGTCCGCGGCGAGGAGATCATCGGCACGCTGCCGGTGGCGGCGCGGGGGAAGTTGAGGTAGGCGCGCTGCTCTCTCGGCCGTCATTGCGAGGAGCGCTTGCGACGAAGCAATCCAGACTACCTCACCGGAGAGATTCTGGATTGCTTCGCTGCGCTCGCAAAGACGGTGGTTAGCGGTTGAGCCACTCCAACGCACCCCTGCCAGCAGCAGCTCCCGTCGCGAACGACGCCTGCAGCAGGTAACCTCCCGTCGGCGCCTCCCAGTCCAGCATCTCGCCGGCCGCGAACACGCCCGGCAGCTTGCGCAGCATGAAGCGGTCGTCGATCTCGTCGAAGGCCATCCCGCCGGCGCTGGATATCGCGCGAGCGATTGGCGCGACGCCGGTGAGCTGAACCGGAATGGCATTGATCAGCTGCGCCAGCTCCGCCGGCGAAAAGGAGGCCAGCGGGCGGCCGGACGCGATGGCCGTCTCCTGCATCAGGCCGATGCCGACCGGGGACAATTGCGCCGCCTTGCGCAGGAAGTTTGCGAGCGATTGCTTGCCCCGCGTACCAGATAGGCGCGTGGTCAATGCGGCAGTGCCGAGGTCGGGCCGCAAAGCGATCGTCATCATCGCCTGCCCGAGTTCCAACACCGCATCGCGCAGCTCGGCTGAAAGCGCATAGATCGCGCCTCCCTCGATGCCGCTGCGCGTGATCATCGCTTCGCCGCGTACCGTGTGCGCACCGATCGTCAGCGCCACGCCCTTGAGCGGCTGGCCCTCGAAACGGTCGCGGAACACATCGGACCAGGCGACCGTGAATCCGGAATTGGCCGGCCGCAGCTTTGAGATGGCAACGCCCCTCGCGGCGAGATGATCGCCCCACGCACCGTCCGAGCCCAGCCGCGGCCAGCTCGCGCCGCCGAGCGCAAGCACCGTCGCCTTGGCCGCGATGGCAAGCGCGCCTTCAGGCGTTTGAAATTGCAGCCGCCCCCCATCGTCCCATCCAATCCAGCGATGACGAAAAGCGAACCGCACGCCGGCCACATCGAGCCGCCGCAGCCACGCACGCAGCAACGGCGAGGCCTTGAATGCCTTTGGAAACACCCGGCCGCTGGTGCCGACGAAGGTCGGCTCGCCCAGCGCCTCGCTCCAGGCGCGCAGCGCGTCGGGAGGAAATGCATCGATCGCCGCTTGCAGCTTCGGTGCCGCCTCGCGATAGCGCGCCATGAACTGAGGCAGTGGCTCGCTGTGGGTGAGATTGAGGCCGCCGCGGCCGGCCAGCAGGAATTTTCGGCCGGCGGACGGCATCGCGTCGTACACGGTCACGCGAGCGCCGCCCTGCGCCAGCACCTCCGCCGCCATCAACCCGGCGGGGCCGGCACCGATGACGGCGACGTCCGTCAGAGCTTGATCCCCGCCCGCGCTGCCGCCTGCGCCACGTACTTCTGCGTCTGCTCGAATGCACCCGTGAGTGCCCTGGCCTTCGACATGTCGCTGATCTCGGCGAAATGCGCCGCGATCGCATCCGGCGTCCACTCGGACTCGGGCAGGTTAATGCCTTCGCTCTCCAGAATCTTGATCACGGCGAACGAGCCGGCTCCGGCGCCCATGATGGTGCGGGTCGGCGCGTCCTCGCTCAGCATGTACTCGACCGCGGGCGTGATCGCGTTCGGCTTCATCAGTTGCAGCGCCTGCGGCGGCAGCAATTCCTCGGTCATGCGGGTCGCCGCCGTCGGCGAGATGATGTTGACGCGGATGTTGTTCTTACGTCCCTCTTCGGCCAGCACGTTCATCAGGCCGACCATGCCTGATTTGGCCGCGCCGTAATTGGCCTGGCCGAAATTGCCGTAGAGGCCGGAGGAGGACGTGGTCAGCACGATGCGGCCGTAGTTGCGGTCGCGCATGCCGGCCCAGGCCGCTTTGCAGCAATAGAAGGTTCCGACGAGGTGCACGTCGAGCACCTTCTGGAAATCGGCCGCTTCCATCTTGCCGAACGACTTGTCGCGCAGGATGCCGGCATTGGCGCACATCAAATCGACGCTGCCCCACTCCTTGGTGGCGCGCTCGACCATGGCGGTGACCTGCTCGAAATTGGAGACGTCGGCGCCGTCGGCCATCGCGGTGCCGCCAGCCTTGCGGATCTCCTCGACCACGCTCTCTGCCGGCGACAGCGAGCCGCCGGTGCCGTCACGCGCGCCGCCGAAATCGTTGACGACGACCTTGGCGCCGCGGCTGGCCAGCCCCAGCGCATGCGCCCTGCCGAGACCATTGCCCGCGCCGGTGATGATGGCGACGCGTCCGTCGAACCTGATTGCCATGAGTAGAGAGCTCCGCGAGATTTGGACAGCTTTTGAGCAGCGATGGATTGCCGGGTCAAGCCCGGCAACGAGGCCGCTGGTCAGGCGAAATAGATCAGCCCGAGCCAGTCCGCGACCAGCGCCGGTTTGTCCTCGCCTTCGATCTCTACCGTGACGTTGGTGCGGGACTGCAATTCGTTCGGCTTGCGCAACTTGGCTTCCGCCAGCACGAAACGGCCGCGGACGCACTTGCCCGAGCGCACCGGCGAGATGAAGCGCAGCTTGTCGAAGCCATAATTGACGCCCATCGTGGTGCCGGCGATGACAGGCATCACCTCGTAGGACATGATCGACAGCAGCGACATCGTCAGGAAGCCGTGCGCAATCGTGGTGCCGAAGGCGGTTTCCTTCTTCGCGCGCTCCGGGTCGACATGGATGAACTGGTGATCCTCGATCACGTCGGCATAGGTGTCGATGCGGGGCTGATCGATCAGGTGCCACGACGACACGCCGATCTCCTTACCGACCATGGCCTGATAGGCCTCCAGCGCAATCGGCGGCTTCTTCCAGACTTCGTTCACTTAGGTCTCACTCCCGTGTTTTCGCCAGCTCCGGAAAATCCTCTTCGCGAAATTCCTGGCCGCGCAGAGGATCATTGCGGTCGTCGTCGCGCTCCAGCCGCCTGAGCTGGACGCGGCGGATTTTTCCAGAGATGGTCTTCGGCAGCTCGGCGACAATTTCGAGGCGGCGGATGCGCTTGAACGGCGCAAGGCGCGCGTGCAGGTGCTTGAAGATCGACAGCGCCGTCTCCGGCGTTCGCTCGGCGCCGGAGGTCAGCAGCACGAACGCCTTGGGGATTGCGAGCCGGATCGGGTCGGGGCTCGGCACCACGGCGGCTTCGGCGACGAGGTCGTGCTCGAGCAAGACGCTCTCCAGCTCGAACGGGCTGATGCGGTAGTCGGACGACTTGAACACGTCGTCGGAGCGGCCGACGAAGGTAAGATAGCCGTCCTCGTCCGCGAACACGACGTCGCCGCTGCGATAGAGCTCGCCTTCGGCGCCGGACAATTTGCCGTCGTCCGCCTGATAGCCCTGCATCAGGCCGGCGGGACGGTCGTCGCCAAGCAGCAGCGTCACCTCGCCCTCCTTCGCAGGATGGCCGTCGGCGTCGCTGACCTGCACGCGGTAGCCCGGCAGCGGCCGGCCCATCGAGCCGACCTTGATCTTTTGCCCCGGCGAATTGCCGGCGAGCGCCGTGGTCTCGGTCTGGCCGTAGCCGTCGCGAATGGTGAGGCCCCAGGCGGCCTGCACCTGATCGATCACTTCCGGATTGAGCGGCTCGCCGGCGCTGCAGACCTCGCGCAAGCTCACCTTGAAGGCCGCAAGATTCTCCTGGATGAACAGCCGCCACACCGTCGGCGGCGCGCACAACGTGGTGACGCCGCAGCGGCCGATGGTGGCGAGCAGACCCTTGGCATCGAAGCGCGGCTGGTTGACCACGAACACGGTGGCGCCCGCATTCCATGGCGCGAAGAAGCAGCTCCAGGCATGCTTGGCCCAGCCGGGCGAGGAGATGTTGAGATGGACGTCGCCGGGCTTCAGCCCGATCCAGTACATGGTCGAGAGATGGCCGACGGGATAGCTGCGCTGGCTGTGCAGCACGAGTTTTGGTTTTGCCGTGGTGCCCGAGGTGAAATAGAGCAGCATCGGATCGTCGGCCTTGGTAGGACCGTCCGGCGTGAAGCTGTCAGGGGCTTTCGCCGCCTCGTCGTAAGCGAGCCAACCATCGGAAGCCGTGCCGACCACGATGCGGACGACGTTCTCGGCACCGAGGCTTGCGAACTTCGCGACCTGATCCTCGGCAGCCACCACCGCTTTCGCCCTGCCGCGATCAAGCCGGTCACGCAGTTCCTCGGCGGTGAGCAGCGTGGTCGCGGGAATCACGACGACGCCGAGCTTCATCGCCGCCAGCATCGTTTCCCACAGCGGAATCACGTTGCCGAGCAGCAGCAGAAGGTGATCGCCGTGGTTCAAACCCTGGGCACGGAGGAAGTTGGCGACCTGGTTGGAGCGCTTCGAGAGCGCCGCAAACGACAGCTTTGTTTGCTTGTCCTGTGCAGCATCGACGATCCAGAGCGCGGGCCGATCCTTAGCTTCCGCATTCGCCGCCAGCTCGACGTCGAACCAGTCGAGCGCCCAGTTGAAAGGAACCGGATCGGGCCAGCGGAAGTCTTTGACCGCTGTCTCGTAGTCCGTGCGGTGCTTTAGCAGAAACGCGCGCGCTTCCTGAAATGTCGTCATTAGGCTTTCCCGGCCAGCCCCCTAACGTGCTTGATAATTCCGGAAAAATCCACCCCGCCTTGACCCGCCTTGTCGAAGGCCTGGTAAATCTCCTGCGCATGCTGGCCGAGCGGCGTCGCCGCGCCCGCAGCCTTGGCGGCATCCTGCGCCAGCGTCAGATCCTTCACCATCAGCGCCGAGGCAAAGCCCGGCTTGTAGTCGTTGTTGGCGGGCGATGTCGGCACCGGGCCCGGGACCGGGCAATAGGTGGTCAGCGACCAGCACTGGCCCGACGAGGTCGAGGCGACGTCGAACAGCGCCTGATGGGAGAGGCCGAGCTTTTCGCCCAGCGCAAACGCCTCGCTGACCGCGATCATGGAAATGCCGAGGATCATGTTGTTGCAGATCTTGGCCGCCTGTCCCGCGCCCGCGCCGCCGCAATGCACGATCTTCTTGCCCATCTTCTCCAGCACGGGTTTTGCCGCCGCAAACGCGTTCTCCTCACCGCCGCACATGAAGGTGAGCGTCGCGCCCTTGGCGCCGCCGGTGCCGCCGGACACGGGAGCATCGACCGAGAGCACGCCATTCTTGGCCGCGAGCGCATGCGCCTGTCGCGCGCTCTCGACGTCGATGGTGGAGCTGTCGATGATCAGCGTCCCCTTTGTCATGGCGGGCACGACCTCGTTCCAGACGGTGAGCACGTGCTTGCCGGCCGGCAGCATTGTGACGACGACATCGGCACCCTTCGCAGCACTTGATGCGCTGTCGGCGATGCCGGCGCCGTCGGCTTTGGCTTGCGCGCGCGAGGCCTCGACGAGGTCGAACGCCACCACCTTGTGGCCGGCCTTGACCAGATTGGCGGCCATCGGGCCGCCCATGTTGCCCAGACCAATGAATGCGATCGTGGCCATTGTCGTTTCCTCCGCTGTAGCGTTGTTAGTTGAATTTGAGTTCGTCGGCACCAATTTCGGCGAGATACGGCGCAAGCATTTGCGGCGTCACATCCTCGATCCGCGGCGGCGACCAGATCGGATTGCGGTCCTTGTCGATCACGGCGGCGCGCACGCCCTCGCGGAAATCGTCGCTGCGGAAGACTTCCAGCGCGGCGCGATATTCGCGAACCAGGCATTCCTCCAGGCTCGACGCGGTGCGCGCCAGCCGCAGCAGCTTGAGCGTCACGACCATGCCGCGCGGCGATTTTTCGTTGAGCGTCTTCAGCGTGGCCAGCGCGAACTCTGAGCCGTCGCGTGTCAGGGCGGCAAAAATGTCTTCCATCCGGTCGAAGTCGAACAATGCGTCGATCGCCGGCTCCTTGGCCGCCACCGGCCCCGCGGTCTCACCGGTCGCAAAACCGTTGATGAGCTTGCTGACGTCAGCCGCAGAGACGCCCTGACGCACCTTGGTCAGCGCCTCGCGCAGCTCCGGCCATTTGGCCGCGGGCACCACGGCATCGGCGAATTTCGCGTGGATCGCATCGGGGCCGTTCATAGTCTGGCCGGTGAGGCCAAAATAAGTGCCGATTTCACCCGGCGAGCGCGATAACAAGAAGGTGCCGCCGACATCCGGGAAAAAGCCGAGCCCGACTTCGGGCATCGCAAGCCTGGTGCGGTCGGTGACGACGCGGTGGCTTGCATGCGCGGACAGGCCGACGCCGCCGCCCATCACGATGCCGTCCATGAAGGCGACATAGGGTTTTGGAAATTTCTTGATGCGCGCGTTGAGAATGTATTCTTCACGCCACAGGATCCTGCCCAGATCGCCGTTGACCCTGGAGCTTTCCCAGAGCGCGCGGATGTCGCCGCCGGCGCACAGGCCGCGCTCGCCGGCGCCTTCGAGCACGATCACGGCGACGGCCGGATCAATCTCGAAGCGGTCGAGCGCCTTGTCGATGTCGCGAAACATCTCCAGCGTCACGGCATTGATGGCTTTGGGACGATTGAGCCGGATGACGCCGGCCGCACCCTCGATGCGGGCGACCAGGTCGCCCTCTTCCGCCACCGTCATCGCGCGCCCTCGATCAGTTTGCGCGCCACGATCAGCCGCATGATTTCATTGGTGCCTTCGAGGATCTGGTGCACGCGCAGATCGCGCACGATCTTCTCGATACCGTATTCACTGAGGTAACCGTAGCCGCCGTGAAGCTGGAGCGCCTGGTTGGCGACCTCGAAGCCGGCATCGGTGCCGAAGCGTTTGGCCATCGCGCACAGCATGGTGGCATCGGGGTCCTTGCGATCCAGCGCCGCGGCGGCCCGCCACAAAAAGGTGCGCGCGGCCTCGAGCTCGATCGCCATGTCGGCGAGCTTGAATTGCAGGGCCTGGAATTCGTCGAGGCGCTTTCCAAACGCCTTGCGCTCCTTCATGTAAGCGCGCGCCTTGTCGAGCGCTACTTGCGCGCCGCCGAGCGAGCAGGCCGTGATATTGAGCCGGCCGCCGTCGAGGCCGGCCATCGCGATCTTGAAGCCGACGCCCTCCTCGGTCAGCCGGTTGGCCACCGGCACGCGGGCGTTCTCGAACATCACGGCACGGGTCGGCTGCGCGTTCCAGCCCATCTTGCGCTCGTTGGCGCCGTAGGAGACGCCCGGCGTCTTGCCGTCGATCACGAGGGTCGAGATGCCACCCGGGCCGTCAGCGCCGGTCCTGACCATCACGACCAGCAGATCAGTGCCGCCGCCGCCCGAGATGAACTGCTTCTGGCCGTTGAGGACGTAATGATCGCCGTCACGTACCGCGCGGGTGCGCAGTGCGGCGGCATCCGAGCCGGCGCCCGGCTCGGTCAGGCAGTAGCTCGCGATCAGCTCCATGGTGCAGAGCTTTGGCAGCCATGTGTGGCGCTGGGTGTCGCTGCCGTAGGCATCGATCATCCAGGACGCCATGTTGTGGATGGAGATGAAGGCCGAAGTGGTCGGGCAGCCCGTCGCCAGCGCCTCGAAGATCAGCGCCGCGTCGAACCGCGTCATGGCGGAGCCGCCGACATCGTCGCGGATGTAGATGCCGCCCATGCCGAGGGTTGCAGCCTCGCGCATCACGTCGACGGGAAAGTGCTTCTCCTCGTCCCAGCGCAGCGCATGCGGCGCGATCTTTTCCGCCGCAAACGCCAACGCCATGTCGCGAACCGCGATCTGATCCTCGTTCAGAGCGAACTGCATGCTGGGCTGCTCACTGTTCTCGTCATTGCGAGAAGCGAAGCGACGAAGCAATCCAATGTACTCGGGGAGAAAGTCTGGATTGCTTCGCTGCGCTCGCAATGACGGGCTGGGCTACAGCCTCACTTCATCAGCGGGATCGAGAACTCCGCGCCTTCCTTGACGCCGGACGGCCAGCGCGAGGTCACCGTCTTGGTCTTGGTGTAGAAGCGCACCGAGTCCGGGCCGTGCTGGTTGAGATCGCCGAAGCCCGACTTCTTCCAGCCGCCGAAGGTGTAATAGGCGATCGGCACCGGGATCGGCACGTTGATGCCGACCATGCCGACATTGACCTTGGCCGCGAAGTCACGCGCGGCGTCGCCATCGCGGGTGAAGATGGCGACGCCATTGCCATAGTCATGCTCCGACGGCAGCGCGAGCGCCTCCTTGTAGTCGTGCGCGCGCACGACCGAGAGCACCGGCCCAAAAATCTCTTCCTTGTAGATCCGCATGTCCTTGGTGACGTTGTCGAACAGCGAACCGCCGAGATAGAAACCGTTCTCGTAGCCCTGCATCTTGAAGCCGCGGCCGTCGACGGCCAGCGTCGCGCCTTCCTTGATGCCGATGTCGATGTAGCCCTTGACCTTCTCAACCGCCTCGCGCGTGACCAGCGGACCGTAATCTGCCGACGGATCGATCGAGGTACCGATCTTGAGGCTCTCGACGCGCGGGACCAGCTTTTCCATCAGCCGGTCCGCGGTGGACTTGCCGACGGGGACCGCGACGGAGACCGCCATGCAGCGCTCGCCGGCCGAGCCGTAGCCCGCGCCGATCAGCGCGTCGACCGCCTGGTCCATGTCGGCGTCGGGCATGATGATGGCGTGATTCTTGGCGCCGCCAAAGCACTGGCAGCGCTTGCCGGTCTGGGCCGCGCGCTCATAGATGTACTGCGCGATCGGCGTGGAGCCGACGAAGCCGACGGCCTTGATGTCGGGGTCGTCGAGGATGGCGTCGACGGCTTCCTTGTCGCCATTGACGACGTTGAGGATGCCGGCCGGCAGGCCCGCCTCGATCATCAGTTCGGCGAGCATCATCGGCACGCCGGGATCGCGCTCCGACGGCTTGAGGATGAAGGCGTTGCCGCAGGCAATCGCCGGGGCGAACTTCCACATCGGGATCATCGCCGGGAAATTGAACGGCGTGATGCCGGCGACGACGCCAAGCGCCTGGCGCATCGAATAGATGTCGATGCCGGGACCGGCGCCCTCGGTGTACTCGCCCTTCATCAGATGCGGGATGCCGCAGGCGAATTCCGCGACCTCGAGACCGCGCTGGATGTCGCCCTTGGCGTCGGGCACGGTCTTGCCGTGCTCGCGCGCCAGAAGCTCGGCGAGCTTGTCGTAATCCCGCTGCACCAGCTCGACGAATTTCATCATGACGCGGGCGCGGCGCTGCGGGTTTGTCGCAGCCCATTCCGGCTGTGCGGCGCGGGCGTTCTCGACGGCGGCGCGGACTTCAGCCTTGGACGCAAGCGCCACCTTGGCCTGGACGTCACCGGTCATCGGCTCGAAAACGTCGGCGGTGCGGCCCGAGGTGCCCTTGACCTCCTTGCCACCGATGAAATGTCCGACTGAACGCATGGAATGATCTCCTTGAGGCCTGATCCGCTTTGACAAATCCTATCGACCTGCATTTTATAGGATTCAAGTCTGAGATAATGCACCATAGATGTGCGAAAATGCTGGATCAAGGTCACATCGACTGGGACGACTTCCGCTTCGTGCTGGCCATCGTGCGGGGCGGCTCGGTCTCGGCTGCAGCAAAGCAGCTCGGGGTGGACCATGCCACCGTGATCCGCCGCGTGGACCGGCTGGAAAAGCACCTCTCGGCCAAGTTGTTCGACCGGCGCAAGACCGGTTACCTCCTCACCGAGGCCGGCCAGCGCGTCGCCGACAGCGCGGAGGCCATGGAATCGACCATCGTCGCCAATCAGGAGCAGGTCGGTGGCTCCGTGGCGCGGCTGACAGGGACGGTGCGGATCGGCGCGCCCGACGGCTTCGGGACCGCCTTCCTGGCGCCACGACTGGCACCTTTCGCGGACCGGTATCCCGATCTCGACCTGCAACTTGTGGCGACCGCGCGGCTGTTCAGCCTCTCCAAGCGCGAGGCCGATATCGCCATCAGCCTGACCATGCCGAAGGAAGGCCGCATCGTCGGCCGCAAGCTGCTCGACTACCGCCTCGGGCTCTATGCCGCCCCCGCCTATCTCGACCGATTCCCGACGATCGTCTCGCGCGAGGTGCTGCCGCAGCACCGCTTCGTCGGCTACATCGAGGAGCTGCTGTTCACGCCGGAGCTCGACTATCTGCCGCAGGTCTCGCCGCGGATTTCCGCGCGCTTCCGCAGCGCCAATCTGATCGCACAGCTCAACGCCACGCTGTCGGGCTTCGGCATCGCCGTGCTGCCGCATTTCATGGCGAGCGACTATCCGCAGCTCAAAGCCGTGCTGCCGGAGGAGGTCTCGATCACCCGCACGTTCTGGATGCTGATGCACGCCGACAGCAAGGATCTCGCGCGAATCAGGGCGGTGGCGGATTACGTCAGTGAGATCGTGGAGCGCGAGCGGGCGCTGTTTGCGGGGCGGTAGCGTCGCTATCGTAGGGTGGGCAAACCGAAGCGTGCCCACCATATCGACCGTTATCGTGGAAAGATGGTGGGCACGGCGCAAGAGCGCCTTTGCCCAACCTACCGCAGCTCAGCTCTGCTTCGCCTTCTTCGCAGCCGCCACCTTCGGCTCACCCTTCGCGCTATCGAGCGCGCGATCCTTGCCCGCCTTGAGCACCTCGTCCGACAGTTCGCTGGCGCCGGCAATGCGCGCCAGCAGCATGGTGCCGGCCATTGTCGCCAGCGTCGCGATTGCCTGCTTGCGCGCGGCCTTGCGCGGCATGTCGGGAATGAAGCCGGTCATCATCTCGATCATCTCGTCGAGCTTGCCGGCAAAGGCCTTGCGCGTCTTCGGGCTCTCGCGAGCGATCTCGGCGCCGAGCGAGGGGATCGAGCAGCCATGGCCGGGATTGTCGCGGTGCAGCGCCGAGAGATAGGTCTCGACGATCTGGGCGAGTTGCTTCTCGGGCACCACCTGATCGGACTGCTTGCGCCAGTGCTCCATCGCGCGGTCCATCGCGTAGCCAAAGGCCTCGATCACCAGCGCCTCGCGCGAGTCGAAATGCGCGTAGAAGCCGCCATGGGTCAGCCCGGCCTCCTTCATGAGGTCGGCGACGCCGATGCCATGGGCGCCCTTTTCGCGCAGCCGCACCGAGGCTTTTTTCACGATGCGGTCGTGGGTTTCCTGCTTGTGTTCCCGGGAATAGCGCATGCGGGTCTCATTGAATGTCGGGGATCATCCCATAACACAGAAATGGACCAGGCGGTGCATTAATTCATGTTTAGACATTGCCGATCATGGAAAAGGTTGCAGTCGCGTGGACTGCGAGCGCGCCCTTGCCGTCGCGCACAAAACCCTCGGTGTAGCTGGTCTGCCGTCCCAGCTTGATGATTTTGCCTTCCGCCGAGATCAGCCCGGAACGGACCGACAGCGGGCGCAGGAAGTTCATTTTCAGGTCGAGCGTCACGGACGACCGTCCGGCCTCCAGCCGGGTCGAAATCGCGCAGCCCATGGCGGTGTCGATCAGCGCCGCGGCGGTCGCCCCGTGCAGAAGACCGATGGTATTTTCGAGATCCTCGCGCGGCTCCAGTTCCATGACGATCCGGCCCGGCTCGACCACGGCCACGGTGAAACCGATCAGTTTTGCGAAGGGTGGCGGCGGCAGGCGGCCATCGCGAATGCCGATCATGGCGTCCATGCCTGGCAGGCCCATCGCCACCTTCGCAATCGGTGCGGGCACCTGCCAGTCCACCACGCGCTCACGCCGCTGCGCGGGCGAAAACAGGTCGAGTTGATCGTTACGGGTCATAGTCGCCTCTTTGTATGATATGCATCATGCTATGCCACGGACTTCGCACTGGCAACTCCGTCCCTCACCCGCTTGACAAGGCGAGCGTTTCGGCCCGGAAGTGATCCCGACAGGCGCGCCCTGGGTCCGTCCACGAAACCTTGAGATCCCACGATGGAAATGCTCAATCAGCACTGCGGCGTGACGCGCGATGCGCGCGGCGTCGTTCATGTCGCGATCTGCGACGCCGGCTCGCTGAATATTCTAGGCTCGCCCGTGACCGACGCGGTCCGCGAAGGCTTGCAGCAGCTCTCTTCCGATCGGAGCATCCGCGTCGTGGTGCTGCGCGGCCAGAGCGAGAAGAGCATGATCGGCGGCGCCGACATCAAGGAGATGGCGAAGCTCGACCAGAAATCCGCCGAAGCCTTCATCAGTCGCTTGCGCGATCTCTGCGAGGCCGTGCGGCAATTCCCGGCACCCGTGATTGCGCGCATGCCGGGCTGGTGCCTCGGCGGCGGACTCGAGGTCGCAGCCGCTTGCGACTTCCGGATCGCCGCGCATGATGCGCGTTTCGGCATGCCCGAGGTCCGCGTCGGCATCCCCTCGGTGATCCATGCAGCACTGCTGCCGCGCCTGATCGGCTGGGCCCGCGCGCGCTGGCTGGTGATGACGGCGGAAAACGTCGACGCGCCAACGGCGCTGGCCTGGGGACTGGTCGACAAGGTCGCGCCGGAGGGCGAACTGGATGCCGAGATCGAGCACCTCGTGAAGGCGTTGCTCGAATGCGGCCCCGAAGCGCTGCGCTCGCAGAAGGCGCTGTTGCGGCAGTGGGAGGAACTGCCGCTGACGGAGTCGGTAAACCTCAGCGTCAAAGTGTTCGGCGAATCGTTCCTGACGGACGAGCCGACGCGACTGATGCAGGCGTTTGTGAACCGGAAGCGTTAGCGCCGTCTTCTCCGATCGAACCAACAAATCTCATCCGATCCACGACAATTTCTCATGCCGGGCGCGGTTGCATTTTTTGCGACGCATCATATGATGATCGTAATCTCACTACCATCGCAGGGAGTTTCATCATGGCCGAAGCCGCCGATCCCGTCGTCATCGTCTCCGCCGCTCGCACCCCGCTCGGCCGCTTCATGGGCGAGCTGTCGCCGCTGGCCGCACACAAGCTCGGATCGCACGTGATCGGTGCGGCGCTGGAACGCGCCAAGCTCGCGCCCGAGAAGGTCGACGAGGTCTTCATGGGCTGCGTGCTGCCGGCCGGACAAGGCCAGGCGCCGGCGCGCCAGGCGGCGCGTGCGGCCGGCCTGCCCGATGCCACCGGGGCCACTACCGTCAACAAGGTCTGCGGCTCCGGCATGAAGGCGACCATGCTGGCGCACGACATCATCCGCGCCGGCTCCGCCGAGATCGTCGTCTCCGGCGGCATGGAGAGCATGAGCAACGCGCCCTATCTGCTGGCGAAAGCGCGCGGCGGCTATCGCGCCGGCCATGACCGCATCATCGACCACATGATGATGGACGGCCTCGAAGATGCCTACGAGACCGGCCGCTCCATGGGCGATTTCGGCGAGGCGACCGCGGAAGCGTATCAGTTCACCCGCAAGGACCAGGACGCCTATGCGATGGAAACGCTGAGCCGCGCCCGCAAGGCGGTCGAGGGCGGCGCGTTCAAGGCCGAGATCGCACCGATCACGCTGACCGAGAAAGCCGGCCCGCGCGTGATTGCCAATGACGAGCATCCGCTGAAGGTCGATCCCGCCAAGATCCCCGGACTGAAGCCGGCGTTCCGCGCCAACGGCACCATCACGCCGGCCGCCTCCTCCGCCAATGCGGACGGCGCCGCCGCGCTGGTGCTGACGAAGCGGTCGCTGGCCGATCGTAGCGGCCTGCCGGCGATCGCCGAGATCAAGGGCCACGCCACCCACAGCCAGGAACCGCAGTGGTTCACCACAGCGCCAATCCCGGCGATCCGCAAGCTGCTCGACAAGGTCGGCTGGAGCGCCGGTGACGTCGATCTGTTCGAGATCAACGAAGCCTTTGCCGTGGTGGCGATGGCGGCGCAGCGCGACCTCGGCATTGCCCGCGAGAAGCTGAACATCAATGGCGGGGCCTGTGCGCTCGGTCATCCCATCGGCGCGACCGGTGCGCGGCTCATCGTGACGCTGCTGCATGCGCTCGAGGCCAACAACCTCAAGCGCGGGGTTGCGGCGCTCTGCATCGGCGGCGGCGAGGCCACGGCAATCGCGGTGGAGCGTCTGACGCACTGATGTAGAAGTCCGGAAATGAGGGAACTCTGTCATTTCCGACAGACGGGTCCCGTGTCATTCTGCAAGCTAGCGCAGGTGTTTCAAAACCTGTCCACCAACGTTGAGGCCCAATGATCTCGAACTGGCTCGCGGCATCGCTCAGCCGCCGCAATATCCACTACGGCTGGGTGATGGTCGGCGTGACCTTCTTCGCCGCCCTGATCAGCGCCGGCACGGTCGGCGCGCCCGGCGTGTTCATCGTTCCCCTTCAGAAGGAGTTCGGCTGGAGCACGGCGGAGATTTCGTCCGCGCTCTCCATCCGCTTCATCCTGTTCGGGCTGATGGCGCCGTTCGCGGCCGCGCTGCTCAACCGCTATGGCCTGCGCAACGTCACGCTGACCGCGCAACTCGTCGTCGTCTCGGCGCTGGTGGCTTCGCTCGGCATGACCGAGGTCTGGCAGCTTGTGGCGCTGTGGGGCGTCGTGATCGGCATCGGCACCGGCATGACCGCGCTGGTGCTGGGCGCCACCATCGCGACGCGCTGGTTCGCGGCGCGGCGCGGCCTCGTCATCGGCATCATGACCGCGAGCGTCGCCACCGGCCAGCTGGTGTTCCTGCCGCTGCTGGCAAGTCTCACCGAACGCCTTGGCTGGCGTCTCGCGCTCGGCTTCGTCTGCGTCATGCTCGGCATCTCCGCGCTGGCGGTCCTGCTCATGATGCGCGACCGCCCGAGCGATCTGGGACTGCGCCCGCTCGGCGACGAGGGCACCACTCCCCTGCCCCCGCCGCCTGTCAGCCATGGCTCGATCACGGCCGTGGCGCTCGGCACGCTGCGCGACGTCTCGGGCAGCAGCGTGTTCTGGATCCTGTTTGCGACCTTCTTCATCTGCGGCGCCTCGACCGTCGGCCTCGTTCAGGTGCATCTGATCCCGATGTGCCTCGATTTCGGCATCCCGCAGGTGCAGGCCGCAAGCCTGCTCGCGGCCATGGGCGTCTTCGACTTCTTCGGCACCATCATGTCGGGCTGGCTGTCGGACCGCTACGACAACCGTTACCTGCTGTTCTGGTATTACGGCCTGCGCGGGCTCTCGCTGATCTTCCTCCCCTTCAGCGATTTCTCGTTCTACGGCCTCTCCGTCTTCGCGATGTTCTACGGCCTCGACTGGATCGCCACGGTGCCGCCGACGGTGCGCCTCACCGCGCAAAAATTCGGACCTGAGCGCGCCAACCTGGTATTCGGCTGGATCTTTGCCGGCCACCAGCTCGGCGCGGGCGCGGCCGCTTTCGGCGCCGGCCTGTCGCGGACGATCTATCAGAGCTATCTGCCTGCCTTCTTCATCGCCGGCGCGCTCTGCGTGTTCGCTTCGCTGATCGTGCTGGCGCTATCGCGGCAACCAAAGGCCGAGCCGAAGCCGGCGATGGCCTAGTACCTGAGCGTGGTGGTGACGCCGAAGACTGCGGCGTCACCGAGCCGCGACGTTCCGGCCGGATCATTCGGGTTCGGTATGCCGCCGGAGGGGCGGAACACATACTGGAAGTAAGGCGCGATCAGCCAGCCCGGCTTGATGTGCGCCTCGTAGATCATCTCGATCAGCGTCTCGTTGCTGCGCACCGGGCTCTGGATGCCGGTGAAGGCCCGGGTATCGATATCGAGATTGCGGGCCGTGTTCGATACTCGCATATAGGCCATTGCCACGCCGAAGCGGTCGAGCGGACGGCCCGGCGTAAACCCGACGAAGCCGATGCCGCCATCGAGATAGAGATCAATCAGATTGCGGTCCGGCGGGCTGTAGGCGATGCGGCCGAACGCGGTAATGCCCGGGAGCGAGGCTGACGTGCTGTTGCCCCTCAGCTCCGGCGGGCGATACAGCACCTGCTCGATCGCGGCGAAGACGCCGTAATTGCCGCGTAGCTTTGCCGGGATGCCGCTTCCGCCGGGATCGGCGATCGAGGTGCCCTCGGCCGTAAATCGCTGGCTGTCGAACGAGCCATAATGCTTCCAGGCGCCCGGCGTGAAATTGCCGGCGAGCGGACGGCCGCCGAGATCGATGTCGTAGTTGAAACGGACCTGCCCGATGACCCAGGGTGGATCGTTGATGCGGAAAGCGAGACCATGATGGTCGCGCAGCTGCGGATCGGCCTCGCCCGGGCCCGATGGATCGCCGTTGAACACCGCGCCATAGGCCGTGATCTTGTCCGTCAGCGCCGCCTTGAAGCGAATGCCGGGCACCGCGATCGGCGGAGCCGGGCCGCCGGCCGGAAGGTTGTTCGCCTTGATTGCCGGCCACCCGAAGGTGCCGTTGACGAAGAGGTCATCGGTCTGGCTGTCGAAGAACTCGACATCGGCGGCCTGTTGGCCGGCCCTGATACTGAGCCTGTCATTGAAGAAGCTCTGCTCGAAATACGCGTTGTAGAGCCGCTGGTCCGGCAGCGCCTCGATCTCGCTGATGGTCGCGAGATTCATGACGTAGTTGCGGCTCAGCCCCTGACCGTAGATCACGAGCGCATTGGCGTAGAAGCGGCCGCCGGTCCAGCCGACGAGCTTGTCGAGATCGGCATCGACCGAGAGATCAAGCCGGCCGAAATGGATGGCGCCGCGCTTCACGCCGCCGGAGGCGTTGGCGATATTGTCCGCGATGTAGGTGGCACCGAAGTTCAGGCCCTTGTTGGCGAGCCCGTCATGCCATTCGTTGAACCATCTTGGCGCCAGCCATCCGGCCGCGCTCTCGTCCTTGGCGCCCGCGAACGCGCACGTGCTCACTAGCGTTGAGGCCAGCGCAATCGCGGCCGCCTTTTGCGGCGGAAATCTGTGGGCAGTCCCGATCACGGCTGGCTGCGCTATTTGAAAATGCCCGTGCGCCGCATGAAGAGATAGGCAGCACCGATCGACGAGCCCATCAGGACGGCCGCCCACAGAAAGCCGCTCTCGACGTCGGTCAGCGGCAGACCCTTGGTGTTCATGCCGAAGATGCCGGCGACCAGCGTCGGCGGCAGCAACAGCGTCGTCACGATCGACAGCGTGTGGAGGTGGCGATTGCTCTCTTCCTCGTTCTTGAAGCGCAGCTCCTCCTCGAGCAGCCGGCTGCGCTCGCGCAGCTCGACGATGTCGTGATCGAGCCCGTCCAGCCGCTGCGCCAGCTTGCCGGCATGGATTCGCAAGGCGGGCGAGAGATGGTCGGTGTTCTTCTGATCGAGGCGGTGAAACAGCGCGCGCAAGCCGGTGAGCTGACGATGCAGCCTGACACAGGTGCGGCGGATGCGGCCGAGATCGCGGCGCATCTGCGGCCTGGCGTCGTCGGCCAAAATCCGTTCCTCGATGTCGTCGATCTCCTGGCCCAACTTGTCGGCCATCCTGTCGAGGGTGTCGGCGACCTCGTCGACGATCTTTTCCAGGAGGTGGGCGACATTGTCGACGCGGTAGCCGCCTTCGAGCACCCGGCGCGTCGCATCCGCCGAGCACAGCGCCTGATGGCGGCCGCTGATCAGGAGATGCTCGGTCATGGCGAAACGCAGGAATGCGGTCTCTTCGGTTGCGCTGTCGATGTCGCGCACGAGATCGGAGAAGACGCCGTAGACGCAGCGGTCGATGACGTGAAGCTGCTGGAAAGTGTCGCTGGACAGCAAGAGGTCCCGCGCGAGCGGCGGCAGCTGCGACGACGCGATCCACGGCCGCACGCGCGCATCAGTCAAATTGAAATGCAGCCAGAGCCGGCCGTCATGGCTGAACTCGATCGGCTGGTCGACCGGCAGCGCTTCGGCGCTGCCGTCGCTGTGCAGCCGGAACGCCCACACCAGTCCGGGAATGGCGGGGTCGGTGTTCGATGTCGCGCTGACAAGCTTCGCCGGCTCAGCCATGGCCAACCCCACCGCCAACAAATGCCCTGTGCCCCGAAGGTGGCTGACGGCATCTTCCCAACCCACGCGGGGTACTCAATTACGGCATTGTTACAACTTGATGATGGCGCCCTACTCCGCGGCAAGCCCCGTCGCAGCCACGGCTTCCGCTTCCTTGATATAGTCGTGCACGACGCGGCCGAACGGCAAGGTCAGATCGGCGAGGTAGTGATGCGCGCCGAGGCAGCGGCGAACGGGAAAATCCGCGACCGGCGCGTTGACATGCGGCACCAGATGCAGACGGCCGGGCCCCATCCAGGAGCCCTTCGGCACGATGTCGACGAGGTTGATGGCGACGAGCTGGCAGACCTCGAGACGGCCGTCGACACCAGGGATCATCTTCAGGTTGATTTGCGTCTTCGACAGCGGGGCGCGGGTAAGATCGCCGTTGCCGGCCATGCTCTCGTGCTTGTAGCCCATCGTGCCCATGGCGACGAGTTGCCCGGCATATTCCAGCGTGCCCGTCAGCGTGTCCTTGACGATCTCGAGCTTTGGATGGGCGTACTTCTTGGGAAAGCCCCAGATCTCACGGCCGGCCGCGATCGGCGGATCGTCGTCCAGGTACATCTGCGAGACGAAGTTCACCTCCTCGCCGTGCAGGCGCGCGGGGATGACGAGGCCGGATTCGGTGTAGCTGCCGAAGCCGGAGGAGTCCGGCATCCTGATCCATTCGTAATGCACGATCGGCTGGCCGACCGGCTCCAGCGGCTCGGGCAGGCCGGCGCGGATCAGGTCGGGATCGGTCTCGTAGGTGATGACGAGGAATTCGCGGTTGACGAAGCGATAGGGCCCGGCAGGATAGCTCGGCCCGGCCGCCGGCATGGACGGAAGTCTCAGCAAATCTTCCCTGCGCATCGCTGGTCTCCTGTGGGTGATGCCCGCCCGGCGGCGTCAGGCCCGGATCGCAAATTGCTAGCCGCGATCATTGACTGCGATGTGAAGGATTTCCGTCAGACCCACGACCTCCGGCATTGCCTCGGCGGGCCCCAGTGCATGCAGACGATGCGTCGGCGCCAACCTTGTCATCACGCCGTCACCGCGCGACGCAATCGTTTGGGGACAGGCAGGAGAGATCGCCATGGACGCCCGCACGTCGCACCCGGCTCATCCGACCCATCAGCCGCCCTCACGGGGCTGGCGGCCCGAGCGCTGTGACCGCGTTGCGCTGGTGCTGCAGGGCGGCGGCGCGCTCGGCGCCTACCAGGCCGGCGTCTATCAGGCGCTGCACGAGGCCGGCATCGAGCCCGACTGGGTCTGCGGCGTCTCGATCGCGCCATCAACTCCGCCATCATCGCCGGCAACAAGCCGGAGAAGCGGCTCGAGGCGCTGCGCATCTTCTGGGAGCGCATCACCAACCGCAAGATCTGGCACTACACGCCCGACGGCGACGTCTTCCGCCAATGGCGCAATCTCTATAGCTCCTGGATGACGTCGGCGATGGGCCAGCCCGGCTTCTTCACCCCGCACCAGGTCAATCCCTGGTTCAGCCCGGTCGGCGCCAAGACCGCGACCAGTTATTACGACACGATGCCGCTGAAGGAGAGCCTCGATGAGCTCGTCGACTTCGACCTCATCAACGAGAAGAAGGTCCGCTTCGCGGTCGGCGCGGTGAACGTGCTCTCCGGCAACTTCATCTATTTCGACAATGCCCACGACGAGATCGAGCCGGAGCACATCATGGCTTCCGGCGCGCTGCCCCCGGCGCTGCCGATGGTGCGGATCGGCACCGATCATTTCTGGGACGGCGGCATCCTCTCCAACACGCCGCTGCAGCATCTACTCGACCAGGAGGACGCGCTCAATTCGCTGGTGTTCCAGGTCGACCTGTTCAGCGCGCGTGGCGTGCTGCCGCGCTCGATCCAGGACGTGATGGCCCGCCACAAGGACATCATGTATTCCTCGCGCACGCGCCACAACACCGACGTCTACCGCCGCACGCACAATCTCAAGGTCCTGCTCTACAAGGCCCTGGCAAAAATTCCGGACGAGCAATTGTCCGACGAGGACCGCCAGCTGAAGGCGAGCCTGCGCAACATGCCGGAAATCGCGATCCTGCACCTGATCTACCAGCAGAAGGCCTATGAGGGCGACGCCAAGGACCACGAGTTCTCGGGCACCTCGATGCGCGAGCACTGGACCAGCGGCTACGAGGACACCAAGCGCACACTGAAGCGCCGCGACTGGATCAAGATGCCGGACGAAGGCATGGGGCTGGTGGTGCATGACGTGCACCGGGAGACGGAAAGCGCGTAGCCGCTTCGGGCAGAGCGCTCAAAACAAAAAATGCGAAAACAACCCCATGCACAGTAGCCGGGGCGTGGCCAATCAATGACTTACGCGGCCGCGAGGTGATTTGACCCGTCGGGCAAAACAGCTGTATCGTTTCATCATTGCGAAATCGCACGACCCGTTAGCTCAGGGCCGATTGCCCGACATGGTCGGACTGCGCCGCATGCCCTACAATATCCATTGAAGAGCGTTGGGAGGCCAGCTTGCGCCCGGTCAGCGAAGGCGCTTATTTTTTTGACGAGTATCGATTTTTTCCCCGGAGGCAGTTGCTGCTTCGGGGGCAGGTCCCTGTCCGAGTCGGCGCGCGTGCACTCGATCTGCTTCAGGTGCTGCTCGAGCGCCAGGGCGAGTTGGTCAGCAAGGCCGATCTGATACGGTTCGCATGGCCCGACACTTTCGTGCATGAGAGCAATCTGAAAGTGAACATCGCGGCGCTGCGCCGATCGCTCCCGCAGGACCAAGACGACCTTCCCTACATCGTCACCGTTCCCGGCCGCGGTTATCGCTTCGCCGCGCCCGTGCGGTTCGAGACGGCCTCGGTCTCCGCCATGACGCTCTCGCAGGGGGGCGGCGTCATTGACCGGCACCCGCAAGGACCTCACCTCCTGATCGGGCGCGAAGACGATGTCGCCGAACTCACAAGGCGGGTTTATGATCGCGGCTTCGTCACCATCGTCGGCCCCGCCGGTGTCGGCAAGACAAGTCTCGCCCTCGCCGCCGCCCGGGACGTCGCCGAACGTTTTGGCGACGGTGCCTGCTTTGTCGATCTCGCCGCGATCAATGATCCTCAGCTGGTATGCGCGGCCATCGCGTCCGCCGTTGGATCGGGCGCCGGCCTCGTCGATCTGCTCGTCGGCATTGTCGAAGCCTTGCGGTCGAAGGACATGTTGCTGATCCTGGACAATTGCGAGCATGTGCTTGCGACCACAGCCGTCGTGGCCGAGCACATTCATCTCGCGCTGCCCGATGTCGGCATCATCGCGACCAGCCGCGAGCCGTTACGGTCGAAGTCGGAGAATGTGTACCGGCTGACGCCGCTGCGCTGTCCTGCGGACGAGATGCACCTCGACGGACAACGGGCGATGGCGTTTCCTGCCGTCGAGCTGTTCGTCACGCGTGCCCAGGAGGCGGCGGGCTATGGCCTGAGAGATCCCGACGCGCCTGTGATTGCCGATATCTGCCGCCGGCTGGACGGAATTCCTCTCGCGATCGAACTCGCAGCTCCGCGGCTCAAGAGCCATGACCCTGCCACCCTGCTCCGGCACCTCAACGCGAGCTTTGACCTCTTGAACTACGGTCCACGAACCGCACCGCTTCGCCACCAGGCGCTTCAGGCGACACTGGACTGGAGCTATCGGCTGTTGTCCGAGGCCGAGGCGTCGCTGCTGCGTCATTTGTCCGTGTTTTCAGGCGTTTTCACGACCGAGGACGTTCTCGGTATCACCAGCGACGTCGTCGCTTCGCCTGGCGAAACCGCCGGATGTCTTGAAAGCCTCGCATCGAAGTCGCTGGTCTCGCAGACCCTCGCGGATGGCAAGGCTACGTACACGGCGGCGTACCGGCTGCTCGATACGACCAGGAGCTATGCCGCTGAACGGCTGCGCAGCGAAGGCGAGTATCGACGTGCCTGTGAAAGCCACGCCGCCTATCTGCTCGGTCTGTTCGAACGTGCCGAAGCGGAATGGAAGTGGCTGGCACGGGAAGACTGGATGGCGAGCTACGGCCGGCGTGCCAATGATCTTCGCAAGGCGATCGACTGGGCATTTGGCGCGGATGGCGACGTCGAGGCCGGCTTGAGACTATCCGCCGCGGCCATTCCGCTCTGGGATGAACTCTCATCGGTGGCCGAAAGCCGGCAACGCGTGCGCACGGCGCTGGACGCCGCGAAGCAGACGGCTCACCCGGATCTCGAATTGCAGATGAAGCTGGCGACAGCTTACGCCCGCAGCCTCTCCTTCACCGCGCAGCTGGAGCCTGAGGCCGAAGCGGCGTGCCTCGAAAGCGTGCGGCTGGCGGATCTGAAAGGCGATGCGGATTATCAGCTGCGCTCGGTATGGGGCCTGGCGGTGCTCCAATCCTTCGCCGGCCGTCACCGCGACGTCCTGGCGAGCCTCGATCGCTTCGATGCGATCAGCGAGCGTACCAACGACGGCGCGGCCGCATCTTCGGGCGCGCGGTTTCGGATCATGACGCGGTTCTATCGCGGCGACATCGTCGGTGCGCACGACGCCCTGAAGCGGCTCGCCCGACAGCACGACAGTCTTGCCGAGCGCGCGCGCATCTCGCGATTCCAGGTCGATCCCTATGTCGTGATCCGCGTCTCGCTCGCCTTCGTCGGGTGGGTGCGCGGGGATACGGTCGGAGCCATGCGCACCGCGAGGGCCGCGGTCGATGGCGCGACCGAGACCGAGCATCTGGTTTCGCAGTCGAACGCCCTCGCCTTGGCCTTCATTCCCGTCGCCATCTGGACCGGCGACCTCGATGCGGCCGAGCAGCACCTGAACCTGCTCGATGACAACCTCAACCAGAGGAACCTTGCAAGCTGGGCGCCGCTCAGCCATTTCTTCCGTGCCGCGATCCGCCACCGGCGCGGCAACGCGGATGCGGTCGAGCAGATGCGGATCGCCGCCAACGAGATCCTCGCCAGCAAATTTTTGATACGCGCGCCGATCTACCTCGGCATGCTCGCGGAAGCAGCACTTGAGCGCGGCCGGATCGAGGTCGCGCGCGCGAGCATTGCCGCTGCGCTGACGCATGCCGAACAGCTGGACGAGACCTGGTGTCAGCCCGAATTGCTGCGGGTTCTCGGACGTATCGAATATCAGCACGGCGATCGCGTGCGCGGGGAGCAGACCCTGATCCGCGCGGTGCAGGCGGCCGGCGAGGCAGGCGCCCTCTCCTTCCAGCTCCGCGCCGCGACCGATCTCGCCGAGGTCTGGGCACAGACCGGAGCTGCTTCAGTGGCTGTCGCCGTCCTGGATCCAATCTGCCGGACGTTTGCAACTGACGGCGCGGACAAGGACATCGCGCGGGCGCGCCGCGTGCTCGATCACGCACGCAGCAAAGCCTCTCCCGATCTCATTTAAACCGCGTGTTTTTGCTGCTCAGTGGATTTCAGGATCTTCGGTTCCACAACGTGCTTACCGTAGACTTTTACCACAATTAACCGCGGTCCGCTCGACACCTCGCTAGATTGTGGATGCAATATCTCGAAGGACGCACCGACATGATCGAGCTCATCGTCAATGGGACCCGGCATCAAGTTGATGTCGTTCCCGAAATGCCCTTGCTTTGGGTGCTGCGCGACGAGCTCGGCATCACCAGTCCCAAATACGGCTGCGGGGTCGCGCAATGCGGCGCCTGCACCGTCCAGATCGACGGAATGGCCGTCCGCTCGTGTCAGGCGCATATCGGCGAGGTCGCGGGCAAGTCGGTCGTCACGCTCGAAGGCCTGGAGAAAAGGGACCAGAACCCGGTCATCCAGGCCTGGATCGAGCATCAGGTGCCGCAATGCGGCTACTGCCAGACCGGTCAGATCATGCAGGCCATCTCGCTGCTCGGTCTGATTTCCAATCCGACCGACGACGAGATCAATCAGGTGATGTCCGGCAATCTCTGCCGCTGCGGCACCTATCCCCGCATCCGCGCGGCGATCCACGCGGCCGCCGCCAAGAAGATGGCGGAGAAGTGAGATGGGCCACATGCAGAAGCTGTCCCGCCGCGCTTTCGTTTTCGGCTCCGCCGCCATGGCCGGCGGCATCGCTTTCGGCGCCTTCGGCAGTGCTGAAGCGGCCACCACCGCCGGCGACAACCCGCTGACGGCCGGTCTCGGGCCGAACTCGGTGACGTTCAATCCTTGGGTGGAGATCAGCCCCGAGAAAATCACGCTGATCGCGCAGCATGCCGATATCGGCCAGGGGGTCGGCTCGGTGCAGCCGATCATGATTGCCGAGGAGATGGACCTCGATCCCGGCCAGTTCGAAGTTCGCTTCGCAGGCCCCAGCCCCGCTTATTTCAACACCGGCTTCGCGGACGAGTTCGCGCCGTTCGTGGCGGCGGACCAAAGTCCCGCCGCCGAGGAAGCGCGCGCCGCCGCGCTCGAATGGCTCAGAAAATCCGGCCTGCAGATGACCGGCGGGTCGAGCACGCTGCCGGACACCTACGAAAAGCTTCGTGTTGCCGGCGCGGTCGCGCGCGAGACGCTGAAGGCCGCCGCGGCCAAGCGGTCGGGTGTCGCCGTGGCTGACCTGCGCACCCAATCGGGGCATGTGATCCTGCCCAACGGCACCAAGATCGCCTATGTCGATCTCTCCGCGGACGCAGCAAGAATTCCGCCGGTGCTCGATGCCAAGCCGCGCGATCCATCGAAATGGCGCATGCTGGGCAAACCGATGATGCGCCTCGACGTTCGCGCCAAGGTCATGGGCGAGCTGAAGTTCGGCATCGACCTGAAGATGGAGGGCATGGTGTATGCCGCCGTCAAGCTTAACCCCGGCAAGGGCCAGCCGCTGAAATCATACGACGCCAGCAAGGCGCTAACGATGCCGGGGGTCAAGACGATCCTCGAAATCAAGAACGGCGTTGCGGTGGTCGCCACGAACAGCTGGTACGCGATGAAGGCGGTCGATGCCGTCGTTTGCGAATGGGCGCCTTCAGCCTATCCCGCCGAGCAAGCCGACCACTGGAAGGTTCTGGAATCCTCGTTCAAGCCTGAATTCCTGGGCAAGGAGTGGCGAAAGATCGGCGATATCGAAGCGGGGCTGAAGACGGGCAAGCTTGTCGAGGCCGAATATCGCGCACCCTATGTGGCGCATCAGCCGCTCGAGCCGCTGAACGGGATCGGCCTCGTCACGGACAAGGGGATGGAAATCTGGGTTAGCCATCAGAGCCCCCGATTCGTGCAGTATGTCGCGGCGACGGCGATCGGCCTCAAGCCGGATCAGGTCACCTTCCACAATCAGTGGGCCGGTGGAAGCTTCGGCCACCGTCTCGAATACGAGAACGTGCGTGTCCTTGCGGAAATTGCAAACCAGATGCGCGGGACACCGGTCAAGCTCGTTTTCTCGCGCGAGGAGGATTTTCTCCAGGACATTCCGCGGCAGATTGCGATCGCCCGGCACCGCGGCAGCGTCGACAAGAGCAAGATCGTCGCAGCCGATCTGCAACTGGCCTCGACCACTCCGCTCAAGGGGCTGCTCGAGCGTTCGGGCACCCCCTCGAAGGATCCCGACGGGCAATTGGCTGCCGGTCTGTGGAATGTCTATTACGACATCCCCAATTTCCGGGCCACGAGCTATGAGGCGCAGGGACTGTCGCCGAGCACCACCTGGCGGTCGGTCGGCGCCTCGACATCGGGCTTCTTCACCGAAAGCTTCATCGACGAGTTGATCCATGCGGCGGGTCTCGACCCCATGAAGGCGCGCATCGCGATGTGCACCGTTCCGACCTATCGCAAGGTGCTCGAAACAGTTGCAGAGATGTCAGACTGGAAGGGACCGCTCGGCAATGGCCGAGGACGCGGCGTCGCTTTCGTCGAGTCTTTCGGGACACCGGCGGCCGAAGTCGTCGAAGTCTCGATGACGGATAGAGGCATCAGGATCGACAAGGTCTGGGTCGCGGTCGACGTCGGCAAGGTCGTCGATCCCGTCAATTTCGAGAACCAGGTGCAGGGTGGCGTGATCTGGGGGCTCGGCCACGCCATTAACTGCGAACTCACTTACGCCAAGGGCGCGGTGCAGCAGACCAACTACAACCATCATGAGGCCATGCGGATCTACCAATGCCCCGTCATCGAGGTCCGCGGGCTTGAGAACGATCCCAAGGTGAGAGGCGTCGGAGAACCGCCCGTCCCCCCTGCCGCGCCCGCGCTCGCCAACGCGATCTTCGCCGCGACCGGAAAGCGTATCCGCGAAATGCCCTTCAACAAGTTCATCGATTTCGTGTGAGGCGCGCCATGAAGAGATCTCTGATCGCGATCGTCTTTGCGGCCTCGTCAATCGCGGCCCTCACGGGCATAGTCGTGGCCAAGGACGAGCCCGCCAAGGGCGTGGTGCCGCCGGGCACCGTCAGCCGCGCCGAGGGTCTGGAGGCCTGGAAACGGATCGAAGCCGTGGTGACGCATCCGCGCTGTGCCAACTGCCACGTGGACGCCAGGGCAATACCAATATGGACGCCGGCTGGCGAAACCAGCCCCCGCGCGCACGGCATGAACATCCATGGCGGAGAGAGTCGCATCGGGGCTGAAGCGATCCCCTGCTCGACCTGCCACATGACCTCCACCCAGGCGAACGAACCGGCACCGTCGCCGCCGCGCGCCGGCATCGACTGGCAGCTTGCTCCGGTTGCTTTCATCTGGTTCGGCAAAAGCGGCACCGAGATTTACGCGCAGCTGAAGGATCCCAAGCGCAATGGCGGTCGCGATGCCGCCGGCCTGGTCGAACATCTGCGGCACGATGCGTCGCTGAACGGCTTCATCCCGCGCGGATGGGCGCCCGGAGCAGGCCGCTCGACGCCGCCGGGCAGCTTCGAGGAGCACGTCAAGGACATGGCGCTGTGGGGAGCCGCCGGACAACCCTGCCCGAATTGAATGGCTTGAGCGCGATCTTTCCGGAAAACCGCCGCGCAACTTCCGCGTCGCGCTCTAGCAGGTCTTCTGCTGCAAATGCTGCACGCAGGTACAGGTCGCCGCCGCCGGATATTTCACGTCGTAATAGGGAAAGCTCGAGGTGGCCGGGCTGTTCGTCGAGCAGCGCGGGAACAGATAATAGCTGTCGGACAGCCTGACCGTGCCGGCGATGGTGAAACCGAGGTTGGGCGCGTAGTCGTAGGACACCTCGCTGAGAATGAGCGAGATGTTGGCATTGCTGGTACTGCCCGGCGCGGTAAACGAGGACAAGGTCATCTGCTGACCGACGGCTCTCGCCCCCGACGTGCTCGTCGACTTGCTCCATTGCACCTTCGCGTTGCCCGAGGAGTCGGTCGACACTTCCGAGACCGTAATCGTCATCAGGGGCGTGCTGCCCCTCTGGAGGGGATACGGAGCCATGATGGCAGTCGCTGCCGCGAGAATGCCGTCCATCTGGGTCGCCGTCACGGCCGTGTTCTGCGAGATCATGTCAGCGACACTGTGCGCGGTGGCGCTGACCTTGACGTTCATGGCAAGCCCGTTGCCGAGTTCGACGCCGCCGACATAGAGCACCAGCATGAACGGCGTCACGATGGCGAACTCCGTCGCTGCAATGGCGCGAACATCGGTCAACATATCCCGGACGCGGGATGACAGGGCGGCGATCATCAGGTGGCTCCTGGCTCGTTCTGGAACGCGGCGGACGACATGATCAGCCGGTTCCCATTGCCGAGGTTCGACAGATTGAAGCCGAGCGGCCCGAGGACGACCGGCCATACATACATGACGCGCAGAACGACGATATCGCCGGCATTGCCCGGATCGTACTGCCAGGAATTGGTGACCGCACCCGAGGCATCGAAGGTCAGGCTGGGCGTCGCCGTGTTCGCGGAAGACCAGGACGTCGCGACCCGCATGTCGACCATCAGGCCGCTGCAATTGAACAGGATCACGATCTGATCGCAGACCTTCTGCTTGAAGACCGCCTGCGACATCTGCGCGGACTGGACCTGCCCGGTCATGACGAGGCGCGCCGACTGGCGCACCACGGATTCGAGCATCTGCTGGGCAAAGAAGACCAGAAACGTCTGCATCAGCGCGATGATGAGGGCGAGGAACGGCGCCGCGACGAGCGCGAACTCGACCGCGGTGGCTCCACTGTCATTGCGGGCGAACGCAGCGCAGCGGTTGCGGCGTTTCTTCGTTGTTGCGGCGAATCCGAGCATGGCCCTTCCCTATTGCACGAGGCTGGCCGTGCTGGACGCAACCTTGAGGAAAAGGTTGGTCAGCGCCGCGGAAATGTCGCCACCCGTCTGCACGCTCGCATACAGGCCGGGCGATGCGCACGATTGCAACCGTGTTGCGATCGTGCCGGTTGACGAGGACGGATTGTTGAACTGCGCGATGCGGCTGTTGTACCAGCTTTCGGTCGGCAGCGGCAGATACTCGGTGTAGAGGACCGCGATGCGAATGCCGCGGTTCTTGATCGTCGTGCAGATCGCCGTATTGAGCGGTTGCTGGCATCGCAAGGTCGTCGAGTTGGCCGACGGAAGCGGATAGGTGGCACTGGCGTCGCAGGTGCCCCCCGTCTTCGGGATGAGCTTGTCCTCGACGCCGTCGGTGACGAGGAAGACCACCTCCTGCGGTGTATCGCCCGCCTGATTGGTGCCGGTGCCCGGCGCAGGCATCACGGCGTTGAGGTCCGTTAGCCCCTTCGAGATATCCGTGCCGTAGTCGGTGGTGTAGACGCAGCCGCCCGAGCCGTTGAGAACGGGGCAGTTCTGGTGATCGACCGTCAGGAGCTGAATGTTGGGGATCTTCGTGCCGGCGGTGGTCGGAGTGGTCAGCGTCTGGATCGTGTTGAGGGCGTAGTCGAAGGTGTAGATGGCAGCCTTGTAGGTCGTGTTGTTGAGCGCCGACATGCACTGCATGACGCCGCCCGTAACGCCCGCCTGCGGGCACGTCCAGGGCCCGACCATCAATTGCGTAACGGCGTTCGTCACGAGATCGATGCGCAGCTTGACATTGCTTGCGCGCGCGACGGTGAGATTGTCCTTGTTCGTCGAGCTGGGATTTGCGTTGTTGGGATGCGCCTCATGGCAGGCGAACGCGCAGTTCCTCGCATAGCTGGGCTGGCTGCTCGTGGCCGCAATCATGTTGTTGATGTCGGTCTGCGTCGCAGCGATCGCCATCGACGGCGAATCGTCCAGCAGCAGATAGAAGTTCATGTTGGGCGCGCTGGAGGCCTTCGCCGTCGCGGAGCCGGAGACGTCCCAGGTCTGCTTGCCGAGAACGCTCGGGAAATTATTGATGGACCGGGCGGTGTAGGAAACCGTGATGCTCCGCGCGAGCCCGGAATCCGTGACGGTGACCGTCGGCGTCGGCACCGCCTCCAGACCGGGAAGATCTGCCTTCGCTGCAAAGACGGCCGACGCGGTGGCCCTGACGACCGAGGCGTCGGTCTGGGTCAGCATCGCCGGCCTCACGGCCGCGATCGCGGCCGCATCGGCGGCTGCGTTCAATTGCTCCCGCTTGCGCACGGCCTGCGTGTAGTCGAGCGTCATGCCCAGCAGAAAGACGATCGGAACCATCATGAGCGCGAAAATGACGGCGATGTTGGCCTTCCGGTCCTTTGCGAAACGGAGCACTACCCGGCGGAGCATGACCTTCATCCTGATTGCCGTCGAAGCGGCAAAAACACTTTCCTGAAATCTTGTGATCGCGGGGAGCGCGGCATTCCTGCTGCCGATCACCCGTTCATGACAGGCTGGAATATGGATATGGCCTTCTTAATCAACACTTACGGGCGGTCTGCAAACACGGGCCGCAACGGAGTTGGATGTCCCATATCGAGAGGACATCATTAACGTTGGTTAAACGCGGTCGTTGAGATTGCGGGCTAGGAGGCCTCCGGAGGGACCCGTGTCAGCAACTCGCCTGCGGCTCATCCTGAGGGCCCGCCATTGGCGGGTATCTCGAAGGATGGCCGAACGCATAGACTCCGCGGCGCAAACGTGGACAATACCCGGAGCACGTTACGTGCGTAGTGCACACCAAGATGCGCCAGGGGAAACAAAATGCCGGCTGCCTTCCCGTCGTCCGCACCCACCATCCCGACCGCTCCCTTGACCGCCCAGCTGCGCGATTCACTGCGCGCGATCGTGGGTGAAAAGGGTCTCATCGAGGACGAGCACGGCAAGCGGCCGTTCGTGACGGATTGGCGCGGATTGCTGGTTGGAGGCGCGGGCGCCGTCGTTCGTCCAGGCAGTACCGAGGAAGTCTCGAAAGTGGTCCGGCTCTGCCATGAGCACGGCGTCGCGATCGTGCCGCAGGGTGGCAACACCGGCCTGATGGGTGGGGCCACGCCCTGGCCTGTGCACACGGGCATCGTATTGTCGCTGGGCCGCATGAACCGCGTGCTGGACGTCGATCCGGTCGGTTACGCCATGACCGTCGAGGCCGGCTGCGTCCTGCAAACCCTTCAGGAGACCGCAAGCCAGCACGACAGATTCCTGCCCCTCAGCCTCGGCGCCCAGGGCTCATGCATGATCGGCGGCAATCTGTCGACGAATGCCGGCGGCGTGCAGGTGCTGCGCTATGGCAACGCCCGCAACCTCGTGCTCGGGCTCGAAGTCGTGTTGCCGAGCGGCGAGGTCTGGGACGGATTGCGCGCGCTCAAGAAGGACAACACCGGCTACGACCTCAAGCACCTCTTCGTGGGCGCCGAGGGTACGCTCGGCGTCATCACCAAGGCTGTCCTCAAGCTATGGCCGGCGCCCAAGGACGTCTGCACGGCGTGGCTGGCGATCCGGGATCCGCGCGCGGCCCTGGAGATCCTGTCCGAAGCGCATGCGGCTTCCGAGGATAATGTCGGCTCCTGCGAGCTGATGAGCCGTGCCGCGATCGACATGGTGCTCCGCCATATCCCCGCCACCCAGGATCCTCTGAGGGCGGACACGCCATGGTATCTCCTGCTCGAGTGGTCGTCCGCGCGGGGACGCCGGGACGGAGCTGAAGGCATGTCCGAAAAGATGGAGCAGTTTCTCGCCGATCAACTCGAGGCCGGCCGCGTGCTCGATGCCGTGATCGCACAGACCGGACTTCAATCGCGCAACATGTGGCACATCCGCGAAAGCGTCGCCGAAGGCTCCCGCGCCGAGGGGCCGGGGCTGAGCTACGACGTGTCGGTGGCCATCTCCAGGATTCCGGAGTTCATCGACAAGGGGCTCAAGGCCGTGCTCGACATTCTTCCGGACATTCGCCCCTATCCGCTCGGCCACATCGGCGACGGCAATCTGCACTTCTCGTTCATGGGACCCAAGGGCATGGATCAGCTGACGCTGACCCAATACGCTTCCGCCATCACGCGGGCCGTCAACGATCTCGTCACCGCCATGGGCGGCTCGATCTCGGCCGAGCACGGCATCGGCATGGACAAGCTCGACGAGCTCAGCCACTACCGCTCCAAGACCGAGCTCGACATCATGCGCACCATCAAGCGCGCGCTCGATCCGCAAAACATCATGAACCCCGGCAAGGTGCTGCGGGTGTGATCGACAGCTGACGAGGTGCCAGACCCGAAAGCGTTACGGCTTCCTCTGGGCGCCCATGCGCACCCGCTCGGCAATCCAGACCGCAAAAATCGAAGCGAGCTACGGCCTGATCGTCATGTTCGCGGGCGGCCCGGGCTTGCGCAGCGGCTCGGCGAGCCGCGCGAACTCGCACAGCAGCGAGCGCGTTTTCCGGGGATCGATGATCTCCTCGACCCAGAATTTTTCGGCGGAGCGGAACGGTGAGCGCAGCTTGTTCAGCCGCTCCTGGATCTCGTTGAGCTTCGCTGCCTTGTCATCAGCCGCATCAATGTCGGCGCGGTAGGCGGCTTCGATGCCGCCTTCGAGCGGCAGCGAGCCCCAATAGGCTGACGGCCAGGCATAACGGATCGAGAAGCGATCGGCCGGCTGATGCACCACGCCGGCGACGCCGAAGGCATTGCGCAGGATCACAGTGCACCAAGGCACCGTGGTCTGGTTGACCGCGGCCATGGCGCGGACGCCGTGGCGGATGGTCGCCGCCTTCTCGGCATCGAGGCCGATCATGAAGCCCGGGCAGTCCATGAGATAGACGATCGGCAGATGGAAGGTCTCGGCGAAGTCGACCCAGCGCACCACCTTCTGGCAGGCGTCCGCGGTCCAGGAGCCGCCGTAATGAAAACTGTCGCTGGCGAGCAGCATCACCGCCCTGCCCTCGAGCCGCGCGAGACCGACAATGATCGGCTTGCCGAAGTTCTTTGCGACCTCGAAGAACGAACCCCTGTCCACGACGGACTCGATGATCGGCCGCATCTTGTAGACCTGCTTGCGGTTGCGCGGCACCGCGTTCAGCAGCGCCTCTTCGCTGCGCTCGGGATTGTCGGCGCAGGGCAAGGTCGGCGGCAGCCCGTCAACCGACGACGGCAAGTAAGAGAGGAAGCGCCGCGCGCAGGCGAACGCCTCTTCTTCCGTATCGACGGCATGGTCGACCGCGCCGGCGCGGGTCTGGATATCGGCGCCGCCGAGCTCTTCCTTCGAGAGGTCCTGCCCCAGCGCCTTCACCACCGGCGGCCCCGCGACGAACATCGCGGACTTCCTCGTCATGATCGAATAGTGGCTGGCGGCAAGGCGCGCCGCACCGAGCCCCGCGACCGAGCCGAGGCCGAGCGCGACCACGGGCACGCGCGACAGGTTCTCGGTCGTGAAGCGGTACCAGCGGGTGCCGCCGATGCCGCCGGGCAGATTCGCCGCGCCCTTGGTCTCGATGGTCTTGACCGAGCCGCCGCCGCCGGAGCCCTCGATGATGCGGACGATGGGCAGACGGAAATCATGCGCCATCTCCTCCGCCATCAGCGGCTTTGCGGAGATCGATGCATCGGCCGAGCCGCCGCGCACAGTGAAATCGTCGCCGACCACGACCACCGTGCGGCCGTCGATGCGCGCGCGGCCGAACACGCAGTTCGCCGGCGTCAACTTCTGCAGCTCGCCGCCGGAATCGTACTCACCGATGCCGGCGACGGCACCGATTTCGTGAAAGCTACCGTTGTCGATCAGTCCGTCGATACGCTCCCGAACAGTCAGCCGGCCCTGGTCATGCTGACGCTTGACCTTGTCAACGCCGCCCATCTCCCGCGCGAAGGCTTCGCGCCGGGCGAGCTCGTCGAGTTCCGGCTTCCAGTTCATTCACTCCCTCCGAATTGATCGGCTTGTTATTGTTGTGCACGGCGATTGCGACCGGTTTGCGCGGGATGCGGGCGTTGAAGACGTCGCCCTCCGCGCCCTCCATCAGGCTGCCGAGCGAGCGGCCGAGCGCGAGCATCAGCGGCGCGACTTCGGCATGCAGACGCTGCTCGTCATACATCGCCGAGAGAAGACCGATCGTGATGACGACGAAGGTCTGGTACTGCGGCGACCAGATCGGTACCGCGAGCCCGTTGATGTGCGGGCTCCACAGCCCGCAGGCCACGACATAGCCGCGCTCGCGCAGCGACTGCCGGTTGGCCTCGATGCGGGGCCGCAGGATTTTTGCAGCCTCGGGCGCTTCCCGTTCCATGTCGGCGATGAAGGCATCGCCGATCTCCGGCGCCAGCGCCGCGGTGTAGGCCGCGCCCGCGGCGGTCGAGGCCATCGAGATGCGGCTGCCGGTGCCCTCGTGCAGGCCGAGTGCCGTCGCCGAGCGCGCGAATTGGAGATAGACCAGATGAAAGCGATCGGGCACGACGAAGCCGACCGTGCCGGGCAATTGCTCGGCGACTTCCTGGAGCCGCTGGCGGATCATGCTGCGCAGCTGCGCGCCCTTCATCATCGAGGCGCTCATCGCCACGGCGCTCGGGCCGATGCGGTATTTCTGGTCACGCGGCAGATAGACGAGCTGGCCCATCCGCGTCAGCGTGTGCGTGAGCCGCGACACCGTCGAGCGCGGCAGGCCGCAGCGATTTGAAATCTCGAGATTGCCGAGCCTGCTATCGTGGCCCTCGAAGCATCGCAACACGTCGAACGCGCGCGACACCACCTGGATGACATCGCCCTCACCGGCTTCGCCAGCGAGCGCACCTTGCCTACTCAACCGCTCCGAACGTCGTCCCATGTTCCCTACCGTCTGTTCCGCTGTGCGGAATTAAATTCCACTTGCAGACGACGCTACCTCAGGCATTTTGCAACGACAACAAAAAGGCGATGGCATGCCAGAAATTAAGATCATCACGGAGGTCGCCGGTCGTATCTGCTCAACTCCCGTGCAAGTTGGAGGAACCGTTGCGGATGGCGATGACGTTGTAATCGTCGAAGCGATGAAGATGGAAATACCGGTGTCCTCGCCCGCGAGCGGCACGATCACATCTCTTCTTGTCAAGCTCGACGACGTCGTTGCCGAAGGACAGGCGATCGCGATCGTCGCGAACTGACGGCCCTATCCGGAGCTTCCGCGACAATCCGTCCGCCTCCTTGCTGCGCTCGCGGTACGGCGTTGCCATCGCCTGATCGCGGTGACATGATCGGTTTCAAACAAACTCTGTTTCAAACAAAGACAGAAAATCCTCGCGGCAAACGCGAGATTCATTGGAGGGAAACATGCTTCGTGGGCTGCTCGCGCTCGCGCCTGCTTTGGTTGCGGGTATTTCTTTTGCGTCTACACGCTATGCACTCGCCGAAGACATCAAGCTGCCGGCGACGTTGACGTTCACCGCCTATGACACCGGCACCGCCGGCTTCAACATCGCGGTCGGCGTCGGCAAGATGATGAAGGACAAATACTCGACCGACGTGCGCGTGCTCCCCGCAGGCAATGACGTCGCGCGGCTTGCGCCGCTGCGCGCCAAGCGCGCCGCCGCCGCGGCGATGGGATCGGGCACCTATTTCGCACAGGAAGGCGTGTTCGAGTTCGGCGCCCGGGAATGGGGGCCGCAGCCGCTTCAGATCCTGCTCTCGTCGGTCGACTGCAATTGCGGCTCCCTCGCGGTGGCCGCCGACACCGGCGTGAAGGAGTTGAAGGACCTCAAGGGCAAGCGCGTCGGCTTCGTCGTCGGCTCGCCGGCGCTGAACCAGAATTCGCTCGCGGTGCTTGCTTTTGCGGGCCTGACGCAGAAGGACGTCAGGGTCGTCGAATTCGCCAGCTATGGCGCGATGTGGAAGGGCCTGATCAACAACGACACCGACGCCGCCTTCGGCACCACCATCACCGGCCCGGCCAAGGAAGCCGAGACCTCGCCGCGCGGCCTGGTCTGGCCGCCGCTGCCGGCCAAGGACAAGGAGGGCTGGGCGCGGATGCAGAAGGTCGGCTCGTTCTTCTTCCCGCAGCTAGCCACCTGCGGCGCCGGCATTACGCCGGACAAGCCGATCGAGCTCGGCAACTACCCCTATCCGATCTTCGTCGCCTACGCCTCGCAACCAGCCGACCAGGTCTACGCCATCACCAAGGCGATGATCGTCAACTACGACGCCTACAAGGACTCCGCGCCCGGCGCCGGCGGCCTTGCCGCCGACCGTCAGACCAAGAACTGGGTTGTGCCGGTGCATCCTGGCGCGGTGAAGGCGCTCAAAGAGGCCGGGCAATGGAGCGACGCGCAGGACGCGCACAACAACAAACTGGTCAAGCGCCAGGAGGTGCTTGGCGCAGCGTGGACAGAGTACGGCAAGTCCAATCCGCCGGCTGACGACAAGGCATTCCTCGACGGCTGGATGAAGGCCCGCGCCGCGGCGCTCGCGAAGGCCGAGATGGTGAACGGGTTCGAGGAATAATCGTCAGCGGTTGATTGCCCACGCGCGGAATTTATCATGTCGTCTGCTTCAGTCTCCACCGCCGCGCAGGACGAGGCCAAGCGGATCGTGTTCGACGATCCGCATGGCGCCGCCGCCAACATGCAGGAAGCGGAGGTCACGCGCGTCCGCACGCTTCGCGGCGCCTGGCGCTGGACGCTGATCGCGGCGACCGCGGCAACGATCCTTCTCTGCATCAACCAGCAATTCTCGCTGCGCTTCTTCATCGGCTACACCCAGCTCAACACGGAGTATTTTTATCTTCTGATCGCGTTGATGCTGCCCTTCACCTTCCTGATCTTCCCGGGCACCGGGCGCGCCCCGCTCGACCGCATTCCCTGGTACGACCTCGCCTTCTTCGTGGTCACGTTCGCAGCGGCGCTGCTGCTGATGACGAGCGTGCGCAAGGCGGCCGAGGCCGGCTGGGAATTCGGCGGCGCGCCCAACACCGTGATCGCTGCGGGCCTCGTGATGTGGGCGATGCTGATGGAGGCGCTGCGGCGCACTGGCGGCTGGAGCCTGCTGCTCAGCGTGTTCCCCTTCACCGTCTATCCGTTGTTTGCGGAGTCCGGCTGGCTCGGACCGTTCCGCGGCACGCAGTCGACGCTGGAGCAGGCGACCTCCTATCACGTGCTTTCGGGCGAGAGCCTGCTCGGCATTCCCATCCAGGCCTTTGCCGATACCGTGATCGGCTTCCTGGTGTTCGGCACCGCATTGATGATGACGGGCGCCGGAAAATTCTTCATCAATCTCGCCTTCGCGCTGTGCGGTACCTTTCGCGGCGGCGCGGCGAAGGTATGCATCTTTGCCAGCGGCCTACTCGGCATGATGTCGGGCTCGATCATCTCCAACGTGCTCACCGCGGGCACCATGACCATCCCGGTGATGAAGAAGAGCGGTTTTCGCGCCTCCTACGCCGGCGCGATCGAGGCCTGCGCCTCGACCGGCGCGGTGCTGGCGCCGCCGGTGATGGGTGCCACCGCCTTCGTGATCGCGCAATTCCTCAATGTCAGCTATGCCGACGTCGCGATCGCCGCGATCATTCCGGCGACGCTCTATTACATCGGCCTGTTCATGCAGGTCGACTCCTACGCTGCACGCCATAAGCTGAAGGGGATTCCGCGCGCCGAGCTGCCGCGGGTCATGGATACGATCAGGGACGGTTGGTACTACGTCTTCGTCATCGCGCTGCTGATCGTGATGCTGCTCTACTTCAAGCGCGAGAGCCATGCGCCGTTCTACGCCACCGCGCTGCTGCTGGTGCTCAACCAGTTCTTCTCCAGGGACACACGCTGGACGTTCGCGACCATCGGCAAATTCCTCGAGGTCAACGGCCGCACCTTCGTCGAGCTGGTCGGCATCCTCGCCGGCTGCGGGCTGCTGATCGGGGCGTTCTCGATGACCGGCGTGGTGTCGAGTCTCGCCAACGATTTGCTGCATATTGCCGGCGACAATCCCTTTCTGCTGCTCGGCATGTGCGCCCTCACCAGCCTCATTCTCGGCCTCGGGCTGACGACGACGGCCTGCTACATCTTCCTCGCCATCCTGGTCGCGCCGGCGCTCGAGAAGCTCGGGCTGAACAGGATGGCGGTGCACATGTTCATCTTCTATTGGGGCATGCTGTCGTCGATCACGCCACCGGTCGCTATCGCCTCCTTCGCTGCTGCAGGGATCGCCGGCTCGCCGGCGATGAAGACGGGCTGGGAATCGATGTGGGTCGGCAGCATCATCTATTTCATCCCGTTCTTCTTCGTGCTGAACCCGGCGCTGGTGCTGCAGGGACCGAGCCCCTACCTCGCCGGTCTCGGCCTGATGGCGCTGGCCGCGTTCGGCACGCTGTTCATCTGCGGCGGCATCCAGGGCTATCAACCCTTCGTCGGCGATCTCCGCGGCGCCGGCACGCTGGAATGGCCGATCCGCGTGCTGCTGGTGATCGGCGGCTTCGTGGTGGCAACCCCGGGCGGCGGGATCATGCCGCTGTCGCAGATGCAGGTGATGCTGCTGGGCCTTGCCATTCTCGCGCCAACGGCCTTGCTTGCCCTCCTTCTAGTCCGGCGACAGACCGTGGTGCCGGACGGGTTGCGCGTGCCCTGATTGCGTTGCACAAGGGAGGCAATGACACCGCTTTTGCCTCTCGCCTCCGCCTGGACCCGTTCGAAACCGCCCCTGCTGCGGTTTCTGGGCAATTGCCTCAACGAATTCTCGGCCGAGACCTCGGGCCATGTCGCCGATTACATTCCCGAGCTGAGCAAGGCCGACCCTGCCCATTTTGGCATCAGCCTCGCGACACTCGACGGCCATGTCTATGAGGTCGGCGACTCCAGGGTGCCCTTCACCATCCAGTCGATGTCAAAGCCGTTCGTGTTCGCACTCGCGCTGGACCTGCTCGGCGCCAACAGGGTGGAGAGCGCGATCGGCGTCGAGCCCTCGGGTGATCCCTTCAACTCGATCCGGCTCAATTCCGACAATCATCCGTTCAACCCGATGGTCAATGCCGGCGCGATCGCCTGCACCGGGCTGATCTACGACAGCAAGGGCTCCGAGGCGTTCGAGCAGATCCGGCTCGCGCTCAGCCGCTTTGCGGGGCGCGATCTTGCGGTGGACGAAGCCGTCTACAGCTCGGAGAGCCAGACCGGCGATCGCAACCGCGCCATCGGCTATCTGCTCAAGACCAATGCGGTGATCTCGGACAATGTCGCCGGCGTGCTCGACGTCTATTTCCGGCAATGCGCGGTGCTGGTCACCGCGCGCGACATCGCGGTGATGGCGGCGACGCTCGCCAATCGCGGCATCAATCCGGTCACGGGCGAGCAGGTGCTGAGCGCTTACGCGATCTCGCGCACGCTGTCAGTGATGACCTCGTCCGGCATGTACGATTATGCCGGCGAATGGATCTACCGGATCGGCATTCCCGCCAAGAGCGGCGTCGGCGGCGGAATCCTTGCCGCCCTGCCCGCCCGCCTCGGGCTCGGCAGCTACTCGCCAAGGCTCGACAAGCACGGCAACAGCGTGCGCGGCATCAAGGTCTGCGAGGCGCTGTCCTCGCATTACGATCTGCACATGCTCAACCGCAGCGACGACGCGCGAAATGCCGTCATCGCCGACTACGACATCGGCAAGAGCCCGTCGCGGCGCGTCCGCCGTCCGCAGGAGCGCGAGATTCTTTCCGCGCATGAGCAGGAGGTGCGGGTGATCGAGCTGGTCGGCACGCTGTCGCTGTCGGCGGTCGATTACGTCTCGCGCCGGCTCGCCGGGCGGCCGCGGCCGCAATTCGTGATCTTCGACCTTCACCGCGTCACCTCGACAACGCGGGCCGGCGCGCGGCTCGTGGCCGAGGCCTTCGAGGAGCTCGCCGCGCTGAATGTCACCGTGGTGCTGTCAGGCGTCAGGCGAGCCTCGAAGGAATGGAATACGCTGCGGGAATGGACCGCGGAGCTGAAGAACGTCCGCGACTTCTATCTGCTCGATACCGCGATCGAATGGGCCGAAGACCAGATCGTCTATCGCTATGGCGGCTCGATCGATTTCCACGAGACCACCGAGCTTGCCGAGCAGCCGCTGCTTGCAGGACTGAGCGCGGAAGAGGTGACGGACCTCGCTTCGATCTGCACCATCCGGACCTATCAGTCCGGCGCAAAGATCCTCACGACAGGCGATCCCGCCGATGCCCTGTTCTTCCTGCGCAGCGGCGCGGTGCATGTCACGCTGCCCGACGGCGTGCGGCTGGCGACGCTGACCGCCGGCATGGCCTTCGGCGAGATGGCCCTGATCGAGACCACCCGCTCGGCCGACGTGTTCGCGGATATGGCGGCGACCGCGTTCGAGGCGCCGCTCAAAGCGTTCGAGCGCTTCCGCAAGCAGCACCCGCACGCCAGCGAACGCATCATGCGCAACCTGGCACAGTTATTGGCCGATCGCCTGATCGTCGCCAATGCCAAGGTGGATATTTTGACGTCGACGTGAGCGGCCTAGCGGCTCGCCACCTCGCCCAGCCGCCGTTTGATCTTGGCTGCACTCGCCTTGAGCAGCTCGGATGGTTGCTGGCCCGTCGCCACGCACAGGCAGGCCCAGTAGTAGATGACATCACCCAGCTCATCGACGAGGCCAGCCTGGTCGAGCCAGTCGTCGCGGAGCAGCTTCTTGATGTGCTCGGCCACCTCGCCGGATTCGCCGGCAAGGCCGAGGCCCAGATAGGCCAGCCGTTCGTTGGAGGGACGCTCATCGACCTTCGCAATCGTTGCAGCCCAGGCGGCATATTCATCGATCGTCATGAGCATCCTCATTGTAAGCCTCGATCAGCCTACCACTTCCGTGACCGGCTGGAGATCGATCTCGAACGTCTCCAGGAATTTCGAGGTCATGATGTAGAAGCCGACCGAGAGCTGGAGCTCGACCAGTGCGGCCGGCGTCAGTTTTGATGCGATCGCCTTGAAGGTCGCATCCGTCGGCTTGTTCAGCTTCACGATCTCGTCGGTGAAGGCGAGCGCGGCACGCTGCGTCTCGTCGAAACAGCTCGCGGCCTGCCAGTTCTCGAGCGCCTCGTTCTGCTGGTCGGTGACGCCGACATTCTTGCCGATGCGCTGGTGCGCGACGATCTCGTAGGGCGCCTCGCACAGAATGCCGGTGCGCGTGATCGCGAGTTCGCGCAGGATGGGGTCGAGCTCGCCCTTGTGGCGGATGGCACCGCCGAGGCGGCAATACTGCTCAAAATAGCTCGGCGAGTGCGCCATCATGCGGAAGATGTTGGCATTGCGGTTCTTGTCAAGAATTTCGCGGGTGCGATCGGATGCCTTGATCGGGTCGCTGTAGAGGATACGGGCCATGATTTTCCTGGGTTTTTGCCTTGGGCCTTTAATGCTTTTTGTCGTTAGCGGCGAAAGTCCCGGGAAACTCTATGCGCGCGCAACCTCAGGAGCAACATTATCGAGTCAAAATGCCGCCGCATTGCTGATCGACCTTGGCACAGTCGATATTCGCTGCGTGGGGACAAAGCGCGGTGAATACTCGCAAGGGGTGTTCCGAGTAAAAACAATTGGCCGTCTTTGCGCTCGACGCGCATGGATGAGTCACGCCCAAGTCTAGGGAGAAAAGGCATGAAGGAAGCCACCAAGGGGGCGGCCTCGGGAGCGCTCGCGCATATGCTGGCGGTGACGGCGATGCTCGTCATCGCCAGCATTTTGTTCTACGGGCGTTAGTCAGAGTTGTGTGAGAGTTTTCGTCATTCCGGGGTGGCCCTCGCACAAGCCAGGCCCAGAATTCCCGTTCCAGGCTCGGTCTCTCAGGACCGCCCCCGAATGACGAATCCCACTATTTTCCTTTCGCGAAGAACGGCACGAGCTTTCCGGCAAACGGCGCGAAGCTCGCCGTGACCTCGTCGCCGATGGCGAGATCCTTCTCGCCATGCGCCATCATGCGAAAACCCTCGGCGCAGTCGACCAGCAGGATGTTGTAGGGCACATGCGCACGCGTCTCGGGCGTGGCGGCGCGGCAGACCAGCGAGGTCGCGTAGACCCTGCCCTTGCCGCTGGCGCGGACCTCGCGCGGGCCGGACGCGCCGCAGGCTGCGCAGAACGTGCGGTGGAAATACTGCAGGTGCCCGCACAAGGTGCAGCACTGGTACGTGATGGCCTGTTCGCCCTTGGTCCAGTCCGCCAGACGCTCGCTCATCGCACCCGCTCCAGAAACATGCTGACATGGGACGACAGCACGCCGCCGTCGCCGTGCAGCAGCGCAATCGAGGCATCGCGCACCTGCCGATTCGCCGCCCGCCCCGTCATCTGCAAATGCGCCTCGACCAGATGCGCCATGGCGCCGCCGACGCCGCAATGGCCGTAGCTGAGCAGGCCGCCATGGGTGTTGAGCGGCATCGCGCCGTCGCGGCCGAAATGACCGGCGCGGACGCGTGCGGCCGCTTCGCCTCGACCGGCAAGGCCGAGATCTTCCAGCAGCATGGCGAGCGTGATGGTAAAGCTGTCGTAGATCGCGGCGTAGCGCACGTCGGAGATCGCAAAGCCCGTGGTCTCCTTGGCGCGGGCGATGGAGATTTCGGCGCCGAGCTCGCTCAAGCCGGGCGCGGCCGTGACATGCTGATGGGTATGCGCCTGCGCGCAGCCGCGGATGCGGACGCCGGCCTCACCCGTCCGCTCGCGGCTGATGACGAAGGCGGCGCCGCCGTCCGACACCGGGCAGCAGTCCAGCAGCTTGAGCGGCATCGCCACCGGCTTGGAGGCCATGACGTCGGCAACGTTGATGGGATCGTGGAACTGGGCGCCGGGATGGGTGCAGGCATGGGCGCGCATCAGCACCGCGAATTCGGCGAGGTCCTGTTCGGTGACGCCATATTCGTGCATGTAGCGGCTCGCGACGAGACCGTAATAGGCGGGAATGGTCGGGCCGAGCGGCACCTCGTAATCGGGATGACCGACCTGCGCCAGCGCCTGGATCGAGACATCGCGGCTCTGCCCGGTGAGACGGTTCTCGCCCGCGACGACGAGCACGTGGCGCGCGACACCTGCCTCGACCAGGTGATGGGCGAGCATCGTCATCGCAAGCCCGGTGGCACCGCCGACCTGCACGGCGTGGGCGTAAGCGGGGCGGATGCCGAAATGCTCGGCAAACACGGTGGCGAGCATGATGTGGGGCGAGACCGTCGAATAGCCGCAGAGGATGCCATCGATCTCGGCCCGATCGAGCCCGGCATCGTCCAGCGCGTCTTGCGCGGCCTTGCTCATCAGGTCGAGCGAGGACGAACCTTCGTGCTTGCCGAAAGGCGTGAGGCCGACGCCGGTGATGAAGCTCATGCTCTCTCCTCCTCGTCATTCCGGAGCGCGCCGTCGGGCGCGAGCCCGGAATCCATACTCACGATGGTGGTTATGGATTCCGGGCTCGCGACTTCGTCGCGCCCCGGAATGACGGATGAGAGAGTCATTGCCATCACTTCCCCTTATTCCGGCGCTGCACGGGTCACTCCGTCGCGGACCATGGCGGCGATCTCGTCGGCGGAATAGCCGATCTCGCGCAAAACCTCCGCGCCGTGCTCGTTGAGTTGCGGCGCCAGCCGCGCAGGCTCCGCTTCCGTCTCCGACCAAGTCGCCGTCACCTTCATGCTGCGGATCGGGCCTTCGGTCGGATGGTTCACGACCGGGAAGAAGCCGGTCGCCTCCAGATGCTCGTCGTGCAGCATCGAGGCGAGATCGTGCATCGGCATGACAGGCACGTCGGCCCTGGTCAGCAACTCGATCCATTCCGCGGTGGTGCGCGTCTCGAAGATGCGCGCGAGCTCGGCATAGACGACGTCGATATTGGCGGCACGGCCGGCGAAGGTCGCGAATTTGGGATCGGCGCGCAGATCGACGCGGCCCGTCGCGTGAAAGAAGTTTTCCCACTGCTTGTCGTTGTAGACGATGACGCTGAGATAGCCGTCCGAGGTCTTGTAAGGCCGGCGGTCGCGCGACAGATGCCGGGCGTAGCCGCCCTTGTCGAGCGGCGGCTCATAGGTGAGCCCGCCCATGTGGTCGCCCATGACGAAGCCGGCCATGGTCTCGAACATCGGGATGTCGACCCGCTGGCCGCGGCCGGTGCGGTCGCGATGCACGAGGCTGGCGCAGATCGCGCCGACGGCGGTGAGACCGACGATGCGGTCGACCAGCGCGTTCGGCACGTAGCGCGGCACACCGTCGCCGGTCTGCGCCATCAGCGCGGGCAGCGCGGTCGCGCCCTGGATCAGATCGTCATAGGCGGGCTTTGCGGCATAGGGCCCGTCCTGGCCGAAGCCGAACACGCCGGCATAGACCAGGCGCGGATTGATTGCGGAAACGACATCGTAGCCGAGCTGAAGCCGCGCCATCGCCTGCGGGCGGACGTTGTAGACGAGAACGTCCGCGTCCTTCAGCAGGCGCAGCACGGCCTCGCGCCCCGCGGGGTTCTTCAGGTCGAGGCAGATCGAGCGCTTGCTGCGGTTGGTGTTGAGGAACACCGGGCCCATGCCGGCGTGCCGCATCGGACCGATCAGGCGGGTGACGTCGCCGTCGAGCGACTCCACCTTGATCACGTCAGCCCCGTAGTCGCCGAGCATCTGGGTCGCGTAGGGCCCCATTAGCACGGTGGTCATGTCGACGACCTTGATGCCCTGCAGCGGTCCCATCCGTTCGCTCCCGATTGCGCGGGCCCAGGTGAGCCCTGCGAATTCGGTCCAGCTAACGGCAGCGATGTCCGAGGCGCAAGGCCGGACGGCGTATGGCGGCATGCGCGGCGATGCGGCCGCTATTTCTTCTGGCGGGAATCGCGGATCTTGATGAGGCGGTCGAGCTCATCGTTCTGCTGGTTGATGCGGTCGGCGATCCGCGACTCGTTCTGCTCGCCCGAGGCGGCCGCGGCCTGCTCGATGAGCTGCCTGATATTGTCCTCGAGGATCGCGATGCGATCGTTGAGCGCCTCGATAGAGAGTGAGTCTTCGTAGCTGTTGCTCATGATGCTTTTCCGCAAATCCTCAGGAGCCGTAGGGTGGGCTAAGCGAAGCGTGCCCACCATGATCTGGCGCAAAGGAAAGAAGGGGGGCACGGCGCAAGCGCGCCTTTGCCCACCCTACAAGACCTACTTCAGCGGCTCCAGCACGGACACGTAGTTGGCGACCGCCGCACCGCCCATGTTGAAGATGCCGCCGAGCTTGGCGTTCTTGAGCTGCATGCCCTCGGGCGCCTGGCCGGCGAGCTGCATCGCGGTCATGACATGCATGGACACGCCGGTGGCGCCGATCGGATGGCCCTTGGCCTTCAGACCGCCGGAGGGATTGACCGGCAGCTTGCCGTCCTTGAGCGTCCAGCCTTCCTTGATGGCCCGGGCGCCCTGCCCCCTCGGCGTCAGGCCCATCGCTTCGTACTCGATCAGCTCGGCAACCGTGAAGCAGTCGTGGGTCTCGACGAAGGAGAGATCGGAAAGCGTAACGCCCGCCTTCTCCAGCGCGCGCTGCCAGGCGACCGTGCAGCCCTCGAACTGAAGAATGTCGCGCTTGGACATCGGCAGGAAGTCCTGAGCATGCGCGGTGGCGCGAAAGCCGATCGACTTGGTCATGCCCTTGGCGGTCTCGGCATCGGCCAGCACCAGCGCCGCAGCGCCGTCGGAGACGAGCGAGCAGTCGGTGCGCTTCAGCGGGCCGGCAACGTAGGGGTTCTTCTCGCTCTCGGCCCGGCAGAACTCGAAGCCGAAATCCTTGCGCATCTGGGCGAACGGATTGGCGACGCCGTTCTTGTGGTTCTTGGCCGCGATCAGCGCCAGCGCATCGGACTGGTCGCCGTATTTCTGGAAATAGGAGCTGGCAATCTTGCCGAACACGCCGGCGAAGCCGCCGACGGTGTCACCGTCCTCGGGCAGATAGGACGCCTTGAGCAGGTTCTTGCCGATCTCGGGGCCAGGCGTGCGCGTCATCTGCTCGACGCCAACGACCAGGACGATTTTGGCCGCACCTGCGGCAATCGCCCGCAGGCCCTGGTGCACGGCGGCAGACCCCGTGGCACAGGCGTTTTCGACGCGGGTCGCCGGCTTGAAGCGCAGTTTCGGGTCGGCCTGGAGCACCAGCGAGGCGGTAAAATCCTGCGGCGAGAAGCCGGCGTTGAAATGGCCGAGCACGATCTCGTCGACGTCGCCGGCCGAGATTCCGGCATCCGCCAGCGCCTCGTTGGCCACGCGGGTGACGAGGCTTTCGACGGTTTCGGTGTCGAACTTGCCGAACGGCGTATGCGCCCATCCGACGATGCTGGCGGTCATGGTCTTTTCTCCCTGGGTCTCTCCCTGAGCTAAGTCTTAGCCCAAGGATGGCAAGACTTCACGCGGCTTTCAGGGCCTTGAGGGTGCGCTGGCAGATGGCAGTTATGCCGGCCCAGTTCCCGGCCCTGATCTCCGCGGTCGGGCACAGCCAGGAACCGCCGACCGCCACCACGTTCGGCTCGGCCAGCCAAGTCGCCGCATTGGCTTCGCCGACGCCGCCGGTGGGGCAGAACCGCACGTTCGGGAACGGCCCGCCAAGCGCGCGCAGGCCCTTGATGCCGCCGGCCTGCTCGGCCGGGAAGAACTTTGCGACGTCGAGGCCATGCGCCAGCGCCATCATCAGCTCGGAGGCGGTGGCGATGCCCGGCGCGAACGGCAAGGAGCTGTCGGCAGCAGCCTTGAGGAGATCGGGGGTCAGGCCCGGACTGATGCCGAACGCGACGCCAAGCTTCTCGACCCGGACGAAGTCGGCCGGATTGAGGATCGTGCCGATGCCGACCGCCGCTTCCGGGACTTCGGCCATCATCGCCCGTGCTGCCTCGATCGCAACGGGGGTGCGCATGGTCACCTCCAGCGTGCGGACGCCGCCGGCAACCAGCGCTTTCGCCAGCGGCACCGCATCCTGGATACGCTCGATGGTGAGCACGGGAATAACGGTCGCAGCCTTGAACAGCGCGGCAAGGTGGTTTTGTTGGGCGGTCGTGGTCATCGTTGTCGCTTCTTTATTTTGTCGCTTGACGCGTGGTCGCCGGCCGGTGGCGTTTCTTCGGTGGCATGGCATAGCCTGGAATGATGGCGCCGGGATAGCAGATCACCAGGCTGGCGAGGCGATGGCCGGCCTGGGCCGCCTCGACCGGCTCGGAACCGGCGAGCCGGGCGGCGATATAGGCGGCGGCAAAGCTGTCGCCGGCCGCGGTAGTATCGACCACCGGCTTGGTCATCGGCTCGGCGCGGACCTCGCTCGCCCCCCCGGCAAAGCGCAGCAGGCTGACGGGTTCGGCCAGGCGGAACACCAGCTCGGGTGTGGGGATGCGCGCCATCAGCTGCTCGTGGCTTTCGCCGGGATAGAGCGCGAGCAGGTCCTCGGTCGAGGTCAGCACGATGTCGGCGGTCGCAAACGCGACGCCAAACACCTCGCGCGCGATGTCGCGATCGGGCCAGCCGCGCGCGCGGAAGTTCGTATCGAACACGAAGCGGGTGCCGAGCAGGCGCGCCCGCTTGATCGCGGCGAACAGGCGCTCGCGTCCTGATGCGTCGTAGATCGAGAGCGTGATCGCGGAGAGGTAGACGACATCGTAGCTCATCAGCGAGTTGAGCAGCTCGTCCGTCTCCGGCAGGTTCATGAGCTGGCGCGCAGCCGCGCTGTCGCGCCAGTGGAAGAACTGGCGCTCGCCGTTCGCATCCGTCTGGATCATGTAGAGGCCGGGCAGCTTGCCCGGCAGCCGCACGACACGGCGGGTCCCGACGCCCTCCGCATTCCATGCCGCGATCATCTCCTCGCTCAGGGCATCGTCACCGAGCGCGGTCAGGTAATCGGCCTTGACCTCGAGCCGCGCCAGATACACCGCAGTGTTGAGGGTGTCGCCGCCGAAGCCGCGTGAGTACAGGCCGCCGCCCTGCCCGGCAGACTGTCCAGTGGAGGGTCCACCTTGGGCCTGCCGGAGCTCGACCATGCATTCACCGATGCAAGCAACGCTCGCCATCATGATATCCACGCTGTTCATCGCCACCGTCAGGCGACGAAGTTGCCGCCGAGCTCGTCTTCGATGTGAATGCGGATGATGTCGTCGAAGGTCTTCTCGGCGGTGGTGAACCCGAGCTCGAGCGACCGCTTTGCGTTGAAATTGCGCGGCCAGCCACCGACGATGCCGACGATGAAGGGATCGGGCTCATGCTTGATGCGGGCAGCGACCTTTTCACCTGCGACGCGCTTCAGCGCAGCGATCTGCTCGCCGACCGTTGCCGACAGGCCCGGCATGGTGAGATTGCGGCGCGGACCGACCGTGGCGAGGTCCATGGTGCCGGCGTGGAGCAGGAAGCCGACCGCCGAGCGCGGCGTGGCGTGCCAGTGACGGACGTCCTCCGAGACCGGCAGGACCGCCTCCTTGCCGGCCAGCGGCTCGCGCAGGATGTTGGAGAAGAAGCCCGATGCCGCCTTGTTGGGCAGGCCGGGCCGGATGCAGATGGTCGGCAGACGGATGCCGATGCCGTCGAGGAAGCCGCGGCGCGAATAGTCGGCGAGCAGCAATTCACCGATCGCCTTCTGGGCGCCGTAGCTCAAGAGCGGCGTGTGGAAGAACTCGTCGCCGATCGCGTCGGGGAACGGCGCGCCGAACACGGCGATCGAGGACGTGAACACCACGCGCGGCCTGTAGCCGCCGCCGACGAGCCTGATGGCATCGAGCAGCATCCGCGTGCCGTCGAGATTGATGCGGTAGCCCTTGTCGAAATCGAGCTCGGCTTCGCCCGAGACGATCGCAGCGAGATGGAAGATCACGTCCGGGCGGCCGGCGACCAGCTTCTCCGCCGCGCCCGGCACGGCGAAATCGCCGGAGACGGTCTCGACGGCAAAACCGGCCTTTTCCGGCTTCTTCGGCTCGACCACGTCATGCATGGTCAACCTGGTGATATCGCTCTTGCCGAGACGGCCATCGCGCAGCAGCCGTTCACAGAGTTTGCGGCCGACCATGCCGGCGGCGCCCAGAACCAGAATGTGCAAGAGCCTACTCCTTTTTATTGGCCGGAACGTGCCGCTCCTGACACGTTCACTTGGCGCGCTCTCAAGGCAGGCACCGCGATCATTCCTTCACGGCGCCGGTCATCGCCGACACATAATGCTCCACGAAGAAGGCGTAAAGGATGACGAGGGGCAACGAGCCGGCCAGCGCTCCCGCCATCAGCGAGCCCCAGCGGTAGATGTCGCCGTCCACGAACTCGTTGACGATCGCGACCGGCACCGTCTTGTTGCTGGTCGATTGCAGGAAGGTCAGCGCATAGATGAACTCGTTCCAGCACAGCGTGAAGCAGAAGATGAAGGCCGAGATCAGGCCGGGGATTGCGAGCGGCAGGACGATCTTGGTCAGGATCTGCCAGCGGCTCGCCCCGTCGATCAGCGCGCATTCCTCCAGCTCGAACGGGATGGTCTTGAAATAGCCCATCAGCAGCCAGGTCGAGAACGGGATCAGGATGGTCGGATAGGTCAGGATCAGCGCCATCGGCGAGTCGAACAGGCCGTACTGGAACACGACGGTGGCAAGCGGAATGAACAGGATCGACGGCGGCACCAGATAGGCGAGGAAGATCAGCCCGCCGACGAGATTGGCGCCCTTGTAGCGCAGGCGCACGATGGCGTAGGCCGCAAGCACCGATGCGATGATCGAGAGCACCGTGGCGCAGATCGCCACGTACATCGTGTTCCAGAGCCAATACGGATAGTAGCTCTCGAACAGCAGCTTGTGGAAATGCTTGAAAGTCGGATTCCAGGTCCAGAACGGGTTGAACCTGTCGAGTTCCAGTAACTGCTCGTCTGGCTTCACCGACGTCAGCGCCATCCAGTAGAACGGAAACAACAGGACCACGACGATGATCGTAAGCGGCAGGTACAGCGTCACGAGCCGGCGCGGCACCGACTGAAGATAGCTCATGCCCTCGCTATGATCGTCCTTCGCCGCCGTCGGAGAGGAGGACGATAGCACGGCCTTGAGATCAATCGACCTCGTCGGCAGATCAGTCATTGTTCTCTCCCTGCTGCCATTTCCTGCGTTGCAGGCCGAACCAAGAAACCATGATTGCTGCGAGCAGGAAGGGGATCATGGCGCTCGAGATCGCAGCCCCCTCACCCAACTGTCCTGCAATGATCGCGCGCTGGTAGGACAGCGTCGCCATCAGATGGGTGGCGTTGACCGGGCCGCCGCGCGTCATCGCCCAGATCAGCTGGAAGTCGGTGAAGGTGAACAGCACCGAGAACGTCATGACCACGGCAATGATCGGCGTCAGCAGCGGATAGGTGATGTAGCGGAAATTCTGCCAGCGCGTGGCGCCGTCGAGCGTTGCGGCTTCATAGAGCGAGGGCGACACCGTCTGCAGGCCTGCGAGCAATGTGATCGCCACGAACGGTACGCCGCGCCAGATATTGGCGAAGATCACGCAAATGCGCGCCCAGGTCGTGTCGCCGAGAAAATTGATGTTCTGATTGATCAGGCCGAGATGCTTCAGCGACCAGGAGATGATGGAGAACTGCGAATCGAAGATCCACCAGAATGCTAGCGCCGAAAGCACCGTCGGCACGATGAAGGGGATCAGGACCATAGCGCGCAGCATCGCCTTGAACGGCATGTTCTCGTTCAGCAGCAGCGCGAGATAGAGCCCGATCGCAAATTTGAGGGCGCTGGCGACGAAGGTGTAGAGCAGCGTGTTGAACACCGACAGCCAGAAGATGGAGTCGTCCCAGAGCCACTCATAGTTCTCGGTAGCGACGAAGTGCCCGACCCTGCCGATGCGGGTATCCGTGAAGGACAGCCAGATGCCGAGCCCCAGCGGATAGGCCAGGAAGAAGATCAGGAACGCCATGGCCGGCACCATGAACCAGAAGCCGAGCCAGTTGCGGTTGTGTTTGAGCTGCGTCCAGGCGCTCACGTCCACGACCTTCGGCTCGCCGTCCCTGGGTGCAAGTGTAATGTCGGCCATGGTCGTATCCCGATACGATTGAGAAAGCGGGCGACCAGTCGGCCGCCCGCTGTAACTCGCGTCGGCTTAGCCGCGGTAGATGCGCTTCAACTGGCGCTCGGCATCCGCCATCGAACCCTTGAGGTCCTTGGCGCCGGTGCAGTAGTTGGCAAACATATCGACCACGATGAAATCCGCGATCGCGGTCGCCGCCTTCTCTCCCGGCGTGCCGATGCCCGACGCCGGCAGCGCGCGCTTGCTGGCCTGACCGAAGACTGCATTCTTCGGATCGGCGGTCCAGACCGGCGCCGAATCGTAGGCGTTCAGCGTATGGGTGAGATAGCCGCGGGCCCCCGTCAGCCACTTCTCGAAATTCTCCTTCTCCAGCATGAAGGCAACGAAGGCCTTCGCCGCGTTCGGATACTTCGTGAAGTTGAAGGCGAGGATCGGCACTGCGAGTTGCAGCTCGGTGGGTCTTCCGATCGGCCCCACCGGCCACAATGCGTGGTCGATATCCTCGGCGAGGTCCTTCTTGCTGGGGTCGTCCTTGGCAGCGATATAGATCGAAATGCCGTTCGACGTCAGGAACAATTCGCCCGACAGGAATGCCTTATTGTTGGAGGAGTCGTTCCAGGATGCAACGCCGGGAATAAAGTTCTCCGACAGTGCCTTGCAGTACTCCAGCGCCTTCGCCGTCTCCGGCGAGTTGATGATGACCTTGTCGTCCTTGTCGACGGTCCAGCCGTTGTGGCCCCACAGGATGTTGTGGACCCAGGCGTTGGCATCGCCGGTAGCGTGACCAAGCGCGAAACCCGCCGGGGTGTTGTTCTTCTTCAGCGCCTTGCAGAGCTCGAGATAGGCCGGGAAGTCGGAGGGCACCTGCTTGAAGCCCGCCTTCTCGACGGCTGACTTGCGATAGGTCAGATAGCCGCCGACGGTCGCCACGGGAATGCCGAGCCAGTCGCCATCCTTTTTGCAGGTGACGGCCGCGGCGTCGGTCCAGCCGCCATATTTCTTGCCGAGATAATCGGCAACGTCGTTCATCTTCAGAACCTTGGTGGGGAACAGCTGCGGCAGCGTGTGCAGGCCCCAGGCGAGATCGAGCCCGGAGCCGGTATTGGCCGCAACCGAAGCCTTCGGCTGCACGTCCTCGAAGGATTCGCTGAACACGTTCATCTCGGTGCCGGTCGCGGCCTTGAACGCCGCCACCATCGCGTTGAACGCATCGTCCTCCGCCGGCACGAAGCGCTTCCACCGCATCACGGTCAGCTTGGCACCCGGCTCCGCCTTCCAGGGTGCGCTCTGCGCCCAGGCCTTCGCGAACTCGAACAGTGCCGGCCCGGTCAGCATGCCGGTGGCAGCCAGAGCCGTTCCGCCCTGAAGCAATGTCCGGCGGGTAAAGTCTTGCATGTCGTCCTCCCTGTGATGCTTTTTTATTGTCTTATGCTTTGTTGTCTTATGCTAAGTGTTCAGGCGTTTCCCCGTCGCTTCGTCGAACAGATGCACCAGCGACGGGTCGGGCTTCAGCTTGACCTTGTCGCCAGGGTTGAACTGGTGGCGCTCGCGGAACACCGCCACGACCTGCTCGCCGCCGACCTTGGCAAACACCTGCGTCTCCGAGCCGGTCGGCTCGACCACGATGATCTCGGCATCGGCGCCGTCGTCAGCGATGGTGAAGTGCTCGGGCCGCACACCGTAGACCGCGGGACGGCCGTCGGAAGCCGCCGGCGCGTTCTGGAGCGGCAGCTTGACGCCATTCGGTCCTTCGAAGGTGGCAACGCCGTTGACGCGCACATGACCCTTCAGGAAGTTCATGGCGGGCGAGCCGATGAAGCCGGCGACGAACTGGTTGTCTGGCTTGTCGTAGAGTTCGAGCGGCGTGCCCATCTGCTCGACGATGCCGTCATGCATGACGACGATCTTGTCCGCCATGGTCATGGCTTCGATCTGGTCGTGGGTGACGTAGACAGTGGTCGTCTTCAGCCGCTGGTGCAGCTCCTTGATCTCGGTGCGCATGGCGACGCGCAGCTTGGCGTCGAGGTTCGACAGCGGCTCGTCGAACAGGAACACCTGCGGATCGCGCACGATGGCGCGGCCCATGGCGACGCGCTGGCGCTGGCCGCCAGAGAGCTGGCGCGGATAGCGCTCGAGCAGCGGCCCCAGCGCGAGAATCTCGGCGGCACGCTTGACGCGCTTGTTGATCTCGTCGGAGCTCGCATTCCGCAGCTTCAGCGAGAAGCCCATGTTCTCGGCGACCGTCATGTGCGGATAGAGCGCGTAGTTCTGGAACACCATTGCAATGTCCCGCTCCTTGGGCTGGACATTGTTGACGACGCGGTCGCCGATCGAGATCGTGCCGGAGGTGATGTTCTCGAGACCGGCAAGCATGCGCAGAAGCGTCGACTTGCCGCAGCCGGAGGGTCCAACCAGGACGACGAACTGGCCGTCCTCGATCGGAATTGAAACGCCGTGCAGGACTTCAAAATTGCCGAACGATTTCCGCACGTCGCGGATTTGCACAGACGACATCTAGCTCCCTCCTCGAAAGTCCACGACGCCTCTCGCGCCGCGACCGTCTTGTTCTTTCAGACTTCACCGACGAAGCCCGATCTAGCGGGCGACATTGTCGGCAGTTTGTGCGGTTTTGGCAATTTGTCTTTGGTTAGTCCTAGCTGGTAGCGCTGTCAACGTTCCTTTGTTTGTGACAGTGACTGTGTTAAGAGCAGCAATGGGTCGAAAACGCACCAAGTCAGGCAAGATCCGGCTGGCGGAAGTCGCCGAGCTTGCCGGCGTCAGCCCGATTACCGCGTCCCGCTTCTTCCGCAATCCCGAGGCGCTGTCGGTCGCCAAGCGGACACGGGTCGAGAGCGCGGCCAGGGAGCTCGGCTATGTGCCGAACCTTGCGGCGCGCGCGCTGGCCTCGCACCGCACCGAGGTGATCGGCGTCTTGATTCCGTCACTGACCAACAACGTATTCTCGGACGTGCTGCGCGGCATCTATGACGCCTCCGAAGGCAGCCGGTACTCGATCCAATTGTCCAACACACGCTACAGTATTCTCCAGGAGGAGAAGCTGCTGCGCCTGTTTCTTGCACAGAAGCCGGCCGGACTGATCGTCACCGGCATCGACCAGACCGCGGAATCGCGCGCAATGCTGGAGGCGGCCGACTGCCCGATCGTGCAGATCATGGAGATCGGACCCAACCCGGTCGACATGATGATCGGCTTTTCCCACTATGACGCAGCGCGCGCGGCGGTTGCGCACCTGTTCGCTCAAGGCCACCGCAAGATCGGCTTCGTCGGCGCCCGGATGGACCCGCGGGTACAGCGGCGGCTCGACGGATATGTCGCGGCCATGAAGGACGCCGGATCGTTCGAACAGCGCCTCGTCGTCACGACGGCGACGCCGACCTCGGTCACGCTCGGCGGCGCCCTGTTCACCGATCTGCTGGCGCGGGCGCCCGGCATCGACGCGGTGTTCTGCGCCAATGACGACCTTGCGCTCGGCGTGCTGTTCGAATGCCGGCGCCGCGACATTGCGATCCCCGAGCAGATCGCGATCGTCGGCTTCAACGACCTCGAATTCATGGCCTCCGCGGTCCCCACCCTGACCAGTGTGCGCACCAATCGCTACGAGATGGGCAATACCGCCGCCACCATGCTGATCGAGGCGATCGACGGACGACGCCCGGAGCAACCGGTGCTCGATCTCGGCTTCAAGGTGATCGAGCGGCAAAGCTCGTCGGCGCGGCGTTCGGACGGCAGGACAACCGAAGCGGGCGCGGCTGCGGCGAACAAAATGATAGCGTTACCAAGCGGCCACGACTAGTATCGAATTCGTGAGGAAACGACCCGCCAACGGGAAGGCAGATCGTCGCTCGCGCCGTTGGGCATCGCACAAGCCGACCCCATGATACGGACGCCAGTGCGTTTGCATTGCAGGAGAAACCAATGACAAAAAAGCCAACCAATGGACATGCGCCCGCCGGCAACGGCGCTCGCCGCCACCTCCGCTCGCAGGAATGGTTCAACAATCCGCATAATCCGGGCATGACCGCGCTCTACATGGAGCGCTACCTGAACTACGGCCTCACCCGCGCCGAGCTCCAGTCCGGCAAGCCGATCATCGGCATCGCCCAGACCGGCAACGACCTCTCGCCCTGCAACCGCCACCATATCGAGCTGGCCCACCGCGTCCGCGAAGGAATTCGCGAGGCCGGCGGCATCGCGATGGAGTTCCCGACCCATCCGATCCAGGAGACCGGCAAGCGCCCGACCGCGGCGCTCGACCGCAACCTCGCCTATCTCGGTCTCGTTGAGATCCTGTACGGCTATCCGCTCGACGGCGTGGTGCTGACCACCGGCTGCGACAAGACCACACCGGCCTGCATGATGGCGGCAGCGACGGTGAACCTCCCCGCGATCGTGCTGTCCGGGGGACCGATGCTCAACGGCTGGCACAACGGCGAGCGCACCGGCTCCGGCACCATCGTCTGGAAGTCACGCGAGCGGCTCGCCGCGGGCGAAATCGACTATGAAGAGTTCATGGAGATCGTGGCGTCCTCGGCGCCCTCGGTCGGCCATTGCAACACCATGGGCACGGCCTCGACCATGAACGGGCTTGCCGAAGCGCTCGGCTTTTCGCTGCCGGGCTGCGCGGCGATCCCCGCCCCCTATCGCGAGCGCGGCCAGATCGCCTACGAGACCGGCAAACGCATCGTCGAGATGGTCTGGGAAGACCTCAAACCCTCGGACATCCTGACCCGCAAGGCGTTCGAGAACTGCATCGTGATCAATTCGGCGATCGGCGGCTCGACCAACGCGCCGATCCATATCAACGCGCTGGCCCGCCACATCGGCATCGAGCTGTCGATCGACGATTGGCAGAAGGTCGGCCACGACGTGCCGCTGCTGGTCAACATGCAGCCGGCCGGCTTCTATCTCGGCGAGGAATTCCACCGCGCCGGCGGCGTGCCGGCCGTGGTGCGCGAGCTGATGAAGCACAAGCGCATCCACGAGGACGCGGTCACCGTCAACGGCCGCGGCATCGGCGAGAACTGCAAGGACGCGCCCGCGCCGGACAACGACGTGATCCGGCCTTATGACGAGCCGCTGGTGAAGGACGCCGGCTTCCTGGTGCTGAAGGGCAATCTGTTCGATTCCGCGATCATGAAGACCAGCGTGATCTCGAAGGAATTCCGCGACCGCTACCTGAGCAACCCCAAGGATCTCAACGCTTTCGAGGGCCGCGCCATCGTATTCGAGGGTCCGGAGGACTATCACGAGCGGATCGACGATGCCTCGCTCGACATCGACGAGCGCTGCGTGCTGTTCATCCGCGGCACCGGGCCGATCGGCTATCCCGGCGGCGCCGAGGTCGTGAACATGCAGCCGCCGGCGGCATTGATCAAACGCGGCATCCACTCCCTGCCCTGCATCGGCGACGGCCGCCAGTCGGGCACCTCAGGCTCGCCCTCGATCCTCAACGCGTCGCCGGAAGCCGCCGCCAATGGCGGCCTTGCGATCTTGAGGACGGGCGACAAGGTGCGCATTGACCTCAACAAGGGCAGCGCCAACATCCTCATTTCGGACGATGAGGTGAAGAAGCGTCACGCCGAGCTGATGGCCAATGGCGGCTTCAAGCATCCGGCGAACCAGACGCCGTGGCAGGAGATCTATCGCAACACCGTCGGCCAGCAGTCGACCGGCGCCTGCATGGAGCTCGCCACGCGCTACCAGAACGTCGCCGGCACCTTTGGTGTGGCGCGGGATAATCATTAGCAACAACTGTCATTCCGGGGCGCGACGAAGTCGCGAGCCCGGAATCCATCAGGCCATCGAACCCGTCGCAAAATGGATTCCGGGCTCGCGCCAAGAGGCGCGCCCCGGAATGACGACAGAAATTCAAAGGAGAACAAGAAAATGGCAGACCGCCTCAAGGGTAAGCGCGCAATCGTCACGGCTGCGGCAGCAGGCATCGGGCGCGCATGCGCCATCGCATTCGCGCGTGAAGGCGCAACCGTGATCGCGACCGACATCAACGTGTCAGGCATCGCGAGCCTGGCCAAGGAAGGCATCGCCGAGACCGCAAAGCTGGACGTACGCAACACCGCCGACGTCAACGCCTTCGCCAAGCGCATCGGTAAGGTCGACATCCTGCTCAACGCGGCCGGCTTCGTGCATCACGGCACCATCCTGGAGTGCTCGGAAGAGGATTTTGACTTCTCGTTCGACCTCAACGTCAAGTCGATGCACCGGACCATCAGGGCGTTCCTGCCGGACATGCTCGCGGGCGGCGGCGGCAGCATCGTCAACATTTCCTCCTGCGCCGCGCTGCGGCCGCCGGCCAATCGCTATGTCTACAGCGCGTCGAAGGCTGCGGTGTCGCTGTTGACGCGCGCGGTCGCGCTCGACTTCATCACCAAGGGCATCCGCTGCAACAGCATCTGCCCCGGCACCGTCGAGACGCCCTCGATGCTCGATCGCGCCGCCGCGCATGGACCGCAGGGCAAGGAGATGTTCGTCTCCCGCCAGAAGATGGGCCGGCTCGGCACCGCCGACGAGATCGCATCCATGGCGGTGTATCTCGGCAGCGACGAGAGCGCCTTCACCACCGGCGTCGACCTCGTCGTCGACGGCGGCTACATGCTCTGACGGCAGAGGCCCCGGCATGAACAAGATCGATCTCAACGGACGCGTCGCCGTCGTCACCGGCGGCGCGCAAGGTTTTGGCCGCGCCATCACCGAGCGCTTCGTCGCTTCCGGCGCCAAGGTCGCGATCTGGGATTTTGACGCCGCACTCGCCGAGAAGACGGCGAAGGAGATCGGCGACAACGTCCGCGTCTTCAAGGTCGACGTCACCGACACCGCGGCCGTCGAGCAGGCGCGCGATGCGACGCTGGCGGCCTTCGGCAAGATCGACATCCTCGTCAACAATGCCGGCATCGCCGGCGTCAACAAGCCGGTCTGGGAGACCGATCTGGAGGAATGGCGCAAGGTGCTGCGCATCAACCTCGAGGGCCCTTTCATCGTCTGCAAGGCGATCGTGCCGGTGATGCTCAAGCAAAAATACGGGCGCATCGTGAACATCGCTTCGATTGCCGGCAAGGAAGGCAATCCGAACGCCTCGCATTATTCGGCCTCCAAGGCCGGCCTGATCGCGCTGACGAAGTCGCTCGGCAAGGAGCTCGCCGCACATGACATCCTCGTCAACGCGGTGACGCCGGCGGCGGCGAAGACCGCGATCTTCGACCAGATGACGCAGCAGCACATCGACTTCATGCTGTCGAAGATCCCGAAAGCGCGCTTCGTGCTTGTGGAAGAGCTCGCCGCGATGGTGAGCTGGCTCGCATCCGAGGACTGCGGGTTCTCGACCGGCGCGGTGTTCGACATCTCGGGCGGACGCGCAACCTATTGAGGCAGCCATGATCAGGGAAGGCGGATGCCTGTGCGGCGCGGTGCGGTTCAAGGCGGAGGGCGAACCGCTCAACGTGCGCATCTGCCATTGCCGCATCTGCCAGAAGGCGATGGGCTCGCCCTACTTCGCCCGCGCGCAGTTCGACCAGCGCGCACTGACGGTCGAGGGCGAGACCGAGCGCTATGCATCGTCCGAGCACATCGATCGCGTGTTCTGCAAGCGTTGCGGCACGCGCCTGTTCGCCTGGCGGCGCAACGGCACGCTGGCGGGCGTCTCGCTCACGACCTTCGACGACCGCAACGCCTTTGCCCCGACCGAGCACATCTGGGTCTCGGAGAAGCTTGCTTGGCTGAAGCTCGACGACGGCCTGACGCAATATCCGGGGACGATCCCGGCGTGATGTGACGTTCAGCCTGAGGCGCCGGCCGCCTCAACGCGCCGTCCCGTCGTCGTCGCGATCCAGATCCCGGCGAACACCGCGACGATGCCGGCCGCCAGATTCCAGCGCAGCGGCTCATGCAGGAGCCAGGCCCCGACCAGCGATGCCGTAACCGGATTGACAGTCACCGAGATCGCCACGCGCGTCGGCGTCGTCCGCTCCAGCGCGAAGGCCCAGAGATAAAAGGTCAGCGCTGCGCCGAAGGCGCCGAGATAGAGGGCTGCGAGCCATTGCGGCGCGCCGAAGCCGGCAACTGGCGCAAAACTGCCGCGGAGACAGGAGAGCAGGATCAGGCAAACCGCGCCCGCAGCCATGCTCATCGTCGTGAAGGCGATCGGGCCGGAGCGCCGGATCAGCGGCTTTGACCAGATGCCGTACAGCGCCATGCACAGCGCCGCCGCGACCATCAGGAGATCGCCGCGCCAGGCGCCGGATGGCGCCGAGGTCAGGTCGGAGAGCAACGCGACGGCAACGCCAACGGTCGCCATCACGACCCCGATCGATTTGCGCCAAGTCAGGGCTTCGGCGCCGAGCGCAGCCCCGATCACCAGCGACAGCAGAGGCAGCGTCGACAAGGCGAGCGCACCGCGCGCGGCGGTCGTGAAGATCAGCGACGCATTGAACAGGATCGGGAACAGGGCGAAGAACAGGAGGCCGAGGCCGATCGCGGCAGCCCAATCCGCTCGCTCCGGCCAGCGATCGCCGCGCAGCAGCGTCAGCGGCAGCAGCAGGAGAAAGCCGATGCCGAACCGGAACGAGCCGATCGCGAGCGGATCGAGGCTGCCCACCAGATAGCGCGTGGCGCCGATTGAGGTGCCGCCGAGGCCGCTCGACAGCACCGCGGCCAGAACGCCGGAGATTTCGCCCACGCTCCCTCCCGTTGATGCTTCGCAAGCAGCATACGAGGCACGCCGAAACAGGGAATGGAATTTCCGTCATGCTGGGATAAGTTTTCGTCATGACCACACCGGCTCTCGATCCCGATTTGCTGAAGGCATTTCTAGCCGTCGCCGAACACCGCTCGTTCACGCGCGCGGCCCACGTCCTCAACCGGACCCAATCGGCGGTCAGCGTCCAGATCAGGCGCCTGGAGGAGCGGCTCCGCACAAAGCTGTTTCAACGCACCAGGGCCGGCGTCGCGCTGACCGCGGCGGGCGATGAGCTCCTCGTCTATGCAAGGCGGCTTCTCGACCTCAACGCAGAGGCGGTCGATGCGCTCCGCGCGTGCAAGGTCGAAGCCGTGGTCCGCGTCGGCGTGATGGACGATTATGGCACCATCGTCATTCCACCCTTGCTGGCGCGCTTTGCCGAAAGCCACCCGGAGATCCGGGTCGAGATCGAGACCGGCCTGACCGCGACGATGCCGGCCCGGCTCGGCGAAGTTTATGACCTCGTCATCGCCATGCATTCGGAAGGACGCGGCGAGGGCGAGCTGCTGCGGCGCGAGCAGGCGGTATGGGCCGCGGCCAAATCATATCCGGCGCTGGCGCAGGGCGTGCTGTCCGTCGCACTCTACCCCCAGGGCTGCCTGTTCCGGCAATGGGCCACGGCGGCTCTCGATGCCACCGGCCGGCCCTGGCGCCTCGCCTTTGTTAGCCGGACGCTTGCCGCGGTCGAGGCGATCGCGGCGCAAGGTCTCGCGATCACCGTCGTGAAAGCCGGCACTCTGCCCCCTCGTCTGCGCGTCCTGTCGGGGCGCGACGGCCTGCCGCCGCTGCCGGCGGCGGACATACGCCTCCACCGTGCGCGCGATCTGTCGCGCCCGGCCACATTGCTGGCCGATCATTTGCAGCGTGGCATTTCGGAACCGGCCACCCTATGTTGACGTGAAGCGTTGCTGCACCGCCGGTTTGGCCGGGACGGCCGCAAGGCCGCAGCCGGACCGGGACAAACGAGCCGTGAACGTTTCTTTCTATGACATTTCGGTGTGGGTGCTGCCGCTGGTGCTGGCCATCACCTTCCACGAAGCCGCGCACGCCTTTGTCGCGCATCGCCTTGGGGACAACACCGCCTCGCAGCTCGGCCGCGTCAGCTTCAACCCGCTTCGCCACATCGATCCGTTCGGCACCCTGATCCTGCCGGCGATGCTGCTGTTCGCGCATTCGCCGTTCCTGTTCGGCTACGCCAAGCCGGTGCCGGTCAATTTCCGCAAGCTCAACCATCCCAGGCTCGACATGGTCTGGGTGGCCTTGGCCGGGCCCGCCACCAATATCCTGCTGGCGCTCGCGGCGGCTCTTGCCCTCCACGCCCTGCCCTGGGCGCCGGCCGGTTCGGCGCAATGGGTGTTCGACAATCTCAAGAACGCGCTGGTCATCAACGCAGTGCTGGCGGTGTTCAACATGATGCCGATCCCGCCGCTCGACGGCGGGCGCGTCGCGGTCGGGCTGCTGCCGCGGCCCCTCGCCTCGCCGCTGGCCCGGCTCGAGCCGTTCGGTATGCTGATCCTGATCGGCCTCTTGATCCTGCTGCCGCTGGCGGGCTCGCAGTTCGGTCTAAATCTTGATGTTATTTCAGCAATACTGCGAACGTTGACCGGTTATGTGATTAAGGCTGTTCTCTTCCTGACCGGCAATGCGTAGTTGAACAGCGACACCCGAACACAAGCCGAAGGGCTCGAGGCCGACTTGGTCAAAGCTGCCGATATGCTGATCGCGCGACGCGCCGACACCCGCGCCCGCGCGGATTTTGCCACCTGGAAGATGATGGCCAAGCTCAACGGGGCGTCCGCGCTGCCTCCGGAGGCGCAGGAGTTCCTCGTCAGTTACAAGAACCTGCTGGCGCAGATGGGCGAGGGTGAGGCCAGCGAGGCCACCATCGGCGCGATCTACAAGGCCTACTATGTCGAGATGGGCGGCGCGGGAACCGCGCCCGACGTACGTCCCCGTTCGACAGAACCGGCAGCGGACAATGTTACCGCCTTCCGCCGCCCCGACCCGAAGCCGAAGAAGGCCAACTTCTTCGGAGCGACGGCAGCCGGCGGAACCCAGAAGCGGCCGCTCCCGGTGGCGCTGATCTTCGCTTGCCTGGTCGTGGTCTATGCCGGGATCCGGCTCTACTGGCGCTGAGCCGTCTTCTTCTTTTTCTTCGCGTCCGGCGGCGTGAAGATGATGTCGACGGTGCGCTCGAAGCGGTCTTCGGCCAATCCGGCGGGCGGCTGCGGGATGGGATCGGACTTGCGGACAATCGAGACCGCGGCCGCATCGTAAGCTGTGTCCCCGGACGATTCCACGACGTCGACCGCAAGGACGTTGCCCCGCCGGTTGATCGCAAAACTGACCTTCACCTTCTGATTGCTGGGCTCCTTGCCCTCTGGGTTGACCTTATGGGCCGTAAGGTGCGCACTGATCTTGCGGTTCCAGTCGGCCGTTATCTTCAAGATGTCCTTGCCGATGCCGACAACGGGCGCCATGGCCTTGTCGGCCTCGCGCGTCGCGTCTTCGAACGTTTGCCGCTCCTGGTCAATCTGCTTCGGGGCCGCCTCCATGGCCGGCGTTTCGACCGCAGCGATCTTCGGATCGTCGTCCTGTTCCTTCTTCGCCTTGTTCTCCGTGACGAGGCGATCGGGATTCTCGGCCTCCTGCGGCCGATCTTGGGGAAGCTCGGTCTCCTTGATTTCGGCCTTTTGCTCCGGAAGCTCGGGACGTTCCTCTTGGGCTTCGGAGTCGTTAGGTCCGGTCGGCCTGTCGGACTCCTGAACCGGAGGCGACGCCATCTCGACGGCGAACTCCGCGCCGGCCGCGCCCAAGCCATCGTCGCCGTCGTCCGTCCGCAGATGCGCCAGCGCGAGCGCAGCACCGCCCAGATGGAGCGCAAGCGCCGCCACCGCTGCCAAAATCCAAAGCGTCCGGGATGATCTGGGTTCGTCCGACATAGGCGGGCCTCTACGGCTGAGCGGCGCCTGCCGCGGGCGCCCCCGGTGCGCCTTCCAGCGCGACCAGTTTCACCCGCGTATAGCCGCCTGAGCGCAACAGCTCCATGACGCCCATCAACTCGCCATACGGCACCGAGCGATCGGCGCGCAGGAAGACGTACTTGTCCTTGCTCATGTCGGACAGGCTGTCGAGGGTGCCGAGCAACTCGGCGCGGTGGACCGGGTTTTCCCCGATGGCGAGCGTCAAATCGGGCTTGATGCTGAGATAGGTCGGCTTGTCCGGCTTCTTCTGCGGCGTCGAACTGGACGTCGGCAGATCGATCGGCAGGTCAACCGTCGACAGCGGGGCTGCAACCATGAAGATGATCAGCAGAACCAGAATGACGTCGATGAACGGCGTGACGTTGATGTCATGCGTTTCCGAGAAATCGTCGTCGTCATCGTTGTCTGCAAGCGAAACGCCCATGGCTCACTCCGCCGCGCGCGAATGCACGCTGCCGTGGCTGCGATCGAGATCGCGCGAGAGCAGCCGCGCCGCCGCGCCCGAGGCACGGCTGACGAGTTCGAGATAGCCCTTCGTCACGCGCGAGAAGTGATTGTAGATGATGACCGCAGGGATCGCCGCGACGAGGCCGATCGCGGTGGCGAGCAGCGCCTCGGCGATGCCGGGCGCGACGACCGCGAGGTTCGTGGTCTGCGACTTCGAGATGCCGATGAAGCTGTTCATGATGCCCCAGACCGTGCCGAACAGGCCGACGAAGGGCGAGGTGGAGCCGATGGTCGCGAGCACGCCCATGCCGATGCGGATGCGCCGCGCCTCCGCGCGCACGATTTCCTGGAAGCTGGAGGCCGCGCGCTCCTTGATGCCGGCGTCGCTGGACAGGCCGGCCGACATCCGCGCCTCGCGCAGTGCCGCCGCCAGGAACGAGGGCAGGATGCCCTCCTTGGAGCCGAGCGCCATCTGCGCTTCGGCGAGCGAACGCACCTCCGCGATCTTCTTCAGCGCCGAACGCAGCTTGGCCGAGGCGACCGACAGCTCGATCGACTTGGCGATGAGCACCGTCCAGGTCACCAGCGAGGCAAAGGCAAGCCCGATCATCACCGCCTTCACGATGACGTCCGCGGACATGAACATCATCCAGGGCGACAATTCCTTCATGGCCGGCGCGACGCCGGCCGCCGTATCGGACTTTGCAGCCGCAGGCGCCGCCGCGGCTGGGGCAGCAGCCGGGGCCGGGCTGACTGCGGACGGCTGAGCCGTCGATGGGGCCGGTGCCGCGGGCGCGGTTTGTGTCTGGGCGGAAACAGGGGATGCGAGCCAGGCAGCCGCCAGCACCAGAGCTGCGGCAAGGCTTGCTTGGAAGGACATGATCTTCATACTTCGGCCCAGTAGCGAATGAGGTTGTGATAGATACCCGTCAATTTGACCGTTTCGGGATCGTCACGCCCGAGCCGTTCCACCAGCGCCTGAATCGCGGTGTCGAGGTCAAAGATCATGCTCCGGGCTTGGTCGTCCCGTATCATGCTCTGAAGCCAGAAGAAAGACGCAACCCGCGTTCCCCTCGTCACCGGCGTAACCAGATGCAGGCTGGTCGAGGGATAGAGCACGCAGTCCCCGGCTTGCAACTTGACTTCGTGGGATCCGTAGGTGTCCTCGATCACAAGTTCGCCACCATCATACTCTTCCGGTTCGGCGAGGAACAGGGTGACCGACAGGTCTGTGCGGATGCGAAGACCGGTCAGGCGGTCGCCGCGGATCGCATTGTCGACATGCAGGCCGAAATGGTGGCCGCTGTCAGCCGCATAGCGGTTGAACAGCGGCGGGAAGATCTGGAGCGGAATTGCCGCCGCGATAAAGCGCGGGTTCGACGTCAGCGCCGAGATGATGCGATTGCCGAGCTTGCGCGCGACCTCGCCGTCGGGCGGCAGCTGCTCGTTGCGCTTGACCATGGCCGACTGCGCGCCCGCGGTGGAGCGGCCGTCTTCCCAGTCGCTGGCGTCCATGATGCGGCGGAAATCCGCCACATCATCCTTGCTGAGAACGCCAGGCAGGCACGTCAACATGATCAGAACTTCGCCGTCGTGATGAGGTAGAACGCCCGTCCCGGCGCGACGGCCACGAACGGCACCGCGCTGCGATAGAACGAGTCGTAATAGAGCTTGTTGGTCAGGTTCTGCGCGTAGAACTTCATGGTCCAGTTCTGGTCGATCTTCTTCTCGACGAACGCATCGAAACGCCAATAGCTCGGCAGCTCGTTGGTGTTCGCCGCGAAGGTGCCGCCATAGACCTTGGAGCGATACACCGCCTGCCCGCCGAGTTCCCAGCCGTCGTCGAGCTTGTACTTGGTCAGCATGCTGAACGACTGGTGGGCAATGTTGGCCAGTTGCAGACCGAGATTCGAGGCAACCCCGCTCTGCGTGACCTTGGACTGCATCAGCACCAGGCCGCCGAAGATGCTCCAGCGATCGGTGATCTTGCCCTCGGCCTCGATGTCGATGCCCTGGATCCTGTAGGCAGCGCCCGAGGTCAGCAGGCCGCTGACGGTCTCGCGCGCGTTGTCCTTGGTGGTCTGGAACAGCGCACCGGTCACCAGCAGGTGTCGATCGGCAAGCTCCCATTTGGTGCCGAGTTCGATCGCCTTGTTACGCTCGGGTCCGAGCAAAACGGCCGTGTTGGGCGGAACACCACCGTAATCGGTCGCGGTCGCATCAAGCTCCGACCCGAACGGATTGGCCGAGGTCGCATAGGCTGCATAGATGCTGCCGATCGACATCGGCTTGTAGACCAGCCCGACGTTGTAGTTCACCAGATCGGCATTCTGCTTCAGATAGGCCGCATTGGTCGACGAACTCTGGCTATAGCCGTCATAGCGGACGCCGCCATTCACGATGACCGTGTCCTGCCAGTTCGCGGTGTCCATGACGTAGACGCTGCTGGTGTTGACGCCATAGCGCGTCGGGTTTCCGACCAGCGCCGGAATGCCGAACGGGATGTTGGTGTATTGCGGGGAGTAGAGATTGACGCCCGTCACCGCGCCATTGCTCGTGAAGGGGGAGCCGGACAGTTCCGATGCGAGGCCCGCGTAACGATCGATCGAGATGTTCTCGTTCGAATATTCGACGCCGAACACGGCGGTATGCTTGACCCCGTTGGTATCGAGCTTGAACGTGGCCTCGTTCTGGTTGGCCCACACGTCCACGTTCTGGTAGCGGCTCTGCGCGCTCGCCGTGGTGGTCCAGAGCAGCGGATTGGGGCTGGTCGTGTTCGGGTTCTGCGGCAGCGTGCCGATGTAGTTGAGCAGCGAGTGCTCGCCACGCACCTTGCTGGTCAGCGTGATGGCCTCGTTAACCCTGTATTCGATCGTGCCGGTGCCGAAATCCTGCCGCGCGGTCTGGAAGTCGCGGTTGAGGAAGCCGTACCAGTTGCCGCGCGGAATGCCGGCCGACGTTACCGGGACATTGCCCTGCCGGTAAAAGGGCACGCCGAAATCCGGAAGGCCGCTGAGGTCGGTGTGGACGTAGTTCGTCGTGATCTTGATGTCGTTGGTCGGGGTGTACTTGGTCGAGATGAAGCTGCCCCAGCGATCGTCGGTCACGTAGTTGCGACCGGCGACATTGGCGTCCTGGAACAGGCCGCCGACGCGCACCGAGAAGGTCGGGTCGATGACCTGGTTGACGTCGAGCGTGACGCGCTTGGTCCTGTCGGTGCCGAACTCGGTGTCCATTCGCTTGAAGTTGACGTCGCCGGCCTGCTTGGTGACGATGTTGATGGCGCCGCCGGCGGTGCCGCGGCCGGCGTAGGACGAGGCCGGGCCGCGCAGAATCTCGATCTGCTCGGTGAAGAAGTTCTCGCGGATCGAGACCGCGGGATCGCGGATGCCGTCGATGAAGACGTCGTTGCGCGCATCGAAGCCGCGGATGAAGAAGCGGTCACCAAACGCGTTGCCGCCCTCGCCCGAGCCCAGCGTCACGCCGGCGGTCGAGCGCCCGATCTCCTTCAGCGTCGTGGCGTTCTTGTCCTCGAGCACCTCCTTGCTGAGCACGGTGATGGACTTCGGCGTGTTCAGCATCTTCTCGGGAAACTTGCCGGAGGCCTGGACGTGGTCGACCTTGTAGGGCGCCGCCGGATCGGAATACGGATTGCGATCGACTTCGCCGGCCGGGACGGTGGGAGCAGTCTGCTGCGCCGCCTGCTGACGCTGGGCGGCGCGGCGGAGCGCATTGCGCGCACGGACCTGCTCGGGTGAAGGTTTCGAGGCCACCGGACGCGGACGCGCGACGGGCGCATCGACCGTCACCGGCGGCAGGTTCGATTGTTGCGCTTCCGCGCCTGACACGGACGCCACCGCGATCAGGCTCGCGACTGCGGAGGCCTTCTTGCCGGACATTCCCGCGGACTTGTCATCCAACGCATTGAGCGCTGCGACCGAACGCAACGATCTCGGTGCGACCACCTGCCCCATTACCAAACGCCCCATCTTCTTGTTCGCTCACTCACTTCGACGAACGATGGGTGTTGGTATCGGCCGCGAAATAGCGGGTCAATGCGCGCACGCGGCGAGAACATCGGAATACGTCCAGTTCAAAACGATTCTAAACAGCAGTTTGAAATCGTTCTAAAACCCGTAGCCTGGACTCGTTCTAATACGAGCGCGAAAATACCGCGAAATCCCGCTTCACTTGAACGATGTTAATCACTGCTCGGCGGCTTCATCAGCGAGAACAATTCGTCGACGGTTTTCTGCGCGACCGCGCGCACACGATCGCTGTTGTCCATGCCGGCGATGTTGATGCCGCCGACGACCGCTTTGATCTCGTCGCGGAAGTCGGTGAGAAATCGCAAGGGATCGCGCTGCTCGTTGGCGACGCGCGCGATCAGACCCGTGATCAGAATCTGACACGCGATCAGCTTGCCGTTCAACTCGTCCATCCTGCGCTCCCGTTGTAGCGCCGATATGACCGATGCCGATTTTCCTGACAACCGAATCGGCGTGCGCAGGATTTAGAACCGTTCTTGCGAACCGTCGCCTTGCCGGCCCCGAGCATTGCACAAGCCTTGCTCGCGGATCGTTCGTGGCAGGAAAATGCAGCACTGCACACCGCCGCGCCAGAGAGTTGCCCGCAGTGCAAAGCTTTCCAATTGTTTAGGATTCTCAACCGATAGTGCTGTTTACACTGGAACTTGGCGTGTAATATACAAACCCTTGGAACCCGATGATTGCCCCACAATTCGTAGCTTAGGGCATGCGAGCCAACGAGCCGATATGAAAAAATCGCGGCCGATACTCTGGATTGTCATCATCGCGGCCGTGGCCTCCGCGGGATACTACGGTTGGCAGAAATTCGGCGCGGGGGATGCCGGAAAAGCCCAGGTCGCCCAGAAGGGCCCGCCCCGCGCGCCCGCAATCCCGGTGAGCGTGTCTCCGGTCCAGAAGGTCGACTTTGCAGTCTATCTGACCGGCCTCGGCACGGTGCAGGGTTTCAACACTGTACAAGTCCGGAGCCGGGTCGACGGCCAAATCGACAAGATCGCCTTCACCGAAGGCCAGATCGCCAAAGCGGGCGAGCTTCTGGCCTCGATCGATCCCCGCCCCTATCAAGCCACGCTCGACCAGGCCAAGGCCAAAAAGGCGCAGGACGAGGCGAGTCTGGCCAACGCCAATCTCGAACTTCAGCGCGCCATGAGGCTCGGCGAATTCGCCACCGCGCAGCGGGTCGACACCCAGCGCTCCACAGTCGCCCAGCTCACCGCCCAGATCGCCGCCGACGATGCCGCGATCTCCAACGCCCAGACCCAGCTCGACTACACCCAGATCAAGTCGCCCATCACAGGTGTTGCGGGCCTGCGCCAGGTCGATGTCGGCAACATCGTCAACGCTTCCACGCAGACCGGAATCGTCACCATCTCGCAGGTCGAGCCGATCTCGGTGATCTTCACCGCGCCTGAGGATCAGCTGCCCTACATCAGCGAAGGCCAGAAGGCCGGGGCGCTGAAGGTGATCGCATTCACCACCGACGGCAAGAAGACGCTCGCGGAAGGCACGCTTGCGGTCATCAACAACCAGGTCGACACCACCAGCGGGACGATCCGGCTCAAGGCGGTGTTCGACAACAAGGATCACGCGCTGTGGCCGGGCCAGTCGGTGTCGACGCGTCTTCTGGTGCGGACGCTGAAGGACGCGACCGTGGTTCCGGACGACGCGGTCCAGCATTCCACCAACGGCCTCTACGCCTATACCGTCAATCAGGACAACAAGGCTGAAGTGCACAAGATCAAGGTCAGCTACGCCATCGACGGACGCTCGGTCGTCGACGAAGGCTTGAGCCCGGGTCAGCAGGTGATCACGGGCGGTCAATTCAAGGTGCAGCCAGGCAGTCTCGTCTCGACGGCGGTGGCCAGCTCCGACCCGGCCCAGAACAAGGTACGACGGGAATGACCGAGGGCGGGATTTCGGCACCTTTCATCCGTTATCCCATCGGCACCTCGCTGCTGATGGCCGGCATTCTCTTCGTCGGTCTCGTCGCCTACCCCCTGCTGCCGGTCGCGCCGCTGCCGCAGGTGGACTTCCCGACCATCCAGATCACCGCCAATTTGCCGGGCGGCAGCCCGGAGACGATGGCCTCGTCGGTGGCCCAGCCGCTGGAACGGCAATTCGCGCAGATCCCGGGCATTGCCCAGATGACCTCGACGAGCTATCTGGGCACGGCGTCGATCACGATCCAGTTCGACCTCAACCGCAGCATCGACGGCGCCGCCAACGACGTGCAGGGCGCGATCAACGCCGCCAGCGGCCAGCTGCCGAAGAACCTGCCCTCGCCGCCGACCTACCGCAAGGTCAACCCGGCCGACGCGCCGATCCTGCTGCTGTCGGCAACGTCGGAGACGCTGCCGCTCACCAGCGTCAGCGACGCCGTCGACGCCCAGCTCGCCCAGCAGATCAGCCAGCTCTCGGGCGTCGCGCAGGTGTTCATCGGCGGCCAGCAGAAGCCGTCCATCCGCATCCAGATCGACCCGGCGAAACTCGTCGCCAAGGGCCTGTCGATGGAGGATGTACGCAGTCAGATCGCGATCACCACGGTCGACAGCCCCAAGGGCAATATCGACGGAGACAAGCGCGCCTACACGATCTATGCCAACGACCAGCTGACCCAGTCCAAGGACTGGAACGACGTCATCATCGCCTACCGCAATGGCGGCCCCTTGCGGATCCGCGACATCGGCCAGGCGGTCAGCGGCGCCGAAGACGCCAAGCAGGCGGCCTGGGCCAACGGCAAGCGCGGCGTGTTCCTGGTGATCTTCAAGCAGCCGGGCGCCAACGTCATCGAGACCGTCGATCGGATCAAGGCCACCCTGCCCCGCCTCGTCGCGGCGATCCCGCCCGCGATCAAGATCGAGCTCATCAGCGACCGCACCACCACGATCCGCGCCGCGGTCGAGGACGTGCAGTTCACGCTGCTGCTGACCATCGCCCTCGTGGTCATGGTCATCTTCATTTTCCTGCGCAGCTTCTGGGCGACGGTGATTCCCACCATCACGGTTCCGCTGGCGCTATTGGGCGCGTGCGCCCTGATGTGGGTCGTCGGCTATTCGCTCGACAATCTGTCGCTGATGGCGCTCACGATCGCCGTCGGTTTCGTCGTCGACGACGCCATCGTGATGCTCGAGAACATCACCCGCTACATCGAGGAAGGCGACTCGCCGATGGAAGCGGCCTTCAAGGGCTCCAAGGAAATCGGCTTCACCATCGTCTCGATCAGCATTTCGCTGGTCGCCGTGCTGATCCCGCTGCTGCTGATGGGCGGCATCATCGGGCGCCTGTTCCGCGAGTTCGCCGTCGTGCTGGCGATGACCATCTTCGTCTCGATGTTCGTGTCGCTGACGCTGACACCGATGATGGCCTCGCGCTTCCTGCGCGCCCATGGCGAGGTCACCCACGGCAAGTTCTACCAGTGGAGCGAACGCGCCTTCGACGGCGTGCTGCGCGGCTACGAATACATCCTCGATCATGCCCTGGCCTGGCGGCGCACGACGCTCATGATCTTCTTCGCGACGCTTGGCCTGTCGGTCTACCTGTTCGTGCTGATCCCGAAGGGCTTTTTCCCGCAGCAGGACGTCGGCCTGATCACCGCGACCTCCGAAGCCTCGCAGGACATCTCCTTCAAGGAGATGGTCAAGCGGCAGGAGGAGCTCGGCAAGATCATCATGGCCGACCCAGACGTCGCGAGTGTCGCGATGGCGATCGGCGGCAGCGGCCGGGCCGGCAACAACGGTAACCTGTTCATTACGTTGAAGCCGCGCAACGAGCGCGAGGCTTCTGCACAGCAGATCGTCGCGCGCCTGCGTCCCAAGCTCGAGAAGGTGCCCGGAGCCCGCCTCTACATGCAGGCGGCCCAGGACGTCCGGCTCGGCGGCCGGCCGACCCGTACGCAGTTCGAATTCACGTTGCAGGACGCCGATCTCGCCGAGCTCAACGACTGGGCGCCGAAGATCCTCGCCAAGATGCAGACGCTGCCGCAGCTGCGGGACGTTGCGACCGACCAGCAGACGCAGGGCACCACGGTCCAGCTCAAGATCAACCGCGACACCGCCTCGCGCTACGGCATCCAGCCGCAGCTGATCGACGACACGCTGTATGACGCGTTCGGACAACGGCAGGTCACGCAGTATTTCACCCAGCTCAACACCTACAAGGTGATCCTCGAGATCCTGCCGGAGTTGCAGGGCAGCCTCGAGAGCCTGAACAAGCTCTATCTGAAGTCCCCGCTGACCGGCGACCAGGTGCCGCTGTCGACCTTTGCGACCTGGACCACCGATCCGGTCCGTCCGCTCTCGATCAGCCACCAGGGCCAGTTCCCGGCGATCACGATCAGCTTCAACCTCGCGCAGGGCGTCGCCCTCGGCCAGGCCACCGAGGCCGTGCAGAAGGCGATGGCCGATCTCGGCGCGCCGCCGACGCTGAACTCGAGCTTCCAGGGCACCGCACAGGCGTTCCAGCAATCGCTCGGAACCGTGCCGCTGCTGATCCTCGCGGCACTCGTCGTGGTCTATTTGATCCTCGGCATCCTCTACGAGAGCTACATCCACCCGATCACGATTCTGTCGACTCTGCCCTCGGCCGGCGTCGGCGCGCTCCTGATCCTGATGGCGGCCGGCTTCGACTTCAGCCTCATTGCATTGATCGGAATCATTCTGCTGATCGGCATCGTGAAGAAGAACGGCATCATGATGGTCGACTTCGCCATCGCCGCCGAACGCGACGAGCACAAGACGCCGGCGGAATCGATCCGCCAGGCCGCGCTGTTGCGCTTCCGTCCGATCATGATGACGACGATGGCCGCACTGCTCGGCGGCGTGCCGCTGATGCTCGGCCACGGCACCGGCGCCGAGATCCGCCAGCCGCTCGGCTACGCCATGGTCGGCGGCCTGATCGTCAGCCAGGCGCTGACGCTGTTCACCACGCCGGTCGTCTATCTCTATCTCGACGAGCTCAACAACTGGTTCTCGGGCTGGGGCCGTTCGGGTGACGGCGAAGGCGACGAGACGGTCGAGCACGGCACCGTCAAGGAAGCCGCCGAGTAAGCTTGCGCCACGGCTGCCGCGACGCTACAGCGAAGCCCCCGGTTCACGCCAACGCAGTTTCGCCATGCTCATGCAATCCAGACTTGTCGCCCTCGCCGCCACGCTCCTGTTGTCGACGAGCGCCGGGTATGCACAACAGGGCGCCAAGAAGAACGCCGCTCCCCCGGCCGCACAGCCTGCACCCGCCCCGACGCAGCCACAGGCTGACGCTGCTCCGGCGCAGCAGGGCGGCTGGGTCGTGCGCTGCACCAGCGTGAGCCGCGATGCGCCGCTCGAATGCGCGATGGAGCAGAACGCGGTGCTGACCAAGACCGGCCAGACCATCATCCTGATCAACATCCGCATCGCGCCCGACACCCGCACGCCGGTGGCGCTGCTGCAATTGCCGCTCGGCCTCAACCTGCCCATCGGCGCCAAGCTGCAGGTTGACGAGGGCAAGGCGGTCGACCTCCAGATCCAGACCTGCGAGAACCGCGGCTGCTACGCCTCGACGCCGGTCGCGGCGGACTTGCTCGCGGCCTTACGGTCGGGCAAGCAGCTGAAGGTCTCCTTCCAGAACATGGCCAAGGAGACGATCGCGATCCCGATGCCGCTGGGCGATTTCGCGGCCGCCTACGACAAGATCAAGTAAGGACCGGCTCGCGACCGGAGCACGATCCGCCAGCCGTCCCGCCGTTTCGGATCGCCCGGCAGCGCGCAGTCAGCCCGCCGTCTCGCTCGCCTGCAGCAGCGTCGTGAAACCGCCGTAGATCATGCGCTTGCCGTCGAACGGCATGTCGGCGCCCTTGAACCGCTCATCCGCCATCACCTTCTTGTTGACGGCATCGCGTGTCTCGCGGTCGCGGTAGACGATCCAGGCGAACACCACGATCTCGTCCTCCTTCGCGATCACCGCGCGCGGAAACGAAGTGAGCTCGCCGTAGGGCACGTCGTCGCCCAGACACTCGACGTAATCGAGCGCGCCGTGCTCCATCCAGACCGCACAAGCCTTCTGCGCAAGTGCCTTGTAGGCCTCGATCTTGTCCTTCGGCACGGCCAGCACGAAACCATCGACATAGGGCATCACGGATCTCCTTGGGTAGCATGAGCCCCGAGGACGAAGCTGCGCCCGGCGATCCGACTCGCCATGCGGCCTGCGAGGTGAGGCAAACGGTCGCGTGCGCGACGTCTTTGCGGGCCGCATTCAGCCGCTGACCTGCCGAAAATGGTATCACCTCTACAATTCCGCAGATCACGTGCTGACCTATCCGCTCGACATCCGCGCGGACAATTACCAGCAGGTCACGGTGTCCTTCGACGTTCCCAACGACGCCCTGAATCACGATGCGACGTGGTACCTGTCGCACACCGGCACGGTTGCGACCGTCTGGCACGATGCCGCCCCGGCGCCCGCCGCGCGCGATCGTGAGTGCCGCGCGAGAGATGGCGAGCCTTGCGGTCAAACCCGGCCGCCGCGCCCTGCTGATGGGCATCAACGACGACCCCGACCCCACCAGCAGGCTCGAAGGCTGCGTCAACGACGTCTTCCTGATGAGCTCGGTGCTCCAGGAGAGCGGCTTCGAGCCGGAGGACATCCGTATCGTCCTCAACGACCGCGCCACGACGCAAGGGATCATGGACTGGCTGCACTGGCTGCTCGACGGCGTTCGCGATGGCGACGAGCGTATGCTGTTCTATTCGGGACACGGTGCCCAGATCCCGCGCTACAACATCCACGGCGAGCCGGATCACGTCGACGAATGTCTCGTTCCCTATGATTTCGACTGGTGCTGCTCTCGGACAGTTGCCACAGCGGCAGCGTGAGCAAGGCGCTGCATTATCAGGCCATGGCACGCGCCGTCCCCGGCACCGTCTATCGCGCGATGCCGGACGAGGTGGCGCTGCGCGTCTACCAGGCCAACAGGAAGACCTACGATCCGATCCTGAAGCGGCGCGATCCGTCCGACGCCCTCGGCAACGTCAAGGCCTCGGTGCTGCTGATCTCCGGCTGCGCGCAGCAAACCGGGCTAGCACCGATGCCTTGGGGCCTCGATCGCGTCATTGCGGCGCCGGGCCCAACACGTCCGTCCAAAGGAGATCGCCCGGAACTGGCTGGGGAACCTGGACCCTGGGGACCCCCAGCAAAAAATCAACGATTTCAATAAAGGCATGAAAGAAAACAGCTTTTAACGCCGAACGGTTACGAGTAGTGGTTACGAGTCACGGTTACGAGGACTCGAATGTCGATCGCCACGAACATCCAAAAACGTCCTGGTCGCACCTCCTACTATGTCCGGGTTGGCGTGCCGCTGAAGCTTCAGCCGGTGCTCAAGCGGAAGGAAATTTGGCAGTCCCTCAAGACGACTGACCCGCGACAAGCTCGCGATCGTGCGGCGCCCGTGATTGCTTCCTACCGAGCCCAGTTCGCTGATCTGGAGCAGCGCCGGGAGCCCTCGCCTGCCGATCTCCAGGCGGCGGTGTGGACGCACTATGAGCGCCAGCTTCAGCACGATGGCCGGGCGCGAGCATCGCTGCCGACGAACGCCGACGTGCAGGAGGCTACAGGCAAGCTCGCTGCCGACATCGAGGCAGGACGCGTGGCGTGGTCCCCTGACCCCTTGGTGCAGCTCAACGCGACCATTGAGCTGATCGCCATGAAGGACGCGGCGAAGCTGGACCGCGAGCGCCGTTCCGTCCAGCTTGCCAAGCTTCGTAAGCATCTTGCCACTGGAGAGACGGCCTTGGTCGAATGGAAGGCGGACGACGTGATCCAGAGCGAGCGGCTTCTGATCGTGAAGGGCTCACAAGCCTATCGCGATCTGTGCCAGCGGCTGCAACGTGCCCAGGTTGAGGTTCTGGAGCGCGCGGCCGAACGCGATGCCGGCAACTGGTCTGGTGTGCCGTCTGATCCGATCGTGGTGCCGGCCGATCTCACCCAGGGCAAGCGGGTTGCCGCACCCGGCGAAACCCTGATGGCCCTTTACGATAAGTTCAAAGCTGAGCGGATTGGCGACGCGCGGCCGGACACCTGGGATCAGAACCGAAAGATCGTGAAGCTCTTTGCCGAGTTCGTCGGCGAGGCATCGCACGTCTCGGTGGTTACGCGCAAAGCGGTGCGCAACTGGAAGCAGGAACTGGCCCGCTGGCCGGTGAAGGCGGCCGACAGCAAGGCCTTCGAGGGCATGTCGTTCCGGAAGGTGATCGAGGCTAACGCGACGATCAAAAAGCCAGCGATCAGCCAAAAGACGGTGAACAAGTATCTCGCCGCGCTCGGCAGCTTTGCCCGCTGGCTGTTGCAGAACGAATACATCGAGGATGACGTGATGAGCGGCATGTATCTGTCGATCGACAAGCGACGGAAGAACCGCTTTCCCTTCACCGATGAGCAGCTAAAGACGATCTTCAACTCACCGCTGTTCGGCACCTGCCTGGGCGATGACGCTGAAAGCAAGCCGGGCAATGTCGCGTTGCGAGACTGGCGGTATTGGATTCCACTGATCGCGATCTATTCCGGTGCGCGCCTGGGCGAGCTTTGCCAATTGCTGACGGCCGATGTGCGCCAGCTTCACGGGATCTGGATCCTCCATATCACCGAGGTCGGCGACGAAGACGGGGACGGCGCAGCGAAGAGCACCAAGACGGGCGGATCAATGCGCGTGGTGCCGGTGCATTCTAGGCTGATCGAACTGGGCTTCCTCGATTATCATGCCCGCGTTGTCGCGCGCGGAGAGCAGCGCCTGTTTCCCGAGGCGAGGCGCGACAAACGCGGCTATTTCGGCGATGCCTCGAAATTCTTCAATGGCTACTTCAAGGCGGTCGGCGTGAAGGTGGACAGGCGGGTTAATTTTCACAGCTTTCGGCATAACGTCACAGATGCCTTCCGCGCTGCCGGTTACCTGGATGAGCAGCATGGCGTGTTGCTGGGGCATACCAAGGCTAGCACCACAGGGCGCTATGGCGTGCTGCCGGAAGGTCCTCTGCGGGAGCGCGTGGCAATGATTGAGGCGATAGAATTCCCTAGCCTCTCTCTTTGACCATAAGCGGATATTTCTGCTGGAAACTCAGGTCGAATTCGCGCACGCGACCCAACACAGGTGGACCGAACTCTAGTCCTTGAGGGGCTTCCACTTTTTGATCCGCAGCATTGGCCAAAACCTTGATATGGTCCGTTCTGATCGACGGTGACCATTCCGAGTAGAATCCAGAAACTCCCGTCAGGCGCAGCCCTGCGCTGGTCGGCCTCGGAAATTTTATGAAGCTCATGAGGTGTTCAAATTTCGGAGCGGATAGATGAACGTAGGCTTGGATACTATCCTCCTGGGTCTGACTTTCGAAATCCCATTCAGTCGTGTAGCCAATCGAGCCCCACAATTGACAGCGATCCTCGTCGTTAGCAGATCTATAAATGAATAGTCCAAATTCCGATATCTGACGCTGTGTGCCGAACATGGAGTAGGTGCCGGACTGCCTCGCTTCGATCGAAGGTCGCAGCTTTCCAAAGATATGCTCCGAGACTTCTGCGTTGCTAGCCAGTCCTTCCGGACCATCAGCGGTCATGTTGAGGTTGCATGAAGGGATCAATTCGATCACTTCGAAGTATAGACTGTATCCCCAGGGGATCTGATCTCGCCCGATCTGTCTGCCCTTACTGTCAAATTCTTTGATCGACCAATCGTAGAGATTCTTGTGCTCTCTTTCGGTGCTCAGCACGACGCGATTTTCGACACGGTAATCCATGACCTCTTCCCAGCTTCCATTCGCAATCTAAGCGCGAGAGACCGTCTCAGGCAAGGTCGCGTAGCATAAAAGGCAAAGGGCGCGGTGTGATCCGCGCCCTTTGTGATTTAGATCGAAATTCCTCGAGGCATGAATTCCTTGCGCCGTTTCTTTTCTTCCGGCGTATCTGGAAGATCGCTCGCGACCTGATTCAGCATGAACGCCAGTTGCACAAATTGCTTGCTGTAGGCGAGAGCTTGCGCTTTGGTCAGGTCACCAATCCGAGGTTCACCGGGTATCGGAAGTTTTTGCTTCCGCATGGCGGCGCGAATCGTTTTGATTTCTTTGTCAACGCTCGGCGTGAGCTTCACGACTAGATCGTCAGTCGCCATAGCTACGCGGCGTTCGCGTTCTACTTTGGTCTCTCTCGGCATTCACTTCTCCAATGATCAGTTGACTTGGTCTCCCCTGACGAAAAGCCAGCCGGCGAGTGATGCGCGCCGGCTGGTTGCACTGACAGAGGAGAGGCTAACGGCCGTGAAGCCGATCGCCAGTTTGGGCTATAGCGTTCGCGATCAGGATCGCGCGTGGTTTCTCAAATTAAAGAACGCGGTGTTGCGGAAAGGCAACATGGATTAGGTTCTGTCGCCGCTCCACATGCTCCAGCCCGTCAATGACAAGATCGTCGTAGATTTCGCGCGGCCAGATGTCGCCGGTCATGCCGAGGACTAGCTTGATCTCGTTCTCGGTCCACGATCGGGCGGCCGCGCTGCCTTCGCTGAAGGGATTGCGGTCGTTGATCTCTAAGATGGCGGTCACGAGATCGTTGTAGGTCGAGGTCGGAATGAACGTGCCTAAGTCGGTAGTCATCTGTCAGCCCCATGTTGGTGATGCACGTGAATCGAGATGCGCGATTTGCGAGTCGGCGACAAGTTGCCAGGAGCACCAAGTAAGTGAACGCTGAACCCGGAAGGCAGTGCACAGATGGGATGTCAAGAGGTCGGATTTTATTTCCCTATCAGCCCATACTTACAAGCTGGTGGACTTCGCTCGCCGACCATTTGTGCAACTACAAGGGGCATAGTAGTCTACGGGTTTGGCGCGGAGGACGAAGTGGAGCGAATCAACCCGTTTTCTTTTTATGACTTTGGTAAAACCATCCAAACGCTTGTCGAGCTAACCGGGAATGTTGCATCGCAGCGCCTGTTTTGGCCTTTATGGCAGGCGAAGGGGAAGATGGAAGAGCTAATAACGGGGCAGCCAATCCCCATAGGGATATCTGAGGGGAAGGCACGAGAGACGGTTCGGCGGATGGCCGCGCTCTACAACGAAAAATTTCAAGTGCTCGATGCCGATGGCAAGCCGACCCTGCGATTTCCTGACGAAAAAGAACCACCCGTCAATGAATGGGAGTTGAATTGGATAAGGTTGGCGATCAAGGAGTTTGAGACCGTCTTCGCCGAAGAGATGCGCGAGACGGCCACCTATTTTGTGCCGCGCCGCGGCATCTATCATACACCAGCATTGGTGGATGCCGCCGACGAAACCTTTCCTGCGGACTTGCGGCCGCATATCCCGCAGAAGGCAAAAGAGGATTGGAAGGCGGCCGGCCGGTGCTTGGCTTTCAATCTGCTGTCTGCCTCCGGCTTCCATGTGGCCCGAGCTGTCGAGGCGTGCCTTGAGGTCTACTATCAACTGTTCAGCGGTAAGCCGGACGAGACGCTGAATGGCTGGAAGGACTACATCATTGCGCTGGAGAAGATCGCGGCCAAAAACCCAACTCCGTGCCCGTTGAAAAAGACGCTCACCGAACTAGACCAAATGCGAGAAGATTATCGTAATCCTATCGTTCACCCCCGGGTCGTTCTAACCGAAAGCGATGCTCGTATGCTGTTCGCCAATGGCGAGAGCTTGATCATTGCAATGGCGCAAGAGCTCGCGGAGGCGGCGAACGGAGTGCAACCGGCTCTTCAGCTCGAAGGAGGGAGCAACGTCAAGACGATCGAAGCACCTCAGGCGTTGGTCGCGAGCGGCAAATAAAAGCTGAGGAAGAGAACCGGATGTCTAAGTTTACCACCTTTAACGGATACACCAACGTCTTTGCCGACAAAGATGGCCGCCGATATCTCAGCGGCATCGTTCACCCTTCGGCGGAAGCCGCAATAGCCGTCCGGTCAGTCGCTCAGACCGTAGGAACCCCTATAGGCGTTGCACAGGTTGTCTGGGATGAACCGGACGACGCCCCGTGGAAACCTTGGACGAAGAAGACATGATCTCCCTGATCTCCTCGTAGGTCCATTGTGCGTCCTGTTGCAGCGGCCGGGTCACGGTGAAGGCAGGGCCGATCTTGCCCGATACCCGGCGCAGGTTGCGCGTGGCGTAGGTCGCCCAACCGTCATCGCGTAGCGGCCTGATATCGATTTGAAACTGCTTCCCTCGCCCCGGCCATTCGCCCCAAGCCTTCGACATCGCCTCTTTCAGGATCTCGTTCTCAGTGACGCCAGCGAATGCACCATGGATATGCAGCCGGCCGTCCCAATCGCGGTCAATGCAGAACCAGTAAGGCAATCGAATGCCAGCCCGGGACAGTTGCTTGTCAAAGGACCGCTTTAGTGACTCCAGGAAGCCCCGGGGATGAGTCAGGGCCTTCTCCCGCGCCTTCGCTGTCAGATTGAAGGTGAACGCATAGGCCGGCTTGTCTGCGATCTGGAGGGCCGCTGTCGCGGCCACGGCTTTGACTAGGTCACCGGTAAGAGCCCACACGGGTATGTTGTCGTTGGAGGGTGTTACAGAGCTGTCGATAGAGAGGTTAGAGAGTGTGGGGTGTGCAACTGAAGTCTCGCCGGCCAGCAACTCGGGCGGAACGCGGAAAGCTGCTATTTTTGCGAGGATTTTCTTGTCTTTAAAGACTGACTGGCGCACCCGCTGCGGGACTTTTTTCGACCGGATTTGAGGTCGGTTGTCCTGCGGAATGGAGTTGGCAGCGCTATACTGATCTTGCTTGGACGTTCTTTGCAACGGCACGTTCGGGTCCTCCAGAAAGCCATCCGGGTTCGCCGCCGGGTGGCTTTCGCATTTGGGTTTCAATCTGACGATATAGCGTCGCGCTTCCGGGTTACGCGCCCTATCTCAGCACGCCGCCCGGACGCCGCTGGGTTCGGAGTTCCTGGGCGATCAGGGTCTTGATGTGATGCTGGGCCGTCTGGGCGATACTCTCGCCCATGCGCTGATGGTCCTGGGGCGACTGGCCGGGCGAACCCTGCACGGAGACGCTGATCTGCGGCGCGATCACATGCGCGGGGCTAATCATAGGCGCCCCGCTGCTCCCGGCGTTGCCGACCAGTCCGCCATCGGCGAAGCGCGGAATGCGATCGGCATTGATCGCCTCCAGGACCGCGCGATGCTTTGCCGTGGCAGATGCTCGCACAACGAATTCGCCATTGCTAAGCCGTGCCGGGATGCTGTCCGACGTGCCGCTTCCTGGTCCGGCGATGTAGCCGCCGTCCGCCTTGGCGACCGGTGCGGCGCCACTGACCAGCCCGCCGTCGGCAAAGCCAAGACCGCCGGACAGCGTCCGCATTAGGGGCTGCACGATCAGCATTTTGATTATGGCCTCTTCCAGGGCGCGGACGATCGCCCGGGACATGTCCGCGAAGCCAGCCGAGACGCTCTTAGTGCCGTCCAGGATGTCCGCGAGGCCAGTCGTTAGGCTGCTGCTCATGGTGCTGCCGATGGACCGCATGGCCTCGTTCGTCCGCATGGCCGACGCCTCAACCGAGTTCAGGGCGGTGCCCACGTCGGGATAGAGGCCCCGCAACTGCTCGGCAATCTGCACGTCGTGGGGGTCTAGCAATGCCGTCTGTCCAGCGCGCCGGATCGACTGAGCCACGGTGGCCTTTTCGATCGCCTCGGTGGCTGCGCCGTATGCGGTCGTGACCTCTTCGATCCGTTTCTTTTGTTCGGCGGTGACAACACCCTCGCCTTTCCCAGCGGCAGCATTGGCCTGCATGGCAACGGTTTCGAGTTGAGCAGCCACCTTGGCGCGCTCGCGTGCAGCCGTGGACAGGTCGAGAGCGGCTGCCTCTGCCTGCAATGCGGCGATCCGCTTTTCGATGCTGTCCGCGGCGCTGCCGAGCTTGTCCACGTTGCTGCCGGTGCTGACCTTTGTCGGCGCCGGGCCGGTGCCCCGCGACTTCGTCGGAAGCTCTGGACCCTCAGGAGCGCCGCGTTCTGAAGCGTCGATCTCGGCTTGCAGCTGGTCGCGGCGCCGCCGCAAGGCGTCCTGGGGCTTCTCAGCGCCGATCGCGTCATAGAGCTTGCCGACACCGGGGATGTTCGTGACCTGGGGCAGCCCCCCTAGAGCGGTGCCGTTCTTAATAGCGTCATTGATCGCCGCGAGTTCATTCCGCTTGCGGGCGGTCTCAGACGTGAGACCGAGCTTGTTTGTATATTCGACGGCCTTGGCGATCAGCCCAACCGTATCGGCCCAATGCCCTTTGATCGTGAGCAGCACCGACGCGAGGTCATCCCAGCTGGGTTTCAGGGCTCTGGACAGCCGTTGCTCGGCTAATTGAAGTTGCTGGTCCATTTCCTTCGCGCGCTGCACCAAGGCGTTGCTGAAAATGCCGTCTGAATTTACCGCCGCTTCCCTGATGGTGGCGAGCATGCTTTCGGCACTGGTCTTGCCTTGCCTCATGCGGTCAATCAGCTGCGTCCCAAACATCTTCTCGCCCAGGTCGAGGGACGCCGCATGCTGACCAATCCGGTCAAGCTGGATCATGGCCGCGAGCACGGCTTGGATGCGGTCCTCCTGCGTCTTGGCGTCTCGGAACAATACCAAGCCCTCAAGGCGCTGGCCCTTTTCCATGGTCGCGTTGAGGACCTGAAGTTCTTTTTCAACATCGGTGATCTTCTGCCCTGCGAAGTCCCATTCCCCGATATCGATCGGTGACTTCTCCTTGGTCGCGTTGAAGGCGTGATCCAGAGCGGATTCGAGCTCGCTGGCCTCAACCTTGAGCTTCCGCGCCTCGCTCGTAAAGGCCTGCAAGAATGCCGGCGATACGCCAAGGTTTTGGGCCTTGTCGGCGATATCGATCATTTGTTGCATCTGCTCGCGCGCGCCGCTGATCGCGGCGGTCATGAGCTTGTAAGCACCAACCGCGAGCGCGACCTTGCCGGCGAGATCGATTGCGCCGCGCCCCATGGTCGCAAAGATCGCGTCCTTGGCGAGGTCTTTGTTCATGTCGAGGAACTGCTTGGCGATCTGGCGCGTGGCGTTGCCGGTAAGCGACGACGTTTGCCGAAGCTGTTCCTTGAGCTGGTCAAGGTTGAGCCTAACCGGGATCGTGAGACTAGCCATTGTCGGCCCCCACAAACAGGGCAGACAAGACGGCGCTCGCAAGCATGACGTTCGGCGCCAGAGGTTTTCCGCGCACATGCTTATCGAGCAGCGCGTCAACGTCGCTCTCGGGCATGCCTCCGCCAATCAGTCCCAATTCGATCAAGCGCTCTACGTCCACCGGGCTGTAGCTACCCGCTTCAAAGCGCCCCAAGGCGCCGGCCGGCGCCGGGCCGCGATAGCTCATGACACGGCGCACCCAGGGGTGCCCCAGGTCGAATATATGGGTGCCGCCGGCCCAGGTGATCTCGCGGCTGGTCGTGTCAGTCATTCAGAACCTCGCTAACTGCATCGTCGATTGCCTGCTGCATGTCATCGCGCATAGCTTCATAGGTGTTGTAAAAGAAGGGCCGCGCCGGCTGACGGCTGGTCCCGAATTCAAAGCCGAGCGCGTAGTCATACGGTTCGCCGCTGCCCTCGCGGACTTCCTTGGTCGTCATGTCGCCGCCGGCCTGCACTAGGTATTCAAGATCATTGTCGCCCTGGGCCACGGTGCAGGACGCTTCCAAGGCGCCCGATTCCGGCGAGGCCTCAAGCGCTCGCAATGCCTCTCGTTGGGCATCAGATAGGCGAAAGGCCTGCACGCGCAGCACGTCGCTCAGCCGCTCGGTGAGCTTATCCGGCAAGGCCTCCAGGTATGCGTCGAGGTCGTCGTTATCGGCCATACGTCACCAGCTCAACAGGTTGACGGCGTCGGGATGGTCGTAGAGCGACCTATTGTTTTCGCCCGTCGAGGCGCGGGAAACCGCCATAGCTGTCGCGACCGCGCCGTCAATGGACAGCCACCGCTTGGATTTGTGGAAGCGGACGGCATGCTGTTGCTTGTTCCGCTCAACCTCAGCATTGGCGAAACAGAACCGGAGCACAGGATGCCCGCCGTGCCGGAAGCGGCGCGCGATGATTGCTCGCTCTAGTTCGGAGATCGCCGGCATCATGAGGCTGGGGACTTGCCGGAAATCGACGACCGGCAAACCCTTTTCCAGCAACTTGGCCTGCATCATGCGCGCCAGATACGGATCGAACGCGATCTCTTGGACGTTGAAGCGGACGCACAGATTTTCGATGGTGGCTTGGACGGCGTCGAAGTCGATAACATTGCCCTCGGTGGCCGTGATCAGGCCATCGCGTTCCCATTGGACGTAGGGCGCACCGGTCTTGTTCTCGCGCTCGCGAAGGTTGGCGCGGGGCACAAAGAACCAGGGATGCACGTCATAGCCGCCTTCGTCGTCGGGCCATGCTGCCGTGACGACTGACAAGTCGGTGTTGCTGGAAAGGTCTACGGACAGCCAACAGGGGCGAGAAGCGAGCGCGTCCAGGTCAACGGGAGCGTTACCCTCGTCATAAATCGAGAGTTCAACGAACGGGCTCGAGGCCGCGTCAATCCATTGGTTGAGATTGTAGCAACAGAAGTCTTCGCGATCGGCCGGCTTGTCGGCGGCCTCCGAAGCAGCTTGCCGCATACCCTTGATATCTGGGAAGCCATACTTCAGGCCGGGATTGACGCGGTGCCATACCTTTTCGTCGCGCCAGTCAAATTTCGCGGGCGGCTCAAAGATGATCGGCAGATAGGACGGATTGACGATCTCGCCCGTCGCAACCTTTTTGGCGTAGCTGTATTCCTCGAAACCGAGGCCGTCTTGGCCGCGTCCGGCCGTCGTGATGATGACCAGGAGGGTGTTAGGCACCTTGAGCAAACCGCTCTTCAGTGCACGCCAGAGTCGCCGGTTTTTCCACACGTGCAGTTCGTCGATCAGGACGAAATACGGCGTCTTACCTTGCTGAACATCACCCTCGGCCGGAATGGCCTTCAAGGTCGAGCCGGAGGCGGTGTGCTCCAGCTCCAGCTCGGATTCGACGACGTAGGTTGCTTTGGCGAGCGGCGGCGTGGCCTTAATGAAGGCGCGCGCCTCGTCAAACGCAAGTTCGGCCTGGTCCTCCGCACTGGCAGCGAGAATGCACGCGCCTCCGGGCACCTTCTCATGCCCGCAAGAGTGTAAGAGGCTCAGCGCGGCGCCGAACGTCGTCTTGCGTGCCCCTCTTGGAATTTGGATGAACACCGTCCGGACTTCACGATCACCATTGGCATCGGAGGGTCCGTAGATCCGGCGGAGAATCCGTTCCCAGAACGACGCAAGCTCGAAAGCGCGGCGGGGCGCGGTCGATTTGGGATGCTTCAAGGCCCGGAAGAACTTCACGGCGCGTTCGCCGCGCCCGTGCGGGTCCGGGATGGGTGTCTGATCAAACACCCAGGTCGGATGCACCATCATCGTCTTCCTGGTCGGTTCGGATTGCGGGCCGGTTGCGGCTGACCGGGGTCAGGCCAAGTTCAGCCGCGAGAAGGCGCGCGCGGGTCATGGCGTCGGCCTGAATCCGGACGGCTGGATGCGCACGCGGGCCGCGCTCGGTCATGACCACGCTGCCCTCATGGGCGATAATCTTCTGCATCTCCCGGACTTGGCCGGCTGCGGTGCAGTAATGCTCCAAGCTCGTTAGATCGGTATCCGTAAGGATGCGGCGCTCGATGAGGATTGGCGCAACACGGCGCCATTCGGCCCTGGCGTGCTTGCTTAACCAAGAAGGTGGCTTGGTCGTGGTATCGAGCGCGTCGGCGTCGGCTGCAAGCTGTGGTTTTCGGCCCTTCATGCCGCAACCCTCTCGACTCTAAACCGAACTAAAGGCAAATTCCTCGTATGAACAAACTTTCGCGCCTCCAAACGACCATTATCGGTTTTTTTGCGGGAATGAGCGTCTCTTTTTTCACTCTGCCCATCTGGATAGCTACGTGGATTACTTTCGCACGCGAGGGCAGCCGAACAGACTGGCTGGGGTTTATTGGGGCCGTTGTCGGTGCCGGGGCTACATTGATCGCAGGGTGTGTTGCTCTCTTCGCTGCTTACAAGACACTTGCGCCCGTCAAATCCCAACTGGACCAGCTTGTTCGGCAGAATGATCACAGCCTGATCGATCGCTTGAGCGTGCGAGCGGCCAGACTCAATGACGAGGCTATCCTTGTTCAGCAAGTCGCGGCGAATTGCGCGGTTGTTGCTAAAGCTCTTGAGCGGTTTGACTTCGACACGGTGCAGATAGGTCCAGCGGTGGACGGCCTTCGCACGGCAGTTCAGCGCTTGGAGCCTTCGATCGAGAAGCTGCAACGGCAGCGAGGAGAAGTCTGGGGAGATGTCGACACGCAACGATTGCGGAACGACTTCGTTGATCTCGCACTTAGAGCCGGCTCGCGCGCCATCAACTTGATTATGGATGCCGAAGCAAATCCAGGCTCTTTTATCCGAGGCCACCTTCGGAAGGAATGGGGCAGTGTGTCCGAGGAAATCCATACTTACGGAGCACAACTTTATTCGATAGTGAAGCAAGAAAATGAGCGCGTTGGCCGATCCATTGCAGTCGTGGAGCGTCGGCTTCTGTAACTTGATCATCATCGACCGGCCTTCTCGCAGGTTACGTCCATCCCGACGCGCCGGCCGATCTCGATGATACTGATGATCTCGTATTGCTGAGCCTCGTAGAGCAGCCGGTCGTTGAGGCTGAGGCTGGCGAGGTAATACATGCGGAAGGTCCGCGTTGCATCGGTGGTGTGGCCGCGCGCGTCTTCCCGGTCGTCGGTGGCATTCTTGAGCAGCTGCGCCCGCATAGTGGCGAACGTGGTCCAGGCCTCTACGGGCGTGCCGTGGAGGTCCAGGCCGGTGGTGCGGCGCTGGATTTCAATGATGCGGTCGAGGTTGCCGGCTCTCATGCCGCCCTCGGCTGGACGATCGCCGCGACCGTGACGATGCCATGGCTATAGGAGCCGTGGGGGTCGCGCATATACCGGGTCTGGGTGATCTGCATGTCATGAACCGTGAAGCCGTCGATCGGCAGCACGCCAGCGGCCTGGGCGTCGACCCGCAGCGCCGCGACGATGGCAGAGACGGCCTCTTTGCACTGGACCAGGCCGGGCTCCTGGAACCAAACGTGCAGCGTGGCGTGCGTCGTCGTATCCCAGCGCCGGAAAATGGTCTGGCCCTCGCCAATGTAGACCGCCGGCATGATCTCCGGCCGCCCGTTGGCGTCCATGACGTGCTCAGCCTGGACCAGCGCCATCAATTCCGGACTCGCGATCAGGCGCGTCCGGATGGCTTTCTGGAGGGCGAGAGAGGGATCGGAAATGGTCATTTCAGAAGCAAAACGCGCGGTAAGAGGCCAGCAAATCGAGGAAACCGAACGGCAGTTCCTGGGCGGTGACGCCGACCAGGGATGCTTCCCGGTTTTGATAGAGGTGCGCCGTCAATTGCAGCACAGCCTCATTCACCGGGACCGGCGTGCCGTCCGCGTCCACATTCGAGGCGGTATAGGCGCCAACCCAAGCCTTTGCCGCCGCCAGCTTGTCGGTAAGCAGCGCGTCGTCAGCGTCGATCGTGACGTTCAGGTGGGCTTTGGCTTGGTCCAAGGTGATGCCGGGCATAGTCGAAAAAACTCCAATTAGACGCTCTCTTGCGCGACCCGGGAGCACCGGTCGCGAACGATTTCTTGGGCCTTTTGACCTACCCCCCGGGTGTGTGAGGCCGCAGCGTTGCGGTGCGCTTCCTCGCGCTGTGCGGCCATATGCTGGTCGAGGCTATGGCGTAGTTCAGCCATCTGCTCTTCCATCTGGCGAACAAACAGGCGCACCGAGCGCGTCATCTGCCGGTGTGCAGCATGCATGTCGCGCTGGTAGTCACGAAGGGCGGGCAAGGCATGGGCAATCGACGGCGCAAGCGTCGGCTTCGGCTTTCGGCCCTGCTTGCCGACCGGCGTCGTCAAGGCCTCTTCCATCGACCAACCGGAGTTCAGTCGCTTGGCGAGAGTGTCTGAACTGATGCCGGTGCGCTGAGCCCAATCAAAAAGTGGTCGAGCTTCACCGTTGAATTCGATCAGGCGCATAGGACTACTTTGACCTTTCGAGAGACTGCTTGGTGCTGTTGTGGTGATGGGTGCAGAGCGGTTGCCAGTTGCGCTTGTCCCAGAACAAGGCTCGGTCGCCACGGTGCGGCTTGACGTGATCGACCACGACGGCGGGCTTGCCACACATGGCGCAATCCGGGTGTTTGTCCAGGAAGGTGCGGCGGGCCTTGCTCCAACGGCTGTCATAGCCGCGGTCGTTGGCGTTGGGCCTTCGCTTGTCGGCTTCCTTGCGGCGCTGGTTTTGACATACACACCGAGCCTCGCCGGTAACGATCCTTCCGCAAGCACACACGCGACCACACTTGTAGGGCATTAGCGCTGCCTCACATGGTTGGTGAGGTCGCCAATGGCGTTCAGGTCGTCCTTGATGCTGGTCACGTCGGAAGTGTCGGCGGGCTGTTCCTTGCTGCCGAACAGAGCGTTGAGCATCGCCACGCGGCCTCGCTTTGCTGCAAGGATCTCCGCGATCGTCGCATCCCAGGCATCATCTGGCGTCCAGCCGAGCCATCCCGTCGCAACCTCAAACAGGTTGGTGAATGCTTCATCAAAGGGGATTTGTTCGCCGGTGCTCTCGTTATCGCGCGGCTTCTCGTCGGCGCCGGTGAGCACGAAAACGAATTCGATCAGGTCGCCCAATGCGGCCACAAGGTCGCGGATGACGGTGCTGTCTGGCGCGAGCGCGTATGATGCCCAGGCCTTCTGATCGACGATGGTTGCGTTGATGAGATCGACGGCGGTGGTGATGCTGCCTTCCGCGAGGTGGCGCGAGAGGTTGTAGAAGCCGTCGTAACGTTCCCATAAGACGAATGCGGCCCGCAGCGATGGCTTCAGGTCAAAAGACCTGTCGCCGAGCTGGAGGGCAAAAGTGTTCGCTGCGAGCCGCATAACGTTTGCCTCTACAGAACCGGCAGCGCTGTTGCGTTACCGAGCGTGGCGATCACAGCGACGCTGCTCTTGGTCGCGCCTTGCACGGTCGACGGCACAAGGCTCAACCGAACAAACTTCTTGTCACCGAGATACCCAACCTTTGCGGCCAAGTTGCCGTCAGCATTCACCCAGCCGCTTACGATCTGGTCCGTTTCGGCTACCAGCGCAGCATCGCTGTAGTCTGGGGAAATTGCGTCATGAAGGACGAAGTTTAGGAACCCCGCTTTCGTCGGGTCACCGGTGGAGAGACCCATGCCAGTGACCGCGAAGCAGAACGTCAGGCTGTCGAACCCTCGTCGGTCAATCCAGGTGCCATTGATGATGGGCGTAGGAAATTGCTGAGGATCCATCGGCGCGGCTGTAAAAGCAACGAGCGTGCCGGGCGCGATCGCAACGCGAAAACCTAGGTTATTGATACTGTCACGCATTTAATTCGGTCCTGTTTGGCATGGCCCGCAAGTGGATTTGCGGGCCACACAGCGATTAAGCCTTGGTTGACTTGATGAGGATGGCGGCTTCGTTGAGCAGCGGTGCACCACCGACGCGACGACGCCAGCGAACCTTGACGATGCCGTTGTCGGCGCCGGTCAGGTCGTCAACGCGAAGGGCGAGACCAACACGATCGACGACCTGATAGGCCGAAGCCATGTCGCCAAAAACCACGGGGTAGCTCGTGCCCGTAGCGGTCGGCAGAAGGCTCATGTCGATCGATTCATAGACAGGACGACCCAAGAGCGTGGCCGGGGTGCCGTTCGCGAGGCCGTCGCTCCACAGGTTACCCTTGAGTGCGGTATCGGCAGCGGCGCGGATTGCGCCCATCGTTTCACGACGCATGATCCAGGAGCCGTTCGCCGCATACGCACCGGGCAGCTTATAGAACGCCTCGATAACCTTCGCGATGATGTCGGAGGCATCGGCGGCAGCCGTGACAGATGCGTAATTGGCCGGCGTGTTGAGCAGGCCGGTCGGCTTGCCGTTGCCGTCGCCGATCATGAACGCCTTGGCTTCCACCTTGCCGGTGATCTTGGCGATATGGCCGGCAACGAATGAGAGCAGATCGATATCCGCGTCTTCCAACAGTTGCTGGCTGATGGGGATATAACGCGCATTCTCGAACGTCTTGATGTTGAGCTGGCCGAACACCGGCTCCGTTGCGGTCCGATTGCCGGTCTCGGTGACCCACCCTTCGCCGTCCGCATCTGTTTCCAGCGTCGGGATATAGACCTCGGTGGCGCCGATGGTCATAGCGCTCGCGAGACCGCGGAGCGGCGAATACTGGCGCAGCTTCTCGATAACGGTCTTGCCGTATTCGGGGCTGACGACGTAGCCGCCGGCCGTATTGGTGCCCAGGTTGAGGGTCTTCCGCTCCAGGTCGTCGAGCGCGCTGACGCCGCTGCGCAGGAACTTGCTGAGCGCCTTCGTCTCGAGACCCGGTTCATTGTCATTCGCGGCCTGCCGATTGGTCGGCCGGTTCGCCTTAGCCTCGATGCGGTCCAGGCGTTCGATGAGCTTGGCGTTGTCGTTCGCCGCCTTCGTCTCGAGCGCGGTCTTGAGTTCGGCAAGCTGCTTGGCAAGTTCGGCAGTCGGATCGTCGGCTTCGCCGGTGTCCTTGAATTCCAGTTCGTTCGCGGTCTTCATTGGGTAGTTCAAAGCTCCTTTTAGGATTTCAGCGTTGCCGTGAAACGCTTGATGAGATCGGCCGCCGCGAGTGCGGCGTCATAGTTCTTCGCGCTGGTAATGCGGGCGCGGGGATGGCTTGGATTACGCACGACACTGATTTCGTAGAGATCGAGTGCCGCGATGACGCGGTTGCGTCCTTGCTGGGTCGAGGATTTTGTCTTGAAGCCGATCGACAAGCCGGCGACCAAGCCGCTCTTGATCATGCCGAGCACAGTTCGCGCGCGCGGCTGATCCATGTGGAGCTTGCCCTTCACGACGAGCCCGTCATTGGTCTCCGCCGCATCGGTCCAAGTGCCGATCAGGTCAGCCACATTGTGCTGAAACAGGATTGGCAGCTCATTCGATACGAAATTGAACGCGCCTTTGACGATGAGATCGCCGGCAGTGTCAGGTTCGCCGAACGGCCATGCGGTGCCAGTGATCTCGCCAGCGTCGGTAACGCTGAGCGAAGCTTTAATTTCGAGCTTATCCATCTGTGGTCTCATGAGGTTGGCCGAAGAGTGTTCGCTCAAGGATCTTCGCGGCGAGTTCGTAGATCTCAGCCAGCGGCCGGCCGTCGACATAGGCAACGATCAGCTCATGGGCGCGCTTCGGCGTAATGCCGCCGCCGATAAGAGCGACCCGAATGGTCTCGGAGAGATCTGCCTGACTGAACGATCGCGCGAACATGCGATTGCTGAGCGCACCGATGGGACCGCACTTCTTTTCGAGCTCTTCGACCATTGACTTGGTGAGCTTGAACACGTGCTCGCCGTCGCCAAAGAAGGCCGTGTAAGAGAGATCAGCCATTAGCCGCCCTCCCCAAATGCCATTTCGATCGAACCGGCGTTATCGGCATAGACGCTGATGTCTTCCACGTCGGACCACGCTTGAACCGGCGTCGATCCGACGAGGCATTCGCCGTAGATGAGCGGAATGGTGTCGCCTTGCTTGCCCGAATTTCCGATGTTGCCACCGTTGACGCTGAGACCGTTGGAAGCCTGTGTCTGCTGGCCGGCCGGCTTGGTGAGCAGCGTAGAGGCGCCTGACAGAGCGAGGCCCAGGCCGATCGCTGCAACGGTGCCGTAGGTCGTGCCGCTCAAAATGCCTGAGGCCGCGAGCGGCGTGGCGAGCATGCCGCCGGACAGGAAGATAGCGCCACCGACAAGGGCAGCACCGAGCACGATCTTGGTGGTGCCCTTGGTGGTATTGGACGCCGCGCCCTTCGCGACCGGGATCAGATGGAGATCCGCAGCACCGAGATTGAAGCTGTTGATCAGGTCCAGGTCGAGCTGCATGCCACTGCGCTTGTCGCCTCGGACGATCTTGTAATAGCCGTGCTCAATCGCCTTCACGAAGCGGCCAGGAAATGCGCAGTTGAGCGCGCGCAAAGCTTCGCCGGCAGTCGCCACGTCAAAGCGATGAGACTTGCCGAAGTCCTTACCGAGCTTGCCGTGCAGGTGGACGGTGCGGAGCATCAGGCGGCCTCTTGTTCGTTTGTGTTGCTGTTGAGCTTGCCGCCGGCGTGAGCGGATGACGTGTTGAAGTTCTCGAACACGTCGCCGCCTTCATAGGCGGGCTTGCCAAAGCCAAGTTCTCTGGCTTCATTCGGATTCAAAATTCTGGCTGAAACGGCCACGCTAAGCGCCTGGGCACGCGCGAGCAGATCGGCGCGTGAGAAGCCGTCGACGTTGAATTCGATGCAATACTGATCGCGCTCTTCCGGCGTGAGTAGCTTCAGTTCAAGCTCCTGTTCGAAAGCCTTGAGCCGGGGCAGCAGCGCTTGCGAAAGGAATTCTTGGCCAATCGATTCGATCGAGCGAGGCTGAGCACGATCAACCTGCATCAACATATGGAGCGGGACCCGAAACAGACGCGCGATCTCGGCAACCGCATACGTCCGCATTTCGAGGAACTGGGAGTCGACGCTATTAAAAGTCAGCGGCTGCCAAGCGGCGTCCGTCGGCAAAACCGCAGTGCCGCCGGACCTGTCCCCGCCCTGGGATGCCTGCCATGCGGCCTTAGCGTTCGTAAGGGTTGCTTCCGTTACCGTGCCCTTGAGGCTCAGCACGCCAGAAGGACGCGCGGCGTTGCCGAACAGACGCGAGGCGTGACGCTCAAGGACCAAGGCGAGCGCAATGGCGTTGCGGCCTTCGCCGACAAGGCCCTTGCGTGCATCATATGCCGGCGTCGGGATATGGATCAGGTCGGCGCCGTCGATCTCTCGACCGTTGAGCTTGTAGGTCGGTTCTACGTCGCTGGTATCGACGGCCACGGATTGGGTTTGCGGATCGAGCCGGATCAGTTCGGCAGGCTTGCCACCGTCAACCCGATTGATGAGCGCAAAGCTGCCGTGCGGCTGCAAGAGCGCGTCGGCCATAAGCTGAGTGCGAAACAGCGCTGCCGGCGCCCAACTATTCGGCGTCTCATGCAGCAGCTTATAAAGCGGATGGTCGGTGGCCTTCTCTTTGCCGCCGTCCGGGAGCTTCTTGTAAACGTGAAGAGGGAGCGAGCCGGCTGCCTCAGAGATGGAGCGCACCGCGCACGCGACGGGCGCGCACGTCATGGCTGTGTTAGGCGTGACGGTCACGCCGGCCAGGGTCGTGCTCGCACCGAACAGGTCGAGCAGCCACGGCTCCGGAGCGGAGATGCCGGCGGCTTTGGTCTCGATACCGAGGATCGATTTGAGGCGGGACGCGATAGACAAAAAGACACACAACAGAGCTGGCCCGCTGGTCAGGCGAACGAGGAAACGGATCTCTGTCTGTGCTTTTGTTTCGGGCCGATGCCCGACGACGCAATTATCTTGCGTGAGAATTGCGGCGGAATTGAGTCGCGGTTACGGGGTGCGGGTCCGAAAAGCGGTTACGAGTGACACCGTTTTAGGATGTGCCAAGCTGGCCTAACATGCTGATTTTGATGACGAAATGGAGAACTGGCTGGGGAACCTGGATTCGAACCAAGACAAACAGAGTCAGAGTCTGTTGTGCTACCGTTACACCATTCCCCACCGAAGCACTTGAGATCACAAGCTTTCTTCGGAAGTTTTGCAAGCCGGGGCAAAAGTTTTGCAAATCAGCGGCAAGCTGGCGCTGATATAGCCGCGTCGACGTTCGCGGTCCAGCCCTTCTGTGGATGGCATCTACTCGTTCTCTCTGTGTTCGCGGCCTGGAACGCCGCCCATGCCCAACGACCTCATCATGCGCAGGACCGTCATCGGCGGCGAGGCCGCGCGGCAAAGCCAGCCATCGTTCGGGCCGGTGTTTCTGAACTCCCGCATCTTGGTGGGATTGCCGACGCGATAGACTCGGTTGAACAGCACCGGACCGCGCTGCGCGACCGGCAGTGCCACGATGCGCTTCGCCTCGGCCTCGGTCACCGCGGCATTGTGCCGGCCGACGCCGAATATCTCCATGATGCGCGCGGCGCGATAGGCGCCGCTCTCCTCGAGGATCTGCAGGCCGCCGGTCTCGATCATGATCTGAGCCAAAAAATGCGCGGCGTAAGCGCGTCGTCAGGCAGGCCTTGGCGACCAAGTTGGGCCAGCCGCGCACGATCGCCGCGACCAGATCGGCGCGCGCTGCCGCCCGCAATCGTTTTGACGATTGCAGCCGTTATCGATGGAGGCATTGCGCCACCCTCCTCTGCTGGGTTGAAAAGTCGTTTTCGCGAATGCGCACCCATTGCGCGGACTGATTGTAACAGCTAGAACGCGAGTAAATCGTCGACTGCAATCAACAGCGCGGACAAAATCTGGCGGGAAGGCATTTGGGTCGAGAGAAGCCACCGAATGACCGGATATACGGTCTATTGTTCTGGGGAACGGTGATAGCCTTGGCTGCGCTTACGGGATGGGCGCTCCACGTCCTGCCTTTTTTCAGTCACGCCGACTTTTATTAAGCCGCACTAGAACACCGCATCGATTGCGGTCTCCAGACCGTCGCGCAAGCATCCGAGCCGAAATACGAGTGGGACATCGACCCGGAGGATGCCGACCACCCGACCATTCACGGCCTACGCGGCACCGGCATTCTCGCCCGCGCCGAAGCCGGCTACGGCGTCGACCAGATCGCCAACGACATCGGCATGTCCCGGCAGAACGTCGAGCAATACATGCGCTTTAGGGACCAGATGAAGGTCGGCACGGACGGGCAGCAGCGGCTGCGAGTGGTTAAGGGAGACCACTCCCGTTAGATGTTCAAATATCTCTGGTGCGCCCGGATATCTAGGCGGCGTCTACAAGGCGCTTCACTTGAGCTTGAAAGCGCTTGTCAATCAACGCCGCTTCCGCCTTCGAGGGCGCAGACCTCACCGACCTATAAATCATACCATCAAAGCGGATGTCATTGAAGACGCAATTCTGAAAATGCGCCACCGCGTTCTCGACTCCAACGACACTGGAGACAACCCGAAAAAAATCGTCGTTTGGACTACCCAGGTGAATGTCCTCAATGGTCATTTCGTTCGGGAAGTCAATTCGTTCGAACACATCGAGCAACATAGGCCCATTTGGCGCGGGCATACCGACTGTAAGAGGTGGAGAACCGGGGCTTGTAGCGGGAGAAATATTCCGATCGGCTGTCGCAGCTCGGCTCGTCGAAGCGAGACCACGAGTACATCCCGACCATGACGGCGCCAAAGGCGAACGCGATGATCCATTTCTCAACGCTATCGAGCATCATGGCGAATACTCCTGTTTGACACCGATCAGATTTGCCTTGACGTGTGAGCCGAGCGTGAATTGACCGTCAGCGCTTCCGGGCGATCGGCGACGATCCGGGCAAATCGCGAGAACACCCGGCGAACGACACGAACTCAGCGCGCTTCGTCCGGCGTTGCGGCAGGAGCATCCAAACGCCCCGATCGGGGTCACATGCACTTTCCAGGATCCCGCGGCCCGTCGTGCCTGATGTGGGCAATGCGGCCTCGCTCGGTATCTCGACGTCGGCGACGTGGTCTATCTCGCGGACATCGGCGCCGGCCTCGACCGCCACAAGCAGGACCTCGCGATCGAGTCGGTATCGTCGAGCTGAGAGCCGTCGCAACGACTAGATCACGATGTGATCGAAGTCGGCGGCGATCCGCGTATTCGGAAAAATCCTTGCCGCCTCCATCAGGACTTCGTGGTCCGCGTAGCGGCCCGACTGATGGGTGAGCACGAGCTGCCCGACATTGTTCGCGGCGGCAAACAGAGCGGCTTCGGTTGCCGTGAGATGGCCGTAGTCCCGCGCGGTCGACGCATCGCGATCGAGGAACGTGGCCTCGATCACCAGCAGATCGGCGCCCGCGATATGTCGAGAGAGCCCATCGGTGGTTTCGGTGTCACCGATCACGACGAGCTTCTTGCCGCCGCTGGGGGGTCCCAGGACCTCTTCCGGATCGATCGTTTGGCCGGCGATCACGACCGGTCGCCCTGCGGCCAGCTCTCCGCGCACGGGACCGTCGGGGACACCGAGCGCCGAGAGGCGATCGGCCAATAGATGACGGCGGGCGGGACTCTGGAAAGAAAAGCCAAAGCTGTCGGTGTCGCGGTGCCGGACCGGAAAGCAATCGATGGTGAAGTCGCCGGCGTCGATGACCTGTCCTTCGGTCATCGGCGCAAACTCCACCGCGATCGGCGCCCTGCCCCCACCCCACAGGCCTGCAAGCATTCGAGCGACGATGTCGAGCGTGCCCGGCCCCGCATGAACGGTCATCACGTCGGCGCTCCGACGCAAGCCGAGCGTCGAGAAGAGGCCGGGGATGCCGAGCACGTGATCGAGATGACCGTGCGTCAGCAGGATGCGGCCAAGCCGCCGGAAGCCGGCGCCGCTGCGCAGCAACTGGCGCTGCGTGCCCTCGCCGCAATCGACTAGGATGCGCTCGCCTGCGGCCTCGACGAGGAGGGCCGGATGGTTGCGCTCCGCCGAGGGAACGCTGGCCGAGGTCCCGAGAAATGTCAGGGCGAACATGGAGGTCGGTATCCAAGCTTCACCGCCCCCAATGCCATGCGAGCAGCAGCGCGTACAGGCCCACCGAAGCTGATTAGACCGCGACAATCAGCGCGTAGCCCGTGATCTGGCGCCCAACCGTGGGAAGGCATCGCTGACGACGATCATGTCCGGCCACGACAGGCGGACAGATCTGGCTTCCACTGCACAGCCTCCTCACTACGTTGTCAAAATTGCATATTCGACCGCCCGATCGATTCGCACCCGGGACAGCATCGACCCGGCAATGAGATACAAAGGGATTTGTCATGATTGCAGAGGCCGCTGACCTGGACTACGGCTCGATCGGCTCGCTTCTGAGCGCCTTGCACGCCCGCAAGATATCTGCGTCAGAATTACTAGCGCATACGATTGCGCGCATCGAAGCGCTGGACGGACCGATCAACGCGATCATCGTTCGCGATTTCGATCGCGCGAGAGACGCCGCGCTCGCCGCTGATGCCGCACTTGGTCGCGGCGAACGGCAGCCGTTGCTCGGCATCCCCGTCACCTTGAAAGAACCGTTCAACGTCGCCGGCCTGCCGACGACATGGGGCTTTCCGCAGTTCAGGGATTTCCAACCGACGGAAGATGCCCTGGTCGTCGCGCGGCTGAAGGCGGCGGGCGCCGTCATCATCGGCAAGACCAATATCCCGATCGCCTTGCGGGATTTCCAGAGCTACAACGAGATCCACGGGACGACGAACAATCCATGGGACCTCGGCCGGTCACCCGGCGGCTCCTCAGGCGGATCGGGCGCGGCGCTGGCTGCGGGCTTCGGTCCGCTCTCGATCGGCTCGGATATCGGCGGCTCGATCAGGGTGCCGGCGCATTTCTGCGGCGTGTTCGGACACAAGCCGAGCCTCGGCCTGGTCCCGCTGCGCGGATACAGCCTGCCGCCGGCACCGCCCGTCCCCGGCCAGGGCGATCTGGCCGTGATTGGGCCGATGGCGCGCACGGCCTCGGACCTCGCATTGGCGCTCGACGTGATCGCCGGCCCCGACGAGACCCGCGACGGGATCGGCTATCGCCTTGCGCTGCCGGCCCCGCGACACAGCCAGCTCGGGGATTTCAGGATCCTCGTGATCGATACGCATCCGTTGATGCCGACGGGTGATGCCGTGCGTTCAGCCATCGGGCGAATGGCGGAACGGCTCGAACGTTCGGGCGCACGGCTCGCGCGCGCAAGCACGTCGCTGCCCGATCTCGCCGAATCCGCGCGGCTCTACATGAAGCTGTTGAACGCGGCGCGAAGTCCACGCCTGACGCCGGCCGCCCTCGCCGAGGCGCAAGAAATCGCGGAGGCACTCTCGCCCGACGACCGCAGCCTGCAAGCCGAACGCGCGCGCGGCTGGGCCATGATCCATCGTGACTGGCTGGCGGCCGACGCGGCCCGCCTGCAATTGCAGCAACGATGGCAGCAATTGTTCCGCGAGTTCGATGCGGTGATCTATCCCGCCGCCGCCGTGCCGGCCTTTCCGCACGACCAGTCCGAGCCGTTCGACGCGCGGCAGCTGGACATCGATGGAAAGCTCCACAACTATTCCGATGCCTGCTTCATCTGGGCCGACCCGGCGTCGACCTGCGGCCTGCCCGCGACCGCCGTTCCGATCGAGCGTACGCCCTCAAGCCTGCCGATCGGCGTGCAGATCATCGGCCCCTATCTCGAGGATCGCACGACGATTGCGCTGGCCGGACTGATCGAACGCGAGTTCGGCGGCTTCGTCCCGCCGCCGTCGCTGTCTGCAATTCCAAGAGATGATTGAGAGCGAGGCGCCGGCTGCGCATCACATTCCGTCGGACGACTGCGCCTCGACCGCCTGCACCGCGACACTCGCGACCTGCCGCAGCGCCTCGCGATCCGAGCCTGAGGACGCCATCACGCCCATGCCGACCGCGACGGCCGAGACGTAGCGCGCAAGCGCCGCGGGATCAGCGCTCGGCTTGAGATCGCCCTCCGCCTTGGCGCGTATGAAACGATCGCGGAGCTGGTCTTCGTTCTCGCCGCGGCGGGCGGCGAGTTCGAAGGGGACGTTTTCCGAGCCGGTGCCGCAGGCGATGCCGCCCTGCACCAGCAGGCAGCCGGGCGGATTGGCGGGATCGGTCTGCTTGTCGGCAATGCCCATCAGCATCCGTTCGGCCACGGCGCGCGCGGTCGGCGCCGCGACGACCTCGTCCATCCAGGCGCCCCGCAATTTGGTGTAGCGGTCGAGCGCGGCCTTCAGCAGGCCTTCCTTGTTGCCGAAGCAGGCATAGAGGCTGGGGGGATTGATGCCCATGGCCTCGGTGAGCTGCGCGATGGTGGCGCCCTCATAGCCATGGCGCCAAAACACTTCCATCGCCTGATCCAACGCCGTTTCGGGGTCGAATTCGCGGGGGCGTCCCATGCCCATGTGCCTGTCTCCTCGGAATCGGCGTCTCGCCCCAGTTTCACGCCTGACCCTATCTAACTGTTCCAGCTTTCTTTTCTCTTCCGCCTTCCAATTCTTGCGGTAAGCGGCTACAATTTTCTTAGTGAACGGTACATAAGTATCTTGCGCTGCGATATCCAGCTCCACATCTGTAGTGAACACTACATATCTGGAGCGCGCAAATGCCCCCGTCCCAAAATCACCTCTCCCGGAATTCCGGCCCTGCCGGCCGTTTCCGTCGCCTGCTCGGCGGCGTCGCCGTCGTGGGCACCCTCGCCGTGGCCGGCTCGATCGCAACCGGCCACTACTTCCGTGCAGCCCAGGCGACGGCAACAGCCGCCGCGGCCGAACAAGCCGTCTCCGTCACCGTCGCGATGATCGAGCCGAAACAGACCGTGCTGTGGGACGATTTCTCCGGCCGGCTCGAAGCCATCCAGCGCGTCGAGCTTCGCCCGCGCGTGGCCGGTGCGATCCTGTCGACCAATTTCACCGAAGGCGCGCTGGTGAAGGCCGGCGACATCCTGTTCAAGATCGATCCGGCGCCCTACGCCGCCGAGGTCGACAAGGCCGCTGCCCAGCTCGAGGCCGCCAAGGCACGCGTGGTGTTCACGCAGAGCGAGCTCGAGCGCGGCGCACAGCTGGTCGGCAACGCCGTCGTCACGCGGCGCGACTACGACCAGCGCGAGAATGCCCACCGCGAAGCCATCGCCAACGTGAAGGCCGCCGAGGCAACGCTCCAGACCGCAAAGCTCAATCTCGACTACACCGAAGTGCGTGCGCCGGTGGACGGCCGCGTCGGCAAGATCGAGATCACCGTCGGCAATCTCGTCGCCGCCGGCACCGCCTCCCCGGTGCTAACCTCGCTGGTCTCGGTCAATCCGATCTACGCCTCGTTCGATGCGGATGAAGAGGTCGTGCTGCGCGCGCTGAACTCGATCGCGGACGCCTCCGGCCGACGCGGCAAGCTCGACCAGATCCCGGTGGAGATGACGACCTCAGGCGGCCTCTCGGCCAAGGGCCACATCCAGCTCATCGACAACCAGGTCAACGGCCAGAGCGGCACCATCCGTGTTCGCGCGGTATTCCGGAATGAGGACGGGCATCTCATCCCCGGCCAGTTCGCCCGCGTGCGCATGGGCCAGCCGAAGCAGCAGGCGCTGGTGATGATCGACGAGCGCGCGATCGGAACCGACCAGGACAAGAAATTCGTGATGGCGGTCGGCGACGACAGCCGCGCGGTCTATCGACCGATCACGCTCGGCGGCGCCGTTGACGGTCTTCGCATCGTCACCGCAGGCCTGAAGTCCGGCGACCGCATCGTGGTCAACGGCCTGCAGCGCGTGCGTCCGGGCGCCCTCCTCAAGACCGAGGTCGCGGCGATGGGTGCGCGTGGTCCGCAGCAGGCTTCCAACCACAGCAACCAGGACGTGGTGCAACGCTAGTTACGTCATTTCCGGGGCGTGCGCGGCGCGAGCCCGGAGCAACGAAGTTACGAAACTCCGAGCACGTCACCTCCGGATTCCGGGTTCGCGCTTTGCGCGCCCCGGAATGACGGCGGAGGTGTCTGGAGAGCTGCAAGATATTGCCCAGGGGCAAAGCCATGAATCTCTCAAAGTTCTTCATTGACCGTCCGATCTTCGCCGGCGTGCTGTCGGTCCTGATCTTTCTCGCCGGGCTGATCTCGCTGTTCGCGATGCCGATCTCGGAATACCCGGACGTGGTGCCGCCCTCCGTCGTGGTGCGAGCGACCTATCCCGGCGCCAATCCCAAGGTGATCGCTGAGACGGTGGCGACCCCGATCGAGGAGCAGATCAACGGTGTCGAGAACATGCTCTACATGTCGAGCCAGGCGACCACCGACGGCGCGATGACGCTGACGGTGACGTTCCGCCTCGGCACCGATCCCGACAAGGCGACGCAGCTGGTGCAAAACCGCGTGCAGCAGGCCGAACCGCGCCTGCCGGCCGTGGTGCGCCAGCTCGGCATCATCACCAAGAAATCGTCGCCCGACCTCACCATGGTCGTGCATCTGTTGTCGCCGAACGGCCGCTACGACATGACGTATTTGCGCAATTACGCGGTGCTCAACGTCAAGGACCGGCTGGCGCGGATCGACGGCGTCGGCGACGTCCAGCTCTACGGCGCCGGCGACTATTCGATGCGGGTCTGGGTCGACCCGCAGAAGGCCGCCGAGCACGGGCTGACCGCGAGCGACATCGTCAGGGCGATCCAGGCGCAAAACGTCGAGGCCGCCGCCGGCGTCGTCGGCTCCTCCCCGAACGTCAAGGGGATCGACCTCCAGCTCTCCGTCAATGCGGAGGGGAGGCTTGCCAACGAAGACCAGTTCGCCGACATCGTGGTCAAGACCGGCACGCGCGGCGAAGTGGTGCGCTTGCGCGAAGTCGCGCGCATCGAGCTCGGCGCGTCCGAATACGGGCTGCGCTCGCTGCTCGACAACAAGCAGGCGGTGGCGATCCCGATCTTCCAGGCGCCGGGGTCCAACGCGCTCGAGATTTCCGACCACGTTCGCGTCACCATGGCCGAGATCAAGAAGAACATGCCGGAGGGTGTGTCCTACCAGATCGTCTACGATCCCACCCAGTTCGTGCGTTCCTCGATCGAGGCCGTGATCCACACGCTGCTGGAGGCGATCGCGCTGGTGGTGCTGGTGGTGATCCTGTTCCTCCAGACCTGGCGCGCCTCGATCATTCCGCTGCTCGCGGTGCCGGTGTCGATCGTCGGCACCTTCGCGGTGATGCACGTGTTCGGCTTCTCCATCAATGCGCTCAGCCTGTTCGGCCTCGTGCTCGCGATCGGCATCGTGGTCGACGACGCCATCGTCGTGGTCGAGAACGTCGAGCGCAACATCGAGGGCGGGCTGTCGCCGCGCGATGCCACCTATCAGGCGATGCGCGAAGTGTCGGGACCGATCATCGCGATCGCGATGGTGCTGGTCGCGGTATTCGTGCCGCTCGCCTTCATCTCCGGCCTCACGGGACAGTTCTACAAGCAGTTCGCGCTGACGATCGCGATCTCGACCGTGATCTCGGCCGTCAACTCGCTGACGCTGTCGCCCGCCCTTTCGGCATTGCTGCTCAAGGGCCACGACGAGCCGAAGGACCGGCTGACGATCATCATGGAAAAGGGCCTCGGCTGGTTCTTCCGCGGCTTCAACAAGGCCTTCACGCGTTCTTCGGAGAACTACAGCGGCACCGTCACCAAGGTGATCTCGGGCAAGGCCGCGGTGATGGGACTCTATGTGCTGCTGGTCGGCCTCACCGCTCTGCTGTTCCAGCAGGTGCCGAGCGGATTCGTGCCGGGTCAGGACAAGCAATATCTGGTCGGCTTTGCCCGCCTGCCCGATGGCGCAGCGCTGGATCGCACTGAAGAGGTGATCCGCAAGATGAGCGATGTCGCGCTGACACAGCCCGGTGTCGAGAGCTCGGTTGCATTCCCGGGCCTGTCGATCTCCGGCTTCACCAACTCCTCCAACGCGGGCATCGTGTTCTCGACGCTGAAACCGTTCGACGAACGCAAGGGTCCGGCACTGAGCGGCAATGCGATCGCGGCCGATCTCAACAAGAAATATGCCGGCATCCAGGAAGCCTTCATCGCCATGTTCCCGCCGCCGCCGGTCAACGGCCTCGGCACCATCGGCGGCTTCAAGCTCCAGATCGAGGACCGCGCCGGTCTCGGCTATGAGGCGCTGAACGAGGCGACCAAGGCGTTCATGGCGGCAATGCAGAAGGCGCCGGAGATCGCCGGTGTGTTCTCGAGCTTCCAGGTCAACGTGCCCCAGCTGTTCGCCGACATCGACCGCACCAAGGCGCTCCAGCTCGGCGTGCCCGTGACGGAGGTGTTTAATACGCTCCAGATTTACCTCGGCTCCTACTACGTCAACGACTTCAACAAGTTTGGCCGCACCTATTCGGTCCGGGTGCAGGCCGACGCGCCGTTCCGCGCCCGCGCCGACGACATCAGGCAATTGAAGGTGCGCTCGTCTTCCGGCGACATGGTGCCGCTCTCGGCGCTCTTGAGCATCCGCCAGAGCGCGGGTCCGGAGCGCGCGATCCGCTACAACGGCTTCCTGTCGTCCGACATCAACGCCGCGGCTGCGCCCGGCTTCTCCTCCGGCCAGGCGCAGGAAGCGGCAACGCGGATCGCCGCGGAAACGCTGCCGCCCGGCTTTGCCTTCGAATGGACCGACCTCACTTATCAGGAGTTCATCGCCGGCAATTCGGGCATCTGGGTATTCCCGCTGGCGATCCTGCTGGTGTTCCTGGTGCTGGCCGCGCTCTATGAGAGCCTGACCCTGCCGCTCTCGATCATCATGATCGTGCCGATGGGCCTACTCGCTGCCATGTTCGGCGTCTGGATCTCCAAGGGCGACAACAACGTCTTTACCCAGATCGGACTCATCGTCCTGGTGGGACTTTCGGCCAAGAACGCGATCCTCATCGTCGAATTCGCCCGCGAGCTCGAATTTGCCGGACGCACCCCGATCCGCGCTGCGATCGAGGCGAGCCGGCTGCGGCTCCGCCCGATCCTGATGACGTCGATGGCGTTCATCATGGGCGTGCTGCCGCTGGTGCTCTCGACCGGCGCCGGCTCCGAGATGCGGCGGGCGATGGGCGTTGCCGTGTTCTCCGGCATGATCGGCGTCACCGTGTTCGGCCTGTTCCTGACGCCGGTGTTCTATGTGCTGCTGCGGACCGTCACCGGCATGAAGCCGCTGACCCATCACGGCAACGACACCAGCGCTGCGCCGGTCCAGGGCTCAATCAGTCACTCCGGACACTAGATCAGGGAAATACCCGATATCAGCAACAGAACGAGTACGGTCTTGCGAAAGACCGTCTCATTGACGCGGTGAAACGCGAGGACGCCGAGCACGGAGCCCGCGAACAGCGCCGGCAGGCTGATCGCGAGGTCGACCAGGACTCTCGGCGACAGGTCCTGATGCCCGACCAGCAACGCGATGGCAAAGAGCTGCATCGCGGCGATGAATGGCTGCACCAGGCCGCGCTGCTCGCTCTTGGGCATGCCGCGCATGTCGCACCAGATCGTGGGAATCGCGCCGGGCATCGCGGTGAGGCCGCCGACCAGCCCTCCTCCGAAGCCGATCAGCGCAACCCAGTGGCGGCCGACCGCCTCGCCGGCCGTCACCAGCGTCGGCCGCAGCAGCATGTAGCCGGCGTACAACGCCACGATGATGCCGAACCCGCGCCGGAGCAGATGCGTGTCCGTGGACTGCAGCAGCGACACCGCGATGGGCACGCCGATCAGCCCGCCGACGATCAGCAGCAGGCTGCCCTCCCAGCGAATGCTGCGCCGGAGCGCCCACAGATTAGTGGCCTGCACGCCGATGCTGCACGCCATCATCAGCGGCACCGCCTCCAGCGGCTGAAACACGCGAAGCAGGATCGCGCCCGCCACCGCCGAGAACGCGAAGCCCGAGAGCCCCGAAACGAAGGCGCCGGCAAACACGGCGACGCTCAACAGGATGCTGGTCGTGATGTCAGGCACGCTGCATTCCTCCGGTCAATCGTAAGGCGTCTGCGTCGCGGGAATTTCAGCACTCCCGGTGCAGAAGTCCGCGTCCTGCGAATCCAGGACGGGCCGAGAGACCGGCTGTGCATGCGAACGCTCCAGCATCGCCAACCCGGCGAGCTGAAGCGTGACGAGGGCCGCGGTCAACGCGACCGCGACGATGTTGAAATTACGCGCGTTCGAACGCGGGGCGACCGGGCGCACGCTCGCGCGGATCAACTCCGTTGGCATTTCCAGAAGTATCCTTTTCGCTGGAGACGGGAATAATTTCATTCAAACACCGCGCGTCGTGCGGCTGCGCCAGCAGATGGCGATAGCGCTGCAATGCGCGTTTCGCGTCGATCTCGCGCTGGGCGCGGAGAGCGGCGCCGACGCGGGCGACGATGTCGCGGAACTTGCCGGCCAGAAAAGATGACGTTGTTCGCATGGCAATCTCCTCTCAACCTGCGCGAGAGATTGACGGGATTCAGCTCCGGTTGCTGTGAGTTGCTTCACACGAATATCCGAGACGTCGAAAAAAACGTGACGTCTCGTAGGAGAGAATGCCGAAAAACGCGTCATTCGATCGAACGACGCGTGATAACTTTCTAATGCTACTTCTGATTGAATTTATTGGGAGCTGCAGCGACTCGCGCGCGCGTCAGTGTACGAGCGGATTGGAGAATCCGGCCGCGAGCTTGACGAGGTCCGCCTGACGCGAAACGCCGGTCTTGGCGAACACGCGATAAAGATGCGTCTTCACCGTCGACTCCGCGATGCCGAGTGCAATTGCCGTCTCCGGCACGCCGCCGACTTCGACGATCGCTTGCAGAACTCGCAGTTCCGCCGGGGTAAGGTCGAACGTGCGGTCAATCACGCCCGCACAGGAGCGCCCGTCCAGCTCCGCTTTCCAGACGAACAAGGCGCCGACGGCCGAATGGGGCTCCGCCCCGCCTTCGCGCAACAACGAGGGCAGCGCGATCACATGCGCGACGTAATAGGAGCCGTCGTGCGAGATCAGCTGAATCTTTCGCCCGGCAGCCGCCGCCAGGGCGACCTCGCCTGCGTCACGGAAAATATCGCGCAGGGCCGCACTCGCCGCGGCGGATCGTGCCACCAGCCGGCCTGCGACCGACCGCAGGACATCCTCGGCGGCGAGCAACATCTCCGCGGCCGGATTGTTGTGAACGATGTTGCAGGCCGCATCGAGCAGGATGACGCCGGCATTCAGCCGATCCACGACGTCGGCGAGCGCAATGGCTCGATCCTGCTTCCGCTCGATCGCCTTGTTGATCAGCAACGCCCGGCTCGCATGTGGGACCAGGGACTGCATCCGCGCGCGCTGCCTGGCGTCAAGCATGTCCTTGCCGGGGATCACGGTCATCAGCATCGGACTCGGCGATTTCGACTGTTCCAGAACCACGTTGGCGACATCGACGCAGCCTTGGGGGCGCAGCCATTCCTGATAGAAGCGGCCGCGGCGATATTCGTCGAAATTCACGAGATCGGGGATGTTGCGAACCTCGCCATAGCGAGGAAGCCGCGCAAGCGGATCGTGGCGGGCGTAGGTCTCGGCATAGAGCTGGATGTAGTGTGGATCGACCCCGCAGTAGTAATGCGTCACACCGGACTTGCTGACCGGGTCCTTCGAAATCAGCCCGCAGGCCTGGCTGCCAATGAACGCATTGAGCTTGACGACGACCTCGCTCCACAACTCCGGGTGGAGACCCGAGTCATAAATATCCTCGATCAACTCGGGCTGCTTTGGAGGGCGGGGCATCGGAACAGTCAATGGTGAGTTGGAGACGCGAATGTTCTCCATGCCCGGCGGCTTCTGTGAGTCTATCGCGGCAGCAAAAGGTTCAACTCCGGCGGAGAACCCTCGATCAGCCGGCCGGCGGGCGTCCGCCGGACCGATCAGGCCTGGTCCCAGCCGACCTTGTCGGTACCCTCCGACCAGACCGCGGCGCGATACACCTCTCGTCCGGCGGCGTCCCTGACGCGGATCCAGGCGTTGCGATCGCGAAGATCGTCACGCCAGACGAACAGGTGTCGCGCCATCTCGTCGGCCATTACGAACGTGGCCCTGGCTTGCTCGAATACCATGCCGCCCGGATCGACCTTCACGACATTGTCGACCAGGAGATCAAAGAAGAAACGGCGCATTCCACACTCCAACTTTCGACGTCGCTCGAAACACGGCGTCATCACCTGACGCGCATCAGACCGCTGTACGGTCACAGCGCCTCGCCGCTCCTGACGCCGCTCGGGGTCGCGCCGTAGGCCCGGCGGAAGCAACGGTTGAAATAGGAGAGATCGCCGAAACCGACGTCATAGGCGATCGAGCTCACCGGCCGCTCGGCGAAATCCGGTTCGCGCAGCATGCGATGAGCGCGCTTGAGACGCTGCTCGGTCAGGAAAGACGAGAACGTCCTGCCGTCGGCTTCGAACAGGCGCTGCAGATAACGCGTGGTCACGCTGAACTCCTGCGCCACCGTCGCCACCGACAGGTCCTGCTGCCAGCAATTGTTGATGATGAAGGATTTCACCTTGCGCAGCCGCGCGGCCCGGACGCCCCGGCGTCCCGCCAGTTCATGAACATCGTCCGTCGCGCCGAGAACCCGCGCCATCAGGTCGTGGACATGTGCAACGCCGAGCTGGCGCAGTGCCGGCAGCGCGAATGCGCGCTCTCGCACCAGAGACGTCGCATAATCGACGAGCAGCCGAAGTCCAGGGACACGATCCGGAATGATGCGCATCACCGCATCGTCGATATCCACGATCATGGGTGCCAGCACCCGCCGCGGCACGCGGATCGACAGACAATTGCCCAGCGAGAGGCGTTCGAAGATCGTGATGTCCTCCGCGCTCGTCAGAACCGCGTCACCGGGACAAAGCCGCAGACCTCGTCCTCGTGCGGAGACCTCGACCATGCCGGATCGATTGACCATCAGGCCGAGGCTGTCGTTGCCGTCGACGACGAGCTGCTTGGTACGGATGACCCGCGCTCCGATCAGCCCGCCGATCACCAGCTGGGCGTCCGGCAGGCCATGGGACGTGAGGCTCGCGGCGAACGGCTTGTCTTCCGTTGGCTCGACCTCCGCCTTCAGCACGCCGCGGCGATAGAATTCGCGCAGCAGCGGCACACGTTCATCTTCGGGAATGTCGTTCGTTGAAACATTGAGAATGGAAAATTCGTCCTTGCCGCTCACTGCAATTTCTCCAACCGACGAGCAGGCCTGGCCACACGCTGTCGTCTCCGCACCGCGTCCGGTGCCGGCGCGTATTGTTCCGTGGCGCACGCTGCCCTTCTCGTTTCAGGTGGCGCCATATACGAAAGTCTCAAACGACAAGCGTCCTACGTTCGGAGGACCCGACGGTCCTGCTCATCACAATGGATTGAGATTGCATCGCAGCGCGGCTGGCGCCGTGAAATGGATCACACAGCGTCGTAGCCGCTGCCCGTCCGCCGGGCAAACGGTGCGGTAAATCCGGCGGCGATCTTCACGAGATCCGCCTGCCTGCCGGCACCGGTCTTTTCGAACAGGCGACCGAGATGCGTCTTCACCGTCGTTTCGGCGATACCGAGCTTTGCTGCAATGTCGGGAACGCCGCCGATCTCGACAATGGCCATCAGCACGCGCAACTCCGACGGCGTCAGCCGAAACGCCGAGGCGATCGCGTCGGGCACGAGCGACGGCATCATCGCTGCCTTCTGCACGAGGAGCACCATCGCCGCGACGTCTCGCGGCAGGTTGCGCTCCCGCCTCAATGGAAGGGCGTGGAGGAGATAGTGTTGACCGTCGGCCGACGTCACGAGCTCGATCCGGCGGCGACCGGTCGAACCAATTTCACCGCCTGCAACGATTTCGAACAGGCTGCGGAATATTTTGTCCGCCTGGGTGTTGCGGACCACGATCCGCTCCCCGACCAGTGCGAGCAGATTGGCATCGACGAACAACTGCCGGCACGCCGCGTTGGCATGCACGACCCGACCGTCTGCGTCGACCAGACAGATCGCCGTGCTCAGGCCGTCGAGGACATCGGCAAGGTCATCCACGGTATGCGAGCGCGCCCTGATCTGCCGGCCCATGATCCGGGAACGCTGGATGTGAGGCGCGAGCAACCGCATGCGCTCGCGCATCGCCTCGTCGACGGTTCCGCGCGATCGATGGCGCAGCACCTGCAAGATTGTAGTCCGCGTGCCCGACTTTTCGAGCGCGACGGTCGCAAGATCGATCGCGCCCTGCGGCTCGACCCATTCGCGATAGAAGCTGGTCGTCACGAAATCCGCATGCGGCATGATGTCGGTCACGCCGATGGCCTGCTCGGCCGAGAAGCCGAGATGACGATCGAGCAGAGGATCCTGCTCGACATATCTGTCGCGATAGAGCTGACGGAAGCGGGATTCGGATCCAAAATGCTGATGGATTTCGATCGAGAGCCTTGCCGCGTCGCGGGACAGGATGGTCGCGGCGCACCCGCCGACGAAATGTGAAACCTGTTCCAGCGCGCCGTTGCGTAGCGCAGGATCGGCCGCCGCGTCGTAGATCTCGCCGACGAGAGACGAGAATCGATTTGCATGGAGGAGCGTCATCGCAGGAATGAAGCGATCGGCGTGCCGCCCCGGTGGCAAAGGGGGCTCGCACATCGAAAATCGGTGGAGGCGGCAGACCGCTCGACCGTCGCTTTCGACGAAGAAAACGCGGTGCAGCGAGATGCTGGAGTATCGAACATCGTGCTTGCGTAACGTCAACCGCAGGCTGCGGCTTGGACGTTTTCGCCAAAGACTAGGATAAATACGAACAGCGCGCGGACTGTGTGCGTCGTGTCACGCGCTCGCGCGCCGTCGCGAGGCCTTGTTGCCGCCGATTCCCGCCGGCAGCGCAACCGGCGCCGGCAAGCTACTTGCGGTTCTCTTCGCAGAACTTCAGCGCGGCGAGTGCCTCCCCGGCACGCGGGATCTGCATCTCGATGCTGTCGTCGTCATCGTCCTCGAAATCGAGCGTTAGGCGCTTGGCCTTCGACAGCCGGTCCATGATCGCCTGGTCGTATTCGAAGATGCCGCGCACCGTGGTCTTGTCCATGACCTCCCACTTCGCCTTCTTCATGATGTCTGCGTCATCGGTGCCGACATCGACCCGCAGGATCTCGCCGACCTTGTCCCACTCCCAGCCGTCGTAGATCATCACGATCACGATGGCCTTGTCGGAATAAGTGATCGCGATGACGTAGTCGCGGTTCTCGTCGTCCTTGTCCTTGTAACCGCGGCTCGCGTTGCAATGCGTGTCCTGCGTCCGCTTCTCGATGGTCCAGTCGCCGACCCTGGATTGTTGCGCGAGTGCCGCGCCGGCGGCCAGGGCGCCAGCGAGCAGCACAGTGGCGAGAAGAGATCGTTTCATGTCAGCCTCCAGCGTGTTCCCCACGTGGAGATGACCACCTCCGCCGGAGGCTCGCAAGGGTTCGACAAGGGTTTGAGGAGGCTGGCCGGCGGCGAGCGCGCCGGTCCTACCCCCGCCGCGGCACGATCGCGATCGGGGTGAAGGTGTAAACCTCCTCGCCGTTCTGGTTGAGCATCGTCCATTTCACCAAGGCGATGCCCTGCGGCTTCGACTTCGACGGTGTCAGGCTCATGACCTCGCCGACCAGATGGAGGCGGTCATTGGGCCGCACCGGAACAGTCCAGCGCAAGCCGTCGACGCCGGCGCCGATCAGCGGATGCGGGCCGAACGGGCGGGCCTGGATCGCGAGGTTCATGGCGATCGCGGCCGTGTGCCATCCCGACGCAGCCAGGCCCTTGAACAGGGTCGCCTTGGCAGCCTCGTGGTCGAGATGCATCGGCTGCGGATCAAACTCGGCCGCGAAGCGCTTGATGTCGGCCTCGGTGACCTCGACCTCGGGCGATTTGAACCGCATTCCGACGGTCAGATCGTCGAACCACTCGACCTGCGCCATGATTTTGCCTCGCAATATGATTTGGCCCGCCGGAAAGGCGGGGCTGAGGGACCGTGAAAAAGCGCGATGTAGCGGGTCTGCGTTGCACAAACCAGCCCCGGGGTTCCCGCGAAACCCGTTTCCAAAACGACGAAACACGCCTGAAACAGATGGCCGGTTATCTCGTTGTCAAAATCATACAGGGACGGCCACCATGCAATTCTTCCTCGACCTTCTCCGGGACTATTCCTGCTGCCAAAACCTTGTCACCCAGCCGGTGCGGGAGGATGAGCTATGATCGAGCTGATCTCCGCCCTGCTCGCCCTTTGCAGCATCGGCATTTTCGCGGCCCATGCACTGGATGCCTATCGCACCACGCACTACTGATTGACGTGGTCGCAGACTCTGGTTCACCTCTCCCGAAGGGAGAGGTGAACCGCCTCACGGCGCTAGAACGGCCGCCGGTAGAAGTGCTCCGAATGCGTCGCCGGCGGAAACCGGTTGGCGAGCGCAAGTGCACCCTTCTCGTCCGTCTCGAGGGCAATCTTCTGCGCCAGCATCACGTCGCCCGGCACGAGGAAGCCTGACGGGACGAAGCACCATCCCATCGTCGCACGCCCCTCGCCGTCGATCTCATGGACATTGGCGGCCGTGCCGTAGTGGATGCGATAGGTCTTGCCGGTAACGCTACCGATGACGTCGAAATAGCGGTGCTGCTCGAATTGCGCGCGCTGCACAGGCGACAGCCATTCGGCCAGCAGCCGCCGGCCGCGGGCATCCGGCGTGTTTTCGCCGAGGAAGCGCCGGTAGAGTTCGCGCAGCGCATGCAGACGCGCACGCGCCGGCGCGCGGAGCCAAACTGCCGCGAACATGGGCAGCTCAGATCAGCCGCCGACCAGGCGGGGATAAAACAGCGTTTCGTGCGCGGTCGGGTCGAACGATCTGATACGGGTGACTTCACCGGGCCCGGTTCGGAAAGCGGCGGTAAAGCCGGCTCCGGTCAGCTCACGAAAGCGCTGCTCGGCTCGCGCCAGCGCTTCGGCATTGTCAGGATCAAACTCGTGACGCGTGTCGCCAGTTTGGTCCATCACGATCTGGGTTGCCATCTTGAGTCTCCTCATGCCCAGCCCTAAACCTGATCAAAGCAAACCTCGTGCCGTCAGTTCCTCAACGCAACAACTTTCTCCTACGCCGGCGCGTTGAGCTTGGCGAATCACCTCACCGCGATGCGGCGGCGCCGCCCTCGTCGATCTGCCGTCCCATCAGCGCAATCGCCTTTTGGTACACGCCAGCGGCATTCCAGGCCTCGATGGCCGCAAAGTTCGGCTCGCCCGGCTGGTAACCGGCTCCCGCGCGCCAGCCATGGGCCTTGAGGAAATTCGCGGTAGAGTTCAGCGCGTTGGCGGCAACCTCGAGGTTGCCGGTGCCATAGGCCAGGATGCTCTTGGGCATGAACTGGGTCTGGCCGACTTCGCCATGCATGGAGCCGCGGGTTGCTCCCGACAGCGTGCCGCGATCGATCAGCTTCAGGGCCGCATAGAGCTGGTCGGTGAAGAATTCGGGACGGCGGCAGTCATAGGCCAGCGTCGCGATCGACGAGAGCATGTTCTGGTTGCCGCGCTGGCTGCCGAAACCGGTCTCCATGCCCCAGATCGCGATCAGCGGCCCGGGTGGGACGCCGTAGCGCTGCTGGATCGAGTCGAACAAGGCGGCCTGCGACTGCTTGAGCTGCCGTCCCTTGGCAACGATGGTGGTGGCGCCGCGCTTGGCGAGGAACTGGTCGAGCGTCAGCGAGAAGCTGCGCTGCCCGCGGTCGGCCGCGATGGTGGCGCTGGCGTAATTGGTCTGCATCAGCGCCGAGAGCGCGGTCTGGCCGATGCCTTTGCCCTGCGCCTCCGCACTGAACTCACGCTTCCAGGCCTCGAAACCCGCCGGCGAACTGCCGCATTGCGCGGCCTGCGTGGCGGTCGCCAGGCAACCGAGCAGCGCCATTGCGCCAAAAACCGCCCCCGCAACACCCCTGCCCCTGATCATGCATTCCTCCGGCTTCACGGCAATCCTGGCCCCGAGCTTACCCGGGAGAAGGCGCCGACTCCATGGCAGGATCATATGACAATTCCAATCCATCCAGACTGCCTTCCTTGCGCCACTTGTCGAGCATCCGCAGGAACGCCACCGGCCCGCGCCAGTATTGGCTGTTTCTCGCCGCAATCGGATCGAGCACGCCCTCGTTGTTGTAGTACCCGGGCGTGCATTCGGCGAGATAGGTCTGCCGGCCAAGCGCGGCCTTGACCACTTCGTCGACCCAGGCATTCTCGGCTTGAAGCGTCGGCTCCAGCGTCCGGGCCTTGCGCTTGCGCGCCTGCTCGATCACATAGGCGATGTGCCGCGACTGCTCGTCGATGATGTGCGGAAAATTGGCGCTCTGGCCGGCCTGCACGGTGACGATCAGGAAGCAGTTCGGGAAGCCGCGGCTGTAGAAACCATGCAGCGTCTTGACGCCGTCGCGCCAGCGCTCGGACAGGCCGATGCCGTCTCGGCCGTAGACCTCGAATCCCATACGGCGCGCATAGTCGGTGCCAACCTCGAAGCCGCTGGCATAGATCAGGCAGTCGATTTCATAAGCCTTGCCGTCAGCCACGACGGCGTTCCCGGTGATGCGCTCGACGCCTCGCCCCCTGGTGTCGACGAGATGCACGTTGGGCCGATTGAACGTGTCGAGATATTCGTCATGGAAGCATGGCCGCTTGCAGAATGCCTTGTACCAGGGTTTGAGCGCCGCCGCGGCCGCCTCGTCCTTCACCACCGCGTCGACGCGGGCACGGATTTCCTCCATCTTGCGGTAGTCGGCCTGCTCGATGACCCTGAGCGCCTCCTCCATCGAGGTCACCGGCTGCGGCTGGCGGCGCGGCGCCAGCAGGATCTCGCCAAGCAAGCCGGTCCAGCCATCCTGCACCAGATCCTGCTCGAACGGCTCGCCGGAGATCACGGCCGTAAAATTGTCCATGCGCTCGCGCTGCCAGCCGGGCTTGAGGCTGTGCGCCCAGCTTTGATCGGTCGGCCGGTCATCGCGAACGCCGATCGCCGAGGGCGTGCGCTGGAAGACGTAGAGCTCCTTCGCCGAGCGGCCGAGATGCGGGACGCATTGCACGGCGGTGGCGCCGGTGCCGATAATGCCGACGCGCTTGTCGGCAAGGCCGGTGAGTCCACCTTCGGCCGTGCCGCCGGTGTAGCCATAATCCCAGCGGCTGGTGTGGAAGCTGTGTCCCGTGAACGTCTCGATGCCGGGAATGCCCGGCAGCTTCGGGCGGCTGAGCGGGCCACCGGCAAGGATGACGAAGCGCGCGCGAATGCGATCGCCGCGATCGGTCTCGACCAGCCAGCGTGCCTCCTGCTCCTGCCATTCCATCCGCGAGATGATCGTCTGAAACAGCGCGCGCTCGTAGAGGCCGAAGTGACGGCCGATGCGGCCGGAGTGTTCGTATATCTCCGGCGCCCGCGCATATTTGCGCACCGGCATGTAGCCGGTCTCTTCCAGCAGCGGCAGATAGATGTAGCTCTCGGTATCGCAGGCCGCACCAGGGTAGCGATTCCAGTACCAGGTGCCGCCGAAATCGGCGGCCTTTTCCACGATACGAAAATCGTCGATGCCGGCCTCGCGCAGACGCGCGCCGCACAACAGGCCGCCGAAGCCGCCGCCGACGATGAGCACCTCGGTCTGTTCGCTGACAGCTCCGCGCGCAAATCCCGGATCGGCCCAGGGATCGTCGAGGTAGCGGCCGAAATCGCCGGTGACCTCGACATATTGCGCCTTGCCCTCGGCGCGCAGGCGGCGATCGCGCTCGTCACGATAGCGCGCGCGGAGTGCGGAAACATCGACCGTAGATTCGCCTTCCGTGCCGGTCTTGTGTCTTTCCGCTGACATCCATTTCCTCCACGGCGAACGCTGCTTCGCCGGCAGCTCACCTGACGTTAGCCCTGAAAAAGTGGCGCGTGCAATCACATCCCTCGCTTTTTGCGTGAACGCCGCGTGACGTTCCGCTAACCTCAAGCGCAAATCACAAGCCTACGCCACGCAACGAAGTGGCGAACCGGAGGAAACGATGCAGGGATTGATGATGGACATGCCGCTCCTGATCAGCGGCCTGATCCAGTATGCGGCCGACTATCACGGCGAAGCGGAAATCGCCGCGCGCGAGATCGAGGGCGACATTCATCGCTACACTTATGCGGACGCTCATCCGCGCATCAAGCGCATGGCGCTGACACTCAAGCGGCTCGGCATGAAGCAAGGCGACCGCGTCGGCACGCTGGCCTGGAATACCCACCGTCATTTCGAGATGTTCTATGCCGCACCGGGCATGGGCTACGTGCTGCACACCGTCAATCCGCGGCTGTTTCCGGAGCAGCTCGTCTACATCATCAACCACGCCGAAGACCGGCTGCTGTTCATCGACCGCGCCACGCTGCCGATCGTCGAGGCGATCGCGCCGCAGCTGAAGACGATCGAAGCCTATGTCCTGATGTCCTCGCGCGAGCGGATGCCGGAGACGAAGCTGGCAAATGTTCATTGCTACGAGGAGCTTCTCGATCAGGAGAACGACACGGGCTTCGCCTGGCCGGAGTTCGACGAAAAGTCCGCCTCCACCATCTGCTACACCTCGGGCACAACGGGCAACCCGAAAGGCGTGATCTATTCGCACCGCGCGGCGATCCTGCAGACCATGGTCTCCTGCAATTTCGACTTCCTGCCCGGGCATCTGGAAGGCGTGCGCGAGGTGATGATGCCGATGGCGCCGCTGTTCCACGGCAACGGCTGGAATATGCCGTTCACCGCACCCTATACCGGCTCCAAGCTGGTGCTGCCCGGCCGCAATTACGAGCCCGACAAGCTCTATGAGCTGCTCGAAGGCGAAAAGGTGACGCTCTCGGCCGGCGTGCCGAGCTTCTGGCTGATCCTGCTCGACTGGCTCGGCCGCACCGGCAACAGATTCTCGACACTGCGCGCGACGCTGTCGTCCGGCTCGGCGCCGCCGCGCGCGATGGTCGAGAAGCTCAAGCGCGAGTACGACATCGACTACATCCAGGCCTGGGGCATGACCGAGGCCTTGGGCTGCTCGATGCCGGGCCTGCGGCCCGGTTCGGAGCATCTCAGCGACAAGGAGAAGTTCGACCGCCGCCAGGTGTCCGGCCGCGCCTGCTTCGGCACGGCCTTGCGTATCGTCGATGATGGCGGCGTTGAGCTGCCGCGCGACGGCAAGACCGTCGGTCATCTGCGTGCCAGGGGTCCTTGGGTCGCCTCCGGCTACATGAAGCTCGACGAGGGTCTCGACCGCGACGGCTGGCTGATCACCGGCGACATGGCCGTGATCGACAGCCAGGGCCACGTCACGCTGACCGACCGCTCCAAGGATGTGATCAAGTCCGGCGGCGAATGGATCTCCTCGATCCAGCTCGAGGATGTCGCCCTGTCACATCCCGATGTGCTTCAGGCCGCGGTGGTCGCGATCAACCATGAGAAATGGCAGGAACGCCCCCTGCTCCTCGTCGTCCGCAAGAAGGGCGCAACCGTCGACGGCAAGGCGCTGCTCGACCACATGCGCCCGAAGATCGCGAGTTGGTGGATGCCGGACGCGGTCGAATTTCTCGACGAGTTTCCGATGACCGGCACCGGCAAGGTGCTCAAGTCCGCGCTGCGCGAGAAGTTTAGGGAATATCGCGTCGCATGACGACACTCGGTCGCGTGCGGACAATTCCGTGCGCTGCCTTCATCTTTTGGTAGATTTGGCGGCGATATACCGGGACGTCGCTACCCCCTTGTCGAGGACACCATGGCGTTTTCCGGATTGGGCCTGCATCTCGGCAATCTGTCGCGCCTGTCGAATGCGCAGACGCGCTCGATCAGCCCTGAGAATTTCACCGGCGAAAAGGGCAAGGGGGGCATGTCCGTCGACGGCGCCGCCGCACGCCAGGCCCGCGACCTCGGTCAGGGCTGGAAGGTTTCGCCCTATGTCGTCATCGAGCCCGGCGCAACCTTCACGCTTGCCGACATCGAAGGCCAGGGGGCGATCCAGCAGATCTGGATGACGCTGGCCCGCGGGCGGCTGCGCCATTCGATCCTGCGTGTCTACTGGGACGACCAGACGCTGCCGAGCGTGGAATGCCCGGCCGGCGATTTCTTCGCCTGCGGCTGGGAAGAGTTCGCGCAGGTGTCCTCGCTCGCGGTCTGCGTCAATCCCGGCCGCGCCTTCAACTGCTACTGGGAGATGCCGTTCCGCAAGCGCGCGCGCTTCACGCTGGAGAACCGCAGCGAGGAGCAGCTCACCGTCTACTACCAGATCAACTACACGCTCACTGAGGTGCCCGAGGACTGCGCCTATTTCCATGCGCAATTCCGGCGCACCAATCCGCTGCCATTCAAGGATGTCCATACCATTCTCGACGGCATCAGCGGCGCGGGCCACTATGTCGGCACTTACATGGCCTGGGGCGTGAATAACAACGGCTGGTGGGGCGAAGGCGAGATCAAGTTCTTCATCGACGGCGACGGCGAATTCCCGACCATCTGCGGCACCGGCACCGAGGACTATTTCTGCGGCGCCTATAATTTCGATCCCTATGTCGCCCATTCCGGCCAGGGCCCGACGCAACAATCACGCTATCAGGAATTCACCACGCCCTATGCCGGCCTTCCCCAGGTGATCCGCCCCGACGGCGTCTACAAGTCGCAGCAGCGTTTTGGCATGTACCGCTGGCACATCCCCGATCCCGTCCGCTTCCGCTCCGACCTGCGCGTGACCATCCAGGCGCTGGGCTGGCTGCCGGGCGTCAAAGAAGCGAAGTATCTTCCTCTGCAGGACGACATCGCCTCGGTCGCGTTCTGGTATCAGGCGCTGCCGACCCCGCCGTTTCCGAAGCTGCCCGGTCCGGACCATCTCGAAATCGGCTAGGTGGGCTTCCTCATACTCGCAGGATTGCGCCGCTCGAACATCGTCAAGATCGTCCGGGCGGCGCCTTCGTGTTCAGGATTAGCTACCAGGAATACTGGAGGCCGACCCGTCCAAGTGCCCTGATGTCGCTCCACGACTGCGCCGGGAGCGCCACGCCGAACTCAGTCACGGTCCGGCTGGACGTGGACGTCAGGCTGCCGCGATCGAGACCGAACGCGATGCCCATGGTCAGTGACAGGTTTCCCTGGATCCTGATCATTCCAACGGCCCCGGCAGCATGCTGCCCGTCGAACACGGCCCAGTGGGTCGAGATCGCGTAGTTGGTCCCGTCAGGCAGGAACGGATTGACGAGCGAAGCGGCCATGGCCGTTCCTGTTGCTGCACGGGTGAGCTGGCGGGCGATATCGAACTGGCTCTGCACGGTCTGCTGCGCGTTCACGCAGGTGTCGGTTCCGGGAATGTAGAAAAAGCCGGCACCATAGAGGGAGCAGACCTTTTCGTACTCGACCGCAGCATGGCCCGGCGTCGGAATCGCCAGCGCCAGAGCAGCGGCCGCAAGAATGGCGTACAGGTGACGTCCGAGGACGCATCGTGCCGCGCTGATTTGCTTCCACATATTTGTCTCCCATCAATGACGGTGGCGCTGCTCAGTAACGAGCAACGATGGCATCGCCGTTGAAGCGGTAATTCACGCCGAGCTTCACGAGGTGCAGCTCGTGGTCGACGTTCTGCGGACTGATCCTGGTGGTGAGCGCGATCGCGGCCGGACCGAAATACAGATAGTCGTACTCGAGGCGCGCGGAGAGATTGTTGGTCAGCGCGTATTCAAGTCCCACGCCGCCGTTCAAACCGGTCCGCTGGTGGTTGATGTCAAGCGGAACAGGCGTACCGATGAAGGCCTGGTAGGCAACGTTCGCCCATGCAACACCGCCCTTGGCGTAGACCAGCGCGCCATCAAACGCGTAGCCGATACGACCGGTGCCGGTCGCCAGTGCCTGGTACGACACCGCAAGGCCGGACAGTATGGGGCTCGCGGGATCGACCGGCCGATTTCCCTTGATCGACGCCCAGGAGAGATCCAGCTCGGCACCGACCACGATGTTGTCGAACTGCCAATTGGCGCCGACCTGCGCGCCTGCAATCGCGCCCTTGGTATCCATCGTGAACCGGTCCTGGGCGAAAGCGAAGCTCGGGTCGACGAGACGGCTGCTTCCGACGCCGTAGCCGCCGTGAGCGCCAATATAGAAGCCGTTCCAGAGCGGCACCGGAGCGACGACCGGAGCCTTGACGGTCATGTCGGCCGCGTCCGCGGGCGTGGCAATGAGCGAACCGGCCGTAAGAAGCGGCGTGACGGCAGCAGCACAGGCGAGGAGGCGGCGCGCCGATCGAAGGATGGAGATTGTCATGGGATGATCTTTCAAAATATTGAAATGAATTATCGGATGAGGTTTCGGCTGCTTCACCAGGCGTACATGAAGCCCGCGCGGCCGAGACCGCGGACGTCGCTCCACGATTGCGCCGGGATCGCCGTGCCGAATTCCGTCTGCGTCCGGTTGCTCAGGGACGTCAGGCTTCCCTTGTCCAGCCCGAGCGAGAACCCGCCCGAGAACACGAAATTGCCTGACACCCGCATCAGGCCCGAAAAGCCCGCGGCGTGCTGGCCATCGTAAGTCGCCCAATGGGTCGAGACTGCGTAGTTGGTGCCGGTCGGAAGCCACGGCGCGACGAGCGAGGCAGCCATCGCCGTTCCGGTCGAAGCGCGGGTCTGCGCACGCGCGAGATCGAACTGGTTCGTCGCGATCTGGTTGGCGTTGGTGCAGGTGTCGGTGCCCGGAATGTAAAAGAAGCCGGCGCCATACAAGGAGCAGATCTTGACGTACTCGACCGGAGCTGCGTGGCTCGGCGCGGCGATCATGGCGATGAGGCCGGCGGTGGCGATTGCAGCGATCGGCCGGGCGGCGCGGCGGTTCGTGAATGTGGTGGACATGCTGTTCTCCGAATTTGAATGCTGTTCGATGTACTGGGGTTAGCGCGGCAGGCTGCCGTCGCCGTTGAAGCGCACGTTGATGCCGGCCTTCACCACCTGGACGAAATGCTTGATCTCGGACGTCGTGTTCAGGCTCACCCAATGGAGCGTTTCCGTCGGCAGGAAGATCGCGTTGTATTCGACCTTGGCGGAGACGTTGCGCAGGAAGGCCACTTCCAGCCCGACCCCGCCGACAGCACCGAACAGTTCGCGGTTGTAGTTGGTGACTTCCGGGGTGAACCGCGACGAGAGCTCCATGCGGGCATAGGCGCCACCGCCCTTTGCGTAGGCGAACCATTGGCCCGACGCGTAACCGGCGCGCCCAGTTACGGTTGCAAGGGCGGTGTAGCCGACCCCGTTGTTGGTGCTCGCCGTGATGATGGGCGAGGTGCTGGTGTTGCCCCGCGTGAACGACCAGGAACCGTCCACCTCCGCGCCGAGCACGTAATTCCCCTGCTGCCAGTTGTAGCCGAGTTGCCCGCCTGCGAGCGGACCGTTGTAGTACGCAGAGAACGGGTTGTTGGCGGGGCTGTTGTTGGGATCGCGAAACTCCGACTTCCCCCATCCCCAGCCGCCATGGACGCCAGCATAGAAGCCGGTCCATGCGACGGCAGGCGAAGGCAGCGGACCGCCGGCGAGAACGGGTGAAGCAATGATCGCGCTGGTCGTTGCAACGGCGACTGCGAAACCACGGCGCCGAGCTACGGAGCGTCTCGAATGTGTATGCATGTTGAGGTCCATTTCCTTCTTCAGATTTAAAGATGTATCTTATGTTATAACTATTTTAGATTGTATTCGAGATTGCAGCATTTGGGTCGAGCTCCTGCTGGTTTTCGGACGAACGAAGCCGGCGATCACGCACCAGCGGATCGACGGGAAGACCTATTGGAGGTTGGAAGAGCCCGAGCGCGGCCTAGGGAAAATGCGCTCCGCGGCTGGTCAATGAGCGAACTAAAGGCGAGCTATTCGCAAGGGTGCGCGTCCATAGTCCCCTTCTCTTGTCATGATTGCAGCCCCCCGCTTCTAATTGAGGCCGATCTTAGGCGAGGCGCGTCGAATAGCTAGTATCGTGAAGGCAACAGTTGATGTTTGTTGCTGCTGGTTGTCCTGCCCGCTTCTCAATCGCGGCACGACGCAAGATTGCCTGTGAATGACCGTTAACATGGCAACGCGCCGGGTCGGCCCTGACGCAAGTTGCGGCTGACCGGCTGGTGAAGATGCGGGGCCGTCCCGAGCAATCTTGGCGCGATTCGGGGCCAACCTGCCCCGAACGCCGACTTGATCTACCTACAGGAGATCCAGATGCTCTACCCAATGTCGCCCGAGGTCGTCGAGCTCAAGTGCAAGCTCGAGAGTTTCATGGACCGGCACATCTATCCGAACGAGGAGCGGTTCTATCGAGAGGCCGAAGAGCTCGGGCCCTGGAAGGTCTATCCGGTCGTCGAGGAGCTGAAGCCGCGCGCTCGCGCCGAAGGTCTCTGGAATCTGTTCCTGCCGGAGTCGAGCCACGGCGCCGGCCTCACCAATCTCGAATATGCCCCGCTCTGCGAAGTCATGGGCCGCTCGCATCTGGCGCCCGAAGTGTTCAACTGCTCGGCGCCCGATACCGGCAACATGGAGGTGCTGGAGCGCTACGGCACGGAGGAGGACAAGGAGCGCTGGCTGAAGCCGCTGCTCGCCGGCGAGATCCGCTCATGCTTCGCCATGACCGAGCCCGCCGTCGCCTCGTCCGATGCGACCAACATCGAGAGCTCGATCGTGCGCGACGGCGACCATTACCTCATCAACGGCCGCAAATGGTACACGACGAATGCGACGGATCCGCGCTGCAAGATCTGCATCTTCATGGGCAAGACCGATCCGGACAATCCCGACCGCCACAAGCAGCAATCCATGATCCTGGTGCCGATGGATACACCCGGCATCGAGATCAAACGGCCCCTGCCCGTATTCGGCTTCTACGGCGTGCCCGACCGCGCCTCCGAAGTCGTCTTCACCAATGTGCGGGTGCCGAAGGAGAACATGCTGCTCGGCGAAGGCCGCGGCTTCGAGATCGCGCAGGGCCGTCTCGGCCCCGGCCGCATCCACCACTGCATGCGGCTGATCGGTTTATCCGAACGCACCCTGGAAAAGATGTGCCGCCGCGTCCGCAGCCGCATCGCCTTCGGCAAGCCGGTCTCCGAGCAGACCGTGACGCAGGAGCGCATCGCGGAGGCCCGCATCATGATCGAGCAGGCCCGGCTCTTGACGCTCAACGCCGCCTACGCGATGGACACGGTCGGCAACAAGGTCGCGAAAGCCGAGATCGCGATGATCAAGGTCGCGGTGCCCAACATGGCCTGCCAGGTCATCGACTGGGCAATCCAGGCGCATGGCGGCGGCGGCACGTCGAACGATTTTGGACTGACACGGGCGTACGCAACAGCGCGGCTGCTGCGGCTCGCCGATGGCCCAGACGAAGTTCACCGCAACCAGATCGCGCGGTTCGAGCTGAAGAAATATTCGAACGTTTAGAGGATTCGTCGCCGCAGTCCGGCGGGTGCATGCGATCGCAACCAATCCCTTCGCGCCCTCGCTTCAGTTCGCCAGGTAAACGTCCGGATCGGCGCTCGAGCTCGGCTTCTTGAAGGCATTGCGCAAGGCCGCCGACATCGGGACATTGTAGTTGAGGCCGTTCGGCGGTGTCGGGGATTCCAGCCACTTCCTGTAGAGGACCTCGATGTCGGGGCTCGCATAGAGCTCCGCCGTGGCGCGATCGGCCAGCGCCTTGAACGGTCCGTCCTCCCGGCGGAGCATGATCCCGTATGGCTCCGGCTTCGAGAACGTCTCCTCGCTGATCATGAAAAGCTGCGGCTCCTTCGAGCGCGCGATGGCGACCGCAAGCTGCACGTCATCGAGCGCATACGCCTGCGCGCGGTCGGTCTCCAGCAGCAGGAAGGCTTCGGCCTGGTCCTTGGCCGGCATGATGTTGATGCCGAGATTGCGCTCGGTGTTGACCTTGGCGAGCTGCGTCAGGTTGACCGAACCCGCCACCGCCGTGACAGCCTTGCCCTTGAGATCGTCGATGGTGTTGATCTTGGACGCCTTCTTGGCGGCGAAGCGAGTCGCGCTGACGAAGTGCGTGTTGGTGAAGGCCACCTGCTTCTGGCGGTCGGCGTTATTGGTGGTGGCCGAGCAGTGCAGGTCGAGCGTGCCGTTGACCATGAGGGGAATGCGGTTGGACGACGTCACTGCGAGGGTATCGACGGCGATGTCGGGCATGCCGAGTTGCTTCTTCACGGCATCCACGATCCTGAAGCAGATATCCATGGCAAAGCCGACCGGCTTCTGATTGCCGTCGAGATAGCTGAAGGGGACCGAGGCCTCCTGATAGCCCAGCGTGATCTTCCTGGTCTCCTTGACCTTCTGGAGCGTGCCCGAGAGGTCTTCGGCGGACGCTGCCGCCGCAACACAAGTGACGGCCAGGAGAACGGTGGGAAGTCGCATCGGGAGCTCCTTGAGAGGTCATCGACTGGTGTCGAGACGGGGTCGCGGAGGTGATAGCCCAGAGATGCGCCAGCCACCAGACGAGGCTGCGCCTACCAGCTATCGCGGGTGTCGATGTCCCGGTCGAGGACAGGGCGCCTCACTGACAGGTGAGTTGCTGCTCGAACCAGCCGCCCAACCGCTTCGCCAGCGGCGGCCATAGCCGCTGGAAGCCCTCGAGCTTGCCGACATTGGCGCGGTACATGCCGCGAAGCTCCTGCTCGACAGCCGGCAGGTCAACGCCCACACAGACGCCATTTTTCGCAATCGTCTTGCCGGCGACCACGACCTCCTTCACCAGCGAGGCGTTTCCTCGCGCAAACAGCAGCGCCATGGGGTCGACCGGCATGATCCGGTCTCGATCGAGCCGATCAAGGTCGATCACGACGTAGTCGGCGGGATTCCCGGCGGCCAATTCCCCGCTCCCGGGCGCACCGGTGGCGCGGCGTCCGTTGCCGATCGCGAGCGCGAACAGCTCGGCCGGGGTCCACGTCTGCTTGAAGCCGATGCCGCCATGGACCATCTGCACCAGCCGCATCTCGCGCAGGATGTCGTCGTCCTCGTCCAGCGCCAGCCCGTCGACGCCGACAGCGATGGCGCAGCCGCATTTGTGCGCGGCGGCGATCGGAGCGAGGCCCGAGCGCAGATGCATGTTCGAGCCGAAATTGGTGACGATGCGCGCGCCGGAAGCCGCGATCATCTCCAGCTCATCCGGCCTCGCGTGAATGCAGTGCGCCAGTGTCAGCCGCTCCGAGAGGAAGCCGATGTCGCGCAGCCATCGCACCATGCCCGGAAAGTTCTGGTCGGCCCAGGCGCGCTGGTACACGGTCTCCAGCAGATGCATGTGGATGCGGCGGCCGGTTCGCGCCGAGTTCTCCGCCACCGCCTCCAGCAGCGGCTTGGAGCACCATTGCACGCCGGCGGGCCCGAGCTGTACGTCAACCATCGGGCCGGCGATGGCTGCGGCAATCGCGTCGGTCAATTCGATATACGCCTTCGGCGACATCGGCGCGCGAACGAAGAGGTCTTCGACGGTCTTGCGGTCGTCGCGCGACAGACCCGAAAGCACCGGTTCGGCATCGCCATAGACGACCGGATTCTGGTCGCGCACGGCAAGCGCAAAGGCGATGCGAATTCCGACGTCGGATGCCGCCCTCGCGATCGCCTTGGCCTCATCGAGCAAGGGCATCGTTCCGCTCGGACGGGTGTAGTGCACCATCATCGCTGCGCAGCCGGCTTTGGCCGAACGCGCCAATGCGGAAGCCGCGGTCAGGTAGGGATCGACCGGCGTGCCAAGCGCGGTCCGCAGGATCCAGCTTTCCAGGGGCATGCCGACCGCACCGAAGGACGATGCGGTGGCGCGCGCATGGTCATGGGCGTTGACGAAGGCCGGAATCACGAAGGAGCGAGGACCGCCGGCTGGCCCCGCTCCTTCAAGAATGTCGGTGATGATACCGCCGTCGTGCCGTAGCACGACGTGGTCAGCGATGGCCTGGTCAGGGCTACGGAACAGGCTGCTTGCTGAAATCTCCGTGGCCATGACCGTCTCTCCAAGTCAGTTGGCGGTATAGACCAGCTCCCGCTCTGCTCTCGGCGGCAGGAATTCGCGCGAGAACACTTCTGCCGGAGTCGGCGCGCGGGCGAGCTGATAGCCCTCGACAACGATGCCGATGGCGCGCGTCATGCGGTCGTCCTTGATGTCGCCGATGCCGATCTCCTTCATCTCGGGCGAGACGATGAGCTTGTCGAAGGAGTATTGCAGCCGGCGCTTCTCGACAGCGACATCGATCAGATTGTCGTAGTTCAGCGCGGCCTTCATGCCGGCATTCTGGTCCTTGGCGACCGCAATCGCGCCCTTGTTGATGGCGCGCACGAGGCCCGCCACCGCCTTCGGATTCGACGCGATCAGCTTCTTCGAGACCATCACGCCGTTGGAATAGAGATCGAGACCGTAATCACCGAACGAGAACCATTTGAAATCCTTGTCGGGGTCCTGGCGGTTGAGCACCAGGTTGAAGTAGCTGGTGATGTTGAAGACGAGGGCTGCGTCGATGTCGCCCTTGATCAGCATCGGCTCCTGGAGGTTCGGCGCCATGTTGGAGATCTTGATCTTCTCGCCGTCGAGGCCGTTCTTGCGGGTGAACACCGGCAACAGCCGCGTCGTCGGCGTGCCCTGCGCGCCGCCGAGGGTGTGGCCTTCAAAGTCCTTGATGGTATTGATGCCGCTGCTCTTCTTGGCGACGATCGCGAAAGGCGGCTGGTTCCACATCATGTAGACCATGACGGGCGCCTCCTGCGGCTTGGTCGAGGCGTTCTGGATGATGGCGTTGATGTCGCCGAAGCCGGCGTCATAGGCACCCGACATCACGCGCGTGACGGTGGCACCCGACCCCTCGCCCTGGTCGATGACGACGTTGAGGCCTTCCTCTTTGAAGAAGCCGTTGTCCTTGGCGTAGAAGAACGCGGCGTCGCTGCCTTGCGTCTTCCAGCCCAGCGTGAACTTGATCGTGGTCTCCTGGGCCATTGCGGCGCCCGTGGACAGGACCAATCCCAGCAGTGCAGCAGTTGCTTTTCTCAACATCGAGACCTCCTCAAGCTTCGTTGCGTGACGGTGTGAAAATCAGGTGGCAATCACGTCATTCTTGCGCGTGGCCCAGCCGGTGACCCGCCCCTCGATCAGCGAGAACACGACGTAGAGCGCGACGCCGAGAGCTGCGAGCACGAACAGGCTGGCGAACACCAGCGGCACGTTGAAATTGGAGGACGCGGTCATCATGACGTTGCCGAGCCCGCGGTTGGAGGCGACCGTCTCCGACAGCACCGCGCCGACGAATGCGTAGGAGATCGCGACCTTCAGCGAGGCGAAGAAGAACGGCATGGTCCTGGGCAGGCCGACGTTCCAGAGGATGTCGAACTTGCTGGCGCCGAGCGCCTTCAACACGTCTTCGAGCTCGGGCTCGGTGGTCGCAAGGCCCGTCGCGATGTTGACGACGATCGGGAAGAAACAGATCGACAGCGCCGTCAGCACCGCCGGCACCGTGCCGGAGCCGAACCACAGCACGAAGATCGGCACCACCGCCACCTTGGGGATCGAGGAGAAGCCGATCAGCAGCGGATAGCAGGTGTCGTAGGCCGTTTTGGAAACGCCGATGATCGCACCGAGGGCGACGCCGAGCGCGACACCGAGGACGAAGCCGAACATGGTGGTCGCGAGTGTCTGCACGATATGCGGCCACAGCACCGGGAAGCGCTGGTACAAGGTCACGAACACCTGCGAGGGCCGCGGCAGCACCAGGTCGGACATGCCCGTCGCGAGACAGAATAGCTCCCAGGCGACGAAGAACAGCACGATCAGCCCTGCCGACCACGCCTTCTGCCTGATATAAATTGCGGACATCTCAGCCTGTCCCCTGCTCAGCCGCGGTGCGCGCATCCTCGATGAAGGCGCGCAGCTTCTGGTTCAGCGCGACGAAATCCGGCTCGAAGGTCATGGGCACCGTGCGCGGCCGTGCGAACGCGACGCGGCTGTCGTCGAGAATGCGGCCGGGGCGCGCGCTCATCGCGCAGATGCGGCTGGCGAGGAAACCGGCCTCGCGCAGATCGTGCGTGACCAGCAGCACCGTCGGCTTGTGCGTCATCCAGAGGTTTTGGAGGATCGCCCACAGCTCTTCGCGGGTGAACTGGTCGAGAGCGCCGAAGGGCTCATCGAGCAGCAGCATGCGCGGTTCGTGGATCAGCGCGCGGCAGAGATTGGCGCGCTGAAGCATGCCGCCGGAGAGCTGCCAGGGATAGCGGCTGCCGAAGCCCTTGAGGCCGACCTGCTCCAGCAGCGTGTTGGCCTTGTCGCGAAACTCGGTCTTGCGCAGCCTGCGGAAGTTCGAGCGGAACGGCTCGACGATCTTGAGCGGCAACATGATATTCCGCTCGATCGTCATCCACGGCAGCATGGTCGGGTTCTGGAAGGCCATGCCGACCCGCAGCGCGCGCGCTGCGACCTCGCGGCCGCCGACGATGACGACACCGCTGGTCGGCTGCACCAGACCGCTGACGAGACGCAAAATGGTCGATTTGCCACATCCGGACGGACCGACCAGTGCGACAAACTCGCCGTCGGTGATCCGCAAGCTGGTCTTCGACAGAGCGGGCACGGCGCGGTCCCCGCGTCCGAAGGTCACGGAGGCCTCGGACAGCTCGATGGCGGTCGCAGCAGCGCCTTCGGGAACGGGCTGGCCGTCAAATTGGGCGTTGGGTTGCATGCGCATCACAACCAAAGTGCATGCAAGCTGGATGCCAGCAGGCATCACCCGCAAAATCAAGGACCTGGCTGAACGGCCCGTCCGATCGCCGGCCTCGCTTTAGGCAATCCAGGCAGTGAACTGCATGCAATTGGAGCGATGGATTGTGCTGGTGCTGTGCTAAAGAGAGGGTTCGACCCTCCCCGCAAGGATTCGCCGATGGCGGCGCGCCCCACCAGCAAGACTTCTGAATCATCCGACAAGGTCAGCGTGATCTGCCGCGCGCTGCGGCGCGCGATCATCGAGCAGGCGCTCGAACCCGGCGCCAAGCTGCCGGAGGATTCGCTTGGCGAGCGGTTCGGCGTCAGCCGCACCATTGCGCGCCACGCGCTGGGGCAACTCGCGGCCGAAGGCCTCGTCGAGCTCCGCCGCAACCGGATCGCGGTAGTGGCGACGCCGAGCTGGCAGGAGGCGCGCGACGCCTTCGACATTCGCATCCAGCTCGAACGCCTCGTCGTCCGCCAACTCGCGGGCAAGCTGACCAAGAGCCAGATCGCCGAGCTGAACGCCCATGTCGACGCCGAGGACCGCGCGCGCGGCGGCACGGACGCGGCCTCGATCCGGCTCGCCACCGAATTCCACATCCTGCTCGCGCATATGACCAATAGCCCGATCCTGGTGCGCTATGTCAGTGAGGTCGCCTATCGCTGCTGCCTGACGCTGTCGCTCTACAGCCGGCCGCATTCGACGGAATGCGCGATCAACGAGCACCGCGCCCTCATTGCTGCGCTCGCCAAGGGCGACGAGGCCAAGGTGATGGACTTGATGCACCATCACCTCGATTCCGTGGCCAATCGCGCGCTGGTCGCCCCCACTCCGCAGCGCGGCCGCGACCTGCTCGATATTCTCGCGCCCTATGCCGACGAAGTGACGAGCGACCGCGTCGTCAAGCTGCCGAAAGTGGCTCGCCGCGGTTAAGCTTCGATGCCGCGCTGGACGAGGATGCGCTCCGCGCTGTCGTTCCAGACGTCCATCTTCACAATCTGCCCTCCCTTGACGACGAAGCGATCGACGTAGCGGTTGCCCTCGAACGGCGTGCCGTCGATCCACTCGCCGTAGAGCGTGCCGACGCTGTAGACGACGGTCTCGTCGGCGCCCGGACAGACGTCGAACCGGTCCATCTTCTTCTTGACCCAGCGATAGCGCCTGGCGTTGAAGCCGGTCGGCCCGCGCGGATGGTCGAACTCGCGCCCGCCGGTGAACGTGATCACCGTGCCCGGCTTCATATAGGCCGCGGCAGCGTCGGGATCGGGTATCATCGACGCCGTGAGATAGGCCTTGACGATCTCGGCGTCGGTCATCGGGCGTTCGGATTTAACGGGGGCGGACATGGCGGGTTCTCCGGGACGAGGATATCCTACAATTCGCGCATTAAACTGCATGCATCTTTTTTGAACATTTTGATGGCAAACTGCACACAATCTGGAGCTGCCTGCTTCCCGAGCTTCCGCTAGGCTATCACAGCTGAATTCGATGCCATGATCACGCAGACCGCCTTCGACCTGATCTTCCGTAACGCGCTGTTGCGCTCATCCGCCGCACCCGTCGATATCGGCGTGAAAGGCGGCCGCATCGCCGCGATCGAGCCGAAGCTTGCCTGCGAGGCCGTCGAGGTCGATCTCAGTGGACACCTTGCCCTGCCCGGCTTCGTCGATACCCACATCCATCTCGACAAGGCCTGCCTGCTCGGACGCTGCGGACACAACCACACCAGCGTCTCGGAAGCGATCCGCGCCGTCGCCGGGATGAAGAAGGATTTTACGGTCGAGGACGTCCACGCGCGCGGCGCAAAAGTGCTCGAGCGCGCCATCGTGCACGGCACGACCCGCATGCGCACCCATGTCGAGATCGATCCGCGCATCGGATTGCGCGGCTTCGAGGGGGTCAAGGCACTCAAGCGCGACTATGCCTGGGCGATCGACCTCTCGCTCTGCGTCTTTCCGCAGGAGGGCCTGACCAACGATCCCGGAGCTGAGGAGTTGCTGATCCAGGCGCTGCGCGACGGCGGCGAGGCGATCGGCGGCTGTCCCTATATGGACACCGATCCGAACGCCCATCTCGGACGCATCTTCGATCTCGCGCAGGAATTCAACGTCGACGTCGATCTCCATCTCGACTTCGACCTCGATCCCTCCTGGTGGCATCTCGACGAAGTCTGCCGGCAGACCGAGCGGCGTAACTATCAAGGACGCGTCGCGATCGGCCATGCCACCAAACTCTCGGCATTGCCGCCGGAGCGGCTGAAGGCGGCCACCGCTCAACTGGCGAAATCAGGCGTTGCCGTCACCGTGCTGCCCGCGACCGATCTCTATTTGATGGGGCGCGAGGCCACCCACAACGCGCCGCGCGGACTGACGCTCGCGCACAAGCTCGCCGCCGACGGCGTGCTGTGCTCGGTCGCGACCAACAACGTGCTCAATCCTTTCACGCCGTTCGGCGATGCCTCGCTGCTGCGGATGGCGAACTTCTATGCCAATGTCGCGCACGCTTCGGTCAGCGACTTCGACATCTGTCTCGATCTGGTCACCGAACTGCCGGCGCGGCTGATGAATCTTGGCGATTACGGCATCAAGGTCGGTAACCCCGCCGATCTCATCGTCCTCGACACCAAAGACAGCCGTTTTGCCATTGCCGAACTGCCGGACATCGTGATGGGCTTCAAAGGCGGCCGGCAGACGTTTGAGCGGCAACGACCCACGCTGTTCTCACCTCGGAACTGAGCGGCGCCGATCTCCAACGGTAAGATGGTCGGGAGTCACCGCTGACCATCGGGCCGATCCAGTCCAATGATACCTCCGATCCCGAAACTGCGAGTCCGGTAGAATCCCGGTCCGTAGCTGCAACGCATTGCGGCAAGGGTTGGGTAATCTTACTAAGACCCTGCACTGACCATCTGCGTTTAGTGGAGTTGGATATGTTCAGCGCATTCAGCAGCATCGATTATTCCTCCATCCGGGCACGCACGCCCGCCGAAACGGCCCTCAAGCGATTGAATGGCATCGGCGAGGTTCTGTCGGACCTCGATATCTCGGCGATCCACACCCAGAACGACATGACCCGCGCGCTCTGGACGCTTGATACCGCCGACAAGTGCGTCCGCTTGATTCTCACCGAGTTCCGGAGCGAGCGGACAACGGACGTCGTGCGGGAAGCCGACAGCCTGATCGACATGATTGAGGCCGCCCGCGACGAAGTCGCGGCTTATAGAGACAGCGGCAGGGTCTTGAGCTGACGCGCGTCAGCGCTTGATCTTCGCCAGGATCCGATCCGCCTCGGTCCGCCAGTCCGCACTGCGGGCGAACTCCTTGGTGCCCCTCGTTCCGAACAGGCCCTCATCGGCGAGATCGGCGACCCAGGCCTGACGCTCGGCGGTGCCTTGCGCCGACCACGGCGTCAGTCCCGCCTCGCGCACGGTCTCGGCGACCTCGCGTACTTCCTCGGCGCGGCGGCGGCCGTGCTCGATCACGCGCTGGAAGAAATAGGCGCCCTGCTTCTCCCAATCGATGGCCGGAAAGGTTTCGGTGAGCGAGGCCAGCACGGCGTCCTCGACGCCATAGGCGCGCGCAGTGGTGAAGCTTTCGATGACCATGGCCTCCAGGCCCTTGATCATGATGCTGCGGCACATCTTCACGGCCGAGGACACGCCGAGCTTGTCGCTCGTGACCTTGGCCGCAAAACCGATCGCGTTCAGAAGCGGCTCCAGCTCCCTCGCGCCTGGACCGCCGAGCAGCAGCGGCACCTTGGTGCGATACGGCGGCACCGAGGTCATCACGGCACCCTCGACGTAGCGTCCCTCCGCGCCGTCGATCAGTGCGGCGGCGCGCTGCTTGGCGCCTGGAGACGCCGAGTTGAAATCGAGAAACCAGGTCCCTTGATTGATCGCAGCCGCGCAGGCCTCTGCGACCGGAACGGCCTGGCTTGCCGTGACCGCGGAGATGACGAAATCGGATTTCGCGGTCAGCTCGACGTGAGACGCTGCGAGCGTCACGCCAAATTTGGCCGCATGCTCCTTCAACGTAGCGCCATGCTCGCCACCGAGCTTGATATCGAAGGCCGAGACCTTGATGTCCTGCTGGCGCAAATCCTCGGCCAGAATCCTGCCGACCTCGCCATAGCCGACCAGCCCGATCTGCCAGCGCCTCGGATCACCCGCCATCAGTTCAATCCTCGTATCGTCTCGTCGAACAGTTCCTCGACCGCATAGCGGCGCGGGATCAGCGCCTGCTGGAACGCATAGTCGATGATCAGCTCCAGCGGTTTCCTGTTGGCCTCGATCCCGAACGGGACGAGATCGGGCGCGCCCGCCGGGCCCGTCTGCACCTTGTTCCGCTTGAGGAGATCGTAAACGCCTGCAACCACATCCGGACGCGATTTTGCAAGCTGCGCAGTCACGACCACGAGATGATTGACGGGGACGACGCCGCGTCGCTCATACCATTTGGCGGCTTCCGCGGCTGGATCGTGAAACAGCGGTTTCAGCTTGGGATTGTCAGAGGTCTCGCCGAGGACGGCATCGAGCTCGCCGTCGAGCAGCATCTGCAATATCTTCTTGTCCCTTGGCGCGCGCTCGGTGGTGTCGACATATTCAGCGACGTGCGGGTCCTCGAACGTGACCCATTTGATCTTTTCGAGATTGACGCCGTAATCGTTGGCGAGGATGCCTCTGATCCACGCGCCGGTCGTCGTGGTGAACGACCGGATGCCGACGCGCTTGCCTTCCAGGTCCCCCGGCCCGAGCGTTCCCCTTTCCGGGTTGCAGAGCGCGTAAGCGTGCTGGAAGCGGCCGAGCATGGCCGCCGGCAACAGCACCAGCGGCTTGCCGTGCGCTCTTGCCATCAGATAGGTGACGATCGCCATCTCGCAGACGTCGAAGGCCTGTTCGCGCACCATCGGCTTGAATGCGGTGTTGGTCGGCGTGTATTCGATGAAATCGAGGTCGAAGCGGTCTGAGTGTAGCGCGCCGCTCTTCACCGCCAGCACATGGGGGTGACTGCCGAGCACAGCCTTCAGCTTGAGACGTTCCATCTCCCGCTCCGCTTCTTGTCGCTTCACACGTCCTCGGGATTGTCGACATAGACGAGCCCGGCCTTCGCCAGCGTCTCGCGCATGCTGTACATGTCGAGGCCCAGTTCACCCGAGGCGAGGCGCTTGCGCTTGCCGCCTTCATCCGCGTTGCGCTTCTTCGCCTTCTCGGCAACCTCGGCGGCATAGCGCTTCGGCACGACCACGACGCCGTCGTCATCGGCCACGATGATGTCACCGGGATCGACGTTGACGCCAGCGCAGACCACGGGAATGTTGACCGAGCCGAGCGTGGCCTTCACCGTGCCCTTGGCCGAGACGGCGCGCGACCACACCGGAAAGGTCATCTCGTGCAACGCTTTGACGTCGCGGCAGCCGGCATCGATGATCAGCCCCTGCACGCCGCGCGCCTGCAGCGAGGTTGCGAGCAGTTCGCCGAACATGCCGTCGGTATTGTCGGTGGTGCAGCCGACCACGAGGATGTCGCCCTTCCTGCACTGCTCGACCGCGACATGGATCATCCAGTTGTCGCCGGGCTGCGCCAGCACGGTGACGGCGGGGCCGGCAATCGACGCGCCTGCCCATACCGGGCGCAGATATGGCTTCATCAGGCCGGTGCGGCCATAGGCCTCGTGCACGGTCGAGACACCATACTCCGCCATGCCCGCGGGATCGGCGCGCTCAATATTGCGAACGACGACCGGCTTCATGCCAATTCCTCCGCAACGGTCGGGAACAGACGCTGATAGGCCTCGCCGTAAGTCATGGGCACGCCGGTGTTGCGGCTGCCCTGGATGCCGCGGTTGAGCGCGACGCGCTCGTAATAGCCCCAGAGGTGCCTTTGCGCGGCGAGAATCTGGAACGCCTCGTATTTCTCCTTCCAGACCTCGTCGATCTTGAGGAGCAGGTCCGGCTTGTAATTGCATTGCTCCGGCTGGTGCGGCTCGAACAGGAATACCGGCGGAGCCGAATATTTGTACTGCGCGCCTGGCTTGTGGCCCATTGCCTGCGCGACCACGCGGGTCTCCTGCGCGAAATGCGCGGCATTCGGATGGTCGAAATTATAGGGGTCTTCCAGCGCATGCGTCAGCACGAAGCTCGGATTGAGCTCGCGGTAGATGTCGACCATGCGGTCGAAATGCGCGTCGGTGAGCTTCAGCGGATAGTCGCCGCAATCGAAGAACTCGATCTCGGCGCCGAGCAGCTTTGCGGCGCGCTCCGCCTCGTCCTTGCGTCCGGCCTTGACCGATTCCAGCGTCGCGCCCTTTTCCTTCCAGGCGAATTGGCTCTCGCCACGCTCGCCGAAGGACATGCACACGATCTTCATGCGATAGCCCCTCTTCGCATGCAGCGCGATGGCGCCGCCGGCGCGCCAGACGAAATCGCCGGGGTGGGCGGTAATCACGAGACCTGTTTTCATGGGAAGGCTCCCCTCTTTTCGTTGATGAGCAACGTATCGATCACGGATACCGTCATGCCTCGAACTCGAACAGCCGCGCCGGGTTGTCGACGAGAATCTTTTGCTGATATTCCGGCTCCGGCGCGAACAGCGGGATCAGATCGACGAGATCGCCGTCATTGGGCATCGCCTTGACGTTGGGATGCGGCCAATCGGTGCCCCAGATGACGCGGTCGATCACGGTCTCGACGATCTTGCGCGCGAACGGCACGGCGTCGGTGAAGGGCGGACCAGCTGAGGACACCCGCTCGGAGCCGCAGATCTTGACCCAGCACTTCTCGTCGCGCTGCATCAGCTCGATCAAAATCCTGAACGGCAACTGGTCGAGCCCCTCCGACGCTTTCACCCGTCCCATATGGTCGATGGTGTAGCTCAGCGGCAGCTTCGTCAGCATGTCGGCATACTCAGGCAGGTCGATCGCATCGAAATGCAGATCGATGTGCCAGCCGAGCGGCGCGACCATCGCGATGATGCGGTCGAACACGCGCTTGTCGGGCACGCCGCCGAGATGGCGGACGAAATTGAACCGGCAGCCGCGGAAGCCGCCCTCATGCAGCACACGAAGCTCGTGCTCGGTGATGGTGCCGTCGATATTGGCGACGGCGCGGTAGGCGCCGTTGCTTTGCGCGATGGCATCGAGCGCCACCGTGTTGTCGGTGCCGTGCACGCTGGCATTGACGATGACCGCCCGCCCCACGCCCAGCTTCGCATGCAGCGCGCGGAAATCCTCCAGCGGTGCATCCGGCGGCGTATAGGAGCGGTCAGGCGCATAAGGGTATTTCGCGCCCGGACCAAAGATGTGGCAATGCGCGTCGCAGGACAGCTTCGGCAGCTTGAACTTCGGCGTGCGCGTGTTCGGATCGGGCGGCGGAATCGTGGGCGTGTACATCATGGTCATCACTTGAACCGCCGGACGCGACCGTTTCAAGTCTTGCTGCTGACGACGGGCCGCCGCTTCGCCGGTACGGCCTGATCGAGCGCCGGCGCCTGGAACGCGGCAACGGTCGCCTGCACCAGTTGCTCGATCGCGCTGGCGGCATCGCTGCCATCCGCCTCGTCGCGCGACAAGCGCGAGACGCGATCCGGCGTCACCAGCGAATAATAGAGTGCGCCGAGCAGGAAGTGGCTGCGCCAGACGATGTCGGTGCGCGGAATGTGCGGCAGGCTCTCATGGATCGCATCGATGAAAGCGTGGCTGGTGTCGTCAAAAGTCTGCGCGATGATTTTTCGCGCGACCTCGTTGCCTTCCGCCGACATCACGGCGCGAAGCCGCGTGAAGCGCGCCCCGCCGCCGGCGAGGTCGCTGCCGGAGGTGAAGGCCGGCACCACATAGGCCCGCACCACCGCCTCCAGCCGGTCCTGGAGATCGCGCACGCGCCTGGCGGCGGCGAGCAGCTCGGAGCGGCGCAGATTCATCGGTCCGCAATGACGCCGGTAGATTTCCAGCAGCAGGCCGTCCTTGGTCTTGAAATGATAGGTGACGCTGCCGGGATTGGCCCCGGCCGCGTGTGCGATATCGCGCACCGAGACGGCATTGAAGCCGTTGGTGGCGAACAGCTCCTCGGCCGCAACGAGGATCGCCTCGCGCATGTTCGGCTTGCGGACCGTTTCCTTGCTGGCGGGCTTGCGTACCATGTGATTTGTACTATCGTACAAAAGATCAGGTCTCGTCAACAAAAACCAGGGGCGGCGCCCGGGACGGCTTCGAGACCGCCCTATACGTGCAAACGCCTCAAGGAGTGCTGGGAAATGCTGGGCTTGAACAAGACGATCGGCGGATTGATGCTGGGGGCCGGTCTGCTGGCGGGCGACGGCGCGCACGCCGCCGAGACTTATCCAAGCAAGCCGGTTCACATCCTGGTGCCCTACGCCGCCGGCGGCGCGGTCGACGTGCTGGCGCGAACGCTCGCCCAGGCGCTGGCGAAGACCTGGGGCCAGCAGCCGGTGATCGACAACCGTCCCGGCGCCGGCGGGATCGTCGCCTCGCAGGCGCTGACACAGGCCGCGCCCGACGGCTATACGCTGATCCTGGTCGCGAGCGGGCATCCGCTCAACCAGTTCATCTATCCGAGCGTGCCCTACGACACGTTCAAGGACTTCACCGCGATCACCGAAGTCGCCTCCTCGCCGCTCGCGATCGTCGTCGCCAAGGACAGTCCCTACAAGACGCTCGGCGATCTCCTCGCCGCTGCGAAGAAGGAGCCGGACAAGCTCTCCTATGGCATGTCGGGCAACGGCACCTCGGCACATCTCGCCGGCGAATTGTTGAAATATGTGTCCGGCACCAGGATCGTCGCGATCCCCTACAAGGGCGGCGCGCCGGCGCTGACCGCGGTGATCGCCGGCGACATCCCGCTGAGCATCAATCCGCTTGCGGAAGCCATCAGCCAGCTCGAAGGCGGCCCGGTGCGCGCGCTCGCCGTGACCTCGGCCGAGCGCTCCAAGGCGCTGCCGAATGTTCCGACTGTCGCCGAATCCGGCGTCCCCGGCTACGACGTCTCGGTCTGGTGGGGCATTCTTGGACCTGCAAAAATGCCGCCGGAAATCGTGGCGAAGCTCGAGACCGATCTGAAGGCGGCGCTGCAGGATGCCAACGTGCTTGCGACGCTCGGCAAGATCGGCGCAGCGCCGCTCGGCTCGTCCGCAAAGGACTTTGACGCCTATATGCGCGCCGAGGCGAACAAATGGGAGCCGGTTCTGAAGGCCGCAGACATCCGCGCGCAATGAGGCTCGCCACATGTGCACCCCCTTCCGGGCGCCTTGCGCCCACCGCCCTGCTCGCATGTGCGGGTCATCGGGCTTGCGCGGCGCGACCAAGGCGACGCGCGAGTAAACTCCGCTCGCAAGCCAAGGCCCCGAAACCGGGGCCGCCCGATCAGTTATGCGCGCCCGCCCGCATCTTTTCCGGCGCGGCGGGGCGCAGGAAATCGGCGTCGTCGTTGCCCGACGGAATCAGGATCGCACGCTCGCGCGGCAGCGCGTCCGGCATCTCGTCGCGGATGAAGGCGACCAGCTTCTCCCGTATCTCGCAGCGCAGGTCCCAGGATTGCGGCGCATTGCGCGCGCTGACAAGCGCGCGCAGCTCGATGGTGCGCGAATCCGCATCGATCACCTGGAGATTGACCACGGCGCCATCCCACAGTTGGGACTCCTTCACCGCCTCCTCCAGCCAGCGCCGGATGCGCGGCACGTCGGCGCGGTAGTCGACATGGAGGGCGATGACACCGATCAGGGACGCGGTGTCGCGCGTCCAGTTCTGGAACGGCTTTTCGATGAAGTAAGACAGCGGCACCACCATGCGGCGCCAGTCCCACAGCCGGATCACGACATAGGTCGCAGCGATGTCCTCGACCCAGCCCCACTCGTTCTCGATGATCACCGCATCCTCGATGCGGATCGGCTGGGTGATCGCGATCTGCAAGCCCGCGATCAGATTGCTGAGCAGCGGCCGCGCGGCAAGACCGACGATGATACCGGCAGCACCAGCTGAAGCGAACAGGCTGACGCCATATTGCCTGACCGAGTCGAACGTCATCAGCGCGGTCGAGACCGTGATGATCACGATGATGGTGTCGGTGACGCGCTTGAACACGCGCACTTGCGTGACATGCTTGCGCGCGACGAAATTCTCGGTGACGTCGCGAAAATTCTGCAAGTAGCGCGCAGCACTCATGTCCACGATCCGGATCGAGATCCAGCCGATCAGGGCGATGACGGCGACGACGAACAGGCGCATCAACGGCGTCCGGAACACGTCGTCCAGTGGCGCGAGCGGGAGGACCAGCGCAACGGCGGCCAGACACAGCGCCAGCTGAGCCGGGCCGGACGTGCGCTCGATGAACATGCTCAGAAGCGGAAAACGGGTTCCGAAGGTGCGATTAAGCAGCCAAACGGCGAACCAATAGAGGGACAGCGCAAGCATCATCGCCCCTGCGACCAGGACGAGACCGATGAACCACGACGGTATCCATCCGAACATCTTGTCGATGTCGGCCATGAGGGCCTGCCAATTCATCTATGTCCCCGGAGTTGCATTCGCTGCTGCGCCAACGCGTTCCGGCGCGCTTCGCTCCCCACTCTCGTGCAACGCAGCATCCCCCTGGTGCAATCGTCGCTGAATTGCGCTATTTCTGTGCAGTCATGACTCGACGTACCGGCAGCGCCGATCTTCCTCTCCACACCGGGCGGGTTCCACCGTGGCTTGCGAGCCGCATGGCCTCGCTGGGTGCGATCGTCACGCAGGCGATCGTGCACCATTACGGACGCGATGCGTTTATTCAGCGTCTGTCTCATCCGTTCTGGTTCCAGTCGTTTGGCGCGGTGATGGGGATGGACTGGCACTCCTCCGGCATCACCACCTCCGTGATCGGCGCGCTGAAGCGCGGGCTTGGCCCGCTCCAGGACGAGCTTGGCATCTATGTCTGCGGCGGCCGCGGCCAGCATTCGCGCAAGACCCCGGACGAGCTATTGCAGCTCGGCGAGCGCGTCGGCTTCGACGGCGCAAAGCTCACCCGCGCCAGCCGTCTCGTGGCGAAGGTAGACAGCGCGGCCGTGCAAGACGGCTTCGATCTCTATCTCCACGGCTTCTTCGTCACCGCCGATGCGAAATGGACGGTGGTGCAACAGGGCATGAATGGCGACAAGCGCCAGGCCCGCCGCTATCACTGGCATTCCGAGACGCTGAAGAGTTTCGTCGACGCGCCGCATTGCGCGATCGACGGGCCGCAGCAGGGCGAGATCGTCAATCTCACCGACCACCGTGCGGATGTCTCGCGCACCGCGCAGCTCGACCTCCTCAGCCGTCTCGGCCCCGATCGCATCCTCACCGAATTCGAACGGCTCACCGGGGCTGCGCCCGAGCCGACGCAGGCGATGCTGCCGCACCTGATCATGCCGGCGCATCACGACGTGCGGCCGAAGGACGTGTTCGCGCGCCGCCTGCACGGCACGCTCGCGGCCGCGGCGGAACGTGGCCCGGTCGACTTTCCGGAACTGCTGCTGACGCCCGGCGTCGGCGCGCGCACCGTGCGCTCGCTCGCCATGGTTGCCGAAGTCGTGCACGGCGCGCCCTACCGCTTCAGCGATCCCGCGCGCTTCTCGCTCGCCCATGGCGGCAAGGACCGGCATCCCTACCCCGTGCCGATCAAGGTCTATGACGAGACCATTCGCGTCTTGAAGAGTGCGATCCAGAACGCGAAGCTCGGCCGCGAGGAGGAATTGCAGGCAGTCAGGCGCCTCGACGACCAGGCACGGCGCCTGGAGCGCGTCGCGGACGGCCCGTCGGTCGAGACCTATATCGCTACCGAGCGCGCGGCCTCGCCCGATCTCGACGGCCGCTCTGTGTTCGGCTGGGAGCGCGATCTGGTGCCGACAAAAAACCGGACCGGCTGACACCGGTCCGCGAGTTGGTCGGGAGGAACGCCTCTCTCAGGACTCGTCGGTCTCCGGCTTCTGGTCGAGCCGGTTGGCCGCGTGGTCTTGATATTGTTCGGTCTGGATGGACTTACCGTCCATGCCGCGAATGTCCGAATGCTGCTTCTTGTCACGGTTGGACAGGACCATGTTGTCGCCGATCTTGTCCTTGGGGATGTCCGCCATGGCGCCGGTCCCGTCGCCCTTGCCATGCATGCCCGATCTAAAATGCGTCTTGCTGCCGTGCCCAGCTGGCATCGGTTTCTCCTCTTGCAGTGATGTCCCCCTAAAGGCTCAGTGCTTCTGCTCCGCCGGCGTCGGCTTCGGCGGCTTGTGGCCGCTCTGGCCGGGATTGTTGTGCTTGTTGTGATCGCTCTCCTGGTTGAGGCCGCCGCGGCTCACCGGAAATTCGCTCTGGCGCGCCTCCGGCCTGGCACGACGGGCGGACGTGTCCAGCTCGTGACCGGCGGCTTGCTCGAGTTCTCGCGCATCCGGAACATCAGGTTTTCGCTCGAGAATACGCTTTTGCTGTTCATGCGTCTTTCTGCCTTGCATCCTGCGTCTCCCAGGCTTACCGCCGGCCCCTTCGCGGCGCGCCACTGTGCGCGACGTCCTTGTCGATTCCGCCGCCCACATTCACATCGTTCTCGACGTCGCCTTCGATCGTGTTCTCGCCGAGGGCATCCTCGATGTCGTCGGGCGAAGCGTGCGCTATCCTCGCTCCCTTCGACCCGCCGATCAGGGGATTGTCATGCAGGTCCTTCTCCGTTGGCGCATACAGTTTTGGTTGCTTGCTGGTCATTCTCACCTGCCTCCGCCCTTTCCGGCCTCGTCGTGGGTATGATGGGAATCGCGTTCGCCACCGCCCCCGGAGATCCGGCTGTGGCTTCGATGCGGATCGTCGGCGGGCGGCTTCTTCACCTCCAGCGGCGCTTTCGCATTCTCATGCGATGCGCCGGGTCCGCCCTGACGAATGCTGTTCGGTGTCTTGGTGGATGTCGACATCGCTGCCGCCTCCTCAACGGTCTTGCTGGTAGCCTTGATTGGTCGTGTTCTGCTTGGTGTTGCCCTGCTGCCCCTGCTGGTCCGGATTCTGCACGCGCTGCTGGCCGTGCGGGGTCTCGTCTGCACGCGCCTGCTTGCTGTCGCCGGTACCTTTCGGACTCTGGCTGGCATTCGGGACGGGTGGCATCTTACTGGCCATGGAACCTCCTCGTGGATAAGTGACGTCCTCCTGGATAAGTGACGTCGCGAGTCTATCAGTGCCGCTCCCGGTCAGCGGGTGCGGAGATGTCCTTTAGCGCGTCCTGCGCGCACTCATCATCGGCCCTGCTGATATCCGCGAGAGCAACGACGCCGACCAGGCGCTTCTGCCGGTTGAGCACTGGAAGACGCCGGATCTGATGCGTCGCCATCACCTGTGATGCGCCCTCGACGTCGTCGTCCTCGAAGCAATAACAGACACCCTCGGACATCACCTCCCGCACCGACGTGTTCCCCGGCGGCAACGCCTCGGCGACCGCACGTGTGACGATGTCCCTGTCGGTGACCATGGCGACAAGGCGATCATTCTCGCCCACCGGCAGGGCTCCGACATTATCGGCGCGCATCCAGCGAGAGGCCTCCCGGATGGTCATGTTGGGATTTGCGATGTGGACCGATGGTGTCATGATCTCGTGAACTTGCATGGCTGACTCTCCGGTGATCTTTTGAGATGTCGATCAGTTAACGCGGGTGTCGCGACGAAGGTTTCTGTCGGTTTGGTGCGACATTTGCCGCTCATCCAGCTTGCCGGGTTCCGCGCTCCAGATCGCACCCATCTCGGCATCGTGACGGCTGGAACTGATCGTGTACGTGCCACGAACCTGCCAGCTGTGATCCGACCAGCGAGTTCGAGGTGGCCACGTGTTGCGTGCAGCACGGCCGCCGCCACCAGCTTTCGATCACAACAAGGTGCGATCACGCCCCGTTCCAGATCGTGGCGCAAGCGCAGATTAAATTTTCACTCGGAAACAGCGCGGTCTTGCGAGCGCCGGGTTTCGTCAGGCGGCACGCTGCATTGAGATTGTCGATGCGGCATCGTGCAGAACCGGAAGCCGGTCGAGCGCGCGCATGCCCGGCCTGCGGCGCCACCGAATCTGCGAAGGATCGACAGCCAGCCGAAGATTCGGCCAGCGCCGGAACAGCGCCTCCAGCGCACAAGCCGCCTCGATCCGTGCGAGCTGGTGGCCGAGGCAGAAATGGATTCCGGTGCCGAAGGAGATGTGGCGATTGGGCTTGCGTTCGAGATCGAGACTTTCGGGACAGTCGTGCATCGCCGGATCCATATTCGCGGCGGCGAGCATCACCATGACGCGGTCGCCCTTCTTCAGGCGCACGCCCTCGATCTCGACGTCCCGCCGCACATAGCGCGGCTTGGAAAATTGCACTGGTGACACGAAGCGCAGGAACTCCTCCACCGCAAGTCCGACGCGGCTCCAGTCCTGTTCCAGCCAGTCGCGCAGGCTCGGATTCCTGAGCAGCTCGTAGACGGAACCGCTGACGAGATGCGTGGTGGTCTCCGAGCCTGCCGCGAGCAGCAGAAACACCATGGAAACCATTTCGTCCGGCGTGATCTGGCGGCCCTCGCGCTCGACCTGCACCAGCTCGGCAATCAGCCCTTCGCCGCCGTGCACGCGCGCGAGCTGCAACTGCTCCGCGAGATAGGCGCGCATCTTGCGGAACGCGAACAGCAAGCGAAGGAAGCTGACTACATTCGTCAGCGACGACATCTTGTTGGCCCAGGCGATGAATCTCGGACGATCGGCCAGAGGCAGGCCCAGGAGCTCGGAGATCACCGCGAGCGGCAGGATGCGGGCGTAACGCTGGACGAGATCGGCTGGGCTTCCATTCGCAAAAAGCTCATCGGCAAGGCCGTCGGCAATGGCCCGGATGCGCGGCTCCATCGCCACGATCGCGCGGCGGCGAAACGCCTCGTCCACGATGCTGCGCAGCCTCGTGTGATCAGGCTCGTCCATCGTCAGCATGCTGTTGGCGATGGTCGTGACGAGCTTAGGCATCCACCAGCGCAGGCCTGCGGCTTTGCCGTCCTCCTTGCGCAGCGTGAAGGTTCTGCTGTCCTTCAGGACCTGCGCCGTGGCGTCATGGGTCGTCGTGATCCAGACGTCGCCAACCAGAGGAAATCTCGCCGCCACCACGGGGCCGGACATACGTAAGGTCGCGATCGCCTTGGGTGGATCGCGAAAGAAAGCCTCGCTGGTGAAATCGAGGCGCGGTGCCATGGGATCACCGGATTGGTTGGTGGCGCCTCAACCAGATGGTGTGCGCGAGGCAACGTGGAAGGGCTGGAACCCGCGACGAGAAGAGAGCCTATCCGCGCCCCGGTGAGCGCTGGCCGGCCTTGCGTTGCTGCTGCGTGTAGGCGTCCCAATGACTCCAGCTGCCGCTGCTGAGGCTTTGCTGGTCAGTCGCGAGCGGACGTCGGGTGCGTTTGTCATAATCGGCGATGGCACGCTCGGACTGCGCGATCTTACGCTTGAGCTCCCCGATCGCCTTCTGGGTCTGGCCCTCGCGCTTCGACGAAGCGATCTCGCCCATCGTGAAGCGCGCGGTCTCCAGCGCCTTCAACTCGGCGCGGTTCTTCTTCACCTGGACCCGGTGCCAGGCGATGTTGCTGTCGCTATCCGCAACCATGTGGGAACTCCGCTGATTCGCTCCCGCAGTGTATCGTGCGCCGAATCGTCGCCGCAACGGGCGCCTCGCGGCGAAAATGCGGTCTTGTTGAGCAGGAATTCCGGACTTAGCGCTCGGCAAAGGCCTTTTCGACCACGAACTGGGCCGGCTCGCCGTGGTTGCCTTCATTGAGGCCCCGCTCGCCAAGGAGCACGCGGGTGTCCGCCACCAGCGCCGGGCTACCACAGATCATGACGCGGTCATGGGCGGCTTCCAGTGCCGGCAGGCCGATATCGGCGAACAGCTTACCCGAGGTGATGAGGTCGGTAATGCGGCCGCGATTGCGGAAAGGATCGCGCGTCACGGTCGGATAGTAGATCAGCTGATTGCGGATGTACTCGCCGATCAGTTCGTCCTTCGGCAGCGTCTCGGTGATCATCTCGCCATAGGCGAGCTCCTTCACATGCCGGCAGCCATGCAGCAGCACGACCTTCTCGAACCGCTCATAGGTCTCGGGATCCTTGATCACGCTCAGGAACGGGGCGAGGCCCGTGCCGGTGCCGATCAAATAGAGGTTGCGGCCCCCTTCCAGATTGTCGATCACTAGCGTCCCGGTGGCCTTGCGGCTGACAATGATCTCGTCGCCCTGCTTCAGGTGCTGGAGACGGGAGGTCAAGGGGCCGTCCGGCACTTTGATCGAGAAGAATTCGAGCGTGTCCTCGTAGTTGGCGCTGGCGACGCTGTAGGCCCGCAGCAGCGGCTTCTCGCCGACCTTGAGCCCGATCATCGTGAACTCGCCGTTGCGGAAGCGGAAGGTGGGGCTGCGGGTGGTCTTGAAGGAGAACAGCGTATCGGTCCAGTGGTGGACGCTCAAAACGCTTTCCTGATTGAAATTGCTCATCTCACCTTCCCTGTCGCGTCCAACGGTATTCAGGCGGGCAGCTATGCGTCGTTTGTACACGAACATTCGTATACTAATGAATAATCCGGCTTGATCCCGCGGTCAAGGCTGCCCAAGATCGGAAGCGTTGCAGTTAAGGACAAGGACCCATTCCATGGCGCATGACGCACCCCAGGCCGCCGGACCCTCGAAGCTCGTGATCCGGAATATCGGCCTGATCCTGTCCGGCGCGCTGGAAAAGCCGATCCTGGACGGCGACACCATCGTCGCCGAGAACGGCAAGATCACCGCGATCGGCCGCTTCAAGGACCTCGACACCGAAGGCGCGACCACCATCGTCGAGGCCAACGGCACCACGGTGGCGCCCGGCCTGATCGACAGCCACGTCCACCCTGTTGCGGGCGACTGGACGCCGCGGCAGAACCAGATCGGCTGGATCGACAGCAATTTGCACGGCGGTGTCACCACCATGATCTCCGCCGGCGAGGTGCACATGCCCGGCAGGCCGCGCGACGTCGTCGGGCTGAAGGCGATGGCGATCTTTGCGCAGCGCGCATTCTGGAATCTGCGTCCCGGCGGCGTGAAGGTTCACGCCGGCGCGCCGGTGATCGAATGCGAGATGGTCGAGGAAGACTTCAAGGAGCTGGCCGCAGCCGGCGTCAAGCTGCTCGGCGAAGTCGGCCTTGGCGGCGTCAAGGACGGTCCGACCGCGCGAAAGATGGTCGGCTGGGCCCGCAAATACGGCATCCAGAGCACGATCCACACCGGCGGCCCGTCGATCCCCGGCTCCGGCCTGATCGACAAGGACGTGGTGCTGGAGGCCGACACCGACGTGGTCGGCCACATCAATGGCGGCCACACGGCGCTCCCCGACGACCAGATCCGTTGCATCTGCGAGGGCTGCAAGCGCGGCCTCGAGATCGTGCACAACGGCAATGAGCGCTCCGCCCTGTTCACGCTGCGCCTTGCGCGCGAGATGGGCGATCTGCACAGGGTGATCCTCGGCACCGACGCGCCGGCCGGCTCCGGCGTGCAGCCGCTCGGAATCCTGCGCATGGTCTCGATGCTGTCCTCGCTCGGCGACCTTCCAGCCGAGCTCGCCTTTTGCCTCGCCACCGGCAACACGGCGCGGATGCGGCAACTCGACTGCGGGCTGATCGAGGTCGGCCGCTCCGCCGATTTCGTCATCATGGACAAGGCGCAACACTCGCCCGGCAAGACCATCCTCGAAAGCGTCCAGCTCGGCGATCTCCCCGGCATCGGCATGACCATCATCGACGGTATCGTGCGGACGCAGAGGAGCCGGAATACGCCGCCGGCGGGCAAAGTGCCGGAGGTGATGGCGAAGTGACGCAGCCAGAGCGGTTCGCCGCTCCGCATGGCTCCTCGAACGCGTTGAACAAGTCTCAAGTCTGCTGCGTCTAACGCAGGCAGCCCTGGGCGGCGGCACTTCTTTGCTGGACGATCGGGGGAGACATGAAGAATTCGTCGCGAATTGCCGTCGGCGTTGCTGGTGCGATGGCGGGCTATGTCGCGACCTTTCTGTTGTTTTCACTGGCCGATTTCGGCGACCAAGCGGACCCGATCACATCGGGCCTGTTGGCCCTGTTCGTCTACTCACCCATCGGCGCGATCGCCGGCGTGGTGCTTGCCAGCTGGCTGGTGACGCGTTCAGGCAAGGATGCAAGCAATAGCGGTCTCGCGCGCAACAGCCTGAAATCGCTCGGTGTCGTCGTCCTGCTTTGCGTTGCCGCCGTCGCCACTTACATGGGCGTCGCGTACATGACGGCCACGCCCTGGCTCAATCGGAACGGCGCCAATCCCCTGTTCGTATTCGAGGTGCGTTTTCCCGCGGGCATGAAGGTGCCCGCGTCGCCGCAGGGCATTGCCATTGAATTGCAAACCGACCTCAACACCATGCCGGGCGAACTGACCCCGGCGGGCTTCTATCGCGATGGCGACCAACCCGTCATCGCGGGCGAGGTCGAGCTGGCGTTTCGCACCTCGCACCGGCAGCTCGCCGTCACCATCCAGGGCCAGCCGAGCCGGACCTATCCGATTGGACCATCGGCCTGGGCACCGCATACCCTGGAGTTCGGAACATGGCAGCGGCTCAGCGATGGCAGTGAAATCCGCTACCGCGCCAAATGGCCGGGAAAGACGTGAGGGATCAACGCGACCTGGGTATCTCACAGCGTACATAGGTCTGGCGCTTGTCGCGTCCGACCGGGCCGTTATCCATCACGAGCTTGCCGTCCGCAGCGATGGACACCCGGGGATTGGACCTGAACTTCTCACCCTCGCCTTCGCAGGCGAGCTTCATTTTCCAGCCGAGCTTCCCGTCGGCGATGATCTCGCGGGCCCGGCACCGCGTCTCATACCAATAGAGGCGGTTGCCGCCTTCGATGCTCATGCGGTCGGCACTGTCCTGATCGCGGCAATCCTTTTTGGTCGACGCCCAGAAGCCTTCATAGGGCTGCGCCGCCCAGGCAGAAGTGCACTCACCCACCAGCGCCGCGCCAAGGCTCAAAACCATTGCGAACCGTGTCGCACCATTCATGCCGTAAACCTCGATGACGTCTTCACCGAGTTAGTCGCGCTTCACTGCAGGTCGTTCAACAGTGCGATCGGCGTCAAGCTCTTGGCATCGAGCGCGGCGCGGGCTGACGGTGCGCCATAGCGCAAGCCAGCTCCCGTCGATAGCCTTGGTGCTTGTCGGCATTCCGCAGCAGGAGCGTGCGAAACTGCCCGGGCTCAGTACTTGGCAACCACCGGGCTGCCGCCGAACCTGTAGTTCAATCCAACGCGGGCGACATGGTCCCGGACATCGCTGACCAACGTGCTGGCGGTGAAGCCCGGAGCAATGACGGTCTGTGAGATCGAGCCAAGATCCAAGTAGAGATACTCGGCCCTGGCGCTCCAATTGCCCATGAGCGCGGCCTCGATGCCACCACCAATGGTCCAACCGGCTTTCCTGTTGGTGAACTGCGAGGTCTCGTTCAGCGGAGGCGACTGCTGGTTCACTGTGGTTTTGATTTCGCCGAAAGCGGCGCCACCTGTAACGTAGAACAAGGCTGGACCCGCCGCGTATCCAAGTCGGCCACGCACGGTGGCGAATCAGGACAATTCCTGGGTGAAATTCTGATTCAAGAAACCGGCCGTGGGTTGGCACAACCGGCAAATAGTGTCGTGCTGGTCGGTCCCCTGGATGTCGCCTTCGAGACCGATCACGGCGGCTCCCGATTGCCAATTATACCCAATCTGGCCGCCACCGATCACCCCGTCAGGCCCGATGGTGAGGTGGTCCGTGAGGACCCCGGCGAACGCCTGAGTCGTGGCATTGCGCCCGACGCCATACCCCAAATTCCCGCCGAGATAGACACCTGTCCAGTTGTAAGCCGACGCGCTCGCCGCTCCGCCCGACGGGACGTAGCCCGGCACTCCGAAGCGATAGTTCAAGCCTACGCGTCCGACATGATTGCGTACATCACCCGATGCGACCTGTGTGGCCGGTCCGCCAAACGCGACCGGGATAAGCTGGACGTTCGAAACATTGCCGAAGTCCGTGTATAGGTACTCCGCTTTCGCGGTCCAGTTGCCCGCCAACGCAGCTTCGATGCCGCCGCCTGCGACCCAACCGGTTTTCGTGTTGTTGACGATGGCGGTCGGAGCTCCAAAGCAGCAATCGATGATCTGTCTGATCTGGCCGTAGGCGACACCGCCCGTCGCGTAAAACAGCACCGGCCCTGCGGCATAGCCGAGGCGACCGCGCAGCGTCCCAAACCACGGAAGTTCCTGGCCGACCCCACGGCCGATCGTCACCGAGCAGGTGAAGCAGTAGGTATCGCGCTCATAGGTCCATTGCCAGTCGGCCTCAACGCCCAAGACGAGACTATTGACCTGCCAATTATAGCCGCCCTGAACGCCGGCCAGCACGCCTCGGGGCGCGAGTGTCGCACGATCTGTTGGCGGAATCCCAATGAATGGCTCGCTCGAATTGTGGCCGACGCCATATCCGACGTTGCCGCCGACGTAGAATCCGGTCCAATTGTAGAGGGTCGCCGTTACCGGCGCCTTGACGGGCATTCTCGCCAAATCAGCCGCCTCGGCCGCCCCGACCAAAGCCATGGACAGCGCCGCGCCGGTTAGTAGGCCCCTCATTATTCACCGCTCCGTGTTTGCGGAATTATAATCAGGATTTGCGCCAACGCGTGTAACCGCAGAGCAACACCCGAAAGGAGAAACATTGAGTTCTGGAATGCGCCATTTCGGTCACAGAGGCCGCACCGAAGCACCGGCGGCAGTCGAGAGCTGATGCGCGGCTCACCGCAGCTTGTTCAACAGCGCCATCAGCATCTCGCGCTCCCTGGGCTCGAGCGGCGCCAGCGTTTCGCGGGTGATCGCGAGCGCATTCGGCGCGACCTTCTCGGCAAGCTGCTGACCCGCGCGGGTCAGGCTGACCAGTAGCCGGCGACCATCTTCGGGATCCTGGCTGGTCTCGGTCAGGCCGCGTGCCGTCAACCGGTCGATCACGCCCTTGATGGTCGCGACGTCCATCGCCGTCAGCCGCCCGAGCTGGTTCTGCGAGCATGGCCCGGCCTCGGCAAGCTTCGACAGCGCCGCCCATTGCGTCGGCGTGATATTGGTGCCGATCTCACGGGAGAAGATCGCGCTGTGGCGCTGCCAGACCTGGCGCAGGACGAAGCCGACCTGCTCGTCCAGCACGTAAGACGGCTTTACGGGTTTGACGCCCTTCTTCACCGCAACGCTTCTCGCCATCCGCTCCCGCCTCTCACAACGACAGATGCGCGTCGCGGATGTCCGGACGCGCGTCGAGCTCGGCCATGGTGCCGCCGAAGCAGACGCGGCCGCGCTCGATGATGTAGGCGCGATCGGAGATCAACCGCGCGAAATGCAAATTCTGCTCGGAGACGACGATGCTGACGCCCTCCTTCTTCATGGTCAGGATGGCATCGACCATCTGCTCCACGATCTTCGGCGACAGGCCTTCCGAGGGCTCGTCGAGCAGCACCAGTGACGGGTTACCCATCAGCGTGCGCGCGATCGTCAGCATCTGCTGCTCGCCGCCGCTCATGCGGCCGCCGGGGCGGTTTTTCATTTCGCCGAGGTTTGGAAACAGCGTGAACAATTTGTCGCGCGTCCAGTAGGGCGCGTTCGGCCGCTTCGGCTGCCGGCCGACCTCGAGATTCTCCTCCACCGTCAAATCGGTGAAGATGCGCCGCTCCTCCGGCACATAGCCGAGCCCCTCGCGCACGATCTCGTGCGTCGGACGCACCGAGACGTCTTTGCCCTCGAACATGATGCGGCCGGTCCGCTGCGCGACGAGGCCGACGATCGAGCGGAACGTCGTCGACTTGCCAGCGCCGTTGCGCCCCAGCAGCGCCACCACCTCGCCCTCCCCGACTTCGAAGCCGATATCGAACAGGATATGCGCCGGGCCGTAATGGCTGTTGAGATCCTGCACCGTGAGCTTCATGCCGAGGCTCCCTCGCGATGCTGGGCATCGTACAGCAGACCCTCACCGAGATAGACCGCCTGCACCTGTGGATTGGCGCGGACCTCGGCCGGCGATCCCTCGGCAATCAGCGTGCCGCGGTTGAGCACGATGATGCGGTCGGCATGCTCGAACACCACGTCCATGTCATGCTCGGTAAAGAGCACCCCGATCGATTTCTCGCGCGCGATCTGCGCGGTCAGCCGCATCAGGTCGACGCGCTCGCGCGGTGCCATGCCGGCGGTCGGCTCGTCCATCAACAGGAGTTTCGGCTGGTTGGCGAGCGCAACCGCAAGCTCGAGCCGCTTGAGGTCGCCATAGGCGAGCTCGCCGCAGGGACGATCGGCATACCCGCCCATGCCGACCAGCTCGAGCAGCCGGCCGGCCTCCCCGCGGTCGAAGTTCGGCGCTGAGCCCCAGAGATTGAACAACTGCTTGCCATGCGAGATCAGCGCGACTTGGACATTCTCGCGCACGGTCATGGTGGCGAAGGTCGCGGTGATCTGGAAGGTTCGCCCGACCCCGAGCCTCCAGATCTCGCGCGGCTTCTTGCCAATGGTCTCCTCGCCGAGCAAACGGACCTGGCCGGTATCAGGCTTGTTCTGGCCGTTGAGCATGTCGAAACAGGTGCTCTTGCCGGCGCCGTTCGGACCGATCAGCGCCAGGATCTCGCCGGCGCGCAGCGAGAACGAGACACCGCGCACGGCGTGGATGCCGCCATAGGATTTGGTCAGGCCCTCGACCGCGAGAAGTGGGGGTACGATGCTCATTCGGCGGACTCGATCGGCTTGGCAAGCAAGGGAGATCCCGGCGGCGATGCTTTCTTCCGGCGTTGCGCCAGCATCTCCAGCATGCCGACAATGCCCTTGGGGAAGACGACGACGATCAGCACGATGAAGCCGCCGAGCACGAGCTTCGATAGATCGGTCTGGCTGATCAGCCAGATGCTGAGCGCCTTGTACACGATGGCGCCGATCACGGCGCCCGATACTGTCTCGACTCCGCCGAGCAGCACCATGACCAGCGCATCGACCGACAACGAGATGCCGAGATTGTCCGGGAAGACGCTGCCCTTGAGGTAGGCGAACAGCGCGCCGCCGATTCCCGCGGTCGTGCCCGCGATCACGAAGGCCGTCCACTGAATGCGCTTGGCATTGATGCCGATCGCTTCGGTGCGCAGCAGCGAGTCCCGCGTCGCCCGAAGCGCGTAGCCGAACGGCGAGAACACCATGGCCCGCAGCGCAATCGTCACGAGCGTCGCGACGCCGAGTGCCAGCCAATAGAAGTTCGACGGGCTCGCCGCCCATTTTTCCGGCCAGATGCCCAAAATGCCGTTGTCGCCGCCTGTTACGCTCACCCATTGGAACGCGATCGACCAGACGATCTGCGCAAAGGCGAGCGTCAGCATCGCAAAATAGACGCCGGAAAGTTGCACCGCGAAGAAGCCGAATACGGCAGCGCCCATGCAGCCGAGCAGCGGTCCGAGCAACAGGCACACGATCATCGGCAGCCCCGCCATCTTGGCGAGGAAGGCGACGCCGTAAGTGCCAAGCCCGAAATAGGCGGCGTGGCCGAACGACGCGAGCCCGCCGACCGACATCAGGAAATGCAGGCTGACGGCGAAGATCACGAAGATCGCGATTTCCGAGCCCACCGTCAGCGCGTAGTTGCCGGCGAACAACGGCAGCATCGCTGCGATGACCAGTGCCGCCAGCGAGGCGAGTCGCTCGTTCGACGTCAGCGGACGCCACGGATTGACGGTGAGACCCGGCGTCTTGCGCGCGGGCGCCTCGGGCTTGCCGAACAGGCCCCAGGGCCGCACGATCAGCACCACCGCCATCACCAGGAAGACCAGGATGATGGAGATTTTCGGAAAGATCAGGATGCCGAAGGCGTTCAGCTCGGACACCAGCACGGCCGCCACGAAGGCGCCGACGATGCTGCCGAGGCCGCCGATCACGACGACGACGAAGACCTCGACGATGATGCGCAGATCCATCGCATGATGCACGGCATCGCGCGGGATCTGGAGCGCCCCGCCGAGCGCGGCGAGGAAGACGCCGACCGCGAAGACCGATGTGAAGAGCCATTTCTGGTTGACGCCGAGCGCTGCGACCATGTCGCGGTCCTGCGTCGCCGCGCGCACCAGCACGCCCCAGCGCGTGCGCTGGAACAGCAACCAGAGAATGCCGAGCACGACGGGGCTGAGCACGATCAGGAACAGATCGTAGCTCGGGATGTTCTGACCGAAGAAATCGACCGCGCCCCGAAAGCCCGGCGCGCGGCGGCCAACGAGATCATCGGGCCCCCAGATCAGCACCACGAGATCCTCAACCATCAGGGTCAAGCCGAAGGTCGCGAGCAGCTGGAACAGCTCGGGCGCGTGATAGATGCGGCGGAGCAGCACCATCTCGACAATGATTCCGATCACCGCCACCGCCAGCGCCGCAAGCACGATCGCGCCCCAGAAGCCGAACGCGCCCGACAGGCGCTCGGTCAGCGTGAAGGCGATGTAGGCGCCGATCATGTAGAAGGCGCCGTGTGCGAAATTCACGATCCGCGTCACGCCGAAGATGATCGACAGGCCCGACGCCACCAGGAACAGCGACGCTGCGCTGGCGAGACCGGTCAGAAACTGTACGACGTAAAAGGCCATCGGCGGTCCGGGTTGATTAGGTCTCAGTGCGGGGCATCATCCTTCGAGACGGCGCTATGCGCCTCCTCGGGATGAGGTCCGGGACCCTCATGGTGAGGAGCGCGGCAACGCCGCGCGTCTCGAACCACGAGGCCCCGTCTCTCTTCGATCAATCCTTCGGTCGCAGCTTCTCGACTTCCGCATCGCTCGGCAGATAGTCGGCGCCCTTCTTGTAGGACGATTCGACCATCACGCCCTTGCCGTCCTTCAGCGCCGTCTTGCCGACATAGGCCCCGAGCGTCGACTGGTGGTCGATCTTGCGGAAGGTGATCTCGCCGAACGGCGACGGCATGGAGAGCCCCTCCGCCGCAGCGATCAGCTTCTCCGGATCGGTCGAGCCGGCCTTGGCCAGAATCGCGGCGGCCGCCTTGATGGTCTGGTAGCCGACGATCGAGCCGAGGCGCGGATAGTCGTTGTACTTGCCCTGATAGGCCTTCAGGAACGCGTCGTGCTCGGGGGTCTTGATCGCGTACCAGGGATAGCCGGTGACGATCCAGCCCTCGGGCGTTTCCTCCTTGAGCGGGTCGAGATATTCGGGCTCGCCGGTGAGGAACGAGACGACCTCGCGCCCCTTGAACAGGCCGCGGGTGTTGCCTTCACGCACGAGTTTTACGAGATCGGCGCCGAAGGTGACGTTGAGGATCGCTTCGGGATTGGCCGCGGCAACCGCCTGCACCACCGGACCCGCGTCGATCTTGCCCTGCGGCGGCCACTGCTCGTCGACCCACTGGATGTCCGGGCGCTTCTCCGACATCAGCTTCTTGAACACGGCAACCGCCGACTGGCCGTACTCATAGTTCGGCGCGATCGTCGCCCACCGTTTGGCCGGCAGCTTGCTGGCCGCTTCCACCAGCATCGCCGCCTGCATGTAGTTCGAGGGGCGCAGGCGGAAGGTGTACTTGTTGCCCTTCGACCACGTCACGGCATCCGTCAGCGGCTCGGCTGCGAGGAAGAACACTTTCTTCTGGTTGGCGAAGTCGCTGACCGCAAGACCGATGTTCGACAGGAACGTGCCGGTGAGCATGGCGACGCCTTCGCTCGAGACGAGCTCGTTGGCCGCGGTCTGCGCATCCGCCGGCTTGCCGCCGTCGTCCTTGGAGACGACCACGAGCTTCTTGCCGTTGATGCCGCCGGCCGCGTTGATCTCCTCGACCGCGAGCTGCCATCCCTTGCGATAGGGCTCGGTGAACGCCGGCAGCAGCGAGTAGCTGTTGATCTCGCCGATCTTGATCTCCTGCGCCAGGGCCGAATGAGCCATGCCGCTTGCCAGCAGCGCGAACGCCGCGCCGACGAAGTAATTCTTTGCTCGCATCCCAACCTCCACTTTTTGAAAGATTATCTCAGACCGTCTTCGCCCTTGATCTCGGCGACCGTCAACCCGCCGACACGCGGCAGCGGCCGGCCGCTGTCGGTGACGGCGACCGCGACCATGATCTCGTTGGCGCGCGGTGCGTCGTTGATCTGCACCTCCATGCCGTCGAAATGACTGCGCACGAACGCGGCGTCCTTGTGCCCGAGCGGAATGTCGAGCGTCGTGCCGGGGCCGCTGCGCTTCTTCGACGACGGGATCAGCGCCGCGCCCTTGCCCAGGACTTTTCGCACCGGCGCACCCATCTTCGGGTGAAGTATCGCGGCTGCATGCTCCAGCTCGCCGTTCTCGCCGACTGCAGCCGCCTTGCCGTAGCTCTGGGCCTTCGCGCCGTCGATGCCGAGCGCCGCCACCGCGCGTTTCGACAAGAGCTCACCGAGCTCCTCGCCGATTGCGATCAGCGGCGAGAGATCCTCGACGTATTTCCCGGCAAAAGGATTTTCGATCACGGCGATCGCCGCCGCGCGCCGGGTCGGCGGCGAGACCTGGCGGCCCATCTCCATCTGGGTCTCTTCGACGACGGTGACGATCTTGCGGATGATCGCGCTCATGTTGCGCTTCCCTGGTCAGACATGAACCGCATCCTCGAGGACAGCCGGGCGCGGTCGTTGCCGTTCAATATCTTTCGGTCCGATGACAAGCATATCACCACAGAGCTGCAACACGGCACCCTCTATCAGTCCGCGATCGAACAATCGCCGTGCACATTCCGCGCCAGATTCCAGCGCTGTCGCAATCTCAATCTGCGACAATCGGCCAACCTCGCGGGTGACGAGACGCGCACCGAGATCGCTATCAGGCTGAAGCTCGTTAGCGGGTTGCCGGACAATGGCGGGATGTCCGGGCAGATCGACGGCATTGGCGATGATCGTCGCCGCGGCATCGGCTTGCGACGCCGTCGCCGCGAGCACTGTCACGGCATCGGCGATGCCGAGTGAAAAGCTGCGGCCGTGGCGGCCACTGGTCGCGATGCCCCGCACGGGACCGTCTGCATCGACCCGCATCGTTCGCATCACGCCGTCACGATCTGGCCGATCCATCAGGCCGACTGAAAAATGCTCGCCTTCGCCAAGATGAAGCGCGATGTCGCCGCCATTGTTGACATAAGCCTGATCAAGCGGCGCAGCGACCAGCATGGCGCCGAGAATCTCCTCAGCCACGCTGCCGGCCACCGCGGCCATTGGCGTGATGAAGCAATCGGAAACATAGAGCGAGACGGCGGCGTGCATCCGACGCCCCACGACGCCCTTCAGCGCAGTCTGCTTTGCGGCGGCCGTGCGCAGTTCCGGCAATTCCGCGCAGAGTTCGTCGAGCAGCCCGGTGAACCGGCGTGCCGCCGCTTCATAGGCCGCTCGCACCGCATTCGCGGGCCCCTTCGCCTCAACGATCAGGTCAATCGGTCCATCCTGCAAATGCAGCCGCCGGCCATCAGACAGCAATGCGATTTGCGGGAGCCTCGTCATGCCCGCGGTCCCGGAATCGGGTTCTGCCAGGGCAACTGGCGGATGTCCTCGCCGTTCTGCACTTCGGAGAGCGGCCTCACGTAATCCATGTGCCCGCCGAGCGCGGCGTAGTCGGACAGCTTCATCGTGAACTCGATCGGCGCGACCAGCGCTGGCGTCGGAACATAGCCGAATGCGCCGGAAGGCATCTGCGTCACGTCGACCATGTAGGTGATACCGCCGCCCGGCCAGACATAGACCGGCGCGCCGCCGCTGGTGACGCGGGTCAGCGCATCCTTCACCGAGCGCGTCAGCCGCACCGGATTGTCGGTGACACCGGCGCGCAGCGAGCCGCCGGCGCCCGCCATGAACAGCACCGTGCACAGCGCCGGCTCGCAATTCTCCTGGATGCGTTCGACCGAAAATTTCAAGTCGGCAGGCATCTCGGTCTCGACCGGCCTCAGGGCCTGGTCGAGCACGTAATAGGACGAATGCTCGCCGGTCGTGGAGACCATCAGCATCGACAGGCCAGGCTTCGCCTCCTTGGCGTCGAACGGCCCGAGGATCGCCAGTGGATCGGAGATGTTGGTGCCGCCCCATCCGGTGCCGGGATCGGCGACCTGGAAATAGCGGCCGGGCGTCGAGCGGCGCCCCTTCATCTTGATGCCGGTGTCGGCGATGTCGAGCAGCTTGCCGGCCTGGTGCTCCGAGAGCACGCCGGTAATGTGGTCGTCGACCACGACGACCTCATCGACCTTGCCGTGCCACTGTTTTGCGAACATGCCGATCGTCGCCGAGCCGCAGCCGACGCGCATGCGCTCTTCTTTCACGCCGTTGACGATCGGCGACTGGCCAGCCTGCACCACCACGCTCGCGCCGCCGTCGATGGTGAGCTCGACCGCCTTGCAATTGGCGAGATCCATCAGCGTGTCGCAGGTGACGCGGCCCTCCTTCTTGGAGCCGCCGGTCAAATGATGCACGCCGCCGAGCGACAGCATCTGCGAACCGTATTCGCTGGTCGTGACGTGCCCGATCGCCTCGCCCTGCGCCCGAACCGTCGCAGTCTCCGGGCCGAGATAGCGGTCGGTGTCGATCTTCACCTTGATTCCGCAATAGGAGAAGATGCCTTCGGTGACCACCGTCACCATGTCGACGCCGTCAATCTCGGACGACACGATGAAAGGCGCCGGCTTGTAATCGGGATAGGTCGTGCCCGCGCCGATCGCCGTCACGAAGGTCGAGGGCTCGTGGACGATCTTGCCGTCCCAGTCTTCGGTGCGACTGAACGGAACGAGCTTGCCGCCGTGCGAAACGGTGCGCTCCAGGATCACATGCGGATCGACGCGAACGAGCTTGCCGTCATGGTTGGCATAGCGGTCGCAGGCGCCCGCGGCGCCCGGCTTGATGTAGCACATCACCGGACAAGCATCGCAGCGGATCTTGTCGATGGCAGCGCTCGTCGTTTCCATCACCATGCCAGAGCCAGCGGACAACGCGGGTATCATTCGTATACGAACGATGTTTGCGCGCGCTCCCGATTGCTGTCAAGCGGCCGGGCGCCGCAAAAGATGCACCTGCCGCATAAAACCTCATCTGCCTAGCGGCATTGTCCACAAAGAGGGCAGTCGCGCTGCAGTGCGGCATGCACGGCTTGCACGTTTGTGTACAAACGGTATCGTCGCAACGTGGATTTGGCAGCACTTGGATTTGACGCACTTGGCCGCGGGCTTGGGAACAGGGATGACGCAGACACCGATCCGCCTCACCGTGAACGGCAGGATCCACGAGGTCACTGCGGAGCGCGCAACGCCGCTGCTCTATGTGCTGCGCAACGACCTCGCGCTCAACGGCCCGAAATTTGGCTGCGGCCTCGGCGAGTGCGGCACCTGTACTGTCCTGATCGACGGCGCCGCCGCCCGTTCCTGCGTAATTCCCGTGAGTGGCTGCATCGACCGCGACATCGTGACGCTCGAGGGCCTCGGCACGAGCGACAAGCCTGACGTTGTGCAGCAGGCTTTTATCGACGAGCAGGCCGCGCAATGCGGCTACTGCCTCAACGGCATGATCATGACCACCAGGGCGCTGCTCGCGATCAACCCGCGACCGACCGAGCAGGAGGCGCTGGCGGCGCTGCGCTACAATCTCTGCCGCTGCGGCACCCATGTCGAAATCCTGCGCGCGGTCATGCGTGCTTCGGGTCAGCTCACCGAGGCAGCGGATTGATGGCCTCTCCTGCCTCGAACGGAGCTGAGCGGTCATCGGGCTCGCTCGTCGTTGTCCGCACCGTGGACGAGTGCACATCCGAGACCTTCGTGCGCATCACTGCGGATGGGTCCGTCACGGCCTATAACGGCCATGTCGATCTCGGCACCGGCATCCGCACTGCGCTCGGCCAGATCGTCGCCGAAGAGCTGGATGTGTCCTTTGCCCGCATCGTCGTCGTGCTGGGTGATACCGCCGTCGTGCCGAACCAGGGCGCGACGATCGCGAGCGAAACCATCCAGATCACCGCCGTTCCCTTGCGCAAGGCCGCGGCGCAGGCACGACACTTTTTGATCGCATGCGCAGCCGAGCGGCTGGAGTCGCCGGCGAGCGACCTCAGGATCGAGGACGGCCTCGTGCGCGGACGCGACAATCGCAGCGTCAGCTATGGCGAACTGATCGGCGGCGAGACGATCCGTATCGAGCTTGACGAGGACGTCGCGGTCAAGCCCGTCGGCGATTACGCGATTGTCGGCCGGTCGGTGCCGCGCGTCGACCTGCCGGCCAAGGCCACCGGCGAGCTGACCTTCGTGCACGACGTCCGCCTGCCCGGCATGCTGCACGGCCGCGTGGTGCGTCCGCCCTATGCCGGCGTCGATGCCGGGCCGTTCGTCGGCACCAGCCTGCTCGCGGTGGACGAGGCCTCCGTGCGCGACATTCCCGGCCTCGTGGCCGTGGTGCGCATCGGCGATTTCGTCGGGGTGGTCGCTGAGCGCGAGGAGAATGCGATCCGCGCGGCGGAGCAGCTCGCAGTCAGCTGGAAGCCGACGCCTGATCTGACCGACCTCGCCGATGTCGAGACGGCGCTGCGCGCCAATCCATCGACGCCGCGCACGCTGATCGACAAGGGCGACGTCGATGCGGCGATATCAGGCGCGGCCAAGCCGATGCCGCGCACTTACGTCTGGCCGTACCAGATGCACGCCTCGATCGGCCCATCCTGTGCCGTTGCGGACGTCCAGGACGGCAACATCCGCGTTTGGTCGGGTACGCAGAACCCGCACATTCTGCGCGGCGACCTCGCGCTCCTCATCGCGCGTCCCGAGAGCGAGATCGAGGTGATCCGGCTGGAGGCCGCCGGCTGCTACGGCCGCAACTGTGCCGACGACGTCAGCGCGGACGCGCTGCTGCTGTCGCGCGCGGTCGGCCGGCCCGTGCGCGTGCAGTTGACGCGCGAGCAGGAGCACGCCTGGGAGCCCAAAGGAGCCGCGCAGCTTATCGACGTCAATGGCGGCCTGAATGCCGACGGCAGCGTTGCCGGTTACGATCTCGCCACGCGCTATCCCTCGAACGCCGCCCCGACGCTGGCGCTGCTGCTGACGGGGCGGATATCGCCAAAGCCCGACGTCCTCCAGATGGGCGACCGCACCGCGATCCCGCCTTACGACTACGACAACATGCGCGTCGTCGCGCACGATATGGCGCCGATCGTGCGCGCGTCCTGGTTTCGCGGGGTCTCGGCGCTGCCGAACACCTTTGCGCATGAATCCTATATCGACGAGGCCGCGACCGAGGCCGGCGTCGACCCGATCGAATACCGCCTGCGTTACCTGAAGGACCAGCGCGCGGTCGATCTCGTCAACGCGGTCGCCGAGCGCGCCGGCTGGACGCCGCGGCCGGTGCGCGAAGAGAAGGACGGCGAAATCGTGCACGGGCGCGGCTTTGCCTACGCGCTCTATGTCCACAGCAAGTTTCCCGGCTATGGCGCGGCCTGGTCGGCGTGGATCGCGGACGTCGCCGTGAACAAGGCCACCGGCGACGTCAGCGTCACGCGCGTCGTCGCGGGACAGGACTCCGGGTTGATGATCAATCCGGACGGCGTGCGCCACCAGATCCACGGCAACGTCATCCAGTCCACCAGCCGCGCGCTGATGGAGGAGGTCTCGTTCGAACGCGGCGCGGTGGCGGCGCGGGAATGGGGCGCCTATCCGATCATCCCCTTCCCCGATATCCCCAAGATCGACGTGCTGATGCTGCCGCGGCAGGACCAGCCGCCGCTCGGCGTCGGCGAGTCCGCCTCGGTCCCGAGCGCAGCGGCGATTGCCAATGCGATCTTCGACGCAACGGGCGTACGCTTTCGCGAGCCGCCGTTCACGCCCGAGCGCATTCTGAAAGGCCTAAACGGCGATGCATCGCCGGTGCCGCAGGCTCTGCCCGCGCCCGCTGCGCCGCAGCCCTCTCGCATCTGGCAAAATCCGTTCGTCAGGCGCGCCGGCATCTTCGCGACGATTGCGGCGATCTGCACCGCTGCTATCGGCGTCGGCGCGGCTTTGCTGCCGGGACGTGCGATTGCACCGATCGCGCGGCCCGATGCGTCGGTTTATTCCGCCGCGACGATCGCACGCGGCCAGCAGCTTGCCGCGCTCGGCAATTGCGCGGAGTGCCACACCACCATCGGCGGCACGGTGAACGCCGGCGGCCGCCCGCTGGAGACGCCGTTCGGCACGATCTATTCGACCAACATCACGCCCGACGTCGAGACCGGCATCGGCGCCTGGTCCTATCCCGCCTTCGAGCGCGCGATGCGGGACGGGCTGCATCGCGACGGACGCCAGCTCTATCCCGCCTTCCCCTACACGCATTTTTCGAAGATCAGCGACGCCGACCTTCAGGCGCTCTATGCCTACCTGATGGCACAGCCCGCGGTCCGCGCCACGGTGCCGGCGAACACGCTAGCGTTCCCGTTCAACCTCCGCCCGCTGCTGGCGGGCTGGAATGCGCTGTTTCACCAGACGCGAGAGTTCAAACCCGATCCCGCCAAATCCGAGGCTTGGAATCGCGGTGCCTATCTGGTCGAGAGCCTTGGCCATTGCAGCGGCTGTCATTCGCCGCGCAACGCACTCGGTGCCGAGCAGCGCGAGGCCTATCTCGCCGGTGGCGTTGCCGAGGGCTGGGAAGCGCCGCCGCTGACTTCGCTCTCGCACGCGCCGATCCCGTGGAGCGAGGACGAGCTTTTCGCATATTTGAGCACCGGCCATTCGCGCTATCACGGTGTGGCGGCAGGTCCCATGGCGCCCATCGCCAGGGATCTCAAAGCCGTTCCCGACCAGGACATCCGCGCGATGGCCGTCTATCTCAACTCGTTCAACGACACCGCGATCGACCGACAAACACTGGACGCACTCGCCACAAGGCTCGAGCGCGCAACGCAAGTCACCGTCACCTCGTCTACCGGTGCGCGGCTCTATCAGGGCGCCTGCGCCGTCTGCCACGAGGTCGGCGGCCTGCCGCTGTTCGGCACCCGGCCCTCGCTGGCCCTCAACAGCAACCTGCACAGCGCGACATCGGACAATCTCGTGCAGGTGATCCTGCACGGCATCACCGATCCGGTCTCCAGCGACCTCGGCTACATGCCGGCGTTCAGGCACGGCATGAGCGACGCGCAGATCGAGGAGCTCGTCACCTTCTTGCGCCAGCAGTTCGCGCCCGACAAGCCGGCATGGACCGGCGTGCGCGAGACGATCGCGCGTGTGCGAGGTTCCGCACACTAAGTCAGGCGTGCGTCTTCACTTCCACCGGCGGCGTGCCGTGGGTATGGAACGACTCGATGGTCTTCAGGCCCCACGCCTGGCCCTTCTTGCGCTCCTCCTCGGTCCACACGATCGGCTTCCAGTCGGGCGCGAGGATGAGGCGCGCGCCGGCGTTGGCGACTTCGACACGGTTGCCGCCGGGCTCGTAGACATAGAGGAAGAAGGTCTGCTGGATCGCGTGCTTGTGCGGACCGGTTTCGATGTGCACGCCATTCTCCAAAAAGATGTCGGCGGCGCGAAGAATCTCCTCGCGGCTGTCGAGCGCGTAGGTGACGTGGTGGAAGCGGCCGGGTGTGCCGGAGTGGTCGAGCGAGTAGGCAAAATCGTAGCTCTTGTTCGACATCGTCAGCCACATCGCGGCCTCGCGGCCGTCGTTGAGGACGATCTGCTCGGTCAGCCGGCAGCCGAGATAGTGCTCGAAGAACTCGCGGTTGGCCTTGATGTCGACGGCAAGGCAGTTGAGATGATCGAGCCGGCGGACATTGACGCCTCGCGCCGGAAAACGCTGCGCCTGGTTCTTCAGCGCGGGCTTCAGCTCCGGCGGCGCCTGGTACCATTCGGTCTCGTAATAGAGCTCGACGATGTGGCCGTCGGGGTCGCGGCAGCGGAAGGTCGGCCCCTGCCCCATGTCGCCGTCGATCCAGCCGATGTCGAAGCCGGAGCCTTTGAGCGCGGCGACGCGGCGCTCCAGCGCCTGCTGGCTGCGCGCGCGCAGCGCCATGTGCTCCATCCCTGACGTCTTCGACGCCGTCAGCTTGAGCGAGTAGCGCTCGTAATCGTCCCAGCCGCGCAAATAGACCGATTCGCCCTTCTGCCCGCTGACGGTCATGCCCATGACGTCGACGAAGAATTTCAGGCTCTCATCGGGCTTCGGCGTCAGCAGTTCCATGTGGCCGAGATGAGCGAGATCGAGGATCGGTTCGGGCTGCATGGTTCCTCCAAGGCATGGCTGCAATCCAAATCACCGGATCGCGCAATTGGCACGGCGGGCAGCGGCAATGCGTCCGCAAAATATCCAGCCCGCCACCGACGGCCGCCGTTCATTTGTACTAATGTACAAATAGTTAGGCCAGGTCAACAAACCAAAACGACCCTGTTCCGCTGCCCGCGCCTCGGTTGGCGTCTACTTTGCCCGCCCGGAAGCGCGGGCCAGCTGCCCGGATGGTAAATCCTTCATTAAGGGCACTTTCGGCCGATTGACCAGAAACGCAGCTTTTCCCCGCCATTTCCGCCTGCAAGTATGCACCGGGAACAAATTTTACCGGCGGAATTCTCGCGGATTTAACGAAGCACCCGCGCCCGCCGTTTAACCGTTTGTGCAGCGACGGCCGGGCATAGTCTGCAAGCAAATCTCCTCGTTCTTGCCAGGTTCATCCATCGTGACATCCTTTGGACGCGTGATTTCGGTTCGCGGATCGCTCGCCCGGGTCGGCCTTCTGGCGGAAAGCCGGATGCCGGTCTCGGAGGTTCGGGCGACCGTCGGCCGCTTCGTCAGCATCCGCTGCGCCAGCTCAGTCATCGTCGCGATGATCACCGAAGTGTCCTGCGAAAACCTGTCGAGCGCCGACAATTACATCGCCATCGCGTCTGTCGACCTGCTCGGCGAAATCCACAACGCCGCCGACAAGGCCAAATTCCAGCGCGGCGTCACCAACTATCCGACCATCGGCGATTCCGTCGACCTGATCACGAGCCAGGAGCTGCGCACGATCTACGCGCCGACCGGGTCGGACCAGATCAATGTCGGCTTCCTCCAGCAGGATCGTTCCGTCGTCGCCTATGTCGACATCGAGGAGATGCTGTCCAAGCATTTCGCGGTGCTAGGATCGACCGGCGTCGGCAAATCGACCGGCGTGTCGCTGCTGCTCAACGAGATTCTCAAGGCACGGCCGAACCTTCGCATCTTCCTGCTCGACGTGCACAACGAATATGGCCGCTGCTTCGGCGACCGCGCGCTGGTGCTCAATCCGCGAAACCTCAAGCTGCCGTTCTGGCTGTTCAACTTCGAGGAAATCGTCGACGTGCTGTTCGGCGGCCGCGCCGGCGTGCCGGAGGAGCTCGACGTCCTCGCCGAGGTGATCCCGCTCGCCAAGGGCGTCTACACCCAGTATCAGAACGCCGATCGCATCGGCCTCAAGCGCATCGATCCCAAACAGATCGGCTACACCATCGACACGCCGGTGCCCTATCGCCTGGTCGACCTGATGTCGCTGATCGACGAGCGCATGGGCAAGCTGGAAAACCGCTCCTCGCGCATCATCTATCACAAGCTGATCTCGCGCATTGAGGCCGTGCGCAACGATCCGCGCTACGCTTTCATGTTCGACAACGCCAATGTCGGCGGCGACACCATGGCCGAGGTGATCAGCCATCTATTCCGACTGCCGGCGAACGGCAAGCCGATGACGGTGATGCAGCTCGCCGGCTTCCCGGCCGAGGTCATCGATTCCGTCGTCTCGGTGCTGTGCCGCATGGCCTTCGATTTCGGCCTGTGGAGCGATGGCGTCTCGCCGATGCTGTTCGTCTGCGAGGAGGCGCACCGCTATGCCTCCGCAGACCGCAATGTCGGCTTCGGCCCGACCCGCAAGGCGGTGTCGCGCATCGCCAAGGAGGGCCGCAAATACGGCGTCTATCTCGGCCTCATCACCCAGCGCCCGGCCGAGCTCGACGCCACCATCATCTCCCAGTGCAACACGCTGTTCACGATGCGTCTTGCCAACGAGCGCGACCAGGCGCTGCTGCGGGCCGCGGTGTCGGATGCCGCTGCGAACCTTTTGTCCTTCGTGCCGTCGCTCGGCACCCGCGAGGTGCTGGCGTTCGGGGAAGGCGTCGCGCTGCCGACGCGCTTGCGCTTCAAGGAAGTGCCGCCGCATCAATTGCCGCGCGGCGAAGCCACCATCAGCAGCGTCCCGTCCGTCACCTCCGGCCATGACATGCATTTCGTCGGAGCCGTGCTCGAGCGCTGGCGCGGCGCCACCTCGCAGCGCGACGTGCCGAACGATCCGGTGTTCTCGGCCCCGCCCGCAAAGACGGTGTCCAGCCTCGAAGCCCCGATGCTGCAACCCTCGATGGGACTGGATCCGGACCGCTTCTCTCTGCTGAAGAAGCCGCTGCGGTAAAAATGCTCTCGTGTCCCGGACGCGCCGCAGCGTGCAACGCTGCTGCGCAGAGCCGGGACCCACGCCACACGCACCACACTCTCGGAAACATGGACCCCGGCTCTGCAGCGCACCGCTGAAGAAGCGCTGCGTTGCGTCCGGGGCACCAGAGCCGCACGTTGAGCCTGCCGCCCGCATCGACTATGGTTGCCGGCCCCAAGCCGGAACCATGCTCATGACAAAAACCGCAGCACAACGCTTTCCCGCCCCCGCAATCGACACGCTCCCTGAGGACATGCGCACGCGCCTGCTCGCCGTGCAGGAGAAGAGCGGCTTCGTGCCGAACGTCTTCCTGACGCTGGCCTACCGGCCCGACGAATTCCGTGCGTTCTTCGCCTATCACGACGCGCTGATGGAGAAGGACGGCGGCCTCACCAAGGCCGAGCGCGAGATGATCGTGGTGGCGACCTCGGCGGCCAACCAGTGCCAGTATTGCGTGATCGCGCACGGCGCGATCCTGCGCATCCGCGCCAAGAACCCGCTGATCGCCGATCAGGTCGCGGTGAACTACCGCAAGGCCGACATCACGCCGCGGCAGAAGGCGATGCTCGATTTCGCGATGAAGGTCTCGGCCGATGCACAGCGTATCTGCGAGGATGATTTCACGGCGCTCGCGCCGCACGGCTTCAGCGACGACGAGGTCTGGGACATCGCCGCGATCTCCGCCTTCTTCGCGCTGTCGAACCGGCTGGCGAACTTCACGGGCATGCGCCCGAACGAGGAGTTCTACCTGATGGGACGGCTGCCGAAGACGTGACCGACACGCAATGACCTAACGGGACTGGCCCGAAATCCCGCTTCGCCTGGAGCCCGGTCCTCCGTGCTTACGTCTTTCGCCGCAGACTCCAGAAGCTTACCGCACCGACGATGGCGGTGACGAGCAGAACGGCGACGAACGTCTGGATGATGGTAAAATTCAGGGCATCACGCGCGACGAACAAAGCGGTGATGGCGCCCGCAGCGACAAAGACAATGCGAAAGATAGCGTTCACGGTGAGGTCTCCGGTCAGCATGACCCGAGCGGCCTGACGACACGCGCCGTCTCGGCAATCATGCCGGCAGACCTTAGCAATCCGCACCTGCGGGGGTTTGCGACAGATCAAGCCTCTTCGCGCCAACGGGCAGACATCGAGCGCCTCAAAGTGTTGGCGACTGGTGCAGATAACGGTCGTCGAAATCGGCCAGCTCCAAAAATTTCCGTTCGTCGAGCACGGTGACGCGGCCGCGGTGAAGCTCGACGACTCCTTCCTGGCGCAATTGCTTGATGACGCGGTTGGCGTGGACCGCGGTAATGCCCAGCGCGTCGCCGATCTGCTCCTGGGTCAGCGGCATCTCGAAATTGCTGCCGTCGACCCGCCCGATGATCCTGAGTCGTTCACGCAATTCGATCATGACATGGGCGAGCCGCGAGGGTGCGGGACGCTGGCCGACATTGACGATCCATTCGCGAAACATCGCGGCGTCGATCAGCGTGTCCCGCCAGAACACCTCCGCGATATTCGGGCTGCGCCGGTGCAGCTTCTGCAGCGTCTCGTGGCTGATGAAGCCCAGCGTCGACGGCGTCAGCGTCGACAGCTCGTGATCCATCACGCGCAGGAACAGGCTCATCAGATCCGGGATTTCGCCGGGTATGTGGATCGAGAGGATTTGACGCTTGCCGCTCGCAATCGTCTTGGAGCGCACGCAGAAGCCGTCGGCGATAAGGCAGCAATCGGTCGCCCGCTCGCCGTCGCGAACGACGGGCGTTTCGGCGGGAAATTGTCGCGCAGAGATGGGAAGGGCTTCGATCTCCCTGATGTCGTCCTCCGAGATAGTGGAGGAGATGCGCAGGCGACTGACTAGCGCCGCGCGGATCGCGTCGCCGGGCACAGGGAATCTCCGCGTTGTTGGTGAAAAATTCGCGGCGTCGCGGCGCCGCTGCAATGAAAACCCGCGATGGGCTCGTTCGGTTCCAACAAAAGTTAAGGACGCGACTTGCCCACGCGTGATTGTCTATGCGCTGGAAAGGGCAACTCATGATCAAGAAGCGCAATCGTAGGCGACCGGCCCTGACGCTCCAGGAGCGTCTGGACAAGTTCACGCGGGAGGCCCGCGCCGCCGCCGAGAAGACGCCGGCCGGCGCCGAGCGCCACGCGCTGTTGCAGAAGGTCCGCGACGGCAAGGCCGCCGCGGAGATGGAGCGCCTGCTGTCCTCACCGGGCCCGCAACATCCGAAGTGACCTGCCCCGCGAAGCGCTAGGCCGCTAGCGCTTCGCCATCAATTCCAGGGCTGGAGCAAAACGTTCGGAAAACGTCAGCGTCTTCGCGTGGTGAACCGCGGCAAATGAGGCCGATATCCCTGCTACGGCGACCGCGAGCAAGGCAATTACGAAAACCAGACGGCGCATTCATGCCTCCTGTGTGAGCTCGACCAATCCATATAAATGGGACGGCTCTGTTTCAGGACCGCTTCATGGATGCGGAAAATGATGTCGCTCAAGCAGCCGTGATAAGATCCGGCTCGTGGCCCGCGGGGCATCTGGACGCAAGCGCCTGCGCCTAGTCGTCCGACGCCGGCCCGCACCAGCCGGGCAGATAGATCGCATCCTTGCTCTTGGCTGCCACCAGCGCCTTCTCCAGCGCTTCGTCGAAATCGGCGTCCACCGGCTTGCGCGACAGTTTTCGGCGCAGAAAATCGGCCCACAGGAATTCCGAGAACGGCGTGGTATCCTTGGCAAAGCCCCCGATGCGGCGCAGTTCGCCGGCAAGGCTGCGGAAGGGATCGTCTTTGAGATCGACCACCGATTTCGGCAAATCGCGGAACGGCCGCCGCTCGCCCTTGGCGTCGTAAGGATAGACCCAGCGCTTGTTGTCCATCACGCCCCAAAAGGCCTCGCGCTCGACCATCCTGAGATTGCCGACCACTGTCACCAGCACCTCCTTGACGCCCTCGTCATGCAGCGCGCGGCCGAGATGATGATGGTCGATCACGTAATAGCGCTGGTCGGGTCCGTAGACGACCGGGATCATGTGGCTGCCGAGCAGCTCGGACTGCTTCTTCTTGCCGTGCTCGCGCCATCGTTGGCGCTTCTCCTTGACCTCGCGCATGCCGACCGTCATCTGCGTCGGCCGCAGCGACAGGATCGGCACCGGATGCACTCTCGGCTCGCGCGCGTTGGTCGTGGTCATGGTCGAAGGCCTCTCACGTGGATGCAGCCGGTGGTCCGGTTCCCTCGATTATGCCACGGCCCCTGTGGCGGCAAAATGCGTTCTACGCGCTCCAATGACGGTTGTCGCGACGCAACCCATGAGAGATAGTGCTAAAGCGCAATGCACGTGCGCGTTGAGAAGATTTCCTGCACCGCGTTTACGACCTATGCTATCTAAAATCGCTGCTTCGGAGTGATCCCCGCACCATGAAGACCCAGCGGCCCATCAGCTCGGATGACGAGCACCGGGTGCTCCAGTTCAGGCCGCGCAACTCGCCTTCGCCGGCGGCGCCACGGGGCAGCGGCAGCGTGAAGCCGCTGCGCGTCGCACCCGAGCCGCTCGACTTGTCGCGCTACGAGCAGCCCCGCGCTGAACCGGACCATTTCCGCCACCGCATGCTCGCCAATATCGCCGCGCTCGCCTTCACCATCGCGCTGACCGCGGTCGGGATCTGGCTCGCGGTGAGCATCGCCGACCTGCGCCGGACCCAGGATTGCGTGCTGATGGGCCGCCGGGACTGCGCCAGGATCGCGACGCCGCAGATTTAGTCGAGACCTGCCACCGGCCAGCCGGCGGAAGCCCTGCCGACGGCATCCCCGGCGCCGTCCCTTGCTGTCCCCTTGGCCCGCCCGGCTCCATTGAACTCGGGGCGGCGCTCCGATATACGGGCTTTCAACCCGGCCAGAGGGGGTTTGAGGGCGTCATCAGGGGCGCGATTGCCCACCCACCACGCCGCTCTGGAACATCTGACAATATCCGCAATATATCAAAGGCTTAGTGATGTCCTCCACATTCGATCAGGTCGCTACGATCATCGCTGAAACCTGCGACATCCCGCGCGACACGATCACGCCGGATAGCCACGCCATCGATGACCTCGGCATCGACAGCCTCGATTTCCTGGACATCGCGTTCGCGATCGACAAGCAGTTCGGCATCAAACTGCCGCTGGAAAAGTGGACCCAGGAGGTCAACGACGGCAAGGCAACCACGGAACAGTATTTCGTGCTGAAGAATCTGTGCGCCCGCATCGACGAACTGGTTGCGGCCAAGGGCGCGAGCGCCTAAGCGCGCAGTCATGCAACTCGAATATTTCCACATGATCGATCGCGTCGTCGACCTCAACGTCGACGCGAAGACGATCGTCGTCGAGGCTCAGGTCCCGAAGGAGAGCACCATCTTCGAGGGGCACTTCCCGGGCTATCCCCTGATGCCCGGCGTACTCCTGATCGAATCGATGGCGCAGGCCTCCGGCTGGCTTCAGCTCGGCGTGCTCAAGTTCGAGCGCATGCCGATCCTGGCTGCCGTCAAGGAGGCCAAGATCCGCGGGTCGGTTCTGCCCGGCGACCTCATGACCATCGAGGCGACCCTGTCGCATCAAGGCTCCGGCTACGCTGTGACTGACGCCAAGATCAAGGTCGGCGGCAAGCTGCGCGCGAATTCAACGCTCACCTTCACGCAGATCCCGTTCCCCAATGCGGATATGCGCGGCTTCATGGACGCGGTCGCAAAACGCGTCGGCTTTCCGCAACAGGCCGTATCGCCATGACTGAGACTGCTTCGAAGCCCGGCCAGACGGAAGTCTGGATCACCGGCATTGGCCTTGCCACCTCGCTCGGCGAAGGCCTGGACGCCAACTGGGCCGCGCTTCAGGAGAAGCGCATCAATGTCGACGAGAAGGGCTTTGCGCCCTACATCGTGCATCCCCTGATGCCCGTTACGTTCGACAGCCAGATCCCGAAGAAGGGCGACCAGCGCCAGATGGAAGCCTGGCAGCGCATCGGCACCTACGCCGCGGGCCTTGCGCTCGATTCCGCCGGGATCAAGGGCAACAAGGACATCCTGTCGAAGATCGACATGGTGGTCGCGGCCGGCGGCGGCGAGCGCGACCTCAATGTCGACACCGGCGTGCTCACGGCCGAGGCCAAGGGCGCCAATGCGCCCGGCTTCCTCAACGAACGGCTGATGAGCGACCTTCGGCCGACGCTGTTTCTGGCCCAGCTCTCCAATCTCCTCGCCGGCAACATCGCCATCGTGCACGGTCTTGGCGGCACCTCGCGCACCTTCATGGGCGAAGAGGTCGCGGGCGCCGATGCGGCGCGCATAGCATTGTCGCGCATCGCCTCGGGCGAGAGCGACATTGCGCTGATCGGAGGCTCGCATAATGGCGAGCGCAAGGATCTAATGGTCCTTTACGAATTCGGCGACTTCAATCTGAAGAACAAGTTCGCCCCGGTCTGGGCGCGCAAGGACCATGCCGGCTTCGCGCTCGGCTCGGCCGGTGCGTTCCTGGTGCTGGAGTCGAAGGCGCATGCGGAAGCGCGCGGCGCAAAGCCGTTCGCAAAACTGTCGAGTGTCGTCGCCGACCTCGCCCGGCGCAAGCAGCCCGGCGACATGGCCGCGACGCTGGAGAAGCTGTGGGCCAAGCTGCCGAAGCGCGAAGGCAGGGGCGCGATCATCACGGGTGCGACCGGCGCGGAGCCCGCGACCTCCGAGGAGCGCGGCTTCCTGAAGGGCCATGCCGACCTCCCGGTGCGCTCGACCGGCACGATGTTCGGCCACACCATGGAAACCCAATTCCCGCTCGGCATTGCGCTCGCTGCGCTCTCGATCTCACGCGCCGCGCTGTTCCCGCCGAACGATTCCACCGGGACCGAGATTGAAATGCAGGGGGCGCCCACCCAGATTGTAGTGGTGGGAGCCGGACACTGGCGCGGCGAAGGCATGGCGCTGGTCGAGGCCGTGAGCTGAAGCGCGTCGCGCTTTAACTGGATGATGCTTTAGCTTGGTCGGGGGATCGACATGACTGCACCACGCGACAAACTCGGACGTCCCGTCGTCGTCGTCACCGGCATGGGCATCATGACCTCGCTCGGCGCGGGCAAGGCCGACAATTGGGCGAAGCTCGTCGCCGGCGAATCCGGTATCCGCACCATCACGCGCTTTCCGGTCGATGGCCTGAAGACGACGATGGCCGGCACGGTGGATTTCGTCAGCGTCGATCCGTTCTCGTCCACCGGCCTGTCCGAGCGGATGGCTGAGATCGTGACCGAGGAAGCGCTCGAGCAGGCCGGCATCGGCGCCAAGGCTGATTTCCCGGGTCCCCTTTTCCTTGCGGTTGCGCCGGTCGAGGTGGAATGGCCGCAACGCCGCGAGCTCGGCCGCGCGGTCGGCGCGCCCGACTTCACCTATGACGATCTCTTGCGTATCTCCGGCGGCGGCAAGTACAGCGCCTATCATCACCGCTTCATGTTCGGCTCTGTCGCAGCCTACCTTGCCGAGACCTTCGGCACCAAGGGCTCGCCGATCTCGCTGTCGACGGCCTGCGCCTCGGGCGCGACTTCGATCCAGCTCGGCGTGGAGGCGATCCGCCGTGGCGAGACCGATGCGGCGCTATGCGTTGCGACTGACGGCACCGTGAATCCGGAAGCGCTGGTGCGCTTCTCGCTACTGTCGGCACTGTCGACCCAGAACGATCCGCCGCAGGCGGCCTCCCGCCCCTTCTCCAAGAACCGCGACGGCTTCGTCATGGCCGAAGGCGCCGGCGCCCTGGTGCTGGAGAGCTATGAGGCGGCGACCGCCCGCGGCGCAAGAATCCTCGGCGTGATCGCCGGCTGCGGCGAGCTCACCGATTCCTTCCATCGCACCCGCTCCTCGCCCGACGGCAAGCCGATCATCGGCTGCATGAACAAGACGCTGGCCGACGCCGGCATGACGCCGGACCAGATCGACCACATCAACGCCCACGGCACCGCGACGCCCGAGAACGACAAGATGGAATTCAACACGACGTCCGCCGTGTTCGGCGAACTCGCGCAGAAGATCCCGGTCACCTCCAACAAGTCGATGGTCGGCCACACCATCTCGGCCGCCGGCGCGGTCGAGGCGATCTTCTCGCTGCTGACGCTCGAGCATCAGCGCATTCCGCCGACCATCAACTACGAGACTCCGGATCCCACGATCCTGTTCGACGTCGTCGGCAACAAGGCGCGCGACGCACGCGTCACCGCGGTGATGTCGAACTCGTTCGGCTTCGGCGGCCAGAACGCCTCGCTGATCCTCACCCGCGAACCGGCCTGACCGGACGCATGGCGCTGCTTCCTGCGAGCATAAAGGCCCGCGCGCGGGAGGCAGCCAAATCGCTCGGCGGAAGCCTGATCGGGGCCGCCACCGTCGGCATGCTGCGCACCACGCGCTATTTCGATCCGATCAAGACCTCGGATTTCTTCGCGCGCGCGACGAAGCTGATCGGCCCGCGCCTGCGCGAGCACCGCATCGGCCGCGCCAACCTTGCCGCGGCTTTTCCGGAGAAGTCGCCGGACGAGATCGAAAACATCCTGATGGGCGTCTGGGACAATCTCGGCCGCGTCGGCGCCGAATTCGCCCATATGGACCAGGTCTGGGACTATGACCGCGACAATCCGGACAACAGCCGGATCGAACTGTCGCCGCGCAGCATCGAGCTGTTCGACCAGATCCGCGACGACGGCAAGCCGGCGCTGATCTTCGCCGCGCATCTTGCCAACTGGGAATTGCCTGCGCTCGCCGCGGTGGCGCATGAGCTGGATACCGCCATCCTCTATCGCCGGCCGAACATCGCCTCAGCCGATCGCATCATCCAGGAGATGCGGCAGGTCAACATGGGCACGCTGATCCCCGCGGGCCGCGACGCGCCGCTGCGGCTCGCGCAGGCGCTGAAGGACGGCAAGCACGTCGCCATGCTGATCGACCAGTATCTGACCGGCGGCGTCGAGGTCACCTTCTTCGGCCGCAAGACCCGCGCCAACCCGATGCTGGCGCGCCTGCTCCGCCAAGTCGAATGCCCGATCCACGGCGTCCGCATCATCCGCCTGCCCGGCGGCCGCTTCCGCGGCGAGCTGACCGAGGAAGTCAAGCCGGTGCGCGACGCCGACGGCAAGATCGACATCCAGGGCACGACGCAGGCGATCACGAGCGTGGTGGAAAGCTGGGTGCGCGAGCATCCGGAGCAGTGGTTGTGGCTGCACCGCAGGTGGCGGTAGGGACGCAACTCTTTCCGTCATGCCGGGGCTTGTCCCGGCCATCCACGCATCGCCACACGGCACGAAAGACGTGGACGCCCGGGACAAGCCCGGGCATGACGATTGAGCAAGATGCGCGTCCGCTTCCTCTCAGCGTCTCACCGCCCCGTCTTCACCTTCGTCCAAAGCCGGTTGATAACCCGCTGGGTCGCCGGCTCACGCGCCGTGATCACGAACAGCTTTGCGAGCGTCGCCTCGTCCGGATAGATGTTCTTGTCGCCCAGTATCTTCGGATCGACCAGCTTCTGGCTGGCGAGGTTGCCGCTCGCGTAGGACAGAAAGTCCGAGTTCTTGGCGGCGACGTCGGGGCGGTAGAGGTAGTTGATCAGCTCGTAGGCTTCCTTGACGTTCTTCGCGTCGGCGGGGATCGCGAGATTGTCGAAGAACATCTGCGCGCCCTCTTTCGGAATCGCATAGCCGATCTCGATACCGTTTTTGGCCTCGGCCGCCCGCGCGCGGGCCTGCATGATGTCGCCGGACCAGCCGACCACGAAGCAGATCTCGCCGGTGGCGAGCGCGCTGAGATATTCGGACGAGTGGAATTTTCGCACCGACGGGCGAACCTTGGCGACGACGTCAGCGGCCTTCTCGAGGTCCGCCTGCCTGGTCGAGTTCGGATCGAGCCCGAGCCAGCTCAGTGCCGCCGGAAAGATGTCGTCGGCGGAGTCGAGCATGTGGACGCCGCAGTCCTTGAATTTTGCGAGGTTCTCCGGCTTGAAGACGATGTCCCAGCTGTCGATCTTGGCGTCAGGTCCCAGGATCTGCTTCACCTTGGCGACGTTGTAGCCGATGCCGGTCGTGCCCCACATGTAATTGGCGGCGTAGACATTGCCGGGATCGTAGATGGCCAGGCGCTGCGTCACCACCGGCCAAGCATGGCTAAGGTTCGGCAACTTCGCCTTGTCGAGCTTCTGAAAGATGTTGGCCTTGATCTGGCGCTGGAGGAAATAAGCCGTGGGCACCACCACGTCGTAACCGGACTTGCCGGCCATCAGGCGGGTCTCCAGCGTCTCGTTGGCGTCGAAGGTGTCGTAGACCACCTTGATGCCGGTTTCCCTGGTGAAGGTTTCAAGGACATCCGGCGCCATGTAGTTGGACCAGTTGTAGAAATTGACGACCCGCTCCTCGGCCCCGGCGGGGGCGGACAGCAACGTCAGCGTCGCGGCCACCACGAGACCAAGGCGAACCCATGAGCGGCTGACGGTCGTCATCTCAAATCTACCCTCTTGCGCCCGCGTACCGCGTCCGACAGCCGCTCCAGCGCGGTGTCGAGGGTCTCGTCCTTCTTGGCAAAGCAGAAGCGGACCACCGAGGTCACCGGATCCTGCTCGTAGAACGCCGAGACCGGGATCGCCGCCACTTTGTAATCCTTCACGATCCGCCAGCAGAACTCGGTGTCGCTCTCGTTGAGCCCGAGCGGCGACAGGTCGACGGTGAGGAAGTAGGTGCCCTGCGACTTCAAGACGGGGAAGCCCAGGCTTTCGAGGCCCTTGGTCAAACGGTCCCTGCTCCGCGCTAGGTCCTTGCGCATCGACAGGAAGTAGTCGTCGGGCTTGCCGAGGCCGTAGGCGACGGCCGCCTGGAGGTTCGGCGCGGTGGTGAAGGTCAGGAACTGATGCACCTTGGCCGCAACACGCAAGAGCGGCGGCGCGGCGCAGACGAAGCCGATCTTCCAGCCCGTCAGCGAGAAGATCTTGCCGGCCGAGCCGACCTTGATGGTGCGCTCGCGCATGCCGGGGATGGTGATCAGCGGGATGTGCTTGTGCTCGTCGAAGGTAACGTGCTCCCAGACCTCGTCGCAGATCGCGATGACGTCGAACTCCTGGCAGTAGCGCGCGAGCAACTCGAGGTCCTCGCGCGGATAGACCACCGCCGAGGGATTCAAGGGATTGTTGAACAGCACCGCCTTGGTCTTTGAATTAAAGACGCTTTTCAGCATGTCCTCGTTCAGCCGCCAGTGCGGCGGCTCGAGACGGACGAGGCGCGGGATGCCGCCGGCCTGGCGGATGATCGGCAGGTAGGAATCATAGACCGGCTGGAAACAGACCACCTCGTCGCCGGGCTGGACCACCGCGAGGATAGCCGAGGTCAGGGCCTCGGTGCCGCCGGAGGTCACCATCACCTCGCTCATCGGATCGAGCTTGAGGCCGTGCCAATGGCCGTAATGAGTCGCGATCGCCTGGCGCAGCTCCGGCAGGCCCATCATCGACGGATATTGGTTGTAGCCGTTCAGGGAGGCATCGGCCGCGGCGCGGCGGATGTCCTCGGGGCCGGGATCGTCAGGAAAGCCCTGGCCGAGATTGATGGCGGCATTGTCGCGCGCGGCCTGCGACATCGCCTCGAAGATGGTGACGGGAAGGTCGGCGAAGACCTTGTTCAGGGACGAGCTCTTGGACATCGGCCGGATCAGCCGCCGACCTTGCTGGGAAGACCCGCCGCCTTCCATCCCAGCATGCCGCCGGCCAGATGCTTGTCGTAAGGCAGGCCCGCTTCCTGCGCCGCGAGCGAAGCCGTCACCGAGCGCTTGCCCGAGCGGCAGGCGAACACGACCTCCTTGCCGGCGGGATCGGGGATCGCCTTGGGATCGAAGGTCGAGAGCGGCACCACGACGCCGTAAGGATAGGCCTCGGCCTCGGCCTCGTTCGGCTCCCGAACGTCGACGAGCAGATACCGCCCTTCCGCGACACCCTTGGAGACCTCGTCCGGGGTCAGATCCTGCACTTGATTTGCCACATCATCCTCCAACGTCGCGGGCCGCTTCCCGGGGCGATCCCGGCGGGCGGCAACCTCGCCTCTCGGCCAGTGAAAATCAAGCGCTACAAAGGCTTGAGCCGCGCAGCGCAAGCTAAGGCTAAATTGCAGCGACTTGAAGTGCGCTCTGAATCCCGGCCTTAGATCGTCACCTGGGTTCCGACCTCGACCACGCGGCCGCTCGGGATCTGGAAATAGTCGGTGGCGTCGTTGGCGGAGCGGCTGAGCGAGATGAACAGCCGGTCCTGCCAGCGCGGCATGCCGGAATGGGCGGCGGGCTTCAGCGCCCGCCGCGACAGGAAGAACGAGGTCGACATGATGTCGAACTGCCAGCCGAGCTTGCGGGCGATCGCCAGCGCCTTCGGCACGTTGGGCGATTCCATGAAGCCGAACTTCAGCGTCACCTTGGAGAAGGTCGGGGAGATCTGCTCCAGCTTGACGTGCTCGGCCGGATCGATGCGCGGGGTCTGTGCGGTCTCGATGGTGAGAATGACGTTCTTCTCGTGCAGCACCTTGTAGTGTTTCAGACTATGCATCAGCGCGGTCGGCGCGCTGAGCGGGTCCGAGGTCAGGAACACCGCGGTGCCGGGCACCCGCTGCGGCGGCCGCTTCTCCAGCATCGCCACGAGGTCGGCGAGCGGGAATTCGAGCTTGCGCGACTTCTCGAACAGCAGCCGGCTGCCACGCCGCCACGTGTACATCAGGATGATCATGAGCGCGCCGAGCGCCAGCGGCACCCAGCCGCCCTCGAACACCTTGAGGAGATTGGCGGCGAGGAAAGTCAGGTCGAGGAACAGAAACGGCGCGATCAGGGCGGCGGCCGTGAACGGCGACCATTTCCAGATCTTCCAGATCACCACGAAACCCATCATCGCCGTGACCACCATGGTGCCGGTGACGGAGATGCCGTAGGCCGACGCCAGCGCGCTGGACGAGCGGAACAGCAGCACCAGCAGGACCACGGCAACCAGCAGAAGCTGGTTGATACGCGGGATGAAGATCTGGCCCGAATGGGCTTCAGAGGTATGGCGAATTTCAAAGCGGGGCAGCAGACCGAGCTGAATCGCCTGGCGCGTCAGCGAATAGGCGCCGGTGATGACCGCCTGGCTCGCGATGACCGTGGCGGCGGTGGCGAGGACGACCATGCAGCCGCGGAAAAACCCTTGCGGGAAGAGCTGGAAGAACGGGCTGACGATCGCGCCGGGATCGCCGAGGACGAGAGCGCCCTGCCCCAGATAGTTCAGCGCCAGCGACGGCAGCACGATGAACAGCCAGGCGGTCTGGATCGGCCGCTTGCCGAAATGGCCAAGGTCGGCATAGAGCGCCTCGGCGCCGGTGACCGCCAGGAACACCGCACCCAGCGTCACGAAGCCGATGATCCCGTGGTGGAGCATGAACGACACGGCGTAGAGCGGGTTCAGCGCGTACAGCACCTGCGGCTGCTGGATGATCGGATGGATCGCCGCCGCCGCGATCACCGCGAACCAGACGCACATGATCGGGCCGAAAAACGCAGCGACACGGGCGGTGCCGCGCGACTGCACGGCGAACAGGCAGACCAGGATGATCACCGTCAGGGGCACGATGTAGGGCTCGAAGTGCAGCGTGACGTCCTTCATGCCTTCGATGGCCGACAGCACGGAGAGCGCCGGCGTGATCACCGCGTCGCCGTAGAACAGGGCGCCGGAGATGATGCCGAGCAGGACGATTGCGGGAGCTCGGCTGCCGACGGCGCGCTGAGCCAGCGCCATCAGCGCCAGCGTGCCGCCCTCGCCATTGTTGTCGGCGCGGAGCAGGATCACGACGTATTTGAGCGTCACCACGACGATCAGCGCCCACAGGATCAGCGAGAGCACACCAAGCACGGCGGCCGGCGTCGGAAGCCCCTCCGCGCCGGATGCCGCCATCACCGCCTCGCGGAACGCGTAGAGCGGGCTGGTACCGATATCGCCGTAGACAACCCCGATGCTGCCGAGCGTCAGCGCACCGGATCGGGCGGTCCTGTGAGTATCGCCATGCCCATTGGCCGCCGCCGTTTCCGGGGCGGAAATCGCTACGTCACTTGTCATGGGAGAGCCCGATGGCCTCTAAAAATGCTTCACTGCACAACGGCGGAAGAGCGCGCGGCTTATAGGCCTGCGCTGATGGCATAGCCTAGCCCTATTCTGGTCCGCCGCTATGCAAATTTGCATAGCTCTGCCAATTGCGTTCAGATGGTGACCTGCGTGCCGACTTCGACCACCCGTCCGGTGGGAATCTGGAAGTAGTCGGTGGCATCATTGGCGGATCGGCTCAGCGCGATGAAGAGATGGTCCTGCCACAGCGGCATGCCCGACTGGGCCGAGGCCTTCAACGAGCGGCGGGACACGAAGAACGACGTCGACATGATATCGAACTGCCAGCCCTGCTTGCGAGCGATCGCGAGCGCCTTGGGCACGTTCGGCTGCTCCATGTAGCCGAAGCGCAGCCGGACCTTTGAGAACTTGTCGCTGATCTTCTCCATCCGGAATCGCTCCGACAGGTCGACGCGCGGCGTATGCGCGGTCTCGATGGTCAGGACCACGTTGTGCTCGTGCAGCACCTTGTTGTGCTTCAGATTGTGCAACAGCGCGGTGGGTACGAAGGAGGGATCGCTGGTCAGGAACACCGCCGTGCCCTTGACGATGTGTGGCGGCCGCTTCTCCAGGCTGCGGATCAGGTCATCCAGCGGCACCTCGATCCGGCGCGTCTTCTGGATCAGGATTCCCGAGCCCTTCCGCCACGTCCAGATTGTTCCCGCCATGGCGACACCGAACAGCAGCGGCACCCAGGCGCCTTCGAGGAGCTTCAACAAATTGGCGCTGAAGAAGGCCATGTCGACCACGACGAACGGCAAGATCACGACCGCGGCCGTTGCGGCGCGCCAGTTCCATAGTTTCCAGATCACGATGAAGCCCATGATGCCGTCGGCAACCATGGTGGTGGAGACCGCGATGCCGTAGGCCGAGGCAAGATTGCTGGGGGTGCGGAACAACAGTACCAGCAACATCACGCCGATCAGGAGCAGCCGATTGACGCGCGGCAGATAGATCTGACCGGCGTGAGTTTCCGAGGTGAAGCGCACCTCGAAGCGCGGCAGGAGGCCGAGTTGCACAGCCTGATAGACCAGCGAATAGGCGCCGGTGATCACCGCCTGGCTCGCGATCACGGTCGCGGCGGTCGCCAGCCCAACCAGCGGCAGCACGAGGCTCTCCGGCACCATACGGTAGAACGAATGCTCGACCGCGCTGGGATCGGACAGCACCAGTGCGCCCTGTCCGAAATAGTTGATCAGCAGCGCGGGCAGCACGAAGAACATCCAGGCCGACTGGATCGGCTTGCGGCCGAAATGGCCGAGATCGGCATAGAGCGCCTCGCCGCCGGTCACCGCGAGGAATACGGCGCCCAACGTCACCAGGCCGATCGTGCCGTGCGAGAGCAGGAATTGCACCGCGTAATAGGGGTTGATCGCAGCGAGCACCGAGGGATCGTCGGCGATGTGAACGGCGCCCATCACCGCAAGAACGGTAAACCAGACCACCATCACCGGCCCGAAGGCCGAGGCCACCAGCGCCGTCCCCTTGCTCTGCACCGCGAACAGCAACACCAGGATGATGACTGTGAGCGGTACGACATAATGTTCGAAGGCGGGGGTTACGAGCTTCAGGCCTTCGACCGCCGACAACACCGAGATCGCGGGCGTGATCATGGAATCGCCGATGAACATGGAGGCGCCAACCACGCCGAGCGCCATCAGGAACCAGCTCCGCCGCCCGAGTGCGCGCTGGCCCAGTGCCATCAGCGAGAGCGTACCGCCCTCCCCGTTATTGTCGGCGCGCAGCAGCAGCAGGACGTATTTGGCGGTGACGACGACGAAGAGCGCCCAGAGGATCAGCGAGAGCACGCCGAGCACCATGACCCGCGAGACGGGCTCACCATGGGCCGCGCCCCTGACCGCCTCGTGGAATGCGTAGAGCGGCGATGTCCCGATATCGCCGAAGACGACGCCGATGCTCCCAAGCGTGAGGGACCAAAAACCCGAGGTGACCGGCCCTTCCTGGGTCTCGGTCGATGTGATGCTCGCCGTCATGTGAAACTAGAAACGCTTGTTCCCGAGAATTGATCCGGCGCCTTTCGACGTTTCCGGCGCGCCTGTCAATCGGCGCACCACCATAGCAGGCGCCGGGGCCGATGCTGTGACGGCGCAGCAACGGTCGTCGCCGCGCGACGACATGCCTCAGGTAAGATGGTAGAGCAAGTGCCCGATGCCTTCCGTTCCCGTCGGATCGGAACGCTCGCCATCGCTTTACGGCTTCAGGTTCGGCGGCAGCGGCGGATCTTCGCGCATCAGGGTGATGGTCACCCGCCGGTTGGCGGCAAGCGAGGGATCGTCCGGAAACAGCGGCTGGGTGTCCGCCTTGCCGGCGACGGCGAAGATGTGCGAGGCCGGCAGCCCCTCACGCTCGAGGATCTGGCGCACGGCATTGGCGCGGTCGGCCGATAGGTCGAAGCCGCCGTAGTCGCTGCGGGTCGGCACGAATCCGGCAGCGGTATGGCCGGCGATGGAGACGCGGAGCGGCGTGGCCTTGAGCGGAATCGCGAGCTTCTCGATCAGGCGGCGGGTGCGGTCATAGGGCACCCTGGAGCCGTCGGCGAACATCGAGCGGCCGTCCTGGTCGACGATCTCCAGATTGAGGCCCTGCTTGGTCTCCTCGAACATGATGTGCTTGGACATCTCGGTCAGTTCCGGCATGTCCTGCAGCGCCTGGCGCAGCGAGGCCGCCGCAAGCGCGAAGTTGCGATCGACCTTGATCTTCGCGCCGGAGGTCTTGTTGCGGTCCTCCTGGTCCGGGGTCGGCGTGTTGGAGGCGTCCTCGGGCTGGATATGGTCGACGTTCTTCAGGCGCGGACGGGTCGGCAGCCCGTCGGATTCGACGATGCCGGCGTAGCGCGCTTCGCTTTGTACGCCGAAGGCGTCGCGCATCGAGCCGGCGACGATCTTCAGCTTGTTGGCGTCCTGCGTCGAGAACGCGACGAGCATCACGAAGAAGCTCATCATCAGCCCCATGAGATCGGCGAAGGTCACGAACCAGCCGTGACCGCCGCCGTGAGCATCGCCGCGCTTCTTCTTGGCCATCTCTCAAATCCCGGCCGGCGGCCTTAGGCCGGCACCGGCTCGCCCTCGGCGTGACGATGCTTCTCCGGCAGGTAGGCCAGCAGCATTTCGCGCACGAGCGTCGGGCTCTTGGAGTCGCGGATCATCAGGATGCCGTCGATGATCAGCGTGCGGTTGGTCTCCTCGTCGAGCAGCTTGCCGTGCAGCTTGTCGGCGATCGGCAGACAGAACAGGTTGGCGACCAGCGCGCCGTACAGCGTTGCAAGCAGCGCGGTCGCCATGAACGGGCCGAGCTTGGAGGGGTCGGTCATGTTGGCGAACATCTGCACCATGCCGATCAGCGTGCCAATCATGCCGAAGGCCGGGGCGCAGTCGCCGATGGCACGGTAGATCTTGCTGCCCTCGTCGAGGTGCATCAGGAAGTTGTCGCGGTCGCGCTCGAGATTGTCGCGGATGAAGTCGAGATCGTAGCCGTCGGCGACGTAGCGGATGCCCTTGGCCAGGAACGGCTCGTCGGTCTCGACCTTTTCGAGTCCGACCGGGCCCTGCTTGCGGGCGATCTCGGCGATGCGGGCGAGCTCGTCGACGAGGTCGTGGGCCGACAGCCGGCTCATGGTGAAGGCGAACTTGGCGCCGAGGGGGAGGCCATGCAGGAGCGCCGAAAGCGGAAAGCGGATCATGGTGGCGGAGATCGAGCCGCCGAAGATGATGATCATCGCATGTTCGGAGATGAACATGTGGAGATCGCCGCCCATGAAGATCATCAACGTAATGACGATGATGCCCGCAATGAGGCCAACGCTCGTCATGATATCCATGGGAGACTCCAACGCGAACGCAACAACGGCCGTCCTGGCCGGTGGCGCAGTTCAACCCCGAACCGCATCGAAAACCCTAATGGGCCGCGATTAAAGACGCGTAAAGGTTAAGTTGAGCCGGCGCGCCGGATCGGTGCAATACACTGAAGGCGTGGCGGCTTGGCCGCCAGCCGGCAGGAATCTCAACACTTCGCTAACCATAATCGAGCCACGCCCGGGACGACCGCCTACAACAACCGTCCCGTCAGCTCGAGGCTGAGCGCGCGCAGGTGCCGGCGCGCATCGGCATCGTAGGCCTGCGGATTGGCGCGTGCCTCGTTCATGCCGTTGAAGAACCGGCCGCTCTTGTCGGCGACATCGTTGCCCTCGATGAGGTGCAGGATCGCCGCGCCGCCCTGCTCCACCGTCGAGATCGGCGTGATGCCGCCGGCCCGCACCATCGTGGTGTTCATGTAGGTCGCGGGATGCAGCGCGTTGACCGTGACACCGGCGCTTTTCAGTTCGTCCGCAAGGTCGATGGTGAACATGATTTGCGCGAGCTTGCTCTGCGCATAGGCGCGCGAACCGCTGTAGCCCTCCGTGATCATGACGTCGTCGAAATCGATCGGATGCTGGCCCAGCGAAGCGACGTTGACGATGCGCGACGGTGCCGCTGCCTTCAGCAGCGGCAGCAACAGATGGGCAAGCAGGAAGCCCGAGAGATAGTTGACTGCAAACCGCAGCTCGTGGCCGTCCGCACTGACCTGCCGCTGCGGTCCGTCGTTCTGGGAGCCGATGCCGGCGTTGCTGACGAAGACGTCGAGACGCTGGTGATCGCGCATGACGGATTCGGCGAGCGCGCGTGTGCCTGACATCGACGACAGATCGGCCTGATAGAAGGTCGGCGCGACACCGCCGGTCTTCACAATCTCGTCGGTCAGCGCCTTCGCGCGCGCTGCGTCGCGGCCATGGATCAGAACCTTCGCACCTGCTTCGGCCAGTCGGCGCGCGACGTAGCGGCCGACACCGTCGGTGGAACCGGTGATCAAAACCGTCTTGCCATTCATCTTCATCGTGCGTCCTCCGACTGCGGCCCTGGGTCACATCCGCGGTGAGAAATCATGCGTTATTCTACAGCTCTGCGGCAGGCTCCATCGCAGGAGCGACTTGCAATGTTGACGCTGTTCAGTCTTCTCACCGCGCTGCCAGCGGTGCTGGCGCTCCATCTGCTCGAGCCGGAGCTGGTTCTGCCGGTATTCAGCCTCCTGCTTTTTGCCGAGGCCGCCTTTGCCGTGATCGCGGCGCGCCTGATTCACGTTTCCGAAGACGCGGACCACATCACCCTGTGGGATCTTGCCGGCGGCTTCACGCTGATCGGATGCGCCGCCGCAGTCTTCGGCGAGCCGGATCAGGCCGCCCTATTCCTGACGGAGCAAGGCGGCCCGCGGCCGTCGTCGCGGCCGTAGATCGTTCAGTCGTGCGTTAGTGGATTTCCGCCGAGCGCTTCAGCGCGGCCTTCAGCTTCTCCAGCGAGAAGTCGGGGCTGCGGGCGATCTCGAGGATCGGCGTCTCGCGGCGGCCGCAGAGCTCGGCGGCTTCCGGCAGCTTGGCCGCGATGTCGAGCGGAATCACGATGGCGCCGTGCTGGTCGGCATGGATGAGGTCGTCGGATTTCACGGTCATGCCGGCGACGCGCACCTCGCCACCGAAGCTTTCCGCATGCACCCAGGCATGCGACGGGCCGATCGAGCCGGCCAGCGCCTGGAAGCCGGGAGCCCATTGCGGGATGTCGCGGATCGAGCCGTCGGTGATGACGCCGAGGCAGCCGAGCGCCTTGTGCACGTTGCTCTGCACCTCGCCCCAGAACGCGCCGTAGCCGACATCGGGGCCGTCGATGTCCTGGATCACCGAGATGCGCGGGCCAAAGCCGGTGCCGACATATTCGTAATAGTCGATGCGGCGTCTGGACTGCTCCTCCGCCGGAAGCGAGGACTTCAGCACCGAGCGGATCGCGACCGTACGGGCATAGCCGACGATCGGCGGCAGGTCGGGGAACGGGCAGACCAGTTGCTTGGTGGTGTAGCCGATCAGCCGGCGCTCGGGCGCCACAATCTCCATGCCGTTGCAGATCGTCGGGGTGTCATAGCGGCCCAGCGCTTCGAGGACGGAAGCGGGCAGCGGCCCGGTCGCGGTATCAGTCACGGCGTTCTCTCCCAGATTGGCGGCCGCTGTTGGCGCGGTGCCGCCGACACTGGGCGATATAGCCGAGATCGGGTCTCAACCCAACTCGGACGCCCTCATGGCAGATATCCGCTGGAAACGCTCAGTGCAGCCGTCCGGGCCGGTCGTCGTCCTGCGGCGGCTCCGACAGGTTTGCCTGCGTCGGCGCCGAAGGCGGCGAGACGATCTCGCCTCCCGACGGCGCGGAGGCTTCCATCGCGCGCGCCTGGTCGCGATAGGATTTGTAGCCAAGCGGCAGGGCGAGCAGATACAGCACCGTGCCGATCGACAGCACGTGCCAGGGATAGGCGATCAGCAGCGCGATGAAGACGATCACCGCGACGAACGCCGGCAGCACCAGCTCGGGCGGCACGCGCATGCGCTTGGTCTTGCCGGAGAACACCGGCAGGCGCGACACCATCAGGAAGGCGATCAGCAGCGTATAGGCCGCCGTTACCGCCGCGGGCAGCCGGCCGAGTTCGAGGAAGGCGATATAGATCGGCAGCAGCACCGTGATCGCGCCGGCCGGCGCCGGCACGCCGGTGAAGAAATTGGCGGCGAAGGCCGGCTTGTTCGGATCGTCCATGGTGGCGTTGAAACGCGCCAAACGGAGGCCCCCGGAGATCGCGAACACCATGGCGGCGATCCAGCCGGCATTGCCGAGTTCGTGCAATTGCCAGAAATACAGCATCAGGCCGGGCGCGACGCCGAAATTGACGAAGTCGGCCAAGCTGTCGAGCTCCGCGCCGAATTTCGACTGGCCCTTGATCATGCGCGCGATGCGGCCGTCGATGCCGTCGAGCGCGGCTGCGAACACGATGGCGTAGACCGCGAGCGACATCCGCCCCTCGATCGACAGCCGGATCGAGGTCAGGCCGGCGCAGATCGCCAGCAGCGTGATGACGTTGGGCACCAGCATGCGCACCGGGATCGGGCGGAACCGCCGGCGGCGAACGTCAGGGTCTTTAAACTCATAGGGCGTCATGGCTTACCTCAAGCGAGATATAGCAAGCCGCGTTCCGCTCCGCCATTGCGGCGGAAGGCCCTCATGCACCGACCTAATGGTTAATTGGCGCGGTAGGCGCGGCTCGGGTCGTCCCCGGCGAGATCGGCCAAAATCGTCTCGCCGGCGATCGCGGTCTGCCCTTCCGACACCAGCGCCTTCGTGCCCAGCGGCAGGTAGACGTCGAGCCGCGAACCGAAGCGGATCAGGCCGAAGCGCTCGCCGGCGCCGATGGCCTGCCCTTCCTTGACGAAGCAGACGATGCGCTTGGCGACGAGCCCTGCGATCTGGATCACGCCGATCCGCGCCGTCGGCGTCGTGATCACCAGCGAGTTGCGCTCGTTGTCCTCGCTCGCCTTGTCGAGCTCGGCATTGATGAACAGGCCGGGCCGGTAGGCGATGCGGTCCACCCTGCCCGCGATCGGGCTGCGGTTCACATGGCAGTTGAACACGCTCATGAACACCGAGATGCGCGGCAGCGGCCGGTCGCCGAGCCCGAGTTCGGCCGGCGGCAGCGCCATGGTGATCATCGAGACGCGGCCGTCGGCCGGCGATACCACAAGGCCCTCGCGCACCGGCGTCACACGGACGGGGTCGCGGAAGAACAGGGCGCACCACACGGTCAGGATCGTGCCGATCCACCCCAGCGGCGACCACAGCCAGAACAGGATCAGGCTTGCCAGCGCAAAGCCGCCGATGAAGGGATAGCCCTCCTTGTGGATCGGCGGGATCTGACGCTGGATCGAATCGAGAATGGACATCGCTATCTGCCGCTCAGGGTTGTTGGCACGCGGGTCGTCCCCGCGCGGTGGAGTTGTTTAGGCCAGAGTTGGGACCGGAGACAAGGTCACTCCGCGGCCGCGGGCGTCGTCAGGATGTCATCGACCGGCGGCGGCTCCCGGTTGGGCGCCTCTTCGCTGTCGGCCATTTTGGCCAGTTTCTCGCGCGCTTCCTCGGCCTCGCGCTGCCTGTTCCACATGCTGGCATAGAGGCCGCCCTGGGCGAGCAGCTTGGCGTGGGTGCCGCGCTCGGCGATCCGGCCCTGATCCAGCACGATGATCTCGTCGGCACCGACGATGGTCGAGAGCCGGTGAGCAATCACCAGCGAGGTGCGATTCTTCGCCACGCGGTCGAGCGAGCCCTGGATCTCGTGCTCGGTGTGGGTGTCGAGTGCCGAGGTCGCCTCGTCCAGCACCAGGATCGGCGGCGCCTTCAGCACGGTGCGCGCGATGGCGACGCGCTGCTTCTCGCCGCCCGACAGCTTCAGGCCGCGTTCGCCGACCTGGGTCTCGTAGCCCATCGGCGCCATCCGGATGAAATGGTCGATCTGCGCCAGCCGTGCCGCCTCCTCAACCTCGGCGTCGCTGGCGTCCCAGCGGCCGTAGCGGATGTTGTAGCGGATGGTGTCGTTGAACAGCACGGTATCCTGCGGCACCATGCCGATCGAGGCGCGCAAGCTGGCTTGCGTGACCTCACGGATGTCCTGGCCGTCGATCAGGATCCTGCCGCCGGAGATGTCGTAAAGGCGGAACAGAAGGCGCGAGATGGTCGACTTGCCGGCGCCAGAGGGGCCGACGATCGCGACCGTCTTGCCGGCCGGCACCTCGAAGCTGATGCCTTTGAGGATCGGGCGCGCCGGCTCATAGGCAAAGCGCACGTCCTCGAAGCGCACTGCGCCGGCGGAGACGGCCAGCGGCTGCGCACCGAGCGCGTCCTTGATCTCGGCCTCGCGCCCCAGCACGCCAAACATCTTCTCGATGTCGATGATCGCCTGCTTGATCTCGCGATAGACCATGCCCATGAAATTCAGCGGCTGGTAGAGCTGGATCATCATGGCGTTGACCAGCACGAAATCGCCGACCGTGTTGGTGCCGTTGCGCACCCCGATCGCGCACATCAGCATGGTCGCGGTCAGCCCCATCGTGAAGATCACGGCCTGGCCGGTGTTGAGCACGGCGAGCGAGGTATAGGCTTGGATACTCGACTCCTCGTAGCGCGCGACCGACCGGTCGTAGCGCTGCGCCTCGCGCGCCTCGGCGCTGAAATATTTGACGGTCTCGTAGTTGAGCAGAGAGTCGATCGCCTTGGTGTTCGCCTCGGTGTCGGAATCGTTCATCTTGCGGCGGATGCCGATCCGCCACTCGGTCGCGATGTAGGTGTAGTACATGTAGACCGCGACCGTGATCAGGGTCGCGACCACGTAGCGCCAGTCGAATTGCCAGAGCAGCACCGCCATCAGCAGCGAGACCTCGACGATGGTCGGGATCAGCTGCAGGATCACCATGCGCACGATGACCTCGATGCCTTCGCGGCCGCGCTCGAGCACGCGCGTCAGGCCGCCGGTCTTGCGCTCGAGGTGAAAGCGCAGCGACATCTCATGCATGTGGACGAAGGTGATGGTGGCAAGCTTGCGCACCGCATGCATGGCGACGCGGGCGAAGATGCCGTCGCGCCATTGCGTCAGCACCGCCATCACGATGCGCATCACGCCGTAGCTCGCGGTAAGCAGCAGCGGCGAGGCGATCACCCAGAGCTGCCAGTTGTCGGCCTGCACCGGCGCGGTGTTGGCGCCGGTCAGCGCATCCGTCGCCCATTTGAAGCTGAACGGCACCGTCAGCGTGATCAGCTTGGCGGCGAGCAGCAGCACCATCGACCAGACCACCCGCATCTTCAGATCGAAGCGGTCGCCCGGCCAGATATATGGCCACAGATGCGCCAGCGTGCCCATCAGCGTGGCCCCGGCCAGCGGCCCCCCTGCGGGAGGATCAGAAACGTCGGCGCCATCGAACGATTGAGGTTGGTCCATCAAGAAGCCTGAAAGCCCGCCGGATGCGGGCAGCGTCACGATTTGCGATTTTCGCCCGTCATATAAAGCCTTCCGCATGCCAGCGCACCCCGCCAGATGGCGAATCTTGATTGTTCGTCGCCATTTACCGGTAGATTTCCGGGTGAGCCGAATCACCGATTGGGCTTGACGCCCTTTCGCTGCAATGCATCATGACACCAATGAGCACCATCAAAACCGTCTGCGTCTATTGCGGCTCCGGCCCCGGAACCAATCCCCGCTTCACCGAAGGCGCCCAAGCGTTCGGCAAGGCCCTCGCCGAGAACAACATCCGCCTCGTCTATGGCGGCGGCTCGCTTGGCCTGATGGGCGCGGTCGCGACCTCCGTGCTCGATCACGGCGGCACCGTCACCGGCATCATCCCCGACTTCCTGCGGCTGCGCGAGAACGCGCTGACGCGCGTGCAGGAGATGATCGTCACCCCCGACATGCACGAGCGCAAGCGGCTGATGTTCGAACGCTCCGACGCCTTCGTCGCACTGCCGGGCGGCGTCGGCACGCTGGAAGAGCTGGTCGAGCAATTGACCTGGAAGCAGCTCGGCCGTCACGCCAAGCCGGTGCTGCTCGCCAACATCGACAATTTCTGGGAGCCGCTGTTCTCGCTGCTGTCGCACATGCGCCAGACCGAATTCATCCGCGCCGGCCTTTCGGTCGACATCATCAAGGCCGATCGAGTCGAGGAAATCCTGCCGAAGCTGAAGTCAGCCGTGGCACAGCTCGCCGACGCGGAAAAGCAGATGTCGCCGGAAGTGGCGCGCAAGCTTTAATCAGCCGGGAACGTCACCGCCTCGATCCGGTTGCCGTCGGGATCGACGACGAAGGCTGCGTAATAACGCACGCGGTCGTGCGGGCGGATACCCGGCTCGCCGTCCGATACGCCGCCGGCCGCAAGGGCCGCGGCGTGAAACGCATCGACCTCGGTCGTCGTCCTCGCCCGCAGGCAGATGTGCACACCGCTCTCCGGCGCCACAGCCGGCATGCCCTCGCGCAGATTGATCCAGAACTCCGGATAGGTCTTGCCGAAGCCGACCGTCCGCGGCCGCGTGACAAGGCGCGTCAGGCCGAGGGCGGTGAGTGTCGCCTCGTAGAATTTTGCCGAGCGGTCGAGATCGCTGACGCCGACGGAGATGTGGTCGATCATGGGTCGCTTTCTCCTCCCGCAGTCATTCCGGGGCACGCAAAGCGTGAACCCGGAATCTCGAGATTCCGGGTTCGGTCCTGTGGACCGCCCCGGAATGACAACGCGAAGCCCTACGCCGGCGCGCCCGACTTCACGAGCTTGTAGATCACCGAATCCATCAGCGCCTGGAACGAGGCGTCGATGATGTTCGGGGACACGCCGACCGTGGTCCAGCGGTCGCCAGTCTCGTCCTCGCTCTCGATCAGGACGCGCGTGACCGCGCCGGTGCCACCGTTGAGGATGCGCACGCGATAGTCGATCAGCGTCAGGCCCTCGATGTATTTCTGGTACTTGCCGAGGTCCTTGCGCAGCGCGACGTCGAGCGCGTTGACCGGGCCGTTGCCTTCGGCGGCCGAGATCAGATGCTCGCCGGCAACGTCGACCTTGACGACCGCGAGCGCCACGGTGACGCGCTCGCCGTGCGAATTATAGCGCTGCTCGACATTGACGTCGAACTGCTCGACCTCGAAATATTGCGGCACCTTGCCGAGCGTGCGGCGCGCCAGCAGGTCGAACGAGGCGTTGGCGGATTCATAGGCGTAGCCCTGCGCCTCGCGCTCCTTCAACTCCTCGACCAGCCGCGTCAGCTTCGGATCGCTTTTCTCATAGGCGATGCCGGCCCGGTCGAGCTCGGCGATGACGTTGGAGCGGCCGGCCTGATCGGACACCAGCACCTTGCGGTGGTTGCCGACCAGCTCCGGCAGGACGTGCTCGTAGGTCTGCGGGTCCTTCAGTACGGCGGAGGCGTGAATGCCGGTCTTGGTGACGAAGGCGCTCTCGCCGACATAGGCCGCATGCCGGTTCGGCACGCGGTTGAGCATGTCGTCGAGCGTGCGCGAGACTTTTACGAGAGTCGCCAGCTTCTCCGCGGTGACGCCGATTTCGAAGCGGTCCGCAAACTGCTTCTTCAATTTCAGCGTCGGGATCAGCGAGCAGAGATTGGCGTTGCCGCAACGCTCGCCGAGGCCGTTCAGCGTGCCCTGGATCTGCCGCGCGCCGGCGCGCACCGCGGCGAGCGAATTCGCCACCGCCTGCTCGGTGTCGTTATGGGCGTGGATGCCGACATGATCACCGGGGATATGCTTGGTCACCTCGGTGACGATGGCCTCGATCTCATCCGGCATGGTGCCGCCATTGGTGTCGCACAGCACCACCCAGCGCGCGCCGGCCTCATAGGCGGCCGTCGCACAGGCGAGCGCGAAGCCCGAATCTTCCTTGTAGCCGTCGAAAAAGTGTTCGCAGTCGAGCATGACCTCGCGGCCGGCGGCCTTGGCAGCCGCAACGCTGTCACGGATGGAGGCGAGGTTCTCCTCCTTCGTCGTCTCCAGCGCGACGCGCACTTGGTAGGCCGAGGACTTCGCCACGAAGCAGATCGCATCGGCTTTCGCTTCAAGCAGCCCGGCCACGCCGGGATCGTTTGAAACCGAGCGCCCTGCCCGCCGCGTCATGCCGAAGGCGGTGAAGCGCGCATGATTAAGCTTCGGCCTGGTCGCGAAAAATTCGGTGTCGGTCGGATTGGCTCCGGGATAGCCGCCCTCGACATAGTCGATGCCGAGATCGTCGAGCATCGCCGCGATGACCTGCTTGTCGGTCAGCGTGAAATCGACGCCGTTGGTCTGCGCGCCATCCCGCAAGGTGGTGTCGAACAGATAGAGACGCTCCTTGCTCATTGCGGTGCTCCGAGCGCCTTCTGCATGGTGGTGTTGGCGAGCCACTCGCCATTGACGGTGACGGTGTTGCGCTGCTTGGCCGTGTAACCGCGCTTGGCGAAAAAGCCCTGCGCGGTGTCGCTGGCATCGACCGTGAGGTCCTTGGCACCGCGGCCGCCCGCGAGCTTTTCCAGCGCATCGATCAGCATCGTGGCGATGCCCTGCCCGGTCATCGCCGGGTGAACGTAGAGCATGCGGATGTGATCGGCGCCGCGCAGCGAGGCGAAGCCGACCGGCGAGCCCTCCAGCGTCGCGATCAGGGTCAGGTCGGCAGCGAGATTTCGGCCGAACTCCTCGTCCTCCGCCGCCGCCATCCAGGCCTCCTGCTGCGCCTCGCTGTAATCGTCGCCGGTCAGTTCCTCGATGCTGGCGGTGAAGATCGCAGCGAGCAACGGCACGTCATCCGCCAGGAACGGCCGCAGGCCGGGCTTTGGCAACGTCTGTCCCATCGTCTTCACCACATCCCATAGAGTTTCAGCGCCAGCGCCACGGCAGCCGCGAGCAGCAGGATCTTCAGCGCGATGTAATAGAGCCAGTGCCGGGGAAAAGGCGTGTCGGGCCGCTTCATCGCACGACCTCCCAGGTGGTCCCGTCCTTGGAGTCCTTGATGGCAACGCCCATCCCGGCGAGCAGATCGCGGATGCGGTCCGACTCTTTGAAGTCCCTGCGGCTGCGGGCCGCCGTCCGCTCCGAGAGCAGGCGCTCGACTTCCTTGGCGTCGACCCCGCTCGCCTGCTGCTTGCGGCCCTCCCACTGCGCCGCGCTCTCGGACAGGAATCCGAGCAGCCGCAAGGAGCCCGCAAGCGCGCTCACATCGCTGTTGCGGAGACCATGCAGCGCCGCGATCGCCAGCGACGTGTTGAGATCGTCGAGCAGCGGCTCGACCACCGATGCAGCCGGCTTGCCGGGCTCGACGTCGGCCGCGACGCGATACCAGTCGTCGAGCGTCTTGGCGCTCTCCTCCAGCGACTTCATGGTCCAGTCGATCGGCGAGCGATAATGCGTCTTCAACATGTTCAGACGCAGCACCTCGCCCGGCCAGTCCGCGAGCAGTTCGTGGATGGTGACGAAGTTGCCGAGGCTCTTCGACATCTTTTCGCTCTCGACCTGGAGGAAGCCGTTGTGCATCCAGTAGTTCGCCATGCGCTCCCGGTGGAAGGCGCAGCAGGTCTGCGCGACCTCGTTCTCGTGATGCGGAAACACGAGATCGATACCGCCGCCATGGATGTCGAAGTGCTCGCCGAGATGTTTCCAGGCCATGGCCGAACATTCGACGTGCCAGCCCGGACGCCCCTGCGCCGCAATGCCGGCCGGTGACGGCCAGGACGGCTCGCCCGGCTTGGACGGTTTCCACAGCACGAAGTCGGTGTTGCCTTTCTTGTAAGGCGCGACGTCGACGCGGGCACCGGCGATCATCTCGTCCAGCGAGCGATTGGACAGCGCGCCGTAACGCGGCAGGCCGGCATTGGCGGCGTTCATCGCCTGCGGTGAGAACAGCACGTGGTCCTCGGCGGCGTAGGCGAAGCCGCCCTTGACCAGTCGTTCGATGATCTCGCGCATCTCGCCGATATGTTCGGTCGCGCGCGGCTCGACGCTCGGCCGAAGCGCGCCGAGCGCATCGACGTCGGCGTGAAACTGCTTGCCTGTCTGCTCGGTGACTTTCCGGATCGCCTCGTTCAGCGGGAGCCCTGGAAAATCCCGCGCGGCGCGGTCGTTGATCTTGTCGTCGACGTCGGTGATGTTGCGGACATATTTCACGTGCGCCTCGCCATAGAGATGGCGCAGCAGCCGAAACAGCACGTCGAACACGATCACCGGCCGCGCATTGCCGATATGGGCAAAGTCGTAGACGGTCGGTCCGCAGACATACATGCGGACGTTGTTGGGATCGAGCGGCACGAAGGTGCGCTTCTCCTTCGTCAGCGTATCGTAAAGGCGCAATTCCATATGGATACCCGTCGGCTGTTGGCCGGGCGTCCAAGGCTCTCAATGGTTTTTGAGAAAAGACGGCTCCAGCCAGCGAATCGCTAGCTCGTAATCTCGCGGCAAATGGCGCAAATGGCGAGGAGACCGTTCATCCGGCGACATATGGGCTATGAGGCCGCCCCGCGTCAAGAGAGCCGCGGAAATGCCGCTATATTTCCGCAAAGCGCAGCCGCGCTGCCTTGATGGTTCATCATCCTTAACCATTTGAGCCCATTCTGGAACTGGCAGTTCCTTCTTTTTTGCCCCCGGTGTTTTCATGCGATCATTGCTTGCGCTCATTTCCTGCGCCGCCATCATTGCGGCATCCAGCGCTCTCGCCGAGACCCGCGTGTTCATCATCCCCAGTCAGGCGGATGGCTATGGCGTCGATCAGTGCCTGGCCAAGGGCGACAAATGCGGCGCGCAGGTCGCACGCAACTACTGCCAGTCACGCGATTTTGCCCAGGCATCAAGCTATCGCCGGGTCGATCCCGACGAAATTACCGGCTCTGTCCCCAAAACCGGCGCAAACTGCTCCCATGGCCATTGCGACGAAGAATATGTCGCAATCACCTGCCAGCGCTGAATTCGCTCGGAACTGGCGGACCTTAGGCCCAATCTTTGGCCCCTGAAACGACGTGACGATGCCGCAGGAAGCGGCTATTGGAGGGCGCGCTTCGGCCCCCAAGTCACCTTGGAAAGTCACGCTGGGCCGTGACCTCGCTAGAATGGCGGATATGCCTGAATTTTTGTCTTTCTCCCGTGCCCGCTCCATCCTTGCCTGCACCGTGCTCCTCGGCACCGTCGTGCTCGCCAACGGCGCTTTCGCACAGGCCGGCCCGCCCGCACCGCCGCCTCAGCCCGGCCAGAACGGACTTGGGCCAAACCCGATGTGCTCGCGACTGGAAGGCCAGCTCGCGGCGCTCGATCGTGGCGGCGGCGGTGACCCCGCGCGCGAGGACCAGATCCGCCGCTACCAGGATTCCCAGGCCAAACAGCAGGCCGAACTCGACCGCGTCACCATGCAGGCCAAGCGCATGGGCTGCGATTCCTCCGGCTTCTTCTCGCTGTTCAACGGCCAATCGGCGCAATGCGGCCCGGTCAACACCCAGATCCAGCAGATGCGCGCCAATCTGGACCAGATCACCGGCAATCTCGAACGCCTGCGCGGCGGTGCCGGCGGCTTCAGCCCGGAGCGCGACAACCAGCGCCGCTCGGTGCTGGCGGCGCTGGCGCAGAACAACTGCGGCCCGCAATATGCCAACGCCGCGCAATCGCAAGGCGGTGGCAACTTCCTGAGCAATCTGTTCGGCGGCAACAACGCGGGCAATCCGCAAGGCGTGCCGCCCTCCGATCTCGGCCCGCAATCCGGCACTTACCGCACCGTATGCGTGCGCACCTGCGACGGCGCCTATTTCCCGGTCTCGTTCGCGACAGTGCCCGCGCGCTTCCCCGACGACGAGAAGACCTGCAAGGCGCTGTGCCCGGCCGCGGAAGCCTCGCTCTACACCTATCGCAATCCCGGCGAGGACATGAACTCCGCGGTCTCCGTCGGCGGCCAGCCCTATACGGCGCTGCCGACCGCGTTCAAATTCCGCAGCGAGTTCAACCCGTCGTGCTCCTGCAAGGCCGCCGGTCAGAGCTGGGCCGACGCGCTGAAATCGGTCGACGACAAGGCTGCCGCCGAACAGCAGGGCGACATCATCGTCACCGAGGAGAGCGCCAGGAAGATGCAGCAGCAGCGGCTCAGCAAGGGCGCGCCTGCAACGACGGCGAAGAAGGGCGCGGCTCCGGCGCCGACGACAGCCACTGCACCGGCTGCGACGCCGCCTGCGGATACCGGCACGCCTGCGACCTCATCCGAGAACAAGCCGATCCGCTCGGTCGGGCCGAGCTTCCTGCCGCAGCAGCAGAAGTAAGGCGCATCCTCCGCCGTCATGCCCCGCGAAGGTGGGGCATCCAGCACTCCGGGGCAGCAGTTGTGTGCAAAAGCACCGCCGCGGCGTACTGGATCATCCGCCTTCGCGATGATGACAGCGCGTTGAATGGAGAAAGTCCGCTTCGCCACACAACGCGCCGCCCTACCCCTCGAACGCGTCGATCGACGCTTTGCTCCCGCGCGACACCAGCGTCTCGTCCGGCGCAGCCAGCGGCTCGCCCTTGTCGCGAAAGCGGTTGGTGATGGGATAGCGGCGGTCGCGGCCGAAGTTCCTGGCCGTCACCTTCACGCCCGGTGCGGCCTGGCGGCGCTTGTATTCGGCGACGTTGAGCAGATGGTCGATGCGGGTGACCGTCTCGCGGTCGAAGCCGGCGGCAATGATCCTGTCCAGCGGCTCCTCGCGTTCGATGAGACGCTGCAGAATAGCATCGAGCACGTCGTAAGGCGGCAACGAATCCTGATCGGTCTGGTTCTCGCGCAGCTCCGCCGTCGGCGGACGCGTGATGATGTCGGGCGGGATCACCTCGCCCGCAGGCCCGAGCGCACCAACCGGCTTCCAGCTATTGCGCAGCGCCGCGAGCCGAAACACCTGCGTCTTGTAGATGTCCTTGATCGGGTTGAAGCCGCCGTTCATGTCGCCATAGAGCGTGGCGTAGCCGACCGACATTTCCGATTTGTTGCCGGTCGTCACCACCATCAACCCGGTCTTGTTGGAGATCGCCATCAGCAGCGTGCCGCGGGTGCGGGCCTGGAGGTTTTCCTCGGTGATATCGGGCGGCAGATTCCTGAAGATGCCTTCGAGGATCGTCTCGAAGCCGGTCACGGCTTCCGCGATCGGCAGCACCTCGTAGCGGATGCCGAGATGGCCGGCGAGTTCGCCGGCGTCCGCGATCGAACTCGCTGCGGTGTAGCGGTAAGGCAGCATCACGCCATGCACCTGATCAGCGCCGAGCGCATCGACCGCAATCGCCGCGCACAGCGCGGAATCGATGCCGCCGGAGATGCCGAGCAGCACGCCGGGAAAGGCGTTCTTGGCGACGTAGTCGCGCAAGGCCAGCACGCAGGCGGCGTAGTCGGCCTTGTCGTCCTCGGGCTGCGCGGCGGTCGGCCCCGTGCAACGCCAATCGTCGCCATTCCTGCTGAAGCGCAGCGTGGTGATACTCTCCTCGAATGCCGGCAACTGCGCCGCGAGCGAGAGATCGCCGTTGAGCGCGAAGGAGGCGCCGTCGAACACCAGCTCATCCTGGCCGCCGACCTGGTTGAGATAGACCAGCGGCAGCCCGCTCTCGGTGACGCGGGCGACCGCGACCGACAGGCGCACGTCGTTCTTGCCGCGGGCATAGGGCGAGCCGTTCGGCACCAGGATGATCTCGGCGCCGGTCTCGGCCAGCGTTTCGACCACGTTCTCGTAGTCCTCGGACTCCTCCAGCCAGATGTCCTCGCAGATCGGCACGCCGATGCGCAACCCGCGCACGGTCACTGGCCCCGCGGCGGGGCCGCGCGAAAACAGCCGCTTCTCGTCGAACACGCCGTAATTCGGCAGATTGCATTTGAAGCGCAACGCGGCGATGCGGCCGCCCTCGAGCAGCGCGCAGGCATTGTAGAGCTTGCCCGCCTCGACCCAGGGCGTGCCGACCAGCATGGCCGGGCCGCCATCGGCGGTCTCGCGCGCAAGACTCTCGATCGCCGCGCGGCAAGCGGCCTGGAACGCGGGCTTCTGCACTAGGTCCTCCGGCGGGTAGCCGGCGATGAACAATTCCGGAAACAGCACGAGATCGGCGCCCTCGGCGACAGCCTGCGCGCGCGCAGCCCGCGCCTTGGCCGCATTGCCGTCGATGTCGCCAATGGTCGGATTGAGCTGCGCGAGCGTGACCGCGAATGCGTTGAGACGTTCGGTCATGCCTGTGTCCGATGCTGTCGCTAGACGAAACCCAGCCGTTCGACGATCGCAAGAATCCAGAAGGCGCCCGCCATCAGCAGCGCGACGCCCACCGCGGCCGAGCCCATGTCCTTGACCCGCCCGATCTGCTTGTCGTGATCCATGGTCAGCCGGTCGGCAAGCTTCTCGATCGCGGTGTTGAGCAATTCGACCACCAGCACGAAGGCGACGGCACACACCAGCTCGACTGCGCGCGTCGCGGTCGAGCCGATCAGCCAGGCGAGCGGCAGCGACAAGAGCAGCGCGAAAATCTCCTCGCGAACGGCCTGCTCCGAACGGAACGCAAACGCCAGTCCGTTGCGGGAATTGATCGTGGCCTTCCAAATTCGCAGCAAGGTCTTAGAGCCCCGCTGCGACCGGCATCGGCCTGCTCTTGCCGGCGCGCTCCTGCTTGAGCAGCTCCGCGATCAGGAAAGCCATGTCGATGGACTGCTCGGCGTTGAGGCGGGGGTCGCAGACCGTATGATAGCGGTCGTTGAGATCCTCGTCGGTGATCGCGCGGGCGCCGCCGAGACACTCGGTCACGTCCTGGCCGGTCATCTCCAGATGCACGCCGCCGGCATGGGTGCCTTCCGCGGCATGGATCGTGAAGAACGACTTCACCTCCGACAGGACGCGGTCGAACGGGCGCGTCTTGTAGCCTGACGTGGAGGTGATCGTGTTGCCGTGCATGGGATCGCACGACCAGACCACGACCCTGCCCTCGCGCTTCACGGCCCGGATCAGTCCCGGCAGATGGTCGGCGATCTTGTCGGAGCCGAAGCGGTTGATCAGCGTCAGCCGGCCGGGCTCGTTGTCGGGATTGAGCACGTCGATCAGCTTCAGCAGCTCGTCGGGCTTGAGCGACGGGCCGCACTTCAGGCCGATCGGGTTCCTGATGCCGCGGAAATATTCGACATGGCCGTGATCGAGCTGGCGGGTGCGGTCGCCGATCCAGATCATGTGGCCCGAAGTCGCGTACCAGTCGCCGGTGGTGGAATCGACCCGCGTCATGGCCTGCTCGTAGCCGAGCAGCAGCGCCTCGTGGCTGGTGTAGAAATCGGTGGCACGCAGCTCCGGATGGCTCTCGAGGTCGAGGCCGCAGGCCTGCATGAAGTTGAGCGCGTCGGAGATGCGGTCAGCCAGCTCCTTGTAGCGGCGGGATTGCGGCGAATCCTTGAGGAAGCCGAGCATCCACTGATGCACGCTGCCGAGATTGGCAAAGCCGCCGGTCGCGAAGGCGCGGAGCAGGTTCAATGTCGCGGCGGACTGGCGATAGGCCATCAGCTGGCGCTGCGGATCCGGCACGCGCGCTTCCTTGGTGAAGGCGATGTCGTTGACGATGTCGCCGCGATAGCTCGGCAGCTCGACGCCGTTCAGCTTCTCGGTCGACGACGACCGTGGTTTTGCAAATTGGCCGGCAATGCGCCCGACCTTCACCACCGGCACCGCGCCGGCATAGGTCAGCACCACCGCCATCTGGAGCAGAACGCGGAAGAAATCGCGGATGTTATTGGCGCCGTGCTCGGCAAAGCTCTCGGCGCAGTCGCCGCCCTGGAGCAGGAAGGCCTCGCCGGCCGCAACGCGCGCCAGCGCCTTCTTCAGATTGCGTGCCTCGCCCGCGAACACCAGGGGCGGAAATGTCGCAAGCTGCGCCTCGACGTCGGCCAAAGCCTTGGCGTCGGGATAATCGGGCACCTGTAGCACCGGCTTGCTGCGCCAGGACTCGGGCGTCCACCGCTCGGACATCGCAATCTCTCCGTGAAGCAAAAAGCACAACCTGATCTGTAGGTTGCGAGGGCCGCCTTATACACAGCCCGGTCCTCCGCCGCCAGTTGTAAATCCATTTCGCACTGCAAACCCTTGCGGGGAAAGCCGAATTCGCATTTGCTGTGGCTGGCGAGGAAACTGGCAGGACATTGGGCTGCCCATGGATGCGGCGCGCGACGACGTTTTCATCGACGAGATCAGCTTCCCGGCGACCGACGGGTATGCGCTCACCGGCAATTTGTTCCTGCCGCGCGGGACCAAACGCCATGCCGTGCTGATCAACTCCGCCACCGCCGTCCCGCGCAAAATCTATAAGGGCTTTGCTTCCTACCTCGCCCATCGCGGCTGCGCGGTCATGACCTACGACTACCGCGGCATCGGCGACTCCCGGCTGCCCGCGATGGTCGGCTACAACCGGCCGAAATCGCTGGTCGGCTTCAAGGCCTCGATGTCGGACTGGGCCGCGCAAGATGTCACCGCCGCGGTGCGCTGGATGCGCGAGCGTTACAATACCCTCCCCCTTGCCTATGTCGGACACTCCTTCGGCGGCCAGGCGCTCGGGCTGATCGCGAACAACAGCGAAATTTCGCGGGCCGCCTTGGTGGCCTCGCAGGCCGCGACCTGGCGGCTGATGACGTCGCCGGAAAAATACCGCGTCTATGCTTTCATGAATTTTGTCGGTGTCCCGCTCGCCCACGCGCTCGGCTACGCCCCGGGTTGGGCCGGCATCGGCGAGGATTTGCCCAAAGGCGTCTTCCTGCAATGGGCGGAATGGGTCTCCAGCCCGCGCTATCTGTTCGATTCAAAGCTGCCGGCACTCGAGAATTTTGCGAACTTCAAGGGCGAGCTGCGCGCGCTGTGCTTCTCCGACGACCCCTGGGCGACGCGCCCCGCGGTCGAGCTGCTCGCTGAAGGATTCACCGCGATCAGGCCGGAGGTGCTGACGGTGAAGCCGTCCGAAATCGGCGCCAAGGCAATCGGTCATTTCGGCTTCTTCCGCGCCGAGCACCGCGACACGCTGTGGCGCGGCGTCGCGGAATGGATCCAGGGCGAGTGAAGTCGCTTAGCGGATGATCGTCGTCAGAGACGAGTAACGCTTGTTCGGCTTCGGCTCGCCCGGTGCGAACTGCGCAAACGCTTCGCTGACGCGCTTCGCCGGCGGCGTATCGCCTGCGAATCGAAATTCCTTCGGCCGCGGCGCGTAGAGGCTGGCGCTGTAATAGGCGTCGTCGAAACGCGCCTCGCCGACGCCGAACAATGCGTCGCAGACGAACAGGAGCGCGTAGACTCCCGCAACCGCCGCAACGATCTCCCTGAGAACTGACATGGTGATGCCCCAACCTTTTGCAGGCAGGATGCAGGCTTGTTCCAAAGCCGAGGTTTAAGGCTGCAGCCTTCTTGTCGGCAGGGTTTGCCGCCCCTGAGCGGATTGCAGACAATTTTATCGATCGCAAAAAGAGAGCCCGCCTGACCAGGCGATCAGGCGGGCTCCAGGGTTGGCCGCTCGGGAGGTATCAGACGGCCAAATTCATCCACACCGCCTTCGGCTCGGTGAAATTGTCGACCGCGGCGGTGCCGTGCTCGCGGCCGAGGCCGGAGTCCCGCTCGCCGCCCCAGGGCAGCCGCACGTCGGTGTAGCCATAGGTGTTCATCCAGACCGTGCCCGCGCGCGCCCGCTTGGCGAAGCGCTGCAGCTTGCCGTTATCGCGGCTCCAGACGCCGGCGGCCAGGCTATAGGCTGTGCCGTTGGCGATCCTGAGCGCGTCGGCCTCGTCCTTGAACTTGATGACGCTGACGACGGGACCGAATATCTCCTCCTGCGAGATCCGCATCTCGTGCGCGACATTTGCGAACACTGCCGGGCTGATGAAATAGCCGCGGTCGCCGACCTTCTCACCGCCGGTGACGAGGCTCGCGCCTTCCTTCTGGCCGATGTCGACATAGTCGAGGATCGACTTCATCTGCTTCTCCGAGATGACCGGCCCGAGCACGGTCTTGCGATCGAGCGGATCGCCGATTCTCAGTGACTTCGCTCGCGCCGCCAGCCGCTCGACGACCTCGTCATAAGCCTTCTCCTGCACCAGCACGCGGGAGCCGGCCGAGCAGACCTGGCCGGCGTTGAAGAAGATTCCGGAAGCCGCCGCCTTGCTCGCTGCTTCAAGATCGGCGTCGTCGAAAATGACATTGGCCGACTTGCCGCCAAGTTCGAGCGAGACGCGCTTGAAGTTGCCGGCAGCGCCCTTCATGATTCCGCGGCCGACGCCGGGCGAGCCGGTGAAGGTGACCTTGTCGACGTCGGGATGATTGACCAGCGCGTCACCGACGACACGGCCCGGCCCCGTCACGACGTTGAAGACGCCCGCCGGTAGGCCCGCTTCAAGCGCGAGTTCGGCGATGCGCAGTGCCGAGAGCGAAGTCAGCTCGGCCGGCTTCATCACCACCGTGCAGCCGCAGGCCAGCGCCGGCGCCAGCTTCCACATCCCGATCATCAGCGGGAAATTCCAGGGCACGATCGCCGCGCCCACGCCGACCGGCTCGCGCATGGTGTAGGTCAACGCGTCATCGCGCACCGGCACGACGTCACCGCTGATCTTGTCAGCCCAGCCGGCGTAGTAGATCAGCGTGTCGATGGCGGCCGGAAAATCCTGGCGCAGCGTCGCGGAGATCGGCTTGCCCGCATCGATGGACTCGATTTCGGCGATCTCATCGGCGTGCGCCTTGAGCAGCTCCGCCCAGCGCAGCAGGATCAGGCCGCGCTCGGAGGCGCGCATTGTGCGCCATGGGCCTTCGAAGGCCCGGCGCGCGGCCGCGACCGCATGCTCGACATCGGCCTCGTTACCCTCGGCGACGACAGCGATGACCTGCCCGGTGGCGGGATTGAGGGATTTGAAGCTGCGGCCGGAACTCGCGGGGACGCGGCGGCCGTCGATGAGCAGATGCTGCGGCCGGCTCATGAATTCGGTGGCCGGCGAATGCGCAAAGTCATATGCAACAGACATCATATTTCCTCCTGTTCTGGTATGCCAGACTAGATGCTGTTTTAAGGGAGTAAATATGATATGGCCTGCAATTGGATGCCCCACAAATGAAGCGTAGTTCATAAGGAAGTCCAAATGCTTCAGATCGAGATCGAGGCCGTGTGGCGGTTTCGCCGCGAGGGCAATCCGCGCAGCGCCGTCATCATGCTCGGCGTCCTCAACGAAATCCGAAGGACCGGGAAGATCACCAGCGCGGCCAGCGACGCGCACCTCTCCTATCGCCATGTCTGGAATCTGATCGAGCAGTGGTCGGAGTTCTTCGGCACGCCGCTGGTCGAGACCCAGCGCGGCAAGGGCTCGAAGCTCACGCCGTTCGGCGAGCGGCTGGTATGGGCCGGCGAGCGCATGCAGGCGCGGCTGGGGCCGCAGCTCGAGAATCTGGCGCAGGAGCTCGCGAGCGAGATCAAGCCGTTCCTCGAGCAGCGCCCCGCGGTGATCCGCGTGCATGCGAGCCACGGTTTTGCGGTCGCCAAACTACGCGAATTTCTCGACCGCGAGCCCGGCATCGGCGTCGATTTGCGCTATGTCAGCAACCAGCATTCGCTGGTCTCGCTGGCGCAAGGGGCGTGCGATCTCTCCGGCCTGCATCTGCCGCATGGCGCATTGCGAGCGCAAGGCATCAAGGCGGCGCGCGAATGGCTCGATCCGCGCGAGGATCGCATCATCAGCTTCGTCACGCGCGAGATGGGGCTGATGGTCGCGCGCGGCAATCCGCTGCGCATTTCCTCTCTGAGCGGCCTCACCAATCCAAGGGTCCGCTTCGTCAACCGCGATCATGATTCCGGCACGCGTCTCTTGTTCGACCAGTTGCTCGCCGCAAACGGTATCGACGAAAGCAGGATCAACGGCGCGCAGCAGATCGAGTTCACCCACGCCGCGGTCGCGGCCTATGTCGCAAGCGGCATGGCCGATGCGAGTTTCGGCGTCGAAGCCGCGGCCCGGCATTTCGGCCTCGATTTCATCAGGCTCCTGACCGAAGATTACTTCTTCGTCTGCAAGCGCGCGTTTCTTGATACCAAGCCGATGCAGCGCATTCTCGAAATCATCCGCAGCGCCGACTTTCGCGCCGCTATCGCCACCCTGCCCGGCTACGTGCCGTCGGATACGGGCGCGGTAACCGGCGTGAAGGCATTTCTGGAGATGCATGCCGTGCGATGAAGCCTCATGATGCCCTTGTGTCGTGCGCGCCGCTCATATCACCGGCTCGTCCTTCAGTGCCGAGATCACCTGCTCGCCCTGCGCGGTCAACCGGTACGTCACCAAGGGACGGCTCGATGGCGGTTTTCGCGCGGTCTCGACGATGTAGCCCCGGACCATCAAGGCTTCGAAACTGCCGTAATAGCCGAACATGCTGATCTGGCTCTGCTTGAGCAGCTTGAACTCGCGCAACAGACGGATCTCGTTGCCTGACAGAAGCGACCTGCGCACGCGCTGAACGAACCGCGCACGCTGCTCAAACCAGGCCTGGTCGGGCAATTCGTGCGAGACCGGCGCCGGGTCGCGTTCGCAGGGGCGCGCCTCGACGACGGCATCAATGGCGAGCTGCGGCAGGCCTGGCATGCCGCTGACGACCGCGTCCTTTGCGCCGTCGAGCAGCGCGAGCGGCCAGCGCCGCTTGTTGTCCACCATCACCGGCGGCGGCACGACACTGTCGCGCACCAGTTGCTCGAACCGGCCGGCGGTCACGCCGACATAGGCGGCTGCGCGGCGCCGATCGACCAGACGCGTGTCCCGCGCGATCTCGGGCTCGCAAACAATGTTCTCGTCCACCCCGGAATCCCCTGGCGCCTCGTTGCGCAAGACATGGCGGTCCCGGCGGGACCGGCCAAGCCGGCGGCGAACCTAGGTGCGGCGAGCGTGCTCGAAAAGCAGAGAATTTCGCACATGTTGATGCCGTTTCGGCAACGGCTATAGTCGGCCCGGGGGTCCCATGCGATTTCACTCACCGGCCATCCAGTACTTCCACGCCGTCCGCCGCACCGGCTCGATCCGGGCCGCCGCACGTGTTTTGAACGTTGCCTCGTCGGCCGTCAGCCGTCAGATTCTCAAGCTTGAACAAGAGGTTGGATCGCCTTTATTCGAGCGCAATGCGCGCGGCCTGACGTTGACCACGGTCGGCGAGATGCTGGCCCGGCATGTCATGAACGTGCTCCAGGACCTCGACCGCTTCCGCTCGGACGTTGCGTCCCTGTCCGGCGCCTGGCACGGCACCGTCAGCATCGCCTGCATCGAGTCGCTCACGGAATCGGTGCTGCCGGACCTGATCGCCGCGCATCGCGGCCGGGCCCGGCGCGTCAGCTTCTCCGCCGAGGTGAAGGGATCGTCGGACGTGCTGGAGGCCCTCAGCCGCGGCGAGGCCGACATCGGCATCGCCATGGCGCTCCGCCATCCACCGGATCTGCGCCAGGTCGCATTGAAACGGTTTCGCCTCGGCGCGGTGGTCGCGCGCGAGCATCCGCTGGCGCGCCGCAAGACGGTCACGCTGGCGCAATGCCTCGCCTTCCCCGTCATCCACGCGCTTCCGGAGCTGTCGATCTATCATTTGCTCCAGCCGCTGATCGCGCAGCTGCCGGCGACACCGGAGCCGGCGATCCAGGCCAACTCGATCGACCTGATGCGCGAGCTCGCCGCGCGCGGCGTCGGCGTCGCGTTCCAGACCCAGCTCGGCATCAGCAGGCTGTCGCGCGACGGCCAGCTCGTCTTCCTGCCGCTCGACAATGCCGGCAGCCCGGTCTGGTCCGACCTCGGCATCTATATCCGCGCCGAGCGCACCCTGCCCGCTTACACCGAGTCCTTTCTTCAAGAGCTGGTGCGTGAGCTCGGTGAGCGCGAGCGGCAAGAGAACGCGGCGTATCCGCAGATCGCGTGAGGAATCCCGGCAGCAGTATCCCGACGCCAGTTTCGTCCGGACATCGGCGCCTGAGAGAGCAGATTGCCGCTCAGCCGTGGCCGTTTTTCTTGCGATGCCCACTCTCGCTGAGATGGTCGACCCAGGCGATGCCGATCGCGGAGATGATGAAGGTCAGATGGATCAGCACCTGCCACATCACGCCGCTCTCGGTGAAATTGCTGCGCGTCGTGCCGAGATTGCCGGCCTCGATGAAGGTCCGCAGCAGCGAGATCGAGGAGATGCCGATGATCGCCATCGCCAGCTTGATCTTGAGGACGCTGGCATTGACGTGGCTGAGCCATTCCGGCTCGTCCGGATGGCCGCTCAGGTTCAGGCGCGAGACGAAGGTCTCGTAACCGCCGACGATCACCATCACCAGCAGGTTCGAGATCATGACGACGTCGATCAGCCCGAGCACGACCAGCATGATCTGCTGCTCGCTGGCGTCGAACGAGTGCACGACCAGGTGCCAGAGCTCCTTCAGGAACAGCAGCACATACACGCCCTGCGCGATGATCAGGCCGACATAGAGCGGCACTTGCAGCCAGCGCGAGCCGAAGATGAGCTGGGCAAACGGGCCGATTTGCGGCTCCCGCGCCGAGAGCGCCGAAGGTGCTTTGGGTTCAGAGGTCATTGATCACTCCGGATTGGGGGCGGACTTTCCGCCTCAGAGACTCGCGATGACAGGCGCGAGTTCCAGCGAGCCGCGATAGATCATTTCAAAGGCGACGTAAACGATGATGGCGAGACCGATATAGGCGATCCAGCGCTGCCTCTGGAGCACGCGGCCGAGCAGATCAGCCGCAACGCCCATCATCGCGACCGACAGCAACAGCCCGAACGCAAGAATGTAAGGATGCTCGCGCGCGGCGCCCGCGACCGCGAGCACGTTGTCCAGCGACATCGAGACGTCGGCCGCGACGATCTGCACCGCCGCCTGACCGAAGGTCTTCCGCTGTGCCGGCGCAGCTCCCGGGCCGCCGCCATGGTTGAACGCGAGCTGGCGTGAATGCGCAGACTGCTCGCGCAGCTCGCGCCACATCTTCCAGCAGACCCAGAGCAACAGCACGCCGCCGGCGAGCAGGAGGCCGATCACCTGCAGCAGCTGGGTCGCAATACCGGCAAAGAGGATACGCAGGGCAGTCGCGGCGACGATCCCGACGACAATGGCACGGCGGCGCTGCTCGGCCGGCAGGCCGGCGGCGGCAAGGCCGATGACCACGGCGTTGTCGCCGGCGAGCACGAGGTCGATCAGGATAACCTGGAGCAGCGCAGTGAGCGCGTCGGCAGTGATGAGTTCAGTCATGATTGATCATTTTTTCGATGCGGACGGATCGAGCCAATGCGGCTTCTTTCGCTCGACCCAATCCAGGACCTTGGAGCGCGAGGCGCGCAGTGCGGGCACGTCCTCGGCGAGCAATGCGAGGCCGAGCGGCAGCATCCAGACGCCGAGCACCGGCAGGAAGGAGAACACGCCGCCGACCACGAGCAGCAGGCCGGAGGGGATTCTCACCCAGCGGCTGGACGGCTTGAGCAGGTAGGTGACGGCATCGCCCATGCGCGGCGGCAGACGATGGACGAGCTTGTCAAGACGCGGATCACCGCCGGCCAACTGGCCGGTGGTGCCCTCGGCTGCTGTCGTACGCTCGTCCGATGCTGCGCTCATGATCGCTCCTGTGCAGCGGCGCGCTGCTCAACGCCTGCACGGGCCGATGCGACCGGCTTTGCGCGTGGCAGCACCAGCGTGAGCAGGCGCAACAGCTTGATTGCCTGCACCTCGTGGGGATGCACGTCCTCGTCGGCGGCCGCGACGCGCTCCGAGAGTTCCATCAGATGGGCCGACAGCGGCATGTTGGAAACCGGACGAAGCGTGTCGATCACCACATTGGCAAAGTCCGGCTCTTCGAGTCGTTCCGCCAGCACGTCGAATATCGCGAACAGCCGCTCGTCGCTGATGTGCGGCGCCAATCCGCGATCCCGGATGAAGCGGATCACCTCGTCGCGCTCGACCGGCGACACGCACCGGTCGGCGACCGCGACCAGCGCACCGGCAATGACCAGCGCCGCCGCGGCCTGCTCGTTCAGACTGGACGGCTCGGTGATCTCGATTTCGATCGGATTGGAAGTGGTGGCGTCAGACATCATAGCTCCTCAAGCTTGCGAAATGACCGCGCGGAGCTGCGATGGGGACGACTGGTCGGAGAGAACTCGAGAGGGCCCGACGATCGGCCGATCCATCGCATTCGCGCGGGACAGGTGATCCGACATCACGAGGTTTGCCGACATTCGTCGGTGTCCTCGCCAGAGGGGCCCGGATTCTTGTTCCTCCGAGAAATAAAGACAGGCCCGCCGGAATCAAGGCGGCGCGCGTGCGACCAGCCGCCGCACGGAGTTCCGTGTTGCTCCCATGTCCCGGACGCACTGCGCTGCATCCGAGGTGCGCAACGACTGTTCGGGCCGAACTCGCATCAACCTCGTCATTGCCGGCCGGATTGGGACATCACGGCGCCCGGGTTCGGGGCACTCTGGGATCAGGGCCGCGAGGAGCATTTTTATCCCTACGGCAAGCCTACATCGCAACTCTCGGCGAACGGGATTAGAACCACGTTCGGGCACCGTCCGTTCGGACGAATGCCGGCCTGGATTGTGGATGATCGAGATGACGACGAAGACCGGCCGCATGGGCGCGCGCGAGATCTACGAGGCGCTGAGGGATCAGATCATGTCGCTGGTGTACGGGACGGACGGGCTGCTGCCGTCCTCGCGCGCGCTTGCCGGTGAGATGGGCGTGGCGCGGTCGACCGTCACCGTCGCCTACGAGCAGCTCGCCGCCGAAGGGTTCATCGAGACCCGCCACGGTGCCCGGCCGCGTGTGGCTCGCGCCGTCGTTGCGCAGGGCCGCACGCGCGCAATATCCCGCACGCCGGCGCACAAGATGCGGCTGTCGGCATTCGGCGAGCGCCTGCGGCAGGACCCGCCGCGCTGGACCGAGCCGCCGCGCGGCCTCATCGCGAATTTCCGCTATGGCGAGCTCTCGCCCTCGGACTTCCCGGTGCTGGTCTGGAAGAAAGCTGTGACCGCGGCGATGGCGCGCAAGCCCGAGCGGCTGGCCTATGACGATCCCTGCGGCGCGCTGCGGCTGCGCACCGCACTTCAGGGCTATCTGTGGCGATCGCGCAGCGTCCGCTGCGAGCTCGACCAGATCGTCGTGGTGAACGGCTCGCAGCAGGGTCTCGATATCTGCGCACGGTTGCTGCTCGATGCCGGCGACCGCTTCGTGATGGAGGATCCCGGCTACCAGATGGCGCACCATGCCTTTGCGGTGACGGGCGCAATCGCGGTGCCGATCCCGGTCGACGCGGAGGGCCTTCAGACCGAACGCCTCGACGGCATCGAGGCCCGACTCGCCTATGTGACGCCGTCGCATCAATATCCACTCGGCGGCGTCATGCCGGTCGGACGCCGGCACCAATTGCTCGCCTGGGCGCGCAAGACGGATGCCTATGTGATCGAGGACGACTACGATAGCGAGTATCGCTACGACACAAAACCGATCCCCCCGCTGCATGCGCTGGAGGGAAGCGACAACGTGATCTATCTCGGTACCGTCTCCAAGACGCTCTCGCCGACCTTGCGGATCGGCTATCTGGTCGTGCCCGCAGGCCTGCGATCCCTGTTCGCCGCCGCCAAGCAGATCATGGACCGGCACACGCCCCTCGTCGAACAGGACGCGCTGGCCGCGATGCTCGAAAGCGGCGCCTATGACAGACACGTCAGGCGCGTGCGCCGGCGCAACGCCGAGCGCCAGCAGGCGCTGCTCGGCGCGCTGCGCCGCCGGTTCGGCGATCGTATCAGGATCGAGGGCACGGCCGCTGGCCTGCACGTGGTGGCGTGGTTCGATGGTCTGCCGCAAAAACGTGAGGATGCGTTGATCCGGGCGGCCCGCGCAAAGGGCGTTGGCATCTATGCCGTCTCCGCTCTGTTCGACGGCCGCTCGACCGGCCGCGCTCGATCGCGCAAGACGATCGGCCTCGTCATGGGCTATTCGGCCCTGGAACCGGCCCAGATCGAACGCGGCTGCAAGCTTCTCGCGCAGGCGGCCGGCGAACTGGACTAGTAAAATCACCAGAAACTGGCAGTTTCTAACAGGCCAGATTCCGGCTATCTCCGACCCTGACACGGAGAGATGCCATGTACATTCCACCCGCCTTCAGAGACGACGACATCGAGAGCATCCGGGCGACCATTCGCGGTGCCCGCCTCGCCAGCCTGGTGACAGCCACATCCGAGGGCCCGGTCGCCACGCCGCTGCCGCTCTTCCTCGACGAGAACGAAGGCGAACATGGCGTACTGTACGGGCATATGGCGAAGGCCAACCCGCAATGGACGTTGCCGCCGATCGGCGACGCTCTCGCGATCTTCAGCGGTCCCGACGCCTATGTGACGCCGTCCTGGTACGAGGCCAAGCAGGAGACCGGCAAGGTCGTGCCGACTTGGAACTACGTCGCTGTGCATGCCTATGGGCCGGTCGAGTTCTTCCACGAGCCCGAGCGCCTGCTCGAGGCGGTGACACGCCTCACCAACAGGCACGAAGGCGCGCGCGCAAAACCCTGGGCCGTCGGTGACGCGCCGGCAGATTTCATCGCCGCGCAGCTGCGCGGAATCGTGGGCTTACGGATTCCCGTCGTCCGGTTCGAGGGCAAGCGCAAGATGAACCAGAACCGCCCAGAGGCGGACCGCGTCCGCGTCGCCGCTGGGCTCGCAGCGAGCGATGCCCCCAGCGATCGCGAGGTTGCGCCCCTGATTCCGGTTCCGGTCTAGTCTCCGTTCTCCTTGCGTTGGCGCTGGGCATATTCAGCCCCCCAACCAAGGCCGAGCGTCACGGAGATGAGCGAGCCGAAGAGAACGCCGAGCTTCGCGGCATCCAGCAGCTTGTCATCGGCGAAGGCGAGCATGGCGATGAAGATTGACATGGTGAAGCCGATGCCGGCCAGAAGGCCGATGAGACAGACGCCGGCCCATGACACGCCGGGCGCCAGCCGGCACCAGCCGGTCCGCACCGCGAGCCACGTCGCCCCGAACACGCCGATCGGCTTGCCCGCGCACAGCGCAAGGGCAATCCCGAGCGTCACGAGCTGAGCGTCCCCCGCGAGTCCCATGCTCGTGAAGCTCACGCCCGCATTCGCCAATGCGAAGATCGGCATGATCCCGTAGGCGACCCAGGGGTGCAGCGCCGTCTCGACGCGGATGACGGGCGGCACGATCTCCGGACGGTCCGATCGCACCGGTGTGATCAAGCCAAGCACGACGCCCGCAAGTGTCGGATGCACCCCGGCCATGAGGAAGCCCGCCCAGACGATGAACGCCGGCACGATATAAGCATACGCGGAGCCAAGTCCGACCCGCTGTAAGCCGAGCGCCATCACAACGCCGAACGATGCGACGATGAAGCCGTTGAAATCGAGCCCGCTGGTGTAGAACAGCGCGATGATGAGCACCGCAATGACGTCGTCGATGATCGCAAGCGCCAGAAGAAAGACCCTGACATTGGCGGGAATTGATTTTCCGAGCAGCGCCAGCACGCCGACGGCAAACGCGATGTCGGTTGCGGTCGGTATCGCCCAGCCATCGCTGCGACCCGCGACGGCGTTGAAGCCGAGATAAATCAGCGCGGGGACGGCGACACCTCCGAAGGCGGCCAGCACCGGCAGAATGGCCTGATCGATCTTGCTGAGCGCCCCCTCGTGGATTTCGCGGCGGATCTCCATGCCGACGACGAGAAAGAACACCGTCATCAGCCCGTCATTGATCCAGAAATGCAGCGGCCGGACGAAAGCGAACTCGCCGAGGCGAAGCGGAATCGTCAGGTTCCAGACCTCGTGATAGGAATGGGCAAAGGGTGAGTTCGCCCACAGCAATGCGACTGCCGCGGCCGTGAGCAGCACGATGCCGCTGATGGCCTCGACATGCAGAAAATGCTGAAGTGTCGTGAGCGCACGCTCGACGAGACCCTGGGGTTTGGAAAGCTCTTTGCCGGGCAGCTGATCGTTCATGGGCGCACGCTCTCAGCGTGGCGGCCCGACCATCGCTTGACCTGTCGCTGCCACATGCAGCGAGCACCCGGGCTCGTTCTACAGGGCCCGGGATTTAACGCAAGTCACTGCGCGTCTGCGTTGGGAACCACCGTCCCATCAGGTGTGTTGATGCATCTCAGCACGCATCCTTTGCCTGACAGGAACCCGCATGTGCCGCTGGATCGCATACCGGGGCGAGACCACCTCGTTCGAACCCTACGTCACTGAGCCCGAGCATTCGCTGATCGCGCAAAGCATCCGCTCGCTTCAATCCACGGCAGGTTCGAACGGCGACGGCTTCGGGCTCGGCTGGTATGGCGAGCATCCGGAGCCCGGCCTCTATCGAGAGACGCGCCCGGCCTGGTCAGATGAGAACCTGCGCTACCTCTGCCGACATCTGCGCTCGCATCTGTTCTTCGCCCATGTCCGCGCGGCCACCGGCACGGCCGTGACGCGGCAGAATTGTCATCCCTTCGCCTGCGGCCAATGGATGTTCATGCACAACGGCTTTGTCGGGAGCTGGAATCGGCTGCGCCGCAAGGTCGAGGCGCTGATCCCCGATGCTTATTATCCCTCGCGGCTGGGGACGACCGATTCCGAAGCCGTGTTCCTCGCCATGATGGGCGCCGGCCTCGAGGGCGATCCGCTTGGCGCAACGCGCGCCGTGCTGCAATCGCTCGTCGGCCTCGTCAACGAAGGCGGGCTCCGCGAGCGACTGCGCTTCACCAGCGCAATCGCGAATGGCCGTGATCTCTATGCCTTCCGCGTTGCGGTCAACGACGCCGCCAACACGCTCTATTATCGCGAAGCCGGCGGCGAGATCGTCGTCGTGTCCGAGCCGTTCGACAAGGAAACGGACTGGATTGAGGTGCCGCCGAACCACGCCCTGATCGCGCGCGCATCCGATAGCGTCAAGATTGTTCCCTTCGACCTTGCGATTTCCGGTAGCGACGAGGCGGAACCCGCCCCTCTCAGGCGGATTATTGCCCGCAGGTAATACGCACTGCCGGGTGGCCCAATGAGCGTTGCTTCAGACGTTTTGAAACTGCTGCGCCTCGATTCCTCAGGCGACAAGCAGCACCTCGTCATTCGCTCTGCCGGCGGACGCGGTAGGGCGGCCGAGTATTCCTTCGGCATCGAAGAAGAATATTTTCTGGCCGATCGCCGAACCTTCGAGGTTGCGATCGAAACGCCCAACGCACTGTTCGAATCCGCGAACTGGTCCACCGGCGGGCAGGCCATGCGGGAGATGCTGCAAGCTCAGCTCGAGGTCGCAACCAACGTTCACATCGACGTCACGGATGCGCGCGAGGAGCTGCGCTTCCTGCGCCGCGAGGTTGCCAACGTCGCCGCGCAATATGGCTTTACCATCATGGCCTGCGGCACCCACCCGACCGCGGTCTGGCGCATGTCGCAGCCGAGCCCGAAGCCGCGCTACGAAGAGATGATCGAGGATCTGCGCAGCATCGGCCACCGCAACATGATGTGCGGCATGCATGTGCACGTGCAACTGCCCGATCCCGAGAAGCGAATGGCGGTGATGCGGGCGATGCTGCCGCATCTGCCGCTGCTGATCGCGCTGTCAGCCTCCTCCCCGTTCTGGAATTCGCACAAGACGGGACTGAAGGGCTACCGGCTGGCCGCCTATTCCGAGCTGCCGCGCACCGGCCTGCCCGAATTGTTCGAGAGCAGGCAGGACTACGACGAATATCTCGGCGCGCTGCAACGCTCCGGCGTGATCCCCGATGAAAGCCACATCTGGTGGGCGATGCGCCCGTCCCTGAAGCATCCGACGCTGGAGCTCCGCGCGCCCGACACCTGCACCTTCGTCGACGACGCCGTCGCAATCGCCTCGCTCTACCGCTGCCTGACACGGCACTTCCATCAGCGGCCTCATCTGTCGAGGAACGTCACGGTGGTCGAACGCGCGATCGCGGTCGAGAACAAATGGCGGGCCCAGCGCTACGGCACCGATTGCATCTTTGCCTCGAAGGATGGCCCGGTCACGATCTCCGAGCTGCTCTCGCGGGTGATCGGCGAGATCGCCGAGGACGCGGCCGCACTGAATTGCGCCGCCGAGGTTGAGCACTGCCGCACGATCGTGGAGCGTGGCAGCTCGGCCGAGTTCCAGCTTCGCGCCTACCGTGAAAACGGCGACGACATCGCAGCCGTGTCACGTTGGATTGCTACATCTACGATCTCGGGAACGAGCGCGCCTGTGGGGCGTAGTGCTCAAGCGCCGTCATAGCGCTGGCGCAAGCTTCGGCGGCGAAACTGCCGCCCTCGCATTTAATGATCGTGGAGAACCGCATGAATCGCATCACCTCCTGCACCGGCTGCGGCCATGCTCTTGTCCCGATGCTGACGACCAAAGATCGCGCAGAGCCGAGCTGCCTCTGGTGCGAAGGCATCGATGCGCGCGCATTGGACATGGCGAAGTGGGCCGACAGCCCGTCCGGCAAGCCCGAGCGGATCGCCCGTCCATCGTTCGAATGAGCGGCCTCAGACGCGCGGGCCACCGGCGCCTGCCCATCCGCGCGACCTCTCGATTGCATGCCCTTTGCAGGACCTGCCGACAAATTAGACAAGATACCTCGCCGCACCAAACCAACCGGTCTTGCGAACGGGGCTAGGCCGGCCCGTGAGCGGACTGTCTAACCTCGCGTGTAGGCTCGGCTTTTCTCGCGCGGCGCGAGGCCCGAGAGCCCAGGCGCCGCGCTGCCCGCCGACTGGCCCAAAATTCGCAAGACAGCATCAGGCCTGATTCCCTGCCCTGGACGAAAAGGAGCAGCAAGTTGCGTGCGCCCAGCTCCGGGATAAAGGCGTCAGATCGGAGAATGCCATGAACGTGCATGCTGCGGGCGATCTCAAATACGCTGGCCTGACCCGCCCCAACGGCGCGCCCCTTCGCCTCAACGATCAGGATTTTGTCGCCATCGATCGCGACCGGAATGCGAAGTATGAGGCGACCTACCGGCCGCAAGCCCTCTACAACCGCGCGAACGAAGGCTTTCACGTCAACAACGAGACCTTCCTCCTGCACGAAGTCGCGACCAATCTGCCGATCTATCTCCCCGACACCGGTCCCACCGATTTCCATCTTCATCTGCCGCCGGGCGGCTTTCAGCTCGTGCTGGTCACCTCGGGCGCCTTCACCTTCGACTACGACGGGCGCTTCTACAATGTCGGCCCCGGCGCAGTGATGCTGCAAAGCGCGATCGTGCACCGCCAGCTGTTCTACACCTGGTCCGGATTGTCGACCGAAGAGAATTTGAAGACGCCACAGACGGTGGCGCCGGATCCGATCTCGATGGGCTATTCCGGCAAATTCCTCGAAGCCTTCATCACCGATCCGACGACATTTCCAAACCCGACCATTGTCGGACCGGATCAGATCAACGAAGACGAGACGCCACGGGTGGCATGGAGCCACCCTCTGCATGATCGCCCTGCGGACGCAGGCTTCTGGCTTCAGGACCCCTTGGCGCTGGACGCGCTGTTCAAGCCGCTCGCCGACAGTCCGGTCAAATCATCCTTGCCGGTCTATGTCCGCGACATCGGCATCGAGGTCCCGAGCGGCCATCTCGTCACCGGCCACATCATCGCAACCGACCCGCGCGGCCAGTCGCTGCTGCCGAAGAGCACGTCGATCGCCGCGGACGCGACCTGTTTTGCCAAGGGCGAGGTCGTGATCTATCGCGTCATCCGCGGCACGGCCGAATTCAAGAAGAAGACCGGCGAGACCTTTGAACTGGCATCTGGCGATGTCGTGACGGCGGGCAAGAACGCGATCAGCCTCATTGGCGTCGGCGAAAACACCCAGGTCCTGCGGCTCGGCCTTCTCAAGCGCATGAACGAGCTTTGCAGCTGGTCGCCGACACAGCGCGACGAGATCGACGGTCTCGCCGGTCAGATCATCACGCAGAGGGACGTTCGTCCCCTGCGCACCGAAGGCAAGCCGGTCGGATATCTGTACGGCTAGGCGCTACTCCGCGGCCTGACGCACGTGGCGCGCCGTCGGCGTGCGCATGGTGACGAGCTCTTCGGCCGCAGTCGGATGCAGCGCGATCGTGGAGTCGAAGTCGGCCTTGGTCGCCTTCATCTTCACCGCGATCGCGACCGCCTGGGTAATCTCGGCGGCAGCATCGCCGACGATGTGGCAGCCAAGCACGCGATCGGTCGCACCATCGACGACGAGCTTCATCAGCACGCGGGTGTCGCGGCCCGACATCGTCGCCTTGATCGGGCGGAACGTCGTCTTGTAGATGTCGACATGGCTGAATTGCGCACGCGCCTCGATCTCGGTGAGGCCGACGGTGCCCACCTCCGGCTGCGAGAACACGGCGGTCGGGATGTTGGCGTGGTCGACCTGCACCTCGCGCTTGCCGAACACCGTGTCGGCGAAGGCATGCCCCTCGCGGATGGCCACCGGCGTCAGGTTGAAGCGATGCGTGACGTCGCCGATCGCATAGATGCTGTCGACCGAGCTCTTCGAGAAATGGTCCACCGCGATGCCACCATTGTTCGGGTTGATGGCAACGCCGGCCTTCTCCAGGCCGAGATTGGCGACAGCCGGATGGCGGCCGATGGCGAACATCACCTGGTCGGAGGCGACGCTCGAGCCGTTCGACAGATGCGTGCTGAACTCCTCGCCGTGACGATCGACCTTGGCCACCGTGCAGCCGGTGAGGATGGTGATGCCCTGCTTCTCCATCTCGGCGCGGACGTGCGTGCGGACATCCTCGTCAAAACCGCGCAAGATATTGTCGCCGCGATAGATCACGGTGACGTCGGAGCCGAAGCCGGCAAAGATGCCGGCGAACTCCAGCGCGATGTAGCCGCCGCCCTGGATCACGATCCGCTTCGGCAGCGCCTTCAGGTGGAACGCTTCGTTGGAGGAGATCACGTGCTCGATGCCGGGAATCATGGCGCCGTGGTTGGGCGCGCCGCCGGTGGCGATCAGGATGTACTTCGCCGTAATCGTCCTGTCGTTCTCGAGCAGTCGGACGGTGTGCTTGTCCTCGATCACCGCGCGGCTCTTGACGATCTGCGCGCCTGATTTCTCGACATTCGCGGTGTAGGCCGCCTCCAGCCGCGCGATCTCCTTGTCCTTGTTGGCGATCAGCGTCGGCCAGTCGAAGCTGGCGGGCGGAACGGTCCAGCCGAAGCCGGCGGCGTCCTCGAGCTCGTGACGGACATGCGAGCCGATCACGAACAGCTTCTTCGGCACGCAGCCGCGGATCACGCAGGTGCCGCCCATGCGGTACTCTTCGGCGATCATGACGCGGGCGCCGTAGCCGGCCGCGATGCGGGCGGCGCGCACGCCGCCCGAACCGCCACCAATGACAAAGAGGTCGACGTCGAATTCAGCCATTGTCCACTCCGACCTCTCCTAGAGCGTGATCCGGATTCCGATCAGATAGGTACTGTCAGATTTCCTTGCCACGCTTGCGCATCTCGGCGCGGAAGGCACCCATCACGGTTTCGGAGAAGTTCTGGGCCCAGGAGTTCATGAAGGCCATGCTGAGGCCAATGGCGCGAGGCTCGGCGTCGATCAGCTTCTTGCCCAGCGGCGACCTGTAGAAGGTGACGAGGTCCTTCAGCTCCTGCTCGGTGAACTCGCTGGCATAGATTTGCGCCATGCCATCGCCGATCTCGTTCTGGCGCCCGTTGAGCTGCTGGGCAACGACCCCGGCGACCTCGTTGAGATCCTTCTGGTAATTGAGGTTCTGCTGGATCAGCGCGATCTTGGTCTTCTCGACCAGGCCGGGCACGGCACCTTGATACATCGCCGTCGCGTTTTTGATCTGCAGAATCTCCTTGGCCGCCGCGACCGCTGCCGGCGTCGCCTTCGGCTGGGCCGGTGCTGCGGCAGCCTTGGGGACCGGCGCCGGCTGCTGCGCGAGCGCCGAGACGGCCGAGAGAGCCAATCCCGCAGCGAGAGTCGCGGCCGGCAACAATTTCAAAACGGTCTTCATTCCTAGTCTCCTTTCGGCTTGCGCCGTTCAATCACGCGAATTCCCTCGCCGCCCGCCAGAACGGCCGAGCTGGCCAAGCCGATAAACAACCCATGCTCGACCACGCCGGGGATCGCGCTCAACGCCTCGGCGAGGCCGGACGGATCCACAATACGTCCGAGTTGGGCATCGACGATCCAGTGGCCGCCATCGGTGACGAAAACGTGGCCGTCCTTGGCCTTGCGGACCGCCATTTGCCCGGAAACGCTGCATTCGGCAAATGCCTTCTCGATCGCGCGGCGCGTCGCGCCGAGCCCGAACGGGATCACCTCGACCGGCAACGGAAACTTGCCGAGCGTCGGCACCCATTTGGTGTCGTCGGCAATCACGATCATGCGATCCGATGCCGCCGCCACGATCTTCTCGCGCAGCAGCGCGCCGCCACCGCCCTTGATCAGATTGAGCTCGGGATCGATCTCGTCGGCGCCATCGATGGTGATGTCGAGATGCTCGATCTCGTCGAGCGTGGTCAGCGGCACACCGCAGCGCGTCGCGTCCGCGCGCGTCGCCTCGGAGGTCGGCACGCCGATCACCTTGAGCCCGGCGGCGACGCGTTCGCCGAGCAGCTCGACGAAATGTTTTGCGGTCGAGCCGGTGCCGAGCCCGAGCTGCATGCCGTCACGCACCTCTTCGAGGGCCCGCGCCGCAGCCTGCCGCTTCAACTGGTCCATGTTCACGATGCGCCTGCCCCTGAATGACGACTGTGCCGCCGGTATAGCCGCTTGCGGCGGCCTGTGTAGCCTCGTTTTTCCTGCCGGAACAGGCCTATAAGCTGATCTTATGGCGCCTCCCCTTGCGCCGATACGGCCGGGCCGGTAGCGCTTGCGACATGACCTCCCCTCACACCCTCGTCTTCGATCTCGACGGCACGCTTGTGGATACGGCGCCCGACCTGATCACCGCGCTGAATTACGTGCTCGACCGCGAAGGGTTGCCGCCCGTGCCGATGGCCTCGGCCCGCAACATGATCGGCGCCGGCGCCCGCAAGCTGATCGAGCGGGGGCTGGAGGCCGAGGGCCGGACCGTCACTCCGGCAGACATGAACCGGATGACGGCGGATTTCATCGCCTATTATGCCGACCATATCGCGGTCGAATCCCGCCCTTTCGAGGGGCTCGAGGCCGCGCTCGACCAGTTTGCGGCCCAAGGCCATCGCCTCGCGGTCTGCACCAACAAGCTGGAATGGCTGTCGAAACGGCTGCTGGACCAGCTCGACCTCAGCAGGCGTTTCGCCGCGATCTGTGGCGCCGATACTTTTGGGGTCCAGAAGCCGGATCCGACCATTTTTCGCGAGACCGTGGCGCGCGCCGGCGGAGAGGTCAAAGCCAGCATCATGGTCGGCGACGCCGGAACCGACGTCGGGGTGGCCCGCCGCGCCGGGGTGCCCGTGATCGGGGTCAGCTTCGGCTATACGGACGTGCCGATCGCCGAGCTGAAGCCGGACCGGCTGGTCCATCACATGCGCGATCTGCCCGCCGCAGTCCACAGCCTGATGACGGATGAGCGCCGAGTAAGCCATTGACATGGCTGCGTTAGTTCACGGAACCTTGCGTTGACCATTTATTAACTATGCGCCGCCCGCCGGTTGCCCGCCTGGAACGACGCCCCTAAGGTCGGGCGGGGGCGTGGCGGTTCGTCGCAGTGGTGCCGGCCGAGGCCGCGCCCGCCGCAGGTTCGCCGTTCCCCAATCCGAATGCGGGGAAGCGCTGACTTAGGTCGACCACCCGATTGTCCTGGCCGCGTCTGATGCTTAGATTGCTTCCAAGGCACCGCTGAAGCAAAGGTGCGCTCGTCACCGCAAGTGGCACGGCATCTGGCAAGGCTTATTTGGCAAGGCTTTTGGTATGAACGGACCTTCCGCAGGCCCCCGCGCGGCGCTGTCGAGCGCGATGACCGATCCGTTCGGCCGGACCATCTCGTATTTGCGCGTCTCCGTCACCGATCGCTGCGATTTGCGCTGCTTCTACTGCATGTCGGAAGACATGACGTTCCTGCCCAAGGCCGACCTGTTGACGCTGGAGGAGCTCGACCGGCTCTGCTCGGCATTCATCGCCAAGGGCGTGAAGAAGCTGCGGCTGACCGGCGGCGAGCCGCTGGTGCGCCGCAACGTGATGACGCTGGTGCGTTCGCTGTCGCGGCATCTGACGAGCGGCGCGCTGAACGAGCTGACGCTGACCACCAACGGCACCCAGCTGGCGAAACATGCCCGTGAACTCGCCGATTGCGGCGTCCGCCGCATCAACGTCTCGCTCGACACGCTCGATCCCAAGAAGTTTCGTGAGATCACCCGCTGGGGCGAGATCGACAAGGTGCTGGAAGGCATCGAAGCCGCGCGCGCCGCAGGGCTTGCGGTGAAGATCAACGCGGTTGCGCTCAAGACCCTCAACGAGGACGAGCTTCCCGAGTTGATGCGCTGGGCCCACGGCAAGGGCATGGGCCTGACGCTGATCGAGGTCATGCCGATGGGCGAGATTGGCTCGGGCCGCATCGACCAGTACCTGCCGCTGTCGCTGGTGCGCGCGCGCCTCGCCCAGCAATTCACGTTGACGGATCTGGCCGAGAGCACCGGCGGCCCGGCACGCTATGTCAGCGTCGCCGAGACCGGCGGCAAGCTCGGCTTCATCACGCCGATGACCCATAATTTCTGCGAATCCTGCAACCGGGTGCGCATCACCTGCACGGGCACGCTGCACACCTGCCTCGGCCACGAGGATGCCTCCGATTTGCGCAAACCTCTGCGTGCATCTGATAACGACATGCTGCTTGCGGATGCGATCGACCGCGCCATCGGGCTGAAGCCCAAGGGCCACGATTTCATCATCGACCGTCGCCACGACCGTCCCAGCGTCTCCAGGCACATGAGCGTCACCGGCGGCTAGGATCGCCGGGCCCCGGTGCGGGCTTATTCCCCTTAACTATCAACAAACTTCCGATTGACTGGCGGCACGCTCGCTGGTTTGGTGCGGCTGCCTCATGCCTGCGCGGCGAGACAAGCCAATGCGCCCGAGTCGGCGCAGACAAGACGGCCGGGGCACAATCGGGGGAGGACCTATCGTTGCAAGCGCTCCTAAAGCTGAGCCGTGGAATCGACGCGTTCACGCGTTGGACGGGCAAGCGTCTGGCGTGGCTGATCCTTGTTGCCGTCGTCATCTCGGCGATGAATGCGATCATCCGCAAGACCTTCGACACGTCCTCCAACTCGTGGCTCGAGCTGCAATGGGTGCTTTTCAGCATCGTGTTCCTGCTGTGCTCGTCCTGGACGCTGCTCGACAACGAACACATCCGGATTGACATCGTGAACAATGCGCTGCCGAAGCGGGTGCGCAACATCATCGACGTGATCGGTCACGTGTTCTTCCTCATTCCGCTGACCATCGTCATGATCGTCACCGGAGTTCCGTTCTTCCTGCGCTCGATGCAGATCAACGAGCAGTCCGGCAACGCCGGCGGCCTGCCGCAATGGCCCGCAAAATCCCTGATCATGATCGGCTTCGCCCTCCTGCTCGTTCAAGCCATCTCCGAGCTGATCAAGCGAATTGCGATCATGCGCGGAATGATTCCGGACCCTCATGAATCGCAGGTGTCCGCGCTGGAGGCCGAGGTCGAGCACCTCGTCGAAGCGATCGAAAAGAAATAGCCGTTGGCGACGCTTTAGAGGGAAGCAATGACCGCGTTCATCATCGCCAATATGGCGCCCATCATGTTTGCGACGCTGGTGGTCGCGCTGCTGCTCGGTTATCCGGCGGCATTCTCGCTCGGTGCCGTCGGCCTGTTCTTCGCCATCATCGGCGTCCAGCTCGGCCAATTTCATCCGGACTTTCTCCAGGCCCTGCCGGAGCGCGTCTACGGGGTCATGAACAACGACACGCTGCTCGCCATTCCCTTCTTCACCTTCATGGGGCTGGTGCTCGAGCGCTCCGGCATGGCCGAGGATCTGCTCGACACCATCGGCCAGCTGTTCGGCACCGTCCGCGGTGGCCTCGCCTATGCCGTGATCTTCGTCGGCGCGCTGCTTGCGGCGACCACCGGCGTGGTCGCGGCATCGGTGATCTCGATGGGCCTGATCTCGCTGCCGATCATGCTGCGCTACGGCTATGACCGCCGCGTCGCGAGCGGTGTCATCGCCGCCTCCGGCACGCTTGCGCAGATCATTCCACCCTCGCTGGTCCTGATCGTGATGGCCGATCAGCTCGGCAAGTCGGTCGGCGACATGTACGAGGGCGCGTTCATTCCGGGCCTCGTGCTCGCAGCCCTTTATGCAGGTTACGCGTTCCTCGTGACCCTGATCTTCCCGAAAGCTGCTCCGGGCCTGCCGAAGGAAGCCATCGGCTTCCGCGAAGAGAGCGGCAGCCGGGGCCTGACCTCGCTCGGCGTCCTGTTCCTGGCGAGCTGTGTCTTCGGCTGGGTCATGATGCGGAATTCGGAAATCCACGGCGCCGACTTCGTCGTGCTCAGCATGTTCTTCGGCATTCTCTTCGCGTTCTTCGTCGCCGTCGCGAACTGGATCATCGACAAGCTGACGGGCTTCCGTTTCCTCTCGAAGATGGCGCAGCAGACCACTTTCGTCATGGTGCCACCGCTGTTCCTGATCTTCCTGGTGCTGGGCACGATCTTCATCGGCATCGCGACGCCGACCGAGGGCGGCGCGATGGGCGCGGCCGGCGCCCTCCTTCTCGGCGCGGCGAAGCGGCGGCTGACCTGGGACCTGATCCGCCAGGCCACCGAATCGACGGCAAAGCTCTCGGCCTTCGTCGTTTTCATCCTGGTTGGCGCACGCGTGTTCTCGCTGACCTTCTACGGCGTCAGCGGCCATGTCTGGGTCGAGCACCTGCTGACCTCCCTGCCCGGCGGCCAGATCGGCTTCCTGCTCTTCGTCAACGCCTTCGTGTTCGTGCTGGCGTTCTTCCTCGACTTCTTCGAGCTCGCCTTCATCGTGATCCCGCTGCTCGGGCCGGCGGCCGAGCATCTCGGTATCGACCTGATCTGGTTCGGCGTCATCCTCGGCGTCAACATGCAGACCTCGTTCATGCACCCGCCGTTCGGGTTTGCGCTGTTCTATTTGCGCTCGGTGGCGCCGAAGGAGCGCTATACCGACCGCGTTACCGGCAAACGCATGGAGCCGGTCACGACGGGACAGATCTATTGGGGTGCGGTGCCGTTCGTGGTCATCCAGGTCATCATGGTCGTGCTCGTGATCACGTTCCCGTCGATGGTGATGCACTACAAGGGCGTGCAGTCCACCGTCGATCCCAACAGCATCAAGATCGAGATTCCGCAGATCGATCTGCCGCCGCTCGACTTCGGCCAGCCGAAGCAATAGCGCCCGCATCAACCCGGCGACAAAAAGAACCCGGAGCTCGCGCTCCGGGTTTTTTGTTTGGGGCTTCTGTTTGAAGAAAAACCGCTCAGCTCTGCGAGTTGCGCGCCATGAAGTTGTCGTAGCCGATTTCGGCGACCTGGAACCACTGATAGCCGTTGTTCGAGAAGGCCGTCAGCGATTCGTACACCTTCTTGAAGTCGGCATTGGTGGACGAAACTTCGGTGTGCAGCTCCTTCGCCGCCTTGAAGCAGGCCTGCATGATCTCCGGCGAGAACGGATGCAGCTTTGCGCCACCGGCAAGCAATCTGCGCAGGGCCTGAGGATTGGCCTGGTCGTACTTTGCCATCATCCAGTTGTTGGCATAGTGCCCGGCCTGCTCCAGAACGCTCTGGTAGTATTTCGGCAGCGCGTTCCACTTGTCGAGATTGACGAAGGCGAGAAGCATGGGTCCGCCTTCCCACCACCCCGGGAAATAATAGTGCGGCGCGACCTTGTAGAAGCCGAGCTTCTCGTCGTCATAGGGACCGACCCATTCGGCGGCGTCGATGGTGCCCTTTTCCAGCGCGGGATAGATGTCGCCGCCGGCGATCTGCTGCGGCACCGCGCCGAGCTTCTGAAGCACCCGGCCGGCAAAGCCGCCGACACGGAATTTGAGACCGTTGAAGTCCTGAGGCGTCTTCACCTCCTTGCGGAACCAGCCGCCCATCTGGCAGCCGGTATTGCCGGCGAGCAGCGAGGTGACGTTGTACTTCTTGTAGAACTCGTTGAGGACGTCCCTGCCGCCGCCCAGCATGTACCAGGCCTGGTTGATGCGCATGTTCGGTCCGAACGGCACGGCCGAGCCGAAGGTGAAGGTCGGGTCCTTGCCGAAATAGTAATACGACGCGGTATGACCGATCTCGCAGGTGCCATTCTGCACCGCATCGAGCACTTGCAGGCCGGGGACGATTTCACCGCCTGCGAAGGTCTGGATCTGGAATTTGTTGTCGGTGGCTTCCGCGACCATCTTGGCCATCATCTCGGCGCCGCCGTAGAGCGTGTCGAGCGATTTCGGCCAGCTCGTCGGCATGCGCCATTTGATCTCGGGAAGCGACTGAGCGATCGCGGGAGCGGCGAGTGCCGCGGCTCCCGCCGCGCCAAGTCCAGTGACTTTGATGAAGTCTCTTCTCTTCATGATTTCCTACCCTGATGGACTGTGGTTGTGAGCCTTCTTGCCGAGGCTTGCTCGCAGCATGGAACATTGCGTCGTCAATTTCCATCCGGATCAGGGGGCGGCAGACGAAATGGCGGGCCTAGCCACCATTTCAATCCTACGACTTTAGACTTAGACGGCAGCACAAATCGTGTCCGCCAGCCTGAACCGCAGCGTGAACTCGGCGCCGCCACCGGGAAGGTTCTCCACCGCCACCGTCGCGGCGTGGTCATCCGCCACGCCGCGCACGATCGACAGCCCGAGGCCCGCGCCGTCGCTGCGTTGGCGGTCGGCGCGCCAGAAGCGCTGGAAGATCAGCTCGCGCTCGGCCTCCGCGATCCCCGGGCCGCAATCGCGCACCCGCACCACACCGTCGTCGCCGACCTCGACATCGACGGACGTATCCTTTGCGGTGAACTTGATCGCGTTTTCGGCGAGGTTGAAGATCGCGCGCTGGAGCATCACGGCGTTGCCGTGGATCATCACGGGCGCGTCGGTGCCCTTCAGCGCGATATCCTTGTGCTGCGCGATCGCAAACGGCGCGATCGAGCCGACCACTTCGGCGCAGACGGCACGCAAGTCCGCGGTCTCGCCGGGATCGATCACCAGCGTGTCGAGCTCGGCGATCTCCAGCAGCTGGACCACGATTCGGCTCATGGCCTCGATATCGGCATGCAGCGCCTGCCTCGCTGCCGCGTCGCCCAGCGTCTCGATCCGCGTGCGCAGGATCGCGAGCGGCGTGCGCAATTGGTGCGCGGCATCGGCGGTGAACTGCCGCTGCACCCGGAAGCCGTCCTCGAGGCGGTCGAGCGCCTGGTTGATCGCGGTGACGAGCGGCATGATCTCGCGCGGGATCTGCTCGGTCGGCAGACGGATATCGGTCCGCGCCGGGCCGATATTGCTGGCCTCCTCGGACGCCTTCCACAGCGGCGCGATGGCGCGGCGGAAGATGATGATGTCGGTGGCGAGCAGGATCAGCAGGATGGGAATGGTGATCCAGCCCACCCGCCGGAAGAAGTTCGAGACGATGTCGTCGATGATGACATCGCGGTGCGCGAGGTCCTCGGCAACGCGAACGCGTATCACCTTGCCGTCGATGATCCGGGTGACGCCGGCGCCGGAGATCGTCTCGGACAGCGGCGGCGCCTGGACCGCCGCGCCCGTCTTGCGGCGGGACGAGAACAGCAAACGGCCGTCGGCATCGCGGATATCGTACAAATACCGGCCATAGGCCTCCGAGTAGAGCCCCCGCAGGCTGTCTGGCAGATTGAACGTCAACAGGCCGTCCGGCGCCGCGACGATGCGCTCGGCCAGCACTTCGGCCTGGGCGCGCATGGCATCGCGGTGCAGCTGGTCGATCTCGGAGTTGAGCAGCCAAAACAGCACCAGCGGCAGGAAGATCGCGACCACCGCGACCGCGACGATGTGCAGGAACACGATCCGCCAGATCAGCGACTTGAAGGTCGGCGACCCGCCATAGGACGCGGCGGCAGCCACGCTATTTCTCCTCAGCCATGAGATAGCCGACGCCGCGGATGGTGTGGATCACGACCTTGGCGCCGTGTTCGGCGAGTTGCTTGCGCAGCCGCGAGACATAGACCTCGATCGCGTTGGAGGCGACCTCGCCTTCGAGGCCGAAGATATGATCCTCGACGTTCTTCTTCGGCACCACCCGGCCCTGCCGGCGCAGCAATATCTCCAGCACCGAGGTCTCGCGCGCGGAGATGATCCGCGGCTGGTCGTCGACGAAGATCTGGCGGCTCTCGGTGTCGTAGACGAGATTGGCGAGACTGAGCGAACGGCCGAGCAGCTGGCCCGGCCGGCGCAGGATGGCCTCCAGCCGCGCCACCAGCTCCTCCATCGCGAACGGCTTTGCGAGATAATCATCGGCGCCGCTGCGCAGGCCGCTGACGCGGTCCTGCAGGCCGCCGCGCGCAGTCAGCACCAGGACCGGGAGCGGCTCCATCTGACGGCGCAGCTCGCGCAGCACCGACAGCCCATCGCCGTCGGGCAGGCCGAGGTCGAGGATCATCGCGGCATAGCTGACGCTGCTCACGGCCTCGCGCGCCTCGGCGGAGCTGCCGACGATGTCGCTCTCATAGCCGGCCGCCGATAGCCCGGCGGCAACGAGCCTCGACAGCTCGGCATTGTCCTCGACGATCAGAAGACGCATCACATGTCCGCGGATATCCCGGTCCAACCGCACGGCTTGCGCCGCAGCTTCGCTCTTTTCCAGCATTCCGCCCGCCCGAGCCAGCGAAAAAGCACCCTGCAGGCGGCCCGCCCCGGAGCTGTCAGGCTCGTGTAAGCCAATCGGACGGTGCTGATCCGGGCGGCCCTCTCCTTGCGCCATTGCGAGGGCCGGCATAGCTTTTTGACCGGCAGGAACACATCGGCAGACGGCTGGTTGGTCTCGCAAGCGCCGGAGCGCGTCACCATGCAAGGCGCTCCAAGAGACAAACGAGGTCAAAATGAAACAGAAATCTCAGTCGCCTGCGCTGAAGGAGGCGAACAGTCTGTTCAAGCAGATCGTCGAGAAAACCGCGACCGACTACGAGAAGACGCAACAGGCTTTCCATACCAATCGGGAACGGCTGAAGGCCGAGCGGCTGGCCCGGGAGGCCGAGCAGCGGCGTCAATCGCACCGGACCCCGTAGGGATCGACATCCGGGTTCGCGACGCCGGCGGCCTTATCCTGAAAGCAGCATTCGTCTGCGAAAGAGTTGGCGCGACCCATTGAGCATAGCCCGAAATGCTCATGCCGACCGGCAGGACCGGCTACAGCATCGAAAGCACGATAATCCCGTCTTCGAGATCCCCCGAGACAAGGCGCGCCCGCGCCATACGCTCGAACTCCGTTCGATGCTTCTGCAAATAGCTGAAGGCCTGCTTCTGTGTGCTGAATGTCGTTGAGAGCCGGCACATCTGTCGACTTGCGCCGAACGCAAGAAAAAAGGTGATGGTTCCGTCGTCCGATTTAGCTCTAGGCACGACCTGCGCTCTCCGGCATGTGACGGGCCCTCAATTTCGTTGACGACTTACGGACGGCTATTGCGGCGGCTTGCTCGAGCGTTTCTTGGGCGCCGGCGGCGGCGACGTTCTTCGCAGCTCTGCGTCAGCCGCTTCCTTTGCTTCGCGCACTTCTCGAAGCCGCGTCATGTTCGCGCGTATCGCGACGGCCTGCCTTTCGACATCCGCCAATGCGCGCACTCCCTCTTCGGCAGCCAGGCGCTTGCGATCGGAACGCGCAATGCCTTCAGGTGACAGCTGTGCCGGTTTCTTGGCGCTCATTCCTCACACCGCTCCCCAATGGAGGAAACCCGCTCAATCCTGTGATCGAGCGGGCACAACGCCGTCTCAGTACATCCGTGAAACGGCGGACGCGATATCAGGCCAGCGAGAGGTTCTCAGCGCTGACCTTGCCTCGCACCTTGTCTGTCTTGGCCTCGAAATTGACCTTCTGGCCTTCCGCAAGACCCGCAAGACCGGCGCGCTCGACGGCGCTGATGTGAACGAACACATCGTTGCCGCCGTCGTCCGGCTGAATGAAGCCGAAGCCCTTCTGGCCATTAAACCACTTAACTGTACCTGTCGTCATCTTCTTCTCCAAAGGGCGCACCAGCGCATGTCGCGTGACAACCACGCGATAACCGTCCACTTCGTCGATGTCTTTGGAAAAGGAGCCCGCGGGCGCATTCAACAAGGCACAGCGGCTGATCGAACGCCTTCAATATATATCAACTTCAGGTTTTTGCAAGGCGGAAAGCCGGTTGTTCCAGGCGAGGCCGCCAGGATGGGCCGATCGAGAGGGCTCGAACGAGCCTGGCGTCGAGCAAGCAGGGCTTCCTCGCAAGCAGGGCTTTATCGATTGACAGCGCTGCGCGACGGTGGTCACGTTGACAGCATCAGGTTGCAGCGCCGTGACGAGATCGGCTTTGTCCAGAGCCGGCGATGCCTGTCACCGCCCCTATCCTCGAAATCGTAATGAACTCCTGCGCAATCGGCTGCCGGCAGGACGTGTCGCAATTCGCAGCCGCATCGAGGAGGATTCATTTGCAGGTACTTGTCCGAGACAACAATGTCGAGCAGGCACTGCGCGTTCTCAAGAAGAAGATGCAACGCGAGGGCGTGTTCCGGGAAATGAAGCAGCGACGTTCCTATGAGAAGCCGTCGGAAAAAAAGACCCGCGAAAAATCCGAAGCTGTTCGCCGGGCACGCAAGCTCGCCCGGAAGAAGTTGATCCGGGAAGGACTGCTGCCCGCGCCGCCGAAAAAGAAGCCTTTCGAGCGCAAGCCGCCCCTGCCGGAAGTCAAGGCACGGACGGACTGAGGCAGACATCGGGCGCAGCGGAGCGCCACGTCGCGTCCACGGGGCTACGCTCTGAAATCGATCCCTCGCAGCACAATCCCCGGCGGCGTGCCTTCGAATTCGGTCGCCCGATATTTGCTCGCCGCGCGTGCCTCGATGCGATCACGCAGGCGGGTGAACTGGGCTTCTCGTTGCTCAGGCTTCACCTGCGGGCCGCGCTCGAGATCATCCATCGCCGATGTCGAGATCGCGCAAGAAATCTCCTTTGCGCCATCGTGCATCGAAAACCGGACGATCATCCGGTCGTATTCGTGGCTGATAAAGTGGCCGCTGGTCAGGGTCATGACGTAGTCCTTTGCGCGGCTGCCTCGTAACGCGAGCGGCCGTGATCGCCTCAGCCCTCGCCGTTGAGCCGGGCAAAATCGTCAAACAGTGCCGCGACCAGCGCGCGGTGGCGCGTGTCCTCGGCGGGCAGGCTCGCGGCATAGAGGTTGAGCAGATGGCGCGCCTTCACCGCGGCCTCCGGCCAGGACGCGGAAGGCACCGTCATCATGCGGGTTTCGAGCTCGGCCTCGCGCTCGCGCAGCTCCCTGACATGGGCCTCGACCTCGGCCAATGCGCGGCGCAGGTCGGTCGCCTTTTGCGCTGCCATGCCGCGACGCTTGTCGAGATCGACCGGATGGTCAGACATTGGCGGCGCTCGCGTCGACCCGTTGGGCATCCGCAAGGTCGACCGAGCCGATCGACAATAGTTCAATGGAGCCGCGCAGGCCGCCTTCCGCCGGAACGGTCATCATCGTGGCGAGGCGGCGCCCGGCCGGGAAGGAAAGTCCCTCGATCATCTCCTCGTCGGTGACGACGTCATAGGCTCCGTCGGGCAAAATGCGCTCGATGCCGCGGATCCGGAACGGATGCCTGAAGGTGACGATTTCTCGCCGCGAGCGGGTGGTCATGCGCAGTGCCTTTCGCAAGTGAGGCCCCAACCGACGCCAGCTGCAACGAGCATGCGCTCATCGCACGGCAATAGCCAGCACTATCGTCGCTTGGCCACGAGCTCTCCATGGCGGTTAACCAAGGTCGGCGGTAAGACGTTCGCTGCGGAAACTGGAAACAACTCCCATGATTTTCTGGACAGCGCATCTACGTGATCGTCCGCCATCGCGCCAACATTGGGCGGCTATTGGCGGGGACGGAGCCGCGTCTTGGCCGGACCGGCCCGGAGACGAAGGCGGAAGCGCAGGTATAGGGACATTATTCCGGAGCTTCGAAATCGCCTCTGGACGCTTGTGGCTGTTCGGATCTCTGAAAGCGGCAAGTCGCTCGCCCTGACACAGCAAGCTGCTCCTGAAAAGCGGCCCTGAGTTCGGCCAATTGGTCGCTCGTCGCTCCCGACTCAGCGTCCGCTCGTTGTGCCGGCAAATCCAGGTAAGCGATCGGCCGATCGAACTGGCTCGCCGTGAAGTCATATCTCCGCCCCTCGATCCGATTGTAGAAATGATCGCCGGCCGGCAGAGGCGTCTTCAGCAAGTCGCCGCCAAAGACTTCGTGGACGAGCAATGAAGTGACGTTGCATTGACCTGCCGCCGGATTGTTCGCCGTCCATTTGCTGGCCGTCGACAACGACCATGCCTTGCGCAGCACGCCTTGAACTTCATCGGGATCGAATCTCATCGTCACCTCCAAAGATCCGCCTCGATGCGGGAATTTCGGATTATGCGATGATTGCTTCTTGCCACTGTTTTGCCCGACGAGTCAAACGGGGCTTCGCAGCTCGTCTCGCGGGATCGGCAACGAGGGCGGCAGCGAAGCCCATCGCCCGGCGCAAAATGCCGTTGTAGCGCCTGATGCGTAAGGATTGCCGCTTCCCGCCGATTTGCCTCTGCGTGCCAGACAGTTAGCGGCATCCAAATGGCATCGCCCCCTCGCCGTCCGTCTACTGTGCATGGGGTTGTTTTTTCATTTTTTGTTGGACACCTGCCGGCGCCAAAGAAAAAGCCCGGCCTCGTGAACGAGGCCGGGCCTGTCGTCTTGCGACGGCTTCGAATAATCAGCCGCGGGTGCGCGAGCGGATCATGAAGCTGTCGTAGGTGTACTCGGCGACCTGCCACCACAGATATTCGTCGGAGCGGTAGGCCTGCATGGCGTCGATCGACTTCTTGAAGTCGGGGTTCTTGGCCGAGATCTCGGCCCACAGCTCGTTGGTCGCCTTGAGGCAGGCTTCCAGCACCTCGTTGGTGAACGGACGAAGCTGGGTGCCGCCGGCAACCAGGCGCTTCAGCGCCGTCGGGTTCACCATGTCGTAGCGTGCGGCCATCCAGGTGTTGGTGTTGACGGTCGCGTTGGTGAGGATCGCCTGGTAGCTCTTCGGCAGCTCGTTCCACTTGTCGATGTTGGCGAAGGCGTGGACGGTCGGACCGCCCTCCCAGAAACCGGGATAATAGTAATACTTGGCGACCTTGGCGAAGCCGAGCTTCTCGTCATCGTACGGGCCCACCCATTCGGCGGCGTCGATGGTGCCCTTTTCCAGCGACGGGTAGATATCGCCGCCGGCGAGCTGCTGCGGCACGACGCCGACCTTCTGGAGCACCTGACCGGCGATGCCGCCGATACGCATCTTCAGGCCGGAGAGATCGGCGACGGTCTTGATCTCCTTGCGGAACCAGCCGCCCATCTGAGTGCCGGTGTTGCCGCAGGGAAAGCCGATCACGTTCGACTTCTTGAAGAACTCGTTGGCGAGCTCGTTGCCGCCGCCCTGGTACAGCCACGAATTCTGCTGGCGCGCGTTGAGCCCGAAGGGCACCGAGGCGAAGATCGCAAAGGTCGGATCCTTGCCGACATAATAGTACGACACGGTATGGCACATCTCGACGGTGCCCTTTTGCGTCGCATCGAGCGCCTGGAGACCGGGGACGATTTCACCCGCCTGGAAGACCTGAATCTGGAATTTGTTGTCGGTCATTTCGGCGACGTACTTCGCCATCTGCTCGGCGCCGCCATAGATCGTATCGAGCGACTTCGGAAAGCTCGAGGTCAGGCGCCACTTGATCTCGGGCGAGGACTGCGCGATCGCCGGCGAGGCCACCGCGGCGGTCGCCGCCGCGCCTGCTGCCGACACTTTCAGGAAATCACGACGCTTCATTTTCAGGTCTCTCCTTGCTGGGGCGTTTCCCCTAACTTCCTTTTTGCCGCCGCTCATTCCGGCGACGCGTTTGGGCGCGTCGAACCAAAGGGGCTTGACTGCCGTGGGCCTTTAACACGGAAGGCTGGCTTTCGAAACGCGACATTGGCATGACGGGGCTCGACGAAAGTCGCATGTCCCCCGGGTATCGGCCGGGAGGGATTAGTCCTGCCCCTGCCCGGCTCAGGCCGCAGCGATGACGCCCTTGAGCTGGTCCCGGACCTGTCCCGCAATGGCGCGATAGATGGCCGCATGAGGCCCATCCGGCTCGCTGTCGACAACCGGGCTACCGGCATCCGAAGAAGCGCGAATCGCCATGTGCAGGGGGATCTCTCCCAGGAACGGGACAGCGAGCTTCTCGGCCTCGTGGCGCGCGCCGCCATGGCCGAAAATATCCGATTTCGTGCCGCAATGGGGGCACTGGAAATAGCTCATGTTCTCGACGATACCGAGCACGGGCACGTTGACCTTCTTGAACATCGCAAGCCCGCGCCGCGCGTCGATCAGGGACAGGTCCTGCGGGGTCGAGACGATCACGGCGCCCTTCAGCGGAACGTTCTGCGCCAGCGTGAGCTGGGCATCGCCGGTGCCGGGCGGCATATCGACGACAAGCACGTCGAGCTGGCCCCATTCGACGTCGCGCAGCATCTGCGTCACCGCCGACATCACCATGGGACCGCGCCAGATCATCGCGGTCTCCTCCTCCACCAGGAAGCCGATCGACATGATGGCAAGGCCAAAGCGCCGCAGCGGAATCATCTTGCGCTCAGGGTTCAGCTCCGGCTTGTCGCGCAGGCCCGTCAGCCGCGGCACCGAGGGGCCGTAGATATCGGCATCGAGCAGCCCGACCTTGAGGCCGAGGTCGCGCAGGCCCAGCGCCAGATTGAGCGCTGTGGTCGACTTGCCGACGCCGCCCTTGCCCGAGGCCACCGCGATCACGGCCGCAACGCCCGGAATTTCCGACTGCCGCGCCATCGGCGACCCTCCGCCCTGCGGTGGCTTGTGGGCGTGGACCGGCTGCACGCCCGGCGTGCCGCGGCTCGGCTGCGGGGGCGGCGGAGGTGCTGCGCCCGCCTTGCGCTCGGCGGTCAGCGCCACCATCACGGTGGTGACGCCCGGAATGGCGCGCACGGCGGCTTCCGCTTCGGCCCGGACCTGCTCCCAGGCCCTCGCCTCGGCGGCATCGACATTGATCGAGAAGAACACCTTGCCGTCGGAGGCGCTGATCGCGCTCAGCACATTGGCATTGGTGAGCGCGACCCCGCGGGGCGACTTGATCCTGGCGAGGCTGTCGAGAACCTGTTGCTGCGTCACGCTCAAAGCGCATCTCCTGACTTCAAGATGTGCCCCATTAGAGCGGAAACGCCCAAAAGGCTACTGCCTGCCGATATCGTCAGCCATCTCGGCGGGCGCCGCCCCCTGCTCCCAGGCCGCCTCGTAGTTAAGCTCGATCATGACCCCGTTGGGGTCGTGGACGAAGATCTGCCAGAGGTCGCCGCCGGGCACCTGGCGGGACTCGAATTTCATCCCCTTCGACGCCAGCCGCTGCTTCATGCCATCAAATCCGCGGCTGACGAAGGCGACGTGGTGGACAACGCCGGAATCCGGCTTTTGTGGCTCCGTGGTCGGAGAAATATCGACGAGGTGCACGACCGGCTTGCCCTCGCTGTACATCCAGGCCCCCGGGAAGGCGAAATTCGGCCGGGCGCCGTTTTCCAATCCCAGCACGTCCTCGTAGAAGCGGACCGTCGCGGCCAGATTCCGGGTCCGGATGTTGAAATGATCGAGCACGCCAACGCTCACGCCGCCCATGCTTTCGCTCCCTTATTTTGAAGTCCTTAAGTCCCGCTATCCTAGCACAGGGGGCCGACAAACGAAGCCGTTGCCCTCCGCCCTCAAGGGTTTATGGTGCGCCCGATCCGCTCCAAGGCGGAACCTCAGGACCCCGGCCGGCGCCCTCCGCCCGGCTGCAACCGTAAAACTCAAGCTACGGACAAGGTACCACACATGGCTAAAGTCGCTTTCCTCGGTCTCGGCGTGATGGGCTTCCCCATGGCCGGACACCTCGTGAAAAAAGGGGGCCATGAGGTCACCGTCTATAACCGCACCGCCGCCAAGGCGAAGGAATGGGCGGACAAGTTCGGTGGCAAGACTGCGGCGACCCCGAAGGCTGCCGCCGAGGGCCAGGATTTCGTGATGTGCTGCGTCGGCAACGACAACGATCTGCGCGCGGTCACGATCGGCCCCGACGGCGCATTTGCCGGCATGAAGAAGGGCGCAACCTTCGTCGACCACACCACCGCCTCCGCCGAGGTCGCGCGCGAGCTCGATGCCGCCGCCATCAAGGCCGGCTTCAAGTTCATCGACGCCCCGGTCTCCGGCGGCCAGGCCGGCGCCGAGAACGGCGTGCTCACGGTGATGTGTGGCGGCGCGCAGGACGCCTATGCCGGCGCCGAGCCGATCATCAACGGCGCCTATGCGCGGATGTGCAAACTGCTCGGGCCCGCCGGCTCCGGCCAGCTGACCAAGATGGTCAACCAGATCTGCATCGCCGGCCTCGTGCAGGGCCTCTCCGAGGGTATCCACTTCGCCAAGAAGAGTGGCCTCGACGTCGCGGCCGTGATCGAAACCATCTCCAAGGGCGCGGCCCAGTCCTGGCAGATGGAGAACCGCTACAAGACCATGAACGAGGACAAGTACGATTTCGGCTTTGCGGTCGAATGGATGCGCAAGGACCTTTCGATCTCGCTGGCCGAAGCCCGCCGCAACGGCGCCAATTTGCCGGTGACCGCGCTGGTCGACCAGTTCTACGCCGAGGTCGAGAAGATGGGCGGCAAACGCTGGGATACGTCGAGCCTGCTCGCGCGCCTGAATCGCTGACAATTGACGGATTGACACCACCTTGCTGATCGCGATCGCTGCCATTTTCGTTCTCGCCTATGCGGCGATCGCGCTCGAGCATCCGCTCGGGATCAACAAGAGTGCCACGGCGCTGATCGGCGCCGGGCTGCTCTGGGCGATCTACGCGGCCGCCAACGGCGACCACGCGGTGGTTGGCCGGCAGATCGACGAATCCGTCGCCTCCACCGCGCAGATCGTGTTCTTCCTGATCGGGGCGATGACCATCGTCGAGGTCATCGACGCCCACGACGGTTTCGAGGTCATTACCTCCCGGATCGGCACGACGAGCCAAGTCAAGCTCATGTGGCTGATCGGCTTCGTCACCTTCTTCCTGAGCGCGATCCTGGACAATCTGACCACCACGATCGTGATGGTCTCGCTGATCCAGCGCCTGATCGCCAAGCGCGACGACCGCCTGTTGTTTGCCTCCCTCATCGTCATCGCCGCCAATAGCGGCGGCGCCTGGACCGTGATCGGCGACGTCACCACGACCATGCTGTGGATCGGCGGGCAGATCACGGCGCTGAAGATCATGGGCGCGGTGTTCCTGCCCTCGCTGGTCAGTCTGCTCGTGCCGCTCGTCTTCATCAGCTTTCTGGTGAAAGGCAAGACCATCGCGCCGCCCCCCAAGGACGACGGCTTGCAGGCCGTCGGCGCGTTCGAGCGCAACCTGATGTTCTATCTCGGGCTCGGCACGCTGGTCGCAGTGCCCGCCTTCAAGGCAGCCACGCACCTGCCGCCCTTCATGGGCGTGCTGCTCGGACTCGGCATCGTCTGGCTGGTCGGCGAAGTCGTTCACCGCAACAAGGACGAGCATGTCCGCCGTCCGCTGACGCTGGCGCACGCGTTGACGCAGATCGACATGGGCTCGATCGTGTTCTTCCTCGGTATCCTGCTCGCGGTCGCCTGCCTCGAACACACGGGCCTCCTGACGATGCTGGCGCGATGGCTGGAGGCGACGATCGGCCGCCAGGACGTCATCGTCGTCGTGCTCGGCCTGCTCAGCGCCGTCATCGACAACGTGCCGCTGGTGGCCGCGACCATGGGCATGTACGACCTCGGCCACTACCCGCCCGACAGCTTCCTCTGGGAGTTCATCGCCTATTGCGCCGGCACCGGCGGCTCGATCCTGATCATCGGCTCCGCCGCCGGCGTCGCCGCCATGGGGCTCGAGCGGATCGAGTTCCTGTGGTACGCCCGCCGCATCGCCGTCCCCGCGCTCGCGGGCTATCTGGCCGGCGCAGCCGTCTATGTCGCGCAGTACGCGGCGCTGCATTGAACCGCGCCAGGCGAGCTGAAAATTAATGCGCGGTTAACGTAATTCTTTAGCTCCTTAAGTCAGCTCTTAAGGATTTCTTGCCAGAGATAGAGAATGCAGAAGGCCCGCCTCGCGCGGGCAGGAATTGTTGTTGTTCGATGAGTAACCCCGCTGAAAAGCCAGAGGTCGTGCAGCTTCCGGCCGAGCCGGCAAGCGCTCCATCGGCGAGCAGCCGACGGGCTGCGGCGCAGCGGGTGCGCGAGGCGCGTGACAAGTTAACGTCGACCAGTGGAACCCGCCCCGCCTTCGACGCCGAGATGCTGCGCCAATATGCACAGACGCGGCTGTCGGCCTCCTATGTCGTGATGCTCCTGGTGGTCGCCACCGGCGTGCTGTTCGGGCTGTGGATGCAGCCAATTCCGGCCGCGGCCTGGACCGCCGGCATGCTCTGCATTCACGCTGCGATGATCCGCAGCTGCCACCGCTTTTTGGCTGAGCCCGCCTCACCCTCGGCAACGCGCACCTGGCGGACGCATTTCGTCGTGCTCGACCTGCTCTACGGCCTGTGCTGGATGGCGATCCTGATCCATCCCGTGCTCGACCTGGTCACGGAAACGCTGATGATGTTCCTGATGCTGCTGGTGATCGCAGTATCGAGCATGCTGGCCGCCAATCTGCCGATCGCAGCCCTCGCCGCCACCGCGCCGGTCGCGGTCGCGATGGCGCTGAGCTTTGCGATAACGGGCGCGCTGGACAATTACATCCTGGCGGCGCTCGCGCTTGCGGCCGAAGGCTATTTCGTGCTGTTGGCGCATCGCCTTCACTCCTCGACCTTCGCAACGCTCGAGGCGCGCGCCGAGAAGGACGCGCTGATCGGCGAGCTGGAACAGGCCAAGGCGATCTCGGACGAGGCGCGGCACCGCGCCGAATCCGCCAACGTCGCAAAATCGCGCTTTCTCGCGCAGATGAGCCACGAGCTGCGCACGCCGCTGAATGCGATCCTCGGCTTCTCCGAGGTGATGAAGAGCGAAATTTTTGGCGCGCATGCGGTGCCGGTCTACAAGGAATATTCCGCCGACATCCATAATTCCGGCGTGCATCTGCTCAACCTCATCAACGAGATCCTCGATCTGTCACGGATCGAGGCCGGCCGTTACGAGTTGAACGAGGAGGCGGTATCGCTGGTCGGCATCGTCGCCGACTGCCATCATCTGATGAAGCTGCGCGCCTCGAGCCGCGGCATCACCATCCACGAGGTGTTCGAGCAGGCGATGCCGCGACTCTGGGCCGACGAGCGCGCGATCCGCCAGGTCGTGCTCAACCTGCTCTCCAACTCGATCAAGTTCACCCCGCAAGGGGGCGAGATCTGGCTCAAGGCCGGATGGACCGCATCGGGCGGACAATATCTCTCGGTGAAGGATTCCGGCTCCGGCATCCCCGAGGACGAGATCCCGGTCGTGCTCGCCTCGTTCGGTCAGGGCTCCAACTCGATCAAGTCGGCCGAACAGGGCGCCGGGCTCGGTCTGCCGATCGCGAAGAACCTGATCGATCTGCATGGCGGCACGTTCACGCTGAAATCGAAGCTGCGGATTGGCACCGAGGTGATCGTCACGTTCCCGCCGGAGCGCGTGATGAGCGCGCTGGCGCCGATATCGGACGATTCTCCGCCGCTCCAGCCGGAGAGTTCCGCGGTGCCCGACGAGAAACGCCGGCCGCGCCGCAAGCCGATCATGAGCGCAGGTACGGGCTCTTAACGAGATGCTTGCAGAAATGCCTGACGTCCCCTCACTATGTCCGAATGAGCAAAGACACGCCGTGCGTCGCCGTCTGCATGATGGATCCCAGAACCAAGCTGTGCTTCGGCTGCGGCCGCACCTTGCCGGAGATCGCGCGCTGGCACGCCATGGAAAGCGCGGAACGGCACGCGGTGATGGCGCTGCTGCCGGCGCGCATGGCGGAGGCCGGGCTTGCGCCGGTCGCGGGATCGACCAAACCCGCCTGACGAGCCTGCGCGCCTGCGGAGGCACGCAATGATCCGCTTCCTGCTCGTCCTCCTCATGCTCGCCGGCGCCGTCGTCGCCTATGGCGATCCCGACCAGATCGCGCGCGCGAGCAACAAGGTCTCGCACATGTTCCGCGGGCCGGCTGCAACGCCCGCCCCCGCCGTGCAGATCCAGCGCGGCCAAGGCGGCGAATTCGCGCTGCGTGCCAAGATCAACGGCGTCGCTGCACCGATGGTGATCGATACCGGCGCAACCTCGGTGGTGCTGACCTGGGAAACCGCGAAAGCCATCGGACTACCGCTCGAGATGCTCGAATACGACGTCGATCTGGAGACCGCGGGCGGCCACACCAAGGCAGCCCGCCTCACGCTCGACCGTCTCTCCGTCGGCCACCTGGTCGAGAAGTCGGTGCCGGCCCTCGTCGTGCAGCGGGGGCAGATGAAAACCAATCTGCTCGGCATGAGCTTCCTCGACCGCCTGGAGAGCTGGGGGGTGCGCGCCGACAAGCTGATGCTCACGGGCTACCCGGAACTCCAGAGCAGCCACCGCCGCTCGCGCACGGCGATGGATTAAGCGCAAAGATGAGGCGGATCGACGAAGAGCCGGATTTACGATCCGGCTCTGTCGCGTGATTGCGGCTAGGCCGCAAATTCTACCTGCGTGCGCGCTCCGACCCGCGCGATCGCATCGCGCAGCACGTCCAGACCGGCGCCAGGCTTTACCCCCTGCTCAGCAAGATGACGGCGAAAGGCGCGCGCACCGGGCACGGCGTGGAATGCGCCGACGAAATGCCGCGTGATCGCGTGCAGCCGCGTTCCCCGTGCAAGTTGCTGCTCGATATAGGGCATCATCACCTCAAACGCGTCCTGCATGGTCACATGCGGTGTCGCCGCGCCGAAGATGTCAGAATCGACGGAGAGCAGCCGCCACGGTTCCTGATAGGCGGCGCGGCCGAGCATCACGCCATCGACGTGTTCGAGATGTGCCTTGGCCTCGTCGATTCCCCGGACGCCGCCGTTGATGATAACGGGCACGTCAGGCATCGCGCGCTTGAGCCGATAGACGCGGCCATAATCGAGCGGCGGGATGTCACGATTCTCCTTCGGCGACAGGCCGTTGAGCCAAGCCTTTCGAGCGTGCACGATCAGCGCATCGCAGCCGGATGCGACCACTGCACGCGCGATGGCATCGAGCGCGACTTCCGGATCCTGATCATCGATGCCGATGCGGCATTTCACCGTGACCGGAACGGCGACGGCGCGCTTCATCGCCTCGACACACCTTGCCACGAGTTCCGGCTCCGCCATGAGGCAGGCGCCGAAACGGCCGTCCTTCACGCGGTCGGACGGGCAGCCGACATTGAGATTGATCTCGTCGTAGCCGAACGCCTCGCCGATCCGCGCGGCCTGCGCGAGCTCGCGCGGCTCCGACCCGCCAAGTTGAAGCGCGACCGGGTGCTCGACCGCATCGAACCCAAGCAACCGCTCCCGGTCGCCACGAATGATGGCGCCGGTGGTCAACATCTCCGTATAGAGCACCGCCCGCCTTGTCAGGTGACGATGGAACACTCGGCAATGCCGGTCGGTCCAGTCCATCATGGGTGCCACGGAAAAGCGATAGTCTTGATATTCCAAAAACTTATCCTTCTTTAACGGCGGGCTGGAACAGCAATAAATGGGCCAGCAATCGAGGTTACACCGTTTGTAACCCAGACGGATTTCCACTGAAACATTCGGACTGCCTATTTGGGTGTTCCCAGTGAACGCCGCGAAGAAAACGCGGGAACGCGCTTCGCGTCAACCGAAATGGCAACTCCGACTTGAAGAGGGAGAGCAATGCCGGTCAAGTCCCATCCGGCGAGAACAATACTTGGTCAAGTTTCGGCGCAGATAATGCGACGGCTCAATAGCGTATGAACGACCGACGGAAAAGACATCGTCTGGAGCCGCTGGGACGTCCGCCGCTTGACTGACTCGAACATGCCAATCCCCGCCCTTACGGGCTTCCAACAGGCGTGAGGACGAGTAAGATGCTGTCCCGCGGTGCCCCGGAGGCGGCATGAGCCAGCGCAAGTTCATGGGACTTGTCGGCGGTGCGACAGCATCAGGGCTGGGCATTGCGCAAGCGGGCCAGCGATCGGCCACCGCGACCGCCGAGCCCGCTCACGATGATGAGCAAGAATTCCCATTGATCATCGCGAATATGCCCGCAACCCCTCGCCAAAAGGCCTGGGTAGTGGGTGTAGCCGTCTTGCTCATTGTCCTTGCAGCGATCATCGCGCCGTTCGCCCGGATCCAATTGGGCCAGATCAATGGCTTCGTACCAGTATTGCAGACCGCATTGGCTCTGGCCGAGCTCATCACGGCAGCCCTGCTGTTTGCTCAATTTGCGATCCAACCTCAGGGGGCACTTCTCGCACTCGCAAGTGGATACGTCTTCAGCGGATCGTTCGCATTTTTGCAAACGCTCGCCTTTCCGAACGGATACGCTCCCGCAGGTGTCATTGGGGATGGACTGGATAGCCCCGCTTGGCTTTACGTGCTTTGGCACACAGCTTTTCCCGCGGCTATCCTGGTCTACGGGTTCACGAAGGATCGTTCCACCGGCGGCAGACGAGGCAGACCTGCAATAGCCGCGATCGCAATTGCTATCGGCTGCATCGCCGCCACCGTGGCAGGACTGACGTGGATGGTGACCGCGAAAGCTGAATTTCTCCCTAGCTTCTACGAGAACGACGTCAGGCATCAGACGCCTCTCGGTAATCAGGTCAACCTGATACTTTTGCTGTGGAATGTGACTGCTCTCACCGTCTTGTTTGTGCGCATGCGTACCATTCTTGACCTCTGGCTGATGGTGACCTTGCTCGCCTACTTGCCAAATTTCCTTGTGGCGATCATCGGCAGCTCGGTTCGATTCACCATCGGTTGGTACGCAGCACGCGGTTTCGTTCTGATCGGCAGTTGCATGTTGCTGACCGTATTGCTTATCGAAACGATGTTTCTCTATTCGCGCCTTGCCAGCGTCATTGCTCTGCAGCGACGCGAACGAGCGAACCGGCTTCTCAGCATCGACGCGGTCACTGGTGCGATCGCCCATGAGCTGAGATCGCCATTAGGGGCCATCTCGCTCAATGCTGCGACAGGCCTCAGTCATCTGCGAGCTGCCTCTCCTGAACTGGAGGACCTCGAGAACATCCTCTTTGACATCGAAGCCGACGGTAACCGGGCCGCTGACATCATATCGAGCATTCGCGAGATGACAATCAAAACGGCGCACGGCGGCGCTTTGACAAGCGTCGAGGATGTCGCAGAGCTTGCGCTGAGACTGCTGAAGCACGATCTCCTGGCCAATGGAGTATCAGTAGCTACGGAGTTTGAAGGCAACATTCCTCCAGTCGCCCTGGACAGCACGGAGCTTCAGCAGATTGTCTTGAACCTCTGCAAGAACGCGATTGACGCAATGAGCTCGGTCCCCGCCGATCAACGAAAGCTCCGTATGAAAACCGGCCTTGATGGTGGCACGATGGTCCATTTGTCCGTCGAGGACTCAGGCACCGGCATCACACCGAGCCATCAAGAGCGCATCTTCGACCCGTTCTTCACGACCAAACAAGGCGGTATGGGATTGGGACTGGCCATCTCCTCCAACTTGGCCGCAAGGTGTGGAGGAAAGCTGAGACTGGTCAAATCGGACGCCGATGGCTCGATTTTTGAGCTGGGAATGCCGACCTCCGCTCCCTCTTCGGTCCAATAGCGGATTGAAAGCATCGGGGTCGTTTTCGCCTTCGCTCCAATCTAAAAATCCTCTACCGCAGCCCTAGTAGCGACCGCCCAAAGCCACCGCCTTTGGCCTCTTTGCGGCAAACGTATCCGCCATGAAGACCAGAGCCGTAGCGCTTTTGCTTCCGAGAATAGTACCGGCCCACGCGGAAATCGAGCCAGACCACTTCGTCCTCGGGGCAATGACGTTGTGCCTGCCCCTCGTAGCGAAACGGCGTCAGCGGTCCCGCATGGGAGGTCGGGATTTCGCCGAAGGGGGCCAACGCAAGCACAAGACCAGCGCGTCCAAGAAGCCTCGATGCTGACCGGAGTGCAGACAGATATACGCTCACCTCAGCGAGATCACGATCGTGCTGAGGTTGGCAGCAAACTCCACACCAGCCTTTGGACCCTGCAGCACCATCGTAACTCCTTTGTCGTTTCGCAGCTGAGCACCATTGATGCCGCCGATCAAGGCAGCCCCGCCCCCGACAGAGCTGTACGTACCGGCAAAATCGCTGACCTCTCGAATGCCTGAAGCCCAGCCCTCGAGCCGCCCAATTGTCGCGCCGGCGGTCAAGCCCAGGCTCAATCCGGTAACGCGGAACGGATAATGGTGACCGCGATAAGTCAGCACGCCGGTCCCAGCGCCACCACCGACGAGCAGCCCCGCTTTGATGACGTTGACACGGACCTGCGCGGAGGCCTGCGCAAACGAGGGAGGCACCGGGACAAGCAATGCGAGCAGCACAAGGAGTGCCAAGCGCCAATGGAGCCAGCGCAACATCTCCGTACGTCGCTCACGGTTTGGGAACATCGACCTTCTTCCAGGTCTGGTCCGGATCGAATGCGGTGATACGGGAGGCGAGAGCCTCGGTCCGAGGTCCGAGATCCTTCTGGTAGACGATGCCCGCATGGTTGACCAGGAAGGTCATGACGCCGGAATTGCCGTACTCGACGGGCCAGGCGATCAGCGCAAAGCCTCCGATCATCCTTCCCTTGACAACATAGTTGAGCGCGCCTCCCGGCGCGTTTGACCCCTGCCCTCTCAGGATGCGAAAATAGTAGCCGTGATAGGGCGCCGGGCCCTCCTCGGCCTTGTAGCCTTCAGCTGAAGCCTGTCCCACCAGTGCGCCGAGCGGGCTCTGGTCATTGTCGTCGCGCCAGAACAGCCCGTCCTTCTTGCCCGCACTGCTGACGATGCGCTGTGCGTACACGCCGGCCCCCTCGCCGCGATCCTTGTCGGCATATTCGTTCTCGGCATCGACAAAGGCGAGACTGGTCTGGATCGCGTCGAGCTCATTGCGGCCGATGCGGCGATACAGCACTTCGATGCGGCCTTCGGCGGTATCGAATTCCCAGCCGGTCTTGGTGTTGACGAGCGGGATCGGGAACGGAAAGTCGTCCGGCCCCAGCATCAGCGTCGCCTTCTTGTTACCCTCCGTCTTGATCGAATGCCTGGCCTCATACATCGAGGTGAAGCGTCGGCGAATGTCGACGTCGGCGACCTCATCACCGGACGAAACGATGTCCTCGGCGGCGCTGCCGAGCACTTTCAGGATTGCCCGGTCCGGTCCGCTCTTGACGGCCGAGGCGAGCGCGGCCGCTGCATCCTCCGGTGTCGGATAGGATTGCTGCGCTCGGGATGGCGAACCCATGATCGCCAGCGCCATGATGGCCGGCAGAGCGGCACGATGAAGCGACGTGAAGCTCATCATGGCATCACCTCCGCAGGAATCGTCGCGCCGCCGGCGAGCCAATCGCGATACGTACCGAATTTTAGACCGAGCTTCTCGTAATAGACCCGGAGATAACCATCGGCTCCGCGGGTAACGGCTTCCGGCTTCACATCTTCGACTTCCTGCGCAATGACCCCGACATAGGCCTGGTCGCTGCCGATATAGCTGAAGCGATAATAGCTGAGGCCGCTGGCGAGATGGCCGAGCAAAACGACGTCGTGCTTTAACGCGATGTCGGAACGCCGTCCGCCGCCACCACCGCCGCGGCCACCACCGCCACCGTGGAAGCCTCCGCCGCCGCCTCGGCCGGCGAAGCTCGCACCGCCGCCGCCGCGCGGCCCCATACTCGCCATGCTCGCGCGACCACGGGCCGACGCAGCAGCTGCGGAACGGCCCGACGACACGTTCAGCGCGCCGCCGCCACGTGAGCCGCCACTGCCGCGGTTTGCGGCCTTGGCGCCGCCCGATTTGGCGCCAGCGTTCTTTGCGCCGGCATTCTTGGCACTACCGCCCTTGGCCGCGCGATCGCCGCCACCTTTCGCGCGATCGCCTCCCGCCTTGGCACGATCCCCCGCTGCGCCCTGTCGGTCACCACCTCGATCACCTGCGCGGTTCCCGGCACGGTCTCCTGCGCGATCTGTCGCGCGGTCGCCGGAACGATCGCCCGCACCTGGCCGATCCTGTCCCGGCTTCAGCACCTGCTGTCCGTCGCGGCCACGGAAATCCATCCGATCCGCGGCACCAGCCTTGAGATTGCTGTTGCCGAAGCGCTGCTGAACATTCGCATTGTTGTACCGCACCCCTTGGCGGTGCGATGGATTGTGCTGCCAGCCACCACCGATACTCGTGGTCCGATGATTGATATAGACGTTGCGGTTGCCCCAATTGCAGCCGCCGCCCCAATAATTGCCCCAGCGGCCGATGGCCCAGGCGGTACCAAAGGCAAGACCCGCTGCGACGACGCCGGCGCCGATATAGGAGGGATAGCCGAAGTAATATGGCGGATATTCGGTATAGGGCCACGCGCCGTAAACCGTCGCAGGCTCGTAATACGGAACGTACATCGTATCGGCCACCGCAGGTTCGATCACGATCACCTGCCTGCTTTCCTCGGTCTTGACGCTCACCTTCTGCTGCGTGGTGGTGATCAGCTTCTTGTTGTCATAGGCCTTGGTCCGCAGCCGCTGGACCGCATCCATCACGTCCGGCTGCTGCGCCAGCACGGCGTCGCCGAGCGCCTTGGTCCAGTCGAGCTTGTCGCTCATCATGGTCAACACTTCGGCGGTCGAGGCCAGCGCCTTGATGCTGTCATCCCAAGGCTGCTTCTCGACTTCCGTCTTCAGGGCATCGCCCCTCAGAGTCTTGCGCTCCTTCAGCCAACGATCGGCTTGCACCACTTCCAACGGATAGGTGGATGCCGCCAGCACGTTGGCAAGCAGTTCATCTGGATAGAGCGCGATCGGTGCGACCAGAGCTTCAAGCTGCTCGGGCTTGAGCAACTCAGCAGCCGCTGGGGGCAGGCCGGCCGTTTGGACTTGGCTACCTGTGGCCGCCGGAGCATCTGCGGTTTGGGCTACTGCGGCGACTGGCATCGCCAGGAGCAGCGCCATCGCGATCAGAGTGTTCCCGCAACGAAGCATCACGTCCTCCCTTGAGCTCCCGTTGAAACAAGCATCTTGGACGATCAGTGTCTTCTATTGATCAAGATCAAAGAAGATGGAGCTCTCCCAGAGGTCTCGGCTATTCACTCCGCGGCCGGACGTTCGATCCGATCGATATCCGGCCGCACCGCTTGGGCGCTGCTGCCCAGCCGCGCAGAAAGTAAGATCCGGCGATCGTGGATCAGGCTTTGAAGGCGGTGCGCGGCGACATTCAGTGTGGAGACGTCGAGTGCATTTTCGTCTCTTGCGGCCGTCCTGGCGCGCTGAGTCTGGAGAACCCGATCGATCTCGGCCTCGATCTCGGACAGTTCGGCTGCTGCCTCGGTTCTGCGTATCCGTGCACCCAACGCATACAGCAAGTCCAGGCCTCGTTCGTCCTTCAAGGGATCAGAGACCCGAAGGAATTTCCAGGCCGCCGCCAGCACCGAGATGAGGCCGCCGAAAATCATGGGTGCGAGGAAGATGATATTTCCCCATTCGTCCAGAAAGCTTTGCTGCGTGCCGTTGTAAAACGCCGCAGCGCCGGGATGGACCGGAAGGAAGGCGTCCGCGTCCGTGCTCGGTGCGGTCATTTGCGAAAGGATCGGCAGTTCTCCCAGCAGATCCCTGCGTGCCTTCATCAGGGCCTCCGCGAGGCTGCCGGCCACCTCTGCGCTAAGCTGCTTTTGCGCGACCACGTAGAAGGAGACCCGCAATGTGGTCAGATCCTCGCTCGGAACGGGAGGCGAGCCACGCAACGTCCCCTTCGGGACGTCGAAACTTTCGTAGGCGCGCTGCTTTTCGGCGATGGCGCCGGCTGCATCGATGGGAAGGAGCACCGGGGCAGCCTTCGGGGACTGCAGAAAGAGACCACGCAACAGGGCTAGGTATCTTTCGGCAAGCGGAACGACGATCAGTATCGCTCGAACTTCCTTGGCATCGAGTGCGCGCCGGGCATCCGCCGGCTGGAGATTGCGGAATGTCACGTTGGCACGCCCCAGGCCGTATTCGTCACTGAGGATGCTCACGATGTTGCGATTGATATCGCCGCCGATCACGCCGACGTTGACGCGCTTCAGCCCCGCGATGTCGGTCAGGGCCGAGCCCGGCGATGCAACCAGCATGACGACGGCATGGGCGAGGACCACAATGGCCTGCGCCTGCGAAAGATCGCCGACGTCGCCGCGGACGACAGCAAGGTCGATCTTCTCGGCCGCAAACTGCTCGGCAGCATCAACCGCGTTGGTGGTTTCCACCAGCTTGAGCCGGACGGAGGCGTTCACCACGGCGAGCCGGCTCGCCAATGCCGCTACGAGACGCGTGGCTTCGCCATCCAGCGACCCGACCGCGATGGTCAGCGTCATCGGGCGAGAGTACCAGCGGTAGCCGAACAGGCCCGCGCCAAGAACCAGCGCGACAGCGCTGGCGACAACAACGGAACGAAACCAGATCGGCATTTTTGCAGGGGCCATGCGGCGCTCGCAGTGAATGGGACGTCTGGTCGCCGGACGGCCTGATGGACGCCCCGCCCGGCTCAGCTGCAGGTATTGTCGAGGCGGCGTTGCGGTCTAGTGCCCGCTGAGCACCAGCGTCTTGATCGGCAGCAACAGCGCCTGAATTCGCAACAGCATGGCGTGCACGAGCCCGACGCCATCGACGACATGCAGAGCGATTGCCCGACCCGTGCCCGTCTCCTTCGCGGAGATCTCCTCATGATTGCTGGTGTAGGCATTGACGATGCAACTGCTGCCCGGCGTCACGCCTTCGAGGCCGCCCTTGTACAGCGGCTCCAGGAACGCCAGGATCGTGCCGGGCCGGCCGACGTTCTGCGCTTCTATCAGTTGCTCGCCGCTACGGAACTGCCCGGCCGCGATGTAGTCCTGGACGTTAGTGACCACCATGGGAATAATCACCCACGGCCTTGAGATGCAGGTTGCTTCCGCCACCATGCCGACCTTCATCACCTGAGCCTCGATCTGTCCGAAGCCGGCCTGCAACGCGCGCCGCCCCGCCCCGTCCGGAACCAGCACACCGGCCGGTCGCATCAGCTGATTGACGACGTCACCGGTGCGGACCAGGAATTGCTCCACACGGCCGTCGACACCTGCGCGAACAAAGGTTTTGTCCAGATCGACCTGCGCTTCGGCCAATGCCGCCTGGGCGCTCGCCTTTTCGGCTGGCAATAGCGTCGAAAGCCGCAACGTCGCCGACGTCTTGGACGCGGTGGCCGCGTCCACACCAGCCTGCCGCTGGTTGACCACGACCTGTAGTTTCTCGATATCGCGTTGCGGGACGATACCGGGATTGCGGCGCTGCAGCTCGGTCTTGACGTCCAGCTCGTCCTTGGCCTGCTGAAGGCTGGCCTTGGCTTCCTGGATCTGCGCTTCGGCCTTGACCACGTCGTTTTCGGCGCTTGTCATCGCGGCGTCGACCTCGGCGATCTTGCGCGTGGCCGTCTCCAGAGCTGCCTTCTGCTTCGAACTGTCCAACCTGAACAGCACGTCGCCTTTCTTCACCGCCTCGCTGTAGCCGACATTGACTTCCGCGACGCGGCCGGAGCCTTCGGGCAGGATCGGGACCGTGCGAAAATAGAGCGTGGCCGAGGTCGTTGACGGGTGAAAGTAGAAGATCATGGTGATCAGCGACACCGTGAGCATCAAACAGCCGGTGATGCCCCATCGCAACTCGTACCAGATGGAAAAGAAGGTGATTTCCTTGCCGAACCTTTTGCCCTGGGCATAGCGGCGATAGAGGTAGTCCGGCAGGATGGTCAGGAGGGAGCAGAACATGAGCTCAAACATGACTGTGCTCCTTCGCTTTCGCCTCGCCGGGCTTCCCGGGCGGCGGCGGGTTGGGTTTGACAACCATCGTCGCTGGCCCGGGTCTTTCGGGTGGCTGCGGACCGGGTTCGCTAACCTCGCTATGCTCTCCCGGCGTTGCGTCTGCGATCTTCTCGACGGAACCGGCGATGCTGCGCAGCGGCGTGCCGAAATCCGGAAGGTCGAGCAAGGCCAACAATAGTCCCGCCACCCAAAAGATGTGCATGTGGGTGAACAGGGAGATCAGGCCGAGCACGGCCACGAACTCGAATTGCAGCTTTTGTGACTTGTGAGCCATCCGCTCGGGCAGGCTGTGCAGCTTCCAGTAGAGCGTGCCAACCCAGAATACGGTGCCGATCAGGAAGATTCCCATCACGACCATCAGCACGTCCGTCCCGCTTCCCGGCGCGAGATAGAACGGCAGATGATGGGGGGCTATCGAATGAATTTGCTCGCTCAACGGTAGCTCTCCACCGACAGGAATGAGGCCAGCTTGCGTTCCAGACAAAGAACGTGGCCGCGCATGCGGTAAATTGCTTGATATGAATCAAAGGACCGGACGACGCCAAACCTAGCCTGGGCCCGACCCTCCCCCAAACAGTAGGCCAGGAGCTTGTCAGCCATGTCCGGCATCGATGACCTCATCCCCAACGCTGCGCAAATCCGCAAGGAAGCGGCCCTCAAAGAGGCCGAGAAAGCCGACGAATATGTACGTATCGCGGCCGCGGCCGAAGCCGAGAAACGCGCCTTGATCGAGCGACTGAGCAAGCCGTCCGGCAAGACCGAGGACGAGAAGATCAAGCTCGCCTCGACCATCATTCAGCGCGCGGTTCGCAACGGGCTGACCGAAGTGCAGGTCTATCGTTTCCCGAATACGATGTGCACGGACAAGGGCCGCGCCATCAACCAGATGGAGGCGGGCTGGGATAAAACGCTGACCGGAATTCCAAAGGAGATCTTCGAGCTCTGGACCGAATACCTCAAGCCGCGCGGCTACCGCATCGGCTATCAGGTCATCGACTTCCCAGGCGGCATGCCGGGTGACATCGGGGTCACCATTTCCTGGGGAGACTGATCACCGCTTGGCCGAATTGACCAAATGGAAGGCGGAGTATGGCAAAGCACGAGACCGCAGCCCGAATGAAGCGCAAGGACTACGAGAAGGAGCTCGAGAAGCTCCAGATCGAGCTTTGCCATCTCCAGGATTATGTGAAGGAAAACAGGCTTCGGGTCATCGTCCTGTTCGAAGGCCGCGATGCCGCCGGCAAGGGCGGCACCATCAAGGCGATCACAGAAAAGGTCAGCCCGCGTGTATTCCGGGTGGTGGCGCTGCCGGCGCCATCGGATCGCGAAAAGACGCAGCTTTTTTTCCAGCGCTACATGAAGCAATTTCCGGCCGGCGGCGAGATCGTGATCTTCGACCGCAGCTGGTACAACCGCGCCGGCGTCGAATACGTCATGGGCTTCTGCTCGCCCGCCGAGCACGATCGCTTCCTCGCGCTATGCCCGCAGATGGAAAAGTACGCCATCGATGGCGGCATCATCCTGATCAAGATCTGGCTCGAGGTCGGGATGGACGAGCAGGAGCGCCGCTTCAACGCCCGCATCGACGATCCGGTGCGGCAATGGAAGCTCAGCCCAATGGACCTCGAATCCTTCAAGCGGTGGTATGATTATTCGCGCGCGCGCGATCTGATGCTCAAGAAGACGAGCACGAAGGATGCCCCTTGGTACATCATTCGCTCCGACGACAAGCGGCGGGCGCGGCTGAACTGTATCGCGCACATTCTGGAGGCTATCCCCCACAAGCGGATCCAGAAGGACAAGGTGAGACTGCCGAAGCGTTCCGACAAGGGGCGCTACAATGACCAGGCCCCCTTGCGAGGAATGAACTTCGTCGCTGAACGATATTGACGAAATGATCGGACCGCACTGCCGGTGCGGTCCGATCGTTGGGCTCAGGGCCGATACCGACAGCCTTTGATCGAGTCCGTCGGCAGCTCATTCTCAGTATGGATACTGGTTGGGGCAGACCTGGTTGCCGTACGTGTCCTGATAACAGCCGTTGTTATTGTAGTTGTTGTAGTATCCATAAGCTCCTGCGGCGGCCGCACCGACTGCAGCAGCACCGTAAGCCGCGCCTCGATAGCCATACCGCGGATAGCCTCCGGGATAGCCGGCGATCGGGCGACCTGGACGACCCGCGACAGGATAACCTGGGCGACCCGGACGACCGGCGATCGGATGGCTTGGCCGCGGGCCTCCAGCGTAATGGCGTCCGCCTCCGCCATGGATCCGTCCGGCGTGAACGGCGCCGCCATGAAAACCTCCGGCGCGCATGCCCCCTCCACCTCCGCGATAGCCCCCACCGCCGCCGCGGCGGGCATAAGCATCATCAGGAATGAGCGTGGCCGTGAGAAGAACGAAGGCCGCAACAAGAGCTAGAAGACAACGAAGCATGACATATCCTCCCTCGATATGGGTGCCGTGATCCGCTTTTCGACGATGCCTCGCGAAACGCGGTTGGCACCCGACCTGACGCTGATTTTGCGGCCGCTTCCCAGGCATACGTGCATGAGAGAAGCCGCCGCCATTCAACCGCCGCGACCGCCGAAGCGGCCCGACGGACCCTCTACCGCTTCAAACTTATCGTCACGCCCCCCACAGCAGCCGAAAGCTCCGCTCCGACTTTCGGGCCGCTGAGCTGCAGAATCACGCCGTTGCCGTTTTGCAGCTGAACGGCACCTGCGCCGGCGGCGATGGCACCGCCCGCACCGCCCACAGCGTAGGAGCCTTCGATTGACTCCGGCCCCCTCAGATTGAGAGCGCGGCCCACTAGCTTGGTGGTGGAGGCTCCGATCGTGAAGCCGACGCTCATCCCGGAGACGGTGAAGGGGTATTTGTGGCCTCGGAGCAGTAGAACGCCTTCGCCGCCACCAACGCCGATGACAAACCCGCCCTTGGTGAAGACAACGGCCACCTGACCGGTCTCTGCCCGCGATGGCGTGCTGAAGCCGGCGGTGCCTGCCAGCGAGGCGGCCAGGGCGGCATAGACGGCGACTTTTCTCATGACTTTTATTTCCTCAGGTTATGATGCCGAGCTATTGGGCCAGGATCATCGCGAAGTAGCCGAACACGGTGAGCAGGATGCCCGACACGGCGTAGCCGACCGGGAATCCGATCCAGGGCACGGAGCTCTGGATTTCCACCGCGGCTTCGCGGCACGGCCCCGAGTGCGACCGCGCCCCGGCAACGCCGCCCATCAGCACGGCTGGATTGATCTTGAAGACGTGGAAGCCGATCGCCCAGACAATGAACGGTGGAATCGTGCAGGCGATGAAGCCAGCGACGAAAATCTTCAGCGCGACCGCACCTGTGAGCTGCGCCAGCAGTCCGGCGCCGGCATTGATGCCGACGATGGCGACGAAGACCACGAGACCGAGATCCTCCAGCACGTTGCGCGCCGCGTTCGGCGTATTGCCGAAGAACCGCAGCCGGGAGACCAGCGACGAGACGATCACGCCGGACAGCAACAATCCGCCGGCATTGCCGAGGCCGATCTTGGCGCCGAAGGCTGGAAATTCGATCATCCCGATCAGGAAGCCGAGGATCATACCGACGGCCAGCGTCAGCAGATCGGTGGAAGTGTTGGTCCTTGCAATGCGTCCCCACATCTCGCCAAGTTCGTTGACAGCCGACTTGATGCCGACCACCGAGACGATGTCCATCCGCTGCAACTCGGTCTTGAGACCGGCCGGAATCTGCACGCCGCCGCGTTCCACCTTGGTGACCTGCAGCTGGCCGGCAATGGCTGTGTCGCGGAACGACTCAAAGGTTCGTCCAGCCATCGCCTTGTTGGTGACGAGGATGTCCGCCTGATCCATGGGAATGCCGAGCGCCTTGGCATCAGCAACCTCCGGGCCGATCAGGCCCATCTTGTCGGTGAGATGCTCGGTCGAGCCGCCGAGCGCAACCACATCGCCTTTTCGCAGGATGAATTCAGGATCGGCTCCCTGCGGTTCTCCGCCGCGCGCCACGTTGACGATACGGTATTCGGGATTCATCGTGCGGAATTTGGCAATGCTCATGCCGATTTGGGCTGGATTTTCGAGCCGGTAGGCACGCAGGCCGAACTGCCGATAACCGGTCAGGCCGCCGCCCTCGAGATCCTTGACGCCAAACTCCTGCTCGTACTGCTTGGCTGCCGCCTTTGCGTCGACGCCCCACCAGCGCGGCAGGTATTTGCAGATCAGGATGATGCCGACGGTGCCCCAGATGTAGGTGATGCCGTAAGACAGTGCGATCATCCCCGACGCATCCTCGGGCTTCATGCCTTCGGGCAGCTTGACGACGCCGGAGGTGATGGCCTGCTCGGCCGAACCGATCGCGGCCGACATGGTCTGCGACCCCGCCAGCATGCCGCCGGCGGCGCCGGTTGGGAGGTCGAAGAGCTTTGCCAAAACAACAACAAGCGTGAGACCGAGGATACTCGACACCACCGCGAGGAACACAAATTTGATGCCGTCGCCCCTGAGGCTGTTGATGAAGGAAGGCCCGACGCGCAGGCCGACGCCATACATGAAGAGGTAGTAGAACAGACTTTTGGCGAACGTGTTCAGCTCGAGCTTCACGCCGTATACCGACGCCCAGACCGACAAGCCCGCTCCAACCACGATGGCGCCGGCGACCATACCGAGACCATATCCCTTGATGCTGGCTCGCCCGATCCAGACGGCAAGGCCAACGACGAAGAACAGCAGCAGATATGGATTCTGCTGCAAGAACGTGAAGAAGCCCTGCATGTCCGTCCCCTTTATTATGATGCGGCCTTGAGCTTCGGCGCGGCGCCGGGCTTGGGCCGACCGATCTTTGCCAGGGCTTCGGCTCGTACGAGCTTCAGCCCCTCCTTGGCGTCGTAGCCGTGGATTTCCTTCACATCGAGCTTGCGCATGAAGTCGATGGTCTCCTGGGTGATGACCTGGCCCGGTACCATGATCGGGAAGCCGGGAGGATACGGGATCACGAAACTCGCCGAGACGAGGTCGGGACCGGCCTTGAGGCGACGGTCGATCTCGGGGTCGCCGAGCCGGATATATTCGCATCCCGCCGCGTCATAAGCCGAGTAAAAGCCGCTACGGATGTCGCCCTCGTTGGTCTTGGTGCCGGCGTCGCCACGGAAACTGTCGTGGAAGTGCGAAAAGTTCGGCAGGTCGGGCACATCAGTCATCAGGCTCTTGACCCGCGCCTCGAAGGTCTTTTTCGCATTCGCGCCGCCCTGAACCAGACCGCGGTCGACCTCGCCCGCGATCTCCGCCAGCACCCTCACCAGATGGGCGACATCGCTGCGGGTGTTGTTGATATTCGACTGGAACAACACCGAGTTGCGCGATGTCTTGTTGATCTGAATGTTGTAGTCATTGGCGAGGATGCCCTTGAACTGCGTGCCGTCATAGCCAGCGGTGCCGCACACCAAGGTCATGCGCGTCGGATCGAGGCAGAACTCGTCGTCGTCCAGGCTCTTCAGGACGCTCGCCCAGTTCATGCCAGTTGCGAGATAGTCGGTGAAGCCGCTCTGACGGTATTGCGCCGGCACCATCGCGTCCGCGCCGAGAATGCGGAAGTATTTGGAGATCAGCGGATTGTTGTTGACTGCCTGGCGGATTGCGAATGCGATTTCGATCGCATTGGCCACCAGACCATAGCCCTCCAACTCCATCTGACGCCGCGAGACGTCGAGGCTGGCGATGAGCTGCTGGTTCGGGCTGGTCGACGCGTGCGTAAACACCGCCTCCTTGAACTGCTGCTCGACGGTGTGGAACTCCACGTCCTTGACGGACAGCATCGAGCCCTGCCGGATCGCCGACATCGACTTGTGGGTCGAGTTGGTCTGGTAGACCCGCAAGCGGATCTGCCGCGGATCTGGTATCAGCCTGGTCTTAAGCAGCATCTCGTTCGACGGATTTTTTCCGAGCTCGGCCTGCTGCTTCTCGTGAGCCGCGGCCGACTTCGGGTCGTGCATCCAGGCCTCGATCTCATTCGCGGCACCCATCGCGGTCCGCCGCCGCAAGAACGGAGAGAAGCGCGCGAAGCCGAACCAGGCTTCGTCCCACAGGAAGATCAGATCCGGCTTGATCGCGAGACACTCCTCCATCACCCGACGGGTGTTGTAGATGTGGCCGTCGAAGGTGCAGTTGGTCAGGTCGAGCATCTTGACGCGGTCCAGCCGGCCATCGGCCTTCGCATTCAACAGGGCCTGCTTGATGGTCTTCAGCGGCACCGCGCCGTACATCGAATACGCGGTCATCGGGAACGCTTCGACGTAGATCGGCTGGGCGCCGGCCAGTACCATCCCGTAGTGGTGCGATTTGTGACAGTTGCGATCGACGATCGCGATGTCGCCCGGCCCGAGCAGCGCCTGCACCGCCATCTTGTTGGAGGTCGACGTGCCGTTGGTCACGAAGAACACGCGGTCCGCACCGAGCGCGCGCGCCGCCTTGTCCTGCGCTTTCTTGATGGTGCCGGTCGGCTCCAGCAGGCTGTCGAGGCCGCCAGTGGTCGCGCTGCTCTCGGCCAGGAACAGGTTCAAGCCGTAGAATTCACCCATGTCGCGGATCCAGTCCGACCTAAATACAGACTTGCCGCGAGCGATCGGCAGCGCATGGAACGTTCCGATCGGGCGTTGTGCGTATTTCTTGAGATTGTCGAAGAAAGGTGTGTCGAAGCGATCCTGGATGCCTTCAAGGATCGAGAGATGGAGCTCGAGGAGCTCTTCGATGGAGTAGAATATCCGCCGAACCACGTTGGCCTCGGGGTCTCCAGCCATTTGCTCGACGTCGCGATTCGACATCAGATAGATATCAAGCTCGGGCCGCACGCGTTTGATGATATGCGCGAGCCGGAGAGCGGACGCGTCCGACTCGTCTTTGATGCCCGCGCTGGCGGTCATGGTTCTCAATATCGGCGCGTCGTGACGCGAACGCAACCCGAACCCTTCGTTGATGACGACGGCCGCGATGTTGGGGTTGAGCATCGTCGCGCAGAAGGCGTCTTCGAGGCCGCCGGCGATCACCGGCTCATAGACGAAGGAATCCACCGGACGTCGCAGCTTGCGCCATTCGGCGGCGAGCGCAGGCCATTTGTCGGAGGAGACGCCGGTGACGATCAGCGTTTCGAAATAGGGCCGGCGGGCTGTATGCGAGCCGAAGGTCGAGGACACAAGCTCGGGCGCATCGCCACTGCCGTCGTCCTTGGGATCCCAATCGCCGGCGTGCTGGCGGAAGGACCGCGTCATCAGGGCCTGCGTGATGCGCGTCGCAAGGCCAAGCGAACCCGCTGCATCTCCGGCCGAAGCTGCTTCCCGCAAAGCGGTCATCAATTCCAACCCGGGATAGCCGTGAAACTCTTCAATGACGGAGAGATCGGCCAGCGACGCGTCATATTTTGCACGATCGCCGCCACGCGCCCATGCCTTGGCGGCCTCGACCAGATCGCGCCAATCATCCGCCCGTCCGCCGGGGCCGGAAATGAACTGATCGATGCGCTTTTCTGCAGCCTTGGCGTCCTTGGGCATGTTTCTCTCCGGATCTTTGCGAGGTCGCGGCCGGATCGTGATGCCCGCTCACCTCGGTCCATTGATCCAAGTCAAAGGTCGAGCATCTCGAAGAGTCATGAATCCTTCGGGCCGTGACATCGTCCAAAGCGCTGCCGCGTGGCCGATTGAGGACGATGATGAGATCGCATCAGAGCCGATCGGCCAATATGTCGGCCGGATCCGCCGGTTTGGAGTCAGAAGATTGCCCGGTTATACTTTCCCCGAGTACGCTGTCGACCGAACGAAGCCATGCTGCGCTGTCGGTCTTGTCCGCCAGGCCTTCAGCCCGCAGCAGATCGCGCAATTGTGCGTGCGCGCCGACGATGCGGAACGCGATATTTCGGGAGGCGAGTTCGTCATGAAGATCGTGCAACATGCGCGCACCGGCCAGATCGATGTAGGGTGATGCCGATAGATCGCAGACCACCAGCTTGACGCCGACCGACAGCGGCACGGCCTCCAACACTGTTTCAAGGATCGTTTCGGCATTGATGTAGAGCAACGAAGCTTCCGGTCGAAAGGCGATGATCCCGACCAATGGCTCGACGCCTTCATGTCTCGCATTGTCGGAGTAACGGCCGGTACCAGGGAGCCGGCCGAGGAACGCGACATTCGGACGTGAGGCCCGCGCCAGCAGCAGAACGATCGAGGCGATGGCTGCCAGCAGGACTCCTTGCAGGATCCCCAGAAGCAACACGGATACGAGCGCAATCGCCGCGGCATAGAAGTCGATGCGGCTGACCTGCCACATCCGCAGCAGTGCATGGATGTCGACCAGCCTGTAGACAGCGGCAAAGACGATCGCTGCAAGTACTGCCTTGGGAAGATTCGTCAACAGCCCCGTGAAAAACAGCAGGCACAGCGCAAGCGTCACCGAGCAGATCACCAGAGCCAACGGTGTACGTGCCCCGGCATTGTCGTTGACCGCGGATTGCGACAACCCGCCTGCCACGGGATAGCCGTGCCCGAAAGCCGTGACGAGATTCGCCGCGCCGAGGCCCAAAAACTCCTGCCGGACATCGAGCGCATAGCCATGCTTGGCGGCAAAGCTGCGAGCGGCGGACACGCCTTCGATATAGGCGAGCAACACGCATCCCGCAGCCAACGGGAAGAGCTCGTCGGGCTCCAAGAGGCCAAAGCTAGGCAATCCGAACGCCGGCAATCCTTCGGGAATTTTGCCGGTCACCGGCACGCCAAGCGACGGAAGTCCAAGCAGTGTGGCCAAGACGATCGATAGCGCCATGATCGTAAGCCCGACCGGCTTTCCCGGCAGCCGCCGCTCTCCCGCCAGCAGGAAGGCAAGCGCGACCACACCGAGCGCCAGAACCAGCCAATTGACGCCGCCGAGCTGGCCGGCAAGCTTGATGGCGCGATCGAAAAAATTGTGACCACCCCCGGCGACGCCGAACAGGCTCGGCAACTGGCTCATCATGATGGTGAGTCCCGCGCCGGCCTTGAAACCGACCAGGATACTGTCGCTCACCAAGCGGACGAGGACACTGAGCTTGAACAACCAGGCGATCAGACAAAGCAGCGCCACCGCGCATGCGGTAAGGCTCGCGATCTCCGCGTATTTGGCCGGGTCTCCGCCGGCCAGCGCCCCGACTGTGGCCGCAATCATCAACGAGATCGCGGAGGTCGGACCGACCGCGAGCTGACGCGACGACCCGAGCAGCGCGTAGCCAAGGCCGCCGAGCATGTAACCGTAGACGCCGATCTGGGGCGGCAGGCCCGCCAGCGCCGCATAGGCCAGCGACACAGGGATGGCGTAAGCCGCGAGGGTGATTCCGGCGATCGCGTCCGAACGCAACCAGGCGCTGTGATACTGCGCCAGCCAGGTCGCGGGCGGAAACAGGGAGGTCCAGCGTGATCTCCGCTCGGATGAGGTCATGGGCTGGCCTCGTCGCCTGGACTTTCGCAACGCAACAGCACAACCAGGAGCGCGACCACAGGAACAGCCAGCGCGAGATTCGGGATCTGCTTGGTCGCAAACGCGCCGAAGGCGGCGCCGAGGCCGAACGTAACGCATAGGATAGCGAAAATAACCGGCGGTCGTAGCGCTCCGTCGCCAGAAGCTACGGCAAACACGCCTTCAATCGCCTGCCGCATGTTGCCCGTGATCATGACGGAGCTGTAAAGCACGCCCTCAACCCTGGTGAAGACGGCGCTCTGTACGGCGGCGACGAACGAGATCCCAAGCGTTCCGGCAAGATCCGGCAGGCGGTTGTGCAGGATGGCGATAGTGATCAGCAGCAGGATTTCAACCAGCGTGCTGATCGCGCTGGCGCGCTCTCCGGTTGCCCGGCGCAGCCACGCCGCGGCCATGATGCCGACCGCGAACGCAAGGATCGGCGGGATGAAGTGAAGCGCCTTCGCCCAGTTGCCGATTGAGCCATAGACCCACAGCAGCACGAGATTTGCGGTCTGGGCGTTAGCCATCACGCCGTGGATGATCCACGTATAGGCGTCGAGATAGCCGCCCGTGAAGGCCAGCAGCAGCGCGACTGGCACCGTTTCGTCGCGGCGTATCGACAAAACAACGGTGGTATCCATCGTGCTTATGTCCGAACGTCGGGATTAGAACTCTTGCAGCTCAACAGGGAGCGGCTGGCCGACCGCGAGAATTGATCTGGATCAAGCATCGCCGGCTGTCGCCAACCAGATTTGGCGCAAATGGCTGGAGGGCTTGCGCCATGAGCACGGTCAGATGGATCATCTCCGCCGCTCCCGAAATCTTCCTGCTGCTGTCGGTCGCGCTCGGCACGATTCTTGGCCGCGTTCGGATTCACGGCTTTTCGATCGGCACAACGGCGTGCACGCTCATCGTCGCCGTCCTGATCGGGCAGCTCGGCACCTTCACGTTTCCGTCCCTGCTGAGAGTCATCCTCTTCAGCCTGTTCGTGTTCACGATCGGCTATCGGTCGGGGCCAGAGTTCTTCGCGTCGCTGAGCATCCGGACGTTGGCGCAGGTTGCGCTCGCGCTCGTGCTTGGCGGCACCGGCCTCGTCATCGTTCTCATATTTGCCAATGTATTCGCGCTTGGTCCCGGCACCGCCTCGGGGCTTGCTGCAGGCGCCCTGACGCAATCCTCGGTCATCGGCACCGCGTCCGGCGCGCTGGCTCAACTGGGGCTCGCCAAGGACATGCTGGAGCAGCAGGAGGCGAACATCGCCGCCGGATACGCGGTGACGTACGTCCTTGGTTACATCCTCACGCTTCTGTTCGTACCCTTTGTCGCGCCGAAATTGATGCGGATCGATCTGAAGGCGGAGGCTGCGAAGCTCGAAGCGGAGCTGTCGGGAGGAACTCCGCCGCAGACCGAAAATCTGCATTATCGAAAGTTCCAGGCGCGCGCGTACCGGGTGTCGGCCGCGGCCGGACGGACCGTCGGCGCCGTCGAAGACGAGATCGGCAGCCGCAGCGTGATCGAGCGGATCGTGCGCCAGGGAGCGGACGTCGAGCCGCATCGCGACACCATCCTTCAAGCGAGCGACGACATCGTCGTCGCGGGGCGTACGGCCGCGATTGTCGCTGCGAAGTCGATCATTGGCACCGAAATCGACGCAGATGAGATCCTCAAGGCCCTTCCCGGCAACGTGATCGACGTCCTCGTCGACAACCGCAAGCTCCATGGCCGCTCTGTCAAGGATGTGGCCGACCGCGTCGGCGACGCTGCGCGAGGCGTCTTCCTGCGCCAATTGACGCGGATGGGACGTGAGGTCCCCTTGAGCGCGGACACCCGCATCTATGTCGGCGACGTCATGACGCTGGTCGGCAGCACCCGCAACATCGAGCGCGCCGCCTCGCATGTCGGGCAGATTCTGCGCTCCGAAGATCGCACCGACATTGCATTCCTTGCCGCAGGCATCGCCGCGGGTCTGCTCGCCGGTCTCGCGAGCGTCAAGGTCGGGTCGGTGCCCCTGACATTGGGAGGTGGCGGCGGCGCCCTGATTGCTGGGCTCTTCTGCGGCTGGCTGCGCTCGCGGCGGCCCACGCTGGGCGCAATGCCGCCTGCAGCGCAGCAGACGCTGAGCGATCTCGGCCTTGGCGGCTTCATCGCGGCGATCGGGCTCGGCAACGGCCACGCGGCCTGGGTTGCGATTCAGTCGCACGGCATGCTGCTGGTCGGCATGGGCCTGGTTGTCACGCTGGTGCCACTGGTCGTGACGACCCTGTTTGCCCATCGCGTGCTCCGCATGAACCCAGTCATCATTTGCGGAGCGCTGGCCGGCGCCATGACAGTCGACGCCGCCGTGACCGGCGCTTGCGAAGTTGCAGAAAGCCAAACGCCGGTGCTCGGGGTCGCCGTGCCCTACGCCGTCGGCAACGTCATCCTGACCGTGCTTGGCCCGATCATTGTGGCCAGCACTTTCGTCGCTTGAAGGAGGGTTGCGTGAAGCTCCGCTATACTTCTACGGCAACGTACCTGGCGGCGGCATTGAGCATTCTCGCCTGCTCTCTTGGTCCCGGACGCGCCGTTGACGACGTCCGCATCCAAGAGGAGGTCTGGGCCCTGCCGCTGCCGATGCCGATGTTCGCCTATGTGGTTCGGCCCATCGGCGACGGCCCCTTCCCGCTGGCGATCATGAACCATGGCGTATCGCTCAAGCCCGTCGATCGCAGCTTCTTCCCGCTGGTGGAGTTCCGTGATGCCGCGAAGTGGTTTGCCAAACGCGGCTACCTCGTGGTGGCGCCCGTTGGCACGGGCTATGGGGCAGCCGCCATCGACATTCCCGAGCACGGTCTCTACGGACCTTTTTTCTCCAAGGTCGGAAACTGCACCAATCCCAACTTCCACGACGCCGGGCGTGCGGTGGCGCAGGTCGATCTCTGGATCATCGACTACATGGTGGCCGAGAAGCGCGTTCTGCCGAAGGACGTGATCGTCGTCGGACAGTCCGCCGGCGGCTGGGCTTCCATTGCCCTTTCGAGCGTGAACCCGCCGCGGGTCAAGGCAATCATCACCTTCGCAGCGGGACGCGGGGGCCGGGTCGACGGCAAACCCAACAACAATTGCGCGCCGGACAAGCTGGTCGAGGTAACCGCCGATTTCGGCCGGACCTCGCGGGTGCCGATGCTGTGGTTCTATATCGAAAACGACACGTTCTTCGGCCCGGCCCTATCCAAGCGCATGCACGACGCCTTCACCGCTGCCGGCGGCAGGGCCGAATATCATCTGATGCCACCCTTCGGTAACGAAGGGCACTTCTTCATCGGCTCGCCGGACACGATCTCGGTGTGGTCACCACTCGTCGAAAACTTCCTCGACGCGCAGAAATAGCCGCAGAGGCCGGCGCCCGGAGACATAACCATGAACAACGCCCCCTCAACACCATGGCCCAGGCGCGCGCGTGCCTGCCTGTTGATTTTGTTCGCAGCGACCATTGTCGGACCAGCTTCGTCCCAGCACGCTGCAGCGCAAAAGCAGGCGCGCGAGGTAAAACCCGCCGAAATCGCGCCCCGCGGACAGCGCGAAGTCAAGGACATCACCTATGCCGACTGGCGGAAGCTTTGCGTCAAACCGGGAGGCGCGCCGATGCTCTGCCGGACCTCGATCACCGGCAAGTTTGCGACCGGCCAGATGGCGGTACGCTTGGACCTGATCGAGCGCGACGGTGACCGCACTGCCCGACTGCAACTGTTTGTCCCGGTCGGCATGTATCTGCAACACCCTGCGAAGTTGACGGTCGATCAGGGAAATTCCCAGTCGTTACCCTACACCTGGTGCCTGACCAATACCTGCATCGCCGCTGACGCTGCGGATCCCAAGTTCATCAAGGACATGGAAGCCGGTAAGACTCTGGTGCTCGAGGTCACCGATTCCAGCCTTCTGTCTCTGACAACATCGTTGCCACTGGCGCAGTTCGCTTCGGTTCACAACGGTGCGCCCGCACAAACCCTGGAGCAGGACATCGAGGAGTGAGCACGCGAGTCAGAATCAGACGTCCTTGCCGCAAGCGCGTTCAATGGAGTCGATGAGAGCGCTTGCTGCGAAGGGCTTGGCCAAGTAGGCGGCACACCCGGATTGCATCGCGGCCGCCTGGTTGGCCCGGCAGTCGTTACCGGTAATATAGATGACCGGGACAGTAGTGCCCTCGCTCGCCAGCCTGCGGCGGAGGGAGATGCCCGATTCCCCGTCCAGATTGATATCCAGAACGATGCAGCACGCCTCTTCGAAGCAGCCATAGCGAAGCAACGCACCGGCGGACTCGAAAGCAACCGCGTCAAAGCCATGCTTTCGAAGCAACCGTTCCATGCTTCGACGCATTGATGGGTCATCGTCCACGACGTAAATCGACTTACGTGCAAACAATGGGACCCGGCTTTCTCATTGGAAACTTGGCACTCGCGTCGCAACGACGCTGCGCGACAAAGGTTCCTGCGCTAATCCGACGGCTAACGACCACCGGCATGTAGACGGGCCCGGCCGAATTATGTCAACAATATTTCATATTGTCCCATCGTACAGGTCCTGATCGCGCCCCTGACGATAGCGTGCGAAAACCGGCCGCCGGTTCACTCCTCTCCCGACTCCAGGAGGCCGAGCCGCTCGGCAGCGGAAACCAGTTCGGCAAACGATGGCACCTGCATCTTTGTCATCACCTGATGGCGGTGTGCCTTCACCGTGCGTTCGGTCGTTCCAAGCTCATAGGCGATCTGCTTGTTGATCTTACCGCGCACGATCAGATCGAACACCTGTCGCTCGCGCCGCGACAGAGACATTAAGCGAGAACGAATCAAATCGAGCCTGCCCTGCTGACCGCGCACCGCTTCCTGTTGAGCCATTGCGCGTTCGATCGCGCCAATCAACTGTTCCGATGAGACTGGCTTAGTGAGAAAATCCTCCGCGCCGGCCTTGATCGCCCGGACAGTCGTCGCGGTATCGGCATGCCCGGTGAGGAAGACGATGGGCAGCGGCGAATGGCGCTGGACGAGGGAGGCTTGCAATTCGGGGCCGCTCAGGCCGGGGATCTGCACGTCAAGCAGGATACATCCCGGATGTTCAGTCGCCGGTGGATCATCCAGTAGCTGTTGCGCCGACGCGTAGGTCACAACTTCATATCCGGCCAGTTTGAGCCGACGCTGGATCGCCATCCGAAAGGATGCGTCGTCGTCCACGACATAAACGAAGCCAGACAATGTTTCCCCCTCGACGAATTCTTGGAACGCAGAAAGACCAAGTGCTCGCACGAGCCTGACGAAGCAACTCAAGGGGAGCTGCCGAACCGCGCCGTCGATGCCCGAGTAAAGCAGCCCATTTAGAATGGCACAATCCCGAACGGACCTGCGCTGTCGGCATATTGCCGCACGATCTGACAGACACTCTGACTGGATTCTCATCCGGCGCATCACGCGCCGCTCCTGTACCTTGGTACAATGCACCTACAGACAATGGTTGGAAACCCCGCTTTTGGCATAAACAACCCCCGCGGGAAGTGGATTTTCGGCGGCTCTTATTCCCGATAAAAAAATATAGCGTCCCATCAGTTCGGGAGTTGGCCATGTTCGTTCGCAGTGCTGCCGACGCCCCCTCGCGGCTCCATTCACTCCGCGAGCTCGGGTTAAACACCGACTCAAATCCGATCATCAGTTTAAACGAATTTACCTATAAGAAAGGCTCCGAAGTCTACGGCGAAAAGGAGCCCGCTGAGTACGTCTACCAAGTCAAGAGGGGCGCCGTGCGCAGCTACAAGCTGCTGTCGGACGGGCGGCGCCAGATCGGCGCCTTTCATCTGGCGGGCGATATTTTCGGGCTGGAGAATGGCAGCGCGCACAGATTCACGACTGAAGCGATCGTCGACACTACGGTTCGCCTGGTCAGGCGACAAAGTCTGGAGCTGGTTGCGCAGGACGACGCTATGGTGGCCCGCAACCTGCTGAGCATGACCACCAGCAATCTTCAGCATGCGGAAGACCACATGCTGCTGCTCGGCCGCAAGACGTCGCTGGAGCGGGTCGCTGCCTTCCTGATCGAGATGGACAAGCGCCTGACCGCCGCCGGCATCATGGCGCTGCCGATGTCGCGGCGGGATATCGCGGATTATCTCGGGTTGACTCTGGAGACTGTATCCCGTGCGCTATCGCGGTTGCATGAGCTCGGTATCCTCGGCTTCATCGGAAACACACAGCGCCAAATCGTGTTGCTGGACAGGCGGCAGCTCGCTAGCCTCGATCTCCAGAACTAGACCCAGGTGCCGCAATCGCGGCGAGATGTTCAACCGTCTTGCGCAGAACCTCGAAAAGAACCGCGGTCGACCAGCCGAACATCAAGATGCCGTTCATCGCTGTCATTGGCCCCGTCAGCCGCCACCCCTGCACCGGGGTGATGTCGCCATAGCCGAGCGTGGTGTAGTTCACGAAAGTGAAATATAGCAGATCGCTGCCCGGAGGCGCCGCGCCGACTGTCGCATAGGCCAGCGCCCAAATGAGAACCTCGACGGTGTGCGCGACCATCAAAATGACGGCGGTGGTGACCATCACGGCCATCAGGTGCGACCGGGGCCGCGCCGTGTGCTTCAATCCGGCGGTACGAGCGATGTCGATGGCCGCAACGGTCACCAGCGCGTGAATCATGATGTTGATCACACTGATAAAGGTACCGAGCAAGAATTGAAGCGCCATCGCGAACTCCTACCGCCGACGCGTCCATGCCGCTGGTTTGGTCGGCCAGCCCTGCCATCGGTCAGGCATATGATGCACGTGCTTGGTTCAGGTCAGGACGAGCGCGGCGCCAAGGTCCATGTTTTTCTCGCCAAGAACCCTTCTGCCGGGATACTACGATCAACATACCCGGCTCGGTGCTCTCGAGCTACCGCTCATCAGCAACGCCAGCGTGTGCCTGGCAATCATAAGCTCCTCGTCGGAGGGTACGACGTAGACCGGAATGCGGCTCGCGGCGGACGATATTAGCTGCGATTTCCGCGCATTCTCCACCACATCGAGCCGGACACCGAGCCATGCGAGCTGCTCCACGACGCGCGAACGGATCGAAGCGGAATTCACGCCGACCTCGGCTGTGAAGACAAATGCATCTAGGCCCTGTAACGCGGCCGCGAGCATGCCGGCGTTAAGGCCTATCCGGTAAACGAAATAGTCGATTGCGAACTTCGCGCTGGGATCCTGACTTGCCTCAAGCTGACGCACGTCACCGCTGACGCCGCCGGATAAGCCCTTCAATCCACAATCTTCGTGGAGAAACTCCTGTACCATCTGCGCCGACATTCCCTTCTCCGAGATGAGATAAAGCACCACGCCCGGGTCGATCTGCCCTGGTCGCGCTCCCATCGGCAGTCCGTCCAACGCGCTAAAACCCATAGTGCTCTCCACGCTGCGTCCTCCACTCAACGCGCACATTGAAGCCCCGCTCCCAAGACGTGCGACGATCACCCGTCCCAGTGCGATTTTCGGGGCAATCATCGGCAAGGTCTTCGCAATGTATTCGTAGGACAAACCATGAAACCCGTAACGGCGCACTCCCTCGACATAGAGCGGAGGAGGAATCGCATAATGGTCGGCGACCGCAGCATGGGTTCGGTGAAATGCAGTGTCGAAGCAGGCGACCTGCGGCACGGACGGAAAATCGACAAGGATCGAGCGGATTGGCGCCAGATTGTGGGGCAGATGAAGCGGCGCCAACGCGGTCAGCCGTTCCAGGCGAGCGAGGACGCCGTGATCGATCAGGACCGAACGGTCATGCTCCGTACCGCCGTGAACGACGTGGTGGCCGACAGCAATGGGGCTGATATGGAGCTCATCCCGCAACCAGCCGCCTGCAATGTTCAGTGCGGCCGAAATATCCGGCACTGCTTCGACCGGATAGGCGCGATTGGCAAGCGGATCGCCGGCGGCTCTGCTCGCTTGCAGTCGCGGGCACCGCCCGATGCCGTCGATCCGCCCCTGGAGCTGCTGACGTAGTCTTCCTTCTCCTTCGACCGAATAGATCTGAAACCTGAGGTGGGAGGAGCCGGCATTGATGACAAGGATGGTGTCCATGACGCTCACGTCGCAATCGTTGGAGCATGCCGCAGCCCTGCATCAACACCGGCGGTAACAGCAACAGCACCAGGCGGGCCAGACATTTTCCACCACCACGTTCCAACCTCGTTGTCGTATCGCTTTGCTTGAAGGCTTCTGTCGATTTGACGGGTCTCAACGCTCGATCGCCAGTTTTGCCGGCACAGCACGTTCGGTTCGGATCCAGGCCACCATCAGCTCCCAGACCACAGATAGAATGATAGGTCCGATGAAGAGGCCGATTATCCCGTGGAAGAGGGTTCCTCCGATCACCCCGATCAAGATGACGAGCGCCGGCGTGGTCAGGCCGCGCCCCATGACAAGCGGTTTCAGGATATTGTCGAGCACCGACACGATCACGAGAAACACCGTCAGCAGCAGTGCAATCGGAAATTCCTTGTCGGTCCAGATCCAGATGATGACCGGCAGGATGACGATGGTCCCGCCGATCTGCACGATCGACAGCAACAGCACCAGGAAGGCCAGGAGGCCCGCGCTGGCAATGCCGGCGAGCTTGAAACCTATACCCGCCAGCAAGGCTTGGATGATAGCGACGCCGATCACGCCTTGAGCCACCGCGCGGATCGTAGCCCCCGCCAGGTCCACGAAATGCTCGCTCTGATCCGGCACGATGCGCGACAGAAAGCTGCGCCCCGCAGCCACGAGCTGAGGTCCATACGGAAAAAGCACGCCGGCCACGGCCACCGACAGCAGAAACTTGACCGTTCCAACGCCGGCATTGCCGGCAAATCCGAGCAAGGTCGCCGCGAATGGTTTCAGGTAGGGCACCACTGTGCGCAAGAGCGACCGGATATTGGTCGTCGCCTGATCCCAGAGATCGAAGAACTGAGGACCAATGACCGGCCAATCCTTGAGAGACTGCGGCGGCGAAGGCACATGCAGTTCGCCAGCGGTAACTTGGGCGGCAAGATCGGTGATCCCGTCGACCGCGCCCATACCCAGCCAGGTCGCGGGCCCGATCACGACCGCGAGGTTGACAAGAGTGAGGATCGTCGCCGCAAGCTTCGGTCGCCCACCGAGAATGTTGGAGAGGCGCCGAAATACCGGATTCAGCGCAGCCGCAAGCACAACGCTCCAGGCCAATATGGGCACGAATGGACGCACCAGGAGTAGCGCCCAGACCAGCAACAGCGCCAGCAATCCGAGCCGAATTAGAAGCTGGATGATCTCGTCACCGGAGAGTATCTGGCGGAGTGTTTTCACGGACGCGCCTTCAGTCATGCAGGCATGCTGTGGCGGAATTGACCCCCGCTCCCGCTTCGCGAGCTTGATCCAGATCAAGCGGCGGGGCTCTCCTAGGGCTGAGGTACGGACAGGTCGGCTCACGCGCGGCCCGAAACACGTTACCGGTAGAGACTTGCTATCCGGTGCCGGCCGCGGACGTCACGTTGAGATAGCGCATCGCCGCGGGATCTGCGCGGCGACGTTGCTCCAGTAGAATTGCGGATATTTGTAAGCGATATCGCGAGGATGAAATTCGCATAGTCGTTAGTCGTGGTGATTCGCAGCAACGCTGGTCGCGCGAGCGCGATGCCTCCGTTGATCTGGATCAACTCGCAGGCAAAGCGCTGAGATCGACTGCGGTTTAGAACAGAGGAGGCCCAAATGAAGTCACCCATCGGACTAGCAGCTGCATTGATGACGACCGGTCTCGTCTTCGCGAATCCCGAAAGCGCCAACGCCGTTATATACTGCCAATACGTGGACTACCCCGCGCATTGCGTCGCGAGACCGGGCGTCGCCCTGGGCGTGCGTCCGGTCGCGCGCGCTGCTGCACGGGAAGCGGTGCGGCCCGGCACTCCGACGAATCGCGGCGGTCCGGTCGATCGCGTCGGCAGGCGCTGACGCGCTTGGTGGCAACGTCGCAGAAATGAGGGCCGGCGTTGCTGCCGGCCCCCTGAAGAACCAGACCCGGAAGGTCAGTACCTTGCGACGACCGGATTGGCGCCCCAGCCAAATCGGTAATTGAAGCGCACGGTGACCATATCCACGTCCTGGGTGATCCGGTTGTTCACAAAAGCGGCAAGTCGCGGATCGGCGACCGTGAACGAATTATTCCGGTGCCCCATGAACAGATGGTCGTATTCGAGGCCCACCGACCAATTCGGGGTGAACCCATACTCGAATCCGACGCCAATGACGCCACCCCAACGGGTTGCACTTTGCGCGGCGAGTTCGGCGCCGGACGCGGTATCAAGTACACTCAAGCGGTTGTCTGTCACCGCCGCGCCGCCTTTTACATAAAGCAGTGATGCGTTCCAGGCGTAGCCGATCTGGCCGGTGAAGAGGCCGATGGCACTCGTTCTAGTGCGCGTGGAGAGCGTCGGATCGAACAGGCTAACGCGCTGGTTACTGAGATCCGCCCAATCGCCCTGAGCCTCAAGACCAAACACCCACTGGCTGGCTTGCCAGCGATAACCGAGTTGGCCACCGATAACGCCACCGGACCGATCGCGGCAACCGGAAGCGACGGCGACGCCAGCCGCGTCAAGGAAATCCACGCAGTTGTGGTTCTGGGCCCAGCCACCGTTGCCGCCAATATAGAAGCCGGTCCAATTGTAGACCGGAACGATCGGTGCCGGCGGCGGCGCCTTCACGGCCATATCGGCAGCCATCGCAGGACCCACGGCGCCCAATGCCACCACGGTTGTCAGCAGAAGCCTTTTCATCGTGCCCTCTCTTGCCGGCCGCCTCTGAATGGGCGAAACGCCGGGTTTGTTGCAATGCAATGATCCCCCAACTTCCGGCTGAACTCTACGGGTGGGGGCAAAATCTCCACGTGCCAAAATGGCAACACTCAAGACATTTCGAATCCGATGCTGGTTTGCCTCACCCGCAGCGTCCAATGATACGGCCGCTATCCGAAATGACGGAACGTCGCCGTCCACTCGATCGGCATCTCGACGTCGGCCGAGAATCGTTTTGGTGCGCGCCTATCTCTCTGGGTCGCGCTTGGCGTCGTCGCTGGCAACGTTGTCGCCTGTGCCCTGTTCGATCCAGGATGGAATGTCGCTCGACGGAATCAGCCGCCGCGGCAAAAAGGGATTGAGCGTGCCTGCGAACACGATCAATCCCTCATTGAATTTCTCTCGTGCGAAAGCCCGCGCCTCGGCTTCGCTCTCGAATGTGCGCGTCTCCCGGGGACTTCGCCGCTTCGGCAAGGTCCCGCGCTTGTGCACCTCGAACGTGACGTACCAGGTTTGCGGCATCCGCCAGCTTCCGGATTGCGATCAAGCGGACATTTGTCGGCAAACAATGACCGGTGAGATCATGTTGCGTCCTAGTTGCGCCGCGGGTCGCGCGCTCCCCGTCCTTCCTGGCGTCGTTCCATGCCGACCGTCTGCGCGGGCGCTTGTTTTCCGAACCGCAATGTGCCGGAGGTCGCCACGCCAAGAGCGGCCCATCCCAGCAACGAAAGCGTTTCGCCACGCGCGCATCGTTCAGACCTTGGCTTTTCACTCACGTCACCACTCCTGATCTTGAGGCGTCTCAGTAGGCGATGCCGCGACTTACATTCGTTGATCATCATCAAACGGTCAGCGTCGTTGCCATAGTCGGGCAGACGACGGGTCGGAGTGAGCCTGCTCACCAGACCTGGTAGCCGAACCAATCATACTGCGGCGGTCTTGCCACGAGCCGGATACGTCTTTCGATGTGCCTCCTTACAATCTTGCTTTGACGCTGCGGCTTCGCTTCAGGCTTTGTCGATTGACGTGATTGCAGTCGTTCTGCCTCGTGCGGTCGAAGCTGAGCAAACGCCTCGTGCGCCCGCGTCCGTAAGGGGTCGGCGCCGGGCGGAGCACCAGGCTCGGTCTGAGCGATGTCCATCGGCACGATCGTGGGATGGCTGGTGTCGAGAACGACGCGCTCCGGCAATTTCCAATCGGAATAGATCCGGATGGTGACCGAGCGACCAGGTCCGCCGTGTATGGCAGGTCGATCCGGCACAAAGGCATCCACAACGAAGAGGATCGCGAGCAACGTGGCGCCGACATAGAACAGATATCGTGAGATGGGCATTGTCGGCATCCTCGCCGCCGCAGATTTTCGTCTGGCAAGCAACGGACCACGGCGGCAGAATTGGCGAAGCAATGCAACCTGCATGGTCGTGGTTGCCTAAATTGAACCGCCGTCGCTTCCGCCGCGGCGCGTCCCTGGTAAAGCCCTTGCTGAGGCACGGGCGGCGTTTCATTGGTAAGCGCACCCTCATTGAAGCAGGCTAATGTTCTCCGCGTCCGAACGCGGTTTCGCTTGAGCCAGATCAACGAATTGAAATTATCGCAACACGGCCTCGCGTACTGTCGCACGGCCCGGTCAGTGTCAGTGACATGCCCCTTGGTACAATGACCAGAAGGCCAATTGAAGAGATGTGGCACGCAACGCAGAATTCTCACCGCGTACATCGAGCTTCTGGCAGGGAGGGCCGATGATGAGTCAATTCGAGCTGAGTTCGCGCGCAGCGCTTTGCCGGCAGCTTGCAAGCCAAGATCCGCACAACCGCGCGGTCTGGATCGCCGAGGCGAGAAGCTGGTCAAACCTCGCAGACAAGACGCTCCAAGATGAGCACTTATGGCAAAGCGGGATCGTTGCCCGATTCGTCTTCGCATTCAGACATGGCCGTGCAGTTGCCCATGCAAGCGGCGGCTGCGCCTCCTCTACGTCCGAGCAGCGTCTTCGAGATTCGCTTGTCTAATCCGACGAACCGCGAGAATACCAGATCTGTCTCGCGTGTGGCTCAACGGTCGACAGTCTGCCCTGGTACGACGTGCGCGCATATTGCTTCGCTGTAAGCCTACACTCTCGCGACCGGCCGCTGTGCGGGAGAATAGCATGACTTATGTTCTAATTGTCGTCAGTTGGCTCGGCGTTGCTAATGGGGCCGTTGTGTCGACCCGAGAATTTTCGAGCGCAGAGCGTTGCGAAGCGGCCCGGACGGCTCTGATGGAATACGCGAAGGCGCGCAGCACTGACGAGACGCTGAGGCCCCTCTGCACGCAGAAGTAACAACAGCCAAAACAGCTGACGCATGCAATGAACGAAGGTGTCATGTCGCTTCGCCAGCGTCGCTGTCAGCGGTACGATTTCTACGGTTCTTTGATCCTGATCAATGGTCCGTGCACCAGACCATGGAGCGATTCAAATTCACCCTCACAGGACGGAGAATATCATGAAGCTTGGCATGCTCACACAGTTATCACTCGCAGGTGCAGTGATCGCTCTCGGAGTGTCCGGCTCAGTCGGCTGGTCGGCCGACGAAGGCCTTTCGCTCTCGCTGAGCCGGGCAGAAGCGCGGGTCGGGCGCCCCTTGACGCCAGTGTCAGTCGCCGGCGTCGCGCGCCGCACCACCAGACGCGCGGTCGTAGGCGGTGCCGTCGTCGGCGCGGCCGCAGTCGGCACGGCATGTGTCCGCGTTCTAGTCAACGGCCGCTACGTCTGCCGCTGATGGCGATCGGTTCTAGCTCTGAACACCGCATCCTGCGGGATGGGGCTCTTGCAGGATGTGCTGTTCAGGTTTCAGGGGCGCTATCGATAGGGGCCAGCGTGCGACAGAGCAGAGATCAGGAGCTCCAGCGTCTCCGGCATCGCAAGCACTTCGCGTTGTCCCGCTCCAGGCGGGCGGGATCGGCGGGACATCTCGACGCCTTCGATCTCTGGCCGAGCCGAAGGCATGAAGCTCGAGGCGGCGCATCCATCGGAGATGGTGACTGCACCTAAGCCGCCCAATTCATTGATCATGGTTTCCGGATCTGTTGCAGCCACACCGAATGCTGCCATTCGCGCCGGCAGTCCACCGCGATCACAGCTGCTTATGACTACGCGAACCCGCTCGACTTGCTCGTGGGAGACTGAGGACATCAGACGAAACGGATAATGATCTTACCGCTTCGCCTTTGTCGATATAGCGCGCGGACAACGATCGTGCTGACGGCCGCGCTTGTGGCGCTGGTCGCATCGGATACTCAAAACTAAATGTGAGCGAGCGCGCCCCGGTCTCGCAGCCCTTCACTCCGATCGGAGCGACATCTCTAAGCAGGGGGACCGGGATTTCCTGGCGTCTTAGGCCAGCCATGCCGCCCTGGGCCCGCGGCTGGCTAAAGCGCAACTCCCCCACACGGCGAGGAGGACTCATTGAAGAAAGGCGCGCGTTGTCCGATCCCCCAACCGGACACTGTGGGCCGATCTCGGAAGTTGGCCCTAGTCCGACTGGGACCGATATGCTTTGATGGGGCGGGGCGTGTGGCGCGTGGTGGCCTCATGCACATGGTCATTCGCAAGTACACCAAGGTTCGTTCGGTAGCGGACGCCGCTCGCCGCGCCAAGAGCGGCGTCGGCCAGATCCTAAGGCAATCGCGCGGATTCAGATCTTACTATGTGCTGGATGCGGGCGACGGTGTTGGTATCGCCGTGATGATATTTGACGACCGCGAAAGCGCTAATGCAGCAAACGCCAAGGTACTTGCGTTTGTTCAAGCGAGTCTACATGACCTCGATCTTGGAGTTCCCGAAATCACCACCGGCGAGGTTTTGGTGAACATAGAGCCAAATGAGTTCTCGGGCATAAAGTAGCTGAAAACGCCGCCATTTGCCTGGCGGTTACCACCCTTTGCTCATGTCGTCGACTTGATGTCTCCGTCTCGTTTGTAGCGATCGCGCCCTGGACGCGCCGTCTGCCAGCAATATGCGACTAGCGTGGTTTTCGAGGAGTAGCAGCAACATGAAGCAACATACCTTCGAAGCATTTCCCACCACAGCGATCTACTGGACACCGCTTGTGCTTATGGGAGCCGCGATGCCGCCAAGAGATCCCGATGAAGACGAGGAGGACGAAGACGACGAAGAGGAAGATGACGCTGACGAACCGCCGGTCGTGCGCGAGCCGGACGAAGACTAGACTGGCGTGTTCGGCAGTCGACGCTATAATATCTTTCATGGTCTGGGATGTGAAAGACATAGCGCTCCTTAACAGGCTCTGGTCCGCGGGACAGAGCGCGGCGCAGATAGCGCGTCGTCTCGGGTGCAGTCGTAACGCGGTCTGCGGCATGCTGGCCCGTCTGGGCCTGAAGCGCGGCCACAAGCCGCCTACAGCAACGCCCAAGATAAGGCCGCCCCCGAAGCTGAGGCCGACCTCGTCGGCAGCTTGCGCCCGTCCAGTCGCACGGAAGGTGTCGCGGAACACAGTGCAGAGGCAGCGGCCCAAGGAATTCAGCAAGCAGCAGCTCTACTCCATGCTGGCAGAGGCGGTCAGAAACACCGGCTAAGAGCTCACCACGAACATCGCTGCGGTCCCGTATGTGCCTGGCCCAGTTCGACGGGTTCGGCTGTCGTATGCCTTCCGAAGGCTTCATCTGGTTCGGTCAAAAGCAGCGATAGTTGCCAGGCGGAACTTGCTTCTGGTTTGCCGCCGAAAGCCGACATGTCACCGATTCAAGAGATCTTCGGCTAAGGGGCCCGAAGTGGAAACCGTAATGCCATCGCGACGACGTCGTCGAAACGGTTCTGTTCTTCCTTCAACCCGGCGCTCCCACACGCATCGCACTTGATCTGGCCCGCCCACGGCGGATTACCTTCAGCGACGCGGTCGTGCGGCCCTTTCGGTCCACGCCGGACTTCCGTCCGGAAGTTTCGTTGTCGAAGGAGACTGAACGAATGCGGTAGATATATACAACTGGACGCGGTGCGGTGTGAGGTCTTGGCTTTGGTTTGCTCGGACCTCCGCATCACGGACTGACGCGTCCGCCTCTAACTCCTGCCCTACTGGGCTTGATCATAGGCCTGCAGGATCCGGACAAAATCAGCCATGCTGGATCGATCTCGGCTTTCAACCATAGCCGCAACCTGAGTATTGGACGCGCGTTGGCTTCCCTGCCAGAACCGCATCAGGAGATCGGCGATGTTTTTCATGGCGGACTCTCTGCACCAACGATGGCGGTAAGCATCAGTTGAGCGGCGAAGCGCCGCTAGATCGGGAAAAGGGCCGGCGGGCGCTACGCCGCCGGTCTCGTCCCGCAACTGCCGGCTCGCAGGGCCGGTTCCGTTGCTTTTCACTCTGGATGTATCGGTAACACTGGCCCTTGGTCGGCGCCATCGCGCGCAGGTATGAAGTGACCATACCTAGGTAGACTTGGGCTAGTGAATAGGAACAGGAGCCATCCCGACCGGCACCGTTCGACCTGGGGGCCGCCGCCGACCAGGCCGTTGCTGCTTGCGGCCGAGACGCCCGGGAAGCGGTCAAGGCGCTCATTGTCGCGAACGGCTTCCTCGAGGCGCTGGCCCAGGAGTTACGGACCTCGGTTTCCGCCGGCTACTCGCGCGGCCGGTTCGTCGTCCCGCGCGACCGCCTCCCACGAATTGACCGAGCACCCCCCTCGACACCGCCGTCGAACAAGGCGTCCTCGATGAAGCTGCAGATCGGAGCTTCATCCTCCACGACCAGAATACGAACGGCATTGCTCACCTCGGCGACCGATGCGGTCGTCTCGCGTGACGGCGAGTGCGTCGGCCCGCGAATGTCGTGCGCCTCAGATCACCGGCACACCGTAGTAAGCATTCACGGAGCGCGTGGTCGCGGGGTCGCTCCAATTCCAGCTGCTCTCGTCGGCGTATTTCGGGGCGCCGCGGAGCTGGTCCTGGGTGATGCCGGTAACGTAGCCGCCGAGGTTGGTGTCGTATTTCAGCGCCTGCCATGGCAACGGATAGTGATCGTCGCCAATGCCGAGCAGCCCCCCGAAGCTGAGCACCGCGTACGACACGTTGCCGCTGACCTTGTCGATCATGACACGCTCGATGTAGCCCACCTTTTCCCCGTCGGTCCCGTACACGATCGTCCCCTCGACCTTGTCGCTTCCGATTAAGCTGAACGTTTCGCGATCTTCTATGGCCATGTTGACCTCCCGGATGATGTCTTCCGGAGTCAACCGGACGACGATGGCTCCGTTCCTGGCTGAAGCCCTGGTGACGTTGTTCTCGCCATCGTCAGCGACGGGGGCGCCCCGGACGACTCGGCCACGCTGCCCGTAGGGCGGCAGAAGGTCCAAGGTTCCTGCGGGCAGCGGGATGGCGGAGGGATGCGGCCCTGCTCGCCCGACTACGCCGCGGTGATAAAGGCCGAGGCGCTTTCGCGAAGGCCCGGGCATTCTCAGCGCGGTGGCCTTTCTATCCTTCCGCCATGATCGGCGGCGCAAACGATCGAGGACTGCCCGACCTTCGTTCAGCCGTCGGAACCCGAAAAAGGCTCGGAGGATGTGAGGCGGCTCACATCACCTGGACGAATTAGAGCTTACTCCGTCTGGGTCGATGCACCACCGGACGGAGATGTCGAATGAAACGCCTTATGCTTTCGCTCGTCACGGCCCTGCTCGTCATCAGCGCAGTCAGCAGCGTGCTCAGACCGCATGCACTTCTTCGCTCTGCACAGAGCGGCATGCCAAACATTCAAGAGCTGCAGACAGGCCAAGCGAGCACGCTGGCCGAGCAAGAGATCGAGGACCGGTCCGTCCTGTTTGCCAGAGGACGGATGCAATAGAGCACACCTGACCGGCCTTCTTCAGCCGCTCCCCTTCATTCCGCCGCAGCGGTCACTGGTTGCGGCTTTTGATCGTTCGGTCCGGTTCGCCCACTCTGTTCGTCGAGCCAGAGACTATGATGTTCGCGTGCCCAGTTGACATCGACCTCACCCGAACCCATGGCCTCGAAAGCCCCCTCCATCCCGATCGTGCCGATGTAGACATGCGCAATCATGGCGGCCACGAATAGCACGCCCACAACGGAGTGGATGATCTGGGCCATCTGCATGCCTTCAATGCCGCTGATATAGAACGGGAACATCAGTTCGTATCCCGTCGCCGCAACGAGGCCGCCTCCAATCACGACGATCCAGTAAATCATCTTCTGGCCGGCATTGAAGCGATAGGCCGGCGGATGATCATGGCCGACAATGCCCCCTCCCCGCTTGATCCAGGCAACGTCCACCTTGTTCGGGAGATTTCCCGCGATCCACATCAGGAAGATCAGAACGACGCCGACGGTGAACGGGAAACTCAGATAGTTGTGGGCATACTTTGCCCATTGTGACCACTCGGAGAAGGCTTCAAAACCCATAAGCGGCAATAACAACGGCCGCCCGAAGGTGATGTTCAGACCCGAGATGGCGAGGATGATGAAGCAGGTGGCTGTCATCCAATGCACGAAGCGCTCAAACAGGGTGAAGCGCACGATGGTGCGTCCCGATCGCCCGCTTTCAAGCCGCACCATGCCACGGGTGAGATAGAAGATCAGGAGCACAGCCAGCATGCCGATAATCGCGACGCCACCGATCCAGCGCAGCGTGACATTGCGAAACTCCCGCCATTCGCGTCCCTGTGGCTGCTCGAGCACGCCCGACCTCTGATCCGGAATGCTGACGCGGCCCTGGATTCGGTTCAGCTCCTGCAGCAATTGCTGCTCCTTGACGGAGCTTGCGGTCGGGTTGACCTGCTGCGCACTCGCCGGAGCCGCCATGATCACCAGAAGCAGCGCGCATGCGCCGAATGCCAGGCGAATGAGTCTTCCAAATGACGCCATCTGCACCTCCAGGTAGCGCGTCCTTGACTGCCGTCCGCGTCAGGACTCGATCGTCTCGCGATACGCGGTCTTCCAGCCCCACGCGCCGGAGCCGTAGCCGCGCTTCATCACGCGTTCCTTGTAGATCTGGGCGATAATCTCCCCGTCGCCGGCGAGCAACGACTTGGTCGAGCACATTTCGGCACACAGCGGCAGCTTGCCCTCTGCCAGCCGGTTCGCGCCATACTTCTCGTATTCCTCCTTGCTGCCGTCGGCCTCCGGGCCGCCGGCGCAGTAGGTGCATTTGTCCATCTTGCCGCGCGAACCGAAGTTCCCGACCTTGGGGTATTGCGGCGCGCCGAACGGACAGGCGTAGAAGCAATAGCCACAACCGATGCACAGGTCCTTGGAGTGCAGCACCACGCCATCAGCAGTGGTGTAGAAGCAGTTCACGGGGCACACGGCCGCGCAGGGCGCGTCGGTGCAGTGCATGCAGGCCATCGAGATCGAACGCTCGCCTGGCTTGCCATCATTGATGGTGACCACGCGGCGCCGGTTGATACCCCAGGGCACCTCATGCTCGTTCTTGCAGGCGGTGACGCAGGCATTGCATTCGATGCAACGGTCGGCGTCGCAGAGGAATTTCATACGGGCCATCGTCGTTGCTCCTTATGCCGCCGCGATTTGGCAAAGAGTGACCTTCGGTTCCTGCATGCCCGTCGCGGGATCATATCCGTAGGTCGTGATGGTGTTCGCGCTTTCGCCGAGCACGATCGGATCTGTCCCCTTCGGGTAGGTACTGCGAAGATCTTTGCCTCCCAGCCAGCCGCCGAAATGGAAGGGCATCCAGGCGACGCCCTTGCCGACACGCTCGGTGACGAGCGCCTTCATCCTCGCCCTCGAATTGTTCTCGGCGCCCGAGACCCAGACCCAGCCGCCGTCCTTGACGCCGCGATCAGCGGCATCGGCCGGGTTGATCTCGATGAACATGTCCTGCTGCAGTTCGGCAAGCCACGGATTGGTACGCGTCTCCTCCCCGCCGCCCTCATACTCGACCAGACGGCCCGACGAGAGGATGAGCGGGAACTGCTTGGCAATCCCCTTCTCCACCGCAGCCTTCTGCACCGAGAATCCGATGTTGGGCATGCGAAACTGCTTGGCATCGGGCAAAGTCGGATATTTTGCGACGAGGTCGACACGTGGCGTGTAGATCGGCTCGCGATGGACCGGAATCGGATCAGGCAGGCCGAAGGCGTTCATGCGTGCCTTGCCATTGCCGTAAGGCACACAGCCGTGTTTGAGCGCGACCCGCTGGATGCCCCCTGAGAGATCGAGCGACCATGACACCGAATCCGGATTGGTCGGATTAACCTTCATGATCGTAGCCATCTCCGCTTCGGTGAGATCTGTATCCCAGCCAAGCTTCTTCAGGCTCGCCAGAGTGAATTCGGGATAGCCGTCCTGGATTTCGGAATCCTTGGAGTAGGATCTGTCGGCCAGCAAGCTAACCTTGCGCGTAGATCCGTCTGGCAGTTTCTCCTCGCGCTCGATGCCGAAGCGCGGCCGGAACGTGCCGCCGCCATCCATCACCGCGAGATTGGTGTTGTAGAGCAGCGGCGTGCCGGGATGCCGGACCTCCGGCGAGCCCCAGCATGGCCACGGCAGGCCGTAATAATCGCCGCCGACCTCGGGATCATCCTTGGGGGCGCGCATCGTCAGCATGTCGAACTTCGCCTGGTACTTCATGTGCGCCTTAAGCCGCTCAGGTGATTGCCCGCAATAGCCGGTTGACCAGCTGCCGCGGTTCATTTCGCGCAGCACATCTTCTGCTTCGGGCAGATTGTTCTCGACCTTGATTTTCTTGAACATCTGGTCGGCGAAGCCGAGCTTCCTGGCCATCAGATAGATGACCTCGAGATCGTCCTTGGATTCGAAGATCGGTTTGACGATCTGCTCGCTCCATTGCAGCGAGCGGTTCGAAGCGACGCGCGATCCCTTGCATTCGAATTGCGTGGCCACCGGAAGAATGTAGACGCCATCCTTGCGGCCGGCCTCGACCGCCAGCGACGCCCAGGTCGTGGGATGCGGGTCGGCAATGACAAGCAGGTCCAGCGCCTTCAGGCCGTTGAGAGACTCCGGAATGCGCGTGATGCTGTTGCTGGCGTGCCCCTGAACGAACACTGCCCGTACGTTGTCCTTCTGAGCGACCTGGTCTTTCGGCAGCGTCACCGCCTCGAACCAGCGGGTCAGCGGAATGCCGGGAGTCTCCATGATCTGTTTGGAATCGAAGCGCGACTTCAAGAACTCGTAATCAACGTCCCAGACCCGCGACCAGTGCTTCCATGCGCCTTCAGCGAGACCGTAGTAGAACGGCAACGTCACAATATCGAGCCCGACATCGGTCGCGCCCTGCACATTGTCGTGGCCGCGGAAGATGTTGGCACCCATGCCGGGCCCGCCCACATTGCCGGTCAAGAGCAGCAGGATGCAGCTCGCCCTCACATTGGCGGTGCCGACGGTCTTCTGGGTCTGGCCCATCGCCCAGATCAACGTCGACGGCTTCTCAGTGGCGAACATCTTGGCGACCCGCTTGAGCTGTTCGCCGGGAATGCCCGCGACGCGCTCGACCTCTTCCGGATTCCATTGCTCCACTTCCTTGCGGAGATCGTCGAACCCGTAGACGCGCTGCCTGATGAACTCCTTGTCCTCCCAGCCGTTCTGGAGGATGTGCCACATGATACCGTAGAGCACAGGAATGTCGGTGCCCGGACGCATCCGCACATATTCCGTGGCGTGCGCAGCGGTGCGCGTCATGCGCGGGTCGATGACGATGAAGTTGGCCTTTTGCAGCTCCTTGCCCTCGAGCAGATGCTGCAACGAAACCGGATGCGCCTCGGCCGGATTGCCGCCCATGATCATCTGGGTCTTGGCATTGCGGATATCGTTGTAGCTATTGGTCATCGCGCCATAGCCCCAGGTGTTGGCGACGCCGGTGACGGTGGTCGAATGGCAGATGCGTGCCTGATGGTCGGTGTTGTTGGTACCCCAGAACGCTCCGAGCTTGCGGAACAGATAAGCGCCTTCATTGGTCATCTTGGCCGAGCCGAGCCAATATACGGAATCGGGCCCCGATTTTTCGCGAACCTCGAGGATCTTGTCGCCGATCTCGTTGATCGCAGTTTCCCAGGAGACGCGCGTCCATTGCCCGTTCACGAGCTTCATCGGATAGCGCAGACGCCGTTCGCTGTGCACGAGCTCACGCACGGAGGCGCCCTTCGCGCAATGAGATCCGCGGTTGATGGGGGACTCCCAGCTCGGCTCCTGGCCGATCCAGACCCCGTTCAACACCTCCGCGGTTACGGTGCATCCGACCGAACAATGCGTACAGATGCTTTTCTTGACGCTGGCCCCGGCAGTCAGCGGACCTGCCATGGCCGCTTCCGTCTTGCGCACGCCGGAAACCGGCATGGTCCCGAGTGCCGCGAGCGCGCCACCCGCAAGACCTGACCGGCGCAGGAAGGTGCGGCGATCGAGACCGCTGGCCTGCCTTGATAGGGTGTTCGCGACCGAGCCGCCGCGGTCCGATCCGGAATGGTCTTGTGTTCGCTTGATAAGCACGGGCAGCCTCCCTTAGGTGGGATAGCGATTGACGCGGTAATAGGCCTTCACGTGATCGGATTCCTTGTAGCGCGCCTTGCGCTTCTCATCGTTATTCTCGCTATCGGCCTGCGCAGAGCCGACGAGTGGCGTCGCCAGCGTGGCGCCAGCGCCTACCGCGCCGATGCCAACCTTGCGGAGGAAGTCGCGCCGTCCGACGATCACTTTCTTTTCATCGCTCATCGCATCTCTCCCGGACCAGCCTGCGCATGGTCACTTCGCGAACGAAAATCCTTGCCTCTCGATCTCGATGAACAGACGGCCGAACGTGCCGACCGCGCGGTAGAACCTTGCGCTTGCCGCCTGCTCCATGTCGGCAAACAGACGCCCTATCCAGGACGAAACGTGTTTCTCGAACAGCGCACGCTGCGCAGCGAACGGCGCTTCCAAGCGGCCATCAGCCATTCCGGCCATGATCTCGCAGAGAATGGCGGCATGATCCTCAGGTTCGGAATTGCCCTCGGCGCGCGCGATGCCGAGCGCCGCGAGATCGGTCCGCAAACGTGACAGTGGCCGCTCGTTGAGGAAGCCGGTCAAATAGTACGAGGCGTAGGGCAGCAACTCGCCGCGGCCGAGACCGACAAAAAGGTCGAAGTATTCGCGTTCGACCTGAGCTGCGGTCGTGCGCGAAGCGGCTTCCGCCAAGCCGGCGTGAGCCTGACCGAGTGGCGTGCCGTCTCCGCTCAAACCCGTAAGCCGATCAAGCAAGCTCTTCGACGGCGCAGCCGCGAGCAAGGTGGCGAGAAGGACATATTCGTGCGCTCGCGCGACGTCGATCGGATCGATGCTGTCTTGCGACACCGTGCATTCGTGATGGTGATCGGGATCCGGATCAAGCCGCAGTTCGGTCCGAGGAACACCTGTTGCAGCTTCCGCCGCAATTACACGCGGAGCGGGAATCTCGCTCCAGGTCGAAACCGAGGGCTGGCTGATGCGGATTTTGCCCGCAAGCTCGGGCACGCCGCCTGCGGCGTCAATGGCACGATCAAGCCCGGCGTCACGCACATGGACCTCCGTTGCCTGAGACCCTCGAGTGACCAATTTTACTTGCGCAACAAAGCGCTAGCAAAGCCTAGACCTGGTTCCGCAGACGGTCAATCACCGCTCTATGGGTTGAGGCTATAGCCTTTGGTAGCAACACTATTGGGGCAGTGCGCCGCCATGAATGCGGCGTCGCACTGTATCAGGTTCCGAGATCGGTTGCGATGCAAGGGGAACTGCGATCTCTGTGGGGACAGCGTCATCGGGCTGCCGTTTAAGCACAGCGGAGTGCACAATATCCCCATTCGGAACGTCCGAGGACTCCTGCAATTGCGTCGGCGTGTCAGGCTGAGTCTCTGCGGCGTCACGCAGACCCCCTACGATTCGGTCGACCCAGGCTGCTAGGTCCGCCTGCGAGCAATCGAGCGGTCCAAAGCCCGGCATGGCATTCGGATCGTTGAAGTCCCAGGCGTTCTCGGCGAGCCCCACGAAATCGCGGATCGCTGGATCGGCCGTCCAGGCGCGGCGAAGAGCCGCTTGCATCAATTCCGGCGGAATACCTTTGCGCAGGAACGCGGTGATATCGGTCCCCGCCGCAATCGCATCGATCGACGGCAAGCTGCCGAGATCCACGTCCGGTTCGGCCTCGGCCGCGGGAGATGGCACCGCAGCTTCACCGGCCGGCCCGGCCGTTTCCGCCGACGGAGCATTCGATTTTGACTCGCGCTTGCGGCGCGACCAACGTGCGAGAAACTCTTCCTCGGTCATTCTTGCCCGCCTTCGTGGTGCCGACGCCCCAAAGCCTCGGGATCGGCGCGCCGTCGCTCGCGTTTGACGAACTCTCTCTCGACGTGGTGTTCGGCAATGAAGCTTTCAATCACCCCGCGCACTACCTCAGGCATCGGTACGGCTTCAACCAGATTGTCAGCGGCCTCGGTAAACCCCTCTCCTTCCGCGGGATCAGCGGTCGCGGCAGTGATCGCATACGGCCAAGGCCCCTCGGACGGACTCAAGACCACCCAGAGGCTCGGCGTGCCGGAGGCAACATTGTCGCGGTAACGCGCGGTTTCCGACACGTACAGATCAACCGTTGCGCTGCCGGCATAGAACCAGGTCGTGCCGCCTTGTTCGCGCAGGATTGTCCAGGGCTCCACGGCCGCTTTGTCAGGCAACACGGCGGCGCTCCGCCAGATGAAATCACCCCAGGGCGAATCCGCCTTGCGCCGTTCGACGACGATACCGACGGGAATACGCCGGAGTGGCAGGGCAACACTCATGAGATGGGCTCCAGGCGCCTGATCGGGAGTCCCCTCAACAGGTTCTGCGGTTTCATGCGGAGCTTCTGATCGGCTGTCATCGCCAGGATCAGATAGACCGGTTCGCCCCGCAAGGTCTCCATAACGAGCTGAGGGTCCGCAAAGGTCAGGCGAAACAGCGAAAGAACTCGCCCTGCGCTGGGCTCGTCGAGCTCCTCGTTGTGCCAAAGCCGATCGCCTATCTTGGTGGCGTCAGCGTCCAACCCAATATACCAGGCCAGCTTCATCTCGCGTACTTCCATCAGCGGTTCAATGGCAACATCGATCCCGAGCAGATGGGAGACCCAGCGCGTCATCGCCTGTGCCAGCGCGCGATGGCCTCGCCCGCCCGCGGTAAGATTGAGGGCCATATCGAACTGGTCGCTGCGTTTCCAATAGCTCTCGGCATTTTCCTCGGTCAACACATCAAGCTGGGCGTCAGTCTTGGTGCCCAGCATCGAGATCAGCGACAAGATAGGCGTCGGGCTGCGAACGCCGACAACCTCTTCATCGCCAAGCAGCAAGGCCTGTTCATGCGGAAGGATTCGCTGCGGCCGGAAGAACAGCTCGGCGGCGCGCAGCACGAACACATCGTCGTCGCCGTCGAGCGCATTGCGCAAGATCACGTGCACGAGCTGATTGATGAACAGCGGCGGCAGGTCGTTTGACGACGAACGCAGGACCGCGAGATACGCAGCTTCGAGCGTCGGGTGCCGCAACATGAGATCGCGAAATGCCACCACGAAGCGCCAATTCTCCCGCGCGTCCTCATCGGCGATCGCAGCGAGCTCTTCGGCTGCGACCGCTCGGCGCGGATCAGCAAGCATCTCACGATGCAGTCTTCGTTCGACCGGGCACGCGTCCTCCGGCGGCATCAGCTCGGGACGGGCAAAGTAAGCCTTCAAGAATTCGTCGGTAACACGAAGCCCGCCGCCCTCGTCGCGATCGAGCAGATGATGGCCGCATGCGATCCAGAAATCACTCATCGGAGGAGCGGCTCCTGGCCCCCATCAGAATAGTTAAGATCGCTGTCGGCTTTGACATCATCCTCGATTTCCATGAACGAGAACGCCTTGCCATGCCGCTGCCCTTCCCGCAGTTGCAGCTTGCGGAAGCTCTCGTGGACGTCGCCATCGCCCGCCGAGCGGTGGACCGCAATGAGCGAGCTGACCGGGTGCGAGCAGAGCGACTGCGCAAAGGTGACTTCCTCTTCCGCAGCGGTCCTCGCAACTGCCATATCCGGTGCGCCGAACTGATCAAAAAGTTGCCTGGCAAGGAGTTCGATCAGCACCTGGCAATCGTCCTCAGTCGCCGGAACGACCTGAGCCAGCGTCGACCATCCCCAGGATTGCACGCCCAGAAAGCCGCTGCGGAAGGCGACGCGCGCCTTCCCGCTCAGCTTCGCCGGATCCTGATCGCAGAAGCGGAAGGCGCCGGAGACGGCCCATTCGCCTGGCGCTGCCGGGACGTCGAACACGAAGGTGTCGGAGGGATCCAGGGCGATGGTGCGTAGAAGTTTGATAGTCTTTTTCACCGCCTCGGCCCTCCAAGCGTCGGATCAAGCCAGGACGGCGAGGCCAGAGCGTCCACGAGGTTTGCCCGCTCGGTCGCATCACGCCCCGTGCGGCGCGTGAACAGATCGCCGCGATCATCGATGCGTCGAAGCGTTTGCGGCTCGCGAGGGATACGGCTGAGATATTCGCGCGCAACGCTGTCAAATCCATCGACCTGCCAACTGTCGATCGCCCGCATCAGGTGCCGCGCAAAGCTCTCTGTCATCTGCACTGCGCCGGCCTCGCCGAACCCTTCCTCATCGAGGGCGGCGGCAAGCGGGCGAACACCGGGATCACGATCGTTCATCATGACCGTCCGGATCATGGCCCCGAATACGAGCCAGCCCGGCGGTTCATCCTCGTCCGCGGATGCGGGCCAGCCAAGCCGTCCCCCTCCGACGAGTCCACCGTCAATCCTCACCGCATCGGGCCAACCGATCGCAACCTCCTTGGCCGGCGGCGCATAGGCGCGCAGGGCGTCGGTCAGGGCGACCATGCCGGCGTAAAAGGCGCGGCGTGCGGTGGTCAGCGGCTCGGTCGGCTCCAGCACCACCGCGAACTCGGCGAGGTCGAACCGCCCTACATAGACCAGCGTGCCGGCACCGCTTTCGGGTGCAATGCAGCATGCATGGGCGAACGCGTCTCCGCTCTCGCGCAACCGGACCAAGGCAAAGGGCGGCGGCAATTGGATCTGTTCCGCCGTGGAAGCGAGGCTGGTTGGGATCGACCGCAGGCCTTCCTCCACTTTCACCTTTTTCCCGATTGACAATATCTATACGAAGCGAAGGATCGGCGCGAGCCCGTCATTCGTCGCCTTCTCGGAGGGATGAACCTGGAGCAGCCAGCGAAGACCATTCTGATTTGCTCGTGTGAAGACACGATGCGGCTTGACATGGCCGCGATCAAGCGCGGATGCGGCAATGGCGACATTAGGAGTTTTCGTCACCTGTGCGGCGCCGAGCTCGACCACTTTAGCGCATGCGCAATGGCAGAGGGCGCTCTGACCGTTGCCTGCACGTATCGGCAATCCTTGTTTGCGGAGGAGGCCGGTGAGCATTCCGCGCCCATCGCTTTCGTGAACATTCGCGAGACGGCAGGCTGGTCGACCGAAGGCGCGCAGGCGGGCCCCAAAATGGCAGCGCTGCTCGCAGCCAGCGCCGTGCAGGCGCCCGATTATCCGCTTGTCACGCTTGCCAGCGAAGGAGTCATCCTGATCTATGGCAGGGACGAGACGGCGATCGAGGCCGGGCAGCTGCTTTCGGATCACCTCGATGTGACGGTGATGCTGAGGGAGCCGGGCGAGATCATCTCGCCTGTGGCAACGCCCTTCCCAATCATTAAGGGAACAATCCGCAACGCCAGAGGACATTTTGGCGCTTTCGAGCTCACCATCGACGACTACGCTCGCCCGCAGCCCTCCTCGCGCGATCACTACGTCTTTGAAGCTCCACGCAACGGCGCCACCTCGCGTTGCGACATCGTCCTTGACCTATCGGGAGAGAGACCGCTGTTTCAGACGCACGATCTGCGCGACGGTTACCTGCGGGCCGATCCCAAGGACCCGGGCGCCATGCTCCGCGCCGTCCTGAGCGCGCGTGATCTGGTCGGGCGTTTCGATAAGCCTAAATATGTCGAGTTCACGCCCGATCTTTGCGCCCATTCGCGCTCGAACCTGACCGGCTGCCATCGCTGTCTTGATCTATGCCCGACGAATGCGATCACGCCAGCCGGCAATCATGTGGCCATCGACGCCGAGATTTGCGCCGGCTGCGGCCAATGTGCCGCCGCCTGCCCGACGGGCGCCGCGTCCTACGCGTTGCCGCCCGCGGACAGTCAGCTTCAGACCATCCGGGCCATGCTGCTCGCCTATCGTCAGGCGGGTGGATCGAACCCCGTCCTGTTGCTGCACGACCGCCAACACGGCACACCGTTGATAGACGCGCTGGCGCGGCACGGGAATGGCCTGCCTGCCCAGGTCATTCCTCTAGCCGTCAATGAGGTGACCCAGGTCGGGCTTGAGGCTGTCATCGGCGCATTTGCCTATGGAGCGACCGCGTTCCGGTTTTTGCTACGCGGCAAGCCGCGGCATGACGTGACTGGACTGACCCAAACGATCAACATGGCGGAGACCATCCTTGCGGGCCTCGGATTTGGAGAGCGCCGGGTTACCGCGATCGAAACTGACGATCCGGATTCAATGCTGGAGCAACTGAGAGACATCGAGCGGGTTGCTGCGGTGAAGATGCCTGCGACGTTCAAGACCGTCGGCAAGCGGCGCGACCTGCTTCGCTTCGCGTTGAGCGAACTGCATCGGCTCGCGCCGAAGCCGGTCGACGTCATTGCCTTGCCTCAAGGCGCTCCGATTGGCGCAGTGAGCGTCGATACCGGTGGATGCACGCTGTGCCTGTCCTGCGTTTCCGTCTGCCCCACGGGCGCGCTCCGCGACGATCCCGACCGTCCAGTGCTCAAATTCGTCGAAGATGCCTGCGTGCAATGCGGTCTCTGCCAGAGCACCTGTCCCGAGAAGGTCATCACGCTGAAGCCCCAGATCGATTTCCGCGCAGGCCGCGCGCCCGCGATTGTGATCAAAGAGGAAGAGCCTGCCCTTTGCATCCGCTGCGGCACGGCATTCGGCGTGAAGAGCACGATTGATCGCATCGCGGTCAAGCTCGAGGGCCGGCATTGGATGTATCCGGCGGGCGACAAGCGCCTCGACGCCATCAGGATGTGCGCGGATTGCCGCGTGATCGTGATGAGCGAACAGCGGTTCGATCCGTTTGAGGGCGTGCCGGAACGCGCGCCGCCCCGAACCACCGAGGATTACTTGCGCCGGCCGGACGGCAAGACGTAGGCGCGATCTCCCTCGTCCAGGTTAGGGGCCTCGCCTATGGCGAGGTCGCCCGGGCCAGGAAGTCGGTCAACGCGCGGCGGTCTTCGGCCAATCCGATGCGCTGCTCCGGCATCTTCGTTCCCGGCGTGTAGGCGTTGGGCCCGACTTCAAACAGCCTTGCGACGGTTTCGGGGCTCCAGACGATATCCATCGTCTTGAGCGCCTCGGAAAACCGATAGCCCGGGAGCGAGGCGATTTTCCGTCCGAACAATCCGGCAAGCGTTGGCCCTGCACGTTGCGGCTCCTTGGCCGACAGCGTGTGGCAGGCAACGCAAGCGCGAAAGACATCGGCGCCATGATCGCCCGCATAGGCGGCCAACGGATCCGCTGATGTCCCGAACAGGTTCGAACCGACCGGCTCACCGCTATGCACATTCCAGCGCCGGATCTTTCCGTCCGCACCTCCGGTCACGAGCGTTGCTGCATCATGCAGAAACACGACCGACCAGACCGGGAAACCGGGCCCCACGAGCGCCCGCAATACTCTCCGCGACTTGCGCTGCACAATGGCAACGGTGCCGTCGATGCCTGCGGCGGCGATCAGCATCCCATCATCGGAAAGCGCCAAGGCGACGATCGGTGCCGAGCCAGCGGCCACCTCCCCCGCCGGCTCTCCGTCCGTCGTCAGCATACGCAGCTTGCCGTCGGCCCCTGCCGCAACGATCTCGCCATCGGGCGCGATGGCGACGACATTCAATGGCACCGGCAGTTCTACCGTTTCAGGCCGGCCCTCGGGCAAGCGCCAGATGCACAACGCACGATCATAGCCGACGCTCACGAGCGACCTGCCGTCTGGAGCGAAGGCCACACCGTTCACATTCTGCGTGTGACCTTCGAACACCCGGGAGGCGCCATCAGCCAAGGACCAGAGGCGCACGCTATGGTCCCAAGAGGCCGAGACGAGGCTCGATCCGTCCGACGCCACGGCGATTGCCACGACGGAACCGGTATGCCCCTCCAGGACTTGATCAGGCTGTTGCCGGCCGGCTGTCCATACCGCCAGCCGGGCGTCGGCCCCCGTGGTGACCATGCGGCCGTCCTGCAGGAAAGCAACGGCGTTAACGGCATCCGCATGATACCGCAGCACCTCGCCCGCCGCGTCGGTCTTAAGCGACCAGCGGATGATGGACGTGTCGAAGCTGCCCGACAACAGGCTGTCGCCATCAGCCGAAACGGCGAGCGCACGGACTGGGCCGCCGTGACCCGCAAGCTGCGCGTGCGCCGCTGACGCAGCAACAATCTCCAGGAGGGTTGCGGCAACCCGGGCGCACGAAGCCCATTGCATCAATCACTGCCAGCCATGGTCACTCCATGCCGTCAAGAATGCCCGAAATAAGTGTCCGCGGCACCGCGCTCATTTCTCTGGTGCCACGACTTTCTTGGACGAGCCCTCGGGCGCAGCCTGCATCCCGGGCGGGCTCTGGCCCTGCGGACTTTCGGCGGGCGCACCGCCCGAACCCGTGTTCAGCGGGCCGGTCCAGCCCTGTGGCTGCGGCTGGCCCTTCTCTTCGGGAACGGTCTGTGGCGCAGGCGCGCCTGTCTGACGGGATTGGGCGAGCGCACCATCGAAGGCCACGACCGCTGCCAGGCATAGTATGGATGTCAGTGCCTTCACGGCGAGATCCTCCTTTTGGGGCGCAAGCTTCAACGAGGAAGGATCGATATCCGTTCCTCGAAGCGCACTGCGTCAGTTCGCCCATCGTCGGCAATCTTCCCTTGAATCGCGGCAGCGCGAGTCCTAGTTTTACTTTTTGCTCGTCATGTCAAGGAAGAGGGCATGCTGGGGCAATCGAGGCCATTGCTGCGGATGATCTCATGGCTTCGCGCCATGCGCGTGTTCTTGATCGCTCCAGAGCCCGCTTCCAGAGAAGCCTCGCCTCTGCTCGCTTTCACGGTTGTTGTGCTCATGCTGCTCCTCGCCATATTGGAAGTGGACTTGCACAGCGCCTACCTTCAATCACTGGGGTTGATGAGCGATGCATTTTCGATCGACCCGGTTTTCAAGAGCCCCTAGACCCGGCAGCAACTGCGGCCGAGATTGAGATCGTTCGCCACAGTAGCTCGCAGGAAGCGGCATCGTAGGATAGTGCAGCTTGTAAGTGATGGAGTTTAAACATGAAGGCTTTTCTGCTCGGGTGCGCTGCAGCCATTGTGATCGCAATTGCAGCAATGGCACTCTTGGATCGGGTGCAGGAGCCCGTCGCCCAGGCGTTTGCTACAACCGGTGTGCGCTTGTAAGATCGCCCGCCGCAACAGGCGCCGCGGCGGCCGCTTGATGCTGGGCTGCTATCTCCACTAGATGGGGCGCGACTTGGATCAGTTGTTTGAGCATTGACCGCGCCAAAGGCGGAATGCGATCAGGCAAATCAAGGGTAGCCCTTCTCCCCCTGAGCAACCTCGACGTCCAGCAACATGGGAAAGCTCTTCGGAGCGGTAGCTTGCGGCGTGTCACTCTATCGGCGAGCCTTTGATAACGAGCAATCAACCTCGTCGCTTTTATCGCACCCGGTGCGGCCTAGCTCGGACCTGTCAATGTTGTTGACGGTAGTCCCCCGGATTGCTGTTGCGCCGAACGCGCTCTGGAATGCGGCGTTCAGCGCATCCACTCGACGTCAGGACAATTGTCGCCCGCATTCGTATCTACATCAGAATTGGAGATGATCATGCGCAGCATAGCACTGGTGATCGCATTCATGATTTCGTTGACCGCCCTAGCATCGGCTCAGAAGGCCGAAATTGAAGCGATCAACGCGAAATGGATTGAAATGTTCAACAAGGGCGACTTCTCTGGAATTGGGTCACTCTACAGCACGGATGCGACCGCATTCCCGCCCGGCTCTGCGATGGTGCAGGGCCGAGCAGCCATCGAGACGATGTGGAAAGGCATGGCGGAGCAAGTTGGCGATCCGAAACTTACCACTGTTGACGTTAAGCCGCTTGGCCCTACCGCGGCGCGCGAGATCGGCACCTTCGTGCTGAAGACCAAGGGACCGACACCACAGGAAGTGACTGGAAAATATGTCGTGGTTTGGGAAAAGGTCGGAAGTGATTGGCAGCTCGCCACCGACATCTGGAACGAGGGCAAGTAGCATCGTTCGGCCTTGAGGCGGACCGGGAATCCGCGAGCCGGCGAGGCCTGGCCGCCCGATCACTGCCACCATCATGTTGCGCCAGACGCGGTGTCTAGCATGATCGGTGACGTCGACGTGATCGGCACGCCGATATCGGCCGCGGCGACCGAGCGCGCCGGCCTCGGTGAAATTCATGAGATCCGGGCCGTCGTCACGCCGCCACCTTCAGCACCACCGCGGCGGCATAACGCCATCATCGCTTCGACCGTCTCGCCCCTGCATCAATCCATATCTGCTCCCCCGTCACTCGCACCGGATAGAGCCGCAACGGCGGACTCGGCCATCCCGCAGTGATCGCCCCGTCGCGCAAATCGAACGATGCCGCATGGCGCGGGCACAGCAGCCGCCCCGCCGTCACCCGCCCAAGTCCGAGATCCGCCTGTTCGTGCGGACATGCGCGCTCGCACGCGACGACATCGCCCTCGTTCCAGATCACGAGCATGTCGAGGCCTGTAACGCGGACGATCGTCTCTGCCTTCAATCGGCTGAGATCGCAGACCGCAATCCAGCCCTGTTCCGGGCGGACTGAGGGATCATCCACCGAGATAGGCTTTTCGCACATGTTCGTTCTCGATCAGCTCGGCGCCGGCGCCGGACAGGACGATGCGGCCGTTCTCAAGGAGATAAGCGTGGTCGCACATCTCGAGCGCGGCGAACGCATTCTGCTCGACCAGCAGCACCGTGGTGCCGGCATCGCGGATGCCGCGGATGATCGCAAAAGTCCGCTCGACGATGTTGGGGGCAAGCCCGAGCGACGGCTCGTCGAACATGATCAGCCGCGGCCGCGACATCAGCGCACGTCCGATCGCAAGCATCTGCTGCTCACCGCCGGACAGCGTGCCCGCCGCCTGCCGGCGCCGCTCGGCGAGCCGCGGAAATTCCGTGTAGATGCGTTCGCGATCGGCCACGATCTCGCCCGAACCGCGACGGAGGTAAGCCCCCATGTCGAGATTTTCCTCGACGCTCATATGCGGAAACACCCGCCGGCCTTCCGGACAATGCGCAATGCCGCTGGCCAGCACGCGCGGCGGCTTGGCGCCGGTGATGTCGGTGCCCTCAAACCACATCTGGCCCGAGCGCGGCGGCACTAGGCCCGAGATGGCGCGCAGCGTCGTGCTCTTGCCGGCGCCGTTGGCGCCGATCAGAGCGACAAGCTGCCCGGCCTTCACGTCCAGCGAGATGCCGCGCAGCGCGGTGACGCCGCCATAGCCGCAGACTATGTCGCGGATCTCAAGCACGTGCCGCTCCATGTCCGAGATAGGCTTCGATCACGGCGGGATCGTTGCGGATCACACCAGGCGTCCCTTCCGCGATGATGCGGCCGTAGTTGAGCACCACGATGCGGTCCGAGACTGCCATCACCATCGGCATGTCGTGCTCGACCAGCAGGATGGTGACGCCGCGGTCACGGATGCCACGGATCAGCTCGACAAACCGGTGCGTCTCCGAGGCATTCATGCCCGAGACCGGCTCGTCGAGCAGCAGCATTGAGGGCTCCGCCGCAACCGCCAGCGCGACACCGACGAGACGCTGCTCACCATAGGAGAGCGAGCCGGCCGCATCGTGGGCACGACGTTCGAGACCGACCCATTCGATCAGCTCGCTCGCACGCTGGCGCAGCTTGCGCTCCGAGGCACGCGCGCTGGGCAGCCCGAGGATGGCATCAAACAGTCCGACCCGGCCCTGACGATGCAGGCCGATCAAGAGATTGTCGTAGACCGTGTCGTTCGGAAACACGCTGGTGCGCTGGAACGTCCGGATCAGGCCGAGATCCGCGATCTCATGCGGCTTCAACCCGTTGAGCGCGGTGTCACGATAGATGACGCGACCCGCGCTCGGTTCCAGAAAGCCAGTCATGACGTTGAAGGCGGTGGTCTTGCCGGCACCGTTCGGCCCGATCAGGCTGACGATCTCGCCCTCCCCGACGGTAAAACTCATGTCGGAGATCGCGACCAGCCCGCCGAAGCGGACGGCGATCCGCTCGATCGTCATGGCAACGCTGCGCGCCGTCATCACGCCCGCTCCTTAACGCCGGTCTCGGTGAGGGCCACCGGAGCCAGTGCCGGCGTCACGCTCCGTCTCCTGCGAAATCGCTGTGCGAGCGAGGGCACGATACCGCGCGGCAGCACGAACAGGATGGCGATGAGCACGCCGCCATAGGCGATCCACTGCGCTTCCGGGGCCATGACCGGCCGCAGCGCGACCGGGAGCAGCCCGAAGATCAGGCCGCCGACGACGGGACCGGCCAGTGAGCCCTTGCCGCCGCTGATCACCATGATCACCATGGTGACGGTGTTGATGAAGGCAAACACTTCGGGATCGATGATCCGGATGTAATGCGCATAGAGACTGCCGGCCGCCCCGGCAATCGCAGCCGAGATCACCGCCGCCAGCGTCAGCGTCCTGGTCACGTCGATGCCGACGGAGACCGCCAGCGTCTCGTTTTCCATCAGCCCGCGCATCGCGCGGCCGAAATGCGAATGAACGAGGCGTGCGATTAGGAGATAGGCGATGAGGGCTACGACCAGCACGAGATAGTAGTTTTGCAACTTCGTGCGCAGCGTCAGCTCGCCGAGGCCGGGCAATGGCAGCGCGATGGAGGGAATGTTGGTCAGCGCCAGTGGCCCTTGCGTCAGCTCGACCCAGTTCAACGCAACCAGCCTCACAACCTCGGCGAAGGAGATCGTCACGATGACGAAGTACGCGCCGCGAACCCGGAACGAGAGCAGCCCGACGAAATAGCCGCACAATCCGGCAGCCAGGATCGCGAGTACGAATCCCACGATGGGCGGCCAGGGCTCGTGGGCGACGCGCAAGCCGCCGGGCAGGCCGACATCAAAGCCGAGCGATGTCAACGCGCTGACATAAGCGCCGATGCCGAAGAAGGCGATGTGACCGAGACTGAGCTGGCCGGTGAAGCCGAGCAGCAGATTGAGGCTCATCGCGCCAATGACGAAGATTCCGGTGGTGATCAGCGCGTTCAGGAGATAGGGATCGCGCAGCCAGAGCGGCACCGAGGCAAGGGCCGCGACGGCGAGAATGGTGAGGACGACCCTCATCCGACGCGCTCCGCGCGCGCGAACAGGCCGGTTGGCTTGAAGATCAGGACAGCGATGATGATTACGAAACCCATGGCATCGCGATAGCCGGAGGAGACGTAGCCCGCGCCGAGCTCCTCGGCGAGCGCCAGGATGAAGCCGCCGATCACGGCGCCGGTGATATTGCCGAGACCGCCGAGGATGACGATGGCGAAGGCCTTGACCGCGGCAAGATCGCCCATTTGCGGGAAGATCACGTAAACCGGCCCGAGCAGAGCCCCTGCGGCCGCCGCAAGGCTGGACCCGATCGCGAAGGTCGAAGTGTAGATCATGTCGACATTGACGCCCATCAGCGATGCCGTGTCGTGGTCCTGGAACGTCGCCCGCATCGCACGGCCGAGGCTCGTCCTGTTGATCAGGAGGTACGTCACCAGAATCAACAATGCCGCTGCGGCGAGCACGAACAGGCGCAGCCAGGACACCGACACCGGTCCGAGCACCAGGGGCGCTTCCGGAAAGGGCGTCGCCACCGATTTCGCGACGCCACCCCAGATCCACAGCGTACCAGACTGCATCGCGATCCAGGCGCCGATCATCACCAGCATGGTGGTGTCGATGTCGGAGCCCCGCAGCGGCCGCAACAATGTCAGCTCGATGGCCGCCCCCAACAGCCATCCGGCCAGCACGGCCACGGGAAGCGCGATAAAGAAGTTCAGCCCGAGCTGCTGCACCACCATGAACATGACGTAGGCGCCGAAGGTGTACAGCACACCGTGCGTGAAATTGACGACGTTCATGATGCCGAAGATCAATGTGAGCCCGATGCCGAGCAGCGCATAGGTGCCGCCGAGCACGAGCATGTTGATCAGATGCTGGAGAAACTCGCTCAAGGGCTATTCCCGAATGATCTGCGCGTGAGCGAGGGCCACGGCCCTCGCCCGGGACTTCAGCGACGTCAGAGCGTCTTCATCTCGACCTTGCCGTCGTTGATCTCAATGAGATAGACGTTCGGCTGGCTCTGCCCGCTCTCCTTGCCTTCCGGGCCGGACTTGCGGAACACGATGTCGCCGTTGAGTCCCTTCACCTTGATGTCCCAGAACGCGGCCTTGATCGCCGCCGGCTCGGCCTTGCCGGCCTTCTCGATCGCCGCTGCCACGGTGCGGATGCCGTCATAGCCGCGGAAGCTCTCGGTGCAGCCGGCGAACTCGAAGCCGCGCTTCTTCCATTCCGAGATGAAGTAGTTGGTCGCCTCCGGGTTCGGCGTTTTGTCGGGGAACCACGGCAGGAAGGTCGTCAGGTGCATGGTGCCGTTGGCGGCAGCCCCGGCCTGGGCGATGATCTGGTCCGGATTCTGCGAGCCGCCCGTGGTAATGATGCGCTTCTTCAGTCCCAGCGCGGCAGCCTGCTTGAAGATCAGCGTCAGCTGATCGACCGCGGTCGTGACGATGACCGTCTCGGAATCCGAGCTCTTGATCTTGGAGAGCTGGGCGCTCATGTCCTGCGCGCCCTGGTCCATGGTCTCGACCAGGCCGACGCTGATGCCCTTGTCCTTCATCATCTTGCTGAAGTCCTCGGCGGTGCCGCGCCCCCAATCGTTGTTGATGACGAGGAAGTCGACCTTCTTCAGAGCGAGCTTGTCGACGATGCTCTTGAACGCCGCCGCCTCGACCGCCGAGGGCGGCGAGATGCGAAAAATGAAGGGATTGCCTGATGTCGTGATCTTGCCCGAGGACGAGGTCTCCACCACCATCGCCGTCTCATATTCCATCAGCTTCGGCATCACGGCGAGCGTCAGGCTCGAGCCCCAGGCGCCCATCAGCACCGGCACCTTGTCACTGGTGATGAGTTTTTCGGCGACGGCGGCGGCTTCGGTCGGGTTGCTCTTGTTGTCTTCGATCACCAATTCGATCTTCTTGCCGAGGATACCGCCCTTGGCGTTGATCTCGTCGGCGGCGATCTTGGCGCCATTGACGACGTAGGTGCCGGACGCCGCGAACGCGCCGGTGAGCGGCTCGTTGACGCCGATCTTGATGGTCTGCGCCCCTGCTGCGCCACCGAACAAGGCCGTCGCCAGCGCGATTGCCGGAATAAATCCGAGTGCTCGTGTCATGTTGTCTCTCCAAATCCCACGCTGTTGATCTTCATGGCAGTCCAGGCTTCGTCACTCCGCGGTGCGCGAACACACCGATCCGTCATCCCGGTTCGCCCCGACGGCCAAGGAAGCGCGCGATCCGGGCACGCAAAATGTCAGAGACGATCGACCAGCCACTGAGCTCCGGAGCGGCCTCTCGCGGCGTCCCACCCGACATGTGGCGATCGAGATTGCCTGCAAACTCCGCAACCAGCCGTCTGGCGAGATCTCGCACCAGGCCGGGACGACCGATCTGGGCCAGCATTCCCGTGAGCGTGTAGCCGATCGACAGCTCCACGGCGGTCGCCGTGCCGTCTTCGATCGGCACGAGGCGATAGCGAATCTCGCCCTGCGTCGCCGAATGGCTGCGCCGGTCCGCGCCGACTCCGACGATGCGGCCGGAGAGCGTCGCGGGATCGGGCTCGACGCGCGCCGCCCCCTCGAATGCCGCCGCGATCGGCCCGAGCCTGACGCGGATCGAACCTTCGACGCGCTCGGGCCTTGGCGGTGCCGTCAGCGCGACGCCGGGAAGGCAGGCCGCGATGGCAGCGATATCGTCGAACATCGCGAACACCTTTGCCGGCGCGTGCGGCAGCACGAAGTGCTGGTCGAGGACGGTCGCGGGCGTGAAGTCCGGAATTCGGCCCGGTGCCGCACTCTCCGATGGCGGCGCTGACGCCTGCCGTGCGGGCCGCGGCTCGCTTGGGCTGGACGTCGCTCGCCCCGATCCGGCCGGACCGAGGCTGGTTCGACCACCACCGGCTTGCGGCGCGATGTTGCGCGCGCGCCTTGCCTCGATCACGGACTGCACCGCCCGCACGATTCCGACATAGCCGGTGCAGCGGCAGAGATTGCCGCTGAGACCGACACGAATGCGCCGCTCGTCGGCATCCGGCAGGCGCAGCACCAAATCGCGCGCCGAGACCAGCATGCCGGGCGTGCAGTAGCCGCATTGCAAGGCATGCTCCCGCGTGAAGGCGGCGCGAAGCTGGACCGTAACCTCGTCCTCGTCGAGACCTTCGATCGTGGTGACATCGGCGCCCTCGCAAGCCACCGCGTAGGTGATGCAGGAGCGCGCCGGCATGCCGTCGAGCAGCACGGTGCACGCGCCGCAGACGCCGTGCTCGCAACCGAGATGCGTGCCGGTCAGATCGAGCTTGTCGCGGACGAAATCGGCAAGGCTGGTGCGCGGCTCGGCCCGCGCCTCCACCGCACGCCGGTTGACGTTGAGGGCGATCGTGTTCATGCGACCGCCTCCTGGACGGCACGCTTCAACACGCTGACGTGGATATGGCGCTCCGCTGCGTCGTCGATGCCGGCCTTCGCCAGAAGCGCGTCGGCGACATGGGCGTCGAAGCGCTGCTTGTAGTCGGCCGCGATACGCCCGCCGAACAGCTCGGCCGCATCGGTCAGGACGATCGGAGCCGTGTCGATCGCACCGATCACGATGCGGGCGGTGGCGACCGCCGGATCGACCAGCACCGCGCCGATCGCATGGGCGAACTCGCCGCTCTTGCGGCAGCTCTTGGCATAGCCCCACTGCGCCGAGACCGATCGCGCCGGCACATGGACCGCCTCGACGATCTCGCCGGCGTGCAGTGCTGACTCGAGGGCACCGACGACGAACGCCTCGACGGCCATCGTCCGTGTCCCGGCAAGACCACGCAGCGTGACCCGCGCGCCCAGAGCCGCAAGTGCCGAAATCCAGTCCGCGGCGGGATCGGCATGGCTGAGCGAGCCGCCGATCGTGCCGCGGTTGCGCACCGCCCGATAGGCGATGTTGGCCGCGATCGCGCGCATGGCGCCGCGGGTCACGTCGGCCGTGCGTCCGTCCTCGATGTCGGCATGCGTGACCAGCGCGCCGAGCACCAGCTCGCCGCCGGAGAGCTCGGCCCGCTTGAGCTCGGCAAGGCCGGAGATATCGACCAGCAGCTCCGGCTGTACCAGCCGCAGATTGAGCATCGGTCCGAGCGACTGGCCGCCGGCGATGATCTTCGCCGAACCGCCGGCCGCAGCGAGCAGCGACAGCGCCGCATTCAGGTCTCGAGGGCGTTCGTAGCCGAAGGGCGCGGGCTTCATGCCGCACTCCTTTCGGCCGCGCGGGCGGCCAGCACCGCCTCGACGATTCGATGGGGCGTGATCGGCGATCGCATCAGCTCGACACCGAGCGGCCGCAGTGCATCGTTGACGGCGTTGGCAATCGCTGCAGGCGGCGCAATCGCACCGCCCTCGCCGATGCCCTTCACGCCGAACTGCGTATAGGGCGACGGCGTCTCCATGTGATCGAGACGCGCCGCCGGAACTTCGGTCGCACCGGGGAGCAGATAGTCGGCCAGCGTCGTCGCCAGCGGCTGACCCGACGTATCGAACGGCATCTCCTCGTAGAGCGCGGTGCCGATGCCTTGCGCCAGTCCGCCGTAGATCTGGCCGTCGACGACCATCGGGTTGACCAGCACGCCGCCGTCCTCGACGATCACGTAGTCGCGGATCTCGACGTCGCCGAGATCAGGGTCGACCGCGACGACGGCCGCATGCGCGGCATAGCTGAAGGTGCCGCTGTCGCGCACCGGCTTATAACCTTGCGTCACGTCCAGCCCGCCGGGATCGACATCGGCCGGCAGGTCCTGCGGGCGGCGATACCAGGTGTGGGCGATCGCCTTCAGGCTGACGCTGCCATTGACACCGCGCACCTCGCCATTCTGCAACACGACGGAGGCCGGGTCGTGCTGCAACAATTTGGCGCCGATCCGCCGCGCACGTTCGCCGAGCTCACGGCAGGCGGTCGCCACCGCACCGCCAGCCATCACCATCGAGCGCGAGCCCCAGGTGCCGGTCGAATAGGGCGTCATCGCGGTGTCGCCGAGGATGATGCGGATCTTTGCGACGTCGATGCCGAGCATCTCGTGCGCGACCTGAGCGAGCGTGGTCTCCATGCCCTGCCCGTGCGAATGCACGCCGACGCGCAATTCAAGGCCGCCATCGGGCGTCAGACGCGCAGAGGCCTGCTCATGGCCCGGTACCATCGGGATGCCCCAGCCGGCATAGACCGAGGTGCCGTGCGCGGCCTGCTCGCAGTAGATGGAAACGCCGACGCCGATCCGGCGGCCGTCGGCCTCGCCTTCGCGTTGGCGCGCGCGAATGGCCTCAACGTCGATCGCGGCCAGCGCGCGCCGCATCGCCTCGGGATAATCGCCGCTGTCAAAGTGCTTCCTGGTGATGTTGTCGAACGGCATCTGTTCCGGCTGCACCAGATTGCGCAGCCGCACCTCGCCCGGCTCCAGCCCGGCCTCCGCCGCAACAAGGTCGAGCATCAATTCCAGCGCGAAGCAGACGCCGGTGCGCGCCACGCCGCGATAGGGCAGAATCGGACATTTGTTGGTGGCAACCGAGAAGGTGCGGCAGCGATAGGCCGGCATCTTGTACGGACCGGGCAGAATGCTTGCGACCTGCGCCGCTTCGAGGCAGGCCGAGAACGGATAGGACGAGTACGCGCCAGAATCCACCGTCGCCTCGCAGTCGATGCCGCGCAACGTTCCGTCGCTGTCAGCATAGACCGTGATCCTGTAATGGTGCTCGCGGCAATTGGAGCTGGCGACGAGGTGCTCGCGGCGATCCTCGGTCCAGCGCACCGGATGGCCGCAATGCATCGTCAGCCAGGACAGGCAGACCTCCTCGGGCAGCAGAATCCCCTTGTGACCGAAGCCGCCGCCGACGTCGGGCGAGATGACGCGGATCTGGCCCTCCTCCATGCCGAGGCATTCGGCAAGCCCGCTGCGCGTGATGTGCGGCATCTGGGCCGCCGAATGCAGCGTGAGCTGATCGAGCCGGCGATCGAAGGTCGCGACCACGCCGCGGCCTTCCAGCGGCGACATGCATTGCCGCGCGGTCGATATATCGCGCGTCACCTTGATGGGCGCATCCAGCGCGGCGGAAATGTCGACCTCGTAATTCGTCTCGAGGAAAATGTTGTCGCCCCAATGCTCGTGCACCAGCGCCGAGCCCGGCTCGCGCGCCTTCAGCATGTCGTAGATCGCGGGCAGCTCCTCCAGATCGAGCGTCACGGAGGCCGCGATGTCCTCCGCTTCGGCTCGCGTCGGCGCCAGGCACATCGCGACCAGCTCGCCGACCTGACGCACCTTGCCGGTCGCCAGCACAGGCTGCTCCGAAATCTTGAAGCCAGAGAGTGCCGACACCGCGCGAATCGGATTGACGCCAACGAGGTCCGCCGCGGTGAACACACTGCCGCGGTGGCGCTCAGGCACCTGGATGGCGCGGATCCGCGCATGCGCCAGCGGGCTGCGCACGAAGGCGACATCCTGAAGGCCCGCGAGCCTGATGTCGGCGACGAACTGGCCGCGGCCGCGCATCAGGCGGTCATCCTCCTTCCGCGGCAGCCGTGCGCCCACACCCTGCCCGGACTTGCCAGAAGGAAATTCTCGCTCGTTGCGCAACTCCGTGCCCTTCTCCTTCACCGCGCGGCCTTACGCCGCGACGGCCTGCGGCAGGATCGGCGCGACCGCGTCAAAGCGCGTGCCGGCACGCAGGCAGAATGCCGGCTGGAGCAGGCGGTCGGCGATCACCTCGTTCTTCTCGTTGTCCTTGAGGATGAAGCGTCCGTTCTTCTCGGCAAGCACGGAGATGTCGGCGTCCATGCCGACCTTGAGCGCGCCGATCTCGCCGCTGCGGCCGAGCATTTTGGCTGGATTGGAGGTGACCATCGGCACCACCTGTTCCAGCGTCAGGCCGAGCGCCATCATCGAGCTCATCGCCTGCACCAAGCTGAATTTGGCCTGGCCTGCGAACGGATGGTTCTCCTCGTCCTCGTGCTCGTCGGGTGTTCCGGCCGGCGCCGGCACATGGGTGTTGTAGCCGTGGATGTCGGCGCCCAGCGTGGTCGGAATAATGCCCGCGGCGATCGCCTTCCTCGCGAGCCGGTACGAGAAATGGCTGCCATGACCGACATCGACCTTGAGACCGCGGTCGAGCGCGGCCTGGATCACCGGGTGCACCTCGCCCTCGCGGTTGACGAAGCCGCCGGGATGCCGCGTGAACGGATGGGCGAGAATGTCGCCTTCACGCAGCAGCGGGATCACGCGGGTGAGGATGGTGTCGGCATCTTCGCCATTGGCGCCGCTCTCGGCCAGTCCCCAGAGCTGGCCGAAATGTACATAGACCGGCAGTTCGGCGCGCTTGCCGATCTCCGCCGCCATCTCGATGACGCGGATGCCCCAGCGCGCGAAACCGCCGATCTCGGCATGGGCCTTGATGCCGCGCACGAGGTCGAGATTGGCCGACGCCGACTTGACGGTCGCATCAACGTCGACACCGTCCGGGCTATAGAGCTGCGGATAGAAATGCCCTTCAAGCCCGCCGACGAGATAGGCCGACAGGAAGGCATAGACGCGCGTACGGGACGGCTCGGCGACGAAGTGACGAAAGCCGGGCAGCGTCATGCAGGATGGGCCGCCCTGGTCGATCACCGTCGTCACGCCGGACTGCACGCCGACCATGTCGGCATTCATGCCGAAGCGGCCGGAGACATATTGATAGACATGCGCATGGGTGTCGATCAGTCCCGGCAGCACCAGCTTGCCGCCGACATCGACCACCTCTTTGGCACTGGTCGGCAGGATGTCCGGCGCGACTGCCGCGATCTTGCCGTTACGGATGGCGATGTCCCTGATGCCGTCCACGCCGGAGGCCGGACAGATCACGCGACCGCCGCGCAGCAGAAGGTCGAAGCTGGCAGTGACGGAGCTGGCAGTAACGGACATGGCGCTCTCCTCTATCCCGCGCAGGCGGTTGCCCGCTCGCGAATTACGAAGCATGCTTCGTATTTTACAAAGGCAAACTTCGTGCCATGATCCGATTGTGGTCAGCGCACTCGAATCGAGCTAAGCGCGACGACGTTCAGGGTTGGGAGAGCGTGCATTGCGGCAAGTAAAGAAACGTCGCAGCGGAGGCAAGCACCGCCCCTGGCCCTTGTCCCAACGCCCCGGCTATCTGATCCGGCGTCTGCACCAGATTCACGTCGCGCTGTTTCAGGACGCGTGCGGCGCGTTCGAGGTCACGCCATTGCAATACAGCCTGCTCTCCGCGCTGGCGGCGCGCGAAACCGCCGATCAGACGACTTTGGCGGCCGATATCGCCCTCGATCGGACCACAACGACCGGCGCACTGAAGCGGCTCGCCGCACGAAATCTGGTGGAGCGCGCGGTCAACAAGGACGATCGGCGGGCGCGGTTGTGCCGATTGACGCCGGCGGGCGCCGCCTTGCTGGTCAAGATCGAGGGTGCTGCACGGAGAGCGCACCGCGCGACGCTGGGCGATCTGAGTGAGAGGGAACACGCGCTGTTCATCGAGATGATGCAGCGCATCGTCGCCGGCAACCCCACGCACGACAGCGCCCCTGCCCTATTTGATTAGCTGCGGCTGCTGCACTTTTGAGTTGGGCTGCCCAATTTATCATCGTGCCGCTGCGCGCCAGCGCTGCGCCCTGAAGCTCCGCGCTCGCCGCCGAACTGCAGGCACATGTCTCGACAAATGCCGATGCGAACCGACGCGTGATGTCGGCTCGCGCTTGAAAACTCAGTGGCAATCCGGCGCAACGCAGGTTGCATCCAATCCGCACGAGCCCTCCCCCAAAGCCACCCCGCGCGCAATGGCACGAATTATGCTGCGAGCAATACGAAGCGTGCTTCGTATTGGGGGATGTCATGACGGATTCCGAACTTCGCGCTGATATTCACAGCATCGAGCCAATTCCCGATGCGGACCGGGACTCGACGGGGCCGCAGCAGATGTGGATCTGGGCCGGCGCCAACATCGCGCCGGTCAACTGGGCGCTCGGCGCCCTCGGCATCATCCTGAAGCTCGGTCTGATGGAGACGATCGCGGTCATCGTGCTCGGCAACATCGTCGGCTGCGCGATTTTCGCGACCTTCACGGTGATGGGGCACAAGACCGGCGTCAACCAGATGGTGCTGAGCCGCTCCGCATTCGGCGTCCGCGGCGCCTACCTGCCCAGCATCCTGATGTTCCTGATGACGCTGGGCTGGATCGGCGTGAACACCTACTTCCCGGTCAAGGTTTCGGTCGGCATCCTCAGTCAGTTCGGCGTTGCCGACACCTGGCTGATCGAGATCGTCATCATCACGCTGGTGATGGCGGTGCAGGTCCTGATCGGGGTCTATGGATTCTACGCGATCCGCACCTTCGAGAAATACACGGTGCCGCCGACCATCGCCATCATGGTGCTGATGAGCATTTTGGCGTGGACCCGTCCTGGCGTCGTCAACTGGGGACTGACGACCTCGCTGCCGCCGGGCGCACATCTTGCGATGCTGACGCTGCTGACGACGGCGATCGGCGTCGGCTGGGGTATTTCCTGGGTCACCTGGGCCTCCGACTATTCGCGCTTCGTGCCGAAGAGCGTGCCTTCGAAGTCCGTGTTCTGGTACAGCTACATCGGCATGTTCGTGCCGACGGTCTGGCTCGGCATTCTCGGCGCAACCATCGCCTCGACGACGCTCGATACCGATCCCGCCAAGATGGTGAGCGCGGTGTTCGGCGGTCCGGTCAGCATCCTGGTGCTGCTGATGGTGCTGCACGGCCCGATCGCCACCAACATCCTCAACGTCTACTCGGCGACACTGGCCGCGCTCAGCGCAGGACTGAAGTTCTCGCGCTTCTGGCTCACCGTCATCGTCGGCATCGCCGGTTATCTGGTCACGCTGTATTTCATCTTCGCGCCGTCCTTTGCCAAGGCGTTCGACAATTGGATGATCAGCCTGTTGTTGTGGATGAGTCCCTGGGCCGGTGTGGTGCTCGCGGATTTCTTCATCAAGCGAAAGGGCAACATCGACGTTCCCGAGCTCTATCGGTCACCGGAGACCAGCGTCTATGGCGACATCAACTGGGCCGGCATGATTGCCTTCTTCGCGGGTCTGGTGGCCGGATGGTCGGTGGAAGACGGTCTGGTCGGCGCGCTCCAGGGACCGATCTCGACCAATCTGCTCGGCGGCGCCGACCTGAGCTGGTTGTTCGGCATCGGAGTCTCGGGGCTGGTCTATCTTGCGCTGAGCAAGCTCGTCACCTCGCCTTCCTCGATCGTCCCGAGCAGCGCAGGCAGGTAGCCGCGGGTCATGGACCATGTTCCTCGCTCGCGTCGGAATCGCCCAGACTCTGCGCCCTTGTCACGGCATCGACAGCTGCGGCAAGGCGATCCAGCTGTTCCGGCGTTGGGCGCTCCAAGGCATCTATTAATCCAACTCCGCTGATACCTGTTATCAGCATACCTTCGACCAGCGAGGCCACTCCTTCGGCTGCGCGGTCGATGGCAAGTCCGCCAGCGCGGATGTTGGATATGCAATTCCTTCTTGAATCGGGCGTGCCCGGCCGCGGCGAGCAGGTCACATACACTCCGACGCTGTCGGCCGCCGAAAGCCGGGCCGCTCCCCAACGATCATGATGGAGATCCGCGCGCCCACGACCTCCGCGATGGGATCGCCGAGCGCGACCCGCGCCTGCGATGCCAGAACAAGGGGAGCCATGGAGAGCTGCCGTACCAAAAACTGCGCGACGATGGCCGGCGCCAGCGGCACGGCGTTTTGTTTCGATCGCGCTGGCAGACAATCCGTCCGCAACGACGATCAGGATGCATAGTCCGAGCCGACGCCGCCGAGGCGCGCTACCGGCCTTCGGACGGGAGCCAAAAAGGTCCGAAGTCCTCGGAGCCACGCAGTGAGAGGCCTCGCGGAATGTCGCCTCCCCTCTGCGTCCAGCGCGCTTCTAGGACAGGCAACAGCATCGACATCATTTTGAGCAATGATTGGAGACGTCGCGATAGGCAAACTCTGTTGAGCGAGCCATGGCCAAAGAGATCGAGGCCACTCAACTGCGGGCCATTTGTGCCCGGAGGCCAATAGGCTTCCCTCGCCGGTCTAGATGCTGCGATAGCGCTCGATTGAGAGAAGATCGGGTGCTATCCCGAGCCCGGGGTCTTCGCCCAGTTGCACGGCGCCTTCCTTGACATTGAGCATCGGGCCACAAAACAGATCGCGCAACGGGTTGTCATTGATATCAACCTCCACCCACCCATTACCACCGATACCGGCCAGAAGATGCGCCGAGGCAAGCAGCCCGATTCCGCCGCCGAGATAATGTGGGCAGAACGTCTTGCCTGACTGCCGAATGTCGCGCGCAAGGCCAGCGCATTCGCTCAGCCCGCCCCATTTGGCGATATCGGGCTGAACCACGCCGAGCACGTCCTCAGCGAGGACTTTCCTGAATCCCTCGACGCTCGAAATGTTCTCGCCCGCGGCAATCGGCATCTTCGCGCTCGCGCGCAGACTGCGCCATTCCTCGCGCGGCCGGTCGGCGCGGATCGGCTCCTCCAGCCAGCGCAGATCGAACGCGGCCAGCCGCGGCAGCATGTCCAGTGCCTGCGCGACCGACCAGCCTTGATTGGCATCGGCGGCGAGCATGCCGGCGCCGACGATGCCGCGCAGCGCGGCGAGATTGGCAACATCGGTCTCGGCGCCGAAGCCGACCTTGAGCTTCAGCGCGCGATGGCCCCGCTTGAGCGCGGCTTCGGCCGTCTGCGCGGCGCCGCCGGGATTGATGCCGCTGGCATAGACCTTGATCGTGCGCGACTGCCCGCCAAGCAGCCGCCACAACGGCAACTTCCGACGTCGCGCGAAAAGATCCCACAGCGCAAGATCGATGCCCGAGATCGCCTGCGCAAACGGACCGGGCTCGCCGCATTGAAGCGCCAGCACCTCGGTGCCCTTGGTCAGCGCCTCGAAGGCCTCAGCGGGACTGTCGAACTTGCGCCCGACGAGGCCGGGCGCGAGCACCTCATTGACGAGCCGAGTGCGATGCTCCGCACCTGGCGCTGGAAAGTTGGACCAGGCTTCACCCCATCCCGCGACGCCGTCTTCGTCGACAGCGCGAACGAAGACGGCCGGACGGTCGAGCATCTTGCCGAACGACGTCACCACCGGCGTCGCCAACGGATAGCGGTAGCAGAACGCCTCAATCGAACGGATGGTGAAGCTGTCGGTCATGTTGCAGATCCTGCCATGGACCACGCGGCGCCGCCACCATCTCAGTAAGCGCGCGCGCAGTCATCTTCCTGCTTGATATCAGTGAACGCAGGAAAGCGCGCCTTCCACGGCATTCCCTTAACCGTGGTCAGCCCGTTGAGCCGTTCCAGCACACCGAGGCCGTCCTTGCGACGACCACATCGACACCACGGTCCAAAATGGTCGCGATGAATTAGCTTCGGTAGCCGTCAGTGCCCAATCAGTCGTACTGAGCGGTATGCGAGCTGCCTCGCCTCACCGCACTTTCCGCAACCGCCGTTCCTGTCGCGGGCGAAGCTTCGCCTGATTTCGTGAGCGCCAACGTCTCCGTCAGCTCACCGCGCGCCATGATCACCTCCCGGCGATGCACCGAACGAAGTCGCCAGCCCTGATAATCGGCGTCGAGCTTCAGACGCAGCGTAGCCTTGCTGTTCTCGTCGAAAAAGATCCCGATACTCTGATTACCGCCGATCACGGTTCCGACCAACACCAGCCGCAACTCCGGCTGCACGGGGCTTGGCGGCGGCGACGGTGCTGCGTTCGCTGCAGACGCCAAAACTACGGGTGGCGGCGGCCGCCGCGAGGCCGAAAAGATCGGTCGATCGCCCGTCTCCGATAGTGTTGAGAGCGGAACCGCCCAGAGCGGATTGCCTCGCATCGCCTCCCGTTTCACGGGAGACGGCGATGGCACCGCCGGACTGACTGCCGGTGCCGACGTTGCCGGAATCTCCAGAAGTGGGCGGTCGGGCGCCAGCACGACGAAAGTTGGTGCGTCGACACTCGAGAAATCCGCCGGCAGCGCAAAAGTCGGGGCGGAAACGGCGAGCATGGGCGCGAGCCATGCCGAGATCCGCCATATCGCCCGATGTGCTCTCAGGTCCCTCATCATCAGCCAATTGCCAGCAGCGCAACATTCTCAGTTATGAAAAGCTGACGGCCTGCGCACGCAAGACAAGTAGCGCTTGTCAGGCGTCAGATCGCCGAGGGAAGCAGCCTTATCGGTCACCCATGTGACACCTGTGCGAAGCGGCGACCGCGTTGACGATGTTTCAACGGACTATTCCGCCTGCAACAGCGCGCAGATGAATCTTGCCATCTGAGCCCTCGGCAATGCGGCGCGGTGATTGCATCGGCGCGGTGATTGCATCTATTCGCCATTCACAATGGCCACCGGGAGGCTAGTATGATATTGTTTCGCGATCGTCATACTTGACTGCCATAGTGCGGCTTTGTTGTTGAACTGCAGTGGCTGTCGTGCGGAGACTTCGTGGTGCGTAGGGTCTTGTTGCGGGTGTTTTCCGCTGCCTTATCGTCCGCCCTTTGCACGTTCCCGGCCCCGGCCCACGAGAGCAGAGCGGCCGCGCCCGCCGAGCTTCCGCCGATCACCATTGCAGCGGCGGACAATCAGCCCTCCAAACGGCACCCCCGCAGAAGACCGCCGAAAGACCGTGGCCTGCACGATCAGGTTGCCGCTCGCGTGGTCAGCCCGACCGAGGGCGCCGGTGCGGCCGGCGCGGCGCCCGCCGGGTCATCCGCCTCGCAACCCACCGCCGCAAGCACAACTCGCATCAGCGGCGCGGAGGTGAACGCGATTCCGTTCTCGCGGCCCGGCGAGGCGCTGGAAGTGGTGCCGGGCCTGATCGTCACGCAGCACTCCGGCGAGGGCAAGGCCAACCAGTACTTTCTGCGCGGCTTCAATCTCGATCACGGCACGGATCTTGCGATCAGCATCGACGGCATGCCCGTCAACATGCCGACCCATGGGCATGGGCAAGGCTACGCGGACATCAATTTGCTGATCCCCGAGTTGATCAAGTCGGTCAGCGTCCGCAAGGGACCGTATTTCGCCGACCAGGGTGACTTCGCATCCGCCGGTGCCGTGGCGATCGACTATGTCAACAAGCTGCCGCACAACATCGCGGAGATGACCTTCGGCAGTTTCGGCTATCGCCGCGCATTGGCGGCGGGATCGACCCGCGTTGGCGATGGCACGCTGCTGACGGCGATCGAGGCGGCCAAATATGACGGACCGTGGGGCGTGCCGGACGATGTCCGCAAGCTGAACGGCGTCGTGCGCTACAGCCAAGGCACCGCGACCGACGGCCTGACGCTGACAGCGATGGCCTATTCCAACGGTTGGGACTCGACCGACCAGGTGCCGCAACGCGCGATCGACCATGGCCTGGTCAACCGTCTCGGCACGCTCGATCCGACCGATGGCGGCACCTCCAGCCGTTTCAGCCTGTCGAGCAATTGGGCGCAGTCGAGCGGCTACGGACAGACCAATGTGAGTGCCTATGTCCTGCGCTCCGACCTGCGGCTGTTCAACAATTTCACCTACTTTCTCGACAGCCCCATCAATGGCGACCAGTTCAGCCAGCTCGACGGGCGTACTCTCGGCGGCTTCGATGCCCGGCACACGTTCGACTGGCGCTTCGCCGGCCTCGCATCGCAGACCCGCGTCGGCGTGCAGAGCCGCTATGACGATATCCACGTCGGCCTGTTCAAGACCGGGCAGCGCACATGGCTCTCGACCGTGCGCGACGACCGCGTGCAGGAGGGCAATGTCGGTCTCTGGACCGACACGACCACGCGCTGGACCGACTGGCTGCGCACCACGGTCGGCATTCGCGAGGATTTCTTCGCCGGACACGTCTTCGGCGATACGCCGGAGAATTCGGGCAACGCACAGGCTTCGATGGCGAGCCCGAAGGCCGGTCTGGTGCTCGGTCCCTGGTACAAGACCGAGTTCTACGGCAATGCCGGCTACGGCCTGCACAGCAACGATATCCGCGGCGCGACGATTACCGTCGATCCGAGCGACAAGGTGACCCCGCTCGACCGCGTACCACTTCTCGTGCGTTCTCGCGGCGCCGAACTCGGCATTCGCACGAGGCTGATCAACGATCTCACCAGCTCGCTGGCGGTGTTCGTGCTCGACTTCGACTCGGAGCTGTTGTTCGTCGGGGATGCCGGCACCACAGAGCCGAGCCGGCCGAGCCGCCGCGTCGGCATTGAGTGGACGAACCAGTACAAGCCGTTGCCGTGGATGACGGTCGATCTCGATGTGGCCCAGACCCACGCCCGCTTCACCGATTTCGATCCCGCGGGGGCCCGCATCCCCGGCGCGCCGGCGTGGGTGGCTAGCAGTGCGATCACACTCGGCGGCGACACCGGCTGGTTCGGCGCGCTAAAGGCCCGTTATTTTGGCCCGCGTCCCCTGATCGAGGATGACAGCGTCCGTTCGCGGTCGTCGCTGATCTTCAATGCACGCGCCGGCTACAGGTTCGACAATGGCCTGCGGGTGCAACTCGACGTGCTCAATCTCTTCAACTCCCAGACCAACCAGATCGAATATTACTATCTGTCGCGCCTGCCGGGAGAGCCGATCGGCGGTGTCGCTGATCGTCACGTTCATCCGGCCGAGCCACTCGCGGTGCGGCTAACGGTGGCGGCAAGATTCTGATCGCGCCGGACTTGCGCATCGAGATCCACTCCGATCGGCGCGAAAACAACTGGCCCCGATCAAACGTCACAAATCCTGAAAAAATCTGACATGAAGCGGATGCTTCTGTCTGCCGAGAACGCGCCCAGCCCAACCCGAACGGCGAGGCACGCTCGCGGCAGGAGTGAGGGAATGCAACCTAAGCCGGACAGCACCGTGATCGCTTCGGGAGACCGGTTCGCGCACGCGGTGCAGGACGAACCCGCATCGGCCCGCGGCCGTCAGGCTGCGAGCCACCGTTGGGCGCTGATCCCGGTCGTGACGGCGTCGGGGTTTGCGGGCCTGGGCTACGAGATCGTGTGGACGCGCCAGTTGAGCCTTGCGCTGGGCACCGAGATGATGGCGGTGCTCGGCGTCATTGCCGGGTTCTTCGGCGGCCTGGCTCTGGGTGCGTTCGCACTTGACGGGCTGATCCGCCGTTCGAAATCGCCTTGGGCCGTCTATGCGATCCTGGAAGCCGTCATTGCCGCCTGGGGTCTGATCAGCGTCTGGCTTCTTCCCGCCGCCGGCCGCGCGTTGTCTCCGCTGCTCGGCACCGAACCGTCCCCTGCCCTGCTCTGGGCCGGCAGTCTGGCGCTGCCAACTCTCGTGCTGCTTCCGGCGACGGTGGCCATGGGCGGAACCCTGGCCGCCCTGGAACGGATGACGCGGCAAGCGCGCGGCAACGCGCGCGTCACGGCCGGTGTATACGGGGCAAATACCGCTGGGGCTCTGGTGGGCACGCTCGCCTCCACATTCCTCCTGATCCCGGCGCTGGGATTTTCGGGAACGCTGCTCTGTCTCGCGGGGGTCAATGTATTCTGCGCCCTGGGCGCGCTTGCGCTCGGATCGGCGATGGACAAAGCCGGTGCCGGGGACCAGCGACTGCGACAAATACGAGACCTGCGGCTCACGATCACCTTGTTTGCCACCGGACTGTTCGGAATCGCATTCGAGGTCCTCGTGGTCCGGCTCGCCGCGCAGGTGATGGAAGACACTGTCTACACGTTCGCCGGATTACTGGCTGCGTATCTGCTCGGCACCGCGGCGGGGGGCTTGCTCTGGCAGCAGACCGGGCGAGATGCGAATGATGGAAATCTCCGCGGCCTGCTCGCCGCAACGGCGTTCGCCTGCATCACGACGGCCGCGCTTGCGCCCTATGCCGGCCGCCTGGTCGAGATCGCATCGCGTGCGGATGTCTTCGGGGAACTGGCCGTGGCGATATCGCTGTTCCTGGTCCCCGCGACCGCGATGGGGGCATTGTTCGGCCTGCTGGCGCAGCGGGTGAGCGATCGGCGCGGCTCCGTCGGATCGGCGGTCGGCATCAACAGTCTCGGCGCCTGCATCGCGCCGCTGGTGGCGGCACAATTCCTGATTCCGGCTTTTGGCGCATGGACGGCGCTGCTTCCCGTTGCGCTGGGCTATCTGCTGCTGCTGCCGCCGAGCCGATCGGCGTTGCTGTGGTCCACCGCACCGGCGATCTCTGCGCTCGTCCTGTGGCTTAATCCCGCGCCATCATTGACGCGCGTGCCGCCAGGCGGCGCGCTGCTCGCTGTCAGCGAAGGGCCGATGGCGACGGCCAGCGTGGTCGACGACGCCGCGGGCACGCGCTACCTCGAAGTCAACGGCCACTTCCGCATGGGCGGGACGAGTTCGACGCGATCTGACTACCGTCAGGCGATGCTGCCGCTGTTGCTTCACGAGGCTCCGCATCGGGCTTTGTTCCTCGGCATCGGTACGGGCGCCACGATGGTGGGCGGCACGCAGATGCCCGGCGTCAGCGTGCGCGGCGTCGAACTCTCCCGGGAGGTGGTGGACCTGCTGCCGTGGTTCGTCAATCCGCCGCCGGCTTCGGCGCCGCGCGTGACCATCGCGGACGCCCGCCGTTACGTCGCTGCGGATACTGGCTGGCACGACGTGATCGTCGCCGACCTGTTTCATCCCGCGCTCGACGGCAGTGGCGCGCTCTATACGGTGGAGCATTTCGCGGCTGTGAAACGCAGGCTGGCGCCGGGAGGGATTTTCTGCCAATGGCTGCCGCTGTACCAGCTCGATCTGCCCTCCCTGCGCGCCATCATCCGTGGCTTTCTCGACGTCTATCCCGACGGCTCGGCCTGGCTCAATCACTACAGCGTCCGCACGCCGATGCTCGCGCTCATCGGAACCCGGGATGGCGGCCATCTCGATACCGATGCGCTCGCTGCCCGGCTGCGCGATCCGGCGACCGCGCCGGTCATACGACCGCAGGGATTCGAGGCACCGATCGATCTGCTCGGCCAATACCTCGGAGGCCCGCGCAGCCTTTCCGCATTCGCAGGTCAAGGACCGCGCAACACGGATGATTATCCGTTTGTGACCTTCGATGCCCGGCGAAATGTCCGTGCGCTCAGTGCAACAACCTGGTCGCTTCTGCTTGCCGTCACGAAAGACATTCGACCGGATCCGAATGAACTCCTGACCGGCGGAACCGAGCACGATGCGTTGCGCGGGCGCCTCGACGCCTACTGGCGCGCGCGCAACCGCTTTCTCGAAGCCGGCGCGTCTCTGCCCGGCGATCCGCGCGGCGCCGCCTTGATCGAAGCGGCTTCGCCCGGCCTCATCGATGCGCTTCGACTGAGCTCGGAATTCGATCCGGCCTACGGACCGCTGATGGGCATGGCGAAATCCTTGACCGTTTCAGACCGGGCTGCGGCCGCGCGCCTGCTGCGCCGGATCGATCAGGCTGCGCCGTCGCGCCGGGAGGCACGGGAGCTTCTGCTACGCGAGTTCGGAGAGCGATAGATAGCGATCGGTCCGTCGCGCTCAGGGCGCAAAGTTGACGCGGTAGCCCCAGCAGTCGAGATGATCGGGAATGGCGTTGAAGGCGATGGTGATCCTCTGCTCGCCCTGATTCCTCGGCACCTCGTGGTAAAGGTAGCTTGGAAAGAGCACGAGATCGCCGGGCTCGGCCTCCGGCAGGACGTACTTGCCCGCATTGAAGGGCCCGATGGCGGCGCTTCGCGTGTGGTGGCGGAAGGAAAAGTCAAAGCCGCCGGGCGGCCGCACGAAGACCGTCTTGCAGGCCGGATGCGAGGGCGTCAGATAAAGAATTCCCGAGACGAAACTGTTGGCATGGGAATGCAGTGTCTGGTTGCCGCCGGTCTCGAGCATGTTGGTCCACATCTCCTTGACGGTCCAGCGCAGCTTTTCGCCGAACAGGAGGACGCCGAAATCAACCAGCTTCGGGACGGCAAGTTCGGCGATGTGCCGGAACAGCTCGTTATCACGGGGATCGGCAACCTCCGTGTGGAACAGTTGGCCCGAGCGCAGATTGCCTTCGACGCGGGTGTCCCGGATCGCGGCCACGGCGGCTTCGTTCAGCGAGGGCGGAAGCAGCCCGGGCGAGCGCAGCAGGGGTATCGGGAAAAGCGGCTCGATCTGATCCATGTCGCAACGTCTACCTGTTGTTGAAACGCGCGCCAACAATGCGCGGGCAAAGATGACGTTGCGATGACAGCGCGAGGGAGCTCGGCTCGAGGCCCAACTAGTCGTCGGGGCCGAGCACCTTCAGCTTCTCGCCTGGCCGCAGCTCGTGGCGCCGTTCGCGCACCTCGTCGGAAGCACGCGCAGCCATCTCCAGACATTCGTCGAACTCTCCGTTGCCGGCTTCAACCAGGGCCTGGTGCAAGTGTCTCTCGGCAAAGTAGCGGGAGAGATGGTCGGGCGGCAAATCGGCCGCCAATGTGCGCGCCGCCGCGACCGCGGCGTTGCACTCTTCCTGTGTGGGTTCATCCGCGGCGGGCACGGCGGCACCAGGTGCGGCCACACCGCAGCCGAAGCTAGCGAAGAGACCCAGCGCGCAGATGGTGATGCGAAACAGGTACATCGAGGGCGTGTTGGCGGGATCAATCATTTCCAAACGGGCACGGCGGGACACATCGCACGATGCGTCCCGCCGGATGGCCTCACGTTACGTCAATGATGGTCGTGATGATGGCCCTCGTGGCCGTGATCGTGATCGTGATCGTTGTCAGCCCTCTGTCCGAGCCGTCGCGCCAGTTCGGCGTTGGTCTCGACCAGGAGCCTCGGCGAGCCTTCCGGCCTGACGAAGATCGGGTTGGCGTAGAACCAGACGTTCGAATAGGCCTGAACGTCGTGGGTGACCTTCTTGGCGCCATTCACCGTCTCCAGATGCGCCGGGCACGCCGGATCGGTACAACTGACCTGGGCGTTGTTGGCATCGAGCAGCGGATTTCCGGCGGTATCGGAGACGTTGGGAGTCCCATTCGGAATGTTTGTTCCGCGCGCACGGATGTAGAACGGCTTGGTGCCCGCGGTAAACGTCGTCGTGAACCGCAAGCGCACGCCGTCACGGTCTCCCCTATGCTCACGCTTCATCTGCGTCGCGGGGATCTGCCGAGCGATGGTGGCGGAGGGATTGTACACGATCGCCGCGCCCGCCGTGCCCGCGGCATTCGCCACCGCGTAGTTGGGGCCGTCAGGCGCAACGACGCCGGTGATCTGGCCGGTGATCAGATCGACGTGGTCGAGCGACGGCTTGTTCAGCGGCTGCTTGATTCCCACCGGCAACAGCAGCGGGTTGTCGAAGCTGTAGGGGCTGTTGTTCTCGTTCGGAACGGTCAACTCCATCTCGACCGTGATCTTTTCACCGGGCCTCACGACCAACGTCTCGCCCATGGTCTTCCAGTCGTCGCCGCGCGCCTTGGCGCGGAACACCATATCGGGACCGATCAGGTCCGCGTTGACCGAGTATGAGTTGCCCGAACGCATGCCGTCGATGACGTGCTGCGATGAGAACCGCCCGGCATTCGGAACATACAACTTGGTGTACTCGCCGGGAATGAAGTCGGCCGTCGTGAAGGAGTCACGCGCACCACCTGCACCGCGGCTGTGCCAATCGGAGCTTACATACACGAAGAAGTTGCGGCCTTCGCCAAGCAGACCGTCCCACAGGCCGCCGACCTTCGCGGTATAGATGCCGCTCATGCCGTAAGTGCCCCCACCGACGGCGTTTGTGCCGTAAGAACCGGAGCCGCCATTGACACCGCCCTCGGCAAAGTGACCGGGCGATTCGATGCCGAACGCGACCGTCGGCCCCGCATTGTTGAAGTCGCGGAAGTGCTCGATGTTGTAGCCCTTGTTGGCGGTCGTGCTGAACGGCCCCTGGCGTTCGGTATGGGTGGGGATGACATAGGATTGCAGCGGATAGTTGGTCTGCAACCATTTGATGCCCGAGAGCGCTTTCTGGTGGCCCGCCGTGCCGGTGTTGTTGACGTTGTCTTTGCCCGGCCAGAGCTGATTGCCGCCGGCATCGATGACGGGGCCGATTGCATCGGTGTCGGCGCGATCGAAGCGGTATTCGAACTCCGCCATCTTGTCCGCGTTGCCGGGCCCCTTCCTCGGGTGCATCGGGTGCTGCCCGGTGATCACGGCGACGTCGACATGCTCATGGCCGGGCGCGATCCATTCGAGACCTTCGATCAGCACCTTGTCGTACGTGGCGGTGCGATTGACGATGATCGGATACTCGACCTCGCGGATCGACTGCCAGCGCCACATCGTGGCGCCGGTGCCGCTGCCGTTCGGGGTACCCTTCAGGCTGGAGATCGTGATCCCGTCGATGGTCTGGCCGAGCGTCTGGCTCCAGGTCGTCGTCGTTTGTCCTGGAAGTTTGGCGCTGGTGTCGCTGAAGCGGCAGTCGCGATTGCCGGAACCGCCGTGGTTGCCGAGCGTGAACCAGTCGAGGTCGAAATTGTTGCCGCCGGCGGACGCGGTACCGCGCCCGACCGCGCGATCGATCGTGTAGCCGGCGGCGACCGAACCATCCGTGCAGGTGTTGTGATTGTGCATGTCACCGGCGACATAAGGATTGCCGCGGCGCTCGCCGCGATTGAACTCCTCGGCTGCAGCGCTCTGAGTCAGCGCCAGGGATGCCGATGCGGCAGTCAACAGGATCGTCTTGCCAGATGGAAACATCTATCGCCCCTCATTCAGGTCAAATGTCGCAGTACGCAGCGGAGCCCCCGGGAATAGGACTATCCGGCCCAATCGTGAGGGGACTCCCTGCAGCTCCGACAATGGACCAGAGTTACGATACAGCTTCGTGAAGGATTTATTTTTGGCCCTCGCAAGTCCCGTTGTCCGTTGGGCAGCTTGCCGCTTGCGTTGTTCAAGTGCATTTTTTCCGCGTCGCCTCAGCGATTGCAGATGACAGATGACGTGCTCTGCCGCATAAAGCGCGGCGGCGCGTGCATCGAGAATTTGTGACAACCATATGTCAATGTCGGCAACACCAGTTGAAGTGCAGTCCCTTCCGACATCGCGCACTGGAGGTTCGGATCCGGACGCCGGTGTCGGCCGTGGCGCAACGGAACCTTCGCGTTCCTTTGTCTCGATGCTTGCGCGGCTTGCTCGCGAGCCCTTGCTGCACTTCACCTTCCTCGGAGCGATCATCTTCGGCATCGACGCCTTGCTGCATCCGCCCGCCAAGGACGAAAAGGTCATCACGGTCACCAAGGCGATGCGCCAGTCCTTCATCGACAATTTCGACGAGGACAAGGAACGCGCCCCGTCCAGCGACCAGCTCCAGAAGATGATCGACAGCTGGGTCGCGAGCGAGATCCTCTACCGCGAAGGCAAGACGCTCGGCGTGGACCGCGGCGACGAGACGATCCGCGATCGGATTGCCTACAAGATGCAATTGCTGATCTTCGACCAGATCCGTGTCCCGCGGCCCTCGGACGAGCAGCTGCAAGCGTGGTTTGCGGAAAATCACGTCCGCTTCGACGAGCCGGAGCGCGTTTCTTTCTATATAACCCCGCCGACGGACCAGGCCACGGCACAGCGCCAACTCGAGGACATCGTCCAGCAGCACGAGTCCGAGGAGCTGCAGAATCTCACCCGCGCCATCCTCGCGCGGCCGGTCGCGAGTCTCGCGGCGTCGTTCGGCGAAGATTTCCGCGACCGACTGCTGACGATGCCGGAAGGGGAATGGAGACTGCTGCAATCCAAGGACGGCTGGCATGTTGCCCGGCTGGATTCCCGTCGGCCGGGAAACCTTGCCAGCCTCGACAAGGTTCGGGATGAGGCCGCCAGGATCTGGCACACGGAGGAGACCCGCAAATTGGCCTGGGAAGCGGTCAAGCGGCTCAAGGCATCCTATCAAGTGCGGTACGAGCCGTGAGGGCGACCCAGTATCTGCGGTTGGCGCTGCTGACCTTGGTGCTCGCCGCGCTCATCCGGCCTTCGGCGCTCAGTGCGCATGAAGCGGCGATGGGCGTGCTGGAATTCCGCGAGGTCCGTCCCGGCGCATTTGTCGGCCGCTGGAGCATCGAGCCCTCGATCGGTGCTGCGCGGGTGGATCTGCGGGTACCCTCCCACTGCTTTCTCCGCCTGCCCGAGATGAACTGCGGCCAGAAGGGGCTGGTCGGTCCGATCACCATCTCCAATCTCGGCTCCAACATGTCGATCGTCCTGATCAAGCTGATCCCGATCGAGGGCGAGCCGCGCAGCTACACGATCTCGACCGCCAATCCCGTCGTCTCGGTCCTTGGTACCGGCGCCCCGACGCTCGAGGCCTGGATCGAACTGGCAAAGACCTATGTGAACTACGGAATCGACCACATTCTGCTCGGCGCCGACCATTTGCTGTTCGTGCTGGGCCTGATCTGGATCGTCGGCGGCGGCTGGCGTCTGGTGAAGACGATCACGGCCTTCACGATCGGACACAGCGCCTCGCTAGCCGCAGCAGCTTTCGGCCTGATTGGCGTGCCGGAACGGCCACTCAACGCCTGCATCGCATTGAGCATCGCGTTCGTCGCGGTGGAGATCGTCAAGCAGCAGCGCGGCGAGATCGGACTCACCGCCCGCTATCCCTGGATCGTGGCGTGCAGCTTCGGGCTGGTTCACGGCATCGGCTTCGCGAGTGCGCTGGCGGGACTTGGGCTCGAACGCCGGCTCCTTCCCGCAGCTCTGCTGTTCTTCAACGTCGGCGTGGAGATCGGGCAGCTTGCCTTCGTGCTGCTCGTGCTCGCATTGATCTGGGCGCACCGACGGCTTGATGCCGTCGTGCCGCGCTGGGGCGAGGCCGTTCCGGCCTATCTCATCGGGGCGGTGTCGATGTTCTGGTTCTTCGGCCGTCTGGCGCGCGTGTTCGCCGCGATCTAAGCGAGAGTCGCACACAATGTCGTTGCACATTCCCCGAGTTCTCACGACCGCGATCGTTTCGTTCGCGCTGACGCAGCCGGCTCTCGCGCACGAGCAGGCTGGCGTGGCGGGCGGCCTAGTCAGCGGCCTGCTCCATCCGGTCACCGGCATAGACCATTTGATCGCAATGGTGGCCGTCGGGATCTGGGGCGCGCAGCTTGGAGCCCCAGCAATCTGGATTCTGCCGATCACCTTTCCGCTGGTCATGGCGGTCGGCGGAGTTCTAGGCGTGCTGCATGTTCCGCTTCCGGTGCCGGAGGTGATGATTGCCGTCTCGGCCGTGATCCTGGGACTCGCCGTTGCGGCCCGGCTGCGCCTGCCCTTTCCTGCTGCCGCCTCCGTCGTCGCGGTCTTCGCGATCTTTCACGGTCATGCGCATGGAGCCGAGCTTCCGCGCGCGGCGAACGCCCTGGCCTACGGCGTCGGCTTCGTCACCGCCACCGGCCTCCTGCACCTGTTCGGCATCGCGATCGGCGCGTTGACGCGCTGGCCCGCCGGTGAGCGCATCATTCAGGGACTTGGGGCCGGTATCGCAGGAATCGGCTGTTACTTCCTCGCGCAAGGCCTCGGAGCCGTCGCATGAGACTTAAATCCGTACGGGGTTTGATGGCGGTAGCGGCACTGCTGACGGGCACGAACGCGGCCGAGGCGCATATCGTCGCGGCCCGCCTCGGCGATTTCTATATGGGGGCATCGCATCCCCTCACCGATCTTCAGGATGTCGTGCTCTGGATCGCGACCGGCGTGCTGGCAGGTACGCTCGGAGCCTCCAAAGGGCGCTGGCTCATCCCGGTATTTCCGCTTGGACTGCTGGTCGGCTTGGCTCTTGGGCCCGTATTCGGCGCGGTTTCCGCTCAGCTCGCGAACGCGACAATGATGCTGGCGATAGGCATGCTGCTCGCGGCGGCCGTGCAAGTTCCCACGATAGTTCTCTGCGCAATAGCCTTCGCAGTCGCTGTAACACGAGGCGCCGCAAACGGCGCCGAGCTTGGGCCCGAAACCGATCGGCTGCTGTTTGGGGCGGGATTGGGCTGTGTGGGCTACGGAGCCATCACGCTGACAATGGCTCTGACCGCCGCATTCAGGCGAACGACAGGCAGCGTGACGTCCTGGCGAGCGATCGCCGTTCGTGCTCTTGGAGGTTGGATCGCGGCCATCGGCCTGATGATGGCAAGCCTCGTACTGGCCTCGTAAGAGGCGGCGAAGGATCCCGCCCTGGACGCTGCGACGCCATCTGTTCCGCCGCCGTGCACGACCGTAGGCGATATCTCCTCGCCGTGCGATCACCGAGACATCCGATCAGCCGCATCGAACTTGATGATAAAACCTGCGGCTTTCCTCAGCAAGCGCCAGATCACTGCGGGCGGCGACCGCACTTTGCGAAACCGTCCGTCCAGACCTGGACGGTACCGCCATGCGGCGTCATCCCTGCCCGGCGGTCCGCAAGGCCAGCTCGAGCACATGAAGCTCGGCCGACGTCACCGGCGGCTGCGGCGGCCGCACCGCGTCGCACGACAGCCTCCCGAGCAGCTTCAGGCAGGCCTTGAGCCGCGCCGTTGCCCGTCCTCCGGGCGCATCGCGGTAGATCGCGGCGGCGAGTGGATAGAGCTTGGCGTGCATGGCGCGCGCCCGCTCCCAATCGCCGGCTTCCGCCGCATTCCAGAGACTGACCACGAGCTCCGGCACCAAGCAGGCGAGGCTGACCTGGCTACCGGCCGAGCCGACCAGGTAGCTCGTCATGAGGTGTTCGTCTCCGGACCCAAGCACAACGAATTCCGGACGCAGTTTCCGGATCAGTCTGAGATTCTGTTCGTAGGCTGCGACCTCCCAGCTGCCCTCCTTCAGCGCGACGAAGCGACGGTCGGCAACGAGCTGTTCCAGCAGCGGGGGTGGATAGGCCATGGCACCGGCGCCGACCGGCGCCGCATAGAGCATCAAAGGTGATGTCGTCGCATCGCGGACGCGACGGTGATGCTCGATGACGCAGTCGTCAGCGTGAGCCAGCGCCCAGCTGTTGGGAGGAAATACCAGCAGCCCATCCGCGCCCGCCTGCTCCAGCACGGCTGCTTCGCGCGCGGCCTCGAGACTCGATTCGTGATTGACGCCGGAGACGATCAGGCAGCGCTTCGGGGCGTGCTTGCGCGCCAGCTCCACCACGCGCCGCTTCTCGTCGAGCGACAGCACAAAATTCTCACCGGCGTGGCCGTTGACGAGGAGGCCGTTGATGCCGGGTACTGAGCTGACCGAGGCGAGATGCGCGGCCAGCGTCGGCTCATCGACCTCGAAACCCCGCGTCATCGGCACGATCGTGGCGGCCTGGATGCCGCGCAGGCGATCGCCGAATGATTGCGCTATCTCGCCGAACACCGCCAACACGCCGCCTAGTGAATGATCTGGTCGAGGAACGTCCGCGCCCGCTCGGACTTCGGATGTTTGAAGAACTCCTCCGGCGCGGCCTGCTCGACGACCTTGCCCTCGTTCATGAACACGATGCGATCGGCGACCTCGCGCGCAAAGCCCATCTCGTGGGTCACGCACAGCATGGTCATGCCCTCTTCTGCGAGCTTCTTCATGGTCTCAAGCACCTCCTTGACCATCTCGGGGTCGAGCGCCGAGGTCGGCTCGTCGAACAGCATGATCTTCGGCCGCATGCACAGCGCGCGGGCGATGGCAACGCGCTGCTGCTGGCCACCCGAGAGCTGCCCGGGAAATTTTTCAGCCTGGTCCGGGATTCGGACCTTGGTGAGGAAATGCATGGCCAGATCCTTCGCCTCCGCCTCCGGCATGCCGCTCACGGTCATCGGCGCAAGGATGCAGTTCTCCAGCACCGTCATGTGCGGAAACAGATTAAAACTCTGGAATACCATGCCGGTGTCGCGCCGGACCGCATCGATGTTCTTGCGCTGGTGGTCGAGCTCGGTGCCGTTGACGTAGATCAGGCCCTCGTCGTGCTTCTCGATGTGGTTGATGCAGCGAATGAGCGTCGACTTGCCCGAGCCGGAGGGACCGCAGACCACGATCTTCTCGCCCTTGGCGACCTTGAGGTCGACCTCGTTCAGCGCGGTGAAATCGCCATAGTGCTTGTAGACGGCCTCCATGCGAACCGCAGGCACCTCGCGCAATTGCGGTTGCGCTGTTCCGCCTTCGGCTCCACTGGCCGTATTCGTCGACATCTCGCTCATGCGCGGGCCTCCACGCTCGCTTGCGCAACCGGCGCCCTCGCCGCGACCCGCCGGGATTTCGCAGCGCTCGACCGACCAAAATGCTTCTCCAGCCGCCGCTGGACCGCATCCCAGACCGAGGTGAGGATCAAATAGTACGCCGTCGCCGCCGCATAGACCTCGAGGATTTGGAAATGCTCCTGCATCAGCATGTCGCTGCGGCGCATGAGCTCCTCGACCGAGATGACGGAGGCAAGCGAGGTTGCCTTCAACAGCGAGTTGATGGAGTTGCCGAGCGGTGGGATCATAAGCCGGAACGCCTGCGGCAGGGTCACGCGGCGGAACGTTGTCCAGGGCGACAGGCTGAGCGCCCAGGCCGCTTCGCGCTGACCCGCCGACACCGCCATGAATCCGCTGCGCACGATCTCGGCGAGATAGGCGGCTTCGTTGAGGATCAGGCCAACCAGCGCGCAGGTGATCACGCTGAACTTGATCCCTAGCTGCGGCAAGCCGCTATAGATCACCACGAGCTGGATCAAGAGCGGCGTACCGCGGAAGAACCAGATGTAGAAACGCGAGAAGCCAGACAGCACGGGATTGGACGACATGCGCATCAACGCGATGCCCATGCCGAGGATCAATCCGCCGATGACGGCGGCCACTGTCAAGCCGATGGTGACGAGCACACCCTTCATCAGGAAGTAGTTGAAGAAGTAGTTGACGGCGGCCGTCGGACTGAAATGGCTCATCGGCTCGTCTCCGTATCTCAGGCCGGACCGGGGCCGGCGATCGCCAGCGGCTGATCGGCCGGCATGCTGGTGAGACCGAACTTGTCGAACAGCGCCTGGTAGCTGCCGTCGGCACGCATCGTGTTCAGCGCCTTGACGACGGCATCGGTCACCATCTTGTTGCGAAAGCCGAGCGTGGTCCGCGCCGTGCCGAGCCCGCTCAGGACTTCTTTCACGCGACCACGGCCGACGAGATCGCGCGCCACGCTGTCGACGAGCAGCGCGTTGTCGACCTGACCGGCGAGGAGCGCGCTGACGACGTTGGTGGCGGTGGGGAACGTGCGCATCTCGACCGCTGCGCTTCCCTTCGCCACGCTCGCATCGCTGAGCTTCTTGAGCCAGTTCATCTGGTAGCTGCTGACCTCGACGGCGGATGCTTTTCCGATCAGATCCTTTTCGGTAGCAATTTTTGTGCCGCTATCGGGTGCAACCACGACCGAAATGGCCTGAATGGCGTAAGGCACCATGTACATCAGCTTGGAACGCTCCTCGGTCCAGAACATGCCGGTGTCGATGCCGTCGATGCGGCCTGCGTTCATGGCCGGGATCATCGCCGGAAAATCCATCCGGACGAGTTCGACCGGAAGACACAACCGCTTGCCGAGCTCGGCCGCGAGTTCCACGTTGAGGCCCTGCAACTGGCCGTCCTTGTCGACGAATTGCTGCGGCGGATTGGTGGGATTGATGGAGAGCTGCAATTTTCCGGGCGCGATCAGATCGCTGTCGGAAATCGCGGGCGTGCATGCGGCATGCGCTGCATTGGATACGAAGACGAGTGCGACAGCGGCACTCAAGCGAAGCAGTGTCGAGAACATTCTATACCTCCGGTAAGACGCCAATGACCGATGCAGTTCCTCGCCCGGCTTTCCCCCTCAACGTTTCTTGGATGCCGCCAACCGATCTTTTCGACACGGCAGGCTGCATCATCATCGATCCCTCAAGCCGGTCCCGACATCGGCTTGAGCTGGATGCGCATGAAATTCTTCACCAGGGATTCGAATGGACCGAATCCCTTCACTTTCAAAAACTCAGGCGTTTCGAATGCCCACCGTCCCGCGACCTCGTACATGGCCGCGTATTTCGGCCCGTCGCCAACCGAGACGAAACGCTTCGCGGACAGCCAGCCGGGACAGGTCAGCAGATCCGGAAAATGTTTCTGCTCGTACCAGGCGTTGAACGCTGGCTCGTGCTCGGGGTCGATGTCGACCCGCACGATATGGATGAAGGCTTCGTCCGCCACGGGCTCGCTCCTCATCCCAGTCGAATGTCGCCGGCCGCCCGCGCGGCACCCACGGTCGTCGCGATGGCGTCGCACAGCGCAGGCAGGACCGGCAGCAATGGCGGCCGCGGATCGGCGTTGCCGATCAGGCCGAGTGCCTTCAGTCCGACCTTCATCCGCGTGTGCATGTCCATGATCGGCGCAGGGCCGTAGATCGCGCGGACGATCGGATAGAGCCGCTCGTTGACGGCACGCATCGCGCTGAGATCGTCGGCGAGCGAAGCCTGCCATAGTTCGGCAAACAGGTCCGGCGCAAGGCTGACGAGACCGGACAGAATGCCGTCGCCGCCGAGGGCCAGCTGCGGCAGGAACCAGTTGAAATTCGACGGCAGCATCACGACGGACGGATCAGCCTGCTTCACCGCACGACGGTTCTCGTCATAGGCAAGGATAGTGTCACTGCCCTCCTTGATCGCGATGACGCTATCAAGCGCTGCAATCTTCGCCAGCGCTTCCGGTGAGTAGCCAAAGCCGGACGCCAACGGATACTGGAAGATCGACACCGGAATCCCGATCGCGGAGCTGACCGCCTGCACGAAGGCTACGGGCGCGCGCGAGGTCGCCGATGCACCGCCACCAAGCGGTGCCGGCGGAAACAGCACCGCGCAGTCGGCACCGGCGGCCTCGGCCAGCTGCGCCTGATGGATCGCTTCCGCAGTCGAGTGCGCGATGATGCCGGCCAGCAGCGGCTTGCCGCCGATATGCCGGCGCGTCCGCTCGATCACCGCCTGGCGCTCGTCATCCGAGAGCGAACCGCCCTCGCCGGCATGTCCGTTGACGAACACCGCTGCAATTCCGTCAGGACGCGCGCAGTAATCGAGCACGCGGGCATAGCCGTCCCAGTCGATCGATATGTCACTCTTGAAGGGCAGCACGGTCGCGACCGTGACGCCGCGCAGATCCGGCCTTGTCATCGGCTTGCTCATGACGGTTTCCGCCGTGGGAATTTCAAGCTCGCCCGCGCCTTCAGCACCTCGAGGCCGCCCTCATTGCGAGCACTCGCCTCCCAGATGATCGTGCGGGTCTCGTCGTGCTGCTCAGCGATCCAGACGTCGAAGGTGAGCGTGTCGCCATAGAACACCGGGCCGGTGAACCAGAACCGGTCCTCGACAGAGACGCCGATGGTGCCGACCAGCTTGCTGGTGAGGACGCTGGTGCAGAGACCTGCGACCATGATCCCCGGCGCCAGCCTTCGGCCGAAGCGCGTCGCGCCGGCATAGATCTCGTCGACATGGACCGGGCCAAAATCGCCGGTGGCGGCGATGTAGAGCGCGCCATCCGCCTCGGTGATGGTCTTGCTGAGGCTGACCCTGTCGTTCACCTTCAGATCGTCGAAGGACTTTGGTTCGTACATGGCTCAGGCCTTGGCGAAGGGGACGAGCGTCGCGGTGCCGTCCACCACGGTTACACCTGAGGGCGACAGCGTGCAGGTGATCCGGCAGGTTGCCTCGTCGCCTGCGACCGAGACGATCTCGGCCTTCGCCTCGACGGACTCGCCGACGATCACGGGCGCGGCAAAGTTCAGCGCGATGCTGCCGATCCGCCGCGTCGGTCCGCCGAGCTGACTGAGGCAGGTGGTGGCGAGGCCGCCGACCGCAAGCTCGAAGGCGACCATGTTGGCCGCGCCCGCCTTCTTGGCGCGGACGGCATCGACATAGAGACCGCCGAGATTGCCGCTGATGCCGGTGAACATCGCCTGCTCGGCGACCGTCATGGTCTTGCGGAAGGCGAAAGCCGCGCCGGGATTGAGAGGTGTGTGAGACATCGGCCGTTCCCTAGAGCTGCAAGCCGTTCTTGATGGTGCTGCGCGCGACCAGCATGCGGTGGATCTCGGAGGTACCGTCGTAGATGCGGGTGACGCGCGCATCGCGATACATGCGCTCCAGCGGCAGATCCTTGCTGAAACCCATGCCACCGAACACCTGGATGGCGCGGTCGACGACACGGCCTTGCATCTCGGAGGCCGCCACCTTGATCATCGAGACCTTGTCGCGCGCGTCCCGGCCCTGATCGATGTCCCAGGCGGCGTTCATCACCATCATCTTGACGCCGAAAATTTCTGTGGCGGAGTCAGCGATCAGCTTCTGTACCATCTGGAAGTCGCCGATGGCCTGACCGAACTGGCGCCGCTCGCCGGCGTGCTTGCGCATCATCTCGAGCGCGCGCTGCGCCATGCCGACGGCGCGCGCACCGATATGGGCCAGGCGAATCTGGAGCACGCTCTGCATGATCAGCTTGAAGCCGCCCCCGACCTCCCCGAGCACGGCCGCTTTCGGAATACGGCAGTCCTCGAAGGTTAGCTCGGCATGGCCATAGCCGCGATGGCCCATCATCGGCTGGGTCCGTGCGACCTTGAAGCCCGCCGTGCCGCGATCGACCAGGAACAGCGTGATACCGCCGCGCGCCCGCTTGCCCTTGTCGGTGAGCGCCATCAGGATCACGTAATCGGCGATGTCGCCGTCGCTGATGAAATGCTTGGTGCCGTTGAGCACCCATTCGTCGCCGTCGAGGTGCGCTGTCGTGCTGATCGAAGCGGCATCGGAGCCGGCGCCCGGCTCGGTGATCGCCATGGCGCAGATCTTGTCGCCCTTCACCGTCGGCCGCAGATAGCGCTCGACCTGGTCGCCCTTGCAGGCCATCAGCATCGGATAGACTTGCCCGAACACGCGGCGGATCAGCGCGTCGGAGGTCTTGCCGAACTCTTCCTCGACAAGGCAATGCTCGACGCAGGACAGTCCGCCGCCGCCGACATCCGCCGGCATGTTCATCGCGTAGAGGCCGCACTTCTGCGCCTTGGCCTTGGTGATCGCCAGCGCATCTGCCGGCACTGTCGCGGTTCGCTCGACCTCATCTTCCAGGGGTTGCACCTCTGTCTCGACGAAGCGGCGGACGGTATCGACCAGCAGGCGGGTCTCCTCAGGCAGCGAAAAATCGATCATCGCGCCACTCCCACGGCCTTGCCGGCGATCATCGCGTCAATGTCGGTCGCGCCGTAGCCGACCTCGCCGAGCACCTCGCGCGTCTGCGCGCCCAGCCGCTGCGGCACCAACCGAACCTCCGGCGTCTGGCCGTCATAGCGCGCGGGATGTGCGACCATGCGGATGGGTGCGCCCCCTGCACTCTTGGCGCTCTTGAACACACCGAGATGATTGAGCTGCGGATCGGTCTCGAGATCGCGATAATCCTGCACCGGCGCGTGCCAGATCCGTGCGGCTTCGAGTACGGGCAGCCATTCAGCCGTCGGCTTTTGCTTCAGCCGCACTGCGACGATGCCGGTGATTTCCTCGCGCTTCGAAAAGCTGTCGGCATCGCCGAACGGCTTCAGCTCGTCGCTGCCGAGCGCCACCGCGAGCGCCTTGGGCGATGCCATGGAGATCGCCAGATGGCCATCGGTGGTCGCGTGAATGCCGTAGGGCCCCGGGCTGAACCACGCAGCAATGCCGGCCGGAGCGCGCGATGTCGGCGACGGCGCACCGTTGAGCCAGGCGGTCAGCGGTTCAACCTGGAGATCGAGCGCGGCCTGATAGAGGTTGACCTCGACGAGCTGGCCCTTGCCGGTCCTGGTCCGCGCGAACAGTGCCGCCAGAATGCTCATGGCGTAGAGCGAGGCGGCATGCTGATCGACGATCACCGCTCCGACCGCCGTCGGCTCGCCATCGGCGCGTCCCGTCCGCATCGCAAGACCCGACATCGCCTGGAGCAGGAGATCCTGGCCCGGCCGATCCTTGTATGGACCCTCAGATCCGAACCCGGTCGCGACCGCGTAGATCAGGCCGGGGTTGATCGCTTTCAGCGTATCGTAGCCGAGCCCCAACTTGGCCATGGTGCCTGGCCGAAAGTTCTCCATCACGACATCGGCGGTCGCGACCAGCTTCTTCACCGCGGCGATGCCGTCGGGATGCTTGAGATCGACGGCAAGGCTGCGCTTGTTACGGCCCGTCGCCAGATGATTGACGCTGTCGCCTGCGACGAAGTGATTGGCGACCGCCCAGTTGCGTTGAAACGCGCCCTCGATCGGCTCGACCGCGATGACGTCGGCACCGAGATCGGCGAGCGTCTGGGCGGCGAGCGGCCCCGCGAGGTAATGATTGAAGCTGAGGATCTTGACGCCGTCGAGCAGGTTCATCTGGTCACACCCAATTTAAGCAACCGCAACTGGCGCGCCGCGCCACGCCAGATCGAACGTCTTGACCAGGGCGCGGGCAGCGGCGTCCTGCGCAGGCGGTAGCGGCAGCCGCGGCGGACGCGGATGGCCGACCGCAAATCCCATATGGCCGAGCAGCGCCTTGCTGCCGGCGACATAGGCTTGGCCTCCGACGAATTCGATCACCGGCAGACATTTGAGATAGAGCTCGCGCGCCTGCGTGATGGCCCCCTCGTCGGCGACGAGATTGAAGATGCGCGCCATCTCGGACGGAACGACGTTGGAGGCGACCGCCACCCATCCCTGCGCGCCTTCGACGAAGGATTCGAAGCCGAGGATACCGCCGAATACCGTCATCCTGTCGCCGCAGAGGCGGATGATGTCACGCACCCGCGTCACCTCCAGCGTCGACTCCTTGATATAGAGACAGTTGTCGATCTCGGCGATGCGCGCCACCAGCGGCGGCTTGAGATCGACATTGGCGGTCGCCGGATTGTTGTAGACCATGATCGGCAGCGCGATCGCATCGGCCACGGTCTTGTAGTGATGGACGAGCTCGTCATCTGTCGGCGTCGAATAGAACGGCGGAATGATCATGACGCCGTCGGCGCCCAGTTTTTCGGCACGGCGGCTGAGGCGTACCACCTCGCGGGTGTCCTCAGCGCCGGTGCCGATCAGCACGGGCACGCGCCCGGCAGCCTGGCTGATCACGACGTCGGCCACCAACGCCTTCTCGTCATCATCCAGCGACAGGAATTCGCCGGTCGAGCCGAGCGGAATCAGCCCATGAATACCTTCGGCAACCTGCCAATCGACGAAGGCGCGCAACGCCGCGACATCGACGTCGCCTGCCGGCGTGAACGGGGTGACCATGACGGTGTAGGTGCCGCGAAAAATCTTCATTTGGAAACTGCCGGGCGATCAGGTGAGCACGCGAGACGGTGGCCATCTACGGAATATCCGCATGATCGATGCAAACGATTGCATAACTGGCTCTGCATTGGGCAACACCATCCAATCTTTGAGCTTGATCCGTGCAGAATTAGCTCTTAGCTTTTTGCAATCGTTTGCAGTGTATCGGCAGGTTTGATGAGCGTCACGCTCAAAGATGTGGCACAGGCGGCCCGCGTTTCGGTCAGCACCGCTTCGCGAGCGTTGACGGGAACCGGGCTGACGAGCGAGCGCACGCAGCAGCGCCTGACGCGCATCGCGCGCCAGCTCGGCTATCGGCCCAACCCGATTGCGCGCGGCCTGAAAACCGGCCAGTCGCGGCTCGTCGCGCTTCTCGTGCACAACCTCACCAACGCCTCGTTCCAAGTGATGGCCGAGGTGGTGCAGGCGCGCCTGAAGGCGCTGAACTATCAGATGCTTCTGTGCATCGGCGGCGACGATCCACAACAGGAGAGCGACACCCTCACCACGCTGGTCGACCATCGCATCGACGGACTGATCGTGGTGCCCACCGGCAAGAACGGCCCGCAGCTCAAGGCGCTGGCGAAGGACGTCCCGATCGTCTGCCTGGTGCGGCGCGATGATGCCACCGACCTCGAGACCGTGCTCGCCGACGATCCTCAAGGCGCCTATCTCGGCACGCGCCATTTGATCGAGCTCGGGCACAAGCGCATCGGGCTGATCGTCGGCCGCCAGGATACTACATCCGGCCGCGAGCGCCTGTCCGGCTATGTCCGCGCGCTGCGGGAGGCCGGCATCTCCACCGACGACACATTGATTCATGCTGGCCATTTCGTGCCCGAAACAGGGGCGACCGGCTGTCGCAAGCTGCTTGACCTCCCTCGCCCGCCAAGCGCCATCTTCGTCGCCAATCACGAGGCGACGCTCGGCGTGCTCCGCGTCACCGCGGAACGGAACATCGCCATTCCCGAGGACCTCTCGCTGCTCTGTTATGAGGACATGCCCTGGTTCGAATGGCATCGGCCTGCCATCAGCATCGTCGACAATGGCGCGCGCGATCTCGCCAATCTCGCGGTCGACCGGCTGCTGCAGCGCATGGACGCGAAAGGCAACGGCAACAACGGCGTTCGCGAATATCGCGTCGGCGCCCGGCTGATCAAGCGCGATTCCTGCCGCCAGATCGACGCTCCGACCGCCGGCAGATCAGCGAAGCCAAAGTCGTCCTCCCCCAAATCATCCGCGGCCAAATCGTCTGCCGCGAAGTCCGCGAAGGTCTGATCGATGCCCTATGTCGAAGTGCTCGCCCCGCCAGCCCCAATCCAGCGCAAGGCCGCGTTGGCGAGGTCTGTGACCGACGGCTTGATGTCGGCATTCGGCGTGACCGCCGATACGGTTACCCTCTATTTCCTGCCCATTGCGCCGGGCGACTACGCCCATGCCGGCACGTTCGGCGCGCAGGAGACCGGCCAGCGCATCCTGCTCAAGGTGCATGCGTTCCGCCGCAGCGAGGCCGAGCGGCGCGCTGCCGCCATCGCTCTGACCCGCAGCGTATGCAGCGCCTATGGCGTGCCCGGCGACGACGTGGCGGTCTATTTCCTCGACCGCGACCGCAGCGAGGTCTCCCACGATTCCAAGCTCGCCAGCGACTGACGGGAGCCGCACGCCATGGATCGCTTTTACACCCAGGACCAGAAGGCTCTCCGCGAAACCGCCCGCCGCTTCGGCGAGGCGGAGATCCTGCCGCGCGCCGCCGCGATCGACCGCGAGGACCGCTTCGACCGCACCCTCTACAAGGGCATGGCCGATCTCGGCCTGTTCGGCATCTGCCTGCGCGAAGGCGCGGGCGGCGCCGGCCTCGATGCCGTGGCCGCCTGCATCGCGATGGAGGAGCTGGCGCGCTGCTCCGGCGCGGTCGCCAACGCCTTTGCCATTCCCGTCGAGGCCGTGCTGTTCTTTGACCATCACGGCACCGACGCGCACAAGGCACTGATCCCGCAAATCCTGAGCGGCGACATCATTCCCGCCACCGCCGTGTCCGAGCCCGACCACGGTTCCGACGTCGCGGGCATCCGCACCCATGCCGTGCGCGAAGGCAACGGCTGGCGGCTCAACGGCACCAAGGCCTGGGTGACGCTCGGCGGCGTCGCCGATCGCATCATGGTGTTTGCGCGGACCGGCGCGGATGCGGGCCATCGCGCCATCTCCTGCCTGCTGGTCGACGGCGCTCTGCCCGGCATCGCCCGTGGCAAGAACGAGGAGCTGCTCGGCATGCACGGCCTCGACGACTGCCAGGTCACGTTCTCTGACGTGCGCCTCCCCGCCGACAGCGTGATGGGGCCGGAGAACCAGGCCTTCAAGATGGCGATGAGCAATTTCAACTTCAGCCGGCTGATGATGTCCTCGATGGCGCTCGGCATGGCGCAGGCCGCGTTCGAGGACGCCACCAAGTACGCCCTCGACCGCAAGCAGTTCGGCCAGGCCATCATCGGCTTCCAGGCGGTGCAGTTCATGCTCGCGGACATGTCGACCGACATCGCGGCTGCGCGCCTTCTGATCCATCACGCCGCGCGGCTGCACGATGCCGGCGAGCCGATCGCCAAGGAGGCCGCGCAGGCCAAGCTGTTCACGACCGACATGGCGATGAAGCACGTCTCCAACGCGCTCCAGATCCACGGCGGCAACGGCTATTCGCGCGAATACCGCATCGAACGCATCTTCCGCGACGTCCGCCTTGCCCAGATCTACGAAGGCACCAACCAGATCCAGCGGCTCATCATCGCCCGCCAGGTCGAGAAGGAGGCCGCATGATGCGGGGCATGCCGTCATGCTGAGCATCATCACCGCGGCAGAGGCCGCCGGCCTTGTCCGCGACGCCGACACGCTGATCGTCGGCGGCAATGGCGGCACAGGCGCTGCCGAAGCGATTCTCGACGCGCTGGAGCAGCGCTTCATCAATGGCCTGGGCCCGCATGCTCTCACGCTGATCAACATCACCGGTGTCGGTGCCGTGACCGAGAAAGGCCTCTGCCATCTCGCCCATGAGGGCCTGATCGCGCGCGTGATCGGCGGCAATTTCGGGCTTCAAGTGCCGTTCATGCGCCTCGTGCGCGACGAACTGATCGACGCCTACAATTTCCCGCAGGGCGTGATGAGCCAGCTCTGCCGCGCCATGGCGGCGAAACATCCCGGCGTGCTCACCCATGTCGGCCTCAACACCTACATGGATCCGCGCCAGGACGGCGGCCGCATGAACAAGCGCACCACTGCGCCGCTGGTCGATCTGCTCGAGCTGCACGGCCAGTCCTGGCTGCTCTACCGCGTCCCCGCCGCGCCCGACATCGCCATCATCCGCGGCACGTCCGCCGACGAGGACGGCTATATCAGCATGGAGCACGAGGGCACGACGCGCGAGGATCTCTCGATCGCACAGGCCGTGCACAATGCCGGCGGCACCGTGATCTGCCAGGTCAAGCGGATCGTGAAGCGCGGCTCGATCCATCCGCAGATGGTGAAGATCCCTGGCTTCCTGATCGACCACGTCGTGCTCGAGCCCGGGCAGATGCAGACCTACGGCACCGTCTACGATCCGGCGCGTTGCGGCGAGAGCCGCGTGCCGGTCGCGATGATCACGCCCGACCCGCTCACCGAACGGCGGGTGATCGCCCGCCGCGCCGCCTTCGAGCTGCGCCCGCGCGACGTCGTCAACCTCGGCGTCGGTATCTCCGCGATGATTCCCAATGTCGCGGCCGAGGAAGGCATTTCCGACCTGATCACGCTGACGGTCGAATCCGGCGTGGTCGGCGGCGTGCCCGGCCACGCCCGCGAGTTCGGCACCGCGATCAATCCGCGCGTCATCCTCGACCAGGCCTACCAATTCGACTTCTACGACGGCGGTGGTCTCTCCTGCGCCTTCCTCTCCTTCGCGGAGGTGGACGAGGCCGGCAATGTCAACGTCACCCGTTTCGGCGATCGCCGTGACGGTTCCGGTGGCTTCATCGACATCACCCAGAACGCCAAGCGGTTGATCTTCAGCGGCACCATGACCGGCGGCAAGTTCGACATCGGCGTCGAGAACGGCCTCCTCGCGATCCGGCGTGACGGCGCCTTCCGCAAATTCGTCCCGCAAGTCGGCCAGATCAGCTTCAGTGCATCGCTCGCCGCACAGCGCGGCCAGCACGTCAGCTACGTCACCGAGCGCGCCGTGTTCGAGCTCGAGCACGGCAGCCTGACGCTGACCGAGATCGCGCCGGGGGTTCGGCTGGAAGAGGACATCCTGGCCCATATGGGCTTCAAGCCGCGCATCAGCCCGCAACTGAAGGATATGGACCCGCGCATCTTCCGCTCCGGGCCGATGGGCATTGCGCAAAGTTTCAAGGCGCTGCCGGCGCGGCCGCGCAAGGTCGCCTGAGGAAACACGGATGGGCACCGCATCGACCAATCTCCGCTATGAGGACATCGCGATCGGCGCGGAGTTCGAGACCGCCGTGCACACCGTGACCGAAGCGGACATCGCGGCCTTTGCCGACGTCACGCGCGACCACCATCCGCTTCATGTCGACGCCGCCTATGCAAGGTCGCTCGGCTTTCCGGCCGTAATCGGCCACGGGCTCCTTGGCCTGTCGCTGATGGAAGGCCTGAAGTCGGAGTTGAAGCTGTACGAGGAGACGTCGGTGGCTTCGCTCGGCTGGGACGCAGTCCAATTCAAGGGCCCAATCGTCGCCGGCGACGCCTTGCGCGTGCGCTTTCGCTTCGTCGAGAAGCGGCCGACCAAAACTCCCGAACGCGGCATCGTCATCGAGACGCTCGATCTCCTCAACCAGCGCGACGAGGTGGTGACCGCGGCCCGGCACATCTCGCTGATCCTGACCCGGCAAGCCGCGCGCGACGCGGGGCTGCCAAGTGACCATGACCAAGACGTCGGACCGGAGACGGCTCAACTGCCACCCACGATTTGACAGGAGTACTTTGATGCGATTTCCCAAGACCTTCTCCGCCCTCGCCGTCCTGATCGGCCTGTCGCAGACGGCCGGCGCCCAGACCTGTACGCCCAAGGTGCCGGCATCGAGCCTGATCGAAGCGCCGAAATGGCAGATGTCGATCAACCCGACGCTGCCGCCACAGCAATTCGTCGACGACAAGGGCGAGTTGCAGGGACTCAATGTCGAGCTCGCCCGCGAGATCGCCAAGCGCATCTGCGTCGAGGCGGTGTTCCTGCGCATGGACTTCCCGCCGATGATCCCGGCGCTGCGCTCCGGCCGCTTTGACGCCATCAACACCGGCCTGTTCTGGACCGAAGAACGTTCCAAGATGCTGTACCTCGTGCCTTACGCACAGCAGGCGATCAGCATCTACACCGATCCCTCCTCCAGCCTGAAGCTGGAGAAGTTCGAGGACCTCGCCGGCCGGGTGGTAGGCGTGGAATCGGCGACCTACACCGAGCGCAAGGCGCGCGAATTCAGCACCGCGATGGAAGCCAAGGGCCTCAAGCCGGTCGAGCTGCGCACCTTCGCCACTGTCACCGCGACCTCGGCGGCGCTACGTGCCGGCCAGCTCGAAGCAGCGCTCAATATCAATGAGACTGCCAACTCGCTCGAGCAGAAGGGCATCGCAAAGATCTGGGTCCGCGACATCGCCGGCACCGACATCACGTTCGCCTTCCGCGACAAGCTGCTCGCCCAGGCTGCCGCCGACGCCCTGACCGCGATCCGCGCCGACGGCACCTATGACAGGCTGTTCGACAAGTTCGGCATGACCAAGCTCAAGGCGACCAGTTTCGCCATTCGCGGCGATGGGCCGTCGAACTGAGGTCGCATCTTTTCGGATAGTGACGACCGCCGCGCGCGATTTTCCGCGCGGCGAAGTCTATTGCACCGCAGAACGATTTGCGTCGCACCATTCAAAATGAGACTGCCCGTTAAGCCTCGCGTGGCTCCGACGCGTGCGCTGCATCCGAGTTCAGATAGCCTCCATCCCAAGAACTGCTCGCCTTGCCAAAACGCCGCACCCCGCGGCGGACGCGCGAGGGTGCGGTGAAAAACAGCGACACGCCCCAGGGAGGAGAGCAATGTTGAAAGGCAGTCTAGGACTGATCGCGTTGAGCAGCCTGTTACTTTCCGGCACCGCCTTCGCGCAGGAGAAGATCAAGGTCGGCGTCACGGCGACGCTCGAGGGCACCTACACCGTGCTCGGCGAGGACGGCATTCGCGGCTTCCAGACCGCACTCAACGTACTCGGCAAGAAGATCGGCGACAAGGAGCTTGAATTCGTCATCGCCTCCACGGACGCGACGCCGGACTCGGCGGTGCGCGCCGTGCGAAAGCTGATCGAGCAGGACAAGGTGCAGATCCTGCTGTCGCCGCTGTCCGGCGACGAGGGCATCGCGGTCAAGAATTTTGCCAAGACCCATCCGGAGCTGACCTTCATCAACGCCGCCTCGGGCGCGCAGGAAACGACCTATGTCGATCCGGCCCCGAACTTCTTCCGCTACAACATGGACGGAGCGCAATGGCAGGTCGGCCTCGGCAAATACGCCTATGAGGAAAAGAAGTATCGCAAGATCGCGACCGTCGGCGAGGACTATTCCTTCATCTACACCCAGGTGTTCGGCCTCGTGCTCGAGTTCTGCGGCGCCGGCGGACAGGTCACCAACCGGCAATGGGTGCCGCTCGGCACCAAGGACTTTGCTTCCGTGATCGCTGCCCTGCCCGACGATGTCGATGCTATCTATCTCGGCCTCGGCGGCGCCGACGCCGTCAACTTCCTCAACCAGTACCAGCAGGCCGGCGGCAAGGCGCATCTGATGGGCGGTTCGATCATGATCGACCAGACCATCCTGTCGTCGAAGGGCAACGCCAAGAGCGCATTGGTCGGCACGCTGGCCGCGAGCGGCCAGGCCGACACCTGGGAGAACCCAAGCTGGCAGAAGTTCGTCAAGGACTATCAGGACGCCTTCCCGCCGAACAAGCGCTTCCCGAGCCCGTCGCTGCTCGCGACCAATTATTACGACTCGACCATGGCGCTGATCCTGGCGCTGCGTCAGGTCAATGGCGATCTCTCCAACAACCAGGCCAAGTACAAGGAGGCGCTCGCCAAGATCGAACTCGACGCGCCCAACGGCAAGATCAAGCTCGACTCCAACCGCCAGGCGATCGGCACCAACTTCGTCACCGAGGTCGTCGACGACGGCAAGGGCGCGCTGTTCTCGAAAGTCGTGAAGGTCATTCCGAACGTGAACCAGACGCTGGGCTATGACCCCGCCGTGTTCGCCAAGATCGGTTTGCCAAGCCGTACAGTGCCGGAATGTAAGAAGTACTGACGTAGTCTGTTCGCGAGAGATGACTAACTGACCGGAGAGAGATTTGCCAAGGACCGTGACACGTGCGCCCTTGCATTCTCTCCCCGGTTGTTGAACGCTATCAAAAAAGACAAGAGCTTCTGGGAGGGAAGGCATGAGCCGGGCGCTCGCCGTCTTCCACGGCCGCTTCGGCCGCGCGACGGTCTATCAGTTGAACCGCCCCTTCAACATCCACGCACATCGCGAAGGTCATTTGATCTTCCATGTCGGGGGGCGCTCCGCATGCATCGATGTCAACGACGGACGTTACGAGCTCACCGAAGCTTCCGTGGTCGCGGTCAATCCATGGGAGCCGCATAATTTCCTGCCGTCCGACCTCGAGGGTGGCGCCGTCTTCTTCGTGCTCTATGTCAATGCGGAGTGGTTCGCGCCCGATGCACCCGGCGCCGACCGCCTGCGCTTCGGCCGGACCCAGTTCACGCGGTCAGCTGCGCTGGACAAGCAGATCAGGCACGCCGCCGCCCTAGTGTGCGGCGCACCCTCGCTCAACAGCCTCGATGGCGAGCTGAGACGGCTGATCGACGTCTGCTACGACGAAAGCTGGCAGCAGGCCGAGATCGCACGCGATCCGCGGGCCAACGGCTCCGTCACCGATTTTCGTGTGCGCAAGTGCATCAAGATGATGTCGGAGAGTCCCGGCGCCGAGATCGAGCTCGACACCATCGCCCGCGAATCCGGCCTGTCGCGGCCGCATTTCTACCGGCTGTTCCGGACCCAGACCGGCGTCACCCCGCACCTCTATCTCAACACGCTGATGATGGAGCAGGCGCTGGAGGCGCTGGTGGCGAGCGAGGCGCCGATCGCCGATATCGGCTTCGATCTCGGCTTCTCCTCGCAGAGCGGTTTCACCCGCTTCTTCGCCGCCAATGTCGGCATGGCGCCGACCGATTATCGCCGCGCGGCCAAGGTTTTGCGCGCCTGACCGCGCGCGAAAAGATACTCACGATCAAATGCGCCCCCGTCCACCCCGTTAGGATGTGCGGAACGCGGTCCCGACAAGAGGATCGCGCTCGATAGGGAGCGTACGTTCATGGCAAGGCTTGCCTCGCAGGGCTTGCGGCCGGCAACGGTCTGCGTGCGACATTGCCCCGCGACAGGGGCGAGGTGACGCCATGACCCGCTTTGTCGAGCGCCATCCTGCCTGGGCGTTGATCGTCATCATCGCGATCGCGGTGGCGCTGTGGCTGATCTTCGCGGTGTGGCCGCCCGGGCTTGAAGAGGCGATCGGCCGCAAGCGGGTCTTCCTCAACGCGCTCTTCAACGGCATTACGCTCGGCGGTCTCTATTTCCTCGTCGCCAGCGGCTTTACGCTGATCTTCGGCCTGATGCGCAACGTCAACCTCGCGCACGGCTCGCTCTATCTGTTCGGCGGCTATGTCGGCTACGCCATCAGCGCCTCGACCGGCTCCTGGATCCTCTCCTTCATCGTCGCCTTCATCCTGACGGCGCTGGTCGGCGTCCTGCTTCAGGTCCTCGTCTTCCGCCGCATGGAGGGTCAGGATCTGCGTCAGACCATGGTGACGATCGGGCTCTCGATCGTGTTCGCCGATCTGATGCTGTGGGCCTGCGGCGGCGACTTCTACCAGATCCAGACGCCGAACTGGCTGATCGGCCCGATCGAACTGCCGCTGCTCACTGCCGTGAAATCCTCGGGCGAGCCGGTATATCTGCGCTATCCGCTGGTGCGGCTGGTGATCTTCCTGGCGTCCGTGATCATCGGCGTCGCGATGTGGCTCGCACTCAACCGCACCCGGATCGGCATGATCATCCGCGCCGGTGTCGACGACCGCGACATCCTCGCCGCCACAGGCGTGCGCATCCAGATCGTCTTCGTGCTGGTCTTCGCGCTCGGCGCGGGGCTTGCCGGCATCGCGGGGGTGGTCGGCGGCACCTTCCAGTCGCTCTCCCCCGGCGAGGACATCCGCTTCCTGCTCGCGTCCCTCGTGGTCGTGATCGTCGGCGGCATGGGCTCGATCCCCGGTGCGGCGCTCGGCGCCCTGATCATCGGCCTCGCCGAGCAGCTCGGCTCAGTCTACATCCCGACCTACGCCATCGTCGTGACCTTCCTGATCATGGTGCTGGTGCTGGCGCTTCGGCCGCAGGGCCTGCTTGCGAGGCGCTGACATGTCCGTCACCCACGACGCCCGTGTTCAGGTTCACAGGCCCGCCGCAACGGTGCAGCGGCCGGCTGCGCGCGGCTGGTCCGACATCAACAATCCCGCGGCCTGGATCGTGGCGGCTATCCTCTTGATCATGCCGCTGATCGCCAACGGCTTCTTCCTGATCGAGATCTTTGCGACGACGCTGATCCTCGGCACCATCGCGCTCAGCCTGATGTTCCTGGCCGGCTACGGCGGCATGGTCAGCCTGATGCAGCTCACTATCGCGGGCTTTTGCGCTTACATGGTCGCGGTGTTCGGCGTCAGCGGCAACGCCAATATCAGCCTGGGCTGGCCATGGTGGCTGGCGGTGCCGATGGCGCTGACGCTCGCAACCATCTTCGGCACGCTCGGCGGCGCGCTCGCGGTGCGCACCGAGGGCATCTACACCATCATGATCACGCTGGCGATCGGCGCGGCATTCTACTACTTCACCAACCAGAACTGGGCGATCTTCAACGGCCACACCGGCATCAACACCGTCTCGACGCCGCATTTCTGGGGCATCAACTGGCGCTCGGATATCCCGTTCTACTATATCGTGCTCGCGGTCGCCGCGCTGTGCCACTTCGCGGTCGACTATATCGCGCGGGCCCCGTTCGGCATGGCTCTGCAAGGCGTGCGCGACAACCCGCGCCGCATGGCCGCGCTCGGCTTCAACGTCAATGCGCACCGAGTCGCGGCCTATGCGGTGGCCTCCTTCATCGCGGGTCTTGCCGGCGTGCTGCAAGTCTGGAACTACCGCCAGATCTCGCCGGGCTCGGTCAGCGTCGGCGCCTGCATCGATATCCTCATCATCGCCGTGGTCGGCGGCATCACCCGGCCGGTCGGCCCCTATATCGGCGCGCTGGTCTTCGTCCTCCTGCGTACCTTCGCGCTCGACTTCCTGATCAAGATCGGGCTCGACGGCAATCGCTTCCGCCTGCTGATCGGGCTCGGCTTCCTCGTCATCGTATTCTGGTCGTCGGACGGCGTCATCGGCCTTTGGCAGCGCTGGCGCCAAAGCCATCGTTCCCGGACGGATCGCCCGGACGGAGGGCGCGGCCATGGATAGCGTCGCGCAGCGCCTCTCCGTTGTCGGTGCCGGTGCCGCGCTGGAGCTGCGCGGCGTGACGCGGCTGTTCGGCGCGCTGGCGGCGCTGACCGACGTCACCATCACCGTGCGTCCCGGCGAACGCCGCGCGGTGCTCGGCTCCAACGGCGCCGGCAAGACAACGCTGTTCAACTGCATCACCGGCGATTTCCCGCCCTCCTCCGGCACGATCCGCTTCTTCGGCGAGGACGTCACGCATTTCCCGCCCTATGAGCGCATCCGGCGCGGGCTGCGTCGCACCTATCAGATCTCCGCGCTGTTTCCCGGCCTCACGGTGCAGGACAATGTCTACCTCGCCTGCCGCGGTGTCTCACGCGGACGATTCTCGTTCCTGCGTCCCGGGCAGAACGATGCGCTGATGCACGCTGCCGACAGCCTGGTGCAGGCCGTGCATCTCACCACCGTGAAGGACCAGCGCGTCGCCGAGCTCGCGCACGGCCAGCAGCGCCAGCTCGAGATCGCGCTGGCGCTTGCCGGCGCGCCGCGCTTCGTGCTGTTCGACGAGCCCGCCGCCGGGCTCTCGCCGACCGAGCGCGCCGAACTGGTCGAGATCCTGACCTCGCTGCCGGCGCACATCGGCTACATCATCATCGAGCACGACATGGACGTGGCGCTACGCGTCGTCGAGAGCGTGACGATGATGCACAACGGCCGCATCTTCAAGGAAGGCCTTCCGGAAGAGATCCAGTCCGATCCCGAGGTGCAGGAGCTTTATCTCGGGGGCGGCCATGAGTGATGCCCGCCGTTCCCCCGCTGCGCTCGAAGTCCGGGGCCTCGACGTCTATTACGGTCATTCGCACGCGCTGCAAGGCGTGGACCTCTCGCTCGATGCCGGCGTGTTCTCCGTGGTCGGCCGCAACGGCATGGGCAAGACCACGCTGTGCAAAGCCATCATGGGTCTGGTGCCCGTGAGTGGCGGCTCGATCCGCGTCCGCGGTAAAGACATCACGCGGCAGCCGCCGGCGCATATCGCACGGCTCGGCGTCGGCTATGTGCCGCAGGGCCGCCGGCTCTGGCGCTCACTCAGCGTCGACGAGCATCTGCGCCTCGCCGGCGGCCTGCGGTCCGGCGCCTGGACCGTCGAACGCATCTACGACACCTTTCCACGGCTCGCCGAACGCAAGGACCATGGCGGCGGCCAGCTCTCCGGTGGCGAGCAGCAGATGCTGGCGATCTCGCGTGCGCTGATCACCAATCCGCATCTTCTGATCATGGACGAGCCGACCGAAGGGCTTGCGCCCGTCATCGTCGCGCAGGTCGAGGAGATGCTGCTCCAGCTGGGTGAGGACGGCGACATGTCCGTGCTCGTGATCGAGCAGAACATCGGCGTCGCAACGGCCATCTCGCGCAATGTCGCGATCATGGTCAATGGCCGCATCAATCGTATCATCGACTCTGCGCGCCTTGCCGCCGACCGCGAGCTGCAGCAGCGCCTGCTCGGCGTCGGCTTGCATGCCGAGCTTACCCCTGATCTCGACGTGCCAGCGGCTGACGCCGAGACGAAAGCGGCGCCACAGCCTACCCGACCGAACGGCCCGATCCGGATCTACATCTCCAACCCGACCCCGCCGACGCGCTGGTCCCAGCCCGCGCCGATTGCACGGATCGAAGCGGTAGCACGCACACTCTCGACGCAGGTCGCGCGCCTCGACGAGACCGCGCGGCGCAAGCGCGAGCCCGTGACGTCCCAGTCGTCGGGGCCGCCGGTCGTGCTGGTCGTCGGCACACTCGATACGAAAGGCACCGAACTCCGTTTCATTCGCGACATTATCGCCGAAAGCGGCCTCCGCACGCGGCTGGTCGATGTCTCCACCAGCGGCAAGCATGCGACATGCGACGTCTCCGCGCAGGAGATCGCGCTGAACCACGGCCGCGGTGGGTCGGCCGTGTTCGGCTCCGACCGTGGCGCTGCGGTAACGGCAATGGCGGATGCGTTCGCCAATTGGATCAAGCGGCAGGGCAATATCGCCGGCGTGATCTCGGCGGGCGGCTCGGGCGCAGCATCGCTGGTCTCGCCGGGAATGCGCACCCTCCCCGTCGGCATACCGAAACTGATCATCTCGTCGGTCGCCTCGGGCGACGTCGGCTCCTATGTCGGCCCCGCCGACATCACCATGATGCATTCGGTCACCGACGTGCAGGGCCTGAACTCGATCTCGCGCGCCGTACTGTCGAACGGAGCCAACGCGATCTCCGGCATGGTCAAGGCACGGCTCGACCAGCGCGAGTCCAGGGAACGCGCCGCCAGCGCCGGCCTGCCGTCGGTCGGCATCACCATGTTCGGCGTCACGACACCCGCGGTGCAGAAGGTCGCGGCCGATCTGCGCGATGAGTTCGAGTGCCTCGTGTTCCACGCCACCGGCGTCGGCGGCCATTCGATGGAAAAGCTGGTCGATTCCGGCCAGATCGCCGGCGTGATCGATCTCACCACCACCGAAATCTGCGATCTCCTGATGGGCGGCGTATTTCCGGCGACCGAGGACCGCCTCAGTGCGATCATCCGCACGCGCGTGCCCTATGTCGGCTCGGTCGGTGCGCTCGACATGGTCAATTTCGGCGCGCCGGAGACCATTCCCGAGCGCTACCGCAGCCGCAAATTCCACGTCCATAATCCGCAGGTGACGTTGATGCGGACCACAGTGGAAGAGAACGAGCGGATGGGCCGCTGGATCGGCGAGCGCCTCAACCAGATGGACGGCCCGCTGCGCTTCTTCCTGCCCGAGGGCGGTGTCTCCGCACTCGATGCGCGCGGCCAGCCGTTCTGGGATAGCGAGGCCGATGCCGCCCTGTTCCGCGCACTGGAGCGCACGGTGCGGCAGACCGCCAACCGCCAGCTCATTCGCGTCAAGCAGAACATCAACGATCCCGAGTTCGCCTCGACCATCGTGAGCGCTTTCCGAACCTTGTTCGGACGCGCCGGGGCGCGCCGGAGACTGGCGAGGTGACCGATGGCCCGGTTTGAACGCGCTATCCTTCTGGAGCGGTTTCGCGACATGGCGAAGCGCGGCGAGCCAATCGTCGGCGGCGGCGCCGGCACCGGCCTGTCGGCCAAGTGCGAGGAAGCCGGCGGGGTCGACCTCATCGTGATCTACAACTCCGGACGCTACCGCATGGCTGGCCGCGGTTCGCTCGCCGGGCTAATGGCTTACGGCGACGCCAACGCCATCGTGCTGGAGATGGCCGGCGAGGTACTGCCCGTCGTCAGCAAGACGCCGGTGCTTGCCGGGGTCAACGGCACCGATCCGTTCCGCGATATGGACGTGTTCCTGGACCAGCTCAAGACGCTCGGCTTCGCCGGCGTGCAGAACTTTCCGACCGTCGGCCTGATCGACGGCGTCTTCCGCGCCAATCTCGAAGAAACCGGCATGTCCTACGCGCTGGAGATCGACATGATCGCCAAGGCGCGCGAGAAGGACCTGCTGACGACGCCCTACGTCTTCAGCGAGAAGGAAGCCGCCGCGATGGCGATCGCCGGGGCCGACATCATCGTCTGCCATCTCGGGCTTACCACCGGCGGCACGATCGGCGCGCAGACCGCACCAAAGCTGAAGGACTGCCCGGCGCGCATCGACACCTGGGCGTCAGCCGCGCTCAGCGTCAATCCGGACATTCTGGTGCTCGCCCATGGCGGCCCGATCGCCGATCCCGCGGATGCCGATTTCATCATGAAGAATACCCGCCATTGCCATGGCTTCTACGGCGCCTCTTCGATGGAGCGGTTGCCGGTGGAGCGGGCGCTGACGGAACAGGTACGTCAATTCAAGGCGATCGGCGTGCGGTAACGCCTGCAAGATTGAGGGAGGGAAACATGTCAGGGATCCTGGTCGGCGAGCTCATCCTCTGGCTGATCGTCGCGATCGTCGTGATCGTGGTTGGCGTCTACATCGTCAACTGGCTCTACCACCGCTCTTCCAAGGAGGTGTCATTCGTCCGCACCGGCCTCCTCGGCGAACGCGTGGTGATCAACGGCGGCGCCTTCGTGCTGCCGTTCATTCACGATTACACACCGGTCAACATGAACGTGCAGCCGATGGGAATCGTGCGTTCGCGGCAGGACGCGGTGATCACCCGCGACCGCATGCGCGTCGACATCGAGGCCGACTTCTATGTCCGGGTCCAGGCCACGCGCGAAGCCGTTTCTATCGCCGCCGCCACCCTCGGCCGCCGCACCATGGAGCCGGAAAAGCTCCATGCGCTGCTGGCCGGCAAATTCATTTCCGCGATCCGCTCGGTCGCCTCCGAAATGACCCTGGAGGAGATGCACGAGCGGCGCGGCGACTATGTCACGCGCGTCAAGACCAATGCGGCCGAAGCCCTCGCCCAGAACGGCCTCGAGCTGGAATCGGTCGCCATCACCGATCTCGACCAGACCGACCTCGAATTCTTCAACCCCTCGAACCGCTTCGACGCCGAAGGCCTGACGCGGCTGATGGAGGACATCGAGGCGAGGCGCAAGCTACGCAACGACATCGAGCAGGATTCGATGATCAAGATCCGCACCCGCAATCTCGAGGCGGAACGGCAGGCCCTCGATATCGAGCGCGAAAGCGAAACCGCGCGGCTGGAGCAGGAGCGCGACATCGAGATGCGCCGCGCACTCCAGCGCACCGAAGTCGCCCGCGAACGCGCGCTGCGTGAGACCGAAGCCGAGCAGGCGCAGATTTCCGCGCGCGAAACCATCGAGCGCGCCCGCATCGCCAATGACCAGGCCATTGCCGAGGCCCGCATCGCCTCCGAGCGCGAGACCCGCCAGAAGGAGATCGAACGCACCCGCACCATCGAGGAGAAGGAACTGCTGGCGCGCGAGGAGATCGAGAAGACCCGTATCGCCAACCAGCGTTCGATCGATACGACACGGATCGCCTCCGAACGCGAGGTACGCCAGCGCGAGATCGAGCGGATGCGCACGGTCGAGGAAGCCGAGATCGCGGCCCGCGAGGCGATCGAGAAGGCCCGTATCCAGCAGGACCGCGTCGTCACCGACGCCCGTATCGCCAACGAGGAGGAGACGCGGCGCCGCGAGATCGAGCGCACCCGCGCGGTCGACGAGGCCGAGATTGCCGCACGCGAAGCGACCGAAAAGGCCCGCATCGCCCAGACGTTGATCGTCAATGTCGATCGCATCGCCTCCGATGAGCGTACCCGCGCGCTGGAGATCCAGCAGGTTCGTACCATCCAGGAGGCCGAGATCGAGGCGCAGCGCGCCGTCGAGGCCGCCCGCATCGCCCGCGAGCGGACGCTCGCCGCCGAGCGCATCGCCGCCGAACAGAACACGCGGCAACTCGAGATCGAGCGCAACCAGACGCTGGAGGTCGCCGGCATCACCGCGCGCGAGACCACCGAGGCCTCGCGCATCGCCCAGGAAGAGCGCGTCCGCTCGCTGGAGATCGCTCGCAACCGCGCCGTCGAGGAAGCCGACATCGCCTCCCGCGAGGCGATCGAGGCCGCCCGCATCGCCCAGGAGAAGGCCGTTGCGGCCGAGCGCATCCAAGCCGAGCGCGACACCCGCTCGCTCGAAATCGAGCGCACCGGCGTGCTCGAAGCCGCCGAGCTGAAGCGGCGCGACGCTATCGAGCGTCAGCGCATTACCGTCGATCTCGCGCTCGAGGCCGAGCGGATCAATTCGTCCAAGAAGCGCGAGGTTCTCAACATCGAACAGAAGAAGGCGATCGAGATCGCCGACGAGGACCGCGTCATCGCGCTCTCTGCCAAGAAATCCGAACGGATCGACGCCGACCGCCAGGTCCGGCAGGCCGAGATCGTCGCTCGCAAGGAGGTGGAAACCACCGACGTCTCGCGCGAGCAGGCGCTGGAAGCCGCCCGTCTGGAGCGCCGGCGCGCGATCGAGCAGCTCGAGGTCGCCCGCGGCCAGTCGCTCCAGGAGGCCGAGATTGCCGCGCGCGAGGAGGTCGAGCGTGCCCGCATCTCCTCCGACCGCGGCCTCGACGAGGCCCGGATCGGCCGCGAGCGCGAGCTACGCAAGCTCGAAGTCAATCGCGAGAAGGAGGTCGAGACCGTGCTAATGGAGAAGGCGATCGCGATCCACACCAAATCGTTGGAGGAATCCGCGGCCAAAGCCTCGGCTGAGGAAGCGCGGATGCGCGCCACCGAAGCCACCGAACGCGTCATCACCGCGCGCGAGAACGAGATCGCCAAGCGCCGCAAGGGCGTGGAAATCCTCATCGCCGAGAAGCAGGCCGAGGAGACCCGGATTGCCGCCGATGCCGAGCGTGTCCGCGCCACCGTCGAGGCCGAAGCGCAGCGGATGCTCAACGAGGCAGAGAACGTGCTCACCGACCAGGCGCGCTACTCGCTGTTCCGCAGGAAGCTGCTCGACCGCATCGAGGGCATCGTGCGCGAGAGCGTCAAGCCGATGGAGAAGATCGAGGGCATCCGCATCCTCCAGGTCGACGGCCTCAACGGCAACGGCCATGGCGGCAACGGCGGCCGCAGCGCCACCGACGAGGTGATCGATTCGGCGCTGCGCTACCGCGTGCAGGCGCCACTGATCGACTCCATCCTGGCGGATATCGGCGTCGAGGGCGGCAGTTTGGCAAAAATGCCGGGTCTGATGCGCGAGGCCCGCGACATGCAGGGCATCAAGGAGTCCGCGCGTAAGAGCGGCGGTGGCGGCGACAAGCCGGCGGCCTCCCCGCCTGCCACGGAGGGCGGCGGCGAACCGCCGGCCGAGCGTGGTCCGCGAAAGAAGAGCTGAGGTCTGATCCATGCCCCGCGTCTACGTCTCCACCGTCGTCAATGCGCGCAATGACCGCGTCTGGGCCCGTGTGCGCGACTTCAACGGCCTGCCGAACTGGCATCCCGCGATCGCCGAAAGCCGGATCGAGGGTGGCGAGCCATCCGACAAGATCGGTTGCATCAGGGACTTTCGCCTGCGCAACGGCGATCGCATCCGCGAGAAGCTCCTGGGCCTGTCCGACTACGACATGTTCTGCACCTACTCGATCCTGGAATCCCCGATGGGCGTCGAGAACTACGTCGCGACCCTGCGGCTGACACCCGTCACCGACGGTGACCAGACTTTCGTCGAGTGGACGGCCGAGTTCGACTGCCCGGCGGAGCGCGAGACCGAGCTCGTCGGCAATATCGGCGGCGGTGTGTTCCAGGGTGGGTTCGATGCCCTGAAGCGCGTGTTCGGAGGCTGATGGCTTTGCCGCATATCGTCAAAAGCACGATCCTGGACGCGCCGACCGATGCGGCGTGGGCGATGCTGCGCAATTTCAATGGGCACGATCGCTGGCATCCCGCTGTCGCGACCTCCTCGATCGAGCGCGCGCACGCGTCCGACAAGATCGGCTGCGTCAGGCGGTTCAAGCTGAAGGACGGCGCCGAACTGCGCGAGCAATTGCTGGCGTTGTCCGACCTCGAGCAGAGTTTCAGCTATTGCCTGCTCGATACCCCGATCCCGATGTTCAACTACGTCGCCCATGTCCGCCTGCTGCCGGTGACCGACGGCGACCGCACCTTCTGGCACTGGGAGTCGCGTTTCACGACCAGGCTAGAGGACCGCGACCGCATCACCCACATGGTCGCCGAAGACATTTACCAGGCCGGATTCGAGGCGATCCGCCGGCATCTGAAGGAGGCCGCTTAAGCCATGGCCGTGACAGTGAAGAATTTTGCGAGCGCCAGCGAAGCCGCCGGGGCGCTGTCCTCGGACCGCAGCGCACGCTATCTCGGCGGCGGCACGCTGGTGATGCGGGCGCTGAACGAGGGCGATGTGTCGATCTCGACCGTCGTCCGCGCCCAGGACCAGGCGCTGACCCGGATCGACGCATCCGGCCCCCGCATCACGCTGGGCGCCGGCGTCACCTTCGCACGCGTGCTCGCCGAACGCGACCTCGGCTTCCTGCACGCCCCGGCACGTTCGATCGGCGGCCCCGCTGTGCGCAACATGGGGACTGTCGGCGGCAATCTCTTCGCGCCAAACCCTTACGGCGATTTCACCGTCGCGCTGCTGGCGCTCGACGCCACCGTCGCCGTGCAAGGCGGTTTCGGTTCGCGCGACCTCCCGATCGAAGAGTTTTTGCAGGCACGCGAGCGGCAGGCGGGGACATTGGTGCTGTCGGTATCCTGCGCCCGGCCGGCGAGCACTGAGGCGTTCCGCTATCGCAAGATCGCGCGCATCAAGCCGAAGGGCGGCTCGGTGATCACGCTCGCGGCGCATCTCCCGGTCAGCGGTGGACGGATCGCAGGAGCGCGCATCGCGCTGGGCTCGATGGCGCCGACGCAGATCCGCGCGCGCGCCGCCGAACGCGCGCTCGAGGGCCGCTCGCTCGACGCTGCGACCATCGCGGCCGCAGCATCCGCCGTGACCGAAGGAACCTCGCCATCCGACAACGCGCTCGGCAGCGCCTGGTATCGCCGTGAAATCGTCGGCGTGCATCTGCGCCGTCTGCTGTCAGGACAGGAATAGAGCCCCATGTCCAAGATCCCCCTGCAATTTCGTCACAATGGCCGCGACGTCGCGATCTTCGTCGATGGCGGCACCAATCTCCTGATCGCCCTGCGCGAGCTGATCGGCGACATGACGCCGAAATTCGGCTGCGGCCAGGGCGGCTGCGGCACCTGCAGCGTGCTGATCGATGGCGAGCTTCACCTCTCCTGCCTGACGCTGGCGGAAACCGTCGCCGGCCGCTCCATCGAGACGCTTGACGGCATGAAGCAGGGCCCGAACCTGCATCCGCTGCAGCGTGCCTTTGCCGACAATTTTGCCGCCCAGTGCGGCTATTGCACGCCGGGCATGCTGATGGCCGCCAAAGCCCTCCTCGACCGCAATCCCTCGCCGAGCCGCGACGAGGTGATCGAGGCGATCTCCGGCAACATCTGCCGCTGCACCGGCTACGAGCCGATCATCAACGCCATCCTCGCCGCCGCCGGCGGCCGGGTCAGCGCGTAAGGGAACGGGACCATGCTGGAACTGCGCAAGGACATTTTCGCCGACGAGCGCGACGACAATCTCAAAGAGATCGGCAAGGGCACCCAGCGGCAGGACATGCTCGGCCATGTCACGGGGACGTCGCCGTATTTCAACGACCACAAGCTCCAGGGCATGCTGCATCTGAAGGTGGTCCGGTCGACACAGTCCCATGCCCGGATTCGCCGCATCGACACCACCGAGGCCGAGCGCTCAGCCGGCGTGCGCCGGATCATCCGCGGCGCCGACGTGCCGGTCAATCTCAACACGCTTCTCAGCCTGATCAATTTCGGCAAGGACGACGAGCCGTCGCTGGCGGTCGACAAGGTCCGCTACAAGGGCGAGCCGATTCTTGCCATCGTCGCCGACACCGAGCGCGAAGCGTTCGAGGCGATCGCAAAGGTCAAGGTCGACTATGAGCCACTGCCGACGGTGTTCGACGTCGAGGATGCGCTGAAACCGGGCGCGCCCGTGGTCAACGAGACATATCCGAAGAACACCTTCACCTATCACGATATCTATGACCACCAGAAGCTTCGCTTCGGCGATGCCGACGCGGCGCTCGCGACCGCCGATCACGTGCTGGAGCAGCGCTACCAGATGTCGCCGATCGAGCACGCGCCGACCGAGACCAACGGCGCCATCGCCGCGCCCGACACCAACGGGCGCTACGTGGTCTACACCTCGACCCAGGCGCTGTTCTTCTCGGTCGACACCTGCGCCAAGATTCTGGACGTGCCCTCCAACACCTTCCACTTCATCGGCGGCACCGTCGGCGGTGGCTTTGGCGGCAAGGTCGACACGCTGACCGAGCCGCTTGCGATCATCGGCGCGATGCTGACCGGGCGGCCTGTGCGCTACGTGTTCGGGCGCGAAGAGGAGATGCAATACGGTCCGCCGCGCGGTGCCGAGCGCATCTACATCAAAGACGGCGTGATGCGCGACGGCCGCATCGTCGCGCGAAAGATCCGCGCCTATTTCGACAGCGGCGCCTACACGCGGCTCTCCAGCTACGCCGCCGTGAAATGCGCCGCGCATCTGCCGGGGCCCTACACCATCCCGAACGTCTACGGCGACGTCTATTGCGTCTTCACCAATCGGACGCCGGCGACCGCGATGCGCGGCTTCGGCGTCACCGCGATGGATTTTGCGATCGAGTGCCAGATGGACAAGCTGGCGCAGCTCATCAACATGGATCCGATGGAGTTCCGAATTCTCAACGCCTATCGCGACGGCGACATGAAGGCGCACCGGCGCGAAGCGAAGAACACCGCATTGATCGAATGCGTTCAGGTCGCGGCCGAAAAAGCAAAATGGCCGCTCCGCGAGGAGTTCAAGCGCGCATCCTCGCGCAAGGATGGCGGCGGCAGCCGTGCCGTGATCCCGCCGACGTCTACGGACTCTTCGCGTACCAGACCCACGGCTCCAGCGCAGCAGCGCACCAGCTATGACCGGCTTCCGCCCACCGTCACCCGCGAACCACCGCGTGAGCCGCCACCACCTGCTCCGCCGCCGCCCCCATCGCGGCCGGCCGCGCCGTCTCACGGCGCGACCCGTTTCTCCTCCGTCTTCGGCACCAGGAGGCGCTAGATGACCCGGCATCGCGGACGCGGCATTGCGTCGATCAACTATCCCATCGGCATGAATCTCGGCGGCGACCCCAGCCAGGCCCTGGTCCATTCCAACTCGAGCGGCAAATTCACCGTGGCGCTGTCGTCGATCGATCTCGGCCAGGGCATGAAGTCAGTGACCCGGCAGATCTGCGCGGAGACGCTGGGCGTACCCGTGGAGGACGTCTATGTCGACACCGCGGATTCCGACACCGGCCCGCACTGCATGGGCTCGTTCGCCTCGCGCGGCACCCACCGCGTCGGCAATGCCGTGATGGCGGCGGCCCGCGAGGCTCGCGGCGTCATGATGGAGGCCGCGGCCGAGGAACTGGAGGTCAACGCCGCGGACCTGGAGACCGACGGGCGCGGCAACATCCACGTCAAGGGCGCGCCGCACCGCTCGATTTCGACCAAGGACGTCGCGATCGCAGCGCAGTTCAAGCAGGGCAAGACCATTTCGGGGCGCGGCATCTTTCTGGTGCCGCTGTCGAACGTCGATCCCGAAACCGGCGAAATGTCGCCCGCGACCTGCTATGCGCACGCCTGCCTCGTCGCCGAGGTCGATGTCGATGACGAGACCGGCGAGGTCGCGATGGTGCGGATGGACTCGGCTTATGAGCTCGGCCGCGCGCTCAACCCGCGCCTCGTCGAGCAACAGCTCGTCGGCGGCGCCTGGATGGGCGTCAGCCACGCGCTGTACGAGACGCCTGAGCCGTATTACCCCGAGCCCGTTCACGGCCCGCGCGACTTTGTCGAATATCTGATGCCCGGCCCTGGCGACATCTGTCCGCACGATATCGCCGTGCTGGAGCGCCCTGCTCCCGATGGTCCCTTCGGCGCCAAAGGACCGGGCGAGATGTGCGCCAATCCGGTGCTGCCGGCCGTGGCGAATGCGATCTTCAACGCCGTCGGCGTGCGCATGGACGACCTCCCCATCACCCCGGAAAAAGTGCTGCGCGCGATAAAAGCCCAGGGCGGCGCGCGGCCGCAGGCGCGGCGCTAGAGGTTTCGTCCATGGCGGTCCGCAGCAACATCGTCGGAATCGACAGCCCGGAGGCACTGGAGAAGGCGCTGCGCGCGGCCTATTACCTCGCCGACGAGGGCCTTGCGACCGCCGCCTATCTCGGCCTTGCGCTCGGCAAACCGCTACTACTCGAAGGCGCGCCGGGCGTCGGCAAGACCGAGGCTGCCAAGGCGATCGCCGCCGTGCTCGGCCGCCGTCTGATCCGCCTGCAATGCTACGAGGGCATCGACGCCTCCGCCGCGCTCTACGAGTGGAATTATCCGCGCCAGATGCTCGCGATCCGCCAGGCCGGCGACGAAAGCATCGATATCTATGGTGAAACGTTCCTGATCGAACGTCCGATGCTGGCCGCGCTGCGTGCGCCCGACTCCACTGTGCTGCTGATCGACGAGATCGACCGTTCCGACCAGGAATTCGAGGCCTTCCTGCTCGAATTTTTGTCCGACTTCCAGATCTCGATCCCGGAGCGCGGCACGGTGCGCGCCGTAGAGCGTCCCGTCGTCGTGCTGACCTCGAACCGGACGCGCGATTTGCACGAGGCGCTGCGTCGCCGCTGCGTCTATCACTGGATCGATTATCCCACCGAGGAGCGCGAAGCACGGATCGTGATGCTGCGGGCCTCCAGCGTCGCCGAGGCGACCGCGCGGGCCGTCGTCGCCGCCGTCGGCAAGCTCAGGCGCGAGCCGCTCAGCAAGGCCCCGGGCATCGCCGAAGCCGTCGACTGGGCCGAAGCTGCGACGCTGCTCAACAAGGGAGGCGCGCGCTGGCCGGATGCCTTCAGGCGGTCGATCGGCGTGGCGCTCAAGGACGAGGAGGACCTGCACTTCATCTCGCCCCGGCTCGACGCCATGCTCGCGGAGGCAACCGCATGAGCGCCGAACCGCAGCTTCCGCGCGCCGCCCGCATCTTCATGTCCTTTGTTGCGCTGCTGCGCGCCAACGGGTTTGCCGTTGCGCCAGAGCAGACCACTGCGTTCCTCACCGCGATCGAGCTGCTCGGCCCGCGCGACCTCAGGGATATCAGGCTGGCGGCACTGGCCACCCTCGCCCCGCCGCCGGAACGACGCGCGACCTTCGACCGGCTGTTCGACCTGCACTTCCGCGGCAGCGAGGCCATCGAGCACGCCGACGACGGCGAAGATGACGAGACGGCTCGGCTTCAGGAGGAAGGCCGTGGCGACGAAGAGCCGCTACTGTCCGACGAGGCCAGCGAGTCCGGCCTGACCGCGACCCGCACCGAGGCGCTGGTCGAGCGCCGCTTCGCCCAGCTCTCCACGACCGAGGCGCTGCGCCGCCTGACGCGTGAGGCGCCACGCCGCCTGCCCCGGCGGCGTGGCCATCGGCGCATGCGCGCCCGCCGCGGGCCGTTTGCCGATCTCCGCCGCACGTTGCGCGACTCTGTCCGCAGCGACGGCGAGATCCTGCGGCTCGGACACATGAAGCGGCGCCAGCGCCCGCGAAAATTCCTGCTGCTGATCGACGTCTCCGGGTCGATGAAGAGCCGCACCGAAGAGAACATGAAGCTCGCGCACGCGCTGGTGCAGGCCGCGCCCAATGTCGAGGTCTTCACCTTCGGCACGCGGCTGACCCGCGTCACCCGCGCGCTCCGGCTGAAACGGCGCGAGCAGGCTCTGAACGCGGCCGCAAATCTCGTCAGCGATTGGGATGGCGGCACCCGCATCGGCGATGCGCTGCAGGCCTTTCTCGCGGTGCCCCGCTTCGGCGGCTATGCGCGCGGGGCGGCGGTGGTCGTCGTCTCCGACGGGCTGGAGCGCGGCGAAGTCGATGCGCTCCGCGATGCGGTGGCAAAGCTGTCGCGGCGGGCCTGGCGCGTGAGCTGGCTGACGCCGCTCGCAACAGGGCCGGGTTTCCGTCCGCAGACCGAAGGGCTCATTGCGATCGCGCGCCATGTCGACGACCTCGTCGACGGCGGATCGAGCGCGTCGATCGTCGCGCATGTGCTGGCACTGGGACGAAGGAGAGTTGCGTGACCGCGATTGTCGACGGGCATCACCACATCTGGCGGCAGGCCGACCTGCCCTGGCTGACCGGTCCCATGCAGCCCCGCATCTTCGGACCCTACGAGCCGATCCGGCGCGACTATCCGATCCAGGAGTATATCCACGACCTCAAGGGCACCGGCGTCACCCGCTCCGTCTACGTCCAGACCAACTGGGCCAACGACCGTTTCGAGGACGAGACCGCCTGGGTGCAGCAGACCGCCGACGAACATGGCTGGCCGCACGCGATCGTCGCCTACGCCAATTTCGCCGTGGACGACGTGCGCCCGCAACTCGACCAGCTGAAGCGTTATTCCCTGGTGCGCGGCGTCCGCATGCAGCTGCATTGGCATGAGAACCCGCTCTATCGCTTCGCGGCCAAGCCCGACCTCTGCATCGATCCCGTGGTTCGCCGCAACATTGCGCACCTTGCCGACTATGGCTGGAGCTTTGATCTCCAGGTGTTCACACCACAGATGCCGGATGCGGCGCAGCTCGCCGAATCTTGTCCCAAGGTCACGTTCATCCTCCAGCACGCCGGCATGCTCGAAGATCTCTCCCCCGCGGGGCGCGCGGCCTGGCGCGCCGGGATGGCGCGGCTCGCGGCCTGTCCGAACGTGGTCTCGAAGCTGTCGGGGCTCGGCACCTTCATCCATCGTAACGACCCCGCCCATATCGCCGCCGTGGTCATGGATACCGTCGCAATCTTCGGCGCTGAACGCTGCCTGTTCGGCTCCAATTTCCCGATCGAGAAATTGTGGACCAGCTACCGCGAGCTCGTCGATGCGTTTCGCGCCGCGGCTGCGCCACTCACGACTGAACAGCAGGACGCGATCTTCAGAGGCACCGCCACGCGCGTCTATCGGCTTTGACAGACAAGAAACAGATCAGGGAGGGCAACGAATGGCGCTGGAGATCAAGATCCTCGACTATGGCGATATCGAGCTGGAATCGAGCTTTCTGGTGCTCGGCCGCGACTGCGGCCGCACCCGCCGCGTCCTCACGCTCGGCTTTTTGATCCTCGGCGGCAAATATCCGGTCGTGGTTGACACCGGCTATCGCTCCAACCAGATCATGGAGACGCTGGGCATGCGCGGCCTGCAGTACCACGAGCACATGATCGAGAACCAGCTCGCCCGCCACGGCGTGCGCATGGGCGACGTCCGCTTCGTCTGCCACACCCATCTGCACATCGACCACGCTGGCAAGGACGATCTGTTCCCGATGAACACGACCGTCGTCCTCAACCGCAAGGAGCTGGAATATTCGGTCTCCGGCCTGATGCACCCGCAATATCCGGCGCCCGACATCAAGCACCTGATCGACCGCCTGCACACCAGAAGCGCGCTGCGCTTCCTCGACCTCGAGATCACCGGCCCGATCGAGCTGATGCCCGGCGTCTATTGCGACGCCGCCAACGCCCATACCGAGGGCTCGATGAACGTCATCGTCGAGACCGCCGACGGCATCGCCACCATCTGCGGCGACGTCATCTACGACTTCAACGACCAGATCGTCACGCCCTTCAACGAGATCCACGACTGGGAGCCGCGCACCACCGGCAATCACGGCACCAGCAAGCGCGCGGAGAAGGCCTCGATCAAGAAGCTGCTGAGCAATTCGCGCTATCTGCTGCCGGTGCACGATCGACCGGCGAAGATCGAGGGCGGCAATGTCGTAGGGCGACTGCACGACCAGGTCCCCGGACCGATCGTGCAGTCGCTGCCTCCGCGCAACTGGTTCCCGGCTTGAGATCAACCGATGACGCACGTCACCTTGCGCTCCGAATTCGAGACCCTGATCGACCCCTACGCACCGGTCGCGCAGGTCGGAACAGGCTTTGACTTCACGGAAGGCCCGATCTGGCATCCGGTCGATCATTATCTCCTGTTCTCGGACATGCCTGCCGACGTGCGGCGGCGCTGGGATGCACGGCGGGGCGTCGTCGAGGTCAAGCGCCCGTCGAACAAATGCAACGGCATGACCTATGATGCCGAGCTCAACCTGATCGTCTGCGAGCACGCGACCTCGTCGCTGGTCCGGGAGCGGCCGGACGGGCGGCGCGAGGTGCTGGCCTCGCACTTCCAAGGACAGGAGCTCAACAGCCCCAACGACGTCTGCGTGCACTCATCGGGCGCGATCTTTTTCTCGGATCCCTGGTACGGCCGCATGCCGGTCTATGGCGTCGAGCGGCCGCGCCAGCTCGGCTTTCAGGGCGTCTATCGCCTCGTGCCGGGCAGCGAGCCGAAGCTCGCGGTCGAGCGCAACCTGTTCGATCAGCCCAACGGGCTGTGCTTCTCGCCGGACGAGAAGCTGCTCTATGTCAACGACACCGTGCAGGCGCTGATCCGCGTGTTCGACGTCAATGCGGACGGCACGCTGTCGAGCGCACGCGTGTACGCAAGCGGCATCCGGTCCGAGCTCGAGCCCGGCCTGCCCGACGGCATGAAGTGCGACCAGCACGGCAATGTCTGGGTCACCGCGCCCGGCGGCGTCTGGGTCTATTCGCCGCGCGGCGAGCTGCTCGGGAAGGTCCGCGTGCCCGAGCTCGTCGCCAACCTTGCCTGGGGCGGGCCGGATTTCCGCACGCTGTACCTGACCTCGACGCACTCGGTCTATGCCATCCCGACCAAGGTAGGCCCGCGCCACGAGCCCTATATGAGCGGCAGGCGCAGCAGCGGTGCGGCCCCGAACGCCGGCCCCGCGGCCGCGGCGCCCATCCTCGCCGACGGCGAGATGCGGCTCGATCCAAACCGCTGCGCCATGATCATCCAGGATCTTCAGAACGACGTCATCATGGACGGCGGCGCATTCGCGGACTCCGGTGCGCCAGGGCACGCGAAGCAGCAGCATGTGGTCGAGAATGTCCGGCGCCTTGCGGAGACGGCGCGGGCCCGCGGCGTTGCCATCATCCATGTCTTGTTCGTGGTCGAGCCCGGCGCACCGGGCGTGACGTTGAACGCCCCCCTGTTCGAGGGTCTCGTCGACAGCAAGGCGATGGTGCGCGGCAGCTGGGGCGCGGCACCGGTCTCAGGTCTGGAGCCACGTCCCGGCGATTTCGTGGTCGAGAAGATGCGGATGAGCGCCTGGGAAGGCACGCGGCTGGAGACGATCCTGAAAGCCACCGGCCGCGACATGATCATCAACACCGGCGCCTGGACCAACATGTCGGTCGAGCACACCGCGCGCACCGGCGCCGACAAGGGCTATTTCATGATCGTGCCGGAGGACTGCTGCTCGACCATGAATGCCGACTGGCACTCCGCCTCGATCAACTTTGCCATGCAGAACGTCGCAATCGTCACCCGCGCGGATGCCGTCATCAGAGCGCTGGGATGAGCGGTGGCAAAGCTTTTGCACCTCTCCTGTTCGCCGCGCGCCGACTCCGAGTCGAGCGCTGGCGCGCGCGTCTTCGTTGACGGTTTTCGCCAGGCGCGGCCGGACTGGGACATCGATGTTATGGACCTCTGGCACGAGCGGCTGCCGGAATTCGCCGGCCCCATCGTCGAGGCCAAATATGCCCGCATGAACGCGCAGGCCTTCAACGACGCTCAGCGCGAGAGTTTTGCCGAGGCCGAGCGGATGGCGCTGCGCTTCTCACTGGCCGATCGCGTGCTGATCTCGACGCCGATGTGGAATTTCGGCATCCCCTACCGACTGAAGCAGTGGTTCGACATCGTCATCCAGCCCGGCCTGACGTTCCGCTTCGACCCGGCGCAGGGCTATCTTCCGCTGCTGAAGGACCGGCCGACCATCGTCATCCTCGCCTCCGGCGGCGATTTTGCCACCGGCATGAACCGCGGCCGTATCGACATGGCGACGCCCTATTTGCGCGAAGCGCTCCGCTTCATCGGCGTCAGCGACGTGCGTTTCGTGCCGATCGGGCCAACGACCGGCCCGGCCGAGCCGATCCGCGCCGCCCGCGAGACCGCGCGCCGTCGTCTCGCCGAGATGGCGAAGCGGTTTTGAGCTGCATTCACTCGTCCAGCAGGGCCAAAAACTCCTCGATCCGGTCGAACGGATCGTCGTGCCCGCGGGCAGCGTAGACGACGCGATCGCCGTCGCGCTGGAGCGATCGCGCCCTGGATTTCCGCAAGCGTCCGGGGAGGAATGTCGCGGCGACGGCCTCGGGCCCGAGATCGAGCCTGACGATGCCGCGCCGCTTGCAATCGATCCTGAGTCTGGCGGCGGCAAAGAAGTCGCGCGCCTCCGGCGGGAGCCTGCCGAAACGCCGCGAAATCTCCTCCTCCAGGTCTTCCAGATCGTCATCGCTCCGGCACCGGGCGGCGCGGCCGTAGATCTCGAGCCGCATCGCTTCCGATTGCACATAACCTTCAGGCAGCATGTCGCCGACGGGGAGATTGAGGTCCGGCACCCACAGAAAGGCGCCGGAGTCGTTGATCCTCTCCGAGGCGAGCTTCAGGAGATGGCTGTACAGCACCGGCCCGAACACTTGCACATGTCCGGACTGCTGTTCCGAGAACAGGTCGCCGGCGCCCCTGAGATCCAGATCGCGCTCGCTGATGGCAAAGCCCGCGCCGGGCTTGCTGAACTCCTCGAGCACGGCCAGACGCTTCTCGGACTGCTCGGAGGTCGACTCCGTCAAGAGATACGCGAAAGCGCGTATGCCGCCGCGCCCTACCCGCCCTCTGAGCTGGTGGAGCTGCGCGAGGCCGAACTTTTCGGGCCAGCACACCACGATGGTGTTCGCGCGCGGAATATCGAGACCGCTTTCGACGATGTTGGTCGCCAGCAGCACGTCCGCCTCGCCATCGACGAAACTCATCATACGGTCGTCGAGTTCGTCGACGGGCATCTTGCCGTGAAGACAGACGATGCGGAGGTCGGGTGCCAGCGCCTGCACGCGCGCCAGCATCGGCTCCAGATCCTGGATGCGCGGGCAGATCAGAAAACTCTGCCCATGCCGCCGCCGCTCGCGCAGCAATGCGCCGGCGATGGCCGCATCCGAAAGCGGCGCGATCTTGGTCACGATCGGAAGCCGGTGAACCGGCGGCGTTGCGATCACGCTGAGATCGCGGAAGCCGGCAAGGCCTGCGGCGAGCGTGCGCGGGATCGGCGTGGCGCTCATCCAGAGCGTATGAGCATTCTTTGCCAGCCCTGAAAGCTTCGCCTTCTCTGCCGCCCCGAAATGCTGTTCCTCGTCGATGATGACGAGGCCAAGGTCGGCGAACTTCACATCCTTCGCAGAGAGCGCCTGCGTGCCGACAACGACTTTCAGCCTGCCGTTTCGCAAGCCTTCTTTGGTTTCTCTCGTCGCCGGCCCCGAAGTCGCCCGCGACAGGCTTCCGACTTCGATACCGAGCGGACCGAAGCGCTTGCGAAAGGTTTCGACGTGCTGCCGGGCCAGCACGGTCGTCGGCACGGCGATCGCCACCTGCTTCCCCGACAGCGCCACGGCGGCCGCCGCGCGCAACGCCACCTCGGTCTTGCCAAATCCGACGTCGCCGCAGACCACTCTGTCCATGGGGTGACCTGCCGCCAGATCGTCGAGGACGTCCTGAATGGCCTTGGCCTGGTCCACCGTCGGGAAATAGGGAAAACGCGCGACGAACCTCTCATACATCGACCCCGGCGCGACCAGCTTGGGTGCGCGGCGACGGTGGCGCTGGCTAATATGCTTGGCGAGCGCCTTGGCAGCAGTCTGAAGTTCTGCCTCCGCCTCGGTCCGCCGCGCCCACCATGTGCTTCCGTCCGCCTTGTCGAGCGTCAGCTTGCCGGGTTCCCCGGCATAAGGCCAGATCACAGCAAGATCGGCCGGCGGTACGAGAACGGCATTTTCGCCGGCAAAAACGAGCCTGACCATCTCGCGGCGCGATCCCTTTCCCATCTCGAGGGTCTGCAAGCCACCGAGCACAGCCAGCCCGCGCTGCAGGTGAACCACCGCCGTGCCGCGTTCGGGCACGTCAGGATGATCGAAAGCGGCCGTCCAGGCTCTTGCCATCGGCTGCGGATGATGGGCTCTGCTGCCGAGCACGTCGGACGCGGTCACGACAACCAGAGGCTTGCGCCCGGACCCGACGAAGCCGGTGTCGAAGTCGGCCAGGAACGCCGTCTCGCGATCCCGACCATTGGTAGCCTCGCTCCAATCCGCACAGCGCTCCGCCTTGATGCCGCTCATCCGCTCCATCGCGCGAAGATCATCCTCGATCGCCGCGACGAACAGCAGCCGCGACCCGGCGCGTTGCATGTCGGCGATGAATGCTCGAAGTATCTTTCTTGGCGAGGTGGCCTTCGAGAAATCCGGCGTCGGGGTGAAGGCCGATTTCTGCGGCAGCACGCTCATGCGCTTCTTCAGCAGTTTCCATTCCGCCCGTCCGAGATATTCGCGCTCGGCATCCTTGCGGCCCGCCGCCTCCTCGATCGTGCCGAGCCAGCTATCGGCATGGGCCGGCACGCCGGCATCCACGATCCACCGCGCGCGGCTGCAATAATCCGGCAGCGTCGCCCGTTGTCCGCGCTTGCTGCCCAGCGCGATCTGTTCGGACATGGGATCGACGAGCAACTCCTTCGTTTCGTAGACGACCTCATGCTCGATCGGATCGACGGCGACGATCTTGCGCAGAACCCCGTCAGAATGCTCGATCCTGAACGGGCTGAGCGCACCCGCGGGGAACACTTCGAATGTCTTGCCGTGGAACAGGGCGCCGCCGGGATATTCCGCCTCTTCGTCGAGATCGTAGCCGAGCGCTTCAAGACGGCTCTCCAGCCCAGCTTCCGAAAACGCTCCGCCCACCTTCAGGCTGAGACTGGTCTTCGACCAGCTCGCCGGCAACGGCAGCCGTTCCATGATGGCCTCTGCGGTCGACACGACGAAGACCGGCTTCTTCGTCCTGGCAAGGCGCCGCAGCACCGAACTCCGCCGGCCAGCGATCTCACGCGATGGTGCCAGACCATCAAATGGTAGATTGTTCAGTCGCGGGAACACCAGCACATCGACCGCAGGATCGAGCGCGTGGATCACGCCGCCCAGACGCTCCGCCCTGTTCTCGTCGTTGCAGAGGAACACGAGGCCGTCGCGGCCGGACTTCTCCCATTGCTCGAGCAGATGGAGGGCGAGCATGCCGAGAGGCGATGAGGACGAGACCGCGGAGCGCGATGAGCTCTTGCCTTTGACGCTCTTGCTTTTCGAGCTCGTGCTTTTTTTCGCGCCGGTCGTGGCCCGGGCTTTCCTGATGGCCGCCAATGTGTATCCAACTTTGTTTCGCAAATAGAGGCGCGCGTCGACGAGCCCTCCCGTTGAGCTCCGTCGATAACGCGCACCGGGCCTAAGTGCCCAAGGACGTCATTACAATTTCGCGATTGTGTTGAAAAGCACGGATGCAGGCCCGGACGACCGGCCTGCACGCCAAATAAGGGTTACTGCAGCACCTTCGGCAGCACCACGACGACGTCCACGCTCTGCCCGAGAACCTGGGTCGCAACCACTGCGAGGTGGTGCGAGAATTCATCCTCGATCTCGGCCGCGCAGTCTTCGTCCCTGGCAACGGCGAACAGCAGATTGCCGTCGATCTCGTCGAAGCGGATACCGGCGAACAGACGATCGAACGTCTCGGCGCCCGCGATGAACGCGATTCGCGCCTGGATGGCCTGGTCTTCGACGAGTGACAGCTTCATCATGAACGGGAACATGGGGGCGCATCGTCCAAATGCAAGAGCGCCGGCGCGCTGGCGCGGCCTGCCGGGCACACTATATTGGTGGTGTCCTACCGCCTGACTGCGTCCGCCCCTTGAGGAAACTCTTGATTCTCTTTCTTTTGCTGATTGTCGTGCCGATCGGGTTGTCGGCCGGACGTTATTACTTGTTTGGCGATGGCCGCGGCAATTGGCAGACGGCCGATCGCTCCAGTGCAGGACTGTTGCCGCCGGCATCCGCCAATCCGGAGGCGCTGATCCGGGTCTTTGCCGCGCGTACGGTGCGGTGGCGCAGCATCTTCGCCGTCCACACCTGGATCGTGGTCAAGGAAAGGGGCGCCAGCACCTACAGCCGATACGACTACACGGCGTGGGGCGACCCGATCCGCAGCAACGGATTTGCGCCTGACGGCCGCTGGTTCGGCGCCCTGCCGGAGACCGTCGTGGCGGTCGACGGGGCGCGGGCCGAACAGCTGATCCCGAAGATCCGTCACGTCATCGAGACCTACAAGTTCCGCGCCTATGGCGATTACAGCGCCTGGCCCGGACCAAACTCCAACACCTTCGTGCAGGCGGCGCTGGACGCCGTTCCCGAGCTTCGCGCCGTCCTGCCACCGACGGCGGTCGGCAAGGACTATCCCTACAATGGACGCTGGGCCGGCATCACCGCTTCCGGCACCGGCCTCTATGCCTCGCTATCGGGTTACCTCGGCATGACGATCGGCTGGGTCGAAGGAGTCGAGATCAACTTTCTCGGCGCCGTGCTCGGCATCGACATCCGGCGGCCGGCGCTCAAGCTCCCTGGCATCGGCCGCCTCGGATCAGCGGCCGGCTTGTAGAGCGGCCGCCAGCGACCGCCGAACCAATTAATCCTGGCTCGCCAGCGCCGGAATATTTTCGCGAAGGATGATCTCGCTGCGCGGCGCCTCGATGCCGTGCATGGCGCTGCGGCCGGCGCGCAGATTGTCGAAGATGCCGACACAGCACATCATCGTGTTGAGCTGATTTTGGGTGATGACGGCATCCATCGTCCCGTCGAGCAGGAAGCTGCGCGTGTCCGAGGTCAGGCCATGACCGATGAAGGCCACGTCGCGCGCCCGGTTCATTTCCTTCAGGGCCCGGGCGACGCCGTCGGCGGCGCCGCCGATGTTGTAGATTCCCGCCAGATCCGGATGCTGGCCGAGCAGCATGCGCGTCTGGCGATAGTTGCGGTCGGCGTCATCGTGGCCTTCGCGCAGGCCCACGACCTTGATCGCGGGGAATAGTTCTTCGAAGACGTGCAGGAATCCCATTTCGCGCTCTTCATGCGCGCGATAGCTGCGGCTGCCCGCGATCATCGCGACCTTGGCCGCACGCTCGCCCAGAAAGCGCGCGATCAGATAGCCGGCGGTGCGGCCGATCGAGCGATTGTCCAGTCCTATATAGGCCGCGCGGCGCGCATTCAGGATATCCGAGATCAGCGTCACCGTCGGCACGCCGTGCTCCGCCAGCCTGTCGACGGCTTCCCTCACGACGGGATGCTCGAGCGCCATGAAGGCGATGCCGTCGGCCTTGTCGCGGGACTGCCAGAGCCGGCGCGCCAGCAGCTCGGGATTGAAGCTCTTGATGGTGTCGACCTGACAATGGACGTTGAAGGGAGCGAGCCGGCCGTCGGAGCGCGCGATCAACTGCCCAAGAGTCGACAGGAAACGGTTGGTGCCCGACGGCAGCAGGAACAGCAGCCGCATCGGCTTGGGCCGCATCGCCGCCAGAAGATTCTCGGCCGGCATGTAGTCGAGCTCGGATGCGGCGGCGAGCACGCGCTGCTGCGTCATCGCCCGCACGCCGGGCCTGCGATTGAGCACGCGATCGACGGTCGCCGTGGAGACGCCGGCCCGGCGCGCCACGTCGACGATGCGGCTCAGCGGGGAAGCGACCGGTTTGTCCATCTCAGCGCCCGAACGTCAGACACATCAAAAACCATCATCATTTCCGTTTGACACCGTAGCGTGAAGTCGCAATTTTCGCATCAACATTATCTCAGAAACATCAAATAACATCAAATCGCCATTGGAGGAGAAGCCCATGTCCCTGACCCGTCGGCGCGCCTTGCAAGCCCTGTCCGCCCTTCCCGCGGCGGGTTTGATCGGCGGCCTCCCGCGCCCGGCCCGGGCGGCTGAATTTTCGTTGAAATACGGCAACAACTTGCCGCTGACTCATCCCCTCAACATCCGCGCCCAGGAAGCTGCCGATCGCATCGCCAAGGAAAGCAACGGCCGGGTCGAAATCGTCATCTTCCCGAACAACCAGCTCGGCGGCGATACCGACATGCTCGCCCAGGTGCGCAGCGGTGCCCTGAACTTCTTCACGCCCTCCGCGCTCGTGGTGGCGACCCTGGTGCCGGTCGCCGCGATCAACGCCGTTGGTTTTGCCTTTGCCGATTACGATCAGGTCTGGAAAGCGATGGACGGCGCGCTTGGCGCGCATGTCCGTGCCGCCATGACCAAGGTCGGCCTCCATACATTCGAGAAGATGTGGGACAACGGCTTCCGCCAGATCACCAGCGGCGCCAAGCCGATCGAGAGCGCCAAGGACATGGACGGCCTCAAGATCCGCGTGCCCGTCTCTCCGCTCAGCATCTCCATGTTCAAGGCGCTCTCGTCATCGCCGACCAGCCTGCAATTCAGCGAGGTCTATTCGTCGCTCCAGACCCGCATCGTCGATGCGCAGGAAAATCCGCTGCCGATCATCCAGGTGGCGAAGCTCTACGAGGTGCAGAAATACTGCGCCATCAGCAACCACATCTGGGACGGCTTCTGGTTCATCGCCAACGCCCGCGCCTTCAACGCCCTTCCCGCCGACCTCAAGACCATCGTCAGCAACGCCATCAATGACGCCGGGTTGAAGCAACGCGACGACATCAAGGCGTTCAACGCGACCGTGCAGGCCGATCTCCAGAGCAAGGGAATGAACTTCACTAGGCCTTCGCCCGACTCCTTCCGCGCCAAGCTGCGCGATGCTGGGTTTTACGGCGAATGGAAGGGCCGCTTCGGCGACGAGACCTGGGCCCTGCTCGAGGGCGCCGTCGGCAAGCTGGCTTGACCGCGATGACGATCGCAGAGCATCGGATGACGGACTATCTGGAGGCGGCCGCTCAGCCTGCCCCCCATGCGAACGCACGGAGATCCGCGAGGGCCTTCGGCACGGTCGACCGCTGGCTCGGCGCGGCAGTCGAGACGGTCGCGGCCGGCCTCGTGCTGGCCGAAATCGGAATCATGCTCGCCGGCGTCATCATGCGCTACGTCTTCCACAATCCGCTGATCTGGTCGGATGAGCTTGCTTCGATCCTGTTTCTCTGGCTCTCGATGCTGGGCGCGGTGATCGCGCTGCGCCGGGGCGAGCACATGCGCATGACGGGGCTCGTCAGCCATGTAGGCCCGGGCGCACGCGCCTTTCTCGATACGATTGCGGCGGTGGCGCCGCTGGCCCTGCTGGCGCTGATCCTGCATCCCGCCTTCGACTATGCGAGCGAGGAACAGATCATCGTCACCCCGGCGCTGGAGATCAGCAATGCCTGGCGCGCAGCCGCAATCCCCGCCGGGATGACGCTGATGGCGGTCGTCGCCGCGATCCGGCTCGCGACGCATCATCGCCCCGCGCTGATCGTCGCGGCCTTCATCACCACCGCCGTCCTGATCGCCGCATTCTGGCTTGCCGGACCGCTGCTCGCCCCCCTCGGACGGTACAACCTCGTCATCTTCTTCGTCGGCGTGGTCGCAGCCAACGTGTTCGCCGGTGTCCCGATCGCCTTCTCTTTTGCGCTTGCGACGTTCGGCTATCTGGCGCTGACCACGAACACACCAATGATGGTGATGGTCGGCCGTCTCGACGAAGGCATGTCGCACCTGATCCTGCTCGCGGTGCCGCTGTTCATTTTGCTCGGCGCGTTGATCGAAATGACCAGCATGGCCCGGGCCATGATCCAGTTCCTGGCAAGCCTGCTCGGGCATGTCAGGGGTGGACTGTCCTATGTGCTGATCGGCGCCATGTATCTGGTCTCCGGCATTTCCGGTTCGAAGATCGCCGACATGGCCGCGATCGCGCCGGTGCTGCTGCCGGAAATGCAGCGGCGCGGCGCCAAGCCCGGCGATCTCGTCGCGCTGCTCTCGGCCACCGGCGCGCAGACCGAGACCATTCCGCCGAGCATCGTGCTGATCACCATCGGCTCGGTGACCGGTGTCTCGATCGCCGCGCTGTTCACGGGCGGTCTGCTGCCGGCTTTAGTCGTCGGCACCGCGCTCTGCGTCGTGGTCTGGCGGCGCTACCGGCATGAGGATCTGAGCCATGTGCGGCGCGCTTCGAAGCGCCAGATCGCAAAACTCACCATCGTCGCGCTGCCCGCCATCCTGCTCCCCTTCGTGATCCGCACGGCCGTGGTCGAAGGCGTCGCCACCGCCACGGAGGTCTCGACCATTGGCATCGCCTACGCCGTGCTGATGGGCCTTGTGGTCTATCGCCAGTTTCCCTGGCGGCGGCTGAAACCCATGCTGGTCGAGACGGCCTCGTTGACCGGAGCGATCATCTTCATCATCGGCTGCGCCACGGCGATGGCCTGGGGCCTGACGCAATCCGGCTTCTCGCAGCAACTGGCGAAGGCGATGGCGACGATCCCGGGCGGCGCCTACGGCTTCCTCGCGATTTCGATCCTCGCCTTCGTCGTGCTCGGCAGCGTACTCGAGGGGATTCCGGCCATCGTGCTGTTCGGCCCGTTGCTGTTTCCGATCGCCAAGCAGGCCGGCGTGCATGAAGTGCATTACGCGATGGTCGTGATTCTCGCGATGGGCATCGGCCTGTTCGCACCACCCTTTGGCGTCGGCTATTACGGCGCCTGCGCGATCAGCAAGATATCGCCCGACGAAGGCCTCAAGCACATCTGGGGCTATGTCGCAGCGCTCTTCATCGGCCTCGCCATCGTCGCGGCGGTGCCGTGATTGTCGACCGGCTTCCTCAAATTCTGAACACAATGGGAATCATGCAATGAGCCGTTTTTTTGGCGAGGTCCGGCAAGCCGGCTATGTCGTCGACGACATCGAGAAGGCGATGGACTATTGGAGCCGCGAGCTCGGCATCGGGCCGTGGTTCTATAATCCGCGCGTTCCGATCGTGAACTACCATTATCGCGGCAAGGCCTATGAGCCGCACAATTCGGTGGCGCTGGCCAATTCAGGGCCGTTGCAGATGGAGCTGATCCAGATCCGCAATGACGTGCCGTCAATGTATGCCGACTTTCTGAAGGCCGGGAACAAGGGTCTGCAGCATGTCGCCTACTGGACCGAGGATTACGATTCGGATCTGGCGCGCCTCGAAGCCGAGGGTTTCGAGCCGGTCATGAGCGGCGAAGTCGGCGCGCGCGGACGCTTCGTCTATTTCGACACCGAATATCATCCGGGAACGGTGATCGAATTGTCGGAGGTCGCGGGCCCCAAGGGGAAGATGTTCGACCTGATCCGCGCAGCGGCCAAGGACTGGGACGGGCGCGACCCCGTGCGGCCGTTCCCCGATCTCACCAAGCTCTAGACTGCCGTGATTCCGTGATACCAAATCCTGTTCGGATCGAAGCCGACTATCTGATCGAGACGCCGGTCGATCCGCGGCTCGCCGCGGAGACCATGGCGGGCGAGCAGTCGAGCGGAACGTTCGTCGCGGTGCCCGGCGAGACGCCCGAGCTGAAGGCGCGTGCGGCCGCGCGGGTCGAGAGCCTCGAGCTACTTGATACGGTCCCCGCACCGTCGCTCCCGGTCGCCCGTCCGGTCAGCGCCGATGGCCCCTGGCAACGCGCGCGCGTGACCTTGTCGTGGCCGCTCGACAATATCGGTGCGTCGCTGCCCAATCTCGTCACGGCGATCGCCGGCAATCTCTGGGAATTGCGCCAGCTGACGGGCCTGCGACTGCTCGACCTGCGGCTGCCGCTCGCTTTCGCCTCGGCCTATCCCGGACCGAAGTTCGGCGTCGCCGGCACGCGCGAGCTGAGCGGCGTCAGCGGCCGTCCGCTGATCGGCACTATCATCAAGCCGAGCATCGGGCTCAGCCCGGCCGAGACGGCCAGTCTGGTTGCCACGCTGTGCGAGGCTGGCATCGACTTCATCAAGGACGACGAGCTGCAATCGGACGGCGCCTATTGTCCGTTCGACGAGCGCGTGCGCGCCGTGATGCGCGTCGTCAGCGACCACGCGGACCGAACCGGCAAGAAGGTCATGATCGCCTTCAACCTCACCGGCGAGATCGACCAGATGCGCCGCCGTCACGATCTGGTGCTCAGCGAAGGCGGCAGCTGCGTAATGGCGAGCATCAACTCAGTCGGGCTTGCCGGCATGATCGAGCTCGGCCGCCACACCCAGCTTCCGGTTCATGCCCATCGCAACGGCTGGGGGGCGCTCAACCGTCATCCCGCGCTCGGCTGGGATTATACGGCGTGGCACAAGATCTGGCGGCTGGCTGGCGCCGACCACATGCATGTGAACGGCATCGGCAACAAGTTCAGCGAGACCGACGACAGCGTAATCACATCTGCAAAGGCCGCGCTGACGCCGATGTTCGCGCACAAGCCGTGCATCGCGATGCCGGTATTTTCGTCGGGCCAGTCGCCGGCCCAAGCCGCGCCGACCTGGCGCGCGCTTGAAACGACCGATCTGATCTTCGCGGCCGGCGGCGGCATTCTCGCCCACCCCGACGGACCAGCCGCCGGCGTAGCCGATCTGCGCGCGGCGTGGGACGTCGCGATCGCGGGACCGCAGCAATGAGTGACGCGTCCGCCCTGCCCGACGGACCGCTCGTTGCCTTCTATGGCGACGATTACACCGGCTCGTCCGCGGCGATGGAGGCGCTTACCTTTGCAGGTCTGCCGACCATCCTGTTCCTCGAGATTCCAACGCCCGAACGTCTCGCTTCTGTCAGGCAGTTCCGTGGCATCGGCATCGCCGGCACGGCGCGGGCGAAGGATCCTGCCTGGATGGAGCAGAATCTTCCACCGGCCTTCGACGTGCTCGCCGGCATCGGCGCGCCGATCGCACATTACAAGGTGTGCTCGACATTCGATTCCGCGCCGCATGTCGGCTCGATCGGGCGCGCCATCGATCTCGCCGTGCCGCGGCTCGGCGGCAGCTGGCATCCGCTCCTCGTCGGCTCGCCGGCAATGGGCCGCTATCAGATGTTCGGCCATTTGTTCGCGACCGTGAATGGCGTCGGCCACCGCCTCGACCGGCATCCGACGATGTCACGTCATCCGGTGACCCCGATGGACGAGTCGGATCTCCGCCGGCATCTTGCAAGGCAGACGGCCCGATCGATCGGGCTGATCGACTTCGTCACGATGGCCAATGGCGGCGCGGATCAAGCGCTCGCGCGCGCGCGAGCCGCCGGCACCGAGATCATCTCGCTCGACGTGCTCGACGAGGCATCGCTGATCGAAGCCGGCCGCCTCATCTGGGAGCATCGCGGGAAACGTCTCTTTGTCGCCGGCTCCCAGGGTGTCGAGCAGGCACTGGTCGCCTATTGGCGTTCGGCAGGCCTGATCGACCACAGCAAGCCCGATCTGCGCCTTGCCGGCGTCGAACGTATCGCGTGCGTCTCCGGCTCCTGCTCTCCCGTCACCGCCGCGCAGATCGCTCATGCCGCAGGCAATGGATTCGATGTCGCACGGCTCGATGCGACGCGCGCGGTCGACGCGGCTGAATGGCCGAGGGAAATCGGCCGAGCCGCCGAGCGCGGACTCGGTGCGCTTTCGTCGGGACGCGATACCCTCCTGATCACCGCAAGCGGCCCCGACGATCCGGCGATCGGTGCCCTCAACGCCGCGATCGAGGCGAGCGGCGCAACCGCAGGCGCAGTGAACGAGCGCATCGGCGCCGGGCTCGGCCAGGCGCTGGACTCCATTCTCGAGATCGCGCAGCTGCCGCGCACCGTGGTCGCCGGCGGCGACACTTCCGGCCATGCGTTGCAGGCGATGGGCATCTACGCGCTGACTGCGATAGCTCCCCTCGCGGAAGGCGCGCCGCTCAACCGCGCGTCCTCGGATCGCGCACATGCGCAAATCGAGATCGCACTCAAGGGCGGACAGGTGGGCGGAGTTGATCTGTTCTGCCGTGCCAGAGACGGCGAATAGCGCACGCGGCCTTTCCGCCGCGAGGCCTAGTCCGGATCAAGCTTGCGTTATCGCTCCGGGCCGATCGGCCGCAAAGCGTGTTAATCATTTGAAAGCGCGGATTGGAGCCCCAGGAGCGAGCGAATCGCGGCGTTTAACGGTTCGATAACGATATAAACCTGCTTCAATCGCGTTAATGCAAATCGCACGCCGCCAGTGTCTCGGCCGTCGCGACCCTGCTATAAGAGCGCGGGATCCGGCTCGATCGACTTTTCCGGGTTATTGGTTTCCTGGTCGCCCATGAACAAGCCCAGCAATACATTCGATATCGCCATCGAGGAGGCGTTCGACTTCCTGTCTGCGGAATACGCGGCGCTGTTCGACAGCTCTGCCGCTACTGCATTTCAGCATCCGCTCTGGCTCGATAGTCTCTACGCCAAGCTCGCTTCCCATGCGGGGGCCGAGCGGCTGGTCGTCGTGGCTCGCCGGCGCGCGAGCGGTGCACTGGCGATGGTGCTGCCGCTGCTTCGAATCCGGCGCGGTCCAATCCGCACCATCGAATTCGCCGATCTGCGTGTCTCCGACTATCTGGCGCCAGTCTGCAGTCCCGAATTGTTTACCGACCTGCTGGAGGACGAGCATGCATGCGCGCAGATCCGGCGCCTCGTCCGGCCGTTTGACCTGCTGCGGATCACCAAGCTCCCCGACGGACGGCTTCCGATCGAAAGCCTCCTAGGCGCGCCCCGCCGGGTCTCGATGGAGACGAACGCCTACGCGACCGTTCTCGTCGCTCCGTTCGAGCAATGGCGCGCCAGCGCGCTGGATCGCTCCTATCAGAAGGAGCTCGCCAAGAAATCGCGCCAGCTCCAGAAGAAGGGAGCATTGAGCTTCTCGTGCTGCGACGACAGCGTCTCCGTCTCCGAGGCGATGGACGCGATGAAGCAGTATCGCGGCCCGCGCTTTCAGGCCCAGGGCGACGGAGATCTGCTCCAGCGCCCCGAATATTATAGCTTCTATTCCGACGTGGCACTTCGCGGTCTCGGCTCATTTGCCCGGCTCTATGCCATGAAGATGGATGGCGCCGTAATCGCTGCCGTGCTCGGCCTCAGCCATCGCGGCAGCTTCCTGGTCATCATGAGCGCGTTCGATATCGACGGCTACAAGAGCCAGTCCCTGGGCTCGCTGATGTTCGAGCAGGTCGCCAGGGACTGCATCGAGCGCGGCGACCAGATGCTCGACTTTACGATCGGCGACGAGCCATACAAGAAACTGTTCGGCGGACAGCCTTCACCGATGTGGATGGTGACGCAGGCCGGCAGCACCGCGGGCGCCATCAGCCTGTTCGCGCTGCGGCAGGCGCCCTGGCTCAAGCTGGCGGCCAAGCGGCTCTCGGATGTCAGGCTATTGCCCGCCCGCACCCCAACGCCAACGCGCTGATCGACACGTCGGCGAAGCGACGCAAGAATTCAGGCGCGCAGCGCGCCGCGAACACGTCCAAGCCAGCCCGGATGCATCTGATCGACACGATGCGTGAGGCTGCGTCGCAGGAAATGCAACCGGCGCCGCACATCCCACCCGATATCGTTGCGCGACGTCAGTGCCTGGCGAAAGCGAGCCATTTTCAGCGAGCGCTGGTCCGCCGCGAGCTTGTCGGGATCGGAATAGAACTGCGAGATCTTCTCCGTATCCATGCCCGGAGTTGCGAGCCAGCGCGGCCCATATTCGTTGCACAGGCGATCGACGTCCACCAGCAGGCGGGCGACGCCCGTGCCGGCGGCGGGACAGTTGGTCTGGAACGCATCGCCGATCAGAACGACGCCGGGCTGAGGGTGCCCTTCCACCACGGTCAGGTCCATCACCCAGTTCTGCACCTTGTCGATCACGTGGAAATCGCCGAGATAAGGCCGCAGTCCCGGCAGCAGGCGCAGCACCGTCGCTTCCGGCTCACGACGCAGCTCGCGCATGATCGGATCGGTCGGGTCGCGGAACATGAAAAGGTTGGCGCGCATGCCTGCGCGCACGGGAAACAGGCTGAGATAGTCGATGCCATCCGCCGTGCGCTCGCCGTAACAGGTCAGCGCCTCGAAATCGAACGGCGTGCCATCGCGGCGGGCGATCGTGAAGCCGAACGAGACCGAATGGCGCTCGGCCAGCACGCGCCGCTTGATGCCCAGCTTGTAGCCGAGCGCTCCCGCCATGCCTGTGGCGAGCACGACGAGCCGCGCGTCCAAACGTCGTCCGGACGCGAGCTCGATATGCTGGACATCGGCGCTGGGGTTGATTGCGGTGACTTCGTCGACGATCAGACTGGACGGATCCGGCAGCTGGCTGCGCGCCATCGCGACGAGGCTGCCATAGGAAAAACCGTACGCCTGGCCGACGCTGACATCGACCACCTTGCCTTCCCGGATATTGAGCACCCGGTCATACCGGCAGGCGACGTTCTCGAGCGCATGAAGGAAGCCCAGCTTGCGGAACATCTCCAGTTGCTGACCGCCGATCTTCTCGACCCGGAATTCGTCCGGATGCACCGCGCGCTTGTCGACGAGAGCGACGCGATGCCCTGCCCGCGCAAGCACCGCAGCGGCGAGCGATCCCGCAAGGCCGCCGCCGACGATCGCGACGTCAACAGCGATCGCCTCGGTCACGGTCTGGTCCGTCGTCATGATTTCGGGCTCCACGGTTAACGATGGTTCCATGTGCAATTCTCTCGCCTGATGTCGCATCAACAGGCCGAACGCGATCGTTTCCGGAGATTGAGGTTAACGGAGCGCAGGACTGTCTGCCGCGCGGCACGCGCCTTGCTCGGAACGGTCTCGAAATCCCGCGCTCGCGTCAGACCGACCGTCCGAATCCATTCCGAAGAGGCCATTCCGATGCACGAACAGCCACAGGACCGCCGGCTTCGCGTCTCGTCGAGCGCCGGCGCAGCGTCCGCATTGGCCCTCGATCGAGCAGGTGCTTGCTCAATTCGGGACATTGGGAACGCAGCTGTTCCACAGTGAGGCAGCAGCGTACGACCTTCGTCGGGCACGGTCGGCGGGATCAGGCGACCGTGCATTAACACTCGCCGTGTTGCGGCATGCTAGGCTGGCGCCGCACTTGCAACAGGCATATCCGGGGGACGCCCCGCATCTTCGATGATCGATTCCATTGTTCAATTTCTGCGGCGTGACGTCACGCGCGGTGTCGTCGGGACCATCCTTCTCAAGGTTGGCAGCGGCGCGCTGGCGTTTGCGGTGTTCTCGCTGGCAGCACGAACGATGACGCCCGACGGATTCGGTATCTTCGCGACCTGGCTTTCGGTGGCGCAGATCGCAGCGGTCATGGGACTGGCCGGTCAAGAATCCCTGCTGGTGCGTTTTCTGAACGAGTATCAAGTCGACGACAGGCCCGACCTCACCAAGGGTGTCCTGCTCGAAAGCTTCAAGATCGCCTCGGTCGCGATGCTGATCGCGATCGCCGCAGTCGCGCTGGTCGCACACTTCCGCGGCGACCTGTGGATGCTGATTCTTGCAGTCTCGGCCTACACCGCGGTGAGCGCCGGACTGATGCTCGGCAGCCAGATCGCACGCTCGCTGGTCAGCATTCTCATGGGCGAAGGCAACCGCGAGTTCTTCTGGCGGGTCATCGTCGTTCTGTTTCTGCTCGCCATGCTGTTCGGGCATCGGCAGCTCGATCCCGCTGAGTTGATTGCGGTGATGACAATTGCCATGTCGGTGGGCCTGATCGCGCAGATCATTGCGATTGCCCGGGCGCTGCCGGATTTGCGCGCTACGCCGGCGCGCGCTGAAACGTCGCGCTGGCGGTCGAGCGCGCTTCATTTCTGGCTCGCATCCATCCTCGAAGTCGCGAACCAGTATTTCGACGTCATTCTGGTCTACTGGATGCTGGATCCGGCGACCGCCGGCATTTACTTCGCTGCCTCGCGCCTCGCCAACATCTTCGCCATGCTGTCCGCGGCGCTGTACACGTTCGGCGCGCGCCGGCTTCCTTCGCTGTACTTCAGCAAGAACCATCAGGAGTTCGAGCGGACGTTGCAGCTCATGGCGGAGGTGACCGCGCTTTGCGTGGTCGCCGGGCTCGCTTTGATCTGGATTGGCGGCCCCGTCCTTCTCAACCTGTTCGGACCGCATTTCGCCGCGCAGCACTTGGTGCTGATTGTGCTCGCGATCGGAACGGCGATCCAGGCCGCAGGCGGTCCGTCCGCGGCGATCCTCCAACTGACGGGCCACGAGCGCATCTATGTTCCCGTGATTGCCGCGAACGTCGCAGTGCGGCTGGCCGGGTTCCTCGTCCTGATCCCCTGGCTCGGCGTGCTCGGCGCGGCGGTTTCGGCCACAGTGTCGCTGGCGCTCACGACAATCGCTCTCAACATCCTGTGCCGGCGGCGAACCGGGGTCGATCCTTCCATTCTCGTGCTGTTGCGCGTCTCGGCGTGGAAACGCCGCATCTATGCGGTCCGCAGCGCCGATTCGGCCGAATGAGCGTCAATTGCGCCATTGGCTTGGTTAACCCGCAACTGCCGCGCATTAACTCCGTTTGTTGCTAGCCGATGTCTGCCCGAGGCCTGCGTGGTAGGTACGGGGTCAAGAAGGTGAAGATTTCGTTTCTGTAGCGGGTCGGGATCAGTTGCTCCACTATCAGCCTAACAGGGAATTGGCCGAGACGACCGCGACGGCATTCGCGCGCCCGAACGACGGCGGACGAAAGCTGCACGTGCTTCTCGTGCAGACCCAGGCCGAGAACGCGGGCGCACAGGAGATCTCCCGGCTGCTCGGCGCCGGCCTCGTCGCGCGCGGCCACCGCGTCTCCAACCTGTTCTTCTTCCGCAAATCGGATTCGTTCGACGAGCCGCCCGAGACGTTCTATTGCGCCGCGAGCCGGCCCGGCAATCCGCTGGCGCTACTGCGGATGCTGTGGACGCTGGGTGGTCATATCAGGACGATCAGGCCCGACGCAGTCCTCACTTTCCAGCATTTCGGCAACGTGATCGGCGCAGGCATGACGCGCCTCGTCAGCCGCGCGCCTGTTATCGCCAACCAGGTTTCGTCCGCGCTGGCGATGAGCCCGCCGGTCCGCGCCGCCGACATCGTCATGGGCAGCGTCGGCTTCTTCGACCGCATCACGCTCAACTCGCATGACATGGAGCGCGAATATTCGCGCTACCCGCAGGCCTACCGGTCGCGCATGGTGCATGTCCCGCACGGCTTCGAGGACAAGGCGCTCATCCTTCCGAAGAACGCCGCGCGACAGAACTTCAATCTGCCGACGGACCGGATCCTGCTCGGCTGCGCGGCGCGGCTGCATCCGCACAAGCGGCTCGATGCGGCGATCCGCCTGCTGCCGGATGAACCGGCCTGGCACCTTGCCCTCGCCGGCCAGGGCGCCGACGAAGCGCGGCTGCGGCAGCTCGCAGACGAGCTGAACGTCTCGGACAGATTACATCTGCTCGGCGAAATCGCTCCACGCCAGATCGCGGACTTTCTCGCCTGCCTCGACATCTTCGTGTTTCCGACGCAGGCCGAAACCTTCGGCCTTGCAGCCGTCGAAGCCGCCAACGCGGGCGTTCCCTCCGTCGTCACTGATCTGCCCGTGCTGCGTGAGGTGCTGTCCTTCGAAGGAAGGCCCACGGCCCTGTTCGTCGATGCTTCAGATCAAGCGAAGCTGTCGGCGGCCGTCTCCAGACTCCTGACCGACCAGGCACTGAGCGACGAACTGCAACAAAACGCCAAAGGCCTGAGGTTGCGCTATTCGGTCGATGCGATGGTTGAGGAATACGTCAGAATCCTCGGCGAGGTCATCTGACCCGATGCGCCGGAATAGGTTGGCTCGACATGATCATCGAGTTTCGCTGCGAGCGTGATTATGCGCGGCGGTGGATGCACCGCCAGACGCTGTCGATCGACGGCCGGGACGTTGCGGTTCAGATCGCCTGGACCTCGACGGCGGAGCCGCGGCCCGCAGGTCTCGACGCGCTGTTCGAGCTCGAACGCATCGTGCTCCGCAAGGGCAAGCCCGGCGGCGCGGACCGACTGAAGGACATTCCGGAACAGATTCAGGCGCGCAACGGCACGGCCGACGTCATCGTCGATTTCACGGGCGCCGCACGGGACTTGAACAGCCCTGCCCGGCTCTATCTCCGCCCGCTGTTCAATGGAGCCGCGGGCGAAAGCGCCGCGCTCGCCGCCATTCTCGCCGGCGACCTGCCCGTGATCGAGATCGTCAACGAGATCGACGGTGCGGTGCTCGATCGCGGCCAGCCTTCCGCAGAGATTGCGGCCGGCTTGAGCGGCGGGCTCGAAACCGTGATGGCGCGAACCCTGACCATGCTGGCGGCCATCCTGTCGGAACGGCCGCGCCTCGTGCCGCAGCTCGCACGCCCGGCCCAGGCCGGCAGCGGCAAGCAGCCGGCGGCATATGTGATGCGCGGCCTTGCCGTGTCGATCGCCAAGGAGATCTATCGCCTGTGCTGCTACGCCCCGCATTGGCATGTCGGATGGCGCTTCAATGACGACGCGGGCGTCTGGCAGACCGGCGACCTCACGGGGCCCGGCTGGAACGTCCTCGCAGATCCCGGAAACCATTTCTACGCCGATCCCTTCCCCATCACATGGCAGGGACGGACGTTCGTCTTCTTTGAAGATCTCGATCACCGCGTCGGAAAAGGCATCATTTCGGCGATCGAGTTCGGCGAGACCGGACCGATCGGAGAGGTCGTGCCGGTGCTCGAGGAGTCCTGGCACCTGTCCTATCCGTTCCTGATCGAGAACGACGGCGAGCTGTGGATGATCCCGGAGAGCTCGCTCCATGGCGACGTCGCGCTCTACAAATGCGTCCGGTTTCCGGACAAATGGGAGCGGCACGCGACGCTGCTGTCAGGCCTCGAGCTCGCCGACGCGACGATCACGCGGCACAACGGGCTGAACTATCTGTTCGGCGCCTGGCGCGACGGCACAGGCGGCTATTCGGATGCGCTCGCGATCTATTACGCCGAGCATCTCCTCGGTCCCTGGGTGCCTCACGCCAGCAACCCGGTCCTGATCGATCGCGCGAGCACGCGGCCGGCGGGGAATTTCGTCACCATGGACGGCAAATTGTGGCGGCCGGTGCAGGATTGCGCCGACGGGTACGGCGCAGCCCTCGGCCTGGCGGAAATTGTCGAACTGTCGCCGACGACTTTCAAGCAGGTCGTCCGTCACTCCCTCAGACCCGGACCGGCATGGCCGGGCAGGAAGCTGCACACGCTGAACCGCTGCGGCCGGCTCGAGGTGATCGACGGATCGCGCGTTCAACCCAAGACCAGCGCCTTCGCAAGTCAACTTACATCGCCCATCCTGTCCTCGCGGACCAGTCCGTCGACGGCCTGCTGAATCGCCGCCGGTTGCAGGCGGCGGCTCAGCCTGCTCGATAGACAGCCGCGGCAGATGATCTGTCGACGTCGGCGTCCAGGCGTCGCAACGGCTAGAATTGCACCCCGCGCGTCAGGGCACCATCGACAACGAGATTCGTGCCCGTGATGAAGCTTGCGGCGCGGCTGGCGAGAAAGACCACCGCGTTGGCCATCTCCTGCGGCGTGCCCATCCGCCCCGTCGGATTGAGCGCCAGTGCAGTCTTGTAGAGCTCGGGATTATTGTCCTTAATCATGTTCCAGACCCCGCCGTCGAAATAGGTGTTACCCGGCGAGACCGAGTTGGCGCGGATATTCTTGCTCGCGAGCTGGTTGGCGAGCCCCTGGGTGTAGTGGATGATCGCCGCCTTGAAGGTGCCGTAGGGACCGGCGGCGAAATCGACCTCGCGCCCGGAGACGCTCGATATGGTGACGATCGCGCCGGCAGCGCTCTTCTCCAGATAGGGCATGGCCGCATTCACCAGCCGCACCGTGCCCATCATGTCGGTGGAAAATTCCTTTTCCCAGCTCTCGTCGTCCTGCCCGATCGCAAGCGCGCTGACATTGGCGACGACGACGTCAATGCCGCCGAGCCTTGCCGCCATATCGCCGACCCAGGCCTTCAGCACGGCAGCGTTGGCAACGTCGACCGCGCCGCCAAAAGCTGCAACGCCCTTGGCCTTGAGCGCGGCGACCGTGCTCTCGACCTCGGCCAGATTGCGCGAGCATACACCGACGTCGGCGCCCTCGGCGGCAAATGTCTCGACGATCGCGCGGCCGATCCCCTTGGTGCTTCCCGTGACGAGAACCTTTGCGCCCTTGAGTCCGAGATCCATGGCTGGTTTCCTTTTCTTGGTTCAGTAGTTGTTGGCGACCGCCTTGACCAATCCACGATAGCTGTGCGGCATGCGCATCGAAACCAGATCCTTTCGCCGCACGACATTGGTCGGATAGACGCTGTCGAGATTCATGGTGTCGACCAGCGCGGTAGCAAGGCCCGTGCCGCCGGCCGCGATCGCCTCCCGCCGCGGGAACTCGAATGTATCGGGGCCGAACACGCCGCTCAGCCCGGGATAGAAGCGATCGGGATCGACGACATTGGCAAAGGCGAAGAACAGGTTGTTTTCACCCGCGCGAACGCGGAAATGATGCCAATGATGCGGATCCGGACCGGTCGGAATCGGCTTCGGCTGCCCGACTTCCGTGCCGGCATGCGACGAACTGAAGCGCCCTTTGATCGCGGCTGGACATGCGATGAGATCGCAGCCGCGCAACGCCAGCACCCGCCCCGCTTCCGGGAAAGACGCGTCGTGACCGATCAACAGCCCGATGCGGCCGATCGGCGTGTCCACGACGGTCCAATCGTCACCTGCCGTCGCCCAGCTCCGCTCGTCGGCAGTGAGATGCGTCTTGCGATAGACCGAGATGTCCCCATCCGGCGCGACGAGACAGGCGCTATTGTAGACCAGATCGCCGTCGCGCTCGGCGAGGCCGCACACCAAATAGAGGCCGAGTTCCTTTGCAAGCATGACAAGGCTGTCGGTTGCCGCACCGGGTATCGGTTGCGCTGATCTCGCGGGATCGACAAGCCCTGTCAGCGCAAGCTCCGGAAAGACAACGAGCTCCGCGCCGCCGGCTTTGGCCTTGCCCGCGAGTGCTGCGATCTCTCCGAGATTTTGGCTGACGTGATCGCCAGGCGCAAATTGCGCGACACTGACCCGCGCGGTCTTGCCGGCCGGCCAGGGTTCGTGGCCATAGAGGCCGAAGAAGTCGCGCGGATTCCAACTAAACGTGTCGGTGAGCAGTTCCGGATAGAGCTCCGGCCTGCGCTGCGCGAACACGGCCTCGCCAAGCACGCGGCGCGCGCGTGCGGCTTCGAGATCGATCTCGGACAGCAAAACACCGTCGCCCTTGTCGAGCACGGCGATCACCTGCCCGTCCGGTACGATCACACAGCTTCCGCCGCTGAACTGCACGGTGCGCTCCAGCCCCCATCGATTGCTTTCGATGACGTAGCAGCTGTTCTCGAAAGCGCGGCTGATCCAGTAAGGCGCCGGCGTACGCTCGGCCAGCCAATTCGAGATGTGACAGATGATGTCCGCGCCGCCGAGCGCCATCAGCCGCGCGGTTTCCACGAAGTGGATGTCCATGCAGATCAGGACCGCGATGCGCCCGATCGGCGTCTCGAACACCTGATTGTGCAGGTCGCCCGGCGCCGCCCATTTCGGCTCGGAGATGTAGGGATGCGTCTTGCGGTGGCGGCCGACAATGCCGTCGGGTCCGATCAGGACTGCGGTGTTGAAGTAGATGCCATCCTGATCGACCTCGGGCATACCGATCACAATGTAGCAATCGTGCCGGCGCGCCAGCGTCGCAAAGCTGCTCGTGGTGGGCCCCGGAATCGTCTCGACGAACGGAGCGACCTCGGCGCGGTCGAACCAGCAATAGCCGGTGGTTCCCATCTCCGGCGTGACGATGAGCCTTGCGCCGGCCGCCGCCGCCTGCTCGCAGAGTTCGAGCAGGCGCGCGACGTTTCGCTCCTTCTCGAACATGGTCGGCTCGAACTGGACGGCGGCGACCTTGTGCATGGTGGACATGATTCGGCCGTCCTCAAACGAGATAGGATTTCTTGATCGAGGCGCCGAGCGTATATTTGGGATCGACCATGTTGCCGAGGCGGACACGGCCGGCCTGGGTCAGCAGCATGTAGGCGTCGATCTCCTCGAAGCCATAATCTGCTGCCATCCAGCGGCAGAGTTCGCGATAGGCAATGCGGGCCGCATCCTCCATCGGCCGCGCCGAGCCGATGGTCATGATGAAGTCCTTGGTCTCGAGCCGGGGCCAGGCGATGGTCCAGTTCTTGATCAGGTCGATCTGCACCGTGGTCACGGTCGGATGCTCGATGGCGACGCCGCAGAGCTCGCCGTCGCCCTGCGCGGCATGACAGTCGCCGAGATAAAGCAGCGCGCCCTTGGTGTTGACCGGCAGGTAGACGACAGCGCCGACGCCGACATCGGGCAGATCCATGTTGCCGCCGTAGTAGTCCGGGACCAGCGAGGAGATCGCCTCGATCTCCGGCGAAGTGCCGATGGTGCCGATGAAGGGTTCGTACGGGAGCGTGATCTTGTCGTTCCACTTCGTACCCGTCTTGGCATCGATCACAAGCTTCTTGACGCGCTCCGGCAGCGCCGGGTTGAGCAACGCGGTCTGTCCCGTAGAGACCAGGCCACCGAAATCCGGCATGATCACGGTGGTGCCGCAGGGTTGCGGCCCGCGCGGCACGATGCTCTCGATGTAGACCGCGAGCGTGTCGCCCTTCTCCGCGCCATTGACGTGGATCGGCCCGTTCTGCGGGTTGAGGAACGGGAAGTTGAGGATCTTCGACGGGCTGTCGGTCTCGTGCTTGATCGCGCCCTCGAACGCATCGTGCGTCTCGGCGGAGACGACCGCGCCGGGATCCACCGTCAGCGCCGGATTCACATAGGGACCGTAGACATAGTGGTACTTGCCCTGCTCGGTCTCCGTGATCGTGTATTCCTTGCCGCGCTCGCCCCTGGCGATGCCTTTGCGTGCCATGATGGAATCGTTCTGCCAGGCCATTGCTGTTCTCCTTGGTTGGGCGTCTTTTTTTCAAACTGCCAGATGCCGGCGCATCTCCGCTTCGTCGCCAAGCGACGAGCGGTCGAGACTTGCGACGATGCGCCCCTTGTCCATGACGTAGCAGCGCTGCGCCATGGCGCGGATCATGTCGAGATTCTGCTCGACCAGGATGATGGTCACGCCCGTCCTGCGGTTGAGCTCGACCATGTTGCGCGCGATGTCCTGGACGACGTTGGGCTGGATGCCCTCCGAGGGCTCGTCGAGCAGGATCAGATTGGGATCGGCGATCAGCACCCGCCCGATCGCGAGCTGCTGCTGCTGTCCGCCCGACATGGTACCGGCCCGCTGATGCCAGCGCTCTTCGAGGATCGGAAACGCCTCGACGATCCTGCGCCGGCCCGCCTCGGGAATGCCGCCGCGCTTGATCGCAGCGCCGACGGCGACGTTCTCGCCGACGGTCAGGCGCGGAAACACGTCGCGCCCCTGCGGCACGTAACCCATGCCGAGACGCGCCCGCTTGTGCGCCGGGAGTGTTTCCACCGCTTCGCCGCGATAGACGATCGAGCCGCTCATCGCCGGCACGAGCCCGATCAGGCTCTTCATCAGCGTTGACTTGCCGACGCCGTTGCGTCCGATAACGGCGACGATCTCGCCTTCGCGCACCTCGATCTCGAGCCCCTGGAGCACCGGCTTGCCGCCATAGCCCGCGCGCAAGGCCAGCGTCGACAGGATGACTTCCTTGCGCGGCATATCAAGCATGCGCCTGCCCCAGATAGATCGCCGCGACGCGCTCGTCGGCCACGATCTCGTCGATCGAGCCTTGCGCAAACACCTGGCCGAGATGCAGCACGGTGACGCGCCGGGCGACCTGGCGCACGAACGCCATGTCGTGCTCGATCGCCAGCACCGTCATGCCGTCGGCGTTGAGCCGCTGCACCATTTCGCCGGTCATGCGGGTTTCCTCGGGCGACATGCCGGCGGTCGGCTCGTCCAGCAAGAGGAGGCGCGGCTTCAGGCTGATCGCCATGCCGATCTCCAGCCATTGCTTCTGGCCGTGACTGAGATTACCGGCCGTCTGCGCTTGCTCGGATTCCAGGCCAAGGAAGGTCAGCAACCGGCCGATCTCGCTCTCGAGCTCGGTACCGCGATGCCGGCTTTGCAAGGCGATTTCGAGGTTCTGGCGGACGGACAAGCCCTTGAAGACGCCCGGCACCTGGAACTTGACCGACAGGCCGCGGTGAATCCGCGCAAAGGATTTCAGCGCGGTGATGTTCTCCCCAGCGAACAGAATGTCGCCGCTGCCGGGATGATGCTCACCCAGGATCAGGCGGAACAGCGTGCTCTTGCCGGCACCGTTCGGGCCGATCAGGCAATGGATCTCGCCAGGTTCGAGCGTGAGGTTCACGGCATTGGTGACGTGCAGCCCGCCAAAGTGCTTGTTCAATTCGCGCAGCTCGAGCAGCGACATCAGCCGGCCCTCTGCGTGAAACGGGCCGCGAGCCGGCCGAGCCAGTTCATCGCGCCGAGCACGAGGCCATTCGGAGCGATCAGGACCGTGAGCACTAACAGCACGCCCATGAAGACGAGCGCATATTGGCTGCCATAGATCGTCAGTGCCTGGAATGCGGCGAGCACCACCAGCGTTCCGATCACGGTCGAGGTCAGGTCGCTGCGGCCACCGACGGCGACCCAGATCAGCGGCAGTGCCGCCGCCGTCATGCCCATGCTCGAAGGGGTAATGTACTGGCCCCATGCCGTGTAGAGCACGCCCGAGATGCCCGCGAGCGCTGCGCCGATGACGAAAGTGATGAGCTGGTATTTTCGTATGTCGTAACCGAGCATCTCCGCCCGCTCAGGGTTCTCGCGGATCGCGACGATGACGTTGCCGAACGACGAGTTCATCAGGATGCGCAAGGCCAGATACACCAGGACCAGCAAGCCCAGAACGAAGTAGTAAAGGCCGATATCGGCGAACAAGACGATCGGCTCGCCCGGCCACGGGATGGTCAAGGGCGGCATCGCACTCATGCCGTTGAAGCCATTGAGCCGCGCACTGCCGATGTGCCACTCCGGTCCCGCGGTCTGCGCCATGAAGCGCTCCAGCATCAGGGTCACGGCAAGCGTGACGATGCCGAGGAAGACGCCGGCGATGCGGCCGAAGAACATGAAGTAGCCGAGCAGCACCGCAAACAGCGCGGCGATCGCCACCGCAATCACCAGCGCCACCAGCGTGAAGCCGTAGGCCGAGCCGAAATTGAGGGTGAGGACGCCATAACCGTAACCCGCGATCCCGAAAAACGCCGTCTGGCCAAAGGACAGCGAGCCACCATAGCCCCAGATCACGCAAAGGCTGAGCGCGATGAAGACCCAGACGAAGAAGTAGACGGTGTTGCCGACCGTGTAACCGTCACTGAACAGCGGATACGCGAGCGCGGCCGCGAGCACGACGGCAAAGAGGCTCCAGAAGGCCGGCCCCCGACCGACGGTCTGCGGGCCTTCGAGACGGCGAAAGAATGAACCGAGACCTGTCACGAGACCATCACTCCGTCAGGTGCGCTCGCGCAGCACGAAGCCCGAGATGCCCTTCGGCAGGACCCGGACGACGATGATGACGGCGACCAGCAGGCCGATCTGACCGAACAACTGCCCCTGCCACGACGTCATTACCGATTTCACCACCGCGAGCACGCCGCCCGCCGGCGCCGTGCCGAGAAAGACGTCGGCGCCGCCGATCACCACCGTGACGAAGGCCTCCATGATGAAGGTCGCGCCCATGGTCGGCACCAGCGTCATGGTCGGCGCGTACAGCCCGCCGGCAAGGCCGGCGAGCCCGGCGCCGCAGGCGAAGGTGAGGCTGTAGACCAGGCGCGTATCGACGCCGAGCGCCGCCGCCATGTGCGGCACCTGGATGGTGGCCCGCGCCAACACGCCGAAGCGCGTCCAGTTGAACAGCGCATAGAGCGCGGCGAGCACGCCGAGAGCGGAGCAGAACAGCACGATGCGATAGATCGAGTAGGAGTAGTCACCGACCTGGAAGCTGCCGAATGGCGTGCCGACCCCCGCCATCGTCGAGCCGACCATGATCAGCGTGCCCTGCGTGGCGATCAGGCTGAGCCCCCAGGTGGCGACGATGGTGTCAAGCGGCCGGTCGTAGAGATGGCGGATGACCGCGAGCTCGACCAGCACGCCGACCAGCGCGGATACGATCGTTCCAGCCAAAATGCCCAGCGGCAGCGGCAGACCGGCATGCACGGTCGCCGCAGTGACATAGGCACCACACATGATGAACTCGCCGTGGGCGAGATTGATCACGCCCATCATGCCGAAGATCACCGCGAGCCCGCAGGCCGAGAGCACCAGGAACGCGAAGGCGTCGCCGAATTGATAGAGTCCCGAAAAGACGTGGGTCGCGATGTCCATGAACCAACCAGTGTGAGGGAAGACGCGAAATTGCCGTCGCAGATGTCCGTGATCGCCCCGGCCCGCCGGCAATGCCGGGGCGTGCCCGGAGGGCCGGAGCGATCAGCCGCCGGGTCAGGGCTTCGGCGGCGGATTCGACGGCGTGTACTGGGCCATCGGATCTTTCTTGGTGAGATCGCAGCCGGCCTCACCGAGCCAGTACGGCTTGATGTCCTCCCAGGTCTTCGGGAAGGAGATCGCGTGATCGGCACCTACCTTGGCAAGGTAGATCGTGTGCGACATGTGCTGGCTCTTCGGGTCGATGCAGACCTTGCCCTCAGGCGCGTCCATGCAGACGTCGCCCATCGCGATCACCTTGCGGATGTCCTCGCGCTTGGTCGACTTCGCCCGCTCCACCATCTGCTTGTAGAGGTAGACGGCGAGATAGGAGTTTTCCGCCTCCTGGTTCACGTAGGGTTCGCTCGGAAACTTCGCCTTGAACTTGGCGTAGAACTCCTTGCTCTTGGGCGAGTCGATCTCCTCGATGTAGTTGGTGGTCACGTACATGTCCTTCAGGCTCGGCGGCTTGAAGCGCTTGTGCTCGTAGCCCTGCCCGACATTGACCGAGGACGCCATCGGCAGGTTGACGTTGGCGGAGGCTGCCTGCTCGTAATAGGAGGCCTGCGCGGTGCCGACCAGCAGCGTGACCACGAAGTCGGGCTTGGCCTTCTGGATGTTCTGGACGCTCTGCGAGAATTGCGACACGCCAAGCGGGATGAACTCCTCGCCGGCCATCTTGCCGCCGTTCTCCTTGACGATCTTGCGCACCCATTCCGCCGAGATCTGGCCGAAATTGTAGTCGGCGGCGAGCGTGTAGACGTTCTTGCCGTACTTCTCCATCATGTAGGGAATCAGCGTCGAGAACTGCTGTTCCGGCACCGCGCCTGTCACGATCATGTGGCCGTCGCAGACACCGCCTTCATACTGGTTGTTGTAGAAGGCAAAGCCGTTGAACTGATCGACGATCGGACGATACGCCTCGCGCGAGGCCGAGGAGAAGCCCGCAAACACCACGTCGACCTTGTCGCGCTGGAGCACGCGGCGCATGAACTCCTGGTAGCGGGTGTTGTCGGATTGCGTGTCGTAGGGAACGAGCTCGAGCGGCCGGCCCATGATGCCGCCTGCCTTGTTGATCTCGTCCGCGGCGAGCTGGATGGCGTGGACCTTGCCGATCGTGGCCGCGGCAAAGTCGCCGGACTGATCCTCCAGCACGCCCATCTTGATCGGGTTTTCCGCCGCGAGTGCCGGGTGTGATCCGATGGATGATCCGAGGACAAGCGTCCCCGTGAGGGCTGCGGCACGCAGCCCCCGCAATACAGACTTGCTCATTTTGCTTCTCCTAGATGGCTTGCTTGTTGCCGCCTTGCAGCATGATGCCGGTCGTGCGGCCGGACGTGTCGGGCGGCTTCGCCCGCTTGCTCAGGAACTCCTCGCAGTAGAATTCCATGTTCTGCCGCGCGCGCATGCTTTCGCGACGGAGCTGGGAATAGGCACCCTCCTCGTCGAGGCCGCCCTGCTGCATCAGCAGGATCACGGCCCGGATCACCGCGCGGCGGCCGCGGCGGCGTTCCTCGAGGTCCTGCAGGCGCTCGCTCATTTCGGCGCGCAGCAGGAACTGGTTGATGCCCATGAACAGGGATGTGTAGACCGCGCCGCCATGCACCGGCTTACGCAGAAACGAGGTCGCGCCGAGATTGACGAGCGCCTTCAGCCGGCTCGGCGCCTCGACACCGACGAGGCCGATCACCGGCACCGGCGGCAACCGGGAGGCCGGATGAATCTCGATCGCGACGGCGCCTTCGAGATCGCCGTCGACGAACAGGATGTCGCGGTCCGCCTGGAGGCTGGCGATGTCGATCTGCGCGCGGCCGTCGGTGATTTCAGGATACTCGGTCGAGACGCCGAGCTTGGCGAGCGTCGTTTCGAGCGTGCTCTCCCACCCGCCTCGCCTGGTGACGACGATGGCGCGGCCGCCCTTGAAATTCTGAAGCAGTCGAGAGCTCATGATTGCACCACTTTCAACAGCGGAGAGCGCATTGCGCTGGCAAAGCGCGGCGACGACTGGACGAGATAGGGATCCGGCGCGATCGGTTCGCGGGATTCCAGCAGCACTTCGAATTGGCCGTTGGCGGCCGAGCGGCCGATGCGCGGCGTGAGCCAGGCGTGAAAGGTCTGCCGGTCGATCCGGACCTCCCCTTGCGGTGCACGCAGCCGCTGATCCGCCACGGCGGCGCGCACGGTGCGCGCGTCGTCAGTCCCGGCCTGGGACAACGCGGCCGCGAGCAGCTTGACCGCGATGTAGGAGGACTCGGCATCGGCCGACGAGACCGGTCCATCCGGAAAGGAGCGCATATAGGCTTCGATAAAGGCGGCATTCTCCGGTGAACTCAACGACGAGAAATAGACGCTCGAGGACAGATGCCCGTCGATCGCATCCGGTCCGATCTCCGGCAATTCCGGCTCCGACAACGTGCAGCTCGCAACGGGAATTTCCGCGGCCTGGTCGATGCCGCGCGCCCGGCAGGCGGCGCGCAAGGCGCGGAAGAACGCATAGGCGCTGGTGCCGATCAGATTGTTGAAGACGAAGTCCGGCCGCTGGTCGATGATGGCCGCGATGACCTGGTCGACCTCGGTATCGCCAACCGAAAGATAGCGCTCGGCGAGCACGCTGCCGCCCCGTGCATTCAGCGCCTCGCGGAAAATGCGGTTGTTCTCCCAGGCCCAGATGTAGTTGGAGCCGATGCAGAACGCACGCGAGCCGACCCGCGACGCCAGATAGTCGACCAGCGGCAGAACGTGCTGGTTGGGCGCTGCGCCGGTGTAGATGACGTTATCGGAGCTCTCGAACCCCTCGTAATGTGAGGGATACCACAACAGCCCGTCGAACTTCTCAAAGCACGGGATCACCTCCTTGCGGCTCGACGAGGTGTAGCAGCCGACCACCTGACGGATGCCGGAATCGAGGAGCTCGAGACTGAGCGAACGATAGCGCGCGAGATCCCCCGACGGATTGACCACGAGCGGCTCCAGCTCGATGTCGCGGCTGCTCGCATTGACCTCCTGAAGCCCCAGCAACGCGCCATTGAGGATCGAACGCGCGACGACGCTGTAGGAGCCCGTCGTCGAGAACATCACGCCGATCCGATAATGCTTCCGCGTCATCACTCGATCCAAAAACAAAAAAGGCGCCCGCCGGCTGTCAAGCCGAGGGCACCCTCGCCGCCAACCAAACACGCTTACGCGTGGTGTTGGAAATGGTTTGAACTTGTCGCGTTGACGGGCCATCTTGCCCGACGCTTGCGCATTACGGTCGTTGAGATCGATTGCGATGTCAAGCGCGTTGTTGCAGCGGAAATTGCCGCAATTCGTGCCGACCTGTAGCAAAACTGTGCAGTGTGCGTCCCCGGCTGGACGACGACCGTTACGTGGACCGGATCAAGCCGCTGACATGAGCCCGCCGGTGCAACTATGGCCGACGCAGAGAATTACCTGGGATGGCTGAAGAGATCCGTCGTGGCGTCGTCGATCGCCAGCTCGATCAGCGCCGGACCCTTTGACGCCAAGGCTTCGCTCAGCATGTGATCGATATCGTCGACGACGGTCACGCGTCCGCCCGGGCAGCCCATTCCCTTCGCAAGCGCAACGAAGTCGAGCCCCGGCAAATCAATTCCAGGTGGCCGATGCGCCTGCATGAGCTGGCTGAAGGCACGCATCGCGCCATAGCCCGAATTGTTCATGATCACGAAGGTGATGGGCAGACCGCGTTGCGCGGCGGTCCAGATCGCTTGGATGCAATACATCGCCGATCCGTCGCCGATCAGGACGACGATGCGGCGGCCGGGCCGCGCAAGCGCCACGCCAACGGAAGCCGGCAGGCTGTAGCCAAGTCCTCCGCTCGCCATCGTGTAGAAGCTGTCCGCGCCCGGCCGCGGCAGGAACTGTTGAATGGCGGGACGATGCGACGGCGCCTCCTCGACCACGATCGCATCAGCCGGCATCAGCGCGGCCAACCGGCTCAGCGCATAGGCGGGAGGAATCGGGTTCTGCGCGGCGGGAGCGGCAGGCCGCACCGGCGCCGGCGGCAGCTCGCGCTCCGCTCTATCGGGCAGCGCCGACCGAAGCGCGGCGAGCGCTTTCGGGAGCGTACTGATGATGGCGTCGCCGACGACCGCGAACGCGGCTTCGGTCGGATCGTCAGTGATCTGCCAGACCGGCGTTCCGCCGTCGAGCAATTCGCATTGCCCTTCGACGTGGAAGGTGAACACGGGCGCTCCGACCACGACGATCAGATCCGCGCCGCGCAAGGCGCGAGCGAGCCCTCCTGGTGCTGCCGGAAGAAAGCCTGCGAAGTGCGGATGCAATTCCGGAAAGCTCGAACGGCTCGACATCGGGCTGGCCCAGACCGCCGCTCTCGCCTGTTCGGCGACCGCGACCATCGCGTCGACGCAGCCGCTACGATCGATTTCGGGACCGACAACGAACACAGGCCTCTTGGCCGCTGCGACGGCTGCGCCGAGCCGAACGATCGCCGCCGGATCAGGCGCGAATTCCGTCGCGATGCGGCGGACCGGCGGAGCGGCTGCGGGACGCGCCCAATCGTCCGACGGAACCGACACGAATGTCGGGCCGCGTGGATGCTGCATGGCGATGAGGAAGGCCTGCGCAATCGCCGCGGGGACATCCTCGGCGCGCGCAGGCTGCGCACTCCATTTCACGTAGGGCTTTGGAAACTGCTCGGCATCTTCGGCAAAGAGATAGGGCCGCATCCGCAGCAGGCTGCGCGCCTGCTGCCCCGCCGTCACGACCATCGGCGTCTTGTTGCGGAACGCGGTGAAGAGATTGCCGAGCGCGTGGCCGAGCCCGGCCGCCGAATGCAGATTAACGAACGACGGACGTGCGGTCGCCTGTGCGTAACCATCCGCCATGCCGACGACGCAGCCCTCCTGCAAGCCGAGCACGTAGTCGATGTCGTCAGGCCAGTCACCTAGAAAAGCGAGCTCCGTCGAGCCCGGATTGCCGAACACACGGTCGACGCCGAAGGAGCGCAGCACATCGAGGGTCGCTTCCCGAACCGTCAGGATCTTGGAGTTCATTGGCAGATGTCCTTGGGTGCTTCGCTTTCGGGCGCCATCAGAACGGATAGTGCTGAGGTTGCGTCTCGATGGTGATCCAGCGCAGATCGGTGAACTCCGCGATCCCCGCCTGGCCGCCAAAGCGGCCGTAGCCCGATCCTTTCACGCCGCCGAACGGCATCTGGGCCTCGTCATGCACGGTCGGACCGTTGACGTGGCAAATGCCGCTCTCGATACGCTGCGCCACCGTCAGCGCACGCGCGACGTCGCGGCCGAACACGGCGGCCGAGAGGCCGTACTCGGTGTCGTTGGCAAGGCGCACGGCCTCGTCGATACCGCGCGCGCGGATCACCGAGACGACGGGACCGAAGCTTTCCTCGGCGTAGATGCGCATGCCGGGCACGACGCGGTCGAGCACGGTTGCCGGGACGATCGTGCCGGTACGGTCGCCGCCCGCGAGCTTGACGGCCCCCTTTCCGATCGCGTCATCGATCAGCGCAACGACATGCTTGGCCGGGGCTTCATCGATCATCGAGCCGATGACCACCGGGCCGGATCGCGGATCACCGGCCGGAAGGGAGCTTGCCTTCTTCGCCAGCTTCTCGATGAACGGCGCGGCGACCGCCTCGTCCACGATCACGCGTTCGGTCGACATGCAGACCTGGCCCTGGTTGATGAAAGCGCCGAACGCCACGGCCGCGACGGCAGCGTCGAGATTGGCATCGTCGAGCACGACCAGCGGTGCCTTGCCGCCAAGTTCGAGCAGCGCCGGCTTGAGGCGGCGCCCTGCGAGCTCGGCGATGACGCGGCCGACGCGCGTCGAGCCGGTGAAGTTGATCCGCCGCACGGCGGGATTGGCGATGAGGCGTTCGACCACGGCGGGCGCATCGGCCGGCGCATTGGTCAGGACGTTCACGACTCCCGGCGGAAAGCCCGCGTCTCTGAACACCTCGCCAACCAGCCGGTGCGTGCCCGGGCAGACCTCGGATGCCTTGAGCACAACCGTGTTGCCGCAGGCGAGCGGCGTCGCCACGGCGCGGACACCGAGAATGATCGGCGCGTTCCACGGCGCGATGCCGAGGCACACGCCGGCCGGCTGGCGAACCGACATGGCAATGCATCCCGGCTTGTCGGACGGGATCACTTCGCCGGCGATCTGCGTGGTCAGCGACGCCGCCTCGCGCAGCATGCCGGTCGCGAGCTTGACGTTGAAGGCCGACCAGACCTCCGTGGTGCCGATCTCAGCCATCATGATCTTGATGAAAGCATCGCGCTTGGCGTCGAGCACATCGGCCGCCTTCAGGAGCAGGCCGCGCCGCGCGTTCGGGCCGAGCGCGGACCATGCGGGCAGCGCGGCGGAGGCCGCCGCCACCGCGGCGTCTGCGTCGGACACCGTCGCGGCAGCCGCGCGGCTTGCGACCTCTTGCGACAGCGGATTGCGCCGCTCGAACACCTTGCCGGTTGAAGCGGCCTGATCCTGGCCGTTGACGAGAAGACTGACGTCCATGAGAACCTCCCTGATATTGTGGCCAGCTCAGCCGAGCAGCCGCGATTTGCCGGTTTCGTGCGCGAAGCCGAGCGCGATCATCGCCGCGAGTGCGAGCGCGACGTAGTAGCCGGTGATCGCGTAGGTGGAGCCGGTTTGGGCAAACAGGCTGGTAGCGACGAGCGGCGCGATGCCGCCGCCGAACACCGTGCCGAACTGCTTTCCGATCGATACGCCAGTGAAGCGGATGCGGGTCGGAAACAGCTCCGGGAAATAGCTCCCTTCGCTGCCGAACATCAGCGGATGGATGATGCCCGCGGCGAGGATTACCGCACCTGTTATCAGCAAGGTGTCACGGCTCGCGATCACGCCGTAGAACGCAAACATCGAGATGGCTGCGAGCACGACGCCGGCCAGGAACAGGCGCTTGCGTCCGATCCGGTCGGACCAGGCGCCGATCAGCGGCATGGCCACGAGCCCGACAAGATTGGCAAACAGCACCGCCTGCGTGATCACGTCCTTCTGAACGCCGAGCTGACGGGTCGCGAAGGAGATGGTGAAGATGGCGGTCAGATAGAAATAGGACGTCTGCGCCATCTCGGCGAAGAACACGATGAGGATCGGCCGCCAATGTTCCCGCAGTGCTTCGACCACGGGCGCTACTTCAGTCACCTTCGCCTCTCGGAACGTCGCGCTCTCCTCGATGCGCAGGCGCATATAGACGCCGAGCGCGACGAGCACCGCGCTGATCAGGAACGGGATGCGCCAACCCCATGACAGCAGGTCCGCCTCCGGCAACCGCGAAATCGTGAGCGCCGCAAACGAGGCGAGCACGACGCCGACAGGTCCCGCGGCCTGGATCACCGCGGCCGAGAAACCGCGCCGGTGGCCGGGCGCCGTCTCGATGGCCATGAGGATCGCCGCGGTCGATTCGCCGCCAAGCGCAAAACCTTGCAAGAAGCGCAGCACGACAAGTGCGACGGTCGCGGCCAAGCCCGCGCTGGCATAGGTCGGCAGCAACCCGATCGACATCGTGGCAAGCCCCATCATGAGCAGCGTGCACAACAGGACGGATTTGCGGCCCAAGCGGTCGCCGAAATGACCGAACACGAGCCCGCCGAGCGGACGCGCCAAAAATCCGACGGAGAAGGTTGCGAACACCGCAATGGTCGCCGTGAGCTGGTCGAACTTCGGGAAGAACAGCTGGTCGAACACCAGCGGCGCGATCAGCCCATAGATGAAGAAGTCGTACCATTCGATCGCCGTGCCGATGGTACCGGCGATCAGAATGCGCCGGCGGCTGCTCGCAGTCTGCCCGGCGCCGATGGCGGCATGATCGTCGTAGTGTTCCAATGCTCTTGTCGTCACGGTTCCCTCCTCCGGTGTCATTGTCGTTTTATTATTGTTGGCCGCGCAGCCGCTGATCGGATGCGACGGCGAGAGTCGATCAGCTTGCCAGGCGCGCGCTGTCGTTCGCGCTGTGTCCGAGTGCGCGGGCAAGGACGCGTCCGATCATCCCGACCTGTGACGCGCTGCCGCGCCAGGCCACGATCTGGTCGGGGCGTATCAGGACGAGATCCGCCTCGTAGAGATCGCGCAGCGATTTCGGCAGCGTGACGAGCTTCACGTCGGCCCCGATTGCGCGGACGGTCTCGGCGAATGACGCATGAGCGGACATGACCTCGCCGAACTGGAGCAGCGTCCATTCGAATCCGAACAGATCGTACAGGGACACGCCGTCTTCGAGCCACGCATGCGGTGCGCGGCCACCCGGGCAAGCGCTAGGAACATAGACATTCGCTGCATCGGGCGGCGGCTGGCTGCCGTCGGAGACGATGATCGGCGAGCCGTCGTAGCGCCCACCGAAGGTGACGCCGGGGATGTTGAATTCGGCGCGGGCGTGTTGTTCGAGATAGACGCCCGCGATCCGCCGCGCCTCGTCGCCGGCGTCGGTTGCGTCCTCGATGTCAGGCGCCGGCGCGAACAGACCTAGGGAATCGGCAAAGCGCCGCGCATAATCGGTGTTGCGAAGCGCCACCGGACGCCGCTCGACCTCGTAGCTGTCGAGCAGCCGCGCCGGACTGACGCCTTTGACGACGCTTGCGAGCTTCCAGCCGAGATTGACCGCATCCTCGATCGCGGTGTTGTAGCCGAGCCCACCGGTCGGCGTGAACAGATGCGCGGCGTCGCCGCCGAGGACCACTCTGCCCCGCTGCATCCCGTTCGCCACCAGCGCGTGACCGGCGGTCCAGGTCAGGAAGGACAGCACCTCGCATTCGATCGGCGCGCCGCAAGCGCGCTGGAACGCGAGCTTGGCCTCGTTGATCGTGATCGCACTCTCATCTTCCCCCGGCCGCAGCTGCGTGTGAAACGCGAATTCGTCGCGGCCGTTCACAGAGGCCATGAAAGCGCGGCGATCGCCGTTGAAGCAATTGTACATCCACGCCTTGGCGTGCGGGCTGCTCGCGTAGAATTCCGGTGCGCGGAGATAGACGGCCAGCATGCGGCCGCCCATGAAATCGCGCTGCGTCCCGGTCTCGCCGCCATAGACGATCCCGAGCGATTGCCGAACCATGGAGCGCGGCCCGTCCGCCCCGATCAGGAAGTCGGCCCGGACCTGAAAACGGCTTCCATCATCGAGACGTTCGACCTCGCCAACGACGCCGTCATCGGTTTCGACGTAGCCGGTGAGCCTATGGCCATAATTCAGCTTTATGCCGGGAAGCCGTTCGGCATGGCGGCACAGCACGGCCTCGACATATTTCTGCGAGACCCGATGCGGCAGCTCCGCCGCACTCCAGGAGCCCGACATGCCCCGGATGAGTTCACCCGCGCGCGACGACGACGGCAACTGAAACCGCGCCAGCTCGTAGCCGGTGTAACGGGTGAAGTATGCGACGTCGGTCGGGTAATCGGCGGGCAGACCTTCGCGCCTGATCTCGTCGGCAAAGCCCAGCCGCCGGTAGTGCTCCATCGAGCGCGCCTGCGTCGCATTGGCTTGCGGATTAAATGCCGTGCCCGGCTTTTCGTCGACCAGGATCGCGGACACGCCGCGCCGGCCGAGCTCGTTGGCCAGCATCAGCCCGCAGGGCCCGCCACCTACGATGAGCACCGAGGCCGTCAGACGTGGTTCCAAGTCGCTTCTCCCTACCAGCATTACCCTGCATGGTAAGGTAACCTGACGATGTCGTCAAGTTGCCTGACTAATCCACATCATCGAGTGTGTCGAACGTCGCGCCATAGACCGCCAGCCCCCTCAGGATTGCGTCCATGGTGGCCTTGCCGAGCTCGGCACGCATCTCCTGCTCGGCGATGTCGACGGCGTCCCGAAACGCATCCAGCCATTTGCGCCCGGCCGGCGTGAACATGACGATGCGCGCGCGCCGGTCGGTCGGATCGGCGATACGATCGACCAGGCCGAGCTCGGCGCATTGATCGACCAGCTCGCCCATCGCCTGCTTGCTCATGGAGGCGCGGCGAGCGAGCTCCGTGAGTCTGGTCCCTTCCACGTCGAGATTGCGGGTGAGGCCGACATGCGCAATCCGCGTTTCGTCGTGGCCCTTCTCGCTCATCAATTCGAGCACGCGACCTTCGAAGCGCCGCACGGCGTTGTTGAGCAGACGACCGATATTGGCATGCCGCCACGCGGTTCCGGATGTCGTGGCTTTCAATGGATGTACCTTCTATGAAGCCGTTTGAGTACGCAAATGTCGCTCACTTCGTCGCGTCGATCCAGATCCCGGGCTCGGAACGCTCGCGGATGTGGGTGACGAGGAAGTCGGAAAAGACCCTGATCTTGGCCGGCAGCCTGACGCGGTTCTGATATGCAATGTTCATGGTGAGCAGCGGCAGCTCCCAGCCCGTCAGCACCGGCACCAGCCTGCCGGCCGCGATGTCGCTCTGCACGATGTAAAGCGGCTGGATCAGGATGCCGAGCCCTGCGCGCGCGGCGCCACAGATGATCTGGCCGTCATTGCTGTCGAGCGTCGGCGCGATCCGAACCGTCTGCATCGTGCTGCCCTGGCTCAGCCGCAGGGAATAGGGATCGTTGGCGAGATTGTAGATCAGCATGTTGTGGCGGGCCAGATCAGCCGGGTGCTCGGGCCGGCCGTGCTTCTCCAGATACGAGGGGGCCGCTGCGAGCACACGATGCATCTGGCCGATGCGGCGGACGATTATATTGGAGTCCGGCTCGTGCTCGCGCGTGCGGATGGCCACGTCAATGCCGGCTTCGATGAAATCCAGATAGCGGTTGGCGCTGATGATCTGCACGCTGAGATCGGGATAGAGCGCGCGGAAGGCCGGCAGCATCGGCGCGAGATAGATCATCGCGAAGGACAGCGAAGACGTCACGCGCAGCATGCCCTTCGGCGACAACGCGCGGTCTGAGACGGCGTCCTCGGCTTCGGCGAGCTCGTTCAACAGCGTGCTGCAACGCTGCAGCAGTTCCTGCCCAGCCTCGGTCAGCCATTGCCGGCGCGTGTTGCGCTCGATCAGCCGGACCGCAAGCCGCTCCTCCAGCGCGCTGAGGTGGCGGCTGGCGGCCGCGTTCGACATCCGCAGGATTTCGGCGGCCTTGGACAGGCTGCCGAGTTCGGCGGTTTTGGAGAAGACTTCGAGTTGGAGCAGTCGGTCCATTTTTGCGTATATCGGAAAAGAGACTTACAAATTTTGTCCTTTATTTCCGTTTTCTGCAAGGCAAAATGAGCCCAACCAAAGAGAATGGCAGGCGAGGAAATCAGGAAATGTCGGGCCCGATCAGGCACATCGTGATGTGGCGGCTGCGCGGGGAGACCCCCGAGGAGCGCTCCGCCGCCCGGGTCAAGGTCAAAACCCTATTCGAGGGCCTGCGCGGCCGGATCGACGGCCTCACCCATATCGAGGTCGGCGTCGATGTCAGCGATGTCGACTACGCCTGCGACGTCGTGCTGTTCTCCGAATTCACCGACCACGCGGCCCTTGCGGCCTATGCCAATCACCCCGAACATTTGCGCGTCCGCGAGGCTCTTGGCGACTTGCGGATCGGTCGCTTCCAGGTCGATTATCCCATCAAAGAGACCGGCGCATGATCGGTTCGTTCACTTTTGAAAACCTGCCCTGCCGCGTCGTGTTCGGCAGCGGAACGCTGGCTGAAGCTAAGGCCGAAATCGAGCGGCTCGGCGGCAGGCGCGCGCTGGTGCTGACCACGCCGCAGCAGGAGGCGCAAGGCAAGAGCCTCGGTGCCGCGCTCGGCTCGCTTTGTGCCGGCATCTTTCCGGGCGCGACGATGCATACGCCGGTCGAGGTGACCGAGCGCGCGCTCATTGTGATGAAGGCGTGCGATGCCGATTGCGTCGTCTCGCTCGGCGGCGGCTCGACCACCGGCCTCGGCAAGGCGCTGGCCTTGCGCACCGGAATCAACCAGCTCTGCATTCCCACCACCTACGCCGGCTCGGAGATGACGCCGATCGTCGGCCAGACCGAGAACGGCCTCAAGACCACGGTGCGCGACGCGGCCGTGCTGCCGGAGACCGTGATCTACGATGTCGATCTGACCTTGACGCTGCCGGCAAGTCTGGCCGCGACGTCAGGCATCAATGCGATCGCGCACGCCGTCGAGTCGCTCTATGCGCGCGACGCCAATCCCGTCACCTCGCTGATGGCGGAGGAAGGCATCCGCGCGCTGGCACGCGCGCTGCCTGCCATCGCGGCAAAGGGCGACGACCGCGCCGCCCGCACAGAAGCACTCTATGGCGCCTGGCTGTGCGGCGTGTGCCTCGGCACCGTCGGCATGGCGCTGCATCACAAACTCTGCCACACGCTCGGCGGCACCTTCGATCTGCCGCACGCCGAGACCCACACCATCGTGCTGCCGCATGCGCTCGCCTACAACGCACCGGCCGTGCCGGATGCGGTGGCACGCATCGCGCGCGCAATCGGCGCGGCCGATCCATCGCAAGGACTATTCGAACTTGCGAAGCGGCTGGGGGCAAAGCTTGCGCTGCGCGACGTTGGCATGCCCGAAAGCGGCATCGACAAGGCCGCGGACCTCGCCGTCACCAATGCCTACTGGAATCCGCGGCCGATCGAGCGCAATGCCATCCGCGACCTGATCGCGCGCGCCTGGGCCGGTGAGCCGCCCGACGCGATTAAAACGGCGGCTTGAGGCGATGCGGCGCACGCTGATCAAATCTGCCACGATCATCAGCATGGATGATACAATTGGCGATCTACGGATCGGCGACGTGCTGGTCGAGGGCAAACGTATCGTCGAAGTCCGCCCCTCGATCGACCTCGGCGACGGTGCGGCCAAGACCGAGATCGTCGACGGCAAAGGTCGCATCGTCATCCCCGGCCTGATCAACGCGCATATGCACACCTGGCAGACGGGCTTGCGCGGCTATGCGGCGAACTGGACGCTGCTGGAATATTTCCGCCGCATGCACGCCGGGCTCGCCACCGTGTTCAGGCCCGAGGACATCCATATCGCGACCCTCGTCGGCGCGCTGAACCAGATCAATTGCGGCACCACCACGCTGGTCGACTGGTGCCACAACAATCCGACACCTGGTCATACCGACGCCGCCGTGCGCGGCCTGATCGAGAGCGGCATCCGCGCCGCCTTCTTCCACGGCTCGCCGAAGCCGGAACCAAGACCGGGCGAGCCGCATTTCTCCGAGGTCCCGCATCCGCGCCGCGAGGTCGAGCGGCTGCTGGCCGGTCCCCTCGCCGACCCCGACGGCCTCGTGACGCTCGGGCTTGCCATTCTCGGCCCTCACTATTCGACGCTCGACGTCGCGATGCACGATTTCCGCATGGCGCGCGAGCTCAAGCTGATCGCGTCGATGCATCAGGGCGGCGGTCCGGCCAAGACGTCCGATGGCTGGGAGAAGCTGATCGAAGCGGGTCTCGTCGGCAAGGGCATCAACATCGTCCACGGCAACGATCTGCCGGACGATCTTCTGGACCGGATGATCAATCTCGGCGTGTCGTTTTCGGTAACGCCGGAGAACGAGATGATACAGGGCCACGGCTTCCCGATCACTGGACGTCTGCTCAAGCGCGGCGTTCGGCCGACGATCGGCATCGATCTGGAATCCGTGCTGGCCGGCGACCTCTTCTCCGCCGCCCGCGTTGCATTGTCGATGCAGCGGTCGCTCGACAATGCGGAGTCGCGCAAGGCCGGCGGCACCATTCCGCCGACCACCACAATCCCCGTGCGCGAGGCGCTGCGCTGGATCACGATGGAAGGTGCCCGCATGCTCGGCCGCGAGACCCAGATCGGGTCGCTGACGCCGGGCAAGCTCGCCGACCTCGTCATCATCAGCGCCTCCGATCTCAACCTCGTCCCGGTGCACGATCCCGTCGCGACCGTCGTCATGCAGACGAGCCTTGCCAACGTCGAGGCCGTGATGATCGGCGGCGCCTGGAAGAAACGGGACGGCCGGCTGCTGGTCGAGGGGCTGGAGGCGAAGAAGGAACTGCTGGCGCAATCCGGCCGGCGGCTGGTGCAGGATATCGAACGACAGGGACGTGCCGCCTAGGCGTCCCAAGGACAAGACCAATGACAGACACTTCGAAGAATGTTGCTTTCATCGGGATCGGGAAGATGGGGCTGCCGATGTCGGTGCTCGTCGCCAAGGCCGGTTACGCCGTGACGGCGTTCGACCGCAGCGCGGCAAGGATTAACGAGGCGCGCGCGCAGAACATTTCGATTGCCGCCTTACCGGCCGAGGCCGTGACCGGCAAGGCCGCAATCATCACGTCCCTGCCCGATGACTCAGCCTTGCGCGGCGCATTGCTCGGCCCCACCGGCCTCATTGCTGCGATGGCGCCCGGAGCCGTCTTGATCGAGACCAGCACCGTGAGCGTCGAGGCGTCCGCCGAAGTTGCGGCCGCCGCGCGGCCGCGCGGCATTGCCTATCTCCGCTCACCGGTGTCCGGCAACGCCAGCATCGTTCACACCGGCGCGCTGACCTGCTTCGTCTCGGGGCCGAAGGACGCCTTCGACAACGCAAAACCGCTGTTCGCCGCCTTCACCCGCGCCCAGACCTATCTCGGACCGGCCGAGGAAGCGCGTTACGCCAAGCTGTCGGTCAATCTGATGATCGCGGTGTCGGCGGCGATGATGGCGGAGAGCCTGGCGCTGGCGCGCAAGGGGGGCATCGCCTGGCAGGACATTCTGAAGGTGCTCGACGACAGCGCGGTGGCATCCCCCATGGTGAAGTACAAGACAGCACCGCTGCGCAGCCGAGATTTCGAGTCCACCTTCTCCTGTAAGCAGATGGCCAAGGATCTCGACCTCATCCTCAGTGCCGGACATGCCGTCGGCGTGCCGCTTCAGCTCGCAGCGCAAGTGCGCGAGACCTACGGCTCGCTGGTCGCGCAAGGTGAAGGCGAGGCCGACTTCATCGCCACCGTCAAGCATCTGGAACGGCTGTCGGGACTTGGTGAACCGAAACTCTGATCGGCGGAGACACCCATGCGCAACTTCAACGAGAACACGATCACGGACGCAGTGCTGGAGCGGATTGCTGGCGCTGCCGATCCCCGGATCAAGCAAGTCAGCGAGGCGCTGGTGCGGCATCTTCATGCTTTCGTCCGCGAGGTGCGGCCGACCCAGAAGGAATGGGAATACGGCATCGACTTCCTGACCCGCACCGGGCACATGTGCGACGACAAGCGCCAGGAGTTCATCCTGCTGTCGGACACACTCGGCGTCTCCATGCTGGTCGACGCGATCAACCATCCGGTGCCGGAGGGCGCGACCGAGACCACTGTGCTCGGCCCGTTCTTCGTGCAAGCCGCGCCAGAGAAGGACAGCGGCGCTGATATCTCCGGCCCCATGGAAGGTGATCCCATGCTGGTCACCGGCTCGGTCTCCACCGTGGACGGAAAGCCGCTTGAGGGTGCGACCGTCGACGTCTGGCATTCCGACGACGACGGCTATTACGACGTGCAGCAGCTCGACAAGATCGGCGATCTTGCGATGCGCGCGCGCTTCCACACCGACCAGAATGGCCGCTTCAATTTCTGGTCGATCAAGCCTGCGGCCTATCCGATCCCGCATGACGGCCCGGTCGGCGAGATGTTGGAGGCGCAGAGCCGCCATCCCTGGCGTCCCGCCCATGTGCATTTCATGATCGCGGCGCCCGGCTTCGAGCAGCTCGTCACCCATGTCTTCGTCGCCGACGACAAATATCTCGATAGCGACGTGGTGTTCGGGGTCAAGGACAGCCTGATCCGAGAATTTGTGCGCTGCCCGCCCGGCCGTGCGCCCGATGGTCGCATGGTGGACAGCGAGTATTTTCATCTCAACTATGATTTCGGCCTGAAGCAGGTCGCAAGCAGCGCAAGAGCCGCTTAAGCTCAAGCGAGGGCGGACCAACAAGAGTCCGACAACAAGAGCCAGACAGGGAGCAAGGATGGGACCGCGGGTCAGCACGAGCATATTGGCCGATCGCCTCACCGGCATGATCGGCCCGCGCGCGAGCGTCGCACGCGGCCTGCTTGACCAGCATGGTCAGAGCGAGTCGCATTATCAGAGCCTGCCGCCCGACATCGTCGTCTTTCCAGAGACGACGCAGGAGGTCGCGGAGATCGTCAAGCTTTGCGCCGGTGCGGGCATGCCGATGGTCCCGTTCGGCGCCGGGACCTCGCTGGAAGGCAATGCGGCGGCGGTGGCCGGCGGCGTCTGCTTCGACTTCGCGCGCATGAACAAGGTTCTTGCCGTGCATGACAGCGACATGGATGTCGTCGTGCAGCCCGGCATCACGCGCAAGCAGCTCAATGCCGAGTTGCGGACGACAGGACTGTTCTTTCCGATCGATCCCGGCGCCGACGCCTCGATCGGCGGCATGACGTCCACGCGCGCCTCTGGCACCATGGCGGTTCGCTACGGCACCATGAAGGACAATGTCATGGCGCTGGAGGTGGTACTGGCCGATGGCCGGGTCATCCGGACGGCCAGGCGCGCCCGGAAGTCGGCCGCCGGCTACGACTTGACGCGGATGTTCGTCGGCGCGGAAGGCACGCTCGGAATCATCACCGAGGTCACGTTGAAGGTGCATCCCGTGCCGCAGGCGATCTCGGCCGCGGTCTGCAGCTTCGACATCCTGCACGATGCCGTCGACACCGCGATTTCCGTGATCCAGTCCGCGATCCCCGTGGCCCGCATCGAGCTCGTCGACGACGTCATGATGCGCGGCATCAATGCCTACGCAAAGCTCGGCTATCGCGAAGCCCCCACTCTGTTCTTCGAATTCCATGGCTCCGAGGCCTCCGTTGCCGAACAAGCCGAGACCGCGCAAGCCATCGCAGCCGATCATGGTGGACACGGCTTTGCCTGGGCGAAGGCGCCGGAAGACCGCAGCAGGCTCTGGCACGCCCGCGACAACACGCTCTATGCGGGCCTTGGCCTCCGGCCCGGAGCGCGCGCCGTCATCACCGATGTCTGCGTACCAATCTCGCGGCTGGCGGAATGCCTGACCGAGACGCGGCGCGATGCGGACGAGCACGGGTTCACCGCGCCGATCGTCGGCCATGTCGGCGACGGCAATTTCCACATGCTGATCCTGATCGATCCTTCGAAACCGGAAGAGACCGAGAGCGCCAAGGCGCTGCAGGCCCGGATGGTCGCTCGCGCCATCGCCATGGACGGCACCTGCACCGGCGAGCACGGCATCGGGCTCGGCAAGATCGACTATCTCACCGACGAGCTCGGCGAGGCCGTCGATGTCATGCGCTCGATCAAGACCGCACTCGACCCCAACGGTCTGATGAACCCCGGAAAGATCTTTGCAAGCGGAGTGCGCGCATGAGCAACGCCGCATTGACCATCGAGCCCGTCACGCCCGCGCCGCTGCTCGAGCTGCGTGGCATCAGCAAGGAGTTTCCCGGCGTCAAGGCGCTGGATGACGTGTCCTTCGCCGTCTATCCCGGCGAGGTCCACATGCTCCTGGGGGAGAACGGCGCCGGCAAATCGAGCCTGATGAAGGTGCTGTGCGGCGCCTACCGCGCCGACGCCGGCGAGTTCTATTACAAGGGCGACAAGGTCGCGATCGACTCGACCGCGGATGCGCAGAAGCTCGGCATTGCCGTGATCTTCCAGGAATTCTCGCTGGTTCCCCATCTCGACATCGCCCAGAACATCTTCCTCGGCCGCGAGCCGAAGGGCCGCATCCCCGGCACCATCGATCGCCGCAAGATCCTGGCCGATGCCAGGCGCGTGCTCGGCACCATCGGCTTCGACATCGATCCCTCCACCACCGTCGACAAGTTGGGGGTGGCACAGCAGCAGATGGTCGAGATCGCAAAGGCGATCAGCCAGAACGCCCGCATCCTCGTCATGGACGAACCGACCGCGGCGCTGTCCGATCGCGAGACGGAGCTGCTGTTCGCATTGATCGCACGGCTGAAGGCTGACGGCGTCTCCATCGTCTATATCTCGCACCGCATGGCCGAGGTGTTCGCACTCGGCGATCGCATTACCGTGCTGCGCGACGGCCGCCGCATCGACGGCGTGCGTCCCGCCGACGTCACGCCGGACCAGCTCGTCCGCATGATGGTCGGCCGTAACGTCGACATGACCTATCCGCGCAATTTTGCCGACAAGCCCGGCGAGCTGCTGCTCGAGGTCAAGGGCCTGAGCGCTGCCACCGGCATCTCCGATATCAATATCGAGGTCCGGCGGGGCGAGATCGTCGGCCTGTGCGGCCTCGTCGGCTCGGGCCGCAGCGAGGTCGCGCGCGCCATCTTCGGTGCCGATCCCGTCAGCTCCGGCGAGATCGTTTTCGACGGCAAGACCATTTCCGGCGAGCCCGACCTCGCGGCACGCCGCGGCATCGCGTTGATCCCGGAGAGCCGCAAGAGCGAAGGCCTCGCGCTGCTGCGCTCGGTGAGCGATAATCTGGTGGTATCGGCGCTGCGAAAGCTGTTTCCGAGCGGCCTGTTCGACCAGCGCGTCGCACAGCGCACCTCCGACAGCCTGATCCGACAGTTGCGCATCGCAACGCCCAGCGCGCGCCAGACCGTCGGCCTGCTCTCGGGTGGCAACCAGCAGAAGGTCGTGATCGGCAAATGGCTGGCCGCCGGCTCAAAGCTCTTCATCTTCGACGAGCCGACCCGAGGCATCGACATCGGCGCCAAGTCGGAGATATTCGCCCTGATCGACCGCCTAGTGGCCGAAGGCGCGGCCGCTTTGATGATCTCGTCCGAGCAGATCGAGATCTGCCATGTCTGCGACCGCGCCTATGTGATGCGCGGGGGCCGCATTGCCGGGCACCTGACGCGCAGCGAACTGACCGAGGAGAACATCGTGCGACTGGGGATGCATCATGCGTGAGGCCGCGGTCGCCTCGGAGCCCAATCCGCTGCAACGGATTCCCGGCGTTGCCATCGTGCTGGCGCTGCTGATCGCGCTGTTCAGCGCGATCGCGCCCGGCTTCCTGTCGGTCGCAAACCTCTCCAATGTGCTGGTGCAGTCGACCATCCTGACCATGCTCGCGCTGCCGATGACCTTGATCATCATGACCGAGGGGCTGGACCTGTCGATGGGCGCGGTGCTGACGCTGACCTCGCTCTGCGTCGCCATCGTGTCGCTCGCGACCCACTCGATGTTGCTGGGCTTAGGTGCCGGGCTGCTGGTCGGCGCCGCCTTCGGCTTCATGAACGGCTGGCTCGTTGCCAATGTCGGCATCCCGCCCTTCGTCGCGACGCTCGGCACGCTCGGCATGGCGCAGGGTCTGTCGCTGATCGTCAGCGACGGACAGAGCGTGGTCGGAATCCCCCACAGCGTGCGCGACATCTATTCGGCAACGCTTCTGGGCGTGCCGGTGCCGATCGTGATGGCGCTGGTCACCTACGCGGCCTTCCACGGCCTGCTCTATCACACCCGCTTCGGCACCTACATCTTCGCACTTGGCGGCAATCGCGAGGCGCTGCGCTATGCCGGCCTGTCGCCGAATCGGCTCCTGATCGCGGTCTACGCGATCGGCGGCGCCATGGCCGGCATCGCGGGCCTGCTGATGACCGCGCGGATGAATTCCGGTCACCCGACGGCCGGCCTCGGCCTCGAATTCGATGCCATCGCGGCCGTCGCGGTCGGCGGCACCTCGTTCGAGCGCGGCAACGGCTGGCTGCTCGGCACCCTGCTCGGTGTCCTCTCAGTCGGCGTGCTGCGCAACGGGCTGAACCTGATCTCGATGCCGTCCTCGGTGCAGGTCGCAAGCGTCGGCGTCCTCGTCATCGTTGCCCTGTTCCTCGATGGCCTGCGGAGCCGCGCATGACCGACATCAGCAAAGAGGCGATGATGCCGCCCCGCTCGTTCCTGTCGCAAGACGCGATCCAATTGTTCCATCGCCTGCTCGCGGCGCTCTTGATCTGCGCGGTGCTCGCCATGCTCAGCGATTCCTTCCTGAGCCTCGGCAACATCCTCAATGTGCTGAGACAGGCGAGCCTCACCTTCTTCATCGCGTCCGGCCTGACGCTGGTGGTGTTGACAGCGGGCCTCGATCTTTCCGTCGGCGCCAATGTCGCGCTGTCCGCCTGTATCGCCGGGACCGTGATCCACAAGACCGGCTCGCCGGCGCTCGGCATCCTCACCGGGCTTGCCTGCGGCGGTATCGTTGGCCTCCTCAACGGCGTGATGGTCACGGCGCTGCGCATCCCCTCCTTCATCGCCACCTACGGCATGCTCTGGGTCCTCAACGGCCTCACCTATTGGTACATGGCGGGCGAGACCCTTCACGGTTTCCCGGCAGGCTTCCGCCAGATCGGCAGCGGCTATCTCTTCGGCCTGCCGATCCCGGTCTATCTGCTGCTGGTGTTCCTCGGGATCGGAACGCTGTTCGCTCAGCGCACGATCTGGGGCCAGGAGATCTATGCGATCGGCGCCAATCCGGTCGCGGCGCGTCTCTCCGGCATTCCCGTCGCGCGGCGCTTGCTGCTGGTCTACGCCGTCTCCGGCACCATGGCGGGACTCGCCTCGATCATCTTCCTGTCGCGGCTCAATTCGGCCGAGGCCGACATCGGCGAAAGCCTGACACTGCCTGCGATCGCGGCCGTGCTGATCGGCGGCACCTCACTGTTCGGCGGCGTTGGCACCGTGTTCGGCACCTTCATCGGTGCGCTGATCCTGACGCTGGTGCTGAACGGCATGAACCTGTTGTCGGTCAGCGCCAACTGGCAGCCGCTCGTCACCGGCATCATCGTCATTCTTGCGGTCTGGCTCGACATGAAGACCCGCCGCCGAGCGCAATAGAAGTTCCAACAAGCAAAACGAGGGATGGAGGCAACATGAAACAGACAATGGGCTATTTGGCACTACCGCTTGTGATGGCGGCCGCGTTCACCACGCAAGCCCGCGCCGACGGCGAGACCATCGCCGTCTTCACCAAGAACCAGACCAATCCGTTCTTCCAGACGGTGCGGGTCGGCGCCGACAACATGGCCAAGACGCTGAACGCCAAGACGCTCCAGTATATCCCGACCAAGCCGGATTCGATCCCGGAGCAGCTCAGCCAGATCGAGGACGTCGTGGTGAAGAAGCCGAGCGCGATCGTGTTCACGCCGGTCGACTACAAGGCGATGGTGCCGGGCGTCGAGAAGATCAACGAGGCAAAAATCCCGGTCGTCAACATCACCGATCGCTCGGCCGGCGGAAAATTCCTCTCCTTCGTCGGCGCCGACGATTACAGCCTTGGGCTCGAGACCGCGCGCTTCCTGCTCAAGACGCTCGGCGGCAAGGGCAACATCGTCATCATCGAGGGCGTCAAGGGCTCGCTGACCAATGTCGACCGCGTTCGCGGCTTCAATGACGCGCTGAAGGAAAATTCGGGCGCCAAGCTGCTGGCCTCGCAGCCCGGCAATTACCAGCGGCTCCAGGCGCTCCAGGTGATGGAGAACCTGATGCAGTCGAACGCGCAGATCGACGGCGTGCTCGCCGCCAACGACGCCATGGCTGTCGGCGCGATCGAGGCGCTGGACGGTGCCAATCGCAAGGCGCAGGTGATCGGCATCAACGGCACCAAGGAGGCGATCGACGCGATCAAGTCCGGCAAGCTGCTGGCGAGCGGCGACTACAACGGATTTGCGCAAGGCTGCCTCGGCACCATGATGGCGATCCGCTCCTTGCGCAATCAACCCGTCATCGCCGAGATCGTGCTGAAACCGACCGTCATTACCAAGGACAATTACCAGCCGTTCGACGTGCCGCTGGAGCAGCGGACCTGCCCGACCTTCGAGGACGCCAGCAAGCTCGGCGCCAAGTAGGCAGGCCGATCACGTCGAGTCCGGACGGCCGCAGCTCGCGGCCGTCCCAAGAACGAAGCCAAGAAACGGAGACTATCATGCTGTTCGCCATTCATGCCTTGGACCGCACCGGCGCGCTGCCGACCCGGCTCGCCAATTACGACGCCCACAAGGCCTTCCTGAGCGACACCTCCCGCTTCGGCGTCAAGATCGTGATGTCGGGGCCGCTGGTCTCCGACGACGGTCAGACCATGATCGGCAGCCTGTTCCTGATCGAGGCGCCGGGCCGTAGCGAGGTCGAAGCCTTCAACCGCGCCGATCCGTTTGCCGCGGCCGGCATCTGGGAAAAGGTCACGGTCACGGGCTTCCTGCGCCGCCAGGGCTGAGCCTCACGCCCCCTCGTGCAGGTGACATGCCACCCACTGCTCGGGCCCGGCCGCGCGCAGCGTCGGCTCCTCGGTCCGGCAGCGGTCGAAGACGAGCGGACAACGGGTGTGGAAGCGGCATCCCCGCGGCGGATTGATCGGGCTCGGCACGTCGCCCTTGAGGATGATGGGATTGCGCGGGGCGCCGGGCTCGGGCACCGGGACCGCGGAGAGCAACGCCCTGGTATAGGGATGCTTCGGCGCCGCAAAGATCTCGCGGCGCGGCGCGACCTCGACGATCTTGCCGAGATACATCACCGCGACGCGGTGGGTCATGTGCTCGACGATCGCGAGGTCGTGACTGATGAACAGCAGGGCGAGGCCGAACTCGTTCTGGAGATCCTGGAGCAGGTTGACGATCTGCGCCTTGACCGAGACGTCGAGCGCGGAGACCGCCTCGTCGCAGACGATCAGCTCGGGCTCGGCGGCGAGCGCGCGCGCGATACCGATGCGCTGGCGCTGGCCGCCGGAGAATTCATGGGGCCGGCGGTTGAGCGCCTCGCGCGGCAGGCGCACTGTGTCCATCAGCGCCGTCACGCGGGTTTCGAGGTCCGCCGCCGACTTTGCGAGGCCGAAATTGCGGATCGGCTCGGCCAGGATATCGCGCACGCGCATGCGCGGATTGAGGCTCGAGAACGGATCCTGGAACACCACCTGCACGCGGCGGCGCATCTGGCGCATCGTGCTCGGATGTGCGTCGTCGATCCGCTGGCCGTCGAGGATGACCTGCCCTGCAGTGATGTCGAACAGTCGCAGGATGGCGCGGCCGACCGTCGACTTGCCGCAGCCGGACTCGCCGACCAGCGACAGCGTCTCGCCGCGCGCGACCTCGAACGAGACGCCGTCGACCGCATAGACCCATTCGGACTTGCGGCCGAACAGGCCCCTGTTGACCGGAAAATGCTTCTTGAGGTCGTTGACCTGAAGCAGCGGGGGACTCATGCCGCGACCGCTCCCTTGGCAGCGTAGTGACAGGCGGCGACGTGGCGCGGCCCCTTCTCTTCAAGGCCCGGCGCATACTGGCGACAGAGATCGGTCGCAAGCGCACAGCGGCCAGCAAAGACGCAGCCGATGATGGGCTTGCGCAGATCGGGCACCTGCCCGGGGATTTCGGCCAGACGCCGGGCGGTGCCCGTCAGTGACGAGCCGAGCCGCGGTACCGCGCCCAGGAGACCTTGCGTATAGGGATGCCGCGGCGAGCGGAACAGCTCGGCCACCGGCGCCTCCTCGACCTTGCGGCCGGCATACATCACCATGACGCGCTCGGCGATCTCGGCGACGACGCCGAGATCGTGGGTGATCAGGATGATGGCGGCGCCGACGCGGTGCTTCAGGTCCAGCATCAGCTTCAGGATCTGCGCCTGGATCGTCACGTCGAGCGCGGTCGTCGGCTCATCCGCGATCAGGAGTTTTGGGTTGCAGGCGAGCGCGATCGCGATCATCACGCGCTGGCGCATGCCGCCCGAGAGCTGGTGCGGATATTCGCGCACGCGCCGTGCCGGTTCGGGAATGCCGACGAGGGTCAGCATCTCGACCGCGTGCGCCTCAGCCGCCTGCTTGTCCAGGCCCTGATGGATCATCAGCGTCTCGCGGATCTGGCGGCCGACGGTCAGGACCGGGTTCAGGCTCGTCATCGGCTCCTGAAAGACCATCGAGATGTCGTTGCCCCGGATGGCGCGCATCTCGCGGTCGGAAAGTTGCAGAAGATCCCTGCCCGCGAAGCGGATCGCGCCCGCGATCTTGCCCGGCGGCTCCGGGATCAGCCGCATCAGCGACATCGAGGTCACCGACTTGCCGCAGCCGGACTCGCCGACGATGGCGAGCGTCTCGCCCTCGTTGACATGGAAGGACACGCCGTCGACCGCGCGGTTGATGCCGCTCGGCGTACGGAAGTGCGTCTGGAGGTTCTCGACTTCGAGCAGTGCCATCGCGATCAGCCTCGATACATCAAAGGCTCTTGGCCATGCGCGGGTCGAGCGCATCGCGAAGGCCGTCGCCGAGCAGGTTCACGGCGAGCACCGTGACGGAGAGGAACGCCGCCGGGAAGAACACGATGTAGGGCTTCACCTGCCACAGCGCGCGGCCCTCGGCCATGATGTTGCCCCAGGAGGGAATGGTCGGCGGCGTTCCGGCGCCGATGAAGGACAGGATCGCCTCCGTGATCATGGCGCTGGCGCAGATATAGGTCGCCTGCACCAGCATCGGCGCAAGCGTGTTGGGCAGGATATGGCGCAGGATGATCATCGGCGTGCGCGTGCCGCAGGCCACCGCCGCATCGACATAGGGCTGCTCGCGCAGCGAAAGCACGACGCTACGAACAAGGCGGGAAACCCGCGGGATTTCGGCAATGGTGATGGCGAGAATGACGTTGCCGACGCTGCCGCGCGTCAGAGCCATCAGCGCGATCGCCAGCAAAATCGGCGGGATCGACATCAAGCCGTCCATGAAGCGCATCAGAATGCCGTCGGCCCAGCGGATGAAGCCGGAGACGATGCCGATGGCAAGACCCACCGCGGACGCACATATCGCGACCGACAGCCCGACCGTGAGCGAGACCCGGGCGCCAAACAGCACGCGGGAATAGATGTCGCGGCCGAGCACGTCGGTGCCGAACCAGTAAAGCGCCGACGGCGCGCGGGTGCGCTTGGCCGGCGCGAGCGCGGTCGGATCGACCGTTCCGAGATAAGGCGCAAAGATCGCGATCAGGACCAGCATCAGCAACAGCGCTCCGCCGATCGAAACGGTGGGATGGCCGCGGAGCAGCCCGACGAAGCCCCGCCGGATCGTTACCGGCCGCAGGATCTCAGGCAGTTGCGGCGCCAGAACGAAGCCGGCCGGCAGCGCATGCGGGTTGACGGTCGTGTCGGTCAATAGCGGATCCTCGGGTCAACGAGCGTATAGATGACGTCGATCATCAGATTGACGAGGACGTAGACGAAGCTGAACAGCAGCACGATGCCCTGGATGACCGGATAGTCGCGGCGCAGGATCGCGTCGATCGTGAGCCGGCCGAGGCCGGGAATCGCGAACACGCTCTCCGTGACGACTGCGCCGCCGATCAGGAGCGCGATGCCGATCCCGATCACGGTGACGATCGGCACCGCCGCGTTCTTGAGCGCGTGGATGAACAGGATGCCGCCCTGCCCGAGGCCCTTGGCGCGCGCGGTGCGGATATAGTCCTGCTGCAAGACTTCAAGCATGGTGGCGCGGGTGATGCGCGCGATCAGCGCGATGTAGACGCAGCCGAGCGCGACCGCCGGCAGGATCAGGTTTTGCAGCCACGGCCAGAAGCCCTCCGTGAGCGGTGTATAGCCCTGCACGGGAAGCCATTCGAGCTCCAGCGCAAAGATGTAGGCGAGGACGTAGCCGACGACGAAGACGGGCAGCGAGAAGCCGAACACGGCGAACGCCATGATGGCGCGGTCGATGAAACTCCCCGCCTTCCATGCCGCCACCACGCCGAGCGGCACCGCAATCAGGATCGTGAGCAGAAGGGTGACGGTCATCAGCGACAGCGTCGGTCCGAGACGCTGTCCGATCATCGCCGAGACCGGCAGGTTGGTGAAGATTGAGGTGCCGAGATCGCCGTGCAGAATGCGCCAGACCCAGCTTCCAAACTGGATCAGGAAGGGCCGATCGAGGCCGAGACTCTGGCGAATGCGCTCCACATCCTCCGGGCTTGCCTGGTCGCCCGCAATCACCACGGCGGGATCACCCGGCGCGATGTAGAGCAGGCTGAACACGAACAGCGCGACGATCGCCATCACCGGCAAGGTCGAGACGATGCGACGGAGGATGTAGGAGAGCATCTTGGCTTCAGCGTACGATCATGCGGACTTGGACACGTTCCAGAACAAGGGGACCGGTCCCTTGGCAACGCCGGAGACGTTCTTGCGCCACGCGGTGTAGCCCAGGAAGAAACCGGTCGGGGCGTAGACGACGTCATTCATCGCCGCCGTGTTGAGACGACCGATGGCGGCCTTCTCCTCGTCGAGGTTCTTGGCTTCGAACCAGGACGTGACCTCCTTCTCGGTACCGGGGCTGGTGGGCCAGCCGAACCAGGCCTTGTCGCCATTGGCACGAATGGCGGTGTACGGCGCCGGATTGACGCAATCCGCGCCCGCATGCCAGGTGTGGAACATGTTCCAGCCGCCCTGTCCGGGCGGTGTCTTCTGCGCGCGGCGGGAGCCGACCGTGCCCCAATCCGTCGCCACGAAGTCGACGTTCATGCCGAGCCTCTTGAGGAGGTCCGCGGTCACGTCGCCCATCGACTTGGTGATCGGCTGATCCTGCGCGACAAGGCAGGTCACGGGCTGGCCGGAATAGCCGCTCTCGGCAAGCAGCTTCTTGGCCGCGTCGAGATCGCGCTTGCCCTTCAGGATATCGCCACCCACTTCGGTGTAAAGCGGCGTGTCCGGCGTAAAATAGCCCGGCAGCGGTTTCCATAGTGAATTGTCGTCGCCGACGATCGCACGCATGTAGTCTTCCTGGCTGAGCGCCATCAGCACCGCCCGCCGCGCCCGCACGTCGTTGAAGGGCGGATACAGGAAATTCATGCGGAACGAGCCAATATTGCCGAGGGGATCGCCGATATCGACACTGATATTCTTGTTCTTCTTCAGGACCGGGACCAGATCCGCGATCGGGTTCTCCCACCAGTCGATCTCGCCGTTCTGCAACGCGGCTGCCGCGGTTGCCGGATCGGGCATGATCACCCATTCGACGCGATCGATCATCACCTGCTTGCCGCCGGCGAGCCACGACGGTTTCTCCTGCCGCGGCACGTAGTCCGCGAATTTCTCGAACACGGCTTTTGCGCCGGGGACCCATTCGCCCTTGACGAACTTCAGCGGGCCGGAACCGATATAATCCGAGATCTGCTTGAACGGGTCGGTCTGCGCGATGCGCTCGGGCATGATGAAGGCGCATGGCGAGTTGTTCTTGCCCAGCGCGAACAGCATTTTCGGGAAGGGCTGCTTCAGCACCCATTTGAATGTACGGTCGTCGACGGCGGTGAGTTCCTGCTGGAGCGCCTTCAGCATCAGTCCCATCGGGTCGCGCGCCGACCAGCGCGTCAGACTCGCAACCACGTCCTTGCTCAGCACCGGCTCGCCGTCGTGGAATTTGAGTCCCGGCCGCAGCTTGAACGTCCAGGTCGTGCCGTCGTCACTGACTTGCTCGGATTCGACCATCTGCCGCTGCGGCTGGAACGAGGAATCGATGCCGTAGAGCGTGTCCCAGACCATCGCGGCCGCATTGCGCACGACGTATTGCGTACCCCAGATCGGGTCGAAATTGGCGAGGTTGGCTTGCGGCACGAAGCGCAGGGTGCGGGCCGAGGTGCCTTGCGACAGCGCAGGCGCCGAGAGGCCGCCCGACAATGCCAGGCCGCCCGCGCCGGCCAGTCCCTTCAATACGGTCCTGCGATCCATGAAATCCTCCCAGTAGTGCCGTGATGCCGGCCATCGTTGGCCAAGAGCAGGTGAAACCAGAGCCCATTAGCGTGCAAATGGTATGCCACTAACCGGGCCTTCGCCAGCGGGATCTCCGCACCATTTTGGGCCGGTCCACGCCTCAAAGCGCGACCGCCAACGCGGACCCGGTGTCGATATGGGGGACCGCCTCGACCAGCTTGCGCGTGTAGTCGGTCTTCGGATTGTCGAACAGCGCACGGCTTTCGCCCTGCTCCACGATGCCGCCATTGCGCAGCACGATGGTGCGGTCGCAGAGCATGCGCACCACATTGAGATCATGGCTGACGAACAGCAGCGCAATGTCGTTCTCGCGCCTGAGACGATCGAGCAGTTGCAGCACCACTGCCTGTACGGAGACGTCGAGCGCTGCGGTCGGCTCGTCCAACACTAAGAGCCGCGGCCGGCAGGCGATGGCGCGGGCGATGCCGACGCGGGCCTTCTGCCCGCCGGAGAGCTGGTGCGGAAAGCGCGGCAGCAGATCGAGCGGCAATCCCACCCGCTCCGCGCATTCCTCCACCCGCTTGCGCAGCGCGTCACCGGTACGCATGCCGTCGAGCCGCATCAGCGGATGGGCGATGCAGTCGAACGCGGTGAAGCGCGGGTTGAGGCTCTCGTTCGGGTCCTGGAACACCATCTGGATGTCTTTGCGAAAGCGCGAACGGTAAAAATCGCGCGATGCGACATGACCGATCGACTCGCCGTCGAACACGATGTCGCCTTCGCTGGGATCGATCAGGCGGCAGATCATCCGCGACGTCGTGCTCTTGCCGGAACCGGATTCGCCGACGAGCCCTACGCTCTCGCCGCCGGCCATTGTCATCGAGAAATCGGCGACCGCCGCCGAGCCCTGGTCGAAACGTTTTGCAAGTTTGCGCACCTCCAAAAGCGGCGGAGTACCGTGCGCAACCTCCAGCCTCGGTTTGCTGATGACGGCCGCGTAGCCCTCCCGCTCCTCCTCCGTCACGAGATCCTCGATCCGGGAGTTCGCCGTCGGCGATGCCGCGACCAGGCGTTTGGTGTAAGCATGCTGCGGTGCGCTGAAGAGCGTCTTGGGGCTGGCTTCCTCGACGATGCGGCCGCGCTCCATCACCGCGATGCGGCGGCAATAGCGCGCCGCCAGGCCGAGATCGTGCGTGATCAGGATCGTCGCCATGCCGCGTGCGGCGGCAATGTCCGCGAGCAGATCCATCACCACCTTCTGTGTGGTGACGTCGAGGCCGGTGGTCGGCTCATCCGCGATCAGAAGCGCAGGATTGCAGGAGATCGCGATCGCGATCATGACGCGCTGGCACATGCCGCCGGAAAGCTCGTGCGGATAGGCGTTCATCCGCGTCTCGGGGTCGCGGATCTGGACTGCGCGCAGCAGCTCCAGCGCCTCGGCACGCGCGGCGTCCTTCGATATCTTTTTATGCGTGAGGATCGCATCCGCGATCTGCAAGCCGATCGCGCGGATCGGGTTCAGCGCCGCCCGCGGATTCTGGAAGATCATCGACATCGCGGCGCCCTGGAGCTGACGGAGGTCATCGCCCCGGAGTTTCGTGACGTCCTGGCCGCGAAACAGGATTTTTCCGCCGGTCACGCGCCCGGCTGCATCCAGCAGCCGCGTCGTCGCAAAGCCTGTCACCGACTTGCCCGAGCCGCTCTCGCCGACGAGGCCGAGCATCTCGCCTTTTGCGGCCGAGAGCGTCACGCCGCGCACGGCCTCGACCATGCCGCGCCGCGTCGAGAATGCAACGTGAAGGTCGTCGATCTTGAGCAGGTCCTCGCTCATGTGCGCATGCGCGGATCGAGAATGTCCCGCATCCCGTCGCCGAGGAGATTGAAGCACAGCACGGCCATCATCAACGCCAGGCCGGGAAAGGCCACCAGCCACCAGCGTCCCGTGGAGATGAAGCGCGCGCCCTCCGCGACCATGATGCCCCATTCCGGCGTCGGCGGCTTGACCCCGAGGCCGATGAAGGACAGGCCGGCCGCATTGAGAATGGCCCAGCCGAGATTGAGCGAGATCTGCACCGCCATCGCCGGCAGGATGTTCGGCAGCAGGAAGCGCAGCACCACCGAGAAATGACTTTCGCCGCAGGCGCGCGCCGCCTCCACCCAACCGACATTGCGACGGACATTGACCTCGGCGCGCGCGAAGCGGATGTAGAACGGAAGATTGATGATCGCGGTTGCGATCACGATGTTCTCGATCCGGTTGCCGAGGGCGGCCACCATCGCCATTGCCAGCACGAACAGCGGAAAGGCCATCATGACGTCGACGAAGCGGCCGACGCCGCGATCGAGCTTGCCGCCGGCATAGCCGCAGAACGCGCCGACGACGGCGCCGATCACGAAGGAGATGCCGACCGCGGAGACGGCGATGGCAAGATCGAGCCGGGCCGCGATGACGAGGCGGCTGAAGACGTCGCGGCCGAGCTGATCCGTGCCCGCGAGATGCGCCGCGCTCGGCGGCTGCAAAGCCTCCGAAACGTTCGAGACCACGGGATCATAGGGCACGATCCAGGGGCCGAAGATCGCAACCAGGACGAACAGCGCGACACCGGCCGCGGCGACGGCGGTGAGCGGATTGCCGCGCAGGATCCAGACCGAATGACGGAGGGTTGCACTGGTCATCCGATCGACACCCTGGGATCGGCGATGCCGTAGCAGATATCGACCACGAGATTGACCAGCACGAAGATGCCAGCCATCAGCAGCACGAAACCCTGCACCGGCGCGTAGTCGGAGGAGAGCAGCGCATCGAGCGCGTAGGAGGCAACGCCCGGCCAGGAGAACACCTTCTCCACCAGCACATTGGCGCCCAGCATGGTCGAGAACACGATGCCGGCGATGGTGATGACGGGGAGGATCGCATTGCGCAGCGCATAGGTGACCACGACCTTGCGCCAGGACAATCCGACCGAACGCGCGGTACGCACGAAATCGCTGCCGAGCGAAACCAGCATCGAGGCCCGCGTGATCCGCGCCAGCGGTGCGATCACGAACAGCGCCATGCTCACCGCCGGCAGGATCAGCTGCTTGCAGGCGGTCCACCAGCCCTCGACATCGCCGGCGAGCAGGAAGTCGATCGACAGGAAGCCGGTGCGCTGCGGCGGCAGCGAGGTGAAGACATCGATCCGCCCCGTGGGATCTGGCGCAAGCCCGAGCAGATAGTAAAAGACGTAGATCAGCAGCAGGCCCGATACGAAGGTCGGCACGCAGACGCCGAGCGCGCAGAACAGCCGCACGCCGTGATCGACGAGAGACCCCGGCCTCAGCGCCGCCAACACGCCGAGCGGCACTGCCGCAATGAGCGCGATCAGCAGGGCGGTGAAGGTCAGCTCCAGCGAGGCCGGCAGCCGTTCGCGCAAGTCCTTCAGCACCGGCTGCCCGGTCATCATGGAGCGGCCGAGATTGCCGTGGCCGATGTCGGAGAGATAGAACACGAGCTGCTCCGGCACCGATTTGTTGAGCCCCATCTGCTTGCGGATCTGCTCGATCTCCTCCTTGCCGGCATTGGGCCCCGAGGCGAAGAACACCGCGGGGTCGCCGGGCAGGACACGCATCAGCAGAAAGGTGAAGACCAGCACACCGAACAGCGCCGGCAGCGACGACAGCAGCCGCTTGCCCGCCCGTACCAATGTTGCACCAAGACCGGTCGTCACCTTTCAGAGCCTCTCTCGTTCGCTTCGTTTGCCGCGATCACTTGCGGCTGACGTCGCGATAGTCGACCTGGCGGTGGAACTCGTAAGTGTAGCCCTCGATCGACGCCGCCATCACCGCGTCCTGGTTCGGCTGCCACAGCATGATCTGCGGCATCAGATCGAAATGCATCGCGTTGAGCTTGCGGCCGGCTTCCTCATACTTGGCCTTATCCGGCTCGAAGCGGGCCTCCTGCGCGATTGCGGCAAGGTCCGGGTTGTTGATCGAGCTGTAATTCCAGCGCTGACTGCCGGTGTAGAAATTGCGGTAGAAGTAATCCGTCGACGGCAGCCAGGCTACGATGCCCTCGGTGTAGAACGGAAGCTTCTTCTCGTTGATCTGCGTCGACATCTGCGCATCCGGGAGCTTCTGGATGTCGACCTTGATTCCGATCTTGCCGAGCGCCTCCTTCACCAGCGCCGCCATAGGCTCGGCGGTCGCGGCCTGACCGACGTTGAAGCTGAAGGTGGTAGAGAAGCCCTCGGAGAGCCCGGCGGCCTTGAGATATTCCCTGGCCTTGTCGAGATCGAGCTTCACCGGCTGCTGGAACGGATAGATGCCGCTCAGAGGCTTGCCGTCTGGCCAGCTCGCGCCGAACAGCGGCGAGCCGCGACCGAACAGAGCGGCCTTGAACATGTCATCATAGGGCAATGCGTAAGCGATGGCGCGGCGAACATTGACGTTGTCGAACGGCGGCATCTGGTTGTTCATCGAGACATAGGTGATCGCATTGTATTGCGGCGTCGAGACCACCTTGAGCTTGCCCTTGGCTTCGAGCGACTGCACGTCGCTGGCCTGGAGATCGACGACGAGGTCGGCATCGCCGCGCTCGACGAGGTTGGCGCGCGTCGCCGGCTCCGGCACCGACTGCACGATCACGCGCTTGAAGAACGCCGGCTTGTTGGCCGCGCCGCGATTCCAGGCCTCGTCGCGCTTGAGGATGACCTGCTCGCCGGGCTTGAAGGTCTCGACCACATAGGCGCCGCTGCCGGCGGTGTGCTCCTTCAACCATGCGGTCGCCCAAGGATCATCCGCGGTCGCGTGCTCCTTGGCGACCTTCGAATTGATGATCATGGGATAGACGGTCGCCAAATTCGGCAGCGCGAGCTTGTCGGGCTTGGGCAGCGTCACCTCGATGGTGAGGGGATCGATCACCTTGAACTGGTCGGCCGAGGTCAACGAGCCCGTCAGAAGTTGTGCCTTGCCGAGAATCGGCGCGGTGACGCAGCGATCGAGCGACCATTTCACGTCCTCGGCCGTCACCGGCGAGCCGTCCTGGAATTTGGCGTCCTTGCGCAGGTGGAAGGTCAGCTTCAGACCATCGGGGCTGACCTCGTAGGATTCGGCGAGCTCGCCGGTGATGGTGTCGAGATCGAACACCCATTTGCCGTTGAGCTGCTTGCGGCCGAACGCCACCAGCCGGTCGTACGTGCTCATGCTCAGCGCGAAGGATTCGCGCGTCGAGCCCGGGATGTTGGGATCGAGGGTGTTGACGGTCGAGCCGGTGACGTAGCGCAAGGTTTCCGCTCTCGTCTGCGCTTGCGAGGTCGCGGTAGCGATGAGCAATAGCGCAGTGGCGGCGAGGACCGAGGCCGCAGGCCTGAAAGACACAAAACGCATCGTTTTTTCCTTGAATTTCGACAAGAACGCCAGCAAAGGCAGGTTAAGAAAGAAGCAAGTTGCGCGCCAATCTCATGGGCAACTCCTGAGGGCACTTGGTCGCGGCGGCACATGGATGATCATCGCGCTTTCCCCACATTTCCCGCTGGCCGCGTGACCACGGCCTGAGGCACGTCGTAGGCGCTGAGCGAGGCCCAGTGCCGTTCGATATCGGCGCGGAACAGGCCGCGCGTCAGACCATTGACGAGCTTTGGCACAGCCGTCGTCATCGCGTTGATCGACGATCCCGACGGGCCAAAACTCATGGTGGAGGCGATGGCAAAGAGATGGATGTCGGAGATCCACGGCGTCGTCCCCGGCACACGCTCGGTGAACGCGTAGTCGTCGGCGAGATAGGGAAAGCGGCCGAGCCGCACGTTGCGCTCATCCTCCGGCGGCTGGTAGCGGTCGGCCCAGCTCGCGATATTGCCGGCGAATGCGCGCAGCTCGGAGCGGCCGGCGAAGTTCATGTCGATGCCGGTGCCGCAGATGACGAAATCCGCAATGACCGCCCCGCGCGGCGTTTGCAGTTGAATATCGCCATCGATCTGCCTGGCGCCCTCGACCGGCGCACCCTCGTGCAATATGAAATTGGCATGACGCGCGCAGCGGTCGTAGGTCGGCTGCGGAAAGCCTTCGCGCATTTCGAGGATGGTGCGCATGAAGCGCCAGCGCCAGGCATCGTCGAGATCGCTGAGATGGCGCAGAAAGCCGCGGAAGGTCAGCCAGCGATAGGGCTGGATCACCTGGATCTGCGCGCGGCGGCAAAGCAGATGCACCTGCGCCGCGCCCGCCTCCAGCGCGGTCGCCGCATTGTCGAACGCGGATGCGCCGGCGCCGATCACGGCGACGCGCTTGCCGCGGAGGCCTTCGAAGTCGATGTCGTCGGCGACGGTTGCGACCGCGCTCGCCGGCAGATCGCGCAACGGTTCCGGAATGATCCAGCCGCCCATGCCCTCCTGCCCCGTCGCCAGCACGATCTTGCGCGCATGGAGCGTCTCGATGCCACCGGCACGTTTCACGCGCGCCGCGAGCAGGCCGTCCGACGCAGGCGCGATCTCCAGGAGCTCGCAGCCGTTGCGCACCGGCAAGCCGATCGTGCGCCGCAGCCATAGCAGATATTCCGCCCAATGCTCTCTCAGGATCAGGTTCAGCGTCTGCCAGCTCTCCTTGCTGAAGCGGGCTTCGTGCCAGGACTGGTAGGTGAGACTCGGAATATCGAGGTCCGGGCCGGTATAGTCCTTCGGGCTGCGCAGCGTCGGCATGCGGGCATAGGTGAGCCACGGGCCCTCCTTCCCCTCCTCGGCCTTGTCGAGCAGCAGGATGTTGCTGACGCGGGAGCGCATCAGGCCGAAGCCGATGGCGATACCGGACTGGCCGGCGCCGACGATCAGCACGTCCAGCGCCAGCTTGCCGTCCGGCCCCCTCTTCGGTTCGAGCCATGCGGCGTGGGGATGCGCGATCCGGGCGAGATCGGCGCGAACGCTTGCTTCGAGCTCCGTCAGCGCGTCACTCATGCCGCGAGCCAGCCTCCATCGACCACCATCACGGTGCCGGTCGTGAACGAGGACGCATCGCTGGCGAGATGCAGCGCGGCCTGCGCGACTTCTTCCGCCTCGCCGAAGCGCTTCATGGCATGGCGGTTGCGCGAGGCATCGCGCACCTCGTCCGAATTGGCGTGACGGGCAAAGCTGCGGCGGAGCATCGGCGTATCGATCGCGCCCGGTGCGATCGCGTTGACGCGAATGCCGTCGGTGGCGAAATCCACCGCCATCGTCCGCGTCAGGCTGACGATCGCGCCCTTGGCGGCAATATAGGCGCTGTTGCCCTTGCCGCCGGCGATCGCAAGCTGCGATGCCAGCGTGATGATCGAGCCGCTGTTCTGCCGCTGCATGTGAGGCACGGCGGCCCGCGCCCACAGCCAGGTGCCGCCGACATTGGCGCGGAACACTGCGTCCCAGTCGTCCGGGCTGGTCGTCAGCACCGTGCCACCGCAGGAGAAGCCGGCGGCGGTCATCAGGATATCGAGCCGGCCGTGTCGCGTGATCGCCTCGCCGACAACGGTCTCGGCGAAACCGGCATCGCCGACGTCGCCGACATGCGTCGTTGCCTCCCCCACCAGGCTCAGCGTGTCCTGAAGGCCGGCGGCATCGCGGTCGACCAGAGCGAGATGTGCGCCTTCCTCAGCAAACAGCTTTGCGCTGGCTCGGCCGATGCCCGATGCTGCGCCCGTGATGATCGCCGTGCGTCCTTGCAGCCGCATGTCAGATCCACTCCTTGTGCTGGGCCAACCAGGCGCTCATGGCAGCCGCGGACTCGGCGCAGCCGAACCGGGCACGCCAGCCGAACTCATCCGCCATCCGCGCAACGGACAACGGCGCGCGATAGGGCCCATGCAGCTTGATGCCAGTCTTCTCTCCCGGCGCCGCGAGGCGGCACTCCAGGCCGGGATGCAACGCCGCAAAGGCCTCGCCCCATTGCAGCGCCGGCCATAGCGCACCACTGGAGATGTTGTAGAGTCGGTGGCGCGGCCGCTCGGCTTCAATCAGGATCGCCACGGCTTCCGCGGCATCCGGCGCGTAGATCCAGTCTCTCATACCCGTTTCAGGCATGATCGCCGGCTCGCCACGCGCGAATGCGGCCAGAACTTGGAACTGGAGACTTGGCGTGTCGCGTACTGAGCTGGGTCGCTCCCACGGACCAAACAAGGCGCTCAGCCGCACGTTCAGGAAGTCGCTGCTGAAGAGTTCGGCATGGCGCGCGACAGATCGCTCCGAGGTGAACTTGCTGATGGCGTAGAACGAGACGGGATCGCAAGGCGTGTCCTCGTGGAGAACATCGACCCGCGCGCCCGCGGCGCCATAGGCCGATGCCGACGACAAATTGACGACGCGGCGAACGCCATGACGGATCGCGGAGAGCAGGATCGGGATCTGCGCCATCACGTTGATTTCGAGAACGCGCGCGGTCGATGCTCGCTCCAGTTCTTCGCCGGCGGTGATCGCAGCGCCGAGCACGATCGCATCAACGCCGCCGGCGACGAGGACGTCGATGGCTTCTGCGTCGGTGATATCGCCCTGCACGGCCTTGAGCCGTGCGCCGTAGCTCGCAAGAGATCGCCGCGCCGATGGCGGCAACTCCGCGCGGTCAAACAGCGTCACGTCGTGGCCACGTGCGAGCAGCGCCTCCGCAACGTTAAGGCCGACAAACCCCATGCCGCCGAAGATGACGATCTTCATCGAGCGCGATCCACCGTCACAGCAGTTTTGCCCCGAAATTCCGTTCCGGATCCATATCGGCGACGAGCCGCCCCGTCGGCTTTGCCGCCTCGCCGCCGCTGCGCGCCAGGAATTTGCCGCTGCCGGCATCCGCGAGGCACTTGTTGCCGTCGATGATCACCCGGCCGCGCGACAGCACCGACACCGGCCAGCCCTTCAGCTTGCGGCCGGCGAACGGCGTGTAGCCGGCGAGATCGTGCATCATCTCGTCGGCGATTGTGACCTCGCGCTTGGGATCCCAGATCGCGATATCGGCATCGGCACCGACCGCGATCGAGCCCTTGCGCGGATGCAGGTTGTAGATTTTCGCCGGCGCGGTGGAGGTCAGGTCGACGAACTTTTCAAGGCCCAGCCGCCCCTTCGAGACCATCGCGTCGAACAGCAGCGGCAAGCGCAGCTCCAGTCCCGGCAGGCCGTTGGCGACCTGCTTGAAATTCGGGTTGGGGCCCGCGCGGAGCTTGCCGGTCTCGTCGTAGCGATACGGCGCGTGGTCCGACGAGATGGTCTGGAGATCGCCGAGCGACAGCGTCTGCCACAGCGCCTCCTGGTCGGAATGCGTGCGCGGCGGCGGGCTGCACATCCACTTGGCCCCCTCAGCGCCCGGTTTGTCGAGATCGTTGGCGGTGAGGAAGAGGTATTGCGGACAGGTCTCGGCAAACACCTTCAGCCCCTGCCCGCGCGAGTCGCGGATCACCTTGGCGCCCTCGGCGGTCGAGACATGGAAGATCATGATGGGCTGGTCGATCAGCGCCGCCATGCCGATCAGACGCGTGAAGGCCTCCGCCTCCGAGACGCGGGCGTGACTGACGGCATGATATTTCGGCATCGTGTAGCCGCGCGCGAGGAGGCGCTTCACCATCCAGGCGATGATGCCGTGATTTTCGGCATGGGCGCAGAGCATTGCACCGGACTGGCGCGCGGCGAGCAGGATGTCGAGCAGCGGCTCGTCGTCGACCTTGAGGCGGTCGTAGGTCATGAAGATCTTGATCGAGCCGTGCCCCTGCTTCACCAGCGCCGGAATGTGCTCCTCGACAGTCTCCTTGGTCGCGTCCGCGATGATCATGTGAAAGGCGTAGTCAATCACGGCGCCCTTCTTCGCGAGCGCGTGATAGTCCTCCACCACTTGCGGCAGCTTCATGCCGACATGCTGGGCGGCGAACGGAATCACCGTCGTGGTGCCGCCGAAAGCAGCAGAGACGGTCGCGCTCTCGAACGTGTCGGCGTTCATGATGCCGGCGGCGGACAGCTGCTCGATATGAGCGTGGCTGTCGACACCGCCCGGCAGCACCAGCTTGCCGCGTGCATCGATCTCGCGCTTTGCCGGCGGCAGCCCGCGGCCGATGGCTGCGATAGTCTCGCCGGCGATGGCGACATCGGCCTCGAACACATCGGTCGTGGTGGCGACGCGGCCGCCGCGGATGATCAGGTCGTATGTGGGTTCAGTCATGAGGCACTCCATGATAGCATAGAGCCAAGTGATCGCCATTTTTGGGGAAGACCACCATGGCTCGGCCGCGCATTCTCGTCATCAATCCGAACTCCAGTCCCGCGGTCACGCGAGGGCTGGAGGAAGCGTTGAAGCCGCTCGGTTTCGAGGGCGGCCCCGAGCTGGTCTGCCAGTCGCTGGCCGAAGGTCCGTTCGGCATTGAAAGCCAGGCCGACGTCGACGGCGTCGCGATGCCGCTGCGACGACTGGTCGAAGGCGACAACAGCTCGGCCGCCTTCGTCATCGCATGCTACAGCGATCCCGGGCTGCAGGTCTGCCGCGAAGGCACGGAACGGCCGGTGTTCGGCATCGCCGAGTGCGGCGTGCTGACGGCGCTCGCGCGGGCCGAGACGTTTGGTGTCATCGCGATCGCGCAGCGCTCGATCCCGCGCCACATGCGCTATCTCAGGCAGATGGGATTGACCGACCGCCTCGCCGGCGAGCGGCCGCTCAACATGAGCGTTGCGGAAACCGCCTCGGGCGAAGGCACGCTGGCAAAGATGATCGAGATCGGCCGCGCGCTGTGCGACGAGGACGGCGCCCGCGCCATCGTGATGGGCTGCGCCGGCATGGCACGGCACCGCCGTCCGCTCGAAGACGCGCTTCGTATTCCCGTGATCGACCCGACACAGGCGGCTGTCACCATGGCGCTGGGTACGGTGCAGTTCTCGGCTCACTAGGCGTCCTTCAGCTCTTTGTCATCCCGGCGTGCGCGCCATTGCGCGTGGCTCTCGCGGACAAGCGCAAACGTGTCCCGCTGCGTCGTGTAGAGATTGCCGAACATGCGGCCGATCGGCCGGTAGGCGTCGAGGTCGACATACATGTTGGCCTCGTCAACGAGGCCCTCGCGGGCATGCACCCGGAGCACCTCGCCGACCAATAGCTCGCGATCGGGCGAGAAGTTCAGCACGACATGGCGGCGGCATTCCAGCGCAAACGGCGCCGCGGCGAGGCGCGGCACCTTCACGTCCACGGAAGCTAGCGTCGCCAGCCCGGTCGCCGCGACCTCGCTGTCCCCGGAGGGGAAATCGACCGCGCAATCGTTCATCGCTCCTGATAAGGCCTCGTCGACCATGTGCACGACGAACTCACCATCGCGGTGGATGTTGCGGGTGGTGTCCTTCGGTGAGTGATCCGGCTTATGTTGCAGCCCGAGCACGATCAGCGCGGGACTCTCGGAAAACACGTTGAAGAAGCTGAAGGGCGCGGCGTTCACCGCGCCGTTCGCGTCCAGCGTCGTCACCAGTGCGATCGGACGCGGCACGACCACGCCGCAGAGCAGCTTATAGCGATCGCGCGGATCCAGCTCGCGCAGGGCTATACCCGATGTGCCCTTGCCAGCCATCGGCATCACTTCTCCGGCGGCGGCACGGCGCCGGTCTGGCTGGTGATCAGTCCGTAATGCTCGATGCGGCGATGCCGGGCGAAATCGAAGATCGTGGTCTTGCCGAAAATGGTGGCATCGAGATCGCAAGCGTGGACCAGAACCTCGTCGTCCTCCGTCTTGGCTTCGGCGACGATCTCGCCATTGGGATCGACGATGAGGCTGCCGCCAAACAGCGGATGGCCGTCCTCATTGCCGGCCTTGGCCACCGCGACCACCCAGGTCGAATTCTGGTAGGCGCCGGCCTGCACCGAGAGGCGATTGTGAAACAGCCGCTTCTCGACTCCCTCCTCGCTCTTCTCGGCGTTCACGGACGGCGTGTTGTAGCCGATCAGCACCATCTCGACGCCTTGCAAGCCCATGACGCGATAGGTCTCGGGCCAGCGGCGGTCGTTGCAGATCGCCATGCCGATGATGCCGCCGAGCTCGCGCCAGACCTTGAAGCCGAGATCGCCCGGCTCGAAATAGCGCTTCTCCAGATGCTGGTGCGAGCGCTTGGTGTCGTACTCCACATGGCCCGGCAAATGGACCTTGCGGTATTTGCCGACGATCTTGCCGGACCTGTCTGTCAGGATCGCGGTGTTGAAGTGGTGGCCGTCGGGCGTCAGCTCGGCATAGCCAAAGTTCATCGCCATCTGGTGCTGCGCCGCGCGCTCGAACAGCGGCTTGGTCGCGGCATTCGGCATCTCGCGCTCGAACCAGATGTCGAACTCGGCCCGGTCCTCCGCGTACCAGCGTGGAAAGAACGTCGTCAGCGCCAGCTCCGGATAGACGATCAGGTCGGCACCTTCTGCTTTCGCCTCGTCCATCAGCGCGATCATGCGCTTGACCACGGCCTCGCGGCTGTCGGCTTTCTGAATCGGACCCATCTGGGCGGCGGCAACATTGACGATACGCATCAGCGAGTTCCTGGTGATGTCCTGGTGATCTGTTTGGGGGAAGCCACAGCTTCAAGGATGTTCCGGCGTCCGCAGCATAACGCCACCTCGCGCCGTTTTTCCAGCCAAGCAGCTTTCATGCCGTCCGCCCCCATTCGGCATCCTGCAACAGCCGCCAGTTGATCTTGCTGCTCGCGGTGCGCGGCAGCTCATCGACAAAGACCACGGCGCGCGGCGCCTTGTAGCTCGCCATCGCGCCGCGCGCCCAACTTACGACGTCCTCCGGCGAGGTGGTTGCGCGCGCCGCCGCGTCCAGCACCACCAGGGCCTTTACGGTTTCGCCGCGGTAATCGTCCGGCGCCGACACGATGCAGCACTCGCGGATCGCGCGGTTCTGGTACATCGCCGCCTCGACCTCGGCCGGCCACACCTTGAAGCCGCTGACATTGATCATCCGCTTGAGGCGGTCGACCGCGAAGAAATAGCCGTCGGCATCGCGATAGCCGAGATCACCGGTGCGCAGAAATCGCTTGCCGGACAGCTCAATGAAGGACTCCGCGTTGGCCTGTGGCCTGTTCCAGTAGCCTTGCAGGACCTGCGGTCCGTGCACGACGATCTCGCCGACGATATTGTCGTCGAGTTCGATCAGGCTTTCCGGGTCGACGATCCTTGCATCGGTCTCGTGCACGGCAATGCCGAGGCACTGCCGCTTCGGCGCGGACATCGGATTGAGGTGGGTCGGCGACATCGTCTCGGTCATGCCGTAGCCCTCGACGAAATCGAGGCCGAAGCGCCCTTTCAGCCGCTCGGCCACGGCGGTCGGCATCGCCGCGCCGCCACCGGTCAGCACTTTCAGTTTCGCAAAGCAGCGGTCGCGGAATCTGGCGCTTGCGAGCACATCCACGATCATGGTCGGCGCCGCGTTCCAGAACGACACGCCATAGGTCTCGAACAAATCGGGCAGCAGGTCCTTGTCCCAGCGCGCCATCAACAACAAGGTCGCGCCGGTGACCAGCGCGGCGTTCATGGAGCCCTGCATGCCCGCGACATGGAACAGCGGCATGAAGCCCGTCATGACGTCACTGCCGTCGAGCCCGTACCAGCGTGCCTGCAGGACGGCGGTGAACAGCGCGCTGCGATGCGTATGCATGCAGGCCTTCGGCTTGCCCGTTGTCCCCGACGTGTAGGGCAGGATCATGAGATCGTCCGGCCCAGCTCTCATCGCATTGGGCCGCAGGCCCTGCGCGATCGCAGCCGACCAGGAATGCCAGGCGGGCGACGACGGCACCTCCGACGGCGCTTCGGTGATGCACGATGGCAGCGTATAGGGCGTGGCGGCCGGAACTTCGTCGCGATATCGCGCGACAATTGCGTGCACGATGGCCTCGCCGACCAGCGGAGCAAAGACCTCGATCAACTCGCTGCCGATGATCGCCACTCTGGCGCCGCTGTCCGCAGCGAGATATGCAATCTCAGCCGTCTTGTTCATGGGGTTGATTGGCACGATCACGGCATCCGCACGCATCACCGCATAATAGGCGACGACATATTGCGGCGAATTCTGAAGTGCGATCATGACGCGGTCGCCGCGCGCGACGCCGCACTCGCCTTGCAGGAAGCCGGCCATGGCATCGACGCGCTCGAGCAGCTCGGCATAGCTCAGGCTCGCCCCGTAAAAGACCGTTGCCGGATGCGACGGCCTATCATTCGCCGCCCGCACCAGCGCGTCGTAGAGCGTCCCCTCGGGCATCGCGAGATGCCAGGGCTCATCCGCCGGCCAGGCCGGCGATCGAGGGGACGCTGCGAGATCCGCGCTCACCCGTGCTCCTCGTCGGCGATATCGAGCCCGTGGTCGAGCGCATCCAGCAGCAATTCGGCCTCGCGCTCGGAGATGACGAGCGGAGGCGCCAGGAACAGCGAGGTCTGCTCACCGCTGGTGCCGATCACGGCACCGGCTTTCAGTGCGCGCTCCGCCACACGCGAGGCGATCGGCACTTCCGTTGTGTCGGCGCGCCAGGTCCGCCAATCCGGGCCGTGCAGCTCCACCGTCCAGTGCAACCCCTGCCCCGCCACGCGCTGCACGCTCGGATGCTTTTGCGCGATCGCAAGCAGGCGGCGGGTGAACAGCTTTTCGAGGCTCTTCACGTGCTCCAAAATCTTCTCTTCGCTGACGACCTTGAGGTAAGCGCTGACCGCGGCCATGCTGATCGGATGGCCACGCAACGTGCCGTAATTCTGCCAGCTCGTGCCCTTGAGCCGCTCAACGATGTCTTTCGACACCACGACGGCAGCAACCGCCGCCGCACCTCCGCCGAGCGACTTGCCGAGCGTTACGATGTCAGGACGGCTCGTCGCGCCCTGAAACGCGAACCAGCGTCCTGCACGACCTGCGCCGGTGACGACCTCGTCAGCGATCCAGTACGAGCCCGCCTGCCGTGCACACCGCGCAACTTCGTCCTGATAGGCGCCGTCGTAGTAGATGCCGCCCTGCGTGTAGTCGATGATTGTTGCTGCCGTGTCCGCGAGCAAACGTGGCGCATCCGCCAGATATTCGCTCGGCGGAGCATTGTTGGCCGGCGCCCCATAGATCGCACCATCAGGCGCGGGCAAAACGCGCACCGGCGCCATCGGCGCGGGCAGCTTCGAGCCGCCCGCGTGCATCATCCGTCGCTCTTCGCCGCAGCGCAATCCGGATTCTGCATTCTGCATACAATTTACGCGCTATGCCATTGTTTTCAGCGAGATACGTCGGTATTTTGGGCAAGCCAAAGGGCCTGAAACGGCTAAGATCAACACGAGAAGTGAGGCAAGCGTGCAGCCAAAATCGGAAGCGCCGAAGGGCCGAAAGTCGCCCAAACTCAAGCGGATGGGCTTGCATGAGCGTGCCGCTGCGCGGATGCGGACGATGATCATTCGCGGCGAGCTGCCGCCGGGCTCGCAGACCCAGGAGACCAGGCTGTCGAAGGAGCTCGGCGTGTCGCGCACGCCGCTGCGCGAGGCAATGAAGGTGCTCGCCGCCGAAGGATTGATCGAGCTCCGCCCCAACCGCAGCCCGCGCATCGCGGCCCTCGCGGTCGACGGCATCTCGGAATTGTTCGAGGCCCTGGCCGGCATCGAGCGGCTGGCCGCCGAACTCGCCGCCCAGCGCGCGACCGAACGCGATCTCGCCCGCCTGCGCACGCTGCAGACCCGCATGGAGGGCCATCATCGCAACGGCAAGCTCGACGATTACTTCGCCATCAATGGCGAGATCCACAACACCATCGTCCGCATGGCGCGCAACACGCCGCTACGCGAGGCGCACGAGACGCTGATCGCCCGCGCCGAACGCGCACGTTATCTCGCGCTCGGCGCCGACCGCCGCTGGAGCAATTCGGTCGACGAGCACGCCAATATCCTCGCGGCCCTGGAGGCGCGCGACGGCGAGGCCGCGGGCCGCCTGCTCGGGGCCCATGTCCGCCAGACCGGCACCGCGCTGCTCGAGACTCTCGCCCCCAAGCCCAAGCTGACGGCGGCGTGACCATGAAGCTGCTGCTGCTCAATCCCAACACCAGCATCGGGGTCACCCGGTTGATGACGGAGGTCGGGCAGCGTGCGGCTGCGCCCGGCACCGAGCTGATCCCCTGCACCGCGACCCGCGGCGTGCCCTATATCTCGACGCGGACCGAGGCACAGATCGGCGGCGCCATCGCGCTGGAGATGCTGGCCGAGCAACACAACAAGGTCGATGCCGCGATCATCGCCGCCTTCGGCGATCCCGGCCTGTTCGCCGCGCGCGAAACCTTCGACATTCCCGTGATTGGCCTTGCGGAAGCCGCGATGCTGACCGCCTGCATGGCCGGACGGCGCTTTGCCATCGTCACCTTCGCCCAGGCGCTGGGCCCCTGGTACGAGGAGTGCGTCCGCGCCCACGGACTGTGGGAGCGCTGCGCCGGCATCCGCATGCTCGATACGCCGTTCCAGGCGATCTCCGAGGTCGGCACCGAGAAGGAGGACATGCTCGTCGCGCTCGCCCAGCGCGCCATCGTCGAGGACGAGGCCGACGTGCTGATTTTTGCGGGTGCGCCGCTTTCGGGCTTGGCCGAGCGCGTCGCCGACCGCATCCCCGTTCCCGTGGTCGACCAGGTGGTCGCCGCCGTGAAGCAGGCGGAGGCGCTTCATGCACTACGCCTGCGCAAGGCGACGGCGGGCACGTTCCGCCGGCCCGCCGCCAAACCCACCCTTGGTCTTGCCGACGCGCTCGCCGCCCGGCTCGAGCATCGCGACAGCTGATCAGAGAGGCGGCCGGCGATGCGAAAAACCCAATTCGTTCTCGATCATACGGCCGAAGGCAAACAGGCGGGATTCGCATCCCGGTGGCGCGATGATCTGGATGCCGAACGGCAGTTCGCCGATCTCCTGGCGCGCCGGCACGGTCAGGACCGGAAAGCCGACAAGCGAGACAATGAACGTAACGGCGAGATAGTCGATCGGCGTCTTCAGCTGCACGCCGTCGATCGCAGTGACGTCGCTGATCTCATTCGGCCAGGAGAAGACGGACGCCGCCGGCGCAACCAGGAAATCAGCACGCGCGAACAGCTCGCGAAAGCTGCGGTAGATCGCGGTGCGGCGGCGCTCGGCGTTGAGGTAATCCTCGGCGGAGAGCTTTGCGCCCGCCTCGATGTTCCAGATCACGGTGGGTGTGAGCTCGGCACGACGCGTCCTGAGCAGCTCGCCATAGCTGTTGGCGATGTGCGCGGCGCGCAGCGTGCGGAAGGTTTCGATCGCGCCGCCGCAATCGGGCGCGGATGGTACGATATCGGCAACGCGCGCGAGTGCTTGGCAAGCCATCACAAAACGCGCACGCACATCGCGCGCAACCGGCGCCACGCCGAAATCGGGCGTGACTGCGATCCGCGCGCGTCCGATAAGGGGCCGATCGCCGCTAACGACGCTCAGCGACAACGGATCGCTCGCATCGCCTCCGGCACAGACCGACATCGCGAGTTCGAGGTCGTCAACGCTGCGGGCGAGGAAACCATGGGTGGCGAGCATGTCCCAGCCGAGCGGCCGGCGCGGCGACGGAATGCGGCCGGGCGTCGGCCGGATCGAGGCGACGTCGCAGAAGCTCGCGGGCATACGCACGGAGCCGCCGAAATCGGTGCCATGCGCCAGCGGCACCATGCCGGCCGCAACCGCAACGGCAGAGCCACCGGACGATCCGCCGGAGGTCAGCGCGGGATCGAACGGATTGCACGTCGGCCCGCACAATTTGTTGGTGCAGACCGCACCGAAGCCGAATTCAGGCGTGTTGGTCTTTCCCAGAACGATCGCGCCGGCGCGCCGCAATCGCGCGACCACGAGATCGTCCTCGGCCGGAACGTGATCGCGAAACAGAACCGAACCGTAAGTGGTCGCAAGCCCCGCGGTATCCGTGAGGTCCTTGATCCCAACGGGCACGCCATGCAGCGGGCCGATCGGCGCAGGCGCGGCATCGCAGATCTGCGCCGCACGGCGGGCGCCCTCGGCATCGACCGTCACGAACGCCGCCAATTGCGAATCCCGTTCCGCAATCCGCGCAAGATGCGCCTCGACGACGTCACGCGAGGACACTTCGCCCTTCGCGATGGCGCGCGCGAGGGACGTTGCGGTGAGATCGCAGATCGAAATCATCGCGCCACAATGCCAAACCTCGCATCGAAAGGCGAGCGCCGCGGGCACGAGACTTGCTTTCTTCCTCGGCAGAACGGGAGGCAACATCATGGCTGAAATGCAAGGCGGCCGTTCGCTCGTCGTCGACGCCGTCACCCACCGGTATCCGAGTGGCGCGCTTGCCGTCGAGAACATCAATCTCGACATCAAGGGCGGCGAGATCATCGCGCTGCTCGGCCCCTCCGGCTGCGGCAAGACCACGCTGCTGCGGATCATCGCCGGCTTCATCGCGCAGACGCAGGGGCGGATCATCATCGGCGACGACATCGTCGATGCGCTGCCCCCGAACCGCCGCGCCGTTGGCATCGTGTTCCAGAACTACGCGTTGTTTCCGCATCTGTCGATCAGCGAGAACGTCGGTTACGGTCTCGCCGCCCGCGGTATCGACAAGGCGACCCGCCGGCGCGAGGCGCAGCGCCTGCTTGAGCTGGTGCAATTGCCGGCGATGGCCGAACGGCTGCCGCGGCAGCTCTCCGGCGGCCAGCAGCAGCGCGTCGCGCTGGCCCGCGCGCTCGCGATCAAGCCGTCGATCCTTTTGCTCGACGAGCCCTTTGCCGCGCTCGACAAGAATTTGCGGCTCGACATGCAGATCGAGGTCAAGCGGCTGCAGCGCGTCTCCGGCATCACCACGGTGATCGTGACCCACGACCAGGAGGAGGCGCTGTCGATGGCCGACCGCGTCGCCGTGCTCAGCCACGGCAAGCTCGAGCAATTTGGATCGCCGTCCGACGTCTATGACCGGCCACAGACGCTGTTCGTGAACACGTTTGTCGGCTCCAGCAACCGCATGCCCGGCGTGGTCGTCTCGGCGGACCGTACCGCCGCCAAGGTTCGCCTTGATGCCGGCGCGGAGATCATCGCACGGCCCGCGAGCTCCCTCAGCGAAGGTGGCCGCGTCACCGTGTGCATTCGTCCCGAGCACCTGCAATTCGTCGGCGACGAGACCGGCTTTGCCGGCGTCGTCGGCATGTCGTTACCATTGGGGGCCACCGTCGTTCACGAGATCAAGACGGCCGATGGCTCCGGCGTCAAGGTTTCCCAGGCGCGCATCGGCGAGACGCGCGCGCTGGAGAGCGGCGCCGCGGTGCGTCTAGCCCCGCTCGCCCCATCGCTCGCCAACGCTTTTCCCGCAACGCTTTAGATCCAGTCCAGAGGGAGTTCGAACATGATCATGAACCGCCGCAGCCTGATGACGACGGCACTCACACTCGGCGCCATGAAGGCGTTTCCCGGACTGAGCTATGCCCAGGCCCGCCCGCTGGTGTTCGCGACTTTTACGGGAAGCTGGGAGGAGGCGCACAAGGCGGTGCTGGTGCCTGCATTCCGCAAGGCGAACGCCGATGCCGCGATGGTGCTCGACCCCATGCTCTCGGTCGACCAGATCGCAAAGGTCAATGCCGCCAAGGCCAATCCGCCGATCGACGTCATGCTGCACGATCCCGGCCCGGCCCTCGTCGCGATCGGCCAGGATCTCGTCGAGCCTTATCCTGTCGAGAAAAGCGCCTATTACAAGGACCTGATCGCCGAGGCGCAGGAGCCGATGGGCCCTGCCCCGTTCTTCCAGGTCGTCGGCCTCACCTACAATCCGGAAGCCGTCAAGACGCCCCCGACATCGTGGGCCGATCTGTGGAAGCCGGAGTTCAAGGGCCGCGTCGGCATCACCAACCTCAACTCGACGCTGGGCACCGGCTGGCTGGTCGAGATCGCCAAGATGCGCGGCGGCTCGGAAGCCAATGTCGATCCCGGCTTCAAGGCGATCGAGGAGCTGAAGCCCAACCTTGCAGCGGTCGCAGCCAATCCCGGCGCGCTCGCGACCCTGTTCCAGCAGGGCCAGATCGACATCTCGCCCGGCAATTTCAATGCCATCCAGATCCTGAAAGCCCGCGGCGTGCCGGTCGAATTCGTGGCGCCCAAGGAAGGCGCCATCGCCTTCAAGACCACGATCCACATCGTCAAGAACTCGCCGAACCGTGAGCTTGCCTTCAAGCTGATCGAGGCGGCGTTGACGCTGGAGGTGCAGACCACGCTGATGAACCCGCCCTATCTGATCGTGCCGACCAATTCCAAGGTGGTCATGGGTGGCGAGATCGCGCGCGTGCTCGCCAAGGATACCACTGAACTGAAGCAGAAATTCGTGTTCCAGGACTGGAAGAAGATCAACGAGCAGCGCTCGGCCTGGATCGAGCGTTTCAACCGCGAGATCAAGATCTAACGCTATGGGCGGAGCACCGGCCTCACGGGACGTCACCTCCTACGGGATGGGATTGGCAGCGCCGCTGGCGCTGTTCTTCCTGGTCTTCTTCGTCGCGCCGCTGCTGCAATTGCTCTGGCTCTCGCTGCACAACGACACGGCCGCGCTCCATTGGGGGCTCGGCCAGTACCTGCACTTCCTCACCGATCCCTTCAGCCTGAGCGTGCTCGGCTCGACGCTGCTGCTGGGGGCCAAGGTGACGGCCGTCTGCCTCGTGCTTGGTTTTCCCATCGCCTGGCTCTACCAGAGGGTCGGGCCGCGGCTTCAAACCGTCATCATCCTGATCGTGCTGCTGCCGCTCCTGACCAGCGTGGTGGTCCGCACCTTCGCCTGGATCGTCATCCTGGGACGCCAGGGCATCATCAATGCGACGCTGCAATCGCTCGGCATCATCGATACGCCGCTAAAGCTGCTCTACACCCAGTTCGGCGTCGTGCTCGCGCTGGCGCAAGTGCAGATGCCGCTGATGACGCTGCCGCTGATCACCGCGCTCGGCCGCATCGATCCCAATCTCGACGATGCCTCCTGCTCGCTCGGCGCGGGCAGCTGGCGCACCTTCTTCAGGATCGTGCTGCCGCTGTCGCTGCCCGGCGTGATTGCCGGCTGCACGCTGACCTATGCCGCCGCGATCACCGCCTTCATCACCCAGTCGCTGATCGGCGGCGGACAGATGCTGTTCATGCCGATGTATCTCTATCAGCAGGCCTCGACGCTCCAGAACTGGCCGTTTGCCTCCGCGATCTCGATCATCTTCCTGCTCGCCGTGCTCGCGGTCGTCTCCGTTTTCACCACGCTCGGCCGGCTGTCGCGCGGCTATGGAGGCGCATGATGAACGGTCGCAAGCGCACCCTGGAGGCCATCAGCTTCGAATTCGTCATGACGGCGATCGCGGTGATCGCGCTGGTCATCATCATCGCGCCCTCGCTGGTGGTGCTGATCGTCTCCTTCACCAGCGGCTTCTCGCTGCGCTTTCCCCCGCCGGGCTATTCGCTGCGCTGGTACGCCGAATTGTGGAATGCCTGGCAACTGCACTTCGCGGCCAAGAACAGCCTCATTGTCGCGTTCTGGGCGACCGGCCTGTCGGTCGTGCTCGGCGTCGCGGCCGCGCTGGCAATCTCGCGCTCGCCGCGGCTGTCCGCGCGGCTGCTCGATTCGCTCTTCATGTCGCCGCTGGTGCTGCCGGCGCTGGCCTTCGGCCTTGCCGCCTTGATGCTCTTCTCGCTGGTCGGCTTGCCGGTCTCGCCGCTGACGCTGGTGATCGGCCATACCGTGGTCTGCGTGCCCTATGTCGTGCGCAACACGGTCGCCGCGCTCGCCCAGCTCGAGCCGGCCCTGCTGGAAAGCTCGGCTGTGCTGGGCGCGAGCCGCCTCTACACGTTCCGCCGCATCGTGCTGCCGCTGATCCGGCCGGGCATCGTCGCGGGCGCCTTCATCGCCTTCATGTCGTCCTTCGACAACGTGCCGGTGTCCCTGTTCCTGCGCGATGCCGCGACCGATATGCTGCCGATCCGGATGTGGCAGGACCTCGAGGGAAAGCTCGACGTGACGATTGCCGCACTGTCGGGCGTGCTGATCATCGCCACCGTTGCGATGGTCGCGGTGATGGAGCGCGTTACCGGACTGTCACGACGGCTGACGAACTGATCAGGCGCCGCGAAACAGCGAATAACCCCAGCGCGTGAATTTCAGCGGCAGATGAAAATGCTCGTCGACGTTCTTGATACGGAAGCGGAACGGCGTCACGGTGAGGAAGCCGTCGCTGTCCGCAAAGAACTCGCCGAGATGAAACAGGACCTCGTACTCGCCTGCCGAGACGCCCTCGCCCTGCGCGATGGCATGATCGAGCACGCCATTGGCGCCGAGCCGCCCGTCGGCGATGCGCGAGGACTCCGGATCGATCCGCCAGATCTCGACGCGCAGCCCCTGCGCCGGCCGTCCGCTCGCCACATCGACCGCGTGAATGGAAATACCGCCTGCCACCATGTTCCTCCCGTGTGCGCGCCGCCATGGTAGACGCAAACACAGCCGTTCGGCCAGCGCCCGCGCTGCTGCCGGCCCTGGGCGCGATGACGTCGCTCCAGGCGCTGGTGGCGCTTGCCTTGTTCGCGCCCGGCGTCGTCGCGCCCCGCGCCCATATCGAGGTCTGGCAGCTCTCGCTGTTCTCGTGTGCGGTGTTCGCCGTCGGTATCCCCGCCTCGTTCTGGGGCGGCGGATTGATCACGCGTCTGGGCTCGCTCCGGATCGCGAGCCTCTGCGCAGCGGCCATCGCCGTCAGCATGGCGCTGGCCTCGTTCGGATCGACCACCGCGCTGTTCGCAGCGGGCCTCTGCCTCGGTCTTGCCATGGGGCCGGAGACGCCCGCAAGCGCAGCGCTGCTGGCACGGCTCGTCACCGCCGAGCGGCGCGCCTTCGTGTTCTCGGTGCGCCAGACCGGCAACCAGATCGGCGCCGTCTGCGGTTCGCTGGTCCTGCCCGCAATCGCAATCTCGCTCGGACCGGCCTGGTGCTATGGCGCCGTCGGCGCCTGCGCACTGCTGGCGATCGCGCTGTTCGAGCGGCTGCGGCCGGCCTATGCCGGCAAGGTCGTGCCGCCGCCGAAGCTCGACCTGCGCGCGCGGCTTGCGCTGGTGACGGCGGACCGGCGCATCGCGATGCTGGCGCTGGCCTCGATGCCGTTCAGCGCGATGCAGGTGTCGCTCAACACGGTCTTCGTCACGCTCGGCACGCGCGAGCTTGGCCTTAGCCATATCGAGGCCGGCCTGGCACTGGCCTGCGCGCAAGCCGGCGGCCTGATCGGCCGTCTCGGCTGGGGCTATGTCGCCATGCGCCTCGATGCCTCGCGCATGGTGCTCGTCGTCATCGGGATCGGCATGGCCTTCTGCGCAGCGCTGCTGGGCCTCGATGGCGCATCGCTCGGTCGCACCGGGCAGTTCGCGGTCGCAGCGCTGTTCGGCCTGACGGCATCAGGCTGGAACGGTGTCTTCATCGCCGAGATCGCGCGGCTCGCGCCGCAGGACAGGATCGGCGAGACCACCGGCGCGGTGCTGACGGCATCCTACGCCGGACTGCTGGCGGCGCCGGCGCTGGTGTCGATCATGGATGGAGCAGCCAGCCTCGGCGCAGCCTTCTTCGCCTTGGCGTGCCTCGCGCTCTGCGGCACATTGGCGCTGATCTGGGGAAGTCATGACAAAGCCGGTCAATAGTGCATGCCAGATCGCGGCCGACGTCACGGCCGGACGCACGAGCGCGGTGGAAACCGCCAGGGCCGCACTCGCGCGCATCGAGGCCGCCAGGGCGCTGAACGCGGTAGTGACGATCGATCCCACGCGCACGCTGGCCGGTGCCGCCGCTGTCGACGATCGCCGGCGCGCCGGCGAGATGATGCCGCTCGCCGGCGTCCCCATCATCGTCAAGGACAATATCTGGACCGGAGGCTGGCGCGTGACGCAGGGCTCGCGCCTGTTCGCCGATTTCATCGCGCCGCAGGATGCGATTGCGATCGAGCGGTTGCGCAGGGCCGGCGCGGTCGTCGTCGGCATCGGCGCGACGTCGGAATTCGCCAGCAAGGGCGTCACGACATCACCGCTGTACGGGCCCACGCTCCATCCGCTTGATCCCACGCTGACGCCGGGCGGCTCGTCGGGCGGACCTGCCACAGCGGTCGCAGCCGGCCTCGTGCCGCTCGCGATCGGCACCGATGCCGGCGGCTCCAGCCGCAGGCCGCCCGCCCATGTCGGCGTGACCGGCTTCAAGCCGTCCTACGGGGCGATCCCCTATGGGCCCGGCTTCGCCGAACCGTTCTTCGGCCTCTCCGTCATCGCGCCGATCGCCGACAATGTTGCCGATATCGCACTGGCATTCGAGGCCATGGCGGGCGTCGATCCGCGCGATCCGGACTCCGCCGTCATCGCGCCAGAGGCGGATGACATCGCCAGCTTGCGCATCGCATTTTCGCCGCGTCTCGGGCTCGACGTCGCAGTTGACGACGTCGTCGCCGATGGCATCACGTCTGCTGTCGAGCACCTCTCCGCCGCAGGCTTGCATATCGTGCAGCGCGATCCCGTCTGGCCGGCGGGCGCGACGGAAGAGGCTCTCATGCCGCTTCAGCATGCCGGCCTCGCCGCGCTGTATGGCGACACCTTCCGCATGGACCCGGCCGTTTTCGATCCCGATATCGCCAGGCAGATCGAGCGAGGGCTGTCCTGGTCGGGCACCGACGTCGCCGGCGCGCTGGTGGCGAGCGCCGCGATCGCCAATGCGTTCGCAGCCTTCTTCACCGATACCGATCTGCTGCTGGCGCCGACCGTGCCCTGCGTCGCCTGGCCATTCACGCAGCTTGGACCCGACATAATCGGCGGCCGCCCCGCCAGCCCGCGCGGGCATGCCGTGTTCACGCCCTTCGTCAATCACGCGCGCCTGCCCGCAATTTCAATTCCATGCGGAGTGGACGCGCACGGCCTTCCCTTCGGCCTCCAGATCATCGCCCGGCGCGGCCACGACCGTACGCTGCTGCGCGCCGCACGGCGTATCGAGGCGCAGCTTTGGCGGCGCGCGACGATTTCGGAATAGTAGCAATCTACCCCTGTTTTGCCCGACGGGTCAAATCGCGTTCACGCCTGCATAAGCCCTTGATTTCATTATCGCCGGCTACTGTGCATGGGGTTGTTTTCGCACTTTTTGTTTTGATCGGGTGTCCTAGCCGGCGAAAGACAGACGCAACCGCCGCCAGCCGATGACAGTTCCGGTGATCGAGAACACCAGCCCGAGCACGCAGAGGCCGACGATCAGGACATCGCGCCAGTGCGGGTGCGCCACCAGGAATGGAAAATCGAGCGTGTGCAGGGCGCCGTAGAGCCAGCGATAGGCCCGCCGTGAGGCATCAAGCCTCTGCACCACGCTGCCATCTGCGCTATCGATATCAAACCAGAGGTCGCCGCAACGGGAACGATAGACAGGTGCACCCGGGATGATGGACTGCGCGGGATAGTCATCATTGACCGCGACAACGGACGGCGCACCGCAGCCTTCCGCAAGGCGCCTCACCAAACTGGCGACCTCTTCCGCGCTGAGCGCTCCTGCCTCTCGGTCGTCCGGCCGAACCAGAATCTGCTTGTCGAAACCAGTCCGCTCGCGTCGATAGACCGCGCCGTTAAAGCCAAACCATTCGACTTCGCGGGCTGCGGACGATATCGGCGTCCGATCGAACGCGGCGGTTGACTTCCAATCCGGCGGGGCATTCATCACTCCAGCCTCCGCCGGGGTCAACTGCCCGCGCGAAAACAGCCGGCCATGGTCCATCGAGAGCCAGCCGCTGAAGATCCAGGTCAGCACGAACGTCGTCGCGATGAGACCAACGGCATGATGCAGGGCGTGCCAGCCGCGGTAGGGCGATGAGATTTGCCGTTCGCGAATTCTCAGCCCCACAACACCGAGCAATGCGCCCAGCACCGCCGCGACCAAGGCCAGCAGCGACAATGTCCAGACCACGCCGTCCCACAGCGCCCAGTTGCTTCTGAGAACCGTCGGATAGATCCAGTGCAAAACGCTGCCGGCGAGATTCCAGCCGCGTTCGCTTCGCGTCGTATCCAGCACGATCTCGCCGGTCAGGGACGAGACGTAAACCTCCGTTCCCGCGGCATCGCCAAGTGCGATACGGAAAAGCGGCCGGTGGCGATCAAACCCGTTCGGAACGCTCCATTGATCGTAGTCCGCATGTGCAACGACAGCCGCATGCGCAGCATCGAGTCCGCGCTGACGCACATGAGCCTGCGCGATGGCGAGTGCGATCTCGGGCGACGACACCGATGCGCTCTGGCCATCCGAAACGCGGACCGCACGAAGCCGCAATGGTCCCGACACGATGTAGACCGGTCCGTCGCTCCGCCGGATCAAGCGGACACGCGTGGCATCGGCAATGCCGCTCGCGGCCACCGCATCGGCAACCGCCGTGACCGTCTCTCCGCGATCCACCGGTGCAAGCCCGGCAAACCGCTCCGCTTCCGTCAACGACGGAAACGGAACGAAGTGCATCACGATCCCCGTCGCGAACCACATCGCGAACAGCAGGCAGAACGCGATCCCGAGCCAGCGATGCGAGAGGACGATCGCACTCATCATGTGGTCAACGCCCTACCATTTGAACGCCGCCGAGATCTCGTAGGTGCGCGGCGCGCCGAGCAGGATCTGATCCGGATAGAACGGATCGCCCCAGATCGCATAGCGCTTGTCGGCGATGTTGCGCACGCGGAAAGTCAGGCGGGCCTGGTCGACCGCATTGAACACGGTCTCTGGAATGTCGACGAAAGCGTAAACGTCGGCCACGGTATACGCCTTCATCGTCACCACATTGGCGTCGGTGTTGTAGCGATCACCGACATGGCGGCCGGTGATGCCGAGTTCCACCGGCCATGGCGTGAAGAACCGGTACGACGCACCGGCATTGGCGACAATGCGCGGCACGTTCGGCGGCGTATTGCCGGAGAAGGAGCCACCGACGAAATTGTAGTCGGCATAACGCGCATCGACATAGGCGATGTTGCCCCAGAGACGCAGCGGCTCGATCGGGCGGACGGATGCGGCCAGCTCAACGCCCTTGGACTCCTGCCGTCCGGCAATGTTGAGCGCCATGCCGCCGGCCGCCGCATAGACGTTCTTGCGCAGGATATCGTAAGCCGAGAACGACCACTCCGCCCGGTTGTCCCAGAACAGGTGCTTGACCCCGGTCTCATAGGTCCGCGCAGTGGTGAGATCGAGCGGCTGGGTCGGATTGAGCAGGAAGATGTTGTTGGCGGAGATATCCGCGCCGGTGGCGTATTGGCTGAAGAAGGTCAGGCCGGGAACGGCCTCCCAGGTATAGCCGATACGGCCCGTCACCGGCGCCCAGTCCTTCGTGAACGGAAAACCTGCGTTCACAAGCCCGGCGGAGTCGGTCGAATTGCGGTCGAGCCCGATATGCTCGACACGGAGACCACCGACCAGCGCGAAGCTGCGCGTCAGCTTCAGCCGGTCCTCGAACGACAGCGCCTCGTTGTCGATCCGCGCAGTCTGCTGCTTGGTCGTGAGCGTGCCGTAATAACCGCGCACGGGATCGACGAGCGGGACATTATCGAACGGGAAGTTAGCTGCGCCCGGCCTGACAAAATCGAGATAACTCGACGATAGCGTCGTGACCAGCCGGTTGTCGAAACCGGCGATATTCGTGTCCCAGATCAGGTCGGTGACGTTACCGACGAGGCGCTGACTGTGTGCGACATAGAAGCGCTCACGATCGACCAGATTGGTACCAGAGTTGAACGCCTCCACCTCGTTGTTGAACCAGGTGCGCTCTGCCCCATAGCCATAGGCCTGGCTCTTCAGCGTCAGGTCAGGCGCCAGCTTCAGCTCGAAGCCGCCGCGCAGCCACACCTCCTGTGCGACATTGCGGTTGTCCAAGACGTTGTAGTTGGTGTTGAAGGTGCGGTCGTCGATCGTGACCGCACCGAGATTCGTTTTGTTGTAGTTCGAGACGTAATTTCCTGAAACGATCCCCGTCGTGGCATGCGAGCCGCTGAAGGCGATCGGCACCAGCGGCGCGCCCCAATAGGCCTTCGAGCGGTCTTCGCGATACTCGATCGCGCCCCAGATCTTGAGACTGTCGGAGATGCGGTAGTTGAGCTGACCTGACAGGTCGAGCGTCTTGGTGTTGGTATCGTCGACAAAGCCGTTGAGGGAGGAACGGCCGACATCGAACCGGTAGTCGAGGCCCTGCACATTGGTGCTGCCGCCCGAGCCGTAATGGGCGCGGAACGAGTTCAGCGAGTCCCAGGAGAAATCCGCCTCGTTCCGGATCGGACCGGTGTGCGGCTGCTTGGTGACGAAGTTGATCGCGCCGCCGGCGGCGCCCTCACCCGACATCAGCGAGGCCGGACCCTTCAGGAATTCCACCGCCTCCAGATTGGCGGTGTCCGTGATCCGCGAGGTCATGTTCTGCGGACCGATCTTGATGCCGTTGTAGAGCGTGTTGATCTGGCTGTTGGTGAAGCCGCGCATCGAGAACGCCGCAGGCTCGGCCGGATTGTCGCCGGAGGTGACGCCGACCGCGCCCTGCGCGACCTCGGAGACGGTGCGATAGCCCTGCTCGCGCATGGTCTCGGCCGAGATCACCTCGACGGTCGCGGGCGTCTCCCGCACGGTCAGGCCGAGCCGCGAAGCGCTTTCGGCAACAGCGTTGCTGTTGAGCGGCGTCTGCGCCGTTGCCGCCGGCACGACGGGCTTGGGCGCGGCCGTTGCGGCCGCCGGCCGGCGCGCTGCCGCACGGCGTGGACCCTGCGCTTCCCGGCCCGCAGGCCTGGCCTGTTTGCGGGATTGCGGCGGCGAGACCTCGACGGGCGGCAGCGGTTCGCGGGCCTGCTGCGCGAGCGCGGCGGGCGGATCAAGAGCAGCAAAGGATGCGAGTGCGGCGGAGGCAAGCAGGAAGCGGCGCGGTGGTGCAATACGGATGGAAGACACGGTCTTGGACCTCGGTGTGACGTCAGTGGCACGTCACCGCGAACCAGGGTCCCATCGTCCGGCTTATAAGCCTTCCGATGAAGCCGAATGTCTGTACTCCCCGACCGACATCTTCGCGTGTGACCACGGCTGACGGCAGGTCTCCTGGCTCGCGGGTCGCTACCTTGCGTCGCCTTCCCGGGACCGAGATACCCAGTGGCTTGTGACGCAAGATTCGCCGCTTACAGTTGCGGGGGCAGCCACGGCATTGGGGACAATGTCCCCGCACCGCATTCCCTTTTCATCCCCTTTCGGGGAAACCGTCGAAGCCATCTAGGATTACGATCAAGACAGAGTCAATGTGGAAGCTGCGGCGTTATTGCCACAGCGACCAACTTCCTCGGAGACAAGCATGGAAGGCGAGACCTTCCTCTGGCTGGTACGGCATGCACCGGTCCACGGCGTCAAAGGGACGATCCATGCCGCCGACGCGCCGGCCGATCTCGGCGATCGTGCGCAACTGGAAGCGCTGCGGCGGCGTCTGCCGCGGGACGCCGCGACCTATGCCAGCCCGTCGCGCCGCACGGTCGAGACAGCGCGGGCGCTGCGGCTCGAGCCGATCGTGGTGGCTGAATTCAGCGAGCAGAATTTTGGCGACTGGACCGGCCGGAAGCACGACGAGATCGCCGCGACCGGTGGCGCGGCCTATGCGCAGTTCTGGAGCGATCCGGCAGGCGGACGGCCGCCGAGCGGCGAAAGCTTTCATGATCAGGTCGCGCGTGTGCGGCCCGGTCTGTCACAAATCGGCGCCGGCCCAGCAACGCTCGTCGTGCATTCCGGCACGATCCGCGCTGCGCTGTGCATCGCACTCGATCTGACGCCACAAGCGGCATTGCGCTTCGTGATCGACCCGCTGTCGCTGACCCGGATCGACCGGCTCGCCACAAGCTGGCGCGTTGTCTCTGTCAATCAGAGGATGACCTGAGCCGGATCAGCCAGGACGATCCGGCACATTGGCCTGCGCAAACGTCGCCATGCTGTTGTGGAGGCTGCAGGCGAGCCGCACCAGCGGCAGCGCGATCGCGGCGCCCGACCCCTCCCCGAGCCTGAGATCGAGACTGACCAGCGGCTGCACGTTCAGAGCGCGCAGCACCAGCCGGTGCCCCTGCTCCGCCGATTGATGCGACGGCAAGAGGAACGGCTGGCACGACGGATTGAGCCGCACCGCCGTCAGCGCCGCCACCGATACGATGAAGCCGTCGATCAGTACGGGAATGCGGCGATGTGCGGCCGCAATGATCGCGCCACAGATCGCCGCGATCTCAAGGCCGCCGACGGCGCACAGGATATTTTCGGGCGTCGCGCCCGCCGCGCCGTGACGCGCGATCGCGGCATCGATCACGCGCGCCTTGTGCGCTAGGCCGGCCGCGTCGACGCCAGTGCCATTGCCTGCGACTTCCTCGGCGCACATGCCAAGCAGGCTCGCCGCAATCGCAGCCGATGTCGTGGTGTTGCCGATGCCCATCTCGCCAAAGATCAGGAGATCGGGCTGCCGGGCTTCCACGCGCGCAACCGCGCGCCGGCCGGCTTCGAAAGCGAATGCCAACTCCGCGGGCGTGAGCGCAGCTTCGAGGCTGAAGTCGCGGGTCCCGCTGCGCGGCTTGTCGGTGACGACGCCCGCCATCCCCTCATCCGCCAGCGTACCGGCATCGACGACTTCGAGGTTTGAGCCAAGCTCGCGCGCCAGCACCGAGATCGCAGCGCCGCCGGACGCAAAGTTCGCCATCATCGCGATCGTCACGGCTTGCGGATAGGCCGAGACGCCCTGCGCGACGATGCCGTGGTCGCCGGCGAAAACAATGATCGGCACGCGCGTCGCGCGCGGCTGTTCGGTCGCTTGCAGGCCTGCAAGCTCGATCGCGAGCTGCTCGAGCCGGCCGAGCGCGCCGGCCGGCTTGGCAAGTTGCGCCTGTCGCGCGATCGCCGCCTTGCGGTGGACCGCGGAAACATCAGGGCATTTTTGATAGACCCATTCAGGGAGCATGCTGCCTCGCTTACGGCCTGCGCTTGAGAATGTAGCTGTCCATGATCCAGCCATGCCGCTCGCGCGCCTCCTGCCGCGCAGCAACGATGCGCGGGCCGATCTCGGCCAGAACGCCGGACATGATAATCTGATCGGGCATGCCGAGATAGGCGCCCCACCAGATCTGCAAACCTTCTGGATCGAGCGACTGGAATGCCGTGCCGTCGTCGAGCATCACGACTACGGTATCGACGCCTTGCGGCCAGCCACCCTCGCGCAAACGGCGTCCCGTCGTCACGAGAAAAGGCTCGCCGATGTCGTTGAGTGGGAGTGCGTGCGCCGCGCACAGCGCCTGCATCGAGGTGATGCCGGGCACGACCTCGATCTCAGGCAAGGGATTTAGTCGCCGCGCAATGCGCAGCGAAGAATCATAAAGCGACGGATCGCCCCAGATCAGCAGCGCGACCTTGCCTTCGCCCCCGAGGTTATCCGCAATGGTCTGCGACCAGGCCGCGGCCACAGCATCGTGCCAATCGTCGACGCCTTTGCGATAATCCGCCTCACCTGCGTCACGCACGGGGACGTCGAACTCGGCGATACGGGTCTTGTCGTTGGAGAGCACATCCGCACAGATCGTCCGCCTGAGATCGGCGAGATCGGACTTCGCCGTCCCCTTGCGCGGAATCAGGACCAGATCGGCGGCGTTGATGGCTTGAATGGCGGCACGCGTAAGCTGCTCGGGATCGCCGCAACCAATGCCTATCAGGGAGAGCGTGAGCATCTTGCCTGCGAAAGGGCGGCCGCTTCGGCCGCCCGCTCGCTTGTCTCTCAAGCCGCGTCGTGCAGACGCGGGGTGACCAAGCCAGGCGCCGTGACACCGCGCAGCGACTTCGCCAATGCCAGCACGGCGAGGTCGGCCAGCGGCTCAATCACGATGACGAGCGCGTAGGAGGCCGCAAACGTCGCGATGTTGACGAGGTTGGTCGCAGCAAATCCGGAGCCGTAGAGCGCCCAGAACGCCACCCAGGCGATGACGCCGGCCTGATACGTGGTCGAAAGCGCCAGCGCCTGACGATATTGCAGATCGACATAGGCGGTGGTGCGCGGAATGATCCGGGTGGCGATCGCCTGGATCGCGAACAGCGGCACCAGCAGCGTGGTGACATTCATGCCGTATTGCGGCAGATCCGGTGGCTCGAAGAACACGCCCTGGAATAGCAGTCCGAACGCAAGGCCGAAGGCCGCCGGCGCGGCGCCGAACAGCAGGAACAACGTCGAGCCGAGGATGAAGTGCACCTCGGACACGCCGACCGGGAAGTGCGGCAGGATCTCGAAGAAGACGAACACGAGGCCCGTGGTGGCGAGCGTCCGCGCCGCGAACGATGTAATGCCCTGCTCGCGCACGGTCTCGACCGCGAGCTTCAAGACAACGCCGCCGACGGCGATGCCTGTTGCGTAACTCAACACGAGCTTAGCGCCCGAGACGATACCGGGTTCGATATGCATGGTTCAGTTCCTTCCTGCCGTCACACCCGACGGCCTTGGCCTCAAAATACGCACGGCCGGTCTCCTGGCTCGCGGTTCGCTGGGTTCTCCGGCCTTCCCGAGCCTTGCGGCCAGTGGCTGATTGGAGTCCCTCACCGCTTACAGTCGCGGGGGCGGCTGGGGTTTTGGGCGCCGCCATTTGGTCCGCCCATCCCCATTCCCGATTGTGCTCCGGCGCTTTGCGCCGCGTCGAGCACCATGCCTCTCCTGTGTGCCCCTTTCGCCGGCCGAGCGTCAAGGGGCGACGAGCGGCCGGGGCGATCATGACCGATATTCTTCCGCCAGCGCGCCGAACAGGATGACGGCTGCCGTGGAAGCAGCGCCCCCGCGTCCAAGTTGCTCGGCGAGCTCGGCAATCGTGGTGCGCACCAGCCGTTCGTCGGACCGCCCGAGGGATTCGGCGAACAGCGCCGGGGTATCCGCGGCGAGGCCGTGCTCGGTCAATTTTGCGACGAGCGCCGGAAAGGTGCGCCGTCCCATATAGACCACGGTCGTCGCCTCAGGGTCGGCCAGCGCCGCCCAATTCAAATTCTGTGGCAACTCGCCGGTGACATCGGCCCCGGTCACGAACTGCACCCTGCGCGAGGTGTGGCGCCGGGTCAGGGGAATGCCGGCTTGCGCGGCGGCAACGCAGGCCGAGGTGACCCCTGGAATGATCTCGTAGCCGATGCCGGCTTGGCGCAGCGTCTCCAACTCCTCCTCGAGCCGGCCAAAGATGCCGGCATCGCCGGACTTCAGCCGCACCACGCGGGCGCCGGTGGCGGCGTAGTCGACCAGAAGGCGGTTGACGTGATGCTGCTTGGTCGAGGGCCGCCCTGCCCGCTTCCCGACTGCGACGAGATTGGCGCCGGGCTGGGCCAAGTCGAGGATCGCGCCGGAGGCAAGATCATCATAGAGCACGACGTCGGCCTCGCGCAGCCGCGCGGCGCCCTTGAGCGTGAGAAGCTCGGGGTCGCCGGGGCCGGCCGAGATGAAAGTGACGAAACCGCTCACCGGTCCTCCGCGATCAGATGGAAGAACGTGCCCGTGGCTTGTCCCCTCCGCGAGCCGGTCTCGGCAATGACCGCACCCGTTGCGTCATGCACGACCGCCAGCGCCGTATCGGGCTGCGCAAGGATGGTCGAATAGTGGAACTCGTGGCCGCGCAGGCGTGCACCGGGGCGATGTCCCGGCATTGGCGCTGCGAGTTCGGCGAGACGATAACCCAGATGCATGCGGCGTTTGGCAAAGCTGGTCTCCAGGCCGAGCAGGCCCATCATTCCATGGCGGACGCCGTCGGCGTCAGTCAACCCGGTTCCCAGCACCATATAGCCCCCGCATTCGCCGTGCACCGGCCGCGTCACGGCGAAGGCACGCAGGCCATCGCGGAAGCGCGCATTGGCCGCGATCTTCCCCGCGTGCAGCTCGGGATAACCGCCCGGCAGCCAGCACACATCGGCGCTCGCGTCAGGTGCTTCATCGGCGAGCGGCGAGAAGGACAAAATCTCGGCGCCCGCCGCGCGCCAGGCTTCCAGCATATGCGGATAGACGAAGGAGAACGCGGCATCGCGGGCAAGCGCAATGCGCTGGCCGGGCGGCGTCACGTTGAGCCTATTCACGGCAGGCTCCGGCGACCAGGCCGCGGCCGAGTGCAGCACCGTATCGAGATCGACATGCTCGGCGACGAAGCGCGCGGCCTCATCGATCAGCGCGCCGATCTCCGCCTGCTCCTCGGCCTGCACGAGGCCGAGATGCCGTTTCGGCAGGCTGATCTCGGCGTGGCGCGGCAGCGCACCGAACACGGCGATGCCGGCATCGTTCAGCGCACGCCGCACGAGATCTTCATGGCGCGGGCTGGCGACGCGATTGAGCACCACGCCCATGAGGCGCACGCCGGGGCGGTAGTCGCGTAAGCCGGCAGCAATCGCCGCCGCGGTCTGCGCCTGGCCAGAAGGATCTATCACCAGCAGCACCGGCCAGCCCAGCATCTCCGCAATATCGGCGGTCGCGCCGGTGCCGGAGACGCCGCGTGCGGCGACCCCGTCGAACAGGCCCATCGAGCCCTCGGCGAGCACGACATCGGCATCTACACCGCGGCTGACCAGATGTGCAATCGTCGCGCGATCCATCGCCCAGCTATCGACATTGACGGAGGCGCGCCCCGTCGCGGCGGCATGGAAGGCGGGGTCGATATAGTCAGGCCCGCTCTTGAAGCACTGCACATTCAAGCCGCGATGGCGCCAGGCACGCGCCAGCGCCAGCGTCAGCGTCGTCTTGCCGACACCGGATGCCGGCGCGGAGATGACGAGACCTGCCGCCATCACGTCGCCTCCGGAAAGCGCGGCTCGGCGCCGAACGGCCGATAGCGGCGGTCGTAGTCGGCGGCGTAGAGACGGCTCTCCTCAAAGTCCGCCGAGCCGAGCGTCTTGCCGACCAGGATCAGTGCGGTGCGTTCCATTTCGCTGCCGACGGCCGCATCGAGCGTTGCCAGCGTGGCGCGGACGATGCGCTGGTCCGGCCAGCTCGCGCGCCAGACGATCGCGACGGGGCAATCCGCGCCGTAATGCGGCGTGAGCTCGGCGATGACCTTGTCGAGCAGATGGATCGACAGATGGATTGCGAGCACCGCGCCGGTGGCGGCGAAGGCGGCAAGCTTCTCGCCTTCGGGCATCGCGCTGGCACGACCCGGGGTGCGCGTCAGCACCACCGTCTGGGCAAGGCCGGGCAGCGTCAGTTCGGCCTCCAGCGCAGCCGCCGCTGCCGAGAAAGATGGAACACCGGGCGTGACCGTATAGGGAATGCCGAGCGCGCGCAGGCGGCGGAGCTGCTCGCCCATCGCCGACCAGATCGACAGATCACCGGAATGCAGCCGAGCGACATCCTTGCCCTCAGCATGCGCAGCAGCGATCTCCGCGACGATCTCGTCGAGCGACAGCGGCGCGGTGTTGACGATGCGCGCGCCGGGCGGGCAATGCGCCAGCACGCCATCGGGCACCAGCGAGCCCGCATAGAGACAGACCGGACAGGCGGCGATCAAATCGCGGCCGCGCAACGTCAGCAAGTCTGGTGCGCCCGGCCCTGCGCCGATGAAATGCACCGTCATGCGCCGTCTCCTTCCGCAATCGCGGCCGTCGCGGTGCGATCCTGCGATACCGCCCGCGTCGCAATCAATCGCGCGCGAGGGCCGGCCGCTGCGAGAGCTGCGGCTTCGGCAACCGATCCGGTCCCGAACTTTTCCACGATGAGCTTCGATTGCGTCGGCGTCTCGATGCCGGCCAGCAAGTCCGCAGAAACGGCCTTGATCGGCACCCCGCATTCGCGCGCGAGCTGCTTCAGCGCCTCCGCGTCGGCCTTGTCGCTGACAGTTGCCACCGCCGCGAGGCCTTCGGCACCGCCGGCCGCCAGCAGCGCCTCGCGCAGCGAGGCGAGCGTCACGTCCCGCTTGAATCCGAGTCCAGCGACCTTCATCGGGCCGTACTCCACTGTACCACCGGCCGCGACGCCTCCCAGGATCGATAACGGCCGAGCGGGCCGGCATGCGCGATTTCGACCCGCATCAATTCGCCGTCGTGGCGCCGGTGCAGCTCGCCAAGCAGGGCTTCCGTTTCCAGCGTCACCGCATGCGCGACGAGCCGTGTGCCTGGCCCGATGCGCGACCAAATGGCGTCGAACATTGCGATGTCGAAACCGCCGCCGATGAAGACGGCGTCCGGCAGGTCCAGCGCAGCGAGAGCCTCGGGCGCCTTCCCCGTGATGATGGCGATCCGATGCGCCAATCCGAATGCTGCTGCGTTGCTGCGGATATTCGCGGCGCGGTCCTCGCGCGCCTCGATTGCGCTCGCCGTCCCGCCGCACAGCGCCCATTCGACCGAGATCGAGCCCGAGCCGGCGCCGATATCCCACAAATGCCCGCCAGGACACGGCCCGAGCGCCGATAGCGCCAAGGCGCGCACCGGCCGCTTGGTGATCTGGCCGTCGTGAGCGAACAGAGCATCCGGCAGCCCCGAACCGCGAGACAGGCCGTCCGCTCCCCTCGCCTCCAGCGCCACCGCAACCAGGTTTCCGGCTGAAGCGCGTGTATAGGTCTCCGCGCGATACTTACCGACGCGTTCATGTGGTCCACCGAGCGCAACGAGAGTCCAGAATGACGAGGCGCCCCATCCGCGCTCCGTCAGCCATCTCGCGAGATCGACGGCAGCTCTGCCGTCGCGCACGAGACAGACGATCCGCGCGCCAGCCGCGAGATGCGGCACGAGACGCTCGAACGGCGCGGCATGAAGTCCGAGGCAGGTGATAGATTCGAGCCGCCAGCCCAACCGCGCGGCGGCAAGCGAGAAGGTCGACGGCGCCGTATATGCAATCCACTCGTCGGCATTGAGCTTCTCGGCAAGACTTGCGCCGGCGCCGTACCAGAACGGATCGCCGGAGGCGAGCACTGCCGTCGGGCGGCCGCGGCAGCTCAGCACGATGCTCGCGTCGAACGGCACCGGCCACGGGCGGCCCCGACCACCAACATCAGCAAGCGCAAGATGACGCTCGCCGCCGAACACGGTTTCGGCGTTGCCAAGCGCCTTTCGGCTTGCTTCCGAGAGCCCGGCAAGGCCATCTTCGCCGATACCAATGATGGTCAGCCAGGGATCAGCCATGAACCGCGCCCTCATTCTGGGCGGAACTGCCGATGCGAGCCTGCTCGCAGCGGAGATCGCGCGCGCACACGTCGAGGCCGTCTATTCCTATGGCGGCCGCACCCGCGCGCCGTCCGATCAGCCGCTGCCGACCCGCATCGGCGGTTTTGGCGGCGTAAGCGGACTCGCAGACTACATCCGCCGTGAGGGCATCACGCATGTGATCGACGCGACCCATCCCTTCGCCGCCGAGATGAGCCGCAATGCGATTGAGGCGTGCGCCGAAGCCGGCACGCCACTGATTGCGCTGGAGCGCGCGCCCTGGACCAAAGCGCCCGGCGACAACTGGATTGAGGTCGCGGATGTCAACGCCGCCGTCGCGGCGCTGCCGGACGCCCCGGCAAAAGTATTCCTCGCGATCGGCCGCCAGCATATCGCGCCGTTCGCGAGCAAGCCGCAGCACACCTACACGCTGCGCTTCGTCGATCCGCCCGAGGCACCGCTGCCCTTCGCGGCGGAGGTGATCGTGTCGCGCGGACCGTTCACGCTCGAGGCTGAGCTCGATATGATGCGCATGCGCGGCATCGCGCGGATCGTCGCGCGCAATTCCGGTGGCGACGGCGCGCGCGCCAAGATCGATGCGGCCCGCGCGCTCAGCCTGCCCGTGATCATGATCTCGCGACCAAAATTGCCCGAACGGTTGCGGGTCGAGAGTGTGGCCGAGATCATGCAGTGGCTCGGTCATCGCACCTGCCTCGGTGCATAGACCCAGCGGCCCACGCGGCGCGTCTGCGAATTGCCGACGATCACGAGCGTTCGCATATCGGCCATCTCTGGCGTCGCTTCGTTCAGCGTCACCGTCCCGATCTTCTCGTCAGCCGCGCTGACCGCGCGCGCAAAGATCACGAGGCGGTCGCCGCAGCCGGCCTCTTTCAGCGCGGCAAGCGCGCGGCCAAATCCTTCCGGCCGGCTCACTGACCGGGGATTGTACATTGCAATGGCAAAATCGGCTTCCGCGGCCAGCCGCAGTCGCTTCTCGATCACCGCCCATGGCTTGAGATTGTCGGAGAGATTGATTGCGCAAAAATCATGGCCGAGCGGCGCACCGGCGCGCGCGGCTGCCGCCAGCATCGCGGTGATACCCGGCAGCACGCGGATGGGAAGCTCGTGCCATTGCGGCGCCTGTTCGAGTGCCTCGAACACCGCCGAAGCCATCGCGAACACACCGGGATCGCCGGAGGATACGACGACGACCTGCCCGCCTCCGGCTGCGAGCCGCAGGGCCTCGCTCGCCCGCTGCAGCTCCTCGCGATTGTCCGATGGATGCAGGTTGAGTCCCGGCCGCGGCACCACGCGCGCGACATAGGGCGCGTAGCCCAGAATGTCCGTCGCGGAGGCCAGCGCGGCGGAGACTTCGGGGGTCACAAGTGCATCGCTGCCCGGCCCAAGGCCCGCAATGGTCAGGGTGCCCGTCATTCGGCGGCGCCCGGATGCCGGCCCTTGCCGTGCACGAGCACGATCGCAAAGTAAGGACAATCGCCGGCATCGATCTCGCCGAGCCGCACCACGCGCTCGCCCGGCATGGTGCCGCGCTCGACCAGCCAGGCGTCGTCCAGCCTGCCGGCGGCAGCAAGCGCGCGGCGCACCTTCGCGAGGTTTCGGCCGGTCTTCATGATCACGAGCGCATCGGAATCGCGCATGCGCCGTTCGAGCTCGTCTTCAGTCAGCGTGCCCATCAGTACTGTCGTCACGTCGTCGCCGAGCGCGATCGGCCGGCCCACGCCATTCCAGCAGCCGACCATGCCGGGAATGCCCGCGATCACCTCGATCTCGACACGGCCTTGCAGACGCGCGTGCAGATGCATGAACGAGCCGTAGAAGTATGGATCGCCTTCGCAGAGCACGACGACATCGACGGCGCGCGCGAGCCGCGCCAGGCGCTCCGCCCATTCATCGTAGAAGGCGGCCAGCAACTTAATGTATTCCGGGCTGTCGAACGCGATCTCCGTGGTGACCGGATATTCCATTGCGTATTCGGTGACGTCGGCAGCCAGCATGCCCTCGACGATACGTCGCGCCTGGCCGGGCCGGCCCTTCTTGCGGAAGTAGGCGACATGCCTTGCGCCGCGCACCGTGCGGTCGGCGCGCACGCTCATCAGATCAGGGGCGCCGGGGCCGAGACCGCAGCAGATGATGCGTCCCATGGCTATTCGCTCCGGCTTGCCAGCGCATTGACGGCGGCGACCGTGATCGCGGAACCGCCGAGGCGTCCCTCGACCGTGAGCGCCGGCACCGGCGGATCCGCCATCAGCGCGGCCTTGGATTCGGCGGCGCCGACGAATCCGACCGGGCAGCCGATAATCGCCGCCGGCCGCGGGCAGCCGCGCCCCTCCAGCATGTTGAGGAGGTGAAACAGCGCGGTCGGCGCGTTGCCGATCGCGACGATTGCACCATCGAGATGCGGGCGCCACAGCTCCAGCGCCGCGGCGGAACGCGTGTTGCGCATGGACTGCGCCAGCGCGGGAACGGACTCGTCGCCGAGCGTGCAGATCACGGCATTGGCCGCGGGAAGCCGCGCGCGCGTAATCCCCTCGGAGACCATGCGCGCGTCGCACAGGATCGGCGCGCCGTTCTGCAGGGCTGCGCGCGCAGCGGCCGCCATGCCGGGCGTGAAGCGGATATGCGCTTCCAGGCCGACCATGCCGGCAGCATGGATCATCCGCACCACGACCTGCTCCTCATCGGGCGTGAAGCGGGCAAGATCCGCTTCAGCCCGGATGGTCGCGAAGGATTGCCGGTAGATCGCCGCGCCGTCGGTCTCGTAAGTGTGCGGCATCAGTGCCCTCCCATCAGGATGGAGGGATCACTGACGATGTCGTCGCGGTTCAGCCCGCGCAGGATCGGCTCATCGCGCGTGGACCCTCCGCGGACGAGATCGAAGCCTGCGCTGGTCGCGACCAGCGTGATGGCGGCCGCACCGGAATGGGCGCAGCCCTTGGCGCAGCCGGAAACATGAAGCCGCGAGGCCGCGCCGATGTTCGGAGCCAAGGCCGCAGCGAGGCCGCGGGTGTCGGCATGCGCCTCGCGACAGCGTGGCGCGCCGCTACAGGCGATGACGCGCAGCGCGGGATCGTAGGCCTCGGTGATCAAGCCGGTCGCGTTCGGCATCACGCGCTTGCCTTCGCTCAAAACCATCCGCCACGGCGTCATGCGCAGCGCATGTCCGCAACCGGCGAGCTGGCTGAGTGTCGCATGCGGCATCTGTCCGAAGGCCACCCCGACCATCGCACCTTGCGAATAAAGGCCGGGACGCGCAGCAGCCATGATCGGCGCCGGCTCGGCCTCGCCACGCAGTTCCGCCGGCAGGGCTGCTCCAGCGGCTAGGTACGCCGCCATCCGCCCTCGCCCGCCCCTTGCGCCGCCCGAGACAATGAACCAGCTGGCGAGCGCGAGCGCGGTGGCCACGGCCTCGCCGCGCGCGACCGGGCGGCCGAGCTTGTCGCCATCGGCCCGCACCAGCAATCCGCCGGAACGATCACGTTCGATCCGCACATCCGCCGAATCGCCCGCAAGCACGCGTGAGGTGCCGTCATCGACGGCGAAGCCGAACTTCGTCGGAAGCTCGAGTGCGCTATTCTCGAGCGCCTCCTCGAGTTCGGCGGCGATCGCCTGCGTCTCGTCGTCGGTGCGCCAGAACGGTGTCACGAGGATATTACGGCGGGATTCGGTGTCAGCGTCCGGGTCGAGCAACGCCAGTTGCGAAAGGCCGTCGAGCAGCAGCCGGTGGCTGGTGTCGCTGACACCCCTGATCTGGAGATTGGCTCGGCTGGTCACGTCAATCAGGCCGTTGCCATGGCGTTCGGCGAGGTGAGCCAGTCCGGAGATCTGTGCCGCATCGAGCCGCCCACCGAACGGCCGCACGCGAAGCACGAGGCCATCGCCCGATTGCATCGGGCGGAGCGCGCCGGGACACCAGCCCTTGACCCTCGCCGCGCTCATGACGCCTCCCGCAACGCAGCCGCAATCGAATTGCGGCGCGTTTGCCAGAGTGACGCCTCGTGCAGGCGCGCGAAGCAAGTTTCCATCGCGGCGAGCGCCGCCGGATTTTCGTGAGCCATGAAGCTGCGGACATCATCGTTACCAAGCGTCGCATCGAAATAAAGATCGAACAGATGCGGCGGCACGGCGTCGGCCAGATGCGCAAACGCCGCCATGTGCTCGAGCGTCGCGGTGATCTCGGCGGCACCACGAAAACCATGACGCATCATGCCGGAGATCCAGGCCGGATTGGCCGCGCGCGCCCGGACGACGCGGGAAATCTCCTCGGTCAGCGTGCGCGCATGCGGCTGCTCGGGGCGCGTCGTATCGAGATGATAGAGCGATGGTGCTGCCGCACCGAGCTGTGCCGCAGCCGCAGCAATGCCGGCTTCATGCGCGGCATAGTCGGCGGCGAGCAGAAGATCGGTCTCCGGCAGGTCCTGGACATGAACAAAGGCATCGGCCGATGCGAGCCGCTGCTCGATGCCGGCACGATCTTGCTTGATCTCGCCATCGGCGGAGAGCGCCCAGGACGACGCCGACAGCCAGGCCTCGCCGGCCGCCTCGCGCGTGAAGGCATCTGGAATCGCGGAAAGGCCAACGCCGTATTGCCCGGGTCGCGGCGCGAACACGCGGGACGCACGATGGCGATATGGATTTTCGTCGCCTTCTTCCTCGCGCGCCGCGAGCGCCTCGGACGCCGCCTCGAACAATTGCGCGAGACCGGAGAAGACATCGCGGAACAGGCCGGACACGCGTAGTGTGACGTCAACGCGGGGGCGGCCGAGCTCGGCCGGCGCGATGATGTCGTAACCGGTGACGCGGCCCGAGGCGTGATCCCAGCGCGGCGCAAGGCCGGCCAGATGCAGCGCCATGGCAAACTCTTCGCCGGCCGTGCGCATGGTCGCCGAGCCCCAGAGGTCGAGGACGAGACCCTTTGGCCAGTCGCCGTGATCCTGCAAGTGGCGGCGCAGCAGCTCTTCGGCGAGCTTGATGCCTTGCGCATGCGCCGACGGCGTCGGCACCGCGCGCGGATCGACGGCGAAGAGATTGCGCCCGGTCGGCAACACGTCCCGGCGCCCGCGATAGGGCGAGCCCGACGGGCCCGGCGCAATGCGTCGGCCCGCTAGCGCTGCACGCAGCGCATCCCGCTCCGCCTCGCCGCAAGTGCCGCGGCCGAACACGTGCAGGCCGGCGCCGTACTGGCTCTCCTTGAGATCGCAGACGAAACGATCGATCCGCGGAATGGCTTTCGCCGGTGCGGCCGACGCGTCGAGACCGAGATCGTCTTCGAGGCCGGCGGCCCGCGCCTCGTCGCGGATCGCGGCGATCAACCGCTGCCGGCGTGCGGGATCGAGGCCATCGGCGGTCGAATATTCGTCGAGGAGCCGTTCGAGCCGGCGGAGCCCTTCCGGCACCGTGGATTGCTCCAGCGGCGGCGGCAGATGGCCGATCGTGACGGCGCCGATGCGCCGCTTGGCCTGCGCGGCCTCGCCGGGGTCGTTGACGATGAAGGGATAGATCACGGGGAGATCGCCGATCAGAGCTTCCGGCCAGCAGGCTGGCGACAGCGCCACCGATTTCCCGGGCAGCCATTCCAGCGTGCCATGCGCGCCCATGTGCACGACAGCATCGCAGCCCTGCCCCCAGAGCCAGAGATAGAACGCGACGTAAGCGTGGCGCGGCGTGCGGGCGAGATCGTGATAGTCGGCGTCACGCGTGGGTGCATCGCCGCGCTCCGGCTGGACCGCGATGATCGAGCGGCCACATTGGATCGCGGCAAAATGGAACGCGCCGTCGCGGCAACTCGGATCGGTCTCCGGCACGCCCCAGGCTTGCGCGAGATCGTCCTGCAAGACTTGCGGAAGGCGCGAGAGCGCTGCGCGGTAATCGGCGATGTTCCAGGTCAGTCGCTGCCTCAGCAGCGTCTCGCCGAGCGCATGCACCGGCGCGACATCGAATCCGACCTCTGCTAGATCGGATACGACGGCCTCGACCGATGCCAGCGCATCGAGTCCAACCGCATGCGCGATCTGGTGCGGACGGCCCGGATAGTTCGAGAGCACGACCGCCAGCCGCTTCTGGGCGGCAGGCTTCTCCGCGAGAAGTCGCCATGCCGCGACGCGCGCCGCCACAGCCGTCACACGCTCTTCATAGGGCCTGTGCGCCAGATGCGAAAATTGCAGATCGGCATCGCGCATCGCGACTGACTTGAAACTCACCACCCCCGCGAACAGGCGGCCGTCGACCTCGGGCAGCACCACATGCATCGCGAGATCGCCGGGCGACAGGCCGCGCAGCGACTCGGTCCAGTCCTCGCGCCGCGCTGTGGAGAGTGCGACCTGGAACACCGGACAGGATGCGGCATCGAACGGCGTCGTGCCGTCATCGCCGATCGCCGAGAACGCCGTCGCGTTGACGATCGCGGCCGGAGGATTTTGTGCGAGATGCACCCGCAGCCAGTCCGCAACACCTGCAGCCTTCAGCGAGGTGACGAACACGCCATGCGCGTCAAATCCTCTCTCGCGCAGCGCGCCGATCAGGGCGTCGACCGGACCGGTGTCCGCTGCGGTGAGATAGGAACGATAGAACGTCACCAGCGCGCGCGGCCTGCCCCCGCCGTCCGCCGGCGCGGCAATGACACCGCGCGCGGGATCGTAAAAGCCCATCTCGGGAACGGTCATCTCGCCGACGACCGGGCCGGCATAGAGACCCGACGCCAGCGCGAGCTGCGCAATCGCCGCCTGCGCCGCGACCGGGCCGCCGGTGTCGCAGAGCACCTTGAGCCTGCGCAGCGTCGAGACCGGCAAGGTCGAGTATGCATCAAGCCGCTCATCATCGCGGCCATCGGCCGGCAGCACGGCGAGCACGATGCCGCGGTCCTTGGCGAGCTGCTGGAGAGCCGCGAGCCCATACGGCCAATAGGACTCGCCGCCGATCAGGCGCACCAGAATCCCGCGCGCCTGCAAGAGCGTGCGCTCGATATAGGTATCGACCGAAAGCGGATGGCGCAGTTCCGCAAGATTAGCGAGCCGCAGCGATGGCAGGCTGTTACGGCCACGCCGCCAGCCGGCCGCAAACGCGGCGAGATCGGAATCCGAATACGAGAGCACCACGAGATCGGCCGGGTCCTGGCCGATGTCCCTTGGTGTCGCGGTCTCCTCGAGACCGCGGCTCTCGCGGAAGACGACGTGCATCAGACACCAAGTCCCGCTTTGATCGCGGCCTCGTCGATATCGCCGTGCTCGCCGATGACGACGAGCTTCGACTGCCTGAGACCTGCGCCCCAGGGCTTGTCGAACTGGTGGCGCACGCGCTCGCCGACCCCCTGCAGCAAGAGACGCATCGGCTTGCCCGCGACCGCAATGTAACCCTTGACGCGCAGCACATTCTGCTCCCGCGAAAGACGCTGCACCGATGCGACCAGTGCATCGAGGTCGGTGACCTCCGGAAGATCAATCACGACGGAGGCGAAATCATCATGCTCGTGATCCTCCTCGCCGTCATGATGCGAGGGACGCGCGGCAAGATCATTCTCCGCGGCAGCGCCGAGGCCGAGAATCAAGCGGGCATCGATCGCGCCGTCGGTGACGGGAAGCATCGGCACGCGGCGCGTCATCTCGGCGGTGATCGCGGCCTTGGCGGCTTCGATGCCCGCGCTACCAGCAAGATCAGCCTTGGTCAGCAGGACGATATCAGCGCAGGCAATCTGGTCCTCGAACACTTCCGACAGTGGCGTCTCGTGATCGAGATTCTCGTCCGCCGCACGCTGCGCTTCCACCGCAGCCGGATCGGGCGCAAAACGGCCCGCGGCCACCGCTTCGGCATCGGCCAGCGCGATCACGCCGTCAACCGTGATGCGCGAGCGGATCTCCGGCCAGTCGAACGCCTTGAGCAGCGGCTTTGGCAGCGCCAGCCCTGACGTCTCGATCAGAATGTGGTCGGGCCTCACCGGCCGCGACAGCAGCTTCTCCATGGTCGGAATGAAATCGTCGGCCACTGTGCAGCAGATGCAGCCATTGGCGAGCTCGACGATGTTCTCTTCCGGGCAGTTGGCATCGGCGCAGGACTTCAGTATCTCGCCGTCGACGCCCTCGCTGCCGAACTCGTTGACGAGCACCGCGAGCTTCAGACCGTTGGGGTTTGCGAGCAAATGCTGGATCAGTGTGGTCTTGCCGGAACCAAGAAAGCCAGTGACCACCGTCACCGGGACTTTTGCGAGCGAGTTCATTCGGCGGCCTCCGGCAACGCGGCAATGGGTGGAATGCGCGCAAGCGACTGCTTGCGGAAGATCTCGGGCCGGCTGCGCCAGGGCACGAGGCCGTCGGGTGCGGCAGCATAGGCCGCGGCGCCCGCGACCACGTCCTGCGCGTTCGCATCCGACAGACGGCCATAGACATAGGACCAGCGGCCGGGTGCGCTGAGCGCGACCGAGCAGCCCTGGCTGCATGCAGAGAGGCATTCCACGGGAACCACCGCGACGCCATCTGGCACGCCCGCGTCGAGGATCGCACCATGCAAGCGCTTGCCCGGCGTGATCTCGCTATCGCCAGGCGTCTGGCCGGCACGGCAGGTAATGCAGACGTGAAGTGTAACGGTCATCGCCTCTTCCAGATAATCAGCGGGAGGCGAAGAGGCCCACGAACCGTTCTTGCGAGGGTCCGTTTCCCCGTCGCGGAACACCCCGTCCGCCGGTCCAAAATCGTCCGCGCTGGCAGGTCTCCCGGCTTGCGGAGCAGGGTTTCCCCTTCGATCCCCGCCTTCCCGATCCCGTGGGAATCAGTGGCTTCGGGCATCTCTCCGGTCACGGTCGCGGGGGCGGCTGCATTTTGGATCCAAATCTTGCCGATTCGGACCCTATCGCATTCCCTCTTCGCCTGTCATAGGACAGGAACCAACGCCGGGCCACCATTTGCCCCCGGCTGCCTCTTGTCAAGCCGAAGGACCAGGTACGATGACGCCTGAACCGGATACCCAGACGGGCGAGGAAACCGACGCCCGCCACGCCGCCAAAATGGCGAAGAAGAAGGCCGCCCGCGACAAGATCATGGCGACCAAGAGCGGTGAAAAGGGCCTCGTCATCGTCCACACCGGCGCCGGCAAGGGCAAGTCCTCCTCGGCCTTCGGCATGATCGTCCGCTGCGTCGCCCATGGCTTTCCCTGCGCCGTCGTGCAGTTCATCAAGGGCGCCTGGGATACCGGCGAACGTCGCCTGCTCACCGGCCATTTCGGCGACCTCTGCCAGTTCCACGCCATGGGCGAAGGCTTTACCTGGGAGACGCAGGACCGCGCCCGTGACATCGCCGCCGCACGCGCCGGCTGGGAGAAGGCCAAGGAGCTGATTCTCGATTCGAACCTGCGCATGGTCGTGCTCGACGAGATCAACATCGCGTTGCGCTACGACTATCTCGACATCGCCGAGGTCGTCGAGTTCCTGACGACGCAAAAGCCGCCGATGACGCATGTCGTGCTCACCGGACGCAATGCCAAGGACGAGCTGATCGAGATCGCCGATCTCGTCACCGAGATGACACTGGTCAAGCACCCCTTCCGCTCCGGCATCAAGGCGCAAGCCGGCGTCGAGTTCTAAAAGTCACGCGATGGCGCGCGCATTGATGATCCAGGGGGCCGGCTCGGACGTGGGCAAGTCGCTCATCGTCGCGGGCCTCGCGCGCGCCTTCACGCGCCGCGGCCTGCGCGTGCTCCCGTTCAAGCCGCAGAACATGTCCAACAACGCAGCCGTCACCGTCGACGGTGGAGAGATCGGCCGCGCCCAGGCGCTGCAAGCGCTCGCCGCCGGCGTCGAGCCGCACACCGACATGAACCCGGTGCTGCTCAAGCCTGAGACCGATGTCGGCGCACAGGTGATCGTCCACGGCAAACGAATCGCGACCGCGCGTGCGCGCGAGTATGCGGCGATGAAGCCGTCCCTGATGGGTGCGGTGCTCCAGAGCTTCGAGCGGCTGAAAGCGCGCGCCGATCTCGTTCTGGTGGAAGGCGCCGGCAGTCCGGCCGAGGTGAACCTGCGCAAGGCCGACATCGCCAATATGGGCTTTGCCCACAAGGCCGACGTGCCGGTCGTGCTGATCGGCGACATCGACCGTGGCGGCGTCATCGCCCAGCTCGTCGGCATCAAGACGGTGATCGACCCTGATGACGCCGCGATGATCCAGGGTTTTGTCGTCAACAAGTTCCGTGGCGACCCCACGCTATTCGACGACGGCTACAGGCTGATCGAGCAGAAAACGGCATGGCGCGGCCTTGGCGTGCTGCCCTGGTTCGCGCGCGCCGGCGAGCTGCCGGCCGAGGACGCGCTTGGCCTGAGTGATGCGCGCAAGCCCGGGCAATGCAAGATCGCGTGCCTCGCGCTGTCGCGGATCGCCAATTTCGACGATCTCGATCCGCTAAAACTGGAGCCCGGCGTCGATCTCGTCATGGTGCGTCCGGGCGACGCCATTCCGGGTGATGTCAGGCTCGTCATCATCCCGGGCTCGAAATCCACCCGCGGCGATCTCACCTTCCTGCGCGCGCAAGGCTGGGACATCGATCTCTTGGCACATCACCGCAGGGGCGGCCATGTGCTCGGCCTCTGCGGCGGCTATCAGATGCTGGGACACCGCGTCGCCGATCCTGACGGCATCGAAGGCTCTGGCGGCGACACGCCGGGCCTGGGGCTTCTGGACGTGGAGACAGTGATGAGCCCGCAGAAGACGCTGACGCGCGTTGCGGCCGTGCACGTCGCCACGGATCAATCGATCCAGGCTTACGAGATCCACATCGGCCGCACCGACGGGCCCGATCGCACGCGGCCGTTCGCAAGACTGAACGGCGAGCCGGAAGGCGCGATCTCCCGCGACGGCCGTGTGCAGGGCAGCTATCTGCACGGCCTGTTCGCCTCGGATGATTTCCGCAAGGCATTTTTGGCAAGGCTCGACATTCCCGCGGGCGGCGAGCCGTATCACGCGAGAGTCGAAGGCGCGCTCGATGCGCTCGCCGATCACATCGAAAAGCATCTCGATGTCGAAGGCCTGCTCGCGCTAGCGCGCTAGGACCTCGGCAAGGCGTGTCCATTCGGATTCACTGCCGGGAAGCCCGAGGCGAAGCCATCTCGGCCTTTGCGCGAACACGCGCGACCAGATCTGGCCGCACGCCAGCTTCTCCTGTGCGGCAAGCGCGTCAGGTGTTTCGTAGAGGCGAAACAACGGCGTGCCGCCGACAAGCGTCCAGCCTTGGGCTTGCGCCATGGCGTCCAGGCGAACACAGTCGCGGCCAAGTCGCGCTGACGTGGCCTCGGCCCAGGCATCGTCGCGTAATGCGCGGCAACCGACCGCGATCGCTGCTCCCGACACCGGCCATGGACCCGACATCGACGTGAGCTTGCCGATATCGGCCGCATTGCCGATCGCAAAGCCCAGCCGCAGGCCGGCAAGGCCATAGAATTTTCCGAACGAGCGCAGGATCAGCAGCGCCGGATGGTCCGCTTTCGGCGCAAGCGACAGCTGCGGAACAGCTTCGGCAAAACTCTCGTCCACGACGAGACGGCCGACGCGCGGCAGCAGCGCCAGCAAATCATTCGGCGCGAAACACCGGCCATCGGGGTTGTTGGGATTGACGACAATCGCGAGATCCGCGCCGGCCAGCTCGTCGATCTCGGCGACTTCCTGGAGATCCCAGCCAGCAGCCGACAGGACGCCGGCATATTCGTTGTAGGTCGGGGCGAGGATGCGCGCGCGGCCGCGCGGTGCCAGTTGCGGCAGCAATTGAATGGCGGCCTGCGCGCCGCCCATCGCGACGACCGCCGCGTTCGTGCGGTAGGCGTGCCGCGCCGCCTGATGCAAGCTCTCGATCTCGGCCCGCGACGGCAATGCGCCCCACGCGCGCGCGCTCACCTCACCCACGGGGTAAGGCAGCCGGTTGATCCCGGTCGACAGATCGATCCAGTCCTCCGCCCGTCCGCCAAAACGCTGCTGGGCGAGATCGAGATTTCCACCGTGCTCGCGCATGCCCCCTTCTTTCACGCGAAGGTCAGGACCGCAAGGATACCGGCGAGCAGCAGCATGGTACGGCGGTAGACTGTCAGTCCCTCGCCGATGTCGGCGGCGAGCGGATCGCGCGCGCCTTCGTTCAGCCAGGGCTCGTTGGTGGTGCTGCCGTGATAGATGCGGGGGCCGCTGAGCCGCACACCGAGTGCGCCGGCCATGGCTGCTTCCGGCCAGCCGGCGTTGGGCGATCGATGGCGGCGTGCATCCCGCGTCATGCACGACAGCGCCTCGAAGCGCCGCGGTGCGAGCAGCACGAACAAGACTCCGGTCAAGCGCGCTGGAATGAAGTTTGCGACATCGTCGATGCGCGCCGCGGCCCAGCCGAAGGCTTCGTGCCGTTCGGTGCGATGGCCGATCATGGAGTCCAGCGTGTTGATCGCCTTGTAGCCCAAAATTCCGGGCAGGCCGAACAGCGCGCCCCAGAACACCGGCGCCACGATGCCGTCGGAGGCATTTTCCGCCAGGCTCTCGATTGCCGCGCGCGCGATGCCGGCCTCGTCGAGCGCGGCCGGATCGCGGCCGACGATGCGCGAGACGGCGTGGCGCGCGGCGGCGACGTCGCCGCCCATCAAAGGGTGTGCGACGGCGGCGACATGATCATGCAGCGAGCGTAGTGCGAGCAGCGGCCAGGCCAGGACTCCCGCCAGCACGATCTGAACCCAGCCCGAGGCAAGCAGCGACTGAAGCGTCCAGCCGACCGTAACGGAGAGCGCGATCACCAGGAGCGCGCCGGCAAGACCAGCGGTGCGGCGAAATGCCGGCGACCCGGACGTGCGATTCCAGACGGTGTCGATGGCACCGATCAGCCGCCCGAGCCAGGTTACGGGATGGCCGATCCGGGCGAACAGCCATGACGGCCAGCCCAGCAGGGCATCCACCGCCATCGCTACTGCCATCGCACCCGCAAAACCCACACCCGCCTCCTGTCCCGCCCCTGTTGCGCAAAGCGAAGGCCGAACGCAAGCCCCGACCGCCTGATTTCGGCTTTGTCTTTGGCCGCGTTTGGTGATTAGTCAGACCCCACGGGAGACCCTTATGGCCATCATCTTGATCACGGGCGGAGCGCGATCGGGCAAGAGCGCCCATGCGGAAAAACGCGCACGCAGCTTTCCGGGCAGGCCCATCTACATCGCGACGGCCGAGGCGCTTGATGCCGAAATGGAGACGCGCATCGCCAAGCACCGCAACAAACGCAAGGCCGTCGACTGGATCGAACGGGAGGTGCCGCTCGATCTCCTGCAGGCTCTGATCGACACCGATGGCGGCGGCCCAAGGCTGGTGGACTGCCTGACCTTGTGGCTCTCCAACATGATGCATGCGGGGCGTGACTGGGAGCACGAGGTCATGAAACTCGCCACGTTCCTGCGCGGTTTCAAGAGCCCGATCGTCTTCGTCACCAACGAAGTCGGTCTCGGCATCGTGCCCGACAACGCGCTGGCGCGCAGCTATCGTGACGCCGCCGGAATCATGAACCAGATCATCGCGGCGGTCGCGAACGAGGTCGAGTTCATCGTCGCCGGCCTGCCGATGAAGCTGAAATGATGCCGAGCGCCGAGCTTCTCAAAGACGTCATCGCCGATCTGAGGATGGCGGCGACGTTCGTCACGATCCTCCCCCTGGCATCGTCGAAGCCGGCAGCCGACGGCGCTGTCACCCGTGCGACCTGGGCCCTGCCGGTCGCAGGACTGCTGGTCGGCCTTGCCGGCGCTCTGGTCTACAAGATTGCCAGCCGGTTCGGACTGACTGCGAACCTTGCCGCCCTGCTCGCACTGACCGCGACCGCCCTCATCACCGGCGCACTGCATGAGGACGGGCTTGCCGACACCGCCGACGGGCTCGGCGGCGGGCGGACGCGCGAGCGCAAGCTCGAGATCATGCGCGACAGCCGGATCGGCACTTACGGCGTCTGCGCGCTGATCCTGTCGTTCGGCCTGCGCTGGAGTGCGCTCACGGCGATCGCTGATCCGTGGCTGGTCGCACTTGCGCTGTGCGCTGCGCACACCGCGGCACGCGCGGGCGTCCCGGCCTTTATGTCTCTGGTGCCGCCGGCGCGACCCGACGGGCTTTCGGCCACCGCCGGATCGCCGCCAGGCCGCAGCGTCGCCATCGCCTTTGCACTTGGGACGCTCGCCCTCGCGCTCGCGCTCGGACCGGGCAAGGCGCTGGTCGGCCTGATCCTGCTATCGCTCGCCGGCTTGTTGCTGGCGCAGCTTGCCATCCGCCAGATCGGCGGACAGACGGGTGATATTCTCGGCGCGTTCGAGCAGACAGGTGAGATCCTGATCCTGCTGATTGCCGCCGCCTTCCAGATGGGACGCTGACCTCATGGTCGAGTTCGACGACACCTTTCGCCAGCACCTGCGCCAGCTGTTCGTGTGGCGCCGTGACGTGCGGCGCTTTCGCAGCGACCCGCTGCCGGAGGGCGCCATCGATCGCCTGATCGACACCGCCTGTCTCTCGCCCTCGGTCGGCCTCAGCCAGCCCTGGCGTTTCGTCACCGTCGATGATGCCGCACGCCGCCGCGCCGTGATCGACGACTTCAAGGCCTGCAACGCCGATGCGCTGAATGCTTATGCCGGCGAACGCGCGGCACGCTATGCCACGCTCAAACTGTCGGGTCTCGAACAGGCCCCTGGCCACCTCGCCGTATTCGCGGACAAGGCCAGCGACATCGGTCACGGCCTCGGCCGCGCCACCATGCCGGAGACGACGGAATATTCCGTGGTCGCGGCGATCACCGCGATGTGGCTGGCCGCACGCGCCGAAGGCATCGGGCTTGGCTGGGTATCGATCCTCCATCCGGATCGCATTCGCGCCAGTCTCGACGTGCCTGATACCTGGAAATTCATCGCCTATCTCTGCATCGGCTATCCCGAGATCGAATGCGAGCAGCCCGAGCTGGAGCAGGCGAAATGGGAACACCGGCGCAAGCCGGACGAGTTCACGCTGCGACGCTAGCCGTGCTGCGAAACCGCGACGACTTGCGCACGACCGCCGGCGCTGGCGCGGTGACCGGGCAACAATACGGTATCGGACTGCCGAATGCTGCGAATGAACATTCATAGGTGCAATTTTTCATCAATTGTGGACACCGCCCTTTCGCGTTAAGCATCCGGTTTGGGACGGACCATCGTGCAAAGAATTCCATGACCGAACGGCCTTCCGCGTTCACGGTCGATCGCCGCGGCTTCATTCGCCTCGCGGGTTCAACCGCCGCAGGATGGCTTGCGCTCGGCGCAACGTCGGATCGCATACGGATCGTTGCCTCGCTGACGGCACTGCCGCTCGACGACGAACTGACCAGGCGGAGCATGACGGACAGCCCGACGTCCCGCCTGGGCGGCCTCGTCGTCGGCTTGAGGCAGCGAGGCTGGGTCGAAGGCGTCAATTTCCGCCTCGAACTCCGCTCGACCTTCGGCGCACCGGACAGGCTGAAGACCGCGGTCCAGGAGTTGCTCGACCTCAAGCCGGACGTGATCCTGACCGGCTCGACGATCGAAACCGCGGCCGTCCTGGCAGCCACCCGGACCATCCCGATCGTGTTCGCGACCGCCAACGATCCCGTCGGCAACGGCTTCGTCGAAAGCCTTGCGCATCCCGGCGGCAACGTCACCGGCTTCACCAACAGCACCGCCGAGATGGGCGGCAAATGGCTGCAGCTGATCCGGGAAGCCGTGCCCGATATCGCCCGCGTCGGTGTCCTCTTCAACCCGGCGACCACCCCTCGCGGCGGTCGCTTCTTGCTCGACTCGATCGAGCAGGAGGCCGCGGCGGCCGGAGTGTCTGCGGTCCCCGCGCCCGTCAACGCGCCAACGGACATCGACGAAGCCATCAGGCGCTTTTCCGAGCCGCCCAAGGCGGCGATGGTTGCGCTGGTCGACAGCTTCCTCGTGGTCAACCGGCAGGCGGCCGTGGCGTCGGCGGCAAAATATCGCGTTCCCACGATTTATCCGTTCCACTATTTCATGGATGCGGGCGGGCTGATGAGCTACGGGCCGACGCTCGAAGTGCGTTCCGCCGACTATGTCGATCTCATCCTGCGCGGAACCAAGGCTGGCGATCTGCCGGTGCAGTCGCCGCGGAAATACGAGTTGCTGATCAATCGCACGGTCGCCCGCTCGCTTGGATTGACCATTCCCTTCACGCTCCTCGCGCGTGCCGACGAGATCCGCGAGTGAACGAGCAGGTCGACCAGGGACATTTGCGGACGCCTTCCGGCCGGCTGTTCAGAAAATATCTCTACTCGATCGTTGCGCTTGCCTTTGCCGCCCTCGCCATCAACACCGGATTCGACGTCTGGTTCTCCTATCGCGAGCAGAAGCAGCTTCTCGCAGCGACCCAACGCGAGCAGGCAGCAAGCGCGGCCATTCAGATCGGCCAGTTCATCGGCCAGATCGAAAACCAAATCAGATGGCTCTCGCGCCTGCCACCGGAGCTGTCGACGAACGAAGACGAGCGCCTGAACGCCATCCGTCTGCTGCGCCTTTCGCCCCCGATAGCGGAAATCGCCGAAATCGATGCGCAGGGCCGCGAGCAGGTGCGGGTGTCGCGCCGGGTCGCGGACAGGATGGGCAGCAACGCCGATCTCTCCGCTTCGCCCGCCTTCCGCGGCGCCAATGAAAGCCGGGCCTATTACGGTCCCGTCTACTTTTTCGGCGACACCGAGCCGTTCATGGCGCTTGCCACGCGCGCAACCGGCCGCGCTCCCAATGTGATCGTCGCCGAGGTCAATCTGCGTTTCATCTGGGATCTCGTTGCCGGGATCAGGGTCGGCAATACCGGCAAAGCCTATGTGGTCGACCGGATGGGGATATTGATCGCGCATCCCGATCTGTGGCGCGCGCTGCAACGCAGTGATCTCTCCGGGCAGCCCGACGTGCGTTCCGCGCTCGATGGTGTAGGCCCGCCCTCGGGCGGCCTGGTCAAGCAAGACCTGTCCGGTCAGCGCGTGCTGTCGACCTATGCGACGGTCCCCTCGCTCGGCTGGCTGGTCTTCGTCGAACTGCCGCTCAGCGAGGCCTACGCGCCGATCTATGCATCGGTCGGACGCTCGACGTTTCTGCTGGTCATTCTGCTGACCGGTGCGGTCCTGGTGTCTCTCTGGCTCAGCCGGCGCATGACCGTGCCGATCCAGATCCTGACGCAGGGCGCCCGGCGGATCGGCAGCGGCGATCTCGGCCTGCGGCTCGCGATCAGGACCGGCGACGAGCTGGAGGCGCTCGGCGACCAGTTCAACCGGATGGCCGCTCACTTGCGTGAATCCTACGCGACGCTCGAGCGCAAGGTCATCGAGCGGACTTCCGAGCTCGAGAAGACACGCGACCACGCCCTTGCCGAGCACGACGCGGCCGAGCGCGCGCGCAGCGCTGCGGTCGCCGCCAACGAGACCAAATCGCGCTTTCTCGCCGTGGTCAGCCACGAGCTGCGCACGCCGCTGAACGGCGTGATGGGCGTGCTGCAACTGCTCGACGACGGCAGCCTCAGCGAAGCGCAGCGGCGCCACCTTGCGACTGCGGCCGCGTCGGGGGAAATGCTGATCGCGCTGGTCGATGCGGTGCTCGAATATGCCCGCCTGGAGGCCAGCACCGAGACGCTGGAGACGCGCGACTTCCGTCTCGACCAGCTCATCGAGACGGCCACGGACCTGATGCGCCCGCAGGCCTTCGGCAAGGGCCTGACGTTCGACCTTGCCTGCGATCCGGCACTCAACACCTTCGTCCACGGCGATCCTGTCAGGCTCAATCGCATCCTGCTCAACCTGATCGGCAACGCGATCAAGTTCACCCCGCGCGGCGGGATCGGTTTGAATGCGACGGCTGCACAGGACGCGGAGCAGGTCCTGCTCCGCATCACGATTCGTGACACCGGCATCGGCATCGCGCCCGACATGCATGAGCGGATCTTCGAGGATTTCGTCCAGGCCGACGACAGCATCGCGCGGCGGTTCGGCGGCACCGGCCTTGGACTTGCGACCGCGCGGCGCCTCACCCGCCTGATGCGCGGCGAGCTGACGGTGGCGAGCACGCCGGGCGCTGGCAGCACGTTCACGCTTCAGGTGCCGCTCGGCTGCGCCGCGAGCGGTATCGCGCAGGGTGCGCCTCCGCCGCTGTCCCGGCAGCTGCGCGTGCTGCTGGTCGACGACGATCCCGTCAATTGCGAAGTCGGCGAAGCGATCCTGAACCGGCTCGGCCATCGCGCCACGATTGCCAGGAACGGCGCCTCGGCCGTCACTCTCGCCCGCGATCAGGCGTTCGACATCATTCTGATGGATCTGCACATGCCCGACATGGACGGCGTGGAGGCGGCCGCACACATTGGCAAGCTCGGTCTGCCGAAGATGCCGCGCATCATCGCGGTGACGGCCGACGTGTCCGGCCGTGCCCGCGAGCGGCTCGCCGGTGCCGGCATCGCCAAGATCGTCAGCAAGCCGATCCTGATCAATGCGCTGCGCGAGGCGATCGAGGATGATCCAGATGTCGAGCCCGCCGCAGCGCAGCTCGCGGCAGGCGCATTGATCGACCGGCATTTCCTCGACGACCAGAAAGGACTTTTGGGGCCGACGCGGATCGCAAAGCTGCATCATTTGCTGCAGGAGACCAGCGACAAACTGATCGCGGATATCACCAAAGCCGCCGCGGCCGGAGATCACATGCAGCTCGCCCGATCCGCGCACCAGCTCGGCAGCGCGGCAAGCGCGCTCGGCCTCGTCCGCCTGTCCGAGCGCTGCCGCGAGGTCGAGCTGACAGCGTCCTCGATGTCCCCGCCCGAATGCCAAAACGCCGCGCGCGAGCTCGTCGCGCTCCAGCAGGCCTCGATGAGCGCGCTGGACGAATTGCTCGCACCCGCCGAGCAGCGTCCGGTCAGTTAGCCGCAGCGGATTTGCGCGCGACGGCCCCGTCTTCGCGGCCAAACCGCTCGACCAGAAAATCGATGAACAGCCGCACCTTCACCGACAGATGCCGGGTCGGCGGATAGACGGCATAAAGCGCGAGCGGCGGGGCGGAATAATCGTCCAGCACGGTGCGCAGCTCGCCTTTCTTCAAGGCGTCGGCGGCGATGAACTCGGGTAGCAGCGCGAGCCCCCTGCCCTTGATCGCGACGTCGCGCAGCACCTCGGCGTTGTTGACGCAGAGCGACCAGGCCGGCTGGATCCAGTGATCGCCGTCGGCGCCTGTCAGCTTCCATTGATTGCCGGTGAGCAGGAAACCATAGGTCAGCGAAACATGCTCGCGTAGATCCTGCGGGTGCTTTGGCGTGCCGTGACGCGCCAGATAATCCGGCGAGGAGCAGATCATGCGCGCCACCGGCATGATTTTTCGCGCGATCAAGCTCGAGGACTCCAATTCCGCGATCCGCAGCGTCACGTCAAAACCGTCCTGGACGGGATCGAGCAGATCGTCGCTGAGCACGATCTGAAGCTGAAGCTCGCCATAGCGCGCCATGAAATCGGCTAGCACGGGTCCGAGCCGCATCGTTCCGAACGACATCGGCGCGTTGATGCGCAACAGTCCCCGCGGCGCCGACTGCGCCTGCGTCACGGCCTGGTCGGCCGCCTCGATCTCCGAGAGGATCACGACCGCGCGTTCGAAATAGCGCTGGCCGTTCTCGGTCGGGCTGGCGTGGCGGGTGGTCCGGTTCAGCAGCTGGACACCGAGGCTCTCCTCGAGGTCGGCGATGTATTTGCTGATCGCCGAGCGCGACAGCCGCAGCTGGCGGCCGGCTTCGGCAAAGCTGCCGCTCTCTACCACCTTCACGAAGGCCCGGAGGCTGGCGACCTTATCCAAGGCCCGCCCCGCCCGATTGGTTCCAAATCGTAGACATAGACGTCATATTTGCATGGATTGTCTCCAATCCAAAGCGGAACGATATTTCCAGCCAGAGAGCAAGACCGCTCAAATTCTGGAGGACGAAAATGTCTGGACTGCACCATGTCACCGCGATCGCCGGCGATCCCATCCGCAATTTCGGCTTTTATAGCCGCGATCTCGGCCTGCGCTTCGTCAAGAAGACGGTCAATTTCGACGATCCCGGCACCTATCACTTTTACTACGGCGACGAGACCGGTCGCCCCGGCACCATCCTGACTTTCTTCCCCTGGGCCGGCGTGCCGGCCGGGCGCCGCGGCGTCGGCGAGACCCATCAGACCGCGTTCCGCGTGCCGCAGCGCTCGCTCGGCTACTGGACCCAGCGCTTCACCGAGAAGGGCATCGCCTACGAGGCGCTGGAGAGGCGCTTCGGCGAATCCGTGCTGCCGTTCACCGATCCCGATGGCATGGCGCTGGCGCTGGTCGGGATATCAGGCGCCGAGAACGAGCCCGGCTGGAGCAATGGCGACGTCCCGCCAGAGCATGCGATCCGCGGCTTCCATGGCGTGACCTTGCTGCTCGACAGTGCGGCGAAGACGGCTGCCGTCCTCACCGACGTGTTCGGCTTCGAGGAGACGGCGCGCGAAGGCTCGGTGATCCGCTTCAAAGCGCCGGGCGACGCCGAAGGCAGCATCGTCGACATCTACGAGGCCAAGGGCTTTTTGCGCGGGCATCAGGGCGGCGGCTCCGTGCACCACATCGCCTTCCGCGCGGCCGACGACGCCGAGCAGGGCAAGATGGCCCAGAAGCTTGTCTCCAATCACGGCCTGCACCCGACCGAGCAGCGGGACCGCAATTACTTCCGCTCGATCTACTTCCGGGAGCCTGGCGGCGTGCTGTTCGAGATCGCGACAGACATCCCCGGCTTCGCTGTCGATGAACCCGTCGCGACGCTCGGACGTGACCTGAAGCTGCCGAGCTTCCTCGAGGCGCAGCGCAAGCAGATCGAGGGCGTGCTGCCGAACCTGGAAGAGAGCGTGTCATGACCGGGAGTGTATTCATCCATCGCTTCGAGCCCGCGACCAACGCGGGCTCCCCTCCGCTGCTGCTGCTGCACGGCACCGGCGGCGACGAGAACGATCTGCTCGGGCTCGGCAAGATGATCTCGCCCGGCGCTGCCCTGCTCTCGCCGCGCGGCCGCGTGCTGGAGCACGGCATGCCGCGCTTCTTCCGCCGCCTCGCCGAGGGCGTGTTCGACGAGGACGACGTGCGCCGTCGCGCGCTCGAACTCGGCGACTTCGTCGCTGAAGCGCAGCAGAAATATGGCATCGCCGCGCCGGTCGCGGTCGGCTTCTCCAACGGCGCCAACATCGCAGCCGCGCTGTTGCTGCTCAGGCCAGACGTGCTCGCAGGCGCGATCCTGCTGCGCGCCATGGTGCCGCTGTCGGATCCACCGAAGGCTCAGCTCGAAGGCAAGCCGATCCTGCTGTTGTCCGGACAGGCCGATCCGATCGTCCCGCCGAGCAATTCGGCACGGCTCGCATCGCTGCTTTCCGAGGCGGGCGCGCAGGTCGATCACAAGATCTTGCCGGCGGGCCATCAATTGTCGCAGGCCGACGTGACGCTGGCCCGCGACTGGATCGGCAACGTCGCCGCCGAAGTGGCCTGATTCCACAAGAAGCGGCGCAGCGCCGAACCGCGGTGCGCCGTCTTTGAAATTCCAACAAGCGACCTTCCGCCGCAGCTGCGCAATCGGGCGCCAGCCTGCGCGAAATTTCCGCTTGCCCGTTTCCGCGTCAGGCCTAGAATTTGGGACTAAGTTCCGAAATTTGGAACCTCTTGGACCAACCTGCATGAGCGCTCTCATCAACGCGATCGAGATCCTGCACTGCTTCTCCAGTGCGCGGCCCGATCTGTCGTTCGCGGACGTGATGACGTTGACCGGCAAGCCGAAGAGTTCGACCTCGCGATTGTTGCGGTCCTTGCGCGACTGCGGCCTGCTTGAGCAGGACCCGCACACGCGCCGCTACCGGCCGGGTCTGCTCACCTTCGAGCTCGGCCGGCTGCACCGCGCCCATGACGATCTCATCAGCATGGCCGAGCGCGAGCTGCGCGAGGTCTGCGCCCGCACCGGTCACACCGGCTACATCGCCGTGCTCGACGGCTACGAGCAGGTCGTGCTGAGAATCGTGCCGGGCTCCAATCCCCTGCGCGTCGTCAATCCGCCGGGCCAGCGCACGCTGGCGCTTACGACCTCGAACGGCCGCGCCATGCTGGCGCGCCTGTCGGACGAGGATATCCGCGCGCGGGTGCCCGCGACCTATCCAAAACTGCCGCGCAACTCTCCGCAGAACTTCAAGCAGCTGATGGCGCGCATGGACGAGATCCGCCGCACCGGCATTTCGGAAGCAGCGGACGAATCCATTGAGGGCGTCGGCTCACAAGGCTTTGCGCTGAAGAGCGGCGAAACCGGCGAGATGATCGGGATTGCGGTGTCCTATTCGGTGCAGGCGACCACCGTCGCCGAACGCGCCAATGTCCGCCGCGAGCTCGCGGCCATGGCCGCAAAGCTCAGGCGACTGACCGGTGATCCGCTCGATCAGGACACCGCACGCGTAAAGACGGGGACGCGATGAGCAGCATCGCCATCCAGCGCCCCAACGCCCTGGCGCTCTTCATTCTGCCGAGCGCGCTGCTGTTTGCCTTGTTCTTCTTCCTGCCGATCGGGCTGATGGCGACCATGAGCGTGCTCACCGGCAATCCGGTGGTGATGCCGAAGGTCGCCTTTACCACGCGTCACTACGCCCGCATGATCGGCGATCCCTTTTATCTCGAGGTGATCTGGACCACGATCCGGATCGGGCTCGTGACCACGCTGGTCGCGCTCACGATCGGCTATCCCCTGGCGCACTGGATGGCGCGCATCAGGAGCCGCACCGGGCACGCGCTGCTGATGATGGCGGTGCTGGCGCCGATGCTGACCGGCATCGTGGTGCGCACCTTCGCCTGGATGACGCTGCTGTCCGACAAGGGCGTGATCAACGAGACCCTGATCTCGTTCGGCCTGATCGGCCAGCCCCTGAAGCTGATGTACAGCGAGACAGGCATCGTGATCGGGCTCGTCCACATCTACGTCCCCTTCATGGTGCTGACGCTCACCGGCGTGATCGGCCGCATCGACGAGCGGCTGGAGCAGGCCGCGGAAAATCTCGGCGCCAGCCCCCTGCGCGCCTTCCTCGAGGTGACGCTGCCGCTCAGCCTGCCCGGCATCCTCGCCGGCTCGCTACTGGTGTTCGCGCTCGCGATCAGCGCCTACGTCACGCCGATCCTGCTCGGTGGCTTCCAGATCATGACGCTGCCGATCCTGATCTACCAGCAGATTTCCGCGAACTTCAACGTCGGCTTCGCCGCCGCGCTCGGCATTGTCCTGCTCGTGATCTCGCTCGGGCTCGTCATCGCCTACAACCGCGCGCTCGGTCTCGTCTCCGGCCAGCGCGAATTGCAGTGAGGCCGGCGATGAGCACCTCCACACCGCACAGCCCATCACTCGCGGCAGCCGAGCGAGCAGCGCGCCTGCGCACGGCCGCCGTCCCTCGGCATTACGGCCGCTATCTCTATCTCGCCGTCAACGCCGCCATCCTGGTCTTCCTGCTGGCACCGATCGCGATCGTCGTCGTGTTCGCCCTGAACCCGACGCCGTTCATCCAGTTTCCGCCGGTCGGCGTGTCCTTGCGCTGGTTCGAAAAGTTCTTCGCCTCACGCGACTTCATGCATGCGCTCTGGTTCAGCCTCGAAGTCGCGGCCCTCACCACGGTGTCTGCCACGATCCTCGGCGCCTCCGCGGCGCTGGCGCTCGCCCGCGGCAATCTGCCGGGCACGCGGCTGATCGTGGCGACCATGCTCTCGCCCTTGATGCTGCCGGCGATCCTGACCGGACTTGCACTGTTCCAGGCCTATGTGCTGCTCGACGTAGGACGGCCGACCTGGGGCCTCGTCGCCGGCCACACGCTGGTGACGCTGCCCTATGTGGTGCGCACGACCCTCGCAGTACTTCACAACTTCGACCTGCGCCTCGAGGAAGCCGCACAAAATCTCGGCGCCAGTCCCTTGCGTACCTTCTTCGAGGTGACGCTGCCGCTGATCAAGCCGGGCGTGCTGGCCGGCGCGATCTTCGCCTTCATCGTCTCGTTCGATCAGTTTCCGGTGTCGCTGTTCTTGGTCAGTCCGGGTAACGAGACGCTGCCGGTCACGCTGTTCAACTATCTCAAATTCGATCTCGACGGCACCATCGGCGCCGCCTCGGTGGTCTCGATCGTGCTCGCCTTTGTCGTCGTCATCGGGCTCGACCGCACGGTCGGCCTGCGCTCCTACGTCAAATTGTAACCGCTCATTGCCATAAGGAATCGAGACATGATGGAATCCTCACGGCTCAGCCGCCGCCGCTTTCTGACCGCGAGTGCTTCGCTCGGCATCGGCACGATCGCCGCGCCCTATGTCGCGCGCGCCGACGATCCGACGCTGCGCATCACCGGCTGGGGCGGCAAGTGGGGCGAGATCATGAAGGCCGAGATCGGCCCCGCCTTCGAGAGCGAGTTCAAGTGCAAGCTCCAGATCGATTCCGCCTTCCCGTACTTGCCGAAACTCCAGGCGAGCTCGCGCTCCGCGCCGATCTATGACGTGATGCACACCAATTCGAACGAGCAGTGGGCCGCGGCCGAAATGGGTCTGGTCGAGCCGAAGATCGATCCCAAGCTGGTGCCGAACCTCGCCGACGTCTATCCCTACGCGATCAGCGACAAGATCGTCGGCGTCTCGATCTTCACCAGCGCCATCGGCCTCGGCCTGCGGACCGACAAGGGCTATGGCTCCATCACCTCCTGGAAGGAATTGTGGGACGCGAAATACAACGGCGTGCGCGGCGGCTATGTCATCCCTGTCAACAGCCTCGGCCAGGCCTTCCTGATGATGTGCGGCACGCTGTTCGGCAAGGGCCAGCTCGATCTCGATGCGGCCTATGCGGCGCTGGAGAAGCTGAAGCCGATCAAGATCGTCGATTTCACCGGCGCGATGGAGAAGATGCTGCTGTCGGGCGAGGTCGGCCTCTGCGTCATCCACGATTCCGGCATCTACCGCTACGACGGACAGAACCAGCCGACCGACTTCGTCGCGCCGAGCGAAGGCGTCCTGTCGCTCGAGCAGGTGCTGACCATCACGCCCGGCAGCAAGATGAAGGAGCTCGCCAACGCCTACGTCAACTACATGCTCCGCCCCGAGGTACAGAAGCGGCTTGCGGAGACCGTGTGGTACTCGCCGGCCAACAGGAAGGTGAAGCTCGACGCCAAATACGACGCCAAGCTGCTCACCACGCCCGAGAAGGTCTCGAAGCTGATCCAGGTTGACTGGAAGTGGTACAACGAGCGCAAGGACGAGATCGACCAGCGCGTCAACCGGATCTTCCGCGCATGAGCGCATCGATCGAGATCGCCGGAGTCAGCAAGGTCTATGACGGCGGCGTGCGCGCGGTGGACGCGGTCGCGATGGACATCCGGCAGGGCGAATTCTTCTCCCTGCTCGGCCCGTCCGGCTGCGGCAAAACCACGACGCTGCGCATGATCGCCGGCTTCGAGACGCCGAGCGCGGGCGCGATCCGCGTCGACGGCGCCGACATCACCCACGTGCCCGCGCACAAGCGCGACATGGGTATGGTGTTCCAGAACTACGCCCTGTTCCCGCATCGCACCGTCGCCGAGAACGTCGCCTTCGGCCTGCGCATGCGCGGGCTGGACAAGGCAACCATTGCAGCCAAGGTGAAGGCGGCACTCGCCATGGTCGAGCTGTCCGGCCTCGAGGATCGCCGTCCCGCCCAGCTCTCCGGCGGCCAGCAGCAACGCGTCGCGCTTGCACGCGCCATCGTGATCGCGCCGCGCGTCCTGCTCTGCGACGAGCCGCTCGGCGCGCTCGACAAGAAGCTGCGCCAGCAAATGCAGTTCGAGCTCAAGCAGCTCCAGAAGAAGCTCGGCCTGACTCTGGTCTTCGTGACTCACGACCAGGAAGAGGCGCTGGCGATGTCCGACCGCATCGCCGTGATGAATGGCGGCCGGGTCGAGCAGGTCGGCACGCCGACGGAGATCTACAACAAGCCGACGACCCGCTTCGTCGCCGACTTCATCGGCGACACCAACATCTTTCGTGGCGAGCGCACGACGACGAGTACCACTGCCTCAGTGCTCGACGTCGGCAAGGGCCTGGTCCTGACGCTGCCGCCTGCCGAGGCGCAGGGCACCGGCGTTCTCTCGGTGGCGCTACGCCCGGAGAAGATTCGCCTCTCGCCACACAGCGACGTCACCGCAGCCGGCAGCTCCGCCCACGGCATCGTCGAGAACACCAACTTCCTCGGCGGCGCCGTGCTCTACCGCATCACGCTGGAGGGCGGCCATCGCGTCCTCGTGCAACAGCCCAACGCAGGCACGAGCCACCTGTTCGCTCCCGGCAATAGTGTCACGCTCGAATGGACGCCGGCCGATCTCGTCGTCTTGAAGGACTAGACATGAACATGCCACTGAAGCACCAGCGCATCGGGGTGGTCGTGATCGGCCAGAGCCCGCGCCCGACCGTCGCCTCCGAGATCGCCGCCGTGCTTTCGCCCGGTATTGAGATCGAGCTGCGCGGCGCGCTCGACGGCATGAGCCGCGCCGAGATCGACGCCATTCCGCCGATGGACGGCTACGACACGCTGTTCACGCTGCTGCCGAACGGCGACGGCGTCACCATCAGCAAGAAGGAGGTCGAGCGGCGCGCGAGCCAGCAGATCATTCGTTTCAAGCACGAGGGCGTCGGCGTGACGCTGATGGCGTGCACCGGCAAATTCCCCAATCTCGCGGCCGACGGCCTCGTCATCCTGCCCTCGGCCATCCTGCACAATCTCGTCGAGGCCGTGCTGCCGAAGGGCCGGCTCGGCGTGTTCTCGCCGCTTCCCGAGCAGACCGCGCTGATCGACAAGAAATGGCAGCGCGACGGCGTCGAGGTGGTCGGCATCACGTTGCGCCCCGGCTCGGACGATGCCGCGGTTGACGAAGCCGCGCGCACGATGGCCGACCTCGAGCCCGATCTCGTAGTGATGGACTGCATCAGCTACACCAGCGTCAACAAGGCGCGCGTGCGCACCGCCTATCCCGGTCCTGTCATCCTCGGCATCGCCGCCGCGGCCCGCATCGTCGAGGAGCTGGTGTCGTGAGCAAAATGGAATTGAAGACGATCAGCCTCGAGGAGATCGAGGCGCTCGCGGTCGGCGCCTGGATTCTCGGAACCGGCGGCGGCGGCAGCCCCTATCTCGGCCTGCTCAACCTGCGGCGGCTCTATGCCGAGGGCCATCGCGTACAACTGATGTCTCCGCTTGACCTCGGCGACGACGACTGGGTCGCCGTGGTCTCCAACATGGGTGCGCCGCTGGTCGGGCAGGAACGCCTCGCCGACAGCCGCAACATCGCGCGTGCGGTGCGGATGCAGGAAGAGATCAACGGCATCAAGTTCCGCGCCGTGATGTCGGTGGAGATCGGCGGCGGCAACGGCGTGCAGGCGCTGATGGCGGCCGCCCATCTCGGCATTCCCGTGGTGGACGCCGACTGCATGGGCCGCGCATTTCCCGAGGCGCAGATGACCTCGGTCGCGATCGGTGATTTGCGCCCCTATCCCTGCACGCTCTACGATCCCCGCGGTATCGAAGCCGTGGTCACGAAAGTGCCCACCTGGAAATGGATGGAGCGGGCGAGCCGCAAGATCTGCGTCGAGATGGGCTCGATCGCCTCCACCAGCAAGGCGCCGCGCACCGGGCGCGAGGTCAAGGACTGGGGCATCCACTTCACCACCAGCAAGGCGATCCGCATCGGCCGCGCCGTGCAGGAGGCGAACCGCCGTCACGAGGACCCGATCGCCGCGCTGCTTTCGACCGAAGGCGGCAAGAAACTATTCACCGGCAAGATCGTCGACGTCGCCCGGCGCACGACCGAAGGATTCTTGCGCGGAACCGCGATGGTCGACGGCAGCGATGCCGATCGCGGCACGAAGCTCAAGCTCTCATTCCAGAACGAATGGATCGTGGCCTGGCGCGACCAGCAGGCGATCGCGACGTCGCCGGACCTGATCTGCGTGCTCGACAGTGTCAACGGCCACGGCATCGGCACCGAAACTATTCGCTACGGTCAGCGGGTCACCGTCGTGGCGCTACCCGCGCCGCCGGTGCTGACGAGCCCCCGCGGCCTCGAATTCGTCGGCCCGCGCGCCTTCGGCTACGACCTCGATTTCCGTTCCCTCTTCTCGCCCGCTGCGGCCGGAGCTTAGGATCCCATGAAACGCATTGGCATCGACGTCGGCGGCACCAACACGGATGCGGTGCTGATCGTCGACGAGAAGGTCGTCCATTCCGTCAAGCGCCCGACCACGGCCGACGTGACCTCGGGCATCCTCGACGCGCTGAAAGCGCTGCGCGCCGAGCCGGCCGCCGCGTTGAAGGTCGACGCGGTCGTGATTGGCACCACGCATTTCATCAACGCGGTGGTGCAGCGCCGCCACGTCCAGAAGATCGCCGCGATCCGCATCGGCATGCCCGCGAGCGCCTCGCTGCCGCCGTTCTGCGATTGGCCGGCCGACCTCGCCTCGCTCGTCAACGGCGACATCTTCATGCTGGAGGGCGGCCACGACTACGACGGCCGCCCATTCATGCCGCTCGACACCGCCGGCCTCAAGGCCGCTGCGCGAAAAATCAAGGATGCGGGCCTGCGCTCGGTCGCGGTGTGCTCGAGCTTCTCCCCGCTCGATCCATCCTGCGAGACGACCGCCCGCGAAATCCTCGCCGAGATCTGTCCCGACGTCGCAGTCACGTTGTCGCACGATCTCGGCCGGATCGGCCTGCTCGAGCGCGAGAATGCCGCGCTGCTCAACGCCTCGCTGCATGATCTCGCCATCACCACGGTCGCCGCCTTCCGCAAGGCGATCGCCGACAGCGGCATCGATGCGCCGCTGTTCCTGACCCAGAACGACGGCACCGTGATGCAGGCCGAGATCGCCACCGCCTTCCCTGTGATGAGCTTTGCCTCGGGCGCGACCAATTCGATGCGCGGCGCCGCGCATCTGTCCGGCCTCGACGACGCCATGGTTGTCGATGTCGGCGGTACCACCTCCGACATCGGCCAGCTCAGGCACGGCTTTCCGCGCGAGGCCAATGCGGTGGTCGAAGTCGGCGGCGTCCGCACGCTGTTCCGGATGCCCGATCTCTTGTCGATCGGGCTCGGCGGCGGCAGTCATGTCGACGAGGACCCGGTCCGCGTCGGCCCGCTCAGCGTCGGCTACCGCCTGACGTCGGACGCACTGGTGTTCGGCGGTTCGCGCCTCACCGCCACCGACATCGCGGTGGCCGCAGACCTGATCGAGATCGGCGACCGCAGCCGCGTCGCCAATCTGCCGAAGCGCCTGATCGAGGCCGCGATGCGCGATGCCTGGCGCAAGCTGGAAGAAGACATCGACCGCATGAAGACCGAAGCCGGCGACGTGCCGCTGCTCGCGGTCGGCGGCGGCGCGTTCCTGGTGCCGGACCACCTGCCCGGCATTTCCGAGATCGTGCGCGTGCCGCACGGCGACTGCGCCAATGCCGTGGGTGCCGCGATCGCGCAGGTCAGCGGCGAGGCCGACCAGGTGTTCCGCGACCTCAGCCGCGACGACGCGATCGCGGCCGCCCGCGATATCGCGGCCGAGCGTGCCGTCCAGGCCGGCGCTGCCCGCGACAGTCTCAAGACCGTCGATGTCGAGGACATGCCGATCGCCTATTTGCCCGGGAACGCGCTACGCGTCCGCGTCCGCGTCGCAGGCGCCATCGCCGATCCGGATCTGCCTGCGGCGGCGTAACGGGCGTAGTTAAAACAAAAACTGCGAAAACAACCCCATGCACAGTAGCCGGGAATTGGAAAATCAAAGACTTACGCGGGCAGTGCGCGAGACGGAGACAGACCCTCACCCAAGTGCCCCCCGTGTCTACCGGCGTCGCTGCGCTCTCCAGCAAGGTCGAATGCGCGGCAACGGGCATCTCTGCTGTTTGACCCGTCGGGCAAAACAGGGGCATAGTGGCATTATCGGAAATTCCGTAACGTTGTGCACCCGGTCAACCTGAGGCGTGAGCCTTGCCATCGGCTCCGTGACTTCGGCTACCAATACCGTTTCGGTCGGTTCTGCCGGTAACGAGCGCCGCGTGACCAACGTCGCTGCCGGTGTATCTGGGGCGGTGGATGGGCAGTTTGATGCGGCCAATGCGCGTCGGCAACAACTTGGTAGCCATTGCCAACCGTCGGCGTCGGCTTGCGCGGGCTCAATCAACGGCCGCATCGGTGGCACGTTTGCTTGGTAAGCTCACCGCTGATGCAGGCTGTTCGGCGGGGCGGTTCGGGCGGATCTCTGCGCCAAGAACACTCCGAGCATCGCTTAAGTTTGGGTCCGAAGTCTCAATCGGCGTTTCGCTCGGCAACAACCAGCGAAAAACAACGATCGCGACAGCGGCGCCAAGGACCTCGGCCATGATAAAGCCGAGAATATCCTGCGGCCTTATGCCGGCGAAAGAATCGGTGAACGCGCGGGCGATGGTCACGGCTGGATTGGCAAAATCGGTGGCCGTGAACCAGAAGGCACCGCCGATATAAGCCGCGACAACGCCGGCGACCGACGCCGGCCGAAGCCGCGAACAGACCCATACCGCCCCAAGCAGCCCGAACGTTGAGACGAACTCACTCAACAGATTGGAAAACCCGCTTCGGTCATTCACGGATAAGGAAAAGACCGGCGCCGCAAACATCGCATTGGCCATGCCGACGCCCGCCACGGCACCGACGAGTTGAACAGGAACGTATGCAGCCCCCGTTCGAACGGACAAATCGCCCCTAATGACGAGCGCGGCCGTGACCAGGGGATTGAAATGAGCCCCGGACAAGGGGCCCAACCATTCAATCAAGGCATAGAGCGCCGCGGCCGTCGCGAGTGCGTTGGCAGTGAGCGCGACAGCCGTGTTGCCCTGCGCCAGTCGAACGCCGAGGATTCCGGAGCCCACCACGGCGATAAGCAGGAAGCATGTCCCGAGCCCCTCAGCCACGAGCCTGTGCGGCAACTTGAAATCGGGAAAACGAGCTGCCGAGCCCTCGCTTGCGATCACGTCAGACAATCTGAAAGATCCTGTAAGCGACGGCGCCCTCCACAAGATATCCGGTTCCAACGCACACGATGTCATTCATCCAGGCGTAAGCTGTTGAACCCGTCTCGAACAATGGTTGCGTACGGAAATAGTAACGGGAGGGATCGACTTTGTACCGCCTGACGGGGTCGGCCATGTCGGTCCTTGCCTCGGGTGGCGTTATCCAGCGCCCGCTATAGGTCATGTAAATCAGCTCATTGTCGTGCGTCCGCAACGTCAGGCGTACGTCCAGCGCCATATCCCCATTGGGCCGAAACAACGCCCAGTCGCCGCCGCCCGCAAGAACGTCACCGCGCACGCGTTCTCCAGTGAACGTTCCACCCGCGGCGCCGAAAAGCACCCGTCGGCCGACCGGCGTCTCGCCAAAGAAAAGACGCGGGTTGAGATCGACCACGATGTCGAACAATGGCACCGTCTTGATGTCGGCAACGGGTTTTATGCGAGGATCCATCGTAAATCATCCTTAAGGCGCGTAACAGGGACTGGCGGCTCAGGCGGCAGTGGCAGGAGCCCCGAAGAGCCGTCGGCGGACCTGATCCGTCGAGACCCCCGACTGCTCGCACAGGGCGGAGAGATCGAAGAAAAAATATTCGCTCGCAATCAGATTGTTGCGGAAGGTGAAGCGAATGAAGACCGGAAGCTCTGCGCGCTTTCCGTTGGGAGTGACGCCGAAACGATCCCCGGTCAGGGTCATCCGAACCTCGCCCCAGCAAACCAGCGTCTCGCTGTCATTGGCATGGCCAGAGAGTGTGACCTCGTAATCCGGAAAGGACTTGAAAAACCGGGTGAGCGCCGCCTCGTTTTCTGCGAGCCCTCTCGCACGAGTGCCGAACGCGGGTCCTTCAAGGAGCATATCCTTGTCGAGCAGCGCAAGTGCGGCCGCAACGTCCTGCCGGCTCTTTGCGACCGCCAGTTGCTGCGCCAGGTTGAACATTTGGTTCCCGTCCATTCAGCGCCTCCTCTCGCATACCCTCTATATTTCACATACTTTAAGTATTTCATATTCATTTTGTATATTACATGTCAAGCCGTATGTAGCCATCATGGATAAATCGTCGAATGATCCGCGAACGAGGCGCGAGGAATATGCGGAAGCCACCCGGCAGGCCCTGCTGGCTGCGGGCCGGGAAATTTTCGCGCGCGAGGGTTATCAAGCCGCGGGCATCGAGGCGATTTCCAGGGCCGCAAGAGTGACCCGTGGCGCCTTCTATCACCACTTCGAGGACAAGAAGGCCCTGTTCGATGCCGTTGTCGTTTCACTGCAATCCGAAGCCGCTGCACGGGTGCAAGAAATCTCCAAGGGAAAGGCGAAACTGTGGGACCGGCTCTACACCGGCGTCGATGCGTACCTTGATGTTTCGATCGAGCCTGCTTATTCGCGGATTGTGGTTCAGGAAGGCCCGGTCGTTCTAGGTAATGCCCGCTTCGCCGAGATCGAAGAAAAGTTTCCGATGGCGCTTCTGAAAGCGACCTTGAAGGTCCTCAAGCGCGAAGGCGAGCTTATCTTTGACGATATCGACCTGCTTGGACACATGCTTGACGCCGTAATTTGCGAGCTTTCGATCATGCTTCCGACATCGACCGATCAAAGAAGAACCCGCGCCCGCGGTCGCAAGATCATAGAGGCGATGCTGGACTCGTTTCGCCGAAAATAGGTGCGACCGAGCCAAGTCGGCGGCGGTGACGCTCCATTTACAGTCTGGCTCTCACCCGCAAACGTCCGGTCTGCGCCTGTCAACGAACATTTAGCTGGGTCGCATCAGGGTCAGCGATGGGCCGAGTGGACGAAGGTCTCTGCAGGTTGAAAGGCCATCATACTGTCCGGCGGCTCTCGCGACGGCAGGTTTTTTCCCGCCGCCGGTGGTTTCATTTGCACGGCGGAGTACGGGTATGCAGGGATCGCTGGGGGAAAGTCGGTGAAGGCGCCTTCTCCGAAGCCTACGCCTGGGCGCCCGGTCAGGTCGTGAAGCTGTTCAAGGCCGGCGTCTCTCATTTGCTCGTCCGACACGAGATACACATGATCCGCGCCGTGCGCGCCGCCGGCGTCCCGGTGCCCGCGGTGTTCGGCGAAGTGACGCTGGACGGGCGCTTCGATCGAGCGCCCCCTACTCCCAATACCACGTCGAGAAATCGTTCTCGTATTGCGGCACGTCCTTCCAGACGCCCTTCAGTTTCTTGTTGGTGATGGTGATTAACTGCGGCTGGTAGAGGTAGGCGGAGACGGCGTCGGTGGCCAGCATGCGCTGGGCGTCGCCGAGAAGCTTTGCGCGGGGCGCCTCGTCGGGCGTTGACACGATCTGCTTGTAGAGCGCGTTGAAGGCTTCGTTGTTGTAGCCGAGATAGTAGTCCGGCTCGGTGATCTTGACGAGGTCGAACGGCTCGACATGGCTGATGATGGTGAGGTCGAAATTGTGCGGACCGTTGCCGGCGAACACCTGCGACAGCCATTGTGCCCATTCGACGTTCTCGATCTTGGCGATGATGCCGACCTTGGCGAGCTGGGCTGCGACGATTTCGCCGCCCTGCCGCGCATAGGACGGCGGCGGCAGCTTGAGCGACAGTTCAAGCGGCGTGGTGACACCGGCTTCTGCGAGCAGCTTCTTGGCCTTCTCGGGATCGTAGGGATTGATGCCGGTGGTATCGACGAAACCGAGCGCGCCCGGCACGTAGAAGCTGCCGATCGGCGTACCGAAGCCGTCGACAGCGCCGTCGATCATGGCCTTGCGGTCGATCGCGGCGAGGATGGCGCGACGCACGCGGACGTCGTCGAGCGGCTTCTTGCGGTGGTTGATGGCGACGATGGTCTTGGCGCGGGAGCCGCCGACCAGGACGCTGAAGCGCGGATCGGCCTTGAACTGCGCAATGGTGCGCTGGGCCGAGACGCGCGGAAACGCATCGACGTCACCCGACAGCAGCGCTGCGGTCTGCGCGGACGGATCGGAGATGAAACGAATCGTCACCTTCGACAGCTTGATCGCGGCGGCGTTGCGGTAGTCGGCCCATTTGGTCAGAGTCATCGAGGAGCCCTTGGCCCAGGCACCGAGCTGATAGGGTCCGGTGCCGACCGGCTGCGTGACATTGGTCGGTGCACTCTTCGGCTCGACGATCGAGGCGCTCGCCTGTCCCATCTGGAACGGCAGGTTCGGCTCGGAATTCTTCAGGGCGATCACGACCGTGTCGGCATCGGGCGCGGCAACGGACTCGAAGCCCTGGAAAAGGCTCTTGTCCTTGTTGGTGCTGGTCGGCAGCCCATTGCGCTCGAACGAGAACTTCACCGCAGCGGAGTCGAACGGCTCGCCATTGTGGAATTTGACGCCCTTGCGCAGCTTGAACGTGTAGGTCTTCAGGTCCGGCGAAGCAGTCCAGCTCTCAGCCAGCAGGGAAGAGACGGTGCCGTCCTCGTTGACCTTGGTCAGGGTCTCGTAGACGTTGTAGAGCGTCACCTCGGCGATCGCGGCAGCGGCTGCATTGGTGGGATCGAGCCCCGGCGGCTCCAGCGCCATCGCCATGACGACGCTGTCCTTCTTGCTTTGTGCCAGCACCGGCAGCGGCGCCGCGACCAACGCGGCAGTGAGTGCGACGATGGATAGTTTCCTGAACATGCGTAACTCCCCTGCCTTCTCAAGTCCCAGTCTACGCCAATCCTGCGCCAGAGCCTAACCCCCCGCGGCCGCTTGCGGCAACGCCATTACGGCTTCCGCCTTGTGGCAGGCCGCAAGATGCGCTTCGCCCACCCTGCGTAGCTCAGGCAGGACTTCGCGGCAATGCTGGTCGGCGAGCGGACAGCGCGCGACATAGGGACACCCCGTTGCAGTCGCCGATTGCGAGGCGATCGCCTGGGCCCCGCGCCGGCGCCGGCCGCCGGCGGCGCGCGCCCGCGGCACGGCATCGAGCAGCGCCCGCGTATAGGGATGGGCGCAGTGCTCGAACAGATCCTCCGGTCGCCCCTGCTCGACGATGCGGCCGAGATACATCACTGCGACCTCGTCGCAGAGATAATCGACCACGGCGAGATCATGGCTGATCAGGACGTAGCTGAGGCCGAACTGCTCCTGGAGGTCCTGCATCAGGTTCAGCACCTGGGCCTGCACGGAGACATCGAGCGCCGAGACCGGCTCGTCCGCCACGATCAGCTTCGGCTGCGTGATCAGAGCGCGCGCGATGGCGATGCGCTGGCGCTGGCCTCCGGAGAATTCGTGCGGGTATTTGTCCATGTCGGCATCGCGCAAGCCGACCTGCCGCAGGACCGCGGCGACGCGTTCCCGGAACGTATTGCGGTCGGCGCCATCAAGCACGGTGAGCGGTTCGGCGACGATGCGCGCGATGGTCTGGCGCGGGTCGAGCGACCCATAGGGGTCCTGGAACACCATCTGGAAATCGCGGCGGGCGCGGCGCAGAGCATCCGCGGAGATGCGGTTGAGGTCTTGGCCGAGCAGCGCGACCTGGCCGGAGGTGGGCCGTTCCAGTGCCATCACAACGCGCGCAAAAGTTGATTTTCCAGAGCCGGACTCGCCGACGATACCGAGGCTCTTGCCGGCGGCCAGCTGTACGCTGACGCCGTTGAGGGCGCGAACCTGCCCCGGCGGCCGGAACAGGCTCTCGCGCGGCAGCGCGTAGCGCTGCTCCAGATCCTTCACGTCGAGAAGAGGCGCGGCGGTCATGCGGACAGTGCTCCGACATTTTCGGCCATGGAGACGTCCGTCCGGATACAGCGCACCAAGTGAGCGGGTCCGACCTCCACCATCGGTGGAAGCGTGAGCCGGCACTGCTCGACCACCAGCGGACACCGATCGGCGAAGGTGCAGCCGGACGGCAGATCCGCGAGCTCCGGCACCGTGCCCGAGATCGTCGTCAGCCGCGTCCCCTTGCGCGCGCCGAGCTTCGGGCGGGCGCGGAACAGGCCCTGCGTGTAGGGATGGCCCATGCGGCGGAATACCTCGTCGGTCGGACCGCTCTCGACGACCGTGCCGCCATACATCACCATCATGCGCTGCACGTTCTCGGCGATGACGCCGAGATCGTGCGAGATCAGGATCATCGACATGCCGCGCTCCTCGACGAGATCGGCGATAAGGTCTAGAATCTGGCCCTGGATGGTGACATCGAGCGCGGTGGTCGGCTCGTCCGCGATCAGAAGGTCCGGCTCGCAGGCGAGCGCCATCGCGATCGTAACGCGCTGACGCTGGCCTCCGGAAAACTGATGCGGATAGGCATCGACGCGCTTTGCAGGGTCCGGCAATCCGACGCGGTCGAGCAAGGCGATCGCCTCCCGCCGGGCCTGCGCCGCAGAATATTTCTTGTGGCGCCGCAGCGGCTCGGCCACCTGGTGCCCGATCGTGTGCATCGGGTTGAGCGCGGTCATCGGCTCCTGGAAGATCATGCTGATGCGGTTGCCGCGCAGCCGGCAATAATCCGCGTCGGCAAGCCGGGCGAGCTCCTCGCCCTCCAGCTTGATGCTGCCGCTGACGACGGCGCTGTCCGGCAAGAGCCCCATCAATGACAGCGCAGTCACGGACTTGCCGCAGCCGGACTCGCCGACAAGCCCCAGCGTCTCGCCGCGCTTCAGGGCGAAACTGACGCCACGCACGGCCTGCGCCGGCCCGCGGCTGGTGTTGAGACGGACGCCGAGATCGGCGACTTCGATCAGCGGCATGGTTGAACGCTCGCCCATCGTCACCGCTCCCGCGCCAATCGTGGATCGAGCAGATCGCGCAGTCCGTCGCCGAGCAGATTGAGCCCGAGCACCGCGATTGCGATCGCCGCGCCCGGATAGACCGCAAGCATCGGTGACTGGAACAGCAGCGTCTGCGCGTCGTTCAGCATCCGTCCCCAGGACGGCTGCGGGGGCTGCGTGCCGAGCCCGAGATAGGACAGCGCGGCCTCGGCGAGGATGGCGAGCGCGAACTGGATGGTGACCTGCACGATCAGGATCGACAGGATGTTGGGCAGCACGTGCTCGATGGTGATGCGGAATTTGCCTTTACCCGCGGCGCGCGCGGCCAGCACGAATTCGCGTGCCCAGATCGCGTTGGCGGAGCCGCGCGTCAGCCGCGTCAGCGTCGGGATCTGGAAGATGCCGATCGCGACGATCGAGGTCACCATGCCCGGCCCCACGACCGCGGCGAGCATGATCGCGGACAGCACCGCTGGAAACGCGAAAGTAAAGTCCGAGAAACGCATGATGATCTCTTCGGTCCAGCCGCGCTTCGCCGACGCGATCAAGCCAAGGCAGACGCCGAAGCTGAGACCTATGCTCACCGCGATAATGCCGACCATGATTGTGGAGCGGGCGCCCGCAAGCAGCAGCGAGACGATGTCGCGGCCGAAGGAGTCGGTGCCGAGCCAGTGCGCCGCCGACGGCGGCCGGAGTTTTGAGGCGATGTCGATCTCGTAGGGCGACCACGGCGTCCACACCAGCGACAGCAGCGCCGAGGCAAGCACCAGCAGCACCAACGCACCGCCCAGCACGAAGCTGCGATGCCGCGGCGCGCGGCGCCAAAAGCCCGTGGCGGGACGGCTCGGCGTGGGTGCCGTCGGCAGTCCGACTGCGGCGGCGAGCGGATCACTCACAGGTCGTGCACCTTGATGCGGGGATCGATGAAGGCATAGAGCACGTCGACCACGAAATTGACGGTGACGACCATCGTCGCCAGCAGCATCACGCAGTTGCGCACCACGATGAGGTCGCGGTTGGCGATCGACTGAAAGATCAGCCGGCCGAGGCCCGGCAGATAGAACACGTTCTCGATCACGATGGTGCCGGCGAGCAGATTGGCGAATTGCAGCCCCATCACCGTCATGACCGGGATCATGGCATTGCGCAGCACGTGGCGCCACAGCACCTCGCGCTTGCCGAGCCCTTTCGCGCGGGCGGTGCGGACGAAGTCTTCGCGCAGCACCTCAAGCACCGCCGAGCGCGTGACGCGCGCGAGGATCGCGGCCTGCACCACCGCGAGCGAGATCGCCGGCAGCAGCAGCGACTTGATGCCGAGCCAGATGCCGTCCTCCCAGCCGGCAAATCCACCGGCGGACAGCCATTGCAGCCGCACCGAGAACAAGAGCACCAGGAGAATTGCAAACCAGAAGTTCGGCAACGCGATGCCGATCTGCGTCAGCGACATCACGCCGACGTCGCCGAGCTTGTTGTGGTTGGCGGCGGTATAGATGCCGGCCGAGAGCGCCAGCGTCACCGTGATGCTCATGGCCATGATCGCGAGCGGAATGGTCAGCACCAGCCGCTCCGCGATCAGGCTGCCGACCGGCGTGCCGTAGACATAGGAGTTACCGAGATCGCCGACGAGCAGGCCCTTGATCCAATGCAGATAGCGAACCGCCAGCGGCTGGTCGAGCCCGAGCTTGACAGTGAGCGCGCGCACTGCGTCGGCGGAGGCGTCGGCGCCCATCAGCATCTGCGCGGCATTGCCCGGCAGCGCGTCCAGCACCAGGAAAATGATCACGGATGCGCCGACCAGCGTCGCCAGCAAGGTCAGGACACGTCGGAGGACAAATACGCTCATGCGCGCTCGGCTTCAGGGCTCACCGCCGGCACGATCAACATGTCCCGGCGGCGGAGGCAAGGGCTTTGCTGCACGCGCATATCGTCATTCCGGCCAGCGCGACAGGAGGTCGCTCGCGGCCTCGAACAGCGCGCTCACGCGCAGCAACTCGGCATCGCCACGGAAGCGGCCAACGAGTTGAAGCCCGATCGGCAGCCCGTCGCGGCCAAAGCCGCAGGGCAGACTGACAGCGGGGTGACCGGTCATGTTGAACGGCATGGTCCAGGGGAACCAGTGCGGCCGGACGCTGTCGAAATGCTGGCCGTCGATCTCGATGGTGCCGAACAAATCCTGGCCGATCGGAAGTGCGGTGCGCGTGAGCGTCGGCATCGCCAGGACGTGTCCGTGCGCAAGCAATGATTGTACCCGACGGAACAGTGCGGTACGCGCGAACATCGCCTCCTGATAATCGACGCCGCTGACTTCGGTTGCGAGCGCGAGCTGCTTGAGGAAAGCCTCGCTCAACTCGTCCTCGTGCTCGGCCGCGAGCCTGGCAAAACGTGTGCGCCAGAGCGTGTGGTTGATGGCGCGCCAGATCGGCTCAATGTCGAAACCGTCGCCGGAGAATTCCTCGAGTTCGGCGCCCAGGCTTGCCAACCGATCGAGGCTCGCCTTGAAGCTCGCTGCGACATCGGCGGACGCCGGGCGCCCGGGCAGGGTCAGACAGTACAGGATTTTCCGCCCACGCAGGTCACCGCGCGGCGTAGCGGTGTCGACGAAATCGGGCACGGGGACGCCGATCGACCAGGGATCGCAAGCGTCCTCGCCGGCCAACGCCTGCATCATCAGCGCGGTGTCGGCGACGGTACGCGTCGTCGGCGTGACATAGGTCTGGTTGCCGAACACATCCAGCGCCTGGCTGTGCGGAATGACGCCGTTGCTCTGCTTCAAGCCCACAACGCCGTTGCAGGCGGCGGGAATCCGGGTCGAGCCGCCACCATCGGTCGCGATCGCGAGCGGTGCGATGCCGCTGGCAACGGCGACCGCCGCGCCGCCACTGGATCCGCCGGAGGAGCGCTCCGCACTCCAAGCATTGCGGGTGCGGCCGAACAGCGGCGAGTCTGTCAGGCACTTGCTGCCGAATTCGGGCGTCGTGGTCTTGCCGATCAGGATCGCGCCTTGCGCCCGCAGCCGCGCAACCGCCACGGCATCCTCGTTCGGCACATTGTCCTTGTACGGCACGGCGCCGAAGGTGGTCTTCACGCCTTTGGTGTTGACGATGTCCTTGACGGTGACGGGGATGCCGTGCAGCAGGCCGAGCGGCTCGCCGGCCATCATCTTGCGCTCGGCCGCGCGCGCCTGTGCCATCGCCTCGTCGCCGCAGATCGTGATGAAGCAGTTGAGGTCGCCCTGGAGCGCCTCTGCGCGCGCCAGCATGGCACGGGTGATCTCGACGGGCGAAATCCGCTTTGCGGCGATCAGGCCGCGCAATTCGGTGGCGGACAAGAGACAGGGATCGCCGTTCATCGTCACATCGCGCTCCGAAGCCGGCCCTCGTTGGCCCAGGCATTGCATCGGCGGCGAGAATGACAGTTTTGTTAACTCGCCGTCCAATACGATTTTGGGCGCCAACCCATACGTTTTCGGTATGCCAATGGATCTTCGCAGACTTCGCTATTTCGTCGCGGTCGCCGAAGCGCGCAGCGTCGGCAAGGCCGCCGAGCGGCTGCGGATGGCGCAGCCGCCGCTCTCGGTCCAGATCCGCAAGTTGGAGGCCGAGGTCGGCGCGCCGCTGTTCCGCCGCGGCACCCGCGGCATGGACCTGACCGAGGCGGGCCAGGCCCTGCTGGCCCGCGCCGGCGAGGCGCTGGCGCTCGCGGCCGACGGCATCGAAGCCGCGCGTGCCGTCGCGGCCGGGAGCCGCGGACGGATCTCCGTCGGCTACATGTTCGTGCTGGCGAACGCCGTGCTGCCGCGCCTGATCCCCGAGCTGCGGCGCTCCATCCCCGGCGTCGACCTCGATTTCGCCGAGCTCAGCGCCTCGACCCGCGTGGCGCGTCTGCTCGACCGCAGCGTCACGGTCGCGTTGTGCATGCCGGCGATCCACCATCCCGAGGTCCAGGTGGCGCGGATCGGAGCGCAGCCGCTGGTGCTGGCGATGCCGATCCGGTCGCCGCTCGCCCGCCTGGCGTCGGTGCCCATGGCCCGATTGCAGGGCCGCCCGCTGATTGCATTGCCGCCGCCGGAGCAAGACCCGGCCTCCTCCGCAGTCGCCGCCTTGCTGCGGCGGCATCAAATCGTGATGCCGGTCGCCAGCCGAGTCGAGACGGTGCATTCGGCGATGAGCCTAGTTCTCGCCGGCGAAGGCCTTGCGATCGTGCCGGCCTGCGCCAAGCTCGGCGCGCCGCAGGGCATCGTGTTCCGGCCGCTGCGGGACGCCGCCGACTCCATCGATATCGCGGTGTGCTGGCGACGGGACTCGCAGAGCCCGCTGATCCGCACCTTCCTCAAATGCGCCGAGAAGGTCGTGGCGCGGCTGTGACGCGGCCTACCAGCTCCAGCTGATCTCGTGGCTCCAGGGCGGATCGGCGCCCGGTCGGGTGCAGGTCAGGCCCGCGCAATTGGCGGCAAAGGACAGCGCGCGGCGAAGCTCCCCGGCGCCGACCTTCCTCAGACTTTCGCGGGCGAGACGTCCCTGCTTGTGCAGGGCGAACAGCAGTGCGGCCTGAAAGCTGTCGCCGGCACCGATGGTGTCGGCGACCTCGACCTTCGGCGCGGCGACCTCGATCGACCCTGCCCCCGCATGCCATGCGATCGCACCATTGTTGCCGCGGGTGATGACGACGAGGCTCGTGCCCTGCCCCAGCAAGGCGCCGGCGCGTTGCTGATAAGGCTCCTCACCGTAGAGATAGGCGAAATCGACGTCCGACATCTTGATGAGATCGGCGCCAGCGGCGATCTCATCAATGCGCGCGAGATAGGCCGGCTTGTCCCTGACCAGATTGGGCCGGCAGTTCGGATCGAAGGAGATCGTCGATGTCCCCCGCGCGTCCGCGATCAGGGCTTTGGTCTCGGCCGCACTCTGGTCGTTGACCAGCGTGGTCGAGCCGACATGGAGCGCTTCGACCGTGTCGAAGGGAATGGACCCGCGCCGGTAGGTCCAGTTCCGCGTCGCCGTCTCGGCATCGTAAAAAGCATAATGTGACTCGCCCGCGACGATGCGGACGAAGGCGAGCGTGGTCTGGTGATCGCTGCGGGCAGCAAGACCGAGCTCGACATTCGACGCGGTCGCATGATCGGCGATCATCCGGCCGAACAGATCAGTCGAAATGCCGCCGACAAAGCCGGTCGGCGCGCCCAACCGTGCCATGCCGATCGCGACGTTGAGACAGGAGCCGCCGACGGCGGGCATCACCGCCTCGCGTCCCTCCGCGTTCCGCGTCGGCACGAAATCGATCAGCGCATCGCCGCAGGCAATCAGCATGTCCTTCAACCCTTGTCGCGCATCGCCGCCCGGCTGCCGCGATCGACCTCGCGCAGCAGCTTGTAGACCTCACGCTTGCGTTTGTGAAACGCGGCCATGTCGGGCGCGGTCGGCTCGCTCTTGCGTCCGAGCGCCGACATCTTGGCCATGGTCTCCCCGATCGAGGCATAGGCGCCGCCGGCCACCGCCCCCAGCATCGCCGCGCCCAGCAGCACCGGCTCTTTCGTCTGCGGCAGCGCCACCGTGAGGCCGGTCGTATCGGCCATGATCTGCCGTACCAAGGGACTACGGCTCGCGCCGCCGCCCATGATCATGATTCTGGAGCGGACGCCATACGCGGCGAAGGCCTCGATCACCTCGGCAAGTCCATAAGCGAGCCCGCAGAGGCCGGCGACGAACAACCGTTCCATCGAACTGACGTCCGTGTCGAGATCGAGGCCCGCGATCACCGCACGCGTATCGGGATCGGCGTAGGGCGAACGATTGCCGATGAATTCGGGAAGCACGTGCACATCGCGGGCGAGCAGCGCGGCGTGGCTGGCGTCACCTGAGCGCGCGATGATGCGGCGTTCCAGGTACTCGATGAGGTCGATGCCCTCGTTGCGGGCCGCCGCACTCGCCTCGCCGAAGCCGGGATGCGACTTGAGAAGATGATCGATCGCAGCGCCCGCGGCCGACTGGCCGCCTTCGTTGAGCCAGAACTCCGGCACCATGCCGGAGTAATAAGGACCCCACACGCCGGGAACGAAGCACGGCTCCCTGGTCGTCGCCATGATGCAGGCCGATGTTCCCATGATGTAGGCGAGACGATCGGAAACATCGGTTGCGCCGTCCGAGCCGTCGCGGCCGCCGATCGCACCGATGCCGCCGGCATGCGCATCGATCAGCGAGGCCCCGACCGGCGTGCCCGGCGACAGGCCGAGTTCGGCCGCCGCGGCACGCGCGAGGCCTTGGCCGAGCCGCGTGCCGGGCGCGACGATGTCGGTGCCGATGCGGGCGTAGCTCTCGGCGACGAAATCGGAGAGGCCGATGCGCTTGAAGAACGGCGCGCTCCAGCCGCCGCCATCATGAGCGAGATAGTTCCACTTGCAGGTGACGGTGCAGGTCGAGCGTTGCAGCGAGCCGGTCGCGCGCCAGGTCAGATAGTCTGCCAGATCGAAGAAGTGGCCGGCGGCGTCGAAGCTCGCGCGCAGATGGCGTTTCAGCCACAAGAGTTTCGGCATCTCCATCTCGGGCGAGATCGAGCCGCCGACATAGCGCAGCACGGCATCCTCGGTCTCGTTGATCAACCGCGCCTCGGCGATGGCGCGATGATCCATCCAGACGATGACGTTGCGCTGCGTGTTGCCGGAGGTGCTGACCGTGACCGGCTCGCCCCTGACATCGAGCACCACGAGAGAACAGGTAGCGTCAAAGCCGATACCGCCGACGCTGTCGGGCGCGATGGCAGCTTCCGCCATCGCGGCCCGCACCGACTTGACGCAGGCGTCCCAGATGTCCTGGGATGACTGCTCGACGATATCGCCGGCCTCATGCCAGATCCTGATCGGATGTTTGGCAGTCGCCAGCAGCGTGCCCGCCTCGTCAAACACCCCTGCCCGCGTGCTCGTGGTCCCTACGTCGACGCCGATATACGCTCGCGGCATTGTCGCCCCCGGTCGCTTTCCGCCAGTTTTGGCGCAAGCCTACCAGCAAGTGTAGCCGCCATCCACCAGCACGATGCTGCCGGTCATCAGGCTCGCAGCTTCCGAGGAGAGGAACAGCACGACGGAGGCGATCTCCTCGACCTGCCCCATCCGCGCCATCGGGGTTCCACCGATCCAGGCGTCGTACATCTTGGCGTTGCTCTTCACGAAGGCGTTGAGCGGCGTCTCGATATAGGTCGGCGCCACCGCATTGACGCGGATGCCGCGGGCGCCCCATTCGGCGGCCAGCGACCTGGTCAGGTGGTGCACACCGGCCTTGGAGGCATTGTAGAAGCACTGCTCCTGCGGCTTGTTGACGATGAAGCCGGACATCGAGCCGACATTGACGATGGCGCCATTCCCGGCCTTCAGCATGTGCTTGCCGAATTCGCGGCAGCACCAGAAGGTGCCGTTGAGATTGACGTCGATGACGTTGAGCCAGTGCTCGTCGGTGACGGTCTCCGCCGGCGTCTCGCTGCGCGCAATTCCGGCGTTGTTGACGAGGATGTCGACCTTGCCGTGGCGGGCGACGAGGTCATTCGCGACCTCAGCCACGCGCCTCGTGTCAGTGACGTCCATGATCGCGGTCTCGACGTCGTAGCCCTTCGCTTTCAGCTCGGCTTTCGCGCTGTCGGCGACCCTGCTGTCGCGGTCACCGATCACGACCCTGGCGCCGGCTTCGGCCAGAGCCTCGGCGCAGCCAAGGCCAATGCCCTGCCCGCCGCCGGTGATGAACGCGGTCTTGCCGTTCAGCTTGAATTTTTCCAGGTACATGTTGGTCTTTCCGTTTTCTTGCCGTTCTTGCCGTTTTTTGTCAGCCGCGAAGCGCGTTGCCACGCTCGTCGAAGCGGTGGATGCGCGCAGGGTCCGGCAGCAGCGACACGCGGTCGCCGGCATGCAGGCTCAATTCGCCGATGTAGCGGGCGGTCAGCATGCCGAGCGGGCCCGCATCGACATACAGGAACGTGTCGCTGCCGAGATGCTCGGCCACCGCGATCGTCCCCTGCCAGCCGCCACCGCCGTCGCGCTCGATCTTCAGGTGCTCCGGCCGCACGCCGATGGTGGCCGCGCCCTGCTGCTTCGCCAGCTCGCCGGTGACGAAATTCATCTTCGGCGAGCCGATGAAGCCGGCGACGAAGAGATTGGCGGGCCTTTCATAAAGCTCCAGGGGCGAACCATATTGCTCGATCTTGCCGCCGTTGAGCACGACGATCTTGTCGGCCATGGTCATGGCCTCGACCTGGTCGTGGGTGACGTAGATCGCGGTGGTGCCGAGCTGCTTCTGCAGCCGCGTCACCTCGATCCGCATCTGCACGCGGAGCGCGGCATCGAGGTTCGACAGCGGCTCGTCGAACAGGAATGCCTTGGGCTCGCGCACGATTGCGCGGCCGATCGCGACGCGCTGGCGCTGACCGCCGGAGAGCTCGCGCGGCTTGCGGTCGAGATAGGGCGTGAGGTTCAGCGTCGCCGCGGCGGCCTCGACCTTGCGATTGATCTCGTCTTTCGGCAGGCCCGCCATCTTCAGGCCGAAGCCGATATTGCCGCGCACGCTCATATGCGGATAGAGCGCGTAGGATTGGAACACCATCGACAGCCCGCGCTTGGCCGGCGGCGTGTCGACGACGTTCTTGCCGTCGATCAGGATCTTGCCGCCGCTGACATCTTCGAGGCCCGCGATCAGCCGCAGCAGCGTGGTCTTGCCGCAGCCGGAGGGACCGACGAACACCACGAAGGACCCGTCGGCGATGTCGAGGTCGGCACCCTTGATGATGTGCACGGGCCCGAAGGATTTCTGCACGTCCTGAAGTGTGATCTGACCCATGATCCGGCAGCCCCTCTACTTCACCGCGCCGAAGGTGAGCCCGCGCACGAGCTGCTTCTGGCTGAACCAACCAAGGACGAGAATGGGCGCGATCGCCAGCGTCGAGGCCGCCGACAATTTTGCCCAGAACAGCCCTTCCGGGCTGGAATAGGAGGCGATGAACGTGGTGAGCGGCGCGGCGTTCGAGGTCGACAGGTTCAGCGTCCAGAACGCCTCGTTCCAGGCGAGGATGAGATTGAGCAGCATGGTCGAGGCGAGACCGGGGATCGCCATCGGCGTCAGCACATAGACGATCTCGCGGCCTATTGTTGCGCCGTCCATGCGCGCGGCTTCCAGAATGTCGCGCGGGATCTCCTTGAAATAGGTGAACAGCATCCAGATCACGATCGGCAAATTGCCGAGGCACAGGATGAAGACGAGGCCGATGCGGGAATCGAGCAGTCCGAAGCTCTTGTAGATCAGGTAGATCGGCACCAGCACGCCGACCGGCGGCATCATCTTGGTCGAGAGCATCCAGAGCAGGATATCCTTGGTGCGCTTGGTCGGCGAGAACGCCATCGACCACGCCGCGGGGATCGCGATCAGGAGTGCGATCAAGGTCGAGCCGCCGGCGATGATGATCGAGTTCATGGCGTGGAGCAGATAGTCGCTGCGCTCCTGCACGGTCGCGTAGTTTTCCGTGGTCCAGTGGAAGAACACGAAGGATGGCGGAATCGCGAAGGCCTCCAACTCGGTCTTGAAGCTCGCCAGCACCATCCAGAGGATCGGGAAAAAGATCAGGAAGCCGAAGAACCACGCCCCGATCGTCGACACCACCACCCGCTGCGTCGTTGCCATCCGCGCCATTCTTCAGGTCTCCAAATTGCGGCCGACGATGCGGACGAGGAAGAAGGCGACGACGTTGGCGATCACCACCGCAACGAGACCGCCTGCGGAGGCGCTGCCGACGTCGAACTGGATCAGCGCCTGCGAATAGATCAGGAAGGCGATGTTGGTGGTCTGCAGGCCCGGCCCGCCGCCGGTAGTCACGAAGATCTCGGCGAACACCGTGAGCAGGAAGATGGTCTCGATCAGGATCACCACGGTGATGGGACGCGCCAGATGCGGCAGTGTGATGTAGATGAAGGTCGAGACAGCGCTGGCGCCGTCCATCTCGGCGGCCTCCTTCTGCTCCTCGTCGAGCGATTGCAGCGCAGTCAGCAAAATGAGCGTCGCGAACGGCAGCCATTGCCAGGCCACGATCAGGATCACCGCGAGCAGCGGCGCGTCGGTGAACCAGTCGATCGGCGTCACCCCGATCAGCCCGGCGAGCCAGGCGAACAGACCGGAGACCGGGTGCATCAACAGGTTCTTCCAGACCAGCGCGCTCACCGTCGGCATCACGAAGAACGGCGCGATCACCATCAGCCGCACGATGTTGCGGCCGATCACGGGCTGGTCCATCAGCAGCGCCAGGGGAATGCCGAGCAAAATGGTCAGCGCCAGCACCGAGCCGACCAGCACCAGCGTGTTCTGGAGCGAAGCGAGGAAGGCGGGATCGGTCAGGAAGTAGCGGAAGTTCTCCAGCCCGACGAATGATTCCGAGCCGGGATCGAGCAGGCTGTAATGCAGGGTCGAGAAATAGATCGTCAGCGCGAGCGGAACGATCATCCAGATGAACAGCAGCCCGACGGCCGGGGCCAGAAGCGACCGCGCAAGAATCTGCGTCTGCCGGGTAGCCATCCACACGTCTCCTCGGGGCGGGGGAAAAGGCGGCCATCCATCCGGGGCTGGTCGGTGGATGGCCGCCAGTTTGAGCTCAGGAGGGAGAGCTCGGGTTCACTTGATGTAGCCGGCGCGCTTCATCTCGCGCTCGGTGACCGATTGCGCCGCAGTCAGAGCGGCATCGACCGTCATCGATCCCGCAAGTGCGGCGGAGAACTGCTGGCCGACCTGCGTGCCGATGCCCTGGAATTCCGGGATCGCGGCATATTGCACGCCGACATAGGGCACCGGCTTCACGGTCGGCTTGTTCGGATCGGCGGCGTCGATCGAGGCCAGCGTCAGCTTGGCGAATGGCGCGACCTTCAGATACTCAGGATTCTGGTAGAGCGAGGTGCGGGTACCCGGCGGCACGTTGGCCCAGCCGTCCTTGGACGCCACGAGCTTGGTGTAGTCCTTGCTGGTCGCCCAGGCGATGAACTTCTCGGCGGCTTCGGCCTTCTTGGAGCCGGCTGGGATCGCGAGATTCCAGGCCCACAACCAGTTGGCATTCTTGCCGAGCCCGGTGTTGGGCGCGAGTGCGAAGCCGACCTTGTCGGCAACCTTGGAGTCCTTCGGGTTGGTGACGAAGGACGCCGCCACCGTGGCATCGATCCACATGCCGCACTTGCCGGCATTGAACAGCGCGAGGTTCTCGTTGAAGCCGTTCGAGCTCGCACCGGGAGGGCCGGCTTCCTTCATGAGGTTCACATAGGTCGTGAGCGTCGCCTTCCATTCCGGCGTGTTGAATTGCGGCTCCCACTTCTCGTCGAACCAGCGCGCGCCGTAGGAGTTGGCCATCGCCGAGAGGAACGCCATGTTCTCGCCCCAGCCGGCCTTGCCGCGCAGGCAGATGCCGTATGTGCCAGCGCTCTTGTCGGTCAGCTTCTTGGCGGCATCGATCACGAAATCCCAGGTCGGCTTTTCCGGCATCTTCAGGCCGGCCTTCTCGAACAGATCGGTCCGGTACATCACCATCGAGCTCTCGCCGTAGAACGGCGCGGCATAGAGCTTGCCGTCGGCGGAGACCGCGTCCTTGATCTTCGGCAGGAGGTCGGCGACGTCGTAGTCGGCGCCGAGATTGGCGAGCGGCACCAGCCAGCCCTTCTTGGCCCAGATCGGCACCTCGTAGGTGCCAATGGTGAGCACGTCGAACTGGCCGCCCTTGGTGGCGATGTCGGTGGTGACGCGCTGGCGCAGCACGTTCTCCTCCAGCGTCACCCATTTGACCGATATGTCGGGATTTTTCTTGGTGAATTCGGCCGTCAGCCCCTGCATGCGGATCATGTCGCCATTGTTGACGGTGGCGATCGTCAGGGTCGTTTCGGCCATCGCGGGGACGGCCAGCAGGACAGACGCGCCACAGACGGCGCCAATGACGTGTTTCACGGTGACCTCCCTAAGCTCGCGCTTTTGAGCATATGCCCACGCGTTGGGTGTATGTTCAACTGAGGGACAGCGGTTGTCAAGCAGGCGCGCGGGCCTCCGCGCAACTTATGGGTGCTGCGGTGCGGGAGAGCTAGTCCCGGGCATCCACGCCATTTGTGCTGCGCGAAAGACGTGGATGGCCGGGTCAAGCCCGGCCATGACGATGTGGAAGCACTCGGGCCACAAGCGATTGCGTCTTATCGCGCGCCCTACCGCTCCAGGATCGCCCTTGCCGTCGCCTCGTCCGTGATCAGGCCGTTGATCAGGCGCCCGTTCAACGCCGCCGCGATCGCCTGCACCTTGGCCGCGCCGACTGCGGCGGCGATGGTCGTAGTCTTCGCCGGCACCTCCGGCGGGATGCTGGTGAGGCGCCTGTTGGTGCCGGCCTTCAGCAGGCGGCCCTTGGAATCATACGCCCAGCCGGTGATCTCGCCGATGGCGCCGAGCCGCATCATCTCGAACAGTTCGTCGCGGGTGACGAAGCCGTCGATATGCACCTGCGCCTTCTGGTCCATCTGGCCGATCCCGACGAGGCGCAAATCCGCCTTGGCCGCGACCGCCTTCACCTTGGCGATCGGCTCGATGCGGACCATCTTGTTGCGCTCGTCCTCGGAGGACATCAGGAACGGCAGCGGCATCGGATAATGCCGCGCGCCGGTGCGGTCGGCGAGCCGGCCGACCGTGTCGTAGAAGCTCGCCGAGCCGTCGGCGGAGATGTTGCCGACCAGCGAGACGATCTGGTGGTTGGGCCGGTCGATCGGCGTGACGCGCTCGACCGCGGCGCGCACCGCCCGCCCGGTGCCGAGCGCGACGATGACGGGCGTCTCGGACCGCAGTGTCGCATCGAGCAGGTTGGCGCAGCGTTCGGCAATGCCGGCGGTTGCCTGCGGCGCCGCAGCATCGGCCGGCACCACCTCGCAATGGCGGAGTTCGAACCGCTCCTTCAGCCGCGCAGCCAGCTCCATGCAGGCTGCGATCGGGTGTTCGAGCCGGAAGGTGATGAGACGCTCGGCAAGGCACAGCGACACCAGCCGCTGCGCCGAGGCGCGCGAGACCTGAAGCATCTTTGCGATCTCGTCCTGGGTGTGGCCGGCGATGAAATAGAGCCAGCCGGCCCGCGCGGCATCATCGAGTCTCGACTTTTCGTTCTCGGCGGCCATGGCTGGCGTCACGTCTCCCAGAAATCGCTCATGCGCGCGAACACCCGATCGGCCCCGGCGGCGGACAATATAGCCTGCCCGTCGCGTGCGCGATAATGGCTGCCGCCGACAAATCCCCAGACGATCATGCCGGCCGCCTTGGCGGCCTGCACGCCGCTGACGCTGTCTTCAATCACGAGGGTGCATGAAGGATCGGCGCGCATCTTCTCGGCCGCGTAGAGAAAGAGGTCCGGTGCGGGCTTACCGTGCTTGACCATCTGTGCGGTGTAGAGCCGGTCCTCGAAATGCGATGAGAGACCGGTGACATCAAGCGACAATGAGACGCGGTCGATATCGCTCGACGAGGCCACGCAATGCGGCGAATTCAACGCGGACAAGACTGAGCCTATCCCGGGGATCGGCTGAAGCGCTCCCGCAAATGTCTCGAGCACGCGCGCCTTCAGGTGCGGCAGAAGGCGGTCAGGCAGGACCTGTCCGCGCTCGCGATAATAGTGTCCGATCGCAGCCGAACTGCGCCCAAGAAAGAGCTCAAGCGCCTGCTCCACGCAAAGTTCGAAACCGAACTCCGCGAGCACCTCGGACAAGCACCGGCAGCTCAACAGCTCGCTGTCGACGAGCACGCCGTCGCAATCGAAGATGACGAGATCGAACTTGCCGGGATCCATCGGCATATTCGATCATATACTCATGCGCTGGGCAATAGCTCAACGCGTCGTGCCCTTCGAGTAGCCCGCATGGAGCGCAGCGTAATGCGGGACGGTGGCCCCGGATTGCGCTTCCGCTCCATCCGGGCTACGCAGCGTCATCTGCGCTGGTTGTACACGTCGATGCACACCGCCCCCAGCAGCACCAGGCCCTTGATGACCTGCTGGTAGTCGATGCCGATGCCGAGGATGGACATGCCGTTGTTCATCACGCCCATGATCATGGCGCCAACCACGGCGCCGCCGACGCGCCCCACCCCGCCATAGGCCGAGGCGCCGCCGATGAAGCAGGCGGCGATGACGTCGAGCTCGAAGCCGAGGCCGGCTTTCGGGGTCGCGGTGTTGAGGCGCGCGGCGAAGACGAGGCCGGCGAGCGCGGCGAGCACGCCCATGTTGACGAAGGTGAAGAAAGTCAACCGCTCGGTCTTGATGCCCGACAGGCCCGCCGCCTTGGCGTTGCCGCCGACCGCATAGATCTGGCGGCCGATCACGGTACGGCGGGTGACGAAGCCGTAGAGCGCGATCAAGGCGCTCATGATCACCAGCACGTTCGGCAGGCCGCGATAGGTCGCGATCAGATAGGTGAAGTAAAGTACCGCGCAGGCCAGCACGATGCTCTTGCCGAGGAAGAACGCGTAAGGCTCGACCTCGATGCCGTGCGAGAGCTCGCGGGTGCGGCTCTTGGCGCTGGCATAGACCAGCCCCAGCGCCAGCACCGCGCCGATCAGCATCGATGTCGGATGCAGCGTACCGGCTTCGGGCAATAGTTCCGGAATGAAGCCGGAGGACAATTTCTGGAAGGTCGGCGGGAATGGCCCGAGCGACTGGCCCTGCAACACCGCAAGCGCGAGACCCTTGAACACCAGCATGCCGGCCAGCGTGACAATAAAGGACGGGATCTTGAAATAGGCCACCCAATAGCCCTGCGCCGCGCCGATGGCGGCGCCGACCAGCAGGCACGCGATGAAGGCGAGCGTGTAGTCGACCTTGTAGGTCACCATCAAAAGCGCAGCCACGGCACCGACGAAGCCCGCGACCGAGCCGACCGAGAGATCGATGTGCCCGGTCACGATCACCAGCAGCATGCCCAGCGCCATGATGACGATGTAACTATTCTGGAGCACCAGATTGGTGAGATTGAGCGGCTGCAGCAGCGTGCCGCCGGTCATGACCTGGAAGAACAGCATGATCGCGATCAGCGACATCAGCATGCCGTAGTTGCGCAAATTGTTCTTGATGAAGCTGCCGTGCCGGCGCTCCTCGGGCAGCGACACCGTCTTGTCGGTCATGGCTGCGATCCTCCCATCTCCGCGGCCTCAGGCTGGCCGCTCCCAAAATTTCTGTCGTTGCGCATGATGGCGCGCAAGATCTTTTCCTGCGTAGCCTCTGCACCAGAGAACTCGCCGACGAAGGCGCCGTCGTTCATGACACAGATGCGGTCGCAGATGCCGAGCAGCTCGGGCATTTCCGAGGAGATCACCACCACGCCACGGCCGGCTTCCGCGAGTTCGTTGATGATACAGTAAATCTCGTATTTGGCACCGACGTCGATGCCCCTTGTCGGCTCGTCCAGGATCAGCACCTTCGGATCGGTCATGAGCCATTTCGACAGCACCACCTTCTGCTGGTTGCCGCCGGAGAGCTGGCCAGTCTCCTGGTAGACGTCGGAGCAGCGGATCCGCATCCGGCTGCGATAATCGCTGGCGACCTTCAGCTCGGCGATGTCGTCGATCACACGGCCGGGCGCGACCTGGTCGAGGCTCGCCAGCGTGATGTTCTTGCGGACGTCGTCGGCGAGGATCAGGCCGAGCTGCTTGCGGTCCTCCGTGACGTAGGCAAGGCCGGCATCGATCGCGGCCGCGACGTTCGGCAGCATCATCTCGCTGCCCTCAAGCCGGATGCTGCCGCTGATGGTGGTGCCCCAGGAGCGGCCGAACAGGCTCATGGCGAATTCAGTGCGGCCCGCGCCCATCAGGCCGGCGATGCCCACGACCTCGCCTCGCTTGACACTGAAATTGACGTTCTTGATCACCTGCCGTTCGGGATGGATGGGGTGATGGACGGACCAGTTCTCGACGGTGAGGACGGGATCGCCGATCTTCGCGCTGCGCTCCGGGAAGCGATGGGCGAGATCGCGGTTGACCATGCTGCGGATGATGCGGTCTTCCTGGATCGGCTCGGCATGGCAATCGATGCTGTCGACGGTGCGGCCGTCGCGCAGCACGGTGATGTGATCGGCGACGCGGGCGACCTCGTTGAGCTTGTGCGAGATCAGGATCGAGCCGATGCCCTGCGCGCGGAATGCCATCAGCCGCTCCAGCAGCGCAGCGCTGTCGGCCTCGTTCAAGCTGGCGGTCGGCTCGTCCAGGATCAGCATCCGCACCCGCTTGGACAGCGCTTTCGCGATCTCCACGAGTTGCTGCTTGCCGACGCCGAGATCGGTGATCAGGGTGTCCGGGGATTCCTTGAGGCCGACCTGCGCCAGGAGATCCCGTGTGCGCCGGTAAACCTCGTCTCGGTCGATCACGCCGAGTTTTGACGGCGGATGCGACAGAAAAATGTTTTCGGCGATCGACATCAGCGGGATCAGCGCCAGCTCCTGGTGGATGATGATGATGCCGAGCGCCTCGGAATCGTTGATGTCGCGGAAGCGGCGCTCCTCGCCCTCGAAGACGATGGTGCCCTCGTAGCTGCCGGCCGGGTAGACACCGCTGAGCACCTTCATCAGCGTGGATTTTCCCGCGCCGTTCTCGCCCACGAGCGCGTGGATCTGCCCGGCGTGGACCGAGAAGTTCACGTCGCGCAGGGCCTGCACACCGGAAAAGCTCTTGCTGACGTTGCGCATTTCCAACATGGCGGTCATCGTCGTTGCGTCCTTGAATCGTACCACTTCAACCGTCGTTCCGGGGCGCCCGAAAGGGCGAACCCGGAACCTCGAGATTCTCAGGTGCGCAAGTGCGCACCGTAGTTCGATGCTTTGCATCGCCCCGGAATGACGGCGCTAGAACGTTCTACTGAAACTGCGACTTCTTGTAGTAGCCGCTCTCGACCAGAACCTTCTCCCAATTGTCCTTGTAGACCACGACCGGCTTGAGCAGATAGGACGGCACGGTCTTGACGCCGTTCTCGTAGGTCTTGGTGTCGTTGACTGTGACCTGCTTGCCGGCGAGCGCGGCGTCGACCATGTCGGCGGTCACCTTGGCGAGGTCGCGGGTGTCCTTGAAGATGGTCGAGTACTGATCGCCGCGCAGCATCGCCTTGATCGAGGGCACCTCGGCGTCCTGGCCGCTGATGACAGGCATCGGCTGGCCGGCGCTGCCGTAGCCGACGCCCTTCAGCGAGGAGATGATGCCGATCGAGATGCCGTCATAGGGCGACAGTACCGCGTCCAGCTTCTTGTTGCCGTAGTAGGCGCTGAGCAGATTGTCCATGCGGGCCTGCGCGGTGGCGCCGTCCCAGCGCAAGGTCGCGACCTTGTCCATGCCCATCTGGCCGGACACGATGACGAGCTTGCCGCTGTCGATGTAGGGCTTCAGCACGCTCATTGCGCCGTTGTAGAAGAAGTAGGCGTTGTTGTCGTCGGGCGAACCGCCGAACAGCTCGATGTTGAACGGACCCTTGCCGTCCTTCAGGCCGAGGCCCTGCTCAATCGACTGCGCCTGGAGCACGCCGACCTGGAAATTGTCGAAGGTGGCGTAATAATCGACGTTCGGCGTGCCGCGGATCAGGCGATCATAGGCGATGATGGTGATGCCTTTTGCCTTCGCCTGCTTGAGCACGTCGGACAGCGTGGTGCCGTCGATCGCGGCGATCACCAGCGCCTTGGCACCCTTGGTCACCATGTTCTCGACCTGCGAGAGCTGGTTCGGAATGTCGTCCTCGGCATATTGCAGGTCGGTGTTGTAGCCGCGCTCCTTCAGCACCTTGACCATGTTGTTGCCGTCGTCGATCCAGCGCGCGGAGGATTTGGTCGGCATGGCGATGCCGACGGTGGCTTTGTCCTGGGCGGTCGCAGGGCTACCCGCGATCATCGCAGCGGCGCCGGCGAGTGCGAGCGCGAGGAATGTCGTCTTCAGTTTCAGCATGGTTCACTCCCTTTGGGTATCGGACTGTTTCTTAGGTCGTCGAGAAGGCGATGGGCTGGATCTCCTATGCGAGCTTGACGTCGGGCTCCGCGCGACCGCGTGCGGAGGCCTCGAGCAGAAAGGTGCAGCCGCCTTGCGGATCGGCGGCGCGCGCCGCCTCGTCCATGTCCTGCCAGGCCGAGGTGACGAGGAGACGCGACAGATCGGGACCGACAAAAGCAGGGCAGCTCGCCTGCCTGGCCGGCACGCTGAGGGAGCGCAGGCGCTCGCCTTGCGGCGAGTAGACGTCGATACGGCCCGCGCCCCAGCAGGCATTCCAGATCTGCCCGTCGGCGTCGCACACCGAGCCATCGAGCCCGCCGATGCCGGTGTGGCGCAGCAGCACCTCCGGCTCGCCGCGCGGCAGGCCGGTCGCGGGATTGAGCGGCACGGAATAGAGCACGGCGCGGGCAGTGTCGGCGAAGTAGCCGATCGCGCCATCCGGCGAGAAACAGATCGAATTGGGAATGCTGGTGCCGGGAAACAGCGTCGAGATCTTGCCTCGATGAAGCGCGTAAATCGCCCCTGCCCCGTGTTCGGCCTTCTTCCCCATGGTGCCGATCCAGAACGTGCCGGATTGATGGACGCGGCAATCATTGGAGCGCGTGGCGGGATTGTCAGCTTCGAGCGAAAGGAACAGCGTCATCGCGCCGTCGGCGAGCGTGCGGATGTAAAGACCATCTTCCGCCACGATCAACTGCCGCTCGGCATCGATGCGCCCGAGCGCGCTCGCCATCCGGCCGAGCGCTTGGACGCGGATGCTGCCGCTGCCGAGATGCGCCTCGAACAGTTCGCCCTCGCGGATATCGAACCACCATGCGGTATCGGTGGTGACATCATAGGTCGGCCCTTCGCCGAGATGACACGGCTCGGCTGATAGCACCGAGGTCGGCACCTGCTCCATCATGGCGCCCTCACTGCAAAGCGATAGACGGTGTGATGCCGATAGACTTGGCCCGGATTGAGACGCGGGCTTGGAAATTCCGGCCGGTTCGGCGCATCGGGCCAGATGTGCGGTTCGAGACACATGGCGTCCGACTGCCGGATCAGCTTGCCGCCCTTGCCCGAGATCGTGCCGTCGAGATAATTGCCGGAATAGACCTGAAGGCCGGGTTGATTGGTGAAGAGCTCCATGCTCCGCCCCGAGCGCGGCGCCTCCAGCCGCGCCGCAAGCGCAAGCTTGCCATCGCGGCCGAGGCAGTAGGTGTGGTCGTAGCCCTTGCCATTGCGCAATTGCTCGTGGCTCTCGCGGATGCGCGCACCGACGGCATGGGCATCGCGGAAGTCGAACGGCGTGCCAGCCACCGCGCGCGGCGGCCCGGGCAGCGGGATCGCGGCGGGATCGATCGCGAGGAAATGGTCCGCGGCAACCATCAGCTTGTGATCGAGAATGGGCGTGCCTGAGGTCGCGCCTTCGAGGTTGAAGAAGCTGTGGTTGGTCAGGTTGACGATGGTCGACCGGTCTGTCCGCGCCTCCATGGTGAGCGACAGCTCGGTCGGGCCGGTGACGCGATAGGTCAGGCGCACATCGAGCCTGCCGGGATAGTTCTCCTCACCATGCGGGCTCGTATAGGTCAGCGTCACCGCGGGCTCGCCGCCGTCCTCAATTGCGGCGATCTCCCAGAGCTTGCGATCAAAACCGTCGAGCCCGCCATGCAGTGCGTTGGGGCCGTTGTTGACGGGCAGTTGCACCGTCTCGCCATCGAGCGAGAACTGTCCCCTGGCGATGCGGTTGGCATAGCGGCCGACGGTGGCGCCGAGAAACTTGCGTTCGGCGAGATAGCCGGAGAAGGCATCATGGCCGAGCACGACGTCGTCATAGCCGCCCGTTGCGTCCGGCGCGATCAGCGCCTGAAGCACCGCACCATGGGTGATGATGCGCGCCTCGAACCCGCCCTCCCCGCGCAGCACGATGCGCTCGACGTTGCGGCCGTCCGGCAGCGTTCCGAAGACGTCTTTTTCTGTTTTCGAGCCAGCCATGTTTTCTAATCCACAAACGGTTCGACGATCGTGCGCCTGCCAAGCAGGAAGGCATCGGCGACGAGACGCAGCGGCGCCAGATCGACGTCGCTTGCGCCTGTTGCGGCGAGATCGACGAAGCGCCGGTACAACTCCCGATATTCCTCATCGGGCGCCTCGGCAACGGTCTTGCCGTCGACCGCCATGCGCCTGCCGCCGCCGGATAGCGTCAAGCGGCCCCGGTCGGTTTCAACGAGGATATCCCAGCTCTGCGGCCCGGTCTGGCGGAAGTCGAACTCCGCGGCAATGGGCAGGCCGCTGATGTCAGTCAGCGTCAGGTTCGCGGCGATCGGCGCCTGGCGGTTGGCGGGAAAGGCCAGCTCGGCCGCTGTGACGAACACCTGATGCGGCAGGACCTTGGTCAGGATCGACAGTGCGTTGATGCCGGGGTCGAACACGCCAAGGCCGCCCGGTTCCCAGATCCAGTCCTGCCCGGGATGCCAGACACGGACATCTTCTTTCCAGTCGATGTGCACCGACTTGATGTGCCGCTCAGCGAGCCATTGCCGCGCCGGCTCGACTGCCGGTGCATGGCGCGAATGCCAGGTCGCAAACAGCGTACGCTTGGCCTGCCTCGCCATCGCTACAAGCGGATCGAGCTCGGCAACACCGGTGCCCGGCGGCTTCTCCAGCATGACATGCTTGCCGGCGGCGAGCGCCGCGGCCGCCTGAGCGCGGCGCACCTGCGGCGGCGTGCAGAGCGACACGGCGTCGATCGGCGGTCCCTTCTCCAGCAATTCTTCGATGGTGGCGAAATGCGGCAGTCCCGGCAGCGATGCATTGCGGCTGGCGACGGCCGCCAGCGTTGCGCCCGGTACCGCGGCGATCGCGCCGACATGCTGGTCCCGCGCGATCTTGCCGAAACCGACGATGGCAATGCGAAGTTCAGTCACGCTTGCTCTCCAGTGTCCGCGGATGGAGCGCCTCGGCCGGCGCGGTGCCCTCGTGGCGGCGCATGCCGTTGTGAATGACATAGACCATCGCCTCTGATGCTGCGTCCGCATTGCCTTCCACGATGGCATCGACGATCTTCTGATGCCAGAGCAGCACGGTGTCACGATCCTCAGGCTCGACCGGAGCGCTGAGCAGGAACGAGGCGCGCAGCGCGGCTTCGATGACATGGCCGATCGAGCGCATGAACAGATTGCCCGAGGCGCGCGCCACGGCAACATGAAGCGCGAGGTCGGCATCGGCGAAACTCACCGAGTCAGACGCTTCACGCCGCATGCGCTCCATGCTGCGACGGAGCTCGGCGACGTCGTCCTCCGACCGCTGCGCGGCCGCCAGCATGGCCGCGCGCGGCTCGACCGCCAGACGAATCTCGGCGAGGTCGTTGAGGAAGCGCTTGTCGATGCCGGCATCGAGATGCCAGGCCAGCACGTCAGCATCGAACATGTTCCAGGCGGTGCGCTCGCGCACGACGGTGCCGACGCGGGCCTTGGTGGTGAGGAGACCCTTGGCGACCAGCGTCTTCACGCTCTCGCGCAGCACCGGCCGCGACACGCCGAACATCGCGATCATCTCGGCATCGCCCGGCAGGCGCGTTCCCTCCGCGTAGCGGCCCGCGATGATGTCGACGCCGATCGACCGGGCGACCTCCGCATGGTTGGAGTGGGCCCGCCGGGTCGGGATGACGACGATGCGTGAGGTCATGTGGCAGCTCCCGGGCGTTTCGCCGCGGGCCGGCGCGCCAGCGCGACCAGCCCCTGCTGCAAGGCGATGAAGGCGAACAGCAGCACACCTGTCGCGATCTTGGTCCACCAGCTCGACAGCGTGCCGTCGAAATTGATGTAGGTCTGGATCATGCCCTGGATCAGCACGCCGAGGAAGGTGCCGATCACCGAGCCCTGCCCGCCCGTCAGCAGCGTGCCGCCGATCACGACCGCGGCGATGCTGTCGAGCTCGACGCCGACGGCCGAGAGCGAGTAGCCGGCGCTGGTGTAGAAGGAGAAGACGATGCCGGCGATGCCCGCGAGCAGGCTCGACAGCATGTAGATTTTGATCGTCATCTTGCCGACCGCGACGCCCATCAAGCTCGCCGTCGTCCGGCTGCCGCCGAGCGCATACACATTGGCGCCGAACCTCGTGAGCTGCAGCAGCAAGGCGCCGCCGATCACGATCACGAGCATGATGATCGCAATCGCCGTCAGCCGTCCGCCGCCGGGCATCCGCAATGCGAAGTCCGACACGGTCGAGTAGACCGGCGCGGTGATCGGCACCGATTCCGTCGAGAGCAGGAAGCTCGCGCCACGGGCGAGGAACATGCCGGCCAGTGTCACGATGAACGGTGGCAGATCGAAGACATGGATGACCGCGCCCATTGCAGCCCCGAAGGCCGCCGAGAGCGCGAGGATCGCGGCGAAGGCGACCGGCGGCGGCACGCCCCAGCGCTCGATCGCCAGCGCCACGAAGACGGTGGTGAAGCCGATCACCGAGCCGACCGACAGATCGATGCCGCCGGAGATGATGACGAAGGTCATCCCGGTGGCGACGATGCCGAGGAAGGCGCTGTCGGTGAGGAGATTGCCGACCACGCGTGTCGAGGCGATGTTGGGGAATTGCACGGCGCAGAGCGCAAAGCCTGCGACAAGAACGATGGCCGTGATCAGGACGGGCGGCAGCCCTTTCATGCTTTCGTCCTCCGCAGCCACGCCATCGCGCCGGCGATGCCGGACAGCTTCGGCGATTGCAGCAATAGCACAGCCAGCACCACCACCGCCTTGACCAGCAGGTTGAATTCGGGCGGATAGCCCGACAGCAAAATGCCGGTGTTCATGGTCTGGATGATCAGCGCGCCGAGCACGGCGAGCACGAGGCTGAAGCGGCCGCCGAACAGCGAGGTGCCGCCGATCACGACGGCGAGGATGGCGTCGAGCTCGAGCCAGAGGCCGGCATTGTTGGCATCCGCGCCCATGATGTCGGCCGCCGCGATCACGCCGGCGAGCGCGGCACAGATGCCGCACCAGACATAGACCGCCAGGATCATCGCACGCGTGCCGACGCCCGCGAGCTCGCTCGCCCGCGCATTGCCGCCAGTCGCCTCGATCAGCAGCCCGAGCGCCGAGCCGCGCACCACCGCGGCGGTGAGGATCAGCATCCCCAGTGCGATCGCCACCGGCACCGGCAGGCCAAGGATGGACCCATTGCCGAGCCAGACCAGATCTGGCGAAGAGAACGTCACGATGCGCCCTTCGGTGATGAGCTGGGCGATGCCGCGCCCTGCGACCATCAGGATCAGCGTCGCGACGATCGGCTGCATGCCGAGCACGGCGACGAGAAAGCCGTTCCACAATCCGCAGACGAGCCCGGCACCAAGTGCCGCCGCAAGAACGACAGGCAGGCCGTGGCTATCGGCGAGGCTCGCCGCGATCGCGCCGCAGATCGCCATCACCGCGCCGACCGACAGATCGATGCCGCGGGTCGCGATCACCAGCACCATGCCGAGCGAGAGCAGCGCCACCGGCGTGCCGCGGTTGAGCACGTCGATCAGGCTGCCGAACAGGCGGCCGTCCTGGAGGCGCAGATCGAAGAATTGCGGCGACACCACGCGGTCGACGGCGAGAATGACGATCAGAGCAAGGATCTGGGCGAGGCCGCGGCGCGGCAACAGCGCTGTCATGCCCGGCCCTCATGTGCTGCGGCGGCACCATCGGCGGCGATCGCCGCCAGAATGTTGCCGACGTCGATCGCCTCGCCCGCGAGCTCCTCGACATGGGCGCGGTCGCGCAGCACGATAACGCGGTCCGAATAGGTCACGATCTCATCCAGCTCGGAGGAAATCACGAGCAGCGCCAGCCCGTCGTCGCAGAGCTCGCGGATCAGGCGGATGATCTCGGCATGCGCGCCGACATCGATGCCGCGGGTCGGCTCGTCCAGCACCAGGAGCCGCGGCGAGGTCGCAAGCCAGCGCGCCAGCAGCACCTTCTGCTGATTGCCGCCGGACAACAGCCCGACGGGACGCTCCGGATCGGGCGGACGGATGTCGAGCATCTTGACGTAGCGGCGCACGATTTCGTCCTGCTCGCGGCGCGACAACGGCCTGTGCAGGCCGCGCTTGGCCTGGAGCGCCAGCACGATGTTCTCGCGCACGGTGAGCTCGGCGACGATGCCGTCGGTTTTGCGCTCCTCCGGACAATAGCCGAAGCCGTGACGCACGCCGTCGCGCGGCGACTGGAGCCGCACGGGCGCGCCCTCCACTTTCGCCTGCCCGCGATCGGCGCGCTCGGCGCCGAACACCAGCCGCGCCGTCTCGGTGCGGCCCGAGCCGAGCAGGCCGGCAAGGCCGACGACCTCGCCATGGCGCAATTCGAGATTGAACGGCGCGACATAGCCGATCTTGCCGTAATTCGCGAAGCTCGCGCAGACTTCGCGCGCCTGATGCTCGCGCGTTGCCGCGCGGACGCTCGTCGTCTCCGCAAGCTCACGGCCGAGCATCATCCGGATCAGCTCGAGGCGCGGCAGCGAGGCGGTCTCGCGCTCGCCGACCAGACGGCCGTTGCGCAGCACGGTGATGCGGTCGGAGATCTCGTAGACCTGGTCGAGGAAGTGGCTGACGAAGGCGATGCCGATGCCACGTTTCGCGAGCTGGCGCATGATGCCGAACAGGATTTCGACCTCGTGGCGATCGAGGCTCGCGGTCGGCTCGTCCAGGATCAGCACGCGCGCGGAGAGATCGACCGCGCGCGCGATCGCGGTGACGTGCTGGATGGCCACCGAATAATTGCCAAGCGGCGCGGCGACGTCGATGTCGAGGCCGAAATCCGCGAGCAGCATCTTGGCGCGGCGTCGCATCTCGCCTTGCCGCACGATGCCGAAGCGCATCGGCTGGCGGTCGAGAAACAGGTTCTGCGCCACCGAGAGGTTCGGCAGCAGATTGACCTCCTGGTAGACCGTCGCAATGCCGGCCTGAAGCGTGGCCTTGGCCGAGCGCGGCGCAACCGCTTCGCCGCCGAGCCTGACGATACCGGCATCGCGCGGGAACACGCCGGTGATCACCTTGATCAGCGTCGACTTGCCGGCGCCGTTCTCACCAAGCAGCGCATGGATCTCGCCGGCGCGAAGCGTGAAGTCGACCTCCTGCAACGCACGCACCGCGCCGAAGCTCTTGCTGATCCCGCGTATCTCCAGCAGGGGCGAAGCAGGATCCGGGCTGTTCTCCATTGAGACGTCACTCCCACCGGCGCCCGCGGACGATGCGGACGCCCAACATACTCGTTTATGCAGCGACCACGAAGGGAGCGCCGCCGGACAACCGCCGACGGCGCAAGTCCCTGCCTCAGTAACCGAGGCCCTTCTTGCTGTCGTAGATCTTCTGCGGATCGTCGGCGGCGGTGTAGAGCTTGGACTCCGTCTGGATCCATTTCGGCGGAACCGTGCCCTTGGCCTTGAAGGCCGCGATCGCGTCGAGCGCGGGTCCCGCCATGTTCGGCGTCAGCTCGACCGTGGCATTGGCTTCGCCGGCGGCCATCGCCTTGAAGATGTCGGGGACCGCGTCGATCGAGACGGTGAGGATATCCTTGCCCGGCTTGAGGCCGGCTTCCTTCATCGCCTGGATGGCGCCAACCATCATGTCGTCATTGTGCGCGTAGACCGCGCAGATCGACTTGCCGCCGCCTTCCGCCTTGATGAAGCTTTCCATCACTTCCTTGCCCTTGGCGCGGGTGAAGTCGCCGGTCTGGCTGCGCACCACCTTCAGGTTCGCATGCTTGGCGATGGCGGTGTCAAAGCCCTTCTTGCGGTTGGCGGCGACGCTGGCGCCGACCGTGCCCTGCAATTCGACGATGTTGCAGGCCTTGGCACCGACGGTCTTGGCCAGCCAGTCGCCGGCGACCGCGCCCTCGTGCACGCTGTCTGAGGTCACGGCTGTGAGATAGAGCTCCTTGCCGGAGGGATCGATGTCGCGGTCGAGCAGCACGACCGGGATCTTGGCCTCCTTGGCTTCCTTCAGCACCGAGTCCCAGCCGGTCGAGACGACGGGCGCGAGGAAGATCGCATCGACGTTCTGCGCGATGAAGGAGCGGATCGCCTTAATCTGGTTCTCCTGCTTCTGCTGGGCGTCGGCGATCTTGAGGTTGACCTTGCGCTTGGCGGCTTCCTGCTTGGAGACCGAAGTCTCGGCCGCGCGCCAGCCGGATTCCGATCCGATCTGCGAGAAGCCGATGGTGAGCTCGGCGGCACTGGCCGGCAGCGCGAGCAACAACGCGGCCGTGGCGCAGGCCGCAAAGAGGGCTTTAGGGGTCATCAGGCGTGTCTCCCAAGTGTTTATCTCGGGCGCCGTTGGTAGCATGGCACCCGAGAACGCCCTTTCCGGGCAGCGGGAGGGACTATTTCACGGAAGTTTGGTTCCGACTAGTCATATTATCTGACTATTCTGGGTTTGGGCGCGAAGGCAGGCAGGGGGCCATCGTATGACACGCCCAGCGCGATTTTGTTCCGCGGATGCAACGGGGAGATGAACGAGCATAGCCAGCGCCACATCGTCATGGCCGGGGCTTGTCCCGGCCATCCACGGCCTTGCCATGCGGGACAAAGAACGTGGATGCCCGGGACAAGCCCGGGCATGACGACGTTCTACTGATTTCGATTGTGCAATCGCCCGCTGTCGGCGAGGCAACGTGAGGAAAAGCCGGCTCTAGATCACCTTCCGCTGCGCCAGATTCTTCATCAGCGCGCCGATGCCGAAGGTCCAGGGTTCGCACTCGTCGCTGGTGCGCATACGGTTGACCAGCTTGCCGAGCTGGGGCGCGGCGATGGTGACGATGTCGTCGCGCTTGTGGGTGAAGCCCTGCCCCGGCGCATCGCGATCCTTGACGGGGGCGAACATCGTGCCGAGGAACAGCACGAAGCCGTCAGGATATTGATGCACCTTGCCGATGGTCTGCTCGACGAGGTCGGTCGGATCGCGGCTGATCTTGCTGATCGAGGAATGGCCGTCGAGGACAAAGCCATCCGCCCCTTTCACGTTCAGGCTGATGTCGAGCTTGCGCGCGTCGTCGAGCGTGAAGGTGTCGTCGAACAGGCGCAGCAGCGGGCCGATCGCGCAGGAGGCGTTGTTGTCCTTGGCCTTTGACAGCAGCAGCGCCGAACGGCCCTCGAAGTCGCGCAGATTGACGTCGTTGCCGAGCGCGCCGCCGACGATCTTGCCGCGGCTCGAGACGAACAGCACGAGCTCGGGCTCGGGGTTGTTCCAGGTCGATTTCGGATGCAGGCCGGCATCCATGCCGGTGCCGACCGAGGACAGGGTCGGCGCCTTGGTGAACACTTCGGCATCGGGACCGATGCCGACCTCGAGATACTGGCTCCAGGCGTTCTGATCGATCAGCACCTGCTTCAGGTGCATCGCCTGGTCCGAGCCCGGCTTGAGCTTCGACAGATCGTCGCCGATCAACCGCGTCACTTCCTTGCGGATTGCTTCGGCCGAAGCCGGATTGCCCTTGGCGCGCTCTTCGATCACGCGCTCCAGCATCGAGATGGCGAAGGTGACGCCGGCAGCCTTCAGCGTCTGGAGATCGACCGGTGCGAGCAGCCAGGGCTTCCTGGAGTCGCGCCCATCCGGGGCCGTATTGGCGACGATCGCTTCGAGATCACCGATGCGCTCGCCCCTGGTCGCGGCAAGCGCCTTGGCCGGATGGTCCTCTTCGCAAAGCGCACTGACGGTCGGGAATTTCGCGGTGACGTCGAAGACGCCGTCGGCGCGCACGGCGACCACGGCCGGGCCGTTCGCCTCCGGCAGCCAGACGCGGCCAACCAGCGTTCCCTTCGTTCCATCCTCGGGGAGAAGGTCCTTCACAGTCAATGTCGTCATGGCCGGCGTCCTCGCTGTTTTTCGGACCGGCCGCGTTCGCAAGCCGCCGATCCCATTGGCGAAGACCAATAAACGTCTGACAGTGGAAGTCCAGACCGGCAGCGAAGAGCCGCTATGCCCCTGCCCGCGCCTTGCGAGCCGCGATCTGCTGCAACGCCCAGCGCGCGTTCTTGCGCACCTCAGGATCGGGATCATCGGCGATGACGGCGAGGAACGCTTCGCCGTCGTGGTGGGCGATCTCGCCGAGCGCAGCAGCCGCCTCTTTCCGCAAATTGGCCTGGTCGTGATTGATGCAATTGCCGATCGGGCGCACCGCGCGTTCGATCTTCATCCGGCCAAGGCTGCGGATCGCCTTCAGCCGCACCTGCCAGAATTCGTCGCCGAGCGAAGCGATGAGCTGGTCGGCGGCGATCGACCCGTTGACGTTGAGGCCCAGCGTTTCCGCGGCCATCTCGCGCACCATCCAGTCCGAATCCTTCAACGCGCGCGTGATCATCTCGGCCGCGGGTTTCAAGTGCGAGAATGCCAGCGCGCTCACGGCGGCGCGGCGCACATGAGCATCGGGGTCGTTGATCAGCGCGGTGAGCGCTGGAATGGATTCTTCCAGCTTGAGAAAGCCGATCACACCGATCGCCTGCACGCGCACGGCGGCGTCCGAATCCTGGAGCGCCTCCAGCGCCGGCTTCAACGTGTCCTTGCAGCGCAGCTCCTTGAGCGCGCGCAATGCGCCCATGCGGACGAAGGCGTGGGCGTGCTTGACCAGCGGCAGGATGATCTCGGCACAGGCCGGATCCTTGAACTCCGCCATGCTGTCGGCCGCAGCGGACGCAACGATTCTCTCAGGATCGACCAGCAGCTTGACCAGCGCAGCCGCCGCCTCCGGCCCGTCGAACTCGCCGAGCGCCATCGCGACCTGCTGGCGCACGCCGGCGTCGGGATCGGCGACCAAATTGGCGAGATGGCCAATGGCTGCGGGATCGCCGGAATGGCCGAGCGCGATGATGGCAACGCGGCGCTCGCCCGGATCGGCGGCCTGCAGCCGTTCGTCGGCGTCGTCGAGATCGTCGTAGGATTCGAACGGGCTCGACATGACTACCTCAGCAGATAGGGAATGTTGACCGTGACGGCGCCGGTCGGACAATCGGCTTCGCAGGGCATGCAGTACCAGCATTCGTCATAGGCCATGTAGGCCTTGCCGGTCATGTCGCTGATGCGCAGCACGTCGAGCGGACAGACGTCGACACAGACGGTGCAGCCCTTGTCGGCAATGCATTTGGCGTCGTCGACGACCACCGGAACCGATGTCTGATAGGACGCGAGAGGCATCAAGAGTCTCCTGTTTGCTATATTCTGGTGGGTCAGGCGGTGGCGCGGATGCGCTGCTTGTCGTAGAGGTCCTTCTCGTCGTCCGCGATCGGCACGACATAGGGCTCCACCGCCCGCTTCTCGCTGGTCATCTTGCCGTTCTGCTGGCTCAGCAGCGTGTGGCAGAACCAGTTCTCGTTGTCCTTCTCCGGGAAATCCGTGCGCCAGTGGTAGAGGCCCCAGCGGCTCTCCTCGCGATACAGCGAGGCGTGCACCGCCATGTCGGCGCAGTCCATGATCGACTGCACTTCGAGGGCGCGGAGCAGCTCGTGCGCGTTGCGGGCGATCATATGCTCCTGCATGTCCTGCCGCGTCTCGGCGAGGCGGCGCATGCCGAGCTCGTATTTGCGCGTGACCTTCGGCGGCTGGAGATAGTCGTTGACGAGGCGGCGGGTCTTGTACTCGACCTGGTTCGGCGGAATGCCGTCCTCGCGCTTCGTTGGCGCCAGCACGCGGTCGCGCTCCTTGGCCACGTCCTGCGCATCGAACTCAGCAAAGTCGTGGTTGTCGGCGAACTCCATCGCGTCGATCCCGGCGACCGAGCCGTTGGTGAAGGCGCCGAGCATGTAGTTGTGCGGCACGCTCGCCATGTCGCCGGCGGCGTAGAGGCCAGGCACCGTGGTGCGGGCATTGTCGTCGACGAACACGCCGGAGGCGCTGTGGCCGGAGCAGAAGCCGATCTCGGAAATGTGCATCTCGATCGACTCGTTGCGGTAGTCCACGCCCCGCCCCTGCTGGAACAGGCCGCGCGTCGGACGCTCGACCTTATGGAGCGTGGATTCGATCTCGGAAATGGTGTCGGGATGGAGATGCTTGAGCTGGAGGAACACCGGGCCCTTGCCTGACAGCAGCTCGTTGTAGAATTCCAGCATCATCTGGCCCGACCAGTAGTCGCATTCGATGAAGCGCGAGCCCTCGTTGTTGGCGGTGAAGGCGCCGAACGGACCGGCGACATAGGCGCAGGCCGGGCCGTTATAGTCCTTGATCAGCGGGTTGATCTGGTAGCATTCGAGGTTCGCCAGCGCGGCGCCGGCGTGATAGGCCATGGCGTAGCCGTCGCCGGAATTGGCGGCGTTCTCGTAGGTGCCGAACATGTAGCCGGAGGTCGGCAGACCGAGCCGGCCGGCCGCGCCCATGCAGAGGATCACGGCCTTGGCCTTGATCACTAGGATCTCGGCGGTGCGGGTGTTGACGCTGATCGCGCCGGCGATGCGGCCGTCGGCAGATTTCAGCAGCCGCGTCGCCATGTAGCGATTGGAGATCAGGATGCGGGCGCGGCGGAGCTGACGGTACAGCGCCTTCTTCACGGTCTCGCCGTTCGGCATCGGCAGCACGTAGGTGCCGATGTGATGCACCTTCTTGACGGCGTAGTCGCCGTTCTCGTTCTTCAGGAAGCGGATGCCAAAACTGTCGAGCTCTTCGATGATCTTGTAGCAGTTCTGCGCGTATTTATAGACCGCCTTCTGATCGACGATGCCATCATTCGCAATGGTGATTTCCTTGGTGTACTGCTCCGGCGTCGCGTAGCCGGGGATGACGGCGTTGTTGAGCCCGTCCATGCCCATCGAGATCGCGCCGGAGCGCTTGACGTTGGCCTTCTCGAGCAGGACGACATTGGCCTTCGGGTTCTTCAGCTTCGCCTTGAGTGCTGCCATCGGGCCGGCAGTGCCGCCGCCGATCACCAGCACATCGCAGGAGACCTCCGAAAGTCCGTCGACGATCTGATCTAGTGCCATCGCTTGCTCCTGGTTCGCCGGCAGACCCGGCGCCTTTGCATCAGATTTGTTCAGGGGGCTTTCCGGCGATAGCAATTAGTTGTCGCCGGAGACCGATTTGTCCTCAGCGCTCGACGAAGGCCTTTTCGACGACGAAATGGCCGGGCTGGCTGTGATTGCCCTCGGCAAAACCGCGCGCGGAAAACATCGCCGGGAGCTCCTCCAGCATCGCCGGACTGCCGCACAGCATGATGCGGTCGGTCTCGATATCGAGGCCGGATTGCCCAATGTCGTCGAACATCTGGTTCGAAGCGATCAAATCGGTGATGCGGCCGCGGTTCCGGAACGGCTCGCGGGTGACGGTCGGGTAGTAGACCAGCTTGTCGCGGATCAAGGGTCCGAAGAATTCGTGGTTGCGCAGGCCTTCGACGAGGTGCTCGCCATAGGCAAGCTCGGAGACCTGGCGGCAACCATGGGCCAGCACGATGGCCTCGTAATTCTCGTAGACGTCGGGATCCTTGATCAAACTGGCGAATGGTGCGAGCCCCGTTCCGGTCGAGAGCAGCAGCAGGCGCTTGCCCGGAATGAGGTTGCCGGTGATCAGTGTGCCAGTCGCCTTGCGGCCGACCAGGATGATGTCGCCTTCCCGGATCTTCTGGAGCCGCGAGGTCAGCGGGCCGTCCTGCACCTTGATCGAGAAGAATTCGAGCGCCTCCTCGTGATTGGCGCTGGCCATGCTGTAGGCCCGCATCAACGGCTTGCCCTCGACCTCGAGTCCGATCATGGCGAACTGGCCGTTCTGGAAGCGGAAGCCGGGATCGCGCGTCGCGGTGAAGCTGAACAGGGAGTCGGTCCAGTGCCGGACCGACAGAACCGTTTCCTGCTGAAATGCGCTCATGGTCTCTCCTTCTCGATGGCGCACAAGGTTTCGGAGAGAGCAGAGTCCGGCAATTCGGAAGTGAAATTTCCGGTCGATTAGTTTCACATTTTGCAGGTGGTGGCTGAAGAGCAGGCACTGCCGCTGCCGAGACCGGCAATTAGTTGCTATTCGCGCGCGTCCGCGCCAACGTAGAAAGACGTCGGAGGCTCCTCACGACCATGACCCTGGTGGTACCAACAGTGAGAGACTACGAAGCAAGCGCCGATCTCGCGACGCTCCTCGTCCGCACCACGCAGGATGACGCGTTGAGCCTGCCTGCCGAAAAGCTCCGCCTCTCCTGCAAATGCGCCCACTGCACCCGCGCCCGCTTCGACGGCCGCTTCCCTGAAGCGTTTCCGGGCATTGCCATCGTCGAGATCGGTGACCTCGGTTATGGGCTGAACATCTCGTTTTCGGATGGGCACAACCGGGGGATTTACCCCAAGGCGTATTTGCTGAGCCTGGCGGGGCGATAGGACCAAATCGCTCCACCGTCTCCGCCGTCATTCCCCGAAGGCGGGGAATCCAGTACGCCGCGGCTTCTCCGTACCCCACTAACGTCTCTGGAATACTGGATCGCCCGCTTTCGCGGGCGATGACAGCGGAGTGGGTGGCCCCAACCCCGACTGGCACGGACATTGCTCCTCTTTAGAACGGTTTCAACGTTCCGGAGGCGCATGATGTTGCAGGCGGCCAATGTGGTTCGCGGGGCGGTTCCCCCGGCAGTCCGGCCTGCCGGTGGCTCCTCCCTGCTGCTCACCGAAAACCAGCAATGGATCGGCGGGCCGCCGCCGCTGATGGACAAGCTCAGCCAGCGCGAACGCGAGCTGGTGCTGAAGCAGGGCCGCCGCAAGGTGCTCAACCGCGGCCAGACGCTGTTCAGCCAGGGCGGCAAGCATGACGGCATCTGGCTGATCGAAAGCGGCCGTATCCGGGTGTTCTATACCTCGCCGCTCGGGCGCGAGATCACGCTGGCCTATTGGCATGTCGGCAATTTCGTCGGCGGGCCCGAAGTGTTCGAAGGCACCGTGCATCAATGGTCCGGAGTCGCATCCAGCAATTGCAGCGTCGTGCACCTGCCCGGAAAAGAGTTGCGGTCGCTTGCCGTCGAGATCCCCAATCTCGCGATCGGGCTCATCGAGGGCCTCACCTTCAAGGGCAAATGCTATTCGGCGCTGGCCCAGATGCTGGGAACACGTTCGATCACGCAGCGCCTCGCACACCTGCTGCTGCATCTCGTCGAGCTCTACGGCGTCGAGGATGCCGACGGGCGGGTGATCGCGGCCGCCTTCACCCATGCCGACATCGCCCACATGGTCGGTGCCACCCGACAATGGGTCACGATCAGCCTGAAGCGCATGCAGGAGAAGGGAATCGTCGTCACCAAGCGGTCGCAGATCGTGGTCTGCCGGCCCGACGTGCTGGAGGAGATGCGCGGCCAAGGGGCTGACTAGAGGAGGGCAGCGACCTGCGCCGGTGCACAGGCAAGCGGCTTTATAGTGCAGAACTGCCCAAGGAGTATGCAATCAGCTTTTCCCGGCAACTAATCGACTGCGCTCATCATTCCGGATTTGCCCTGCCGGTGCCCTCACCCGATCATGGCAACCACAGCACATCCAACGGAATGAGGATGAGAATGGTCCGCCATCTTCCCACGCTCTCGATCGCGATGTCGGTGACGTCGCTGGCGCTTCTCCTTGCGCAGCCGGCTTCGGCGGAAACAGTCACGCTCGGTATCGGAACGCAGGACACCACGACCAACACCGTGACCGCCGGCGTCGTCATCCGCCAATTGCACCTCCTCGAGAAATACCTGCCGAAGGAGGGCAAATACGCCAACATCAAATTCGAGCTCGAGTGGCAGAATTTCACCTCCGGCCCGCCCGTCACCAACGCGATGATGGCGAACAAGCTGCAGATCGGCATGATGGGCGACTATCCGCTGATCGTGAACGGCTTCACTTTCGACAGCAATCCGGAAAGCAAGAGCCGCCTGATCGGCATCGCCGCCTACAGCCTCTCCGGCTCCGGCAACGGCATGGTCGTCCACAAGGATTCGCCCTACTACGATCTCGCCGATCTCAAGGGCAAGCTGGTCAGCGTGCCCTTCGGCTCCGCCGCGCACGGTATGGTACTGAAGGCGATGCAGGACCGCGGCTACGCGTCCGACTTCTTTCAGTTGGTCAGCCAGAGCCCGGAGGTTGGCTCGACCAACCTCCAGGAGAAGAAGATCGACGCGCATGCCGACTTCGTTCCGTTCGCCGAGCTCTTGCCCTTCCGCGGCTTCGCGCGAAAGATCTTCGACGGCGTCGAGACCAATCTGCCGACCTTCCACGGCATCGTCGTCCGCACCGACTTCGCCGAGAAATATCCGGAAGTCGTCGTCGCATATTTCAAGGCCGTGATAGCCGCCAACCAGTGGCTGCGCGACGATCCCAAGCTCGCTGCCGAAAAGATCCAGGAATGGACCGGCATCAACAAGGAAGTCGTCTACATCTTCCTCGGCCCCAGCGGCAACATGACCACGGATCCCACGGTGAAGCCCGCGCTGATCGAAGCGGCCGCGACCGACGTCAAAGTGCTGCAGAATCTCGGCCGCATGAAGGAGTTCGATCCGAAAAAGTGGGTCGATGACAGCTACATCCGCAGAGCCTATGCCGAGATGAAGCTCGACTATGATGCCCAGCTTGCGAGCACCAAAAACTACGAAATTGCCGGAGAAGATGCGTTCTGCAAAAAGCCAATTGCCGATCCGCGCAAGGCTGGTGAGGTCTGGGTCGACGATGCCGGGATCCTGGCTTTCTCGTCGGCCAGCTGCACGTTAGGGGCTTATGCCGATTTCAAGGCCAAGGGCAAGAAGATCAACGTCGCCTATGTCTTCGATACCACCCGTGGCATCAAGCTGTTCGCCGACCAGGCCTTCTTCGCGGCCGGCAATGGCGAGGTCGTCCCGTTCCTGCTGAAGAAGGACGCCGAAGCCTACGCGGCCAAGATCAGCGGCAAGGTGCTCGGCTTCGATGACGCGGTGAAGGCGGCGGTCGGCGGAGGCAAGACGTGAGCAGCCCCGCCCTCGTCAGACATTCCGAGGACAGCATGTCGGCAATTGCGGAGGCGGACCCCCTGCCCGCCGTTACGACGCCCACGCCACCGCCCTCCTTCGCCACGCTTGCGCTACGCTGGTATCGGCTCAACCGAGGCGGCCTGCGCGCGACTGCGATCGGTATCATTTCCCTGCTCGTCTTCCTACTGCTCTGGCACCTGCTCACGACCTATCGCGTCGTGTTCTTCGTGCGCTTCACCAACGTGCCCTCGCCGCTCGCGGTCTATGCGAGTTTCACCAAGGCGATGCACGATCCCAAATTCCTGATGCACATTCTGCTGAGCTGCCGGCGTATCCTGGTCGGATTCTCGCTGGCCGCGATCGTCGGCGTGCCGCTCGGCTTGATCATGGGCCGCTTCAAGCTTGTCCATGAGATCATCTTCCCGGTCGCGGAAGTGCTGCGACCGATCCCGGCGATTGCCTGGGTGCCGATGGCGATCATGCTGTGGCCGACCAACGAGCAGAGCATCGTCTTCATCACCTTCCTCGGCTCGTTCTTCCCAATCCTGATCAACACGCTGCACGGCATGTCGCTGGTCGATCCCGTGCTGGTGCGCGCCGCGCAATGTCTCGGCGCGCGCGAACGCTCGATCTTCCGCGAGGTGTATTTTCCGGCCTCGCTGCCGCACATCTTCACCGGTCTCACCGTCGGCATGGGCGTCGCCTGGGTGTCGCTGATCGCGGCCGAGATGATTTCGGGGCAGTACGGCATCGGCTACTTCACCTGGGAGGCCTATTCGCTGGTCCAGTATGCCGACATCGCGCTCGGCATGATCGCGATCGGCGTGCTCGGATTGGGATCGAGCCTGCTCATCAGGGGCGCCGGGCAGTTGGTGATGCCGTGGAGGCTGAAATGAGCGACATCGTGACCAAGGCACCGCAGGGCCATATCGACGTCAGGAACTTCTCGCTGAGCTATGACAGCATCGAGGGACCGGTTCAGGCCGTCACGGATACCCAGATCCACGTCAAGCCCGGCGAGTTCGTCTCGATCGTCGGCCCCTCCGGCTGCGGAAAGTCGACGCTGCTCAACGCGGTCGCCGGCTTTCTCAAGCCGACCACGGGCGTCGTCACCGTCGACGGCGAAAGGGTCAACGGTCCCAGCGCCGAGCGCGGCATGGTGTTCCAGCAATATTCATTGTTTCCCTGGAAGACCGTGCGGGAGAACGTCGAGTTCGGCCTGAAGATGCGTGGTATGCCGCGTTCGCAGCGCGAGCGCGCGGCACGCACGCTGCTCGGGCTCGCAGGTCTGGAGGCGTTCGAGAAGCACTATCCGGAAAAGCTCTCCGGCGGAATGAAGCAGCGCGTCGGCATCGTGCGCGCACTCGCGACGGGACCGAAGGTGCTGCTGCTGGATGAGCCGTTCGGCGCACTCGACGCACAGACCCGCGTCATCATGCAGCAGATCCTCACCAACATGTGGCAGCGGCTGAAGATCTCGGTGCTGTTCGTCACCCACGACATCGACGAGGCGATCTTCCTGTCCGACCGCGTCTACTGCATGACCGCGCGCCCCGGCTCGATCAAGGCGGAGATCCCGATTCCGCTGGAGCGTCCGCGCCAGCAATCGATGATGATGTCGTCGGAGTTTCTGGCGCTGCGCCGCGGGCTGATGTCGCTGATCCGCGAGGAAAGCATCAAGGCGATGGGCGGCGAGATCACCGATATGGGCATGCAGGGGCTGAACATCGAGCTGCACGGGCACTCGCTCGCGGATGTGATTTAGTTTACCCAGCCCAGCTTACGCGGATGACGGTCTCGTAGGGTGGGCAAAGCGACTTGTCCGCCGTAGCTCGAAAAGCGAAGGCGGAAGCGTCCCCACCCTTTTCATCACGAATGCTGATACTTGGTGGGCACGGCGTTTTCGCGCCTTTGCCCACCCTACGGCAGCTTCGCTCTATTTACTTAAACCAGTGCACCAGTGCGATGCTGATGCCGAGCAGCAGCAGCAGCGACAGCGTCACGGCCGCCGTCACCCTGCCCCCGACATTGGCCAGCACCTTCACGTCAACGCCGAGGCCAAGAGCGGCCATTGACACGACGGTGAGGAAACCCGTGATCCGCGTTATCGGAGCCACTACGGATCCCGGCACGATCTCGAGCGAGCGCAGGGTCGCGAGCGCTAGGAAGCCGAGGATGAACCAGGGCACCAGGCGGAAGAAGCCGACATTGGTCTTCTTGGCGCCGGTCTGCCAACGCGAAGCGGCGAGCGAGAGGCCGACGACGACGGGCCCGAGCATCAGCACGCGCATCAGCTTCACCAGCGTGCCGATCTGCGTCGAGACGAGCCCGGCCGGGACCGTTGCCGCCAGCACCTGCGGCACCGCATAGACGGTGAGGCCCGCGAGGATGCCATATTGCGTGGCGGACAATTGCAGCAGCGGGATCAGCAGCGGCAGACCCAGCACCATCATCACGCCGAGGATCGCCGTGAACGAAATCGAGGATGCGATCTCGTCGTTGGTGGCGCCGATGATGGGTGCTACCGCGGCGATCGCGGAATTGCCGCAGATCGAGTTGCCGCAGGCGATCAGGATCGACAACCGCGTCGACAGGCCGAGCACGCGGCTGATGCCGAAGGAGATGGACAGTGCGATCACGACGACGGCCGCGATCGATGCCAGCAGCGCGATGCCCGAGGCCGCGATCGCGGCGAAGCTGATCGAGGCCCCCAGCAGCATCACCGCGACTTCAAGCAGTTGTTTGGCGCTGAAGGCGATGCCGGCCTGCCAGCGCGGCGCGGGTTTCCAGAAGCTGCGGAGCGCCATCCCGAGCAGGATGGCCATGACCAGCGCCTCGACGTAGGGATGCTCGAAAACGCCAAGTTCCGCCCGCTCAAGCAGGGCCGAAACGCCGGCGACCAGAACGCAGAGGAGAATGCCGGGGAGCAGCGCGACCATGCGGCCAATGGCGGTGGTCGGCTTGGAATCGGCCGGGCTGGATGCTTGATTCTGCGACACAAATCTCTCCCAGGGGAGAAAGATTTATACGCACGGCGATCTGATTGGGGAATAAGTTTTCGGCATATCAGGGCCGAGGGAAGTTCTATCCTCAGCCCGAAATAAACAGCTTTAGAAGATCAGGCTTTTGGCGAGCGAGGCCACTCGGCTGAAGCCGTCATAAATGCCCGGCTCGAAGAAGGCTGCGCGAGCCAGGACGATGCCGGCGACCAGGGACCAGAACACCGTGGTGCCGGCCCGCAGCAGCAGCTTTGAGGCGCGCGACTTCGGCTGGGTGTCCGTTGCGGACACCAGCTGCTCGCCGAAGGGTTCGAAACCAGTGCGTTCCATAGCTTGCGCCAATCCATCGAATCTTGAATGGAATGTCGTCGTTTCGGCCCCAAACGGCAATGGAAGCGATTGGCGTTTTTGACCCTCGACGGGGAAACTCCTTCCGCCTGGCATCCCCGAGGCAATGGTTTTGTTCTTTTGGCCGGTTTGGACGCCCCGGCGCCGGGCTACAGGGCCAGATATCGCCGCCGGATCGCCTCATTGGCCTTCAGCTCGTCGATTCCCGCGGCATAGACGATCTGGCCCTTGTCAATGACCGTGGCGTGGCTCGCCAGCCCCAGGCAGAAATGCATGTTCTGCTCGGCGATCAGCACGGTCGAACCGATGCTGCGGAGCTGGCGCAAGAGCTCGCCGATCCGCTGCACGATGATCGGCGCCAGTCCCTCGCTCGGCTCGTCCAAAAGCAGCAGCGCGGGATTGCCCATCAGGGTGCGCGCGATCGCCAGCATCTGCTGCTCGCCGCCTGAGAGCCGCCCCGCGATGCGGTGGCGCAGCGGCTCCAAGAGCGGGAATATCTCGTAGATGCGCGTGATGGACCATTCGTCCTGGCCGTCCGGACCCTTTTTCTTGCCAATGACGAGATTGTCCTCGACCGTGTGCTCCGGAAATATCTGCCGATCCTCCGGCACGAAGCCGAGGCCGGCGCGCGCGATCGTGTGCGGCTTCTGGCCCGAGATCACCTCACCGCGCAGGCTGATCCTGCCCCGCCGCGGCGGCGCAAGGCCCATGATCGCTTTCATCGTCGTCGATTTGCCGGCACCATTCCTGCCCAGTAGCGCCATGGTCTCGCCCTGCCGCACCGAGAGAGCAACGCCGAACAGGATCTGGCTCGTGCCGTAATAGACGTCGAGATCGGCAACTTCGATGACGACGGCGCTCATGCGGCGGCGCCCGCATGTTCGGTGCCTAGATAGGCCTCGATCACGGCGCTGTTGTTGCGAATCTCGTCCGGCGTGCCAGTCGCCAGAATGCGGCCATAGCAGAGCACGACGATTTTGGGCGCGATCTTGAACACGATATCCATGTCGTGCTCGATGAACACGACGGTGATCTTTTGCGTCTCCCAGAGCTCGCGCACCTTGTCGATCATGCGCCAGCGCTCTTCCGGCCCCATGCCCGCGGTCGGCTCGTCCAGCAGCAGCACCTTCGGTTCGAGCACCAAGGCAAGCGCGATATCGAGCAGCTTCTGGTCGCCATGCGACAGCGTGGCGGCGGTGCGGTTGCGCTTGCCGGCAAGGCCGAGCAGCTCCATCACATGCTCGGCGCGATCGCGCGTTTCGGGCAGCGGAAAGCGTTTGTGCAGAACCGCGGAGGTGCGCTGGTCGGCGCTGACGGCGGCGAGCATGGTCTCCTGCACCGTCAGCGATTTGAAGATGCTGGCGACCTGGAAGGCGCGGCCGATGCCGTGACGCACGATCTCCGGTGGCGAGCGCCCGGCGAGATCGACGCCGTCGAGCAGCACCTGGCCGGAATCCGGCCTCAGGGCGCCGGTGATCAGGTTGAAGAAGGTGCTCTTGCCCGCACCGTTCGGGCCGATCACCGCGGTGAGCGAACCGTCGGGGAAGTCGAGCGTGACGTCGTTGGTCGCCTTCACGCCGCCAAAGGATTTTGCGAGATTACGGATTGCCAGCATGTCTAGCGCCCCTCGCCTGTCTCATGCCGATGCGTAAACCAATCGGCGACGAAATCCAGAAGGCCTTTGCGCAGGCCGAGTGCAAAGAACAGGATGACAACGCCGAGCACGATGCCGTGGTATTCGGTGAAGCGCGTGACGGTGTCGTTGAGCAGCAGCAGGAGGACGGTGCCGACCATCGGCCCCAGGAAGGTCGAGACGCCGCCCAGCATGTTGATGAAGATGCCCTCGCCCGAGATGGTCCAATAGGCGAACTCCGGATAGGCGCCGGAGACGAACAGCGCCATCACCATGCCGCCCAACGACGCGAACAGCGCCGCCAGCACGAACACCGTCAGCTTGGCGCGCCAGACGTCGATACCGAGGAAGCTTGCGCGCGCGGCATTGTCGCGGATCATGCGCAGCGTGTAGCCGAACGGCGATTGCGCGATCTGGCGCATCGCGAGCAGGCCGAGGATCAGCAGCGCGCAGCTCGCGATGTAGAGATGGACGTGGTTGGCGAGATTGATCCCGAGGAATGCGGGACGCGGAATGCCGCCGCGCAGGCCCTGGTCGCCGCCGGTGAAGGACGCCCAGGACAGGATGGTCGAGTGGATCAGCATCTGGAACGCCAGCGTAACGAAGGCGAAGTAGATCTCCTTCAGCCGCACGCAGATCGCGCCGATCACGGCCGCGACGATCGCCGTGATCGCCAGCGTCGCGACGAAAGCCACGGGAATCGGCACGCCGAGCTTCTGCATGATCAGGCCAAAGCTGTAGGCGCCGAGGCCGAAGAACATGCCGTGGCCGAACGAGGTCAGGCCAGTGTAGCCGACCAGCAGATTGAGCGAGGTCGCGAACAGGCCGTAGGCCGAGCAGCGAATGACGAAATCGAGCAGCGCCTTGCTGCCGGTGAACAGCGGCAGGCTGGCCAGCACAGCAAAGGCGAGCAGCGCGATCAGCACGTCGCGATAGCGATGAAGCGCCGCGCTGCTGCGCACGGGCACCAGCGTCCGCGCGCGTCCGGCCTCCAGCTCGGTCATGCCGCCTCCTTGCCGAACAGGCCGGTGGGCTTTGAGACCAGCACGATCACCATGAACAGGTACATCAGGCCTTCGGTGAACAGGGGAAAGCCGAGCGAGCCGAACGAGCGGATCAGCCCGAGCAGCAGCGCACCGATCAGCGCCCCCAGGATCGAGCCCATGCCGCCGATCACGGTCACGATGAAGGACTCGATCAGTACCGAAAATCCCATCCCGGGGGTCAGCGACCGCACCGGCGCGGCCAGCGCACCGGCGAGCCCCGCCAGCATGCCGCCGAGCGCGAATACGCCGCCATAGATCAGCCCAGTGTTGATGCCGAGCGCGGAGACCATCCCGGGATTATGCGCGGCGGCGCGGATCACCTTGCCGATGCGGCTGCGCGACAATCCGATGCCGAGCACGATCGCCGCCACGAGCGCGACGCCGATCAGCAGCAGATAGTAAGGCGGCACCACGCCGCCGGCGATGAATAGCGGCATCACCTGGAACGCCGCCGGCATGCCCATCGACCTGAATTCCGGCCCCCAGATCAGCCGCACCACATCGTCGAAGATCAGCACGAAGGCGTAGCAGACGAGGAGCTGCATCAGCACGTCGGCGCCATAGACCCGGCTCATGAAGACGCGCTCGAAGACCAGGCCGAGAATGGCGGTGCCGGCTGCGCCCGCCAGCATCGCCAGCGCGAAGCTGCCGGTGAGCTGGTAGGCCGTCATCGCGAAATAGGCGCCGAACATGTAGAAGGCGCCGTGGCTGAAATTGACGATCTTGAGCACGCCGAAGATCAGGGTCAGCCCGACCGCGACCAGGAACAGCAGCATGCCGATGATGAGCCCGCTGGTGGTTTGCGTCACCAGGCAGGCGGAGCTGGAGAGGCAGCCGGCAAGCGCGTCGAGATCCACGGAAAGCACTTTCATTGCGGCGCGCCGATCATGCCGTCGCGCCTGAAGGCATCATGCAGTTGAAGCGGAGACGGCTTTCGCGGCCTCCGTTTCGTCGTCTCAGGTGTAGCCCTTGCTCTTCTTCCACTCGGCTTCGAGCTCGAGAATGGTCTTCCAGTCGCCCGCCTTGACTTCGGGCACATAGGGCTCCTGCGGGATCGTTGTCCCCCACCCGATCGCGTAGCCGATCAAGGTCTGGTCGTCGCCGCGCATGGTCACGGTGCCGTCGGCGCCGAACGGGCATTTGATGGTCAAGCCGCGCATCACCTCCGCGAGCTTCTTGCCGTCGGCCGAGTTGGCCTTTCGCGCAGCTTCCGCCATCAGCATCACCGCGGTCGCGTTCTCCCACGACCAGTTGGTCGGGTACTCGTTGTACTTGGCCTTGTAGGCATCGCCCCATGCCGCGTTCTCGGGCGTCGCCGGGAAGGTCTTGATGTAGCGGTTGCCGGAGTGGATGCCCTTCGGCAGGTTCTTCACCACGGTGAGTGCGGTGTAGTCGGCCATGTTGACCGCGAACACCTCCATCTGGCCGAACATCGCGTAGATGTTGGCCTGGTCGATATAGGAGGTGAGATCGCCGCCCCAGAGGCAGGAGTACAGCGCCTGCGGCTTGGCCTGGAGGATCTTGGTCACCACCTCGGTGTAGTCGGGCTGGAACAGCTTGGGCCAGGATTCGCTGATGATCTCGACATCGGGCGCAAAGCGCTTCAGATACAACGTGAACTCGCCCGTGGTGTCGCGGCCATAGGCATAGTCGGGCGAACAGGTCGCCCATTTCTTCAGACCCTTTGTCTTGGCGATCGCCGCCGCGTAGCTGCCGCCGATGATGGAGTCGTGCACGCCCTGCCGCGCGGTGCGGAAGGCGTTCGGAATGTGCTGCTTCGGATCGGCCGTCAGCGCCGAGGTTTCCGAATTGGTGTGGACGCAGAACACGCCGAGATCGCGCGCCACCTCGTGCACTGCGAAGGCCCCGGAGGAGGCCTCGGCGTCGATCAGCAGCTCGCAGCCATCCGTGTTGACGAGTTCGCGCGCGACGCGGGCCGCTTCCTGCGGCTGGCCTTTGGAGTCCCGGATCACCATCTCGATCTGGCGGCCCGCGAGACCGCCGGCCGCATTGATCTTGTCGACCTCCAGCATCACCGCATTGCGCGACGACGTGCCGAGCTGCGCGACGCGGCCCGACAAAATCGTCGGCATGCCGATCTTGACGGTCTTGGCTTGCGCGCGCGCCACCCATGGCGCGGCAACACTCATCGCACCGGCGCCCATCAGCGCCAGCGTTGAACGGCGGCTGATGCCCGGCGTGCGGGTTCTCGTCATTTTTCCCTCCCTCTGTCGGGTCGGCGTTTCCAAATTCCTGTCGGAGATCGTTTCGTCTCCCGTGTTCCCAACAATTTCAGAGGGTGGGGGTGACGTCAAGCCAAACATGAACTATGAGTCAGAATTCATCCAAGGGGAGACGGAGCCGGCAACCGGCTCGAAAGCCGCGCAATGATCAACCTGTCGAGCTTCATTGCCTTCCATGCCCGGCGCACGCCGGAGCGGCCTGCGCTGAAATATCGCGGCGAGGAGATTTCCTACGCGGTGTTCGATGCGCGCATCCGCAAGGTGGCGGGGTGGCTCGCCGCGCAGGGCATCGGCGCCGGCGACGTCGTGGCCGTGTTGATGAAGAACAGCGCGGCGTTCCTGGAGCTGGTGTTTGCCACCAGCCATCTCGGCGCAGTCTTCCTGCCGATCAATTTTCGTCTGTCCCGCGACGAGGTCGGCTACATCGCGGGGAATGCCGGCGCGCGGCTACTGATTGCGGACGAGGAATTGGCCGCGAATGCAGCGGGCGCGAAGATCGTCGTACTCGACGAGGCCGCGCAGCAAAGCGTCACGCGTCTCGCAGGCGACGCAGCGCCTGCGCCGATGGGTGTCCGCGCCCCGTCCGACCTGATGCGGCTGATGTACACCTCGGGCACCACCGACCGCCCCAAGGGCGTGATGCTCTCTTACGATAATTTCTACTGGAAGTCCGCCGACCAGACCATTGCGCTCGGCCTCAGCGCAGAAACACGGCTGCTCGTCGTCGGCCCGCTCTATCACGTCGGTGCGCTCGATTTGCCTGGCATCGCCGCGCTCTGGCACGGCGGCTTCATCCGCATCGAGCGCAGTTTCGAGCCGGAGACGGCGCTTAGCGCCATTGCCGAGGACAGACTCAACGCCGCCTGGTTCGCGCCTGTCATGACCACCGCGATGCTCACCTGCCCCACCCGCGACCGCTACGACGTCTCCAGCCTGCAATGGGCGATCGGCGGCGGCGAGAAGACGCCGGAGCTGCGCATTCGCGCCTTCTCCGAATATTTCCGCAACGCGCGCTACATCGACGCCTATGGCCTCACCGAGACCGTCGGCGGCGACACGTTCATGGAGCCCGGCCGCGAGATCGAGAAGATCGGCTCGACCGGACGCGCCATCGCCCATGTGGAGATCGAGATCCGCGATGAGGTCGGCAACAAGCTGCCGCCGAACGTCAATGGCGAGATCTGCCTGCGCGGGCCGAAAATTACGCGCGGCTACTGGAAGGATCCGGAGAAGACGGCATCCGCCTTCTTCGGCGACTGGTTCCGCAGCGGCGACGTCGGCTACCTCGACGACGAGGGCTTCCTGTACCTGACCGACCGCAAGAAGGACATGATCATCTCCGGCGGCGAGAACATCGCTTCCTCCGAGGTCGAGCGTGTCATCTACGATCTGCCTGAGGTGCGCGAGGTCGCGGTGATCGGCCTGCGCGATCCGCGCTGGGGTGAGCGGCCGGTCGCCATCGTCGTGCTGGCCGAAGGCGCCAGCCTCGCGCTTCCTGCCCTCACCGAGCACTGTCGCACGCGGCTGGCGAGCTTCAAGGTGCCGAAGCAGCTCATCATCCGCGACAGCCTGCCCCGCAATCCCTCAGGCAAGATTCTCAAGCGCGTGCTGCGCGCGGAGCTGGAGACGTCTGAATGACGCAAGCGAATGCCAAGGTCACAAAACTCAACCGCGTCGAACGCAACGCCTGGACCAAGCAGAAGATCTTCGACGCCGCGACAAAAGTCGTCGGCAAGCACGGCTATGCCGAAGCCTCGGTGGCCCGCATCACCGAGGAAGCCGGTGTCGCGCAGGGCACCTTCTACAATCATTTCGAGAACCGCCAGGAGCTGCTCGATCAGCTCCTGCCGAAGATCGGCCTCGACATGGTCGAGTTCATCCGGGTCCGCACCGGCACCGCGGATGCAGCGCGGCAGGAGATTGCGCGCTTCTCGGCCTTCTTCGACTTCATCCGCGAGGTGCCGGAGTTCTTGCGAATCCTCAACGAGGCCGAGTTCTTCGCACCGGCCGGCTACCAGAAACACCTCGACAACATCTCGGTCGCTTATGTCCGCATCTTGCGGCGCGCGCGAGGAGCGGGCGCGATTGAGGATTACAGCGATGAGGAATTCGAGGCGATCGTCCACATGTTGATGGGCTCGCGCGGTTATCTCAGCCGCCGCTATTCCTATTCGGCCGGCGGCGTCACCGCCGTGCCTGACCACGTCATCTCGGCCTATCGCAAGCTGATGACGCGCGGCCTCTTCAGTGCACCCGGAGATCAGGAAACGCCATGAACATCGCATCTCCCCACGGGCCGTTCGACATCGCCTCTGCAATCGCCGAAGGCGACATCCGCTGCCTCCTGATGGTGCTGGTGCACATGACCGGCGACGAGAAATGGCTGGCGCCGCCATACTTGCCCAAGCGTGACATCCGCCTCATCCCCGATCCCGAAGCCGGGGTGCCCCGCGAGATCCGGGACGAAATCCGCGCGGCGGTAGTGAGGCTGTTTGCTGACGGCACGCCGAAACCGGTCATCGCCGATCCCGGCGACGAATTGCTGCTGAGAATGATGCGCGCCTGCCTCGGTGAGAACGTCGCGCCGGAATATGCGCCCCTGATGCGGGAGGAGATGGGATTTGTGGCGCGTGCGCCGCAATGGACCAAGCCTCCCACCGCCGAAAAGCTTGCCGGCCAGCATGTCCTGATCGTCGGTGCGGGCGTCTGCGCCATCGCCCTCGGCGTCGCGCTCGGCGGTCTCGGCATCCCCTACACCATCGTCGAGAAGAACGACGAGCTCGGCGGCACCTGGTGGATCAATCGCTATCCAGGTTGCGGCGTCGATACGCCGAACCACTCCTATTCCTACTCGTTCGGCTCGGGCAATGCATGGACGCGCTATTTCTGCCAGCGCGAGGAGCTGCTCGGCTATTTGCTGAAGGTCGCGGACGAATACGGCATCCGAAAACATCTGCGCGTCAAGACCGAACTGACCTCATCGCGCTGGGATGAAGGCAAGCGGCGCTGGATCTCGACGCTGAAGACGAAGAGCGGCGAAGAGACGTTCGAATCGACCGCGCTGGTCTCGGCCATCGGCCAGCTCAACGATCCCTCGCGCGCTCACTTCAAGGGCGAGGAGAACTTCAAGGGCACGATCCTGCATTCGGCGCTATGGTCCGATGATATCAAATTCGACGGCAAGCATGTCGCCGTGATCGGCACCGGTGCGACGTCGATGCAGCTGGTGCCGTCGATCGCCGGCCGCGTTGCGTCGGTCACGGTGTACCAGCGCAGCGCGCAATGGGCGCGTCCGGTGAAGGGCTATTCCGACCCGATCAGCGAGGGCGCCCGCTGGCTGCTGGCGCATCTGCCGTTCTATATGCAGTGGTACCGCTTCAACATGTTCTGGCGTTACGGCGATGGCCTTCTGCCCTTCCTGCGCAAGGATCCGGCCTGGCCGCATCCCGAGCGCGCCGTCAACAAGGGCAATGACCGGCATCGCCAGGAATTGACCGACTTCATCCTCACCGAGCTGAAGGATCGGCCGGACCTGATCGAAAAGTGCGTGCCGACCTATCCGCCCTATGGCAAGCGCATACTGCTCGACAACAACTGGTTCAAGACCTTGAGGCGGGACAATGTCGAGCTCGTCACCGACGCGATCGACCATTTCGACCAGAACGGCATCGTCACCGCCGACGGCAAGCAACGCCCCGCCGACATCATTGTGGTCGCCACCGGCTTCAAGGTTACGGAGATGGCCGCACGCCTCAACATCAGCGGCCGTGACGGCAAGGATCTGCGGCAGGCTTGGGCCAACGACAATCCGACCGCGTTCCTCGGCCTCACTGTGCCTGGATTCCCCAACTTCTTCTGCATGCTCGGCCCCAACTCCGGCCCCGCGCATGGCGGCAGCGTCATCTTCCAGTCGGAATGCCAGAGTCGCTACATCTCGGCCTGCCTGGCCGACATGATCGAGTACGACGTCGCCGCCATCGACGTCCGCCAGGATGTGCTCGACGACTACGTCCGCAAGGTCGATGCCGAACACGCGACCATGATCTGGACTCATCCCGGCATGAGCACCTACTATCGCAATTCGAGCGGCCGCGTGTTTTCGGCGATGCCGTGGCGCTTTGTCGATTACTGGCGCATGACGCATGATCCGGATCTGAGGCAGTATCGGCTGACGAAAGCGTAAGCTCAAAAGAGAGAATTGCCATGCCGAAGCCACGCGTGCGCATCTACACCGATTACAAGAGTCCCTACGCCTTCGTCGCCAACAAGCGTCTGTTCGAGCTCGAGGAGGCCCACGGCGTCGAGCTCGAATGGCGACCCTACACGCTGCGCGTAGCCGAATTCATGGGTACCGTCGAGGAGCGCACACCGCATTTCTGGCGCAAAGTGCGATACGCCTATATGGACGCGCGGCGCTATGCCAATGCTCAGGGGCTCGTCATGAAGGGGCCACGGCGGATCTACGACGCGTTCTATTCCAGTGTCGGCATGTTGTTTGCCCAGCGGCACGGCTTCTTCCGCTCCTACCACAACACGGTGTTTCGCAAGTTCTGGAGCCACGAGCTGGAAATCGACGATCCCGCAGCCATCACGGATGTCGTCACGTCGTGCGGCGGTTCGGCGAGTGAGTTCGAAACTTATGTCAACGGCCCTGCCCGCGCCGAACACGACCGCATCATTGACGAGGCCGAAGCCCTCGGCGTGTTCGGCGTGCCGACCATGGTGTTCAACGGCGAGCTGTTCTGGGGCGGCGATCGCATCGACGTGCTGATCGAACGCATCGAGAAGCCCGAGACCATCGAAACCGCACTCGGCAGCCGCCACCGCAGGCCGGACTAAACGCTACGCGGCCAGCCCACTCCCGGCCGGCGCGAATTCCAGCCCGAGGCTCTCCGCCACAGCCTTGTTGGAGATGCGGCCGCGATGGACGTTGAGCCCGTTGCGCAAGTGAGGATTTTCCAGTACCGCGGCAAAGCCCTTGTTGGCCAACGACAGGCCGAACGGCAGCGTCGCATTGTTCAGCGCCTGGCTGGACGTCACCGGCACCGCGCCCGGCATGTTGGCGACGCAATAATGCACGACGCCATCAACTTCATAGGTCGGATCGGCGTGCGTGGTCGGATGCGAGGTCTCGAAACAGCCGCCCTGGTCGATCGCGACGTCGACCAGCACGGCGCCCGGCCGCATCGATGTCAGCATCGCGCGTGTGACGAGTTTTGGCGCGCTGGCGCCCGGCACCAGCACTGCACCGATCACGACGTCGGCGGCAAACACCTCCTCCTCGACCGACTCGATGGTCGAGAAACGGGTGCGCACGCGTCCGGCAAAGAGATCGTCAAGTTCCCGCAAGCGTGGAATCGAGCGGTCGATCACGGTGACCTCCGCGCCGAGGCCGGCGGCCATGCGCGCGGCTTGCGTCCCGACCACGCCGCCGCCGAGCAGGACGACGCGCGCCGGCTGCACACCGGGGACACCGCCGAGCAGCAGGCCGCGGCCGCCGGCCGACCGCTTGAGCGCGGCGCCGGCGGCCTCGATGGCGAGGCGGCCGGCGACTTCGCTCATCGGCGCGAGCAAGGGGAGGTGACCGGCCGCGTCGGTGACGGTTTCGTAGGCGATCGCGGTGCAGCCGGAGGCAAGCAGGCCCTTGGCCTGTTCGGGATCCGGCGCGAGGTGGAGATAGGTGAACAGGATCTGGCCTTCGCGGAGCTGGGCCCATTCGCTTCGCTGCGGCTCCTTCACCTTCACGATCATGTCGGAGGTCGCAAAGATCTCGCCAGCGTTCTCGGCAATGCTGGCTCCAGCCCGCCGATACACCTCGTCGGAAGCGCCGATGCCGTTGCCGGCCCCGGTCTCGACCGTCACCTGGTGCCCGGCCGCGATATATTCGCGAACCGCGCCGGGGGTGAGCCCGACGCGATATTCCTGCACCTTGATCTCCCTGGGCACACCGACTCGCATCTTGAACTCCTCCGCCAGCACCTTGATTCCGGTCCTATCGTAGCGATGGCGGCAGTTTGGTTTCGTGCAAATATCCGCTAGCTTCGACCTCCTCGCGCCGGTTTCCGGCGCCAAAATGCCCTTTCACGCTGGAAACGAAACCTTGGCCCTCGACCGGAAAGACCTCGCCATCCTCGCGGAACTCACCACCAATGCGCGGGCCAGCCACACCGAGCTCGCCAACAAGGTCGGGCTATCGAGCACCGCGCTGGCGCGGCGGCAGAAGGCGCTGGAGGACGATGGCTACATCCAGGGCTACCAGGCCGCGCTCGATCTCGCGCAATTCGGCCTCACCACGACGGTGCTGGTCCGTATCGCGCTGGAGAGCCAGAGTGACGAGGCGCTGAAGGCGTTCGAGGCGGAGGTGGTGAAATGCCCCTCCGTCGTGCGCTGCTTCCTGATGTCCGGGACCGACGACTACATCCTGATTGTGCTTGCCCGCGACATCCAGGATTTCGAGCGCATCCACCGCACCGAGCTGTCGCGCCTGCCGCGCGTGGCGCGGGTGCAATCGAGCTTCGCGCTCCGCGAGGTCGTCAATCGCGCGGTGCCGACGGTGGTGTTCGGCGAAGCGAAGCGCTGACCCGCTTTCCCCGGATAGTCCGCCTCTGGAACCAAGCCGCCGGTCGTCCGTTGGGCGCTATTGGCCAGCGGAGGCGGACGGGCCCTCGCGTCAGCATACCTGACTCCGGCTCGGCCTCCGTCGCAGGGAACAAGTGTCCTCGGGGAAAACGACATGGCCAATGCCACGCATCAGATCGCCGAACGCGTTCCGATCAATCTCGTCGTCAATGGCGTCGCGCGCACGCTCAACCTCGTCCCCTGGACCACGCTGCTGGATGCCTTGCGCGACCATCTCGCGCTGACCGGCACCAAGAAGGGCTGCGACCACGGTCAGTGCGGCGCCTGTACCGTGCTGGTGGACGGCCGGCGCGTCAATTCCTGCCTGACGCTTGCGGTCATGAAGGACGGCGCCGAGATCACCACCATCGAAGGACTCGCCAGCGACGGCACGCTGCATCCGCTGCAACAAGCCTTCGTCGACCACGACGCTTTCCAGTGCGGCTATTGCACGCCGGGACAGATTTGTTCGGCGGCCGGCCTCTTGGCCGAAGGCCGTGCCCGCGATGCCGACGATATCCGGGAGCTGATGAGCGGAAATCTCTGCCGCTGCGGCGCCTATCCGAACATCGTCGCCGCGATCCAGCAGGCAATGGGACGGCCATGAACAATTTTCAGTACTCCCGCGCCACCGATGTTGCTGACGCGATCCGCCTGCTGGCTGCTAATCCTGGCGCGAAGCTGATTGCCGGCGGCACCAACCTGATCGATCTGATGAAGGAGAATGTCGAGCGCCCCTCCCGGCTCGTCGACATCTCCCGCCTGCCGCTGCGCAAATTCGAGGAAACAGCCGACGGCGGCCTGCGCATCGGTGCCTTGGTGCCCAACTCGGATCTCGCCTACCATCCGGTGATCGAACAGCGCTATCCCCTGCTCGCCGGCGCGATCCTGGCCGGGGCCTCGGCGCAATTGCGCAACATGGCCTCCATCGGCGGTAATCTGATGCAGCGAACGCGCTGCGCCTATTTCTATGACACGGCGACGCCCTGCAACAAACGAAATCCCGGCAGCGGCTGCTCGGCGCTCGACGGCCTCAATCGCAACCATGCGATCCTCGGTACCAGCACCTCCTGCATCGCCACCAACCCGTCCGACATGAGCGTGGCGCTGGCCGCGCTTGGCGCGCTCGTGCACATCGCCGGGCCCGCCGGCGAGCGCACCATCGCCTTGACCGATTTCCATCGTCTGCCCGGCGACACGCCTCATGTCGACACCAATCTCGGCACCGGCGAGATCATCATTGCGATCGAACTGCCGCCGCTCGGCTTCGCCCGGAACTACAGCTATCTGAAGATCCGGGACCGGCTGTCTTATGCTTTTGCCCTGGTCTCGGTCGCGGCCGCGCTCGAACTCGAGGGTAACGCGATCAGTCAGGCTCGCATCGCGCTTGGCGGCGTGGCGCACAAGCCCTGGCGCAGCCTCGAAGCCGAAGCGGCGCTGCGCGGCCAGGCGGCAACAGTGGATCATTTTTCGCATGCTGCCGATCTGCTGCTGGCGGGCGCGACCGCACGTGCCCATAACGGCTTCAAGATCGAGCTGGCGCGCCGCGCCATCGTGCGAACGCTGACGCAGGCCGCGAGCGGCACACCCCAATCGCAGGCTCACAAGAAGATCGCATGAGGGACCGATGACCGCCTATGTCGGAACACCAACGTCCCGCGTCGACGGCCGGGCCAAGGTCACCGGGGCCGCCAAATATGCCGGCGAATTCGCGGCCGAGGGGCTCGTCCACGGCTTCGTGGTCGAAGCCACCATTCCACGCGGGCGCATTGTCCGCCTCGACACCAGCGCAGCGCTGAACGTGAGCGGCGTGCTGGACGTGCTGACGCATGCGAACCGTCCGCCGCTCGCGGATAACGACGAGGCCTGGAAGGACGAGGTCGCGCCCGAAAAAGGCTCCCCGTTGCGTCCGCTGTATGACGACACGATCAAGTTCAACGGTCAGCCGATCGCGCTGGTCGTCGCGGAGGATTGGGAGACCGCGAAATTCGCCGCCACGCTCGTACGGGTCGAATATGAGCCCGACGGTTTTGCGACCGATCTCGAAGGCGAGCGCAGCACCGCCGCCGAGATGGACAAACCGCCCAAGCCGCGAGGCGACGCCGCAGCGGCCCTTGCCCGAGCGGCCGTGCGCCACGAGGCCGATTACGTCATCCCGACCGAGCATCACAACCCGATGGAGCTGTTCGCGACCACGGCGGTCTGGGACGGCGGCGGCAAGCTCACGGTGCACGACAAGACGCAAGGCGTCCAGAACGTCCACAAATTTCTCTGCGCCGTGCTCGACAAGAGGCCGGATGATATCCGCGTGGTCTCGCCCTATGTCGGCGGCGCGTTCGGCTCAGGCCTGCGGCCGCAATACCAGGTGGTGCTGGCAACACTCGCCGCGATCGCGCTGCAGCGCTCCGTTCGCGTGGTGCTGACGCGGCAGCAGATGTATGGTCTCGGCTACCGGCCGATGACCATCGAGCACGTCGGACTCGGCGCAAACTCGGACGGTAGGCTCGACGCCGTCACGCACGAGGCCATTGCCGTGACCTCGCGCTACGAGGATTTTGCCCGCAACGACACCGGCTGGGCCGAACAGCTCTACAGCAGCCCGAACAGCCGTTTCTCCCATAAGCTCGTGCAACTCGATGTTCCCACGCCCTGTGACATGCGCGCACCGGGCGCCGCCTCCGGCGTCTGCGCGCTCGAATGCGCGATGGACGAGCTCGCCGTCGCACTCAAGCTCGACCCGGTCGAACTGCGGCTGAACTGCTATTCGGATCGCGACCAGAGCGAAAACCTGCCCTACACCAGCAAGCAGCTGCGCGAATGCTACGCCCGCGGCGCAGAGGCGTTCGGCTGGAGCCGGCGCAATCCCGTGCCGCGTTCGATGCGCGACGGCAACGAACTGGTCGGCTGGGGCATGGCGACAGGCGTGTGGGAAGCGCTGCAGATGCCGGTCGCGGTCCGCATCGTACTGACGTCGAACGGCCATGCCGAGGTGTCTTGCGCCGCATCGGACATCGGCACCGGCACCTATACCGTCGTGGCGCAGGTTGCCGCCGATGCGCTGGGGCTGCCGATCGAGAACATCAGCGTCAGGCTTGCCGACTCCACCCTGCCGCAGGCGCCGGTCGAAGGCGGCTCCTGGATGGCGGCCTCGAGCGCACATGCGGTGCTTGCCGCGGCCGAGGAGGTGCGCAAGGAACTGTTGAGCCTGGCCCGGAAAATGCCTGACTCGCCGCTCGCCGGCGCCGAGCTGGCCGATACGGTCCTGATCGACGGCAGCATTGCCCGGATCAGCGACCACAGCCGTGCAGTGCCTGTCGCCGACGCGATGCGCCACGGCAAGACCGAGCGCATCACGAAGGAAAAACTCAACCAGTTCGACGAAGACAAGAAGCACGCGCGCAATACCCATTCCGCGGTCTTTGCCGAGGTGAAGATCGATGAGCAGCTCGGCGTCATCCGCGTCACCCGGATCGTGAGTGCCGTTGCGGCGGGGCGGATCATCAACACCAAAACCGGCCGCAGCCAGATCATGGGCGGCGTGGTCTGGGGGATCGGGATGGCGTTGCACGAGGAGACGGTGATGGACCACCGTTTCGGCCGGATCATGAACGCGAATATCGCGGAGTACCACATTCCCGTGAATGCCGACGTTCACGACATCAACGTGATCTTCGTCGACGAGCCGGACGCCCATATCAACAAACTGGGCGTCAAAGGGCTGGGCGAGATCGGCATCGTCGGCGTCCCTGCTGCGATCGCAAACGCCGTCTACCACGCCACCGGCAAGCGCGTCCGCCACTTCCCGATCACGCTCGACAAGCTGCTTACATGAGGCATCGTAACCTACCCGACGGGGATCGAGTGCTGTCATCGAAATGTCATCGAATGTGCAGAGACCTGTCGGTCTCGCACATCGGGATATGACATGGACTATTTCAAGCGCTTCAACTTCCTGTTCGCCGCACCTGTGTTCGACGCCGACGACCTCGAGGGCGTCCGCTTCAACCAGATCATCGAGGAGATCCAGCGCTCCGGTTTCGAGGTGGTCCGGGCCCGCAAGTTGGAGGATGCCGAGATGGCGGTGCAGACCGATGCCGCGATCGGCTGCATGGTGGTGGATTGGGGCAAGAAGGGCCTGGAGGGCAAGACCTCGTCGCTGATCAACCTGATGCGGCGCCGCGGCCTCGACTTTCCGATCATCCTGCTGATCCGGCGCAAGCGTTTCGAGGATCTGCCGGTCGAGGTGCTCGACTTCATCGACGGCTATGTCTTTCTGTCCGAGGAAACCCCGACCTTCATCGCCAAGAATTTGATCAGCCGGCTCAAGCAATATGCCGAGACGCTGAAGACGCCGTTCTTCGGTGCGCTGGTCGACTATGCCGAGGAAGGCAACCAGCTCTGGACCTGTCCGGGCCACAATGGCGGCGTATTCTACAACCGCAGCCCGATCGGCCGGGTCTTCGTCGAGCATCTCGGCGAGTCCGTGTTCCGCGACGATCTCGACAATTCCGTGCTCGACCTCGGCGACCTCCTCACCCATGAGGGGCCCGCGCTGCGGGCGCAGAAGGAAGCCGCGCAGATTTTCGGCGCGGAGAAGACCTATTTCGTCCTCAACGGCACCTCGACCTCGAACAAGGTCGCGCTCGGCGCCCTCGTCACCGACGGCGACCTCGTGCTGTTCGACCGCAACAACCACAAGGCTGCCCATCACGGGGCGTTGATGATCAATGGCGGCATTCCGATCTACGTGCCGACCATCCGCAACGCCTGGGGCCTGATCGGCCCGATGCGCTGGGACCTGCTGGAGGAGAAGGCCCTGCGCGAGGCGATCCGCAATCATCCCCTGGTCACGGACAAGGACGCCTGGCGCAAGGAGCGGCCGTTCCGCGTCGCCGTGGTCGAGCAGTGCACCTATGACGGCACGATCCACAGCGCCGAGATGATCCTGAAGCGGATCGGCCATCTCTGCGAGTATATCCTGTTCGACGAGGCCTGGGCCGGCTTCATGAAATTCCACCCGCTCTATGCCGGCCGCTTCGCCATGGGACTGGCGAACCTTCCCCCGGAGGCACCGGGCATCATCGCGACGCAGTCGACCCACAAGCAGCTCGCGAGCTTCTCACAGGCCTCGCAGATCCACATCAAGGACCGCCATATCCGCGGCCAAAAGCGCCGTGTCGAGCACCGCCGCTTCAACGAAAGTTTCATGCAGCACGCTTCGACCTCGCCGTTCTATCCGCTGTTCGCCTCACTCGATGTCGGCGCGCAGATGATGAAGGGCCGCTCCGGCGAAGTGCTGTGGGACGACACGATCCGCCTCGGCATCGAGCTGCGCAAGAAGATCCGCGCGATGCGCCGGGAGTTCGAGGAGAAGGAGCAGAGCCCCGATCGGCGCTGGTTCTTCGAGCCCTTCGTGCCCGATCGTGTCTCGATCCCCGACGTCAGCCGCCCCGGCGCTGCGCACAATGTCGCGTGGGAAACCCTCTCCACCGACGAGCTCGCGACCAATCCCGCGCTCTGGCAACTCTCACCCGACACAAATTGGCACGGCTTTCCCGATCTCGCGGAAGGCTTTGCCATGACCGATCCGAACAAGCTGACGCTGCTCACTCCCGGCTTCGATCGCGCCAGCGGCGCCTATGCCGAGCACGGCATCCCCGCGCCGGTCGTCGCGCAATACTTACGTGAAAACCGCATCGTCCCCGAGAAGAACGATCTCAACTCCCTGCTCTTCCTGCTCACGCCCGGCGTCGAGGCGAGCAAGGCCGGCACGCTGATCTCCGGCCTCGTCGCATTCAAGAGACTGCACGACGACAATGCACTGCTGGCGGACGCGATTCCAGAATTCTATCAGCGGCGGCAGGCACGCTATGCCGGCGTGCGGCTGCGCGACCTCTGCGGCGAGATGCACCGCTTCTTCCGCGCTGCCGACGTAAGCGCGCTCCAGGCCCGGCAGTTCAAGCCCGAGCACATGCCTGAGATCGCGATGTCGCCCCGCGATGCCGCGCGCTATCTGTTCAAGAACGACGTCGACTATCTCCCAATCGAAGCGATCGCCGGCCGCATCGCCACCACGCCCTTCGTGGTCTACCCGCCGGGCATTGCCACCATCGTGCCCGGCGAGCGGCTGACGGAACGGGCCAAGCCCATGCTGGATTACCTCAAGATGTTCGAGACCTGCTTCAACACATTTCCGGGCTTCGAGGTGGAGATCCAGGGCATCTACAAAGAGATCGATGCACAGGGCCGTATCGGGCTCTATACCTATGTCGTTGCCGAGTAGGTGCCGATGAACGAAACTGCGATTGCGCGCCCGGACGACGAGCCTGTCCTGGTCCGCCCCTCACGCGAGACCGACGTCGAGGCGATGTTGGCGATCTACCGCCACCACGTCCGCAACGGCGTGCCGCGCGACGTCGAGGGAACCGGCGCGCCGGACCCGGACGATCTGCGCGACCGGCGCAAGAACCTGAAGCAGGCCCGCCTGCCGCACCTGGTCGCGACCTTGCGAGGCGAGGTCGTCGGCTATGCCTATGCGGTGCTGTTCCGCAAGCGTCCGGCCTATCGTTACACGGCCAAGCACTCGATCTACGTGCATCACGAGCACCTGGGCCGCGGCGTCGGACGGCTGCTGCTCCAGGGAATGATCGACGCTTGCGCTGCGGCCGGATTCCGCCAGATGATCGGCTATATCGATGCCGACAACACCCCTTCGCTGGCGCTGCACGAAAAATTCGGCTTCGCCCGCGCTGGCCTTCTGTGCGGTGTCGCCTATCGCCACGGCCGCTGGTCCGACACCGTGATGGTGCAGCGCTCGCTCGGCATCGGCACAACCGCGCCGCCGCCGGCTCCCGGCCGATAGGCTTCAGGACGGAAAATCGGCCGGTCTGATCTGGATGCGATCGGCATGCAGGGACCAGTGATGCAACGCCTGGTCCTTGCAGAACCTGGCCTTCGCCTGTTCCCTGGCCTCGTCCTCGTCGGCAGCGTCGATCTCGATCGCGCCCTGGCAGACTTCGCACTGCCGGCCGTACTGGCCGAGCACGTCCTTCATGAACTTGACGACATAAGTTGACATGGGACCTCCCTGCTGCCCCGGCGGCACTCTAATCCTATTTAGCCCGGATGCGGGAGGGAGATTTTGATGCGGATCAAGGTCGGGACGCGGTTTTCTTCGTTCCGTCATTCCGAGGCGGCTCGCAGGACCGAGCTACGGTGCGCAATTGCGCACCTGAGAATTCGAGATTCTCAGGTGCGCAATTGCGCACCATAGTTCGATGCTTCGCATCGCCCCGGAATGACGAGAAGAGAGACTAGCTGTCCCTACCCCGGCGTCACGCCGAATGCTTGCTTGAAACGCTCCGCGTAGCGGGGCCAGACTTCGGGATTGATGATGCGCGGCGGGCGCTTGCCGTCGAGCGTCGCCAAAACCTGCTCGGCGGCGATGCGGCCCATGTTCTGGCGGGCTTCGATCGTCACACCGGCGGTATGCGGGCTCGCCAGCACGTTGTCGAGCTGGAGCAGCGGATGCTCCGGCGGCGGCGGCTCCTTGGACCAGACGTCGAGGCCGGCGCCGGCAATGCGCTTGTCGCGCAGCGCCTGGAGCAGCGCGTCCTCGTCGTGGATGAAGCCGCGGGCCGTGGTGATGAAGTAGGCATGAGGCTGCATCAGCGCAAACTCGCGCACGCTGATCATGTTGCGGCTGCCCTTGTTGAGCGGACAGGAGATCGACACGAAATCGGCGCGGCGCAGCAGCTCGTCGAGCTCGACCTTCTCCCCGCCCCGCTCGGCCATGACTTCGGCCGTGAGGTACGGATCGTAGGCCAGCACCTTCATGCCGAGCAGGCCCTTGCACAGCGCGGCGATGCGGCGGCCGACATTGCCGAGGCCGATGATGCCGACGGTCTTGTGCTCGACCTCGTTGCCGACGAGCTCGTTGCGGTTGACGTCGCGCTCCCGGCGCAGGCGGCGGTCGGACTGGATGATGCGCTTGGACAGCGTCAGCATCATCGCCAGCGCATGCTCGGCGACCGAATGGGCGTTGCCGCCGGACTGGTTGACGACCAGCACGCCCGCCTCCGTGCAGGCCTCGGCGTCGACGGGATCGAAGCCGGCGCCGTTGCTGGAGACGAGCAGGAGGTTCGGCGTGCGCTTCAGGAAAGCGGCATCGACATGGAAATGCGGGGCGAGCTCGTCGCGGGCGGCGCCGATCTGGTAGACATGGGCCGCCGAGAGCAGCGGTGCATAGACATCTTCGGCGCTGCCATTCTCGATGCGGTCGAGCCGGACGTCGGGCCGCGCCTTCAGGATGTCGACATAGTTGGGATTGGCCAAATAATTGGAGTAGACGACGCGCTTGCTGTTGACGGACATCAGGACCCTTCCGGCTCTCCGGGAGATCAGCAAGGCCTGGCGCCGCGCGCGCTCCCTCCGTGCTTCCTCCCACTTTTTCGTTGCCCACATATGACATTGCGGTGCCGGCCATGGCAGGCCGCCTGGCGCAGATCACGGTGCCGGCCCGGACATGTTGACAATCCCGCTGCCTGCGTCAAGTTCGGCGGGCCGCCGCGACGGCCAAAACCAAGAAGCACGCGCGGCTCAAGGGAGAACGCAATGGCGATTGCGGAACAGCAGACTCAGGCAACGCAGGGGTCCGGCGACAACAGCTGGCACGGCATCGTCCTGCAAACCCTGAAGCGAAACGAGATCAGCCTGATCCCATACGTGCCTGACCGCGTGCTGACGCCGCTGATCAGGAATCTGCACGCCGATCCCTTCTTCACCACCTTTGCCACCGCGCGCGAGGAGGAGGCCGTCGGCATCGTCTCGGGCGCCTGGATGGGCGGCCGGCGCGGCGCGGTGCTGATGCAGACCTCCGGCTTTGCCACACTTGCCAATGTGCTCGCCTCGCTCGCCGTGCCCTACCAGATCCCGCTGATCATGTTCGTCTCCGAGCGCGGCACGCTCGGCGAGTTCAATTACGGCCAGTCGCTGGTCTGCCGCACCATGCGCCCGGTGCTGGACTCGCTGGCGCTGGAGCACCACACCATCACCCGGCTCGACGAGCTCGAATTCATCGCCGACCGCTCGATCAAGCAAGCCGTCACCACGCAGGCGCCGGTGGCGCTGATCCTGAGCCCGCTGCTCACCGGCGGCAAGGTTTTCGACAAGTGAGGCGGGCGATGAACACTGGCAATACCAAGGTGATGAACCGCTTCGACGTGACCTCACGCCTGATCGCCAGGCTCAAGGACGAGGAAGCAGTGATCGGCGGCATCGGCAACACCAACTTCGACCTCTGGGCCGCCGGCCACCGCCCGCAGAATTTCTACATGCTGGGCAGCATGGGCCTCGCCTTCCCGATCGCGCTCGGCGTCGCGCTGGCGCAGCCCGGCCGCCGCGTCTTCGCGCTCGAGGGCGATGGCTCGCTGCTGATGCAGCTTGGCGCGCTCTCGACCATCGCGGCGCTGAAGCCGAAGAATCTCGTCATGATCGTGATGGACAACGGCATCTACCAGATCACCGGTGCGCAGCCGACGCCAGCCGCTGGTAGCGCCGACCTCGTCGCCATCGCCGCCGGTTCCGGGCTCGACAACAGTGCCTGGGCCGCGGACGAGGAGGATTTCGAGCGGCTGGTCGACGAGGCGCTGTCCGCCTCCGGGCCGAGCCTGATCGCCGTGCGCATCGACGACAAGCCGGGTGTCGGCACCACCCGCAGGGATCCCGTCCAGATCCGGGAACGCTTCATGCACGGCCTCGGCGTGCGCGAGCCCCTTTAACGTTTGGTCATTAACTACACGGCGATCTGATCCGCAGCCCGCGGCAGGTCCCTGCAAATGCGTGCTAAGCGGTGCGGATGTCCATTTTGGTCCGCGCCTTTGCCTGGCTGCTCGCCGCCGCCGTTAGCTTCGCAACTCTCGGCCCGCCGGGCCTGCGGCCCCATTCCGACCTCGGCCAGGACGGCGAGCATGCACTCGCCTTCATCCTGGTCGGGTTGACTTTCGGCCTCGCCTACCGGCAGCGACGCCTGACAATGGCGGCGGTCTCGGTCATCCTGATCGGCCTGCTCGAGCTGATGCAGTTTTGGGCGCCGGGCCGGCATGCGCGACTGGAGGACTTTTTGGTCGATGCCGGCACCGCCTGCATCGGCTTTGCGCTCGCAAGCGCAGCCGATTGGGCCATGACGCGCCTTCGGACAAGAACGTCCGTCACAAGCGAAGGCCCCGCGGAGTAACGCCCCGCAGGGCCCGTCTCTCTCAAACCGACGCTTGCTCTGATCAGTCGATGATCTTGACGACGCGGCGCGTCCGCGGCTCGACGATCACACGGCGATCATTCACGACCGCATAGCGATACTCGGTGTAGTTCGGCACCGGGCGCAGCACCACAGTCGGCGGCAGCGGCTCGCCGACGACGACGCGTTCGTGAACCACAACGGAGTCACTACGCGGGATTCCACCCAGAATCGCATTCGGGATTTCCAGGCCGGCGCCCACGGCCGCGCCAACGGTGCCGCCGACCATCGCGCCGACCGGTCCGCCGATGTCGCCGCCCGCGCGCGCGCCGTCCCTGGCGCCTTGTTCGGTCGTCGACTGGGCAAAGGCTGCGCTCGATGCCAGCAGCGAGGCGGCAGCCAGCGAAATCGCAAGACGGTTTTTCATATGCTTATGTCTCCAATGATTGTCATGCCGTTTCAACCCGCGGGACCGGACCATTGTTCCGGTTCCCGCGCGACGAAAGGCCAGGCCAAATCTGGAGCCAAACCTGGAGTATGTTACCGCGTAACACTCACGCCGTGGCGATCTCGTGCCCCGCCATCAATTCCAGCGCGCGCACCATCGCCGAGTGATCCCAGCCCTTGCCGCCATGTGCGGTGCAGGACGAGAACAATTGCTGCGCCACGGCCGTGCTCGGCAGCGACAGGCCGAGCGCACGCGCACCTTCGAGTGCGAGGTTGAGATCTTTCTGGTGCAGCTCGATGCGGAAGCCCGGATCGAAATTGCGCTTCACCATGCGCTCGCCATGCACTTCGAGAATGCGCGAGGACGCAAACCCGCCCATCAGCGCCTTGCGCACCAGCGCGGGGTCCGCGCCGGCCTTGGATGCGAACAGCAGCGCTTCGCTCACCGCCTCGATGGTCAGCGCGACGATGATCTGGTTGGCGACCTTTGTCGTCTGGCCGTCGCCATTGGCGCCGACATGCGTGACGTTCTTGCCCATCCTGTCGAAGATCGGCTTCATGGTGCCGAAGGCCCGCTCCGGCCCGCCGACCATGATGGTGAGGCTCGCCGCCTTGGCGCCGACCTCACCGCCCGAGACCGGCGCGTCGAGATAATCCGCGCCCAGTGCCTCGATCTTCCTGGCGAACTCCTTCGTCGCCAGCGGCGAGATCGAGCTCATGTCGACGACGATCTTGCCTTTGGAGATGCCGCTCGCAACGCCCTCCGTGCCGAACAGCACGGCCTCCACATGCGGCGTATCCGGCACCATGATGATGACGGCATCCGCCTCCTCTGCGACCTCCTTGGCCGACTTGCAGGAGATGCCGCCCGCTGCGATCAGCTCCGGCGCGACCGGCACAACGTCATGCAGGAGAACGCGATGGCCCGCGCTAAGGAGATGGCCGGCCATCGGCCGTCCCATGGTGCCAAGTCCGATGAAGCCGATGTCGATCATGTCACTCATTCCTCAGGTCTCGAACGTCTGCGCTGCATGCCACGAAAGGCCTTCCAGCGTCGTGGTGCGCGGCTTGTATTCGCAGCCGACCCAGCCGCGATAACCGATCGCGTCGAGGTGACGGAACAGGAAGGGATAGTTGATCTCGCCGGTGCCGGGCTCGTTGCGGCCTGGATTGTCGGCGAGCTGGATATGCGCGATCTGGGGGAGATATTCCTGCATGGTGCGGGCGAGATCGCCCTCCATGATCTGCATGTGATAGATATCGTACTGGATGAACAGGTTGTTCGACCGCACCTCCGAGATCAGCTGCACCGCCTGCTCGGTGCCGTTGAGATGGAAGCCGGGAATGTCGAGCGTATTGATCGGCTCGACCAGCAGCTTGATGTTCTCCCGTGCCAGCGTCGAGGCGGCAAAGCGCAAGTTTCCGACCAGCGTCTCGTTCAGCTCGCGCGGATCGGCATCGGCCGGCGCGATGCCGACGAGGCAGTTGAGCTGTTCGCAATCGAGCGCCTTGGCATAGTCGATGGCACGGAACACGCCGTCGCGGAATTCGCTGACGCGATCGGGCAGGATCGCGATGCCGCGCTCGCCGGCGGCCCAGTTTCCGGCGGGCAGATTGTGCAGCACCTGCGTCAGTCCATGGTCATCGAGCTGCTCACGGAGCTGCGCCTTGTCGAAATCGTAGGGGAAGAGATACTCGACCCCGGCAAAGCCCGCGGCCTTCGCCGCGGCAAAGCGGTCGATGAACGGCATCTCGTTGAAGAGCATAGTGAGGTTGGCGGCAAATTTCGGCATGATGCTGTTCCCCTATTCCGCCGGCTGAAGCACGCCGGGCCGCGCGGTCGCGACCTCGTCGAGCGGCAGATCCAGCACCTCCTCGAACTCGACGATGTTGTCGATCTCGGTGCCCATCGCGATGTTGGTGACGCGTTCGAGGATGAACTCGACCACCACGGGCACGCGGTGCTTCGCCATCAATTCGCGCGCGGTCGCGAACGCGGCCTGCGCGTCCTTGGGATCGGTGACGCGGATCGCCTTGCAACCGAGGCCTTCGGCGACCGCGACGTGGTCGACGCCGTAGCCGCCGAGCTCCGGCGCGTTGATGTTCTCGAAAGAGAGCTGGACGTGATAGTCCATGTCGAAACCGCGCTGCGCCTGGCGGATCAGCCCGAGATAGGAATTGTTCACGACCACGTGGATGTAGGGCAGATTGAACTGCGCCCCGACCGCGAGCTCCTCGATCAGGAACTGGAAGTCGTAGTCGCCGGACAGCGCCACGATCTCGCGATCGGGACACGCCGCGCGTACGCCAAGCGCTGCTGGCAGCGTCCAGCCGAGCGGACCCGCCTGCCCCGCATTGATCCAGTTGCGTGGGCGATAGACGCCAAGAAACTGCGCGCCGGCGATCTGTGACAGGCCGATCACGGTGACATAGGTGGTGTCGCGACCGAACGCCTTGTTCATCTCCTCGTACACGCGCTGCGGCTTGATCGGGACGTTGTCGAAATGGCTCTTGCGCAGCATCGTCTTCTTGCGATCGCGGCAGGCGGCGGGCCACGCCTGACGCTCGCGGAGCCTGCCTGACCGGCGCCACTCCCTGGCGACAGCGACGAACAGCTCGAGCGCGGCCTTGGCGTCCGAGACGATGCCGAGATCGGGATTGAACACGCGTCCGATCTGGGTCGGCTCGATGTCGACATGCACGAAGGTGCGGCCCTTGGTGTAGGTCTCGACCGAGCCGGTGTGGCGGTTGGCCCAGCGGTTGCCGATCCCGAGCACGAAGTCCGACTCCAGCATCGTGGCGTTACCATAGCGGTGGCTGGTCTGAAGACCGACCATGCCGGCCATCAGCACGTGATCGTCCGGAATGGCGCCCCAGCCCATCAGGGTTGGCACGACGGGCACGTTGGCGATCTCGGCGAATTCGACCAGCAGGTCCGAGGCATCGGCGTTGATGACGCCGCCACCCGCCACGATCAGCGGCCGCTCGGCGGCGTTGAGCATCTCCAATGCCTTCTCGACCTGCTTGCGGGTCGCAGCCGGCTTGTAGACCGGCAGCGGCTCATAGGTCTCGTCGTCGAACTCGATCTCGGTGAGCTGCACGTCGAGCGGCATGTCGATCAGGACCGGACCCGGCCTGCCCGAACGCATCACGTGAAACGCCTGGCTGAACACGCGCGGCACCAGCGCCGGCTCGCGCACCGTCACCGCCCATTTGGTCACGGGCTTTGCGATCGACTCGATGTCGACCGCCTGGAAATCCTCCTTGTAGAGCCGCGCCCGCGGCGCTTGCCCGGTGATGCAGAGGATCGGAATGGAATCGGCGATCGCCGAATAGAGCCCGGTGATCATGTCGGTGCCGGCCGGCCCCGAGGTGCCGATACAGACGCCGATATTGCCCGCCTTCGCCCGCGTATAGCCCTCCGCCATGTGGGAAGCGCCCTCGACGTGGCGGGCGAGAATGTGGCGGATCGAGCCGCGCTTCTTCAGCGCCGAATAGAGCGGGTTGATCGCGGCCCCGGGCACGCCGAAGGCGGTGGAGATGCCTTCCTTCTCCAGAATACGCACGGCTGCATCGATAGCTCGCATCTTCGCCATATCGGACCTCGCTCAAGTTGCGTCAGCGAGCGAGATCATCAGGCGCGCAAGATGCGATCTCAACGAGATCGATTTTATTTTCCACGATGCGGCAGCCGTGGAAAAAACATGGGTGCCTCAAGCGGTTAGAGCGCGATATCCGTGAAAGCGATCACTCGAACAGCGGCGCCAGCTCCATCTGCGGCACCAGCACGAGGCCCTTGTCGGTGATGCGAATTTCCGGAATGACCGATAGCGGAATCAGATTGAAGCCCATGTAGGGGATGGTGCAGCCGGCTTCCGCCCATTCCGTCTTCAGCACCTTGACCTGTTCGGCGACCTCCGTGACGCGCTTGTCGGACAAGAGCCCCGCGATGGGCAGGGGCACCAGCGCCCTCACCTTGCCGTCGGCCACGACGCAGACCGCGCCCTGCTGTGCCTTGATGGCCGCGATCGCGACCTGCATGTCGGGTTCGTTGGTGCCGGCGACGATGATGTTGTGGCTGTCATGCCCAACGCTGGAGGCGACCGCGCCGCGCTTGAGGCCAAAATCCTTCAGCAGGCCATGAGCGACATTGCCGGCCGACTTTCCGTGGCGCTCGACCACCGTGACGAAGCACAGGCCGTAGCGTGCGAACAGGGACGGCCAATCCTTTGCCGGCTCGATCTGGACCTTCTCGTGGATCAGCGTGATGCCCGGCAGCGCGGTCTTGATCGCGTTGACGGTGCAGGCCTTCGCCGGCAGCTCAGGCGCAAACTTCACCTTTTCAGGCAGCTTCACCGTTGCGTATGCTGCCTTCGGGTACTGATAGCGCTGCGACAGCGCCTGATCTAGCCGTGGCGTGATCTTGCGGTTCTCGACCACCAGTTCGCCGCCATACCAGGTGCATTGCGGCTTGAGCTGATCGTCCATCAGCACCAGATCGGCGCGGCGGCCACCGCCGAGCCCGCCGATATCGCTGTCCATGCCGAAGCGCGTGGCGCCATGGAGCGAACCCATCGACCAGGCCTGCTCCGGCGACATTCCCGCCTTCACGGCTTCACGCACCACCCAGTCGAGGCCGAACAGCAGCAGATCGTCGGCGTCGCGATCGTCGGTGCACACGGCGGTACGCTTGTGCGAGGCGCCAAGCTCGGTGATCGTCCGGATCGCCTGCGGCAGCGAATGCCAGGGCGTCGTCGGCGGGCCGCCGCGCAAAAATACCCAGACGCCGGCGTCGAGCAGATCGTCGGCGATGTCGCGATCGATCGCCTCATGGGTGTCGGTGACGCCGCTCGCCGCATAGGCCGCGACGAATTCGCGGCCATAGACGTGACCGGACACCGGCCGCCCGCGCTTCAAGGCGGCGGCGAGGATGGCGTGGCTGCGCTCGTCGCCCATGGTGACCGGGACAAAATCCATCTTCTCGCCGAGCCCGACCGCTTCGGGCCAGCGATCGAACAGGCCCGCGATCTTGTCCGGCGTGAGATCGCCGCCCGCGGTTTCCAGTTCCGGCTTGGTTGCGGGCACCGTCGAGGGAACCGTCAGGAAGATCGACAGCGGCGCCTCGCGCGCATCTTCGAGCATCGCCTCGACGCCGGCGACATCCATGACGTTGCCGATCTCGTGGCTGTCGCAGAAGATCGTGGTGGTGCCGTTGAGCAGCGCGGCCTCGGCATAGGCGCAGGCCGTCACCATCGAGGATTCGATATGAATGTGCGGATCGACCAGCCCCGGCGCGATGATGCCTCCGGCGGCGTCATAGAGTTGCACGTTGGGCCAGACCTTCTTCGCCGTCCCGGCCGGCTTCACCGCAGCGATGCGGCCGCCGGTGATCCAGACCTCGCGTTTGTCGTGGATGCGCTCCGAATAGGTCGAGAGTACCCGCGCGCCCGTGACGACGAGGTCCGGCGCGACCCGCGCGGAGGCCACGTCAGCCAGACGCCGTGTCATTGAATGCAGGGGTGCGACGGCGAAGCGGGTAATTTTGGTCATCTGGACCCTCGCATGGCGTTATGGCCATGCGATGGTTACGCCCCGCGCCAGACCGGGCAAGCTCAAATATAGCGGCAGGCCCTGCTTACGCCTTAGGCGGCGAACCGCCCGCCGCCCCCGACCTTGCAGGTCTGCGCGAGTTCCGCCTCCTCGGGACCGGTGCGGCAGCGGGCTTGACCCGAATCCGCATCGACCTTCCGTTCTGCTCGTCGATTTCGAACGAATTCGTCTTGCGCACGAGGTCACTCAGCTTGCGGAAGCCAAACGTTCTCGGATCGAAATCGGAAGCGAGATTGGCAAGCTGGCGGCCGACTTCCCCAAGCGTCACCCAGCCGTCCTCGCTCTCCATCTGGGTAATGACCTTCTTGATAATTGGGGTGGCGGCATCAAGCGGCTGAAGCGACGCCGATCGCGAGGCGGCCTCCTGCGTATTCGCCGGAGCGGCCAGCAGGTTCTCGGTGTACACGAACCTTCGGCAGGCCTGCCTGAAACTTTCCGGCGTCTTCTGCTCGCCGAACCCGAAGACGTCGACGCCCTGCTCACGGATGCGGGCGGCCAGACGGGTGAAGTCGCTGTCGGAAGAGACCAGGCAAAAGCCGTCGAACCGGCCGCTGTGAAGCAGGTCCATCGCGTCGATCACCAGCGTGATGTCGGAGGCATTCTTCCCCGTCGTATAGGCGAACTGCTGCTGCGGGATGATGGCGTGCTTCGACAGGATGTCGGCCCACGCCCTGGATCGCGTATGGGAGAAGTCGCCATAGATGCGGCGAACGCTGGCCTCGCCGATCTTGGCGATCTCCTCGAACAGTCCATCGGCGATCTTCGCGGAGGCATTGTCGGCATCGATCAGGACGGCAAGACGAGGCGAACGGAGCTCAGACGGCATGACATTCCCCACGAGATCGGCGCAGCATCGGAAAGCAGGTGCGTCGGGATGGCTAGTCCTCGTTCGCCTTGAAGCGTCCCATCCCCTTGAGCACGAAAGGTGCCAGCAGCGCAATCAGCGCGAGGCCAAGCAGCGTCGCCGAGATCGGGCTCTGCAGCAGCGTCATGGGATCACCAAGGCTGATCGCGAGCGCGCGGCGCAATTGGCTCTCGGCGATCGGGCCGAGAATCAGGCCGACGACAACGGGCGCGATCGGAAAATCGAACCGGCGCATCAGGAAGCCGAGCACGCCGAAGCCGGCCAGCATCGACAATTCGACCACCGACGGCTTTGCGGCGATGGTGCCCATGGTCGCGAAGACGAGGATGCCGGCATAGAGCCAGGGCTGCGGGATCGCCAGCAGCCGCACCCACAGGCCGACCAGCGGCAGATTGAGCACCAGCAGCATGCAGTTGGCAATGAACAGGCTTGCGATCAGGCCCCACACCAGGTCCGGCCGCTCGGCAAACAGCAGTGGGCCAGGGTTGAGGCCGTATTGCTGGAAGCCGGCCAGCATCATCGCGGCGGTTGCCGACGTCGGCAAACCCAAAGTCAACAGTGGCACCAGCGTGCCGGCGGCGGACGCGTTGTTGGCGGCCTCGGGTCCCGCGACGCCTTCGATCGCGCCCTTGCCGAACTCTTCCGGATGTTTTGTGAGACGCTTCTCGGTCGAATAGGACAGGAAGGTCGGGATCTCCGCCCCACCTGCGGGCAACGCGCCGATGGGGAAACCAAACATCGTGCCGCGCAGCCACGGCTTCCAAGACCGCTTCCAGTCTTCTTTTGTCATCCATAGCGAGCCGCGCACCGGTTCGAGCTTCTCCTCGGCATGGTGACGGCGCGATGCGACATAGAGCGCTTCGCCCAGCGCGAACAGGCCGACCGCAAGCGTCGTCACCTCGACGCCGTCGAGCAATTCAGGGACGCCGAACGCAAGCCGCGCCTGTCCCGTCAGCTTGTCGATGCCGACGAGGCCGAGCGTCAGGCCGATGAACAGGCTGGTCAGGCCGCGGATCGGGGAATCGCCGAAAGTCGCCGACACCGTGACGAAGGCGACGCACATCAGCGCGAAATAATCCTCAGGGCCAAAGCGCACGGCGAAATCGACCAGCCACGGCGCGAGGAAGGCCAAGCCAATGGTGGCGATGGTGCCGGCGACGAAGGAGCCGATCGCGGAGGTCGCCAGCGCCGGTCCGCCGCGGCCGGCCTTGGCCATCTTGTTGCCTTCGAGCGCGGTCGCCATCGAGGCGCTCTCGCCGGGCGTGTTGATCAGGATCGCGGTGGTCGATCCGCCATACATGCCGCCATAATAGATGCCGGCGAACATGATCAGCGAGCCGCCCGGGTCGAGCTTGTAGGTGACCGGCAACAGCAGCGCGACCGTCAGCGCCGGCCCGATGCCGGGCAGCACGCCGACGGCGGTGCCGAGGAACACGCCGATCAGCGCATAGAGCAGGTTCATCGGCTGGACGGCGACCGCCATGCCATGGGCCAGCGCGGCAAAAGTGTCCATCACAGCAGTCGCTCCAGCGGGCCGGTCGGAAGGCTCAACGTCAACAGGCGGTCGAACGCGAGATAGATCAGGGTCGACATCACGAGGGCGATGATGCTGTCGACGAGGATGGCCCGGCGCCCGAACGCGGCCGACGTCGTCACGAACAGCGCCGACGTCGCCAGGATGAAGCCGCCGCCAAAGCCGATGATGGCGATCAGCAGCGCAAGGCCGAAGAGGATCAACGCCACGGGCACCGGGTCGGCGCTCTCGCGGGCCGGCAGATTGCCGCGTAGCGCATCGATGAAATTGCCGATCGCGAGCAGCGCGAGGCCACAGGCGATCACGACCGGCATCGCCTCCGGCCCCATCCCGTACATCGAGGTCGATTGGAGGCCGCGTGCGTCCCAGACCAGCACCGCGGCAAGACCCGCGAGCAGTGCAGCGATGATGATGCCTGCGCGATCGACGCGCCGCGGCGGCTGGGCGGGATCGCCTGACGTCATGACTTGACCAGGCCGACTGACCTCAGCACGTCGGTGACGCGCACCGTTTCCTTCTTCAGGAAGTCGGCAAAAGCGTCACCGCCGAGATAAGCATCCTCCCAGCCCTTCTGCTTCAGGATGTCCTTCCAGGCGTCCGACTTCACCATCTTCTCGACCGCATCGCTCAAGGTCTTGCGCTGCTCCGGCGTGATGCCGGGAGGCGCGACCACCGAACGCCAGTTGGCGATCACGAGGTCGATGCCCTGCTCCTTGAAGGTCGGGATGTCGCTGCCCGCAATACGCTTCTCCGAGGTCACGCCGATGGCGCGGAGCTTGCCGGACTTGATCTGCCCCTCATATTCGCTCAGCCCCGAAATGCCGGCGGTGACCTTGCCGCCGAGGATCGCGGCGAGCGATTCGCCGCCACCGGAGAACGGGATGTAGTTGATCTTCTTGGCGTCGGCGCCGACGGCACCGGCGAACAACGCCGCCATCACATGGTCGACGCCGCCGGCCGAGCCGCCGGCGAAGGTCACCTTGGCGATATCGGCCTTCACAGCGGCGGCCAGATCCTGCGCAGTCTTGATCGGCGAATTTGCGGGAACCACGATCACCTGGATTTCCTCGGTGAGGCGCGCGATCGGCGTCACCTGCTCGAGAGTGACAGGCGACTTGTTCATGGCGAGCGCGCCCACCATGACGAAGCCGTTGACCATCATCTGGTTGCCGTCGCCCTTGGCGCCGTTGACGAATTGGGCGATGCCGACGCTGCCGCCAGCGCCGGCAACGTTGGTGACCTGCACGCTGCGCGCGACGCCGGAAGCGACCAACGCCTGCTGCATCGAGCGCGCGGTCTGGTCCCAGCCCCCGCCCGGCGCCGCCGGCGCCATCAGCTTGAGCTCGAGCTGCTGGGCAACGGCCGGATCGGCTGCCGCGAGGGTCAGCGCAACGACTGCGCCGAAAAGGCGCGCGGGGAGTTGAAACATGGGGGCATCTCCAGGCTCATGCGGACGTTTGCCGCATTGTGTCGTTTGGTCGCATATCAGCCAAAACGGCCGACGCTGTCCAGTGACATCCCCCGGGTTTCCGGTCAGCGGGGCGCCGGAATTGCCCCGCCGAGCGCGGCCGTCAGCTCGGCAGCAACATCCCGGACGATCTGCCCGATTTCCGGCAACCTCTGATCGGTCAGCCGGCTGGTCATGCCGGAGACCGAAATCGCCCCGAGCGGCTCGGCGCAGTCGTTGTAGACGACGGCGGCAACACAGCGCAGGCCCATGCAGGCCTCTTCATCATCGAGCGCATAGCCCTGCTTGCGGATCTTTTCGAGCTCCTTGAACAGATCGCCCGGCCGGACGATCGACTTCTCGGTCAGGCGGGGCATGCCGTGATGGCGGATGACGGCGCCGACGTCCTCATCCGAATAGGTTGCGAGCACCGCCTTGCCGACGCCTGATGTCACCATGGGAACGCGGCCGCCGACCTGGGTCAGCGAGCGCATGATCTCGCGGCTCTCCATGCGGGTCAGCACGATGATGAACTCGTCGTCGACCACGGCGAGATTGGCGGTCTCGCGGGTGAGATCGCGCAGCTTGCGCAGGTAGGGAATCGCCTGCGCGGAGAAATTGCGCCGCCGCGCGAAGCTCGCGCCGACCGTGAAGCTGCGCACGCCGACATGCCATTTGGATTCGGCACGGTCGAACTGCACGAAGCGGCGGCTCTCCAGCGTGGCGAGCAGACGGTGGACGGTCGAGGCCGACAGGCCGGTGCGAACGGCAAGATCGCTGAGGCGATAGCCTTCGTCGTCCTCGGACAATGTCTCGAGGATCGAGAGTGCCCGGTCGACGGACTGCACGCCACCGTCGCGCGCGTCATGATCGGCCTCCGATGGCGACCGGGGCTCGAGAGATTTGCGCCGGATCACGTTCCTGCTCATCGCGACCTGCCGCTTTGGCTATCGTCATTCCGGGGCGCGCGTAAGCGCGAACCCGGAATCTCGAGATCCCGGGTTCGATGCTGCGCATCGCCCCGGGATGACAAGATAACGCTCAGAGCAGCCCTGCCCCGCGCGCCCATTTGTATTTGGCGCCGAGGACCTCGACCGGAAGCTCGGTCGAATAGGCGTAGGCCGGGATGCCGTTCTGGTAGAGATATTCGGCAGCCTCCTCGACCTCGACGTCGCCGGCGAGCGAGGCGACGATCGGCTTCACGAAGCCCTTGGCCTCCATCTCTTTCTTCACCTCGACCATGTTGCGGGCGAACACCATCGGCGGCGTGACGATGGTGTGCCAGTAGCCGAGGATCAGCGAGTGAATGCGCTCGTCCGACAGGCCGAGCTTCACCGTATTGACGTAGGTGATCGGCGGCTCGCCGCCGGTGATATCCACAGGATTTCCGGCCGCGCCGAACGGCGGGATGAATTTGCGGAAGGCCGCATCCAGATCCGGCGGCATCGACATCAGCGACAGGCCGTTGTCGACGCAGGAGTCCGACAGCAGCACGCCCGAGCCGCCCGCACCGGTGATGATCAGCACGTTCTCGCCCTTCGGCGTCGGCAGCACCGGCACGCCGCGGGCGAATTCGAGCAGCTGCCGCAGGGACCGGGCGCGGATCACGCCGGACTGCGCCAGGACGTCCTCGTAGATCTTGTCGTTACCGGCGAGCGCTCCGGTATGCGAGGACGCCGCCTTGGCGCCGGCCGAGGTGCGGCCGGCCTTGAGCACGACGACGGGCTTCTTCTTGGAGACGCGCTTGGCGGCTTCCGCGAAGGCGCGGCCGTCCTTGAGGTCCTCGCAATGCTGCGCGATGATCGCCGTGTTCGGATCCTGTTCGAAGAAGGCGAGCAGATCGTCCTCGTCGATATCAGACTTGTTGCCGAGGCCGACGATCGCCGAGACGCCCATTTTCGCCGAGCGTGAGAAGCCGATGATCGCCATGCCGATGCCGCCGGACTGCGACGATAGCGCCGCCGAGCCCTTGACGTCGTAGGCGGTACAGAAGGTCGCGCAGAGATTGGCGGGCGTATAGTAGAAGCCGTAGATGTTCGGCCCCATCAGGCGGATGTCGTACTTCTTGCCGACCTCGACGATCTCGGCCTGCAGCTCCGGCGCGCCGGCTTCCGCAAAACCCGACGGGATCAGCACCGCGCCGGGAATTTTCTTTTCGCCGCATTCGGTGAGCGCAGCTGCCACGAATTTCGCGGGGATCGCGAACACGGCCGTGTCGATCACACCCGGCACGTCCTTGACGCTCTTGTAGGCCTTGTAGCCGAGGATCTCAGCGGCCTTGGGATGGATCGGGTAGATGTCGCCCTTGTAGCCGCCGTTGATGAGGTTCTTCATCACGGAGTTACCGATCTTGCCGTCCTCGGCGGACGCGCCGACCACGGCGACGGCCTTCGGCTGCATGATGCGGCTCATGGCCGCGACGATCTCTTCGGTCGGGCGCGGCTTCGGCTTCGGAACATAGGCGAAATCGACGACGATGCGGACGTCGGCAGCAATCGCGTCCTTCGCCGTCGCGAACACCGGGTTGAGGTCGAGCTCGACGATCTCCGGGAAATCGGTGACGAGCTGCGAGACCTTGACGATGACGTCGGCCAGCGCGTTGCGGTTCACCGGCTCGCCGCCGCGAACGCCCTTCAGGATTTCGTGCGCCTGGATGCCGTCGAGCATCGAGAGCGCGTCTTGCTTGGTCGCGGGCGCGAGGCGGAAGGTAATGTCCTTCAACACTTCGACCAGCACCCCGCCGAGGCCGAAGGCAACCAGCTTGCCGAACGAGCCGTCGGTGATCGAGCCGACGATGACCTCGGTGCCGCCGGCTAGCATCTGCTGCACCTGCACGCCTTCGATCTTGGCATCGGACTTGTATTTCCTGGCATTGCCGAGAATGGTCTCGTAGGCCTTCTCGGCATCCTCGGCCGTCTTGAGACCGACGATGACGCCGCCGGCTTCGGTCTTGTGGAGAATGTCCGGCGAGACGATCTTCATCACCACCGGGAAGCCCATCGACGAGGCCATCTTGCCGGCCTCACCTGCCGACTTCGCCACGCCTTCCTTCGGCACGGGAATGCCGTAGGCGTCGCAGACCAGCTTGCCTTCCGGCGCCGTCAGGCTGGTGCGGTTGTCCGCCTTGACCTGGTCAAGCACCTTGCGGACGGCATCTTTGGAATTGGACATGTGGCTTCTCCCTTGACCTAGTTCGTTCTTTGCAAAGCGCGCACGTGTTGCGGCTGCCCGTGATGCTTGCCATTCGCCGCGCTCTGTTCCATGTCGCGGAACGGAGCGGCATAAAGCCGAGGCTACTCCGCCGCTGTGGATCAAAAATGGCTGACGATGGCATTTGGTATGCCAGAAGCCAATTTGTCAAGCGATCGCACTGCCCAGAATGCTGCAAAAAATAGGCAGCTTGACATTCTGGCATTTGGTATGCCAAAAACTTTCCCGTTATATTCCTGTAAAAGACGACTCCCACTGGAGGAGATTCGTCGTGTCACTGCGGAAACCAACCAAGGCGTTGCCGAACATGGCCGAGGCAGATATCGCAATCGTTCGTATTGCCCCGGAGAGCAGCTTCAAGAACAAGGCGTATGACGCCTTGAAGGAAGCCATCCTCAAGATGGACATCTACTCGACGCCCGAGCCGGTGATGCTCGACGAGCGCGCGCTGTCCGAACGTCTCGGCGTCAGCCGCACACCCATCCGCGAAGCCATCGCGATGCTCGAGCAGGACGGTTTCGTGAAGACCGTTCCGCGCCGCGGCATCATGGTGGTGCGCCGGACCAAGAGCGAGATCGTCGACATGATCCGCGCCTGGGCGGCGCTGGAGAGCATGGCGGCGCGTCTCATCACCACGACCGCACGCAAGAAGGACATCACGGCGCTGCGCGACTACTTCAAGGACTTCAACAAGGACCGGCTGCCCGAGGATCACGTCGAAGAGTATTCGCGCGCCAACATCGCCTTCCACCAGGCGCTGATCTCGCTGTCGGAATCTCCCGTGCTGGTCGATCTCACCAACGATCTGCTGTTGCATGTGCGCGGCTATCGCCAGCTGACCATCGGACGCAAGGATCGCACCGCGACCTCCCTGCCCGAGCATCTCGGCATGATCGAAGCACTCGAGGCGCGCGACACCGAGCTCGCCGAGAAGCGCGCCCGCGACCACACCCTTGGCCTTGCCGCTTACGTCGAAGCGCACGGTCAGGAACTGTTCTAGCAACGTTCACCAGAAGGGCGAAACATTCGCCCGCGAAGCCTAAACGGCATATTGAGACCAGGGAGACAAGGCCCATGCTGAACACCGCGACCAAGTCCGAGGCACCGGGCACCGAGCAGGAATTGACGGATGGTTTTCATCTCGTCATTGACGCGCTCAAGCTGAACGGCATCAACACCATCTATAATGTGCCGGGCATCCCGATCACGGATTTGGGCCGTATGGCGCAGGCCGCCGGCATTCGCGTGATCTCCTTCCGCCACGAGCAGAACGCCGGATACGCCGCGGGCATCGCCGGCTACCTCACCAAGAAGCCCGGCGTCTGCCTCACGGTCTCGGCGCCCGGCTTTCTCAACGGTCTCACCGCGCTCGCTCACGCCACCACCAACTGCTACCCGATGATCCTGGTCTCGGGCTCCTCGGAGCGCGAGATCGTCGACCTCCAGCAGGGCGACTATGAGGAAATGGACCAGCTCGCGATAGCCAAGCCGCTGTGCAAGGCGGCGTATCGCGTGCTGCACGCCCAGGACATCGGCATCGGCTTTGCCCGCGCCATCCGCGCCGCAGTCTCGGGTCGTCCCGGCGGCGTCTATCTCGACCTGCCGGCAAAGCTGTTCGGCCAGGTAATGAACGCCGAGGCCGGCCAAAAGTCGCTGGTCAAGGTGATCGATGCTGCGCCCGCGCAGATCCCCTCGCCCGCTTCGATCAAGCGCGCGCTCGACGTGCTCAAGAGCGCAAAACGTCCGCTCATCATCCTCGGCAAGGGCGCGGCCTATGCGCAGGCCGATGAGGAGATCAAGAGCTTCGTCGAGAAGAGCGGCGTGCCGTTCCTCCCCATGAGCATGGCCAAGGGCCTGCTGCCCGACACCCATCCGCAATGCGCCGGCGCAGCCCGCTCGACCGTGCTGAAGGACTCCGACGTCGTGCTGCTGATCGGCGCGCGGCTGAACTGGCTGCTCTCGCACGGCAAAGGCAAGAGCTGGGGCGAAACGCCCAAGAAATTCATCCAGGTCGACATCGAGCCACGGGAAATGGACTCCAACGTCGAGATCGTCGCGCCCGTGGTCGGCGATATCGGCTCGGTCGTCTCCGCCTTCAACCAGGCGATCAGCGCGGGCTGGACCGCGCCGCCCGCGGAATGGACCAAAGCCATCGTGTCGAAGCGCGACGAGAACGTCGCCAAGATGGCGCCGAAGCTCATGAACAACAAGTCGCCGATGGACTATCACGGCGCGCTCGGCGTGCTGAAGAACGTCATCAAGGAATATCCCGAGGCGATCCTCGTCAACGAAGGCGCCAACACGCTCGACCTCGCCCGCGGCGTGATCGACATGTACAAGCCGCGCAAGCGTCTCGACGTCGGCACCTGGGGCGTGATGGGCATCGGCATGGGCCAGGCGATCGCCGCCACGCTCGAGACCGGCCATCCCGTGCTGGCGGTGGAAGGCGACTCGGCTTTCGGTTTCTCCGGCATGGAGATCGAGACCATCTGCCGCTACAACCTTCCGATCTGCGTCGTCATCTTCAACAATGACGGCATCTATCGCGGCACCGACGTCAACAGCGTCAACGCCGACCCGGCGACCACCGTGTTCGTCAAGGGCGCCCGCTACGACAAGATGATGGAAGCCTTTGGCGGCGTCGGCGTGAACGCCACCTCGCCGGACGAGCTCAAGCGCGCCGTCAACGAAGCCATGGCGTCGGGCAAGCCGACGCTCATCAACGCGGTGATCGATCCGGCCGCGGGCTCGGAGAGCGGCCGCATCGGCAACCTCAATCCGCAGAGCGTCTTGCAGAAGAAGAAGTAAGTCCTCCCCTTCAACCCTTTATTCCCTGCCGGGTGCAGGGGCAGACAGAGTATACGGAGCAACACGATGACCAAAGCGCTCACGGGCGTTCGCATTCTCGACTTCACCCACGTCCAGTCCGGACCGACCTGCACGCAGCTGCTCGCCTGGTTCGGCGCCGACGTGATCAAGGTCGAGCGTCCGGGCGTGGGTGACATCACCCGCGGCCAGCTGCAGGACATCCCGAATGTGGACAGCCTGTATTTCACCATGCTCAACCACAACAAGCGCTCGATCACGCTCGACACCAAGAACCCCAAGGGCAAGGAAGTCCTCACCGAGCTGATCAAGAAGTGCGACGTGCTGGTGGAAAACTTCGGCCCCGGCGTGCTCGACCGCATGGGCTTCCCCTGGGAGAAGATCCAGGCGATCAATCCGAAGATGATCGTCGCCTCGATCAAGGGCTTCGGCCCCGGCCCCTATGAAGACTGCAAGGTCTATGAGAACGTCGCGCAATGCACCGGCGGCGCCGCCTCCACCACCGGCTTCCGCGACGGCCTGCCGCTCGTCACCGGCGCGCAGATCGGCGACAGCGGCACCGGCCTGCATCTGGCGCTCGGCATCGTCACCGCGCTCTACCAGCGTACGCATTCGGGCAAGGGCCAGCGCGTCACCGCCGCGATGCAGGACGGCGTGCTCAATCTCGCCCGCGTCAAGCTGCGCGACCAGCAGCGCCTCGCCCACGGCCCGCTCAAGGAGTACAGCCAGTTCGGTGAAGGCATTCCGTTCGGCGACGCCGTGCCGCGCGCCGGCAACGATTCCGGCGGCGGCCAGCCCGGCCGCATCCTGAAGTGCAAGGGCTGGGAGACCGATCCCAACGCCTACATCTACTTCATCACCCAGGCCCCGGTCTGGGAAAAGATCTGCGATGTGATCGGCGAGCCGACCTGGAAGACCGATCCCAACTACGCCAAGCCGGCGGCGCGCCTGCCGCGGCTCAACGAGATCTTCGGCCGCATCGAGCAGTGGACGATGACCAAGACCAAGTTCGAGGCGATGGAGATCCTGAACAAGGACGACATCCCCTGCGGCCCGATCCTGTCGATGAAGGAGATCGCCGAGGACCAGTCGCTGCGCGCGACCGGCACGGTGGTCGAGGTCGATCACCCCACCCGCGGCAAGTACATCTCGGTCGGCAACCCGATCAAGCTGTCGGATTCCCCGAGCGACGTCGAGCGTTCGCCGCTGCTCGGCGAGCACACCGACGAGATCCTGCGCTCGGTGCTCGGCTTCAGCGATCACCAGGTCGCCGAGATCCACAAGTCCGGCGCGCTCGATCCGCCGCAGAAGCAGGCCGCGGAGTAAGCGGCATTGATCTGAACACAAACGAAAGGGCCGCCCGAAGGGGCGGCCCTTTTTGCATGAGATGGCGCAGGCACAAAGCCAAAAACGGAAAAACAACCCCATGCACAGTAGCCAACCCTCTGGCGACAAACGAATTTCGTATTTTACGAAACTCCTTTGACGCGTCGGGCAAAACAGGGGTATTATGCCATCATCCAAAAAGCTGATGGCGTACCCAGCGAAGAGCACTTCGAAGCACCGCAACGCCGGGCGCAGGCAAGGTGCAGCAAAACAGGGAGGTCAGCATGTCACTGCTCGGCAAGGCCGCCGTCGCGATGTGGTGGAGCGTTCGCTCCGAGCAACGCAGCGAGTTCGGCGACTGGCATTCGCACGAGCACTTTCCGGAGCGGATGAGCATTCCCGGCTTCCGCCGCGGATCGCGCTGGACCAGCACGACGGACGCGGAAGGTTTCTTCGTGCTCTACGAGTTGGAGCAACACGAGACCCTGTCGTCGAAGGGATATCTCGATCGCCTCGACGCGCCGACGCCGTGGTCGACGAAGATGATGCCGCATCATCTCGGCATGGTCCGCAGCCAGTGCCGTGTCGCCGCGAGCTTTGGCGGTGGGATCGCATGCTCGCTCGCCACCATCAGGCTGTCGCCGGAAGTCGGACGCGCTGCGGAGCTGCAGGCACACCTCCTCGATACGCTCGGCGCCCTCGCATCGCAGCCGGGACTAACGGGCGCCCACCTCCTCCTGACCGATACGCCGCGAACGAGTTCGCCGACGACCGAACAGCAGATCCGGGGAAAGGACGGCGCCGCCGACTGGATCGTGCTGCTGTCAGGCTACGACCCCGAAATCATTGAGGCTGCGATCGCCAGCCCGCTTTCGCCGTCGTCGCTTGGCGCTCTGGGTGCGCAAGACAATCCCATGATCGGCCGCTATCGGCTCGGCTTCACGATGACGCCGCAGGATGTGGGGACGAGTTGATCGATCGTCATAGCGCTCACCTCGGATCTCGGTGCGAATGATCGCAATCGGTGCCGAGGCCATTTGATCAATTGAGTTTATCGCGATCAGAGAAGCATTTCGTCACGAACAACGTCCTGATTCACCACGCCTCCACTGAACTCGTGGCGAAAGCATATCCGATCAAGCTGCGTGGGAACATCAACGTCACAGATCCGGTCTGCTCGTTGGACTACCCGAGACAATACAGTTTATTCGGCAGATCAAGGCTGTCGATCATCGTTTTCGCGGCCTCATATCCGAGATAGCGATATGCATCGAATTGGTCAGGATCGAAGAATTGATCGACGGTCGACTCGTGCGGAAAGGCCGGGTTGGTGGCGAGATAGCCCGCCGTAGTAAAGTCGATCGTCTTAATCAGCGTCGACTTCAAATAGATAAGCACCCCCTTTTGCCCCCCATCATATCGGATCTGCCCAACAATGAACGGGGCCTCCGCGTAGCGAACTCCGCTCGGGTAGCCCTTCGAAGGTTCCATCATGAGGCTTTCAGGTCCCCGCCCCTTGAAAAAGGTGAGCGTGGCCTTGAAGTCCTGTTCGATGCGGCGAGCCGCAGACACCAGGGAGGCCAGGCTGATGCTCGGGTCAGCCTCTCCATCGACGATTAGGATAACCGGAAGCTTTCTCCGGACGAGTTCGTACAATCCAAGGTTTTCGAAATGCCCCCCGTCCGTCAATTCAAGAAATCGACTTTGGTGAGTGTGCCTCCTCGAGAGGACGCCCGAGACAAGGCCAGGATAAAAGAAGGTTGGAATGAGACTGAACGGCCCAATCCTCTGACGACCGGGATTTGGCACCCATAGTCCCAGTCGAATGTTCAAAAGCGACATTACAGCGGCCACTAGGGGATTCATCGTTATTCCAGTGCCAATATAACCTGCACTAGCGGTAGCTGCCGCTCCGGACGCAGCCACAGACGACGCCAAGGTGAGCGGGCCCTTCTGAGAGATGTAAGCATCGGTGTCCTGCCATAGCGTGGCTGAGCTGCCCACGAAGAGGGGCGAGATGACGAAGTTGTCGCCTCCACGGACCGCGTATTTGTGCTGCCGATCGTTTAACAGGATCAGGTTTGTGTTGATCAGCGGATACGGAACCGGACGTAACTTGCCGTCGGCTTTGAGAGCTGAGACTAGAAGATTGTCCGCCAAGGGGGAGCTAAGGCTGGTCGAAGTGCAGACGGCCTCGTCGGTCGGCATGAACGCTTCCATCAGACGATCTCTGTAGAAGCGATGAAGGCCCACGTAGTTTATATTAGCGTAGAATCCGAGCACCAACGCAACGAGCAACAGCGCTTGCAAGAGCGGGGGCACATAATTGAAATCGCCTGTGGCAACTCCTCCCTCCAATACGATCGCCAGGAAGTAAGCGATCATAAGCGTGGCATAGAGGTAAAGCGCCGATCCAACCGTGGCCGCAATCTGGGCGGCCATGCTCGGGATGATGTTTCGTATGAACGTGTAATATCCGTATAGTGCGGAGGCGATACCACTCAACAAGCCAAACGTGCCCGCTGCAGTGATCTTGGAGCCCTGCAATTGCCCGGAGAGCCAATGAGGAACCAGAGGAACGAGGGCGAACGCCAAGAGAGCTAGGGAGGGTACAAGTGTTGCTCCAAGAACTATTTCAAGTGACCGACGGAGCCAGTAGCTGGCATTCAGAGACCGCGGGGTAAGCAATTCGGCAAGCACGATAGCCAACGAAACCAGCGCAATCAGCACCGCAATTGCGACGGCCGGAATAATGCTATCGTCAAACGTATGAAATCTTCGACCAACATCCACAAGAAATGCTACAGACGCCAGCAGTACGATCGTGAATGTCGGAATGGTCCAACGCGCGCTGCTGCCCTGCGGCGCCCTGCTGACCAGAGCAAAAACGATCGCTGCTGTGCAGAACAGGCCGATCATTCCGAAGTAAAGCCAGAGGGCGATCGCATAGATCGCCCTATACTGGAATGCGCGCTCCTCCACCGTGCCCAAACTGTCCCACCGCGAGGGCACGAGCGGCCCGAGAGGAGAGACCATCCTGGGGACCCAGCCTTCGACCGTTTCGTTCAGATAGTGCAAAAAGACAAAACAGGCCGTCAGGACTAGCAGCCAGGTAAACAGACTAATGACGATGGTCCGAAGCAGCACCGTGACCATCGACCAGCTCGTCAGCCCATTACCAGGGATCAGATAAGAGCTGTGTGAACGGAGGAACGCAAGATTGCGTCTCCCCTGAAGCAACGACTGTCCCGTTTCGGGTCCCACAGCAATTCGCGCCGGGCCATACGGGAAGTCTCTTGGTCCTAATCCAAACTCGATAGACGGTTTCTTGCTGTCGTCTCGTGGTCCGTGGTGCCACCACCATTGTAGAGCGCCGGCGACATATCCACCGCCCGAGACGCTGGAAATGTAGTCGAACCGTTTCAACAAATCCTTTTCAGCCAATGCTTGCAGCACTCCGAGCGAAAGCGACGCCGAGCGAATTCCGCCGCCCGAAAGCCCAATGCCAGCCCAGGGGATATGTTCTGCGGTCCGCTCATCAACGCCAAGACGCTCCGCCCGTGTGGCTTGGATCTCGCCGCGTTCAATCGCTAAATATGTTGCCTCATCGACGGTCGGATTGCGGGCCTTCTGCTCAGCCGGGTCTCTCAAGATTCCGTCCCCCATTTCGCAACATTCAGCGAGCCAATTCCCACTCGACCTCGTCCGATCTCACGTAGTAACGCTCGTCCCTTTGCAGGCCTTCCAGATCATTGATCCTGAGGAATACTGCGCCTGGGGGAATTGCCAATGTGAAACGCAGGCAACTCGGCAGGCCGGCCTTGACACGATAGGCCTGCATCTCGACGCGCCTGTTGTCGAAGCGACCTGGCGTAGCCGCAACCGCACGGTTCAGGCTGAAGTAAGACTCAAGTTCGGTGTTCGACAGTCCACGCACGACGGCAGCGTCGAAGGAGAATTGCATCCGGTTGCTCCGTCTCGAGCGTGCATCGCGAAGAGCGGAATCTGTCTTCTTGCAGCTGCCATAACTCCGCGCGCCATTGTAGCGAAATCCGGCATACTTGTAGTGAAACGAGTCGAGTGCAGACTGATCAGGAACGCTCAGTCCGCGATCGTGATAATCGTCATATGATTTGGCGGATACCTTTGTCGACATCGATGGCGGCACCACGCATTCTGCCGGGTCGGCATTTTCAGTATTTCGTTTGAGCTCGAGTGGCTGCTCTGGCGGGTCGCTTGGGGACCGCAGGCGACCTGATTTCAATATGGCCACTCCGGATCTGCTCTGACTGATCTTTTCTTGGATCACATAGGCGAAGTCGAACGTCTGATTGGCAAGTTGGCCTAGCCCAGAGGTGAACTCGGACCATTCTCGGGCTCCGGGCGGACGATAGAGGAGTTGCCCGTCGCGCAAGGAGAGCGGATCCCTGTTTAGGAAAGCGCAATCGCCGGCCGGGGCTATCGTGGGCCCGACGACCATGAGCACGAAAAATGCGACTGGACACAGAAGGCGGCGCGAGTTCAAACGCATATGATCTCTCCTTCTTGGCAAGCGCGATCAGCAACTGTCTCGTGCAGCGCCCTTCTCCCGGCGGGAGCGCCCACGGCACAATCAAGTCCAGGCAGGAACGAAGAATGCTGGAATTGGCGACTCGTCGCTCGTCGGCGAACCGATCAGCTTATGTGAAACCTTGCTGCCACGAACTCGTGGCGGCACGTCTCAAACTCTCATCTCGAAAACAATTTCAGCAATACTGCAATCGACCGAATCGCAATCGGATTGCCCGCCATGGAAACCGACTAAAAGCTACCATAAGTTGATTGCCGGTCAAGGACTCGTACGACCGGGCGGTCGCGATGACGCCCGCGGGATCGGGCGGAGGCCTGACTGACCAAAGCTGTGGTGCCGAGCGGGGTCCGGCGTGTAACGATCCATTGCACTCCTCCCGAACAGCAAAAAATTCAAGAGCGCATGTCGGATCGGCAGCTTCCCGGTCGTCCTCGTGACATGAATGGGCCATACACGCCAAGGTCGGCCCATCGGTTCAAGAGGATGAAGGAACATGCCCAGCACTATCCGCCTGCACCGCGTTCTCGCCACCAGCCCGGAGAAGGTCTATCGCGCCTTCCTGGAGGCTGACGCGATGGCGAAATGGCTGCCGCCGAACGGCTTTACCTGCACCGTGCATCACCTCGAGCCCAAGGTCGGGGGCACGTTCAAGATGTCGTTCCGGAATTTCACGACGGGCAACAGCCATTCGTTTGGCGGGGAATATCTCGAGCTCGTGCCCGGCGAACGCCTGCGCTACACCGACAAGTTCGACGACCCCAATCTTCCCGGCGAGATCCAGGTGATCGTGATCCTGAAGAAAGTCTCGGTCGGCACCGAAGTCGATATCACGCAGGCCGGCATCCCCGACGTCATCCCGCCGGAAGCCTGCTATCTCGGCTGGCAGGAATCCCTGCGCAACCTGGCACGGCTCGTGGAGCCCGAGATCAACCAGTAGCGCCACAGCAGAATAGCCTTCGCCTGAATCGAGGCGGACCCTAGCAGGGTTCGTCATTGCGAGCGCAGCGAAGCAATTGCGCTCGCAATGACGGCTGTTGCTGCGCGATCATCGCGCCCTACGCGCCCTTCGGCGCGATCCCGCCGTCAGCGGTCCAGCGGTCTGGGTCGGGACTGTGTCCGATCAGCGCGAGGCCGTAGGCGATCGACTCGAACTGGTCGCCCGACATCAGCCGTTCATTGCCGAACCGATCGGCGAACAATTTTCGGACGGCGGGCACGAACGAGGTGCCGCCGGTCAGGAACACCTTTTCCACTTCGCGCGCGGTGACGCCGGCTTCGCCCAGCACCTTGTCGACGGTGGCCCCCAACCGGGCGATGTCGTCGGCAATCCAGGATTCGAAATTCTTTCGCGTGATGGTCGAGCCGATGTCGACTCCTCCGCCCTTGAAGCGGAAGTCCACCTGATCCTGCGCCGACAGCGCGACCTTGGCGTCGGACACCGCGCGGTACAGCGAGAAGCCGAGGTCGAGATCGACGACGGTGATGAAATCCTCAAGCAGCTCCGGTTTCAGCGCGCTGCGCGCAAGCTCCCGAAGCTCGCGCAGATCGCCGTTGCTCTTCATCATCGCGAGCTGATGCCAGCGTGCGAGGTTGGTGTAGTGGCCGGTGGGGACCGGCAGCACCTTGTCGAACGAGCGGAAGCTCGAGCCCTTGCCGAGCCGCGGCGAGACGACGTGGTCGACGATGCGATAATCGAACGTGTCGCCGGCAATGCCGATGCCGGCGTGGCCGAGCGGCTCGGCGCGCAAGGCACCTCCCGCGCGCGAGAAACGCATCACCGAGAAATCGCTGGTGCCGCCGCCGAAATCCGCAACCAGCACGGTGGCATCGCGTTCGAGCCTTCGGGCGAAGGAGAACGCCGCGCCGACGGGCTCGTAGACATAGCGCGCGTGGCCGGCGCCGAGACGTTCGAACGCGGTCCGGTAGCGCTGCATCGCCAGCGCCTCGTCGGGATTGCCGCCGGCAAAGCGCACGGGACGGCCGACCGTGATGGTCGACGTCTCGAAGCCGAATTTTTCCCCGCCATGGCGCGCCAGCGTCCGCAGGAACGCCGCCAGGATGTCCTCGAACTTATAGCGCTGCCGGAACACCTGGGTGGTGTTGAAGCTGCTGCTCGCCGCAAAGGTCTTGAACGACTGGAGGAAGCGATAGACGTGGCGTCCTTCGAGGAACTGCTCGATTGCCCACGGGCCACCCTCGGCCTGGGCGCCGGCTCCCGGCCGGTCCTCCCAGAAGCACAGGGCGGACACGTAAACGCTGTGGCGCTGGCCGCCATGGTCGAAGCGGATGGCCTCGACCCGGCGGTCGTCCGCCGCAAGGGCGACGACCGTGTTGCTGGTCCCAAAATCGATGCCGATCGAGACGGCGGGCGAGGCGCTCGACATGAACCACTCTGACAGATGATTGGAAGGGGGCAGACCACTAACGGCTTTGTAAGGGCCTGCCAAGACCCGGATTCCCCGTGATTCCGTCCAAATTCGCGCCAATGGGCCGTTTCGGGGGCCAGCTTTGCCATTTCGAGCCCGGAGCGGTCCCTTTAACGCATCATTATGCTGCAATGCGGGATCGCGTATGCTGCTATGCAATGACATGCATAGACAGTGGCATCTGGTATACATAGATTGCCTTTCGAAATGAGGCAGCAATGCTGACCGTCTCAAGAAAGGAATTCCGATGTCCAAGACCGCTTCCGTCGCTCTCGCCCCCTCCGCCTCGCTGTTCAGCCGCTTCATGGCCGCGGTCGACCGCTTCCTGATGGCGAGCGCCGAGATCTCGACCCACAACGGCGACCTGCCGCGTTTCGGCCTCTAAGAAGTATCTGCCCGCGCAGCCGAAACGGCGCGCCGGTCGGCACATCCTCATAGACGCTTCGTTTGATTAAATGGCCTCGCACCGCGGGGCCATTTTCATTTTGAGTCTTCGCCTCGCTCGCGAACACAACTGCGACGTTTGGTCCCCGACCTAACCCGTTGGTCCAATTGTCTGTCTGTTGGCATCTCGCATACCATCGGGGAACCAAGAACAATTGCACAACCAACACGTGCAGGACGGGGACTGCAATGGGAGATCGACCGCAAAAGGTCGACCACAGGGCGTGTGAATTGAGATGGGCTGACGCAAGCCGACAAAGAGCGGCTGCGTTCGAGGTTCGACAGGGAGAGAAACATGAAGCCATTCGTTCTGAATGTCGCTTTGGCGGCAATTGCGATGTCTTGCGCCAACAGCACTGCAAGTCTTGCGGCCTGGGAGCCGGTCCGTCCGGTCGAGTTCATCGTACCCGCCGGCACCGGCGGTGGCGCCGACCAGATGGCACGCACCATCCAGGGCATCGTCACCAAGCACAATCTCATGAAGCAGCCGCTGGTCGTCATCAACAAGGCCGGCGGCGCAGGCGGCGAAGGCTTCCTCGACGTAAAGACGTCGTCAGGCAATCCTCACAAGATCATCATCACGCTGTCGAACCTGTTCACGACACCGCTGGCAACGGGGATTCCGTTCAACTGGAAGGACCTGACGCCGGTCGCAATGCTGGCGCTCGACGAGTTCGTGCTCTGGGTGAACGCCGAGAAGCCGTACAACAGCGTCAAGGACTACGTCGACGCCACGAAAAAGGCCCCGAGCGGCTCGCTCAAGATGGGCGGCACCGGCTCGAAGCAGGAAGACCAGATCATTACGGTCGGCATCGAGAAGGCGATCGACGCGAAGTTCACCTACATCCCCTACAAAGGCGGCGGCGAAGTCGCCGTTCAACTCGTCGGCAATCACGTCGATTCGACGGTCAACAATCCGATCGAGGCGGTCGCGCAATGGCGCGGCGGCAAGTTGCGCCCGCTCTGCGTATTCGACGCCCAGCCGATGGCTTATGACGAACCGATCGCCGACGGCAAGGCCTGGAAGGATATCCCGACCTGCAAGTCGCAGGGCCTCGCGATGGAATATCTGATGCTGCGCGGCATCTTCATGTCGCCGAAGGCCACGAAGGATCAGATCGACTACTACGTCGAGCTGTTCAAGAAGGTCCGCGCCACGCCGGAATGGCAGGACTTCATGAAGAGCGGCGCCTTCAATACGACCTTCCTGACTGGAGCCGACTACGCCAAGTGGGTCGAAGCGGAGGAGAAGCGGCACGAGGGCCTGATGAAGGAAGCCGGCTTCCTCGCGCAATGAAATTGATCCGGGAGCGGACCCGCGACAGCGATGCCGACTGAGGACGCCGGTCGTCCTCAATCGGCCCCCGACCGAAAAACTGCGACTCTGCCTGGAGGTCAAATGACGGAACAACCCGGATCCGAATCCGGCCCGGCGCACAAGACGGTGGAAATCGGCATGGCGCTGTTGATCGGCGCCTTCGGCCTGGTCGTGATCTTCGGCAGCATGAAGGCCGGAATCAACTGGGGCGCGGAGGGCCCCCGTGCCGGCTTCTTCCCCTTTTACGTCGGCGCCGCCATCGTCGGCGCAAGCGCCATCAATCTCTGGAGCGCGCATCGCGACGGCGACGGCCGGCTGTTCGCAGCATGGGGACAGCTTCGCCAGGTCATGAGCGTGGTCGTGCCCACCGCGATTTATGTCGGCGCGATGCCGTTCATCGGCCTCTACGTCGCCTCGATGATTTTCATCGCCTGGTTCATGCGCTGGCTCGGCGGCTATCGCTGGCTGACGGTCGTCGCGGTCGCGGTCGGCATGCCGATCGTGACCTATCTGGTTTTCGAACGCTGGTTCCTGGTTCCGCTTCCCAAGGGTCCGCTTGAGGAATGGCTCGGTCTTTAACAGCCGCGCATTTATTCAATTACTGCTGCAGGACGTATCGATATGGAAGAGTTGGCCAATTTGTTTCACGGCTTCGCGGTCGCCTTGCAGCCCTACAACATCATGCTGATGATCATCGGCATCACGCTCGGGGTCATCATCGGCGTGCTGCCGGGGCTGGGCGGCGCCAACGGCGTGGCGATCCTGCTTCCCCTGACCTTCAGCATGCCGCCGACATCCGCGATCATCATGCTGTCCTGCATCTATTGGGGCGCCCTGTTCGGCGGCGCCATCACCTCGATCCTGTTCAACATACCCGGCGAGCCCTGGTCCGTGGCGACCACCTTCGACGGCTATCCGATGGCGCAACAGGGCAAGCCCGGCGAAGCCCTGACCGCCGCCTTCACCTCCTCCTTCGTAGGCGCGCTGTTTGCGGTCATCATGATCACGCTGGTTGCGCCCCTGGTCGCAGGCTTCGCGCTGAGATTTGGGCCGGCGGAGAAGTTCGCGGTGTATTTCCTCGCCTTCTGCAGCTTCGTCGGCCTCAGCAAGGAGCCGCCGTTCAAGACCATTGCGGCGATGATGATGGGCTTTGCGCTCGCGGCGGTCGGACTGGATTCGATCACGGGACAGTTGCGGCTGACCTTCGGCGTCACCGAGCTGCTCAACGGATTCGACTTCCTGATCGCCGTGATCGGCCTGTTCGGCATCGGCGAGATCCTCCTGACCATGGAGGAAGGGCTGGCTTTCCGCGGCGGCAACGCGAGCATCAATCTTCGGGTCGTGCTTCAGACCTGGCGGGAGCTGCCCGCCTACTGGATGACCTCGCTGCGCTCCTGCCTGATCGGGTGCTGGATGGGCGTCACGCCCGCCGGCGCAACGCCGGCGTCCTTCATGAGCTACGGCATCGCCAAGCGGCTGTCGCGGCGCGGCAACAATTTCGGCAAGGGCGAGATCGAAGGCGTGATCGCGCCGGAAACCGCAGCACATGCTGCCGGCACCGCGGCGCTGCTCCCGATGCTGTCGCTTGGGGTGCCCGGCTCGCCGACGGCCGCCGTTCTGCTCGGCGGATTATTGATCTGGGGCCTCCAGCCCGGTCCGATGCTGTTCGTCGAGCAGAAGGAATTCGTCTGGGGCCTGATCGCGTCGATGTATCTCGGCAATCTTGCCGGCCTCATCGTCGTGCTCACCTGCGTGCCGATCTTCGCCGCGATCCTGCGTGTTCCGTTCGGCATCATCGCGCCGCTCATCCTGGTGCTCTGTGCGATCGGCGCCTACTCGGTGCACAACAGCACCTTCGACGTGATGCTGATGCTGGTGTTCGGCGTGCTCGGCTATCTTCTGAAGAAGTGCAACTACCCCCTCGCGCCGCTCGTGCTCGCCATCGTGCTCGGCGACAAGGCGGAGGAGGCCTTCCGCCAGTCGCTGCTGGGATCGCAGGGCTCGCTCGGCGTGTTCTTCTCCAACGGCCTCGTCAGCACGATCATGGCGCTCGGCCTGGTCGCCCTGTTCTGGTCGGCGATCCAGGAAGGCTACAGCCGGCTGCGCACGTCGATGGCGTGAAGCGCGTAAGCGGCGCAATCCCCGCCGCCGGCATCCCCCAAATTGCCGCAGACCGGACTTCTGGAATATAGAATTCCAAGGAATCGCGCGATCTTCCACCGACCGCGCGTCGGCGGTCGCAAACAGCGCAGGGCTGGAAATTCCCAAGCGCGCGGCCCTCTCGCAGCGTGCTTGCGGCGTCGCCGGCGTACGAAAAACATCCGTTAAATCAATAATTTGGGTGGGTGCAGGCGACCGTTGCCGCCGATACGCCGGCAGCGATTTGGGCTTTACAATCCCGCGCCCATGACGCATGTGAACAGGCCCGCGTTATTTCGCCGCACCTCCCCGTCCTTCGGTTGAATCTTGGCATAATGCATACCAGTATGCCCGCCAGCGCATGCATAAAAATGATCGGCGCGTTCGGGAGGGTTTTTAATGACGGACATGGTGCAGTCGGGAGCGGCCCCAGGTGTCGCACGTGTAAGCGATGCTTATCGCTGGGCGCAGTTGGCGGTGGGCGTCGCCGCAATGGTGATGATCGCCAATTATCAATACGGCTGGACGTTCTTCGTCCCCGACATCCAGAAAAAGTTCGGCTGGGATCGCGCGTCGATCCAGTGGGCCTTTACCCTCTTCGTCCTGTTCGAGACCTGGCTCGTGCCGGTCGAAGGCTGGTTCGTTGACAAATACGGTCCGCGCATCGTCGTGCTGGTCGGCGGCGTGCTCTGCGCAGTCGGCTGGGCGATCAACGCGCAGGCCACCACGCTCAACGGCTACTATCTCGGCATGATCATCGCGGGCATCGGCGCCGGTGGCGTCTACGGCACCTGCGTCGGCAATGCGTTGAAGTGGTTTCCGGATAAGCGCGGTCTTGCTGCGGGCATCACCGCCGCAGGTTTCGGCGCAGGCTCGGCGCTGACCGTCGCGCCGATCCAGGCCATGATCAAGGACAGTGGCTTCCAGACCACATTCCTTTATTTCGGCCTCGGACAAGGCATCATCATCTGCATCCTCGCCTTCTTCCTGCTGGCGCCGAAAGCAGGCCAAGTGCCGGTCGTGGTAGCGAACGCCGCGCTGGTGCAGACGCGCCGCAACTACCAGCCGACCGAGGTGCTGCGTCAGCCGATCTTCTGGCTGATGTACTTCATGTTCGTGATCGTCGGCGCCGGCGGCCTGATGGTGACGGCCAATTTGAAGCCAATCGCAGTTGACTGGAAGGTCGACAGCGTTCCGGTGACGCTGATGGCGGTGACGATGACCGCAGTGACCTTCGCGGCGACCATCGACCGCGTGCTCAACGGCCTGACGCGTCCGTTCTTCGGCTGGATCTCCGACATGATCGGCCGCGAGAACACGATGTTCATCGCCTTCGGCATGGAAGGCTTCGGCATCTGGATGCTCTATCTCTGGGGCCATGACCCGATCTGGTTCGTGCTGCTCTCGGGCTTCGTGTTCTTCGCCTGGGGCGAGATCTACTCGCTGTTCCCCTCGACCTGCACCGACACGTTCGGATCGAAGTTCGCGACCACCAATGCGGGCCTGCTCTACACCGCAAAGGGCACCGCCGCGCTGCTGGTCCCGATCGCCAACTACATGCAGCAATCGTCGGGCACCTGGGACAGCGTGTTCATCATCGCGGCCGGCGCCAACATCCTCGCCTCGGCGCTGGCGATCGGGGTGCTGAAACCCTGGCGCAAGATCGTGGTCGCGAAATCGACCGCCGCCTGACGCGCTCCACCACAACTGCCTCAAGCATGACGCCCGGCCTCACGGCCGGGCGTTTTCGTTTTGTGCGAAGTCTTTGCGACCTCCCATCGTCCGGATGGAACCGCAAATTCTGTGACGATCGGTCCGAGTTAGGGCTTGCCTTCTGGAATATCGTATACCAATCTCCGCGCCGCGCCTGCGACGATAAACCACAACATTTGCGACACTGGGTCACCTTGCAATCCCGGGCCGCGGCAAATCAGGCGCGTTGGGAGGTTCTCGATGATTTCCAGCACGGATGGCGCCGTCACGGCCGCGCCTCTTCGCACCGGCTTCCGCTGGCTCCAGCTCGGCATGGGCATCGTCTGCATGGCGATGATCGCCAATCTGCAATATGGCTGGACGCTGTTCGTCGATCCGATCGATGCCGCCCATCATTGGGGACGGGCCGCGATCCAGCTCGCCTTCACCGTCTTCGTCGTCACCGAGACCTGGCTGGTGCCGGTCGAGGCCTGGTTCGTCGACAAATACGGCCCGCGCATCGTCGTCATGTTCGGCGGCGTCATGATCGCGCTGTCCTGGGTGCTCAACTCCTATGCCGACAGCCTCACCCTGCTCTACACGGCGGCGATCATCGGCGGCATGGGCGCGGGCGCGGTTTATGGCACCTGCGTCGGCAACGCGCTGAAGTGGTTTCCGGATCGCCGCGGCCTCGCGGCCGGCGCGACCGCGGCCGGCTTCGGTGCGGGCGCGGCGCTCACCATCGTGCCGATCGCGACCATGATCGTATCGAGCGGCTACCAGCACGCGTTTCTCACCTTCGGCATCGGCCAGGGCCTGATCGTGTTCGTGCTCGCCTTCTTCATCCAGCCGCCGCGGATCTCGATCCCGCCGAAGAAGAAGCAGCTCAATTTGCCGCAGACCAAGATCGACTTCACCCCGCCGCAGGTGCTGCGCACCCCGGTTTTCTGGGTGATGTATCTCGTCTTCGTCATGGTCGCCTCCGGCGGCCTGATGACCGCGGCGCAGATCGCCCCGATCGCGCACGACTTCAAGATCGCCGACACGCCGGTCACGCTCGCCGGATTCCAGATGGCGGCACTGACTTTCGCGATCTCGCTCGACCGCATCTTCGACGGTTTCGGACGCCCCTTCTTCGGCTGGGTCTCCGACACGATCGGCCGCGAGCACACCATGTTCATCGCCTTCGGCACCGCCGCGGTGATGCTGCTGGCGCTCTCCGCCTATGGCCATGTCCCCGTCGTCTTCGTGCTCGCGACCGCGATCTATTTCGGCGTGTTCGGTGAGATCTACTCGCTGTTCCCCGCCACCTGCGGCGATACGTTCGGCTCGAAATTCGCGACCACCAACAACGGCATGCTCTACACCGCGAAGGGCACCGCATCCCTGCTCGTCCCGCTCGCGAGCGTGATTTCGACCGCCTATGGCTGGAAGGCCGTGTTCGTGGTCGCCGTAGCCCTGAACGCAACGGCGGCGCTGATGGCGCTGCTCGTGATCAAGCCGCTGCGCCGCTCCTTCATCCTCGGCAAGGAAGCCGAAAGCGCGAGCACCGCGACGGGCAGCGCCAAGACCAATGCAAGGACCGAGACGGCGTAGCGACCGCACGCCTTCCCGATCGATCAAAGGGGCGCAGCAACGCGCCCCTTTCTTTTTGGCGCGATGACAAACGTCAGCACTCCTGCCGCAAGATTTTTCGGATCAGCCAAATCGAGCGCTTGACGATTGGCATTATGTATACCACACTTCGGCAGCCATTTCACCCAAGGAGGTTGCAATGCTGGTCGGAGACATTCTGCGCAAGAAGACGCCGCGCGTTGTCACGGTGCGAATGAACGAAACAGTGGGTATCGCCGCCAAGCTGATGCGCGCCAACAATATCAGCGCGCTGGTGGTCAAGGACGTGGTCCGCTCGGAAGGCAACACCGCGGTCGGCATGTTCACCGAGCGCGACGTGGTGCGCGCCGTCGCCGAGCATGGGGCGAACGCCGTCAACGTGAAGGTCTCGCAGCTCGTCTCGGTGCAGCAACTTGTCTCGTGCAGCTCGAACGATACGATCGAGCACGTCCGGCACCTGATGAACCGCAATCACATCCGGCACCTGCCGGTGATCGACGATTACAGCCTCGTCTCGGTCATCAGCATGCGCGACATCGCCGCTGCCGTCGACGAAGCGCTCAACGGCACGCCGCAAGCAGCCTAAAGGCGTCACACTTCCCCTGCGACTGCCGGCCCCGGCTCGGATGCTTCCGAGCCGGACCGGATCTTTCGTCCCAAATCCGGTCTCTGCTCGCGAGGATTTCATGAAGATCTGCATCTATGGCGCCGGCGCGATCGGCGGATATCTCGGGGTTCAGCTCGCACGCGCGGGCGCCGATGTCGGCCTGATCGCACGCGGTGCCCACCTTGCCGCGATGCGCGAGCGCGGCCTGACGCTGCTCGCGGGCGAGGAGAAGCACACCGTGCATCCGCGCTGCACCGACGATCCCGCCGAGCTCGGCGTGCAGGACTACATCATCATCACGCTGAAGGCGCATTCGATCACCGGCGTGATCGAGAAGATGCAGCCGCTCCTGGGCCCGCACACCCGCATCGTCACCGCCGTCAACGGCATCCCCTATTGGTACTTCTACAAACACGGCGGACAATTCGAGAATTCGACGCTGGAGAGCATCGACCCCGGCGGACGGCAGTGGCGCGAGATCGGCGCCGAGCGCGCCATCGGCTGCATCGTCTATCCCGCCACCGAGATCGAGGCGCCCGGCGTGATCCGCCACGTCTACGGCAACAATTTTCCGCTCGGCGAGCCCTCCGGCGAAATCACCTCGGACGTAGCGCGCCTCGCCGATCTCTTCGTCGCGGCGGGCCTGAAAGCGCCGGTGCTCGACCGCATTCGCGACGAGATCTGGCTCAAGCTGTGGGGCAATGTCTGCTTCAACCCGATCAGCGCGCTGACCCATGCGACGCTCGACGTGATCTGCACCGATCCGTCCACGCGTGCGCTGTCACGCGCGATCATGGTCGAGACGCAGGCGATCGCCGAGACGTTCGGGGTCAAGTTCCGCGTCGATGTCGAGCGTCGCATCGAGGGCGCCCGCAAGGTCGGTGCGCACAAGACCTCGATGCTCCAGGATCTCGAGCGCGGCCGTCCGATGGAGATCGACCCGCTCGTCACCGTCGTGCAGGAGATGGGCCGTCTCACCGGCATCGCCACACCCGCGCTCGATTCGGTGCTGGCGATGGTGACCCAGCGCGCCCGTATCGCCGGCCTCTATGACGGCGTCTCCGCGCCGGCGCTTCCCCACGCACTGGCGGTGGCGTGATGGCGGGCGAGATGAAACAGTGGCTGCGCTTCCGCCATGGCGGTGCGACCGGATTCGGCACGCTGACCTCATCGGGCATCAGCGTGCATGAAGGCGAGATGTTCGGCCGCCATGCGGCCACCGGCAAGACGCTGGCGCTGTCGGAGGTCGAGCTGCTCGCACCCTGCGCGCCCAGCAAGATCGTCGCGCTCTGGAATAATTTTCACGCGCTCGCCGCCAAGCTGAACCAGCCCGAGCCGCCGGAGCCGCTCTATTTGCTGAAGGCCACCACCAGCATCACGACATCAGGCGCCGTGATCCGCCGCCCCTCTTATTACGACGGCAAGACCACCTACGAGGGCGAGCTCGGCATCGTCATCGGCAAGACCTGCGCCCGCGTCTCGCCGGCGGAGGCCGACGGCTTCATCTTCGGCTACACCTGCGTCAACGACATCACCGCCAACGACATCCTGACCGGCGATCCCACCTTTCCTCAATGGGCCCGCGCCAAGGGCATCGATGATTACGGTCCGTTCGGTCCTGTGATCGCGACCGGCCTCGATCCGGCCAAGCTGGTGGTCCGCACCATCCTCAACGGCGCGGAGCGGCAGAACTATCCGATCGCGGACATGATCTTCAGCGCGCAGGAATTGGTCAGCAAGATCTCGCACGACATGACCCTGCTCCCCGGCGACCTCATCGCGGTCGGCACCTCGGTCGGCGTCGGCGTGATGAAGGAGCCGGTGAACATTGTGACCGTCGCGATCGACGGCATCGGTGAGCTCACCAACGAGTTTCGGCTGTAGCTCTCGCCGTCATTCCGGGGCGCGACGAAGTCGCGAGCTATGATGCGCAATTGCGCATCTGAGAATCCATAACCACGACTGCCAATCGCGTTAGAATCGCGCGCCACGCCGATCTCGCTTCACAATTGCTGCCTGTGGCTATGGATTCCGGGCTCGGCGCTTTGCGCCACCCCGGAATGACGAGTGAGGGCTGAGGCCGGCCCGCCCTCACTTCGGGAAAACCCGGCACACCCGCATCGCCCTCCACCGATCGGCTGACGCTGACGGCTGTGGATCGCGCTAGCTGAAACGTCCAGCACCCCGCCCGCCCCTTGATCTCGGTTCCGCTCTCCAATAGCAACTATGGCGATAATGTGTGCCGGCGTGAGGAAGTCACGATGTGGCTGTTGTTCCTGGTTGCCTGGTTTGCCCTGCTCGCCGCCATTGCGGTCTTTGCCCAGCAGGCGTTTGGTTATGACGTCGCTCACCTGCCTGCCTGGTTCGCGAGCCTGCCCATGCCGCAGCGCATCGCGACCGGCGCGATCCTCGCGCTGGGGCTGGCCCTGATCGGCGCCTCCGCATGGCGGTTCTCGCGCCAGGACCGGCGCCTCAACACCCTGCGTGACCGCCTCAGGAAGACCCGGGGGGACGTTGTCGTCGCTCACGCCCTGCAAAACCATCTCGACGCCACTGTCCAGCACCTTATCGAGAGCGATCCCCGGGAGGCCGTCTCCGCCCTCCACGAAAAACTGGGCGAGACCGAGCAGCGCGCCCTGCTCCAGCAGGGCCGCAACGAATCCACCAACATGCACGACCAGCTTGCCGAAATCCGCCGCCGGCAGCAGAGCCTGCGCGAGATGGTCGGCAAGGTCGCCGATCAACGCCGCGCGGTCGAGCCCGTCTTCACCGAGATCCGCGACCGCCAGAATCAGCTCGAACGCTCCCTGCACGACCTCGAGACCGACGACCGCAAGAACAATCTCGCCGACCGGCTCAAGGACATCACGCGCGACATGTCGACGCTGCTGGCGCGGGTGAACACGGTCCAGGAGACGTTTGCCACCCTCAACCAGTACAAGGAAGATCTGGCGAAATCCCATGCCGAGCTGGTGCCGCTGCGCTCGACGGACGCCGGCATCAACGCCCTGATCGGCGAGCTCGGCCTCAGCCATGACCAGCTCGCCAAGAACATCGAGGAGCTCGAGACCGGCGGCGAAGCGCCGCTCGGCAGCCGCGTCGAGGCGCTGTCGAAGAACAAGATTGAGATCGAGCAGCGCCTCGCCCGCATCGACGACAGCTTCCACATTCTCAAGGCTGTCAGGCTCGACTTCGAAGAGCTCGGCCAGCGCCAGGCCCGGCTGGAAGGTGCGATTGCGGAGGTCGAGACCGACCCGGACGGCAAGACCCTCACCGACCGCCAGAACGCGCTGAACGATTTCGTCCTTCAGTTGCGCCAGCGCCTCGGCGCGTTGCAGGAGACCCGGGCGACGCTGAACGCCTTCAAGGCGGAGCTGTCGAAGTCGCAGGCCGACCTCGTCCCGCTGAAGGCGCCGGTGTTCGGCATCGAGGCGCTAATCGCGGAGGTCGGCACCACGCGTGATCTCCTCGCCAAAACCGTCGGCGAGATCGAGGCGAGCGGCGATGTCACCCTCACCTCGCGCGTCGACGCGCTGACCAGGAGCAAGCGCGAGGTCGAGGAGCGCCTCGCCCGCATCTTCGACAATTTCACGCGCTCGACGCGCTACGAAAAGACATCGGCGGCGTCTTCTCGACGATCAGAAACAGCCTGAACCGCATCGGGTGATCCTGTTGTGGGACGGGTTTCGCTTCACTCTACTCAACCTACGGCGACGCCCTCCGAAACATCCAGACACATCACATCTCCGCGGGTCCGAGATATGCCGCCAACATGTCCCGCGCGCGCCGCAACTTGGACGCATTCGGCCGCCCTTCTGTGAGGCGTGTCTGGGGGCACGGCATGGCCGTGTTTGGACCAAACCTTCTAGGGGTATCACTGTGAAGAAGATTGTAATTGTTCTGGGTGCGACGCTTGCTCTGGTGACGGCTGCGAACGCCGCGGATCTGCCGCGCCGCCAGCCCGTGCCGGTCTATGGAGAGCAGGCGCCGATCGGCAAGATGCCGATTGGCAAGAGCCCGGTTGGAAAGGCCCCGATCGGCAAGGCGCCCGGCCCGGTCGCGGCGCGGTACTGACGCGCAGCGAAAATACGCGCAACGAATCTGCGGACAAGAAATCTGCGTAAGCAGCCGGCAGTCGAGGGCACAGCGTGACGAACAGACCTGCTCGATCGGGATCCTGCATCCTCGCGGGGCTCGCCCTCGCGGCGATGATCGCGTGCCTGATGCCCTCGGCCTCGGCCCATGAAGCGAACAAGCGCGCTGCCGACGCAAATGCGCTTGCCACGACCGACACCGCATCGCGACCGGCGCCGCAATCGACGCGGCGCCCCGTCGCACGCGCGGAGAAGGGTCCCTATTACGTCGACTTCCGCGCCCGCACGGCGGCGAGCTGGGGCCACGCCTTCGTCTGGTACGGCAAGACCAGCGAGAAGGCCGTCGAGGTCGCGGGCCTCACGCCCGCCGGTGACACGCTTGCCTACGTGCTCGGCCACCTCACCTTTGTGCCGTCCGAGACCGGCGCAAGCTACGGCGATCTCGATCCGGAATATCTGACCGCGAGCTACCGCGTCTATCTGAACGAAGCCGACGCCAAGCGCGTGTTCGCCTACATCAAGAAGTTGCAGGCAAGCTCGCCGGTCTGGAATGCCGAGACCACCAACTGCACCGGCTTCATCGGCGACATCGCCGAGTTCATGGGCTTGCAGGTGCCCAGCCGCTGGCAGCGTCCGGAAAACTTCGTCAACCGCCTCAAGGAAATCAACGGCGGCCGCCAGATGGTGCGACTGTCGGCGGAGTAGCCGAAGCCTTGTAGCCCGGATGCAGCGCAGCGAAATCCGGGACCAGCGTCGCTTGTTGCACGAGCCGCCCGGATCGCTGCGCTCAACCATGAGCACCAATCTATGACCGTCACGCTGAGGTGCGCGCTCTGCGGCGCATCGCGCCGCTGAGCGAGCCTCGAAGGGCGACAGCCCGGCTCTCGCAGCGTGGCCGCTCATCCTTCGAGGCTCCCCATGGGACGCGTTGCGTCCCATGCCTCGCACCTCAGGATGACGGAGTAAGACCCCAATTGTCCGCCGCGCGGAATCACCCCCGCCCGTCGCATGATCGCCCCGCCCTCACCGCACGGCCCCGCAATAGACATTTCCCGACCCCGGCGGCATCCTGCCGCCATCAATTGATAACAGAGCTTGCGCGCCACGCAGGCGGGGGAAACAGATCATGCTGCAGACACGGTTCACGAAGCTCGTTGGTGTCGAGCATCCGATCGTCCAGGGCGGCATGCAATGGGTCGGACGCGCCGAACTCGTTGCGGCAGTGGCCAATGCCGGCGCGCTCGGCTTCATCACCGCGCTGACCCAGCCGACGCCGGAGGACCTCACCAAGGAGATCGCGCGCTGCCGCGACCTCACCGACAAGCCGTTCGGCGTCAACCTCACCATCCTGCCCGCGATCAACCCGCCGCCTTACGCCGAATACCGCGCCGCCATCATCGAGAGCGGCATCACGGTGGTCGAGACCGCCGGCAACAAGCCGCAGGAGCATGTCGACGAGTTCAAAAAGCACGGCGTCAAGGTCGTGCACAAATGCACCAGCGTCCGCCACGCGCTCTCGGCTGAGCGGATGGGCGCCGATGCGATCTCGATCGACGGTTTCGAATGCGCCGGCCACCCTGGCGAGGACGACACCCCCGGCCTGATCCTGATCCCGGCCGCCGCCAACAAGATCAAGATTCCGATGATCGCCTCGGGCGGCTTTGCCGACGCCCGCGGCCTCGTCGCCGCCCTGGCGCTCGGTGCCGAGGGCATCAACATGGGCACCCGCTTCATGGCGACCAAGGAAAGCCCGATCCATCAGCTCATCAAGGAGAAGATCGTCGCCAACGACGAGCGCGAGACCGAGCTGATCTTCCGCACCATGCGCAACACCTCGCGCGTCGCCAAAAACGAGATCTCGACCAAGGTCGTCGCGATGGAGAAGGAAGGGGCGAAGTTCGAGGACATTCGCGAACTCGTTGCGGGTGCCCGCGGCAAGATGGTCTATGCGACCGGCAACTCCGACGAAGGCATCTGGTCGGCCGGCCAGGTGCAGGGCCTGATCCAGGACATCCCGAGCTGCGGCGAGCTGATCTCCCGCATCGTGCGCGAAGCGGAGGCCATCATTCGCGGCCGGCTGGAAGGGATGATCGTTCATCCGAGCGCACAAGCCGCGGAATAATCACTGCAAGAAGCGAGAGCAATTCATGAAGGCTTATGTCTACGGCCCTGGCGGCGCTCAAATTTCCGACGTCGCTCAACCAAAGCCTGAAGGCACGCAGGTGCTGGTCCGCGTCCGCGCCTGCGCCCTGAACCGCGCCGACACCGGCATGCGCAGGGGCCACGCCCATGGCGCGGCCGGCGGTGTCGGCACCGTGCTCGGCATGGAATGGGCAGGCGAGGTCGCCGACCTCGGACCGGATGCGAAAGGCGTCAAGGTCGGCGATCGCATCATGGGCTCGGGCGGTGCGGCGTTTGCCGAGTACACGCTGGCCGATCACGGCCGGCTATTCCGCGCGCCCTCGAACATGAACTTCGAGGACGCCGCCACCCTGCCCGTCGCGCTTGCCACCATGTACAATGCCGTCGTCATGGTCGGTGGCGTGCAGCCCGGCCAGAGCGTGCTGATCCAGGGCGCAAGCTCCGGCGTCGGCCTGATGGCAATGCAGATCGCCAAGCTCAAGGGCGCCAAGCTGGTTATCGGCTCCTCGACCGATGCCTATCGCCGCGGCCGGCTGAAGGAGTACGGCGCCGACCTCGCGGTCGACTCCTCCGATCCCAAATGGGTGGACGAAGTGCTCAAGGCGACCGGCGGCGAAGGCGTCGACCTCATTGTCGACCAGGTCTCCGGCCAGCTTGCCAACCAGAATCTCGCGGCGACCAGGATCAAGGGCCGCATCGTCAATGTCGGCCGGCTCGGCGGCACCCATGCCGACTTCAACTTCGACCTGCACGCCGCCCGCCGTATCGATTACGTCGGCGTCACCTTCCGCACCCGCACCATCGAGGAGGTCCGCGAGATCTTCGAGGAGGTCCGGAAGGACATCTGGGGCGCGGTCGAGTCGCGAAAACTGCAACTGCCGATCGACAAGGTGTTTGCGTTCGACGACATCGACAAGGCGTTCGAGCACATGGAGGCGAACAAGCATCTGGGCAAGATCGTCGTGACGGTGTGAGCCATGCGGCAGCGGAGCGAGAGCGGCATGGCCCTCTCCCTCCGCTCGTCATGGCCGGGCTTGACCCGGCCATCCACGTCTTTGCCGCGCGGTACGAAGAACGTGGATGCCCGGGCCTTCGCCTCGCCGAAGCGGCTTCGGCCGCGCAGGCGGGACAAGCCCGGGCATGACGGAGTTGGTGGATCCGCTCCTGCAACTCACTAGCGACTACTCCTGTGGATCATGGCTTGATGTCCGGCGCTAGGCTGCTAAATCCCCGCCATGACCTCCCAGCACAACAAGACCTCGGTCGCGGCGATCTCGATCTTCGCCAGCGGCGGCATGGCGGCGGCCAAGTTCGCGGTCGGGATCGCGATCGGCTCGCTCGCGCTGATCTCGGAAGCCCTGCATTCCTCGATCGACCTGGTCGCGACCATCATCACCTGGGCGGTGGTGCGGGTGTCCGACAAGCCGGCTGACGAGGAGCACCATTACGGCCACGGCAAGCTGGAGAGCGTTTCCGCGCTCGGCGTCACCGCCCTGCTCTACGTGCTCGCCGGCGGCATCCTGGTCGAAGCCTATAGCCGGCTGCGCGAGGGAACCCCGCCGCCGACCATTTCGGCCGTACCCTTCGTGGTGTTGGTGATCGATATCGCCGTCAATCTCTGGCGCGCCCGCGCGCTGCACCGCGCCGCCCGGGAAACCCGGAGCGAGGCGCTCGCCGCCGACGCGCTGCACTTTGCATCGGATGTCATGGGCTCGTGCGCCGTGATCGCGGGCCTTATTCTCGCGGCCTTCGGCTTCTGGTGGGGTGACGCTGCGGCCGCCGTCGCCGTGGCCGTGATGATCGCCCTGCTCGGCCTGCGGATGGCAAGCTCCACGGTGCACACGCTGGTCGACCGCGCGCCGGAAGGCGCCCAGGAGAAGGCCACGGCCGCGATCCGCAGCGTGCCCGGCGTGATCGACGTCGAGCGCCTGCGCGTGCGCATGGTCGGGGCGACCACGTTCATCGACACCATCGCGAAGGTACCGCGGACCTATCCGATCGACCGCGTCGAAAGCATCAAGCGCAACGCGGAAGCCGCCGTCAGCAAGGCATTCGGCGATGCCGACCTCACCTTCACCGCCGTTCCCGTCGCGCGCGACAACGAGACTGTGCGAGACCGCATCATGGTGATCGCGCGCAATTCGGGCCTCGCCATCCATCACGTCACGGTGCACGACCTCGGTGGCAGGCTGATCGTCGGCATCGATCTCGAGGTCGACGCCGAGATGCCGCTCGAGGCCGCTCACGACATCGCCAACACGCTGGAGCGCAACATCCAGGAGGAGTTCGGCGCGGACGTCGAGGTCGACGTCCATATCGAGCCGCTGGAACCGGAACTGCCGTTCGGCGCCGATGCCGCGCCGGACAGGGTGCAGACCATCGCCGCTGCCCTGACGGAATATGCCGCCGGCGGCGAGATCCACGACATCCACAACGTTCGCGTCCGCAACACCGATGCCGGCGAGATCGTCAACTTCCATTGCCGCGCCACGCCGTCGATGAGCGTGATCAAGGTTCACGAACAGGTCGATGCGATCGAGCGCGCGCTGCGCCGTGCGTTCCCGAGCGTGAAGCGCGTGATCAGTCACGCCGAGCCGCCGCGCGCGTGATGGAGTCACGTGTTCTCGTTTCGGACTCATCACGCACATCGATTGACGGACGCAGATCGCGCAAACTCTGCTTTGGATAAGAATAAATCCGCATTAACGATTCGTTGACTCTCGACAGCCTGCGAAAACTGGATTCAAATCGGGCCTGATTCGGAAGCGATGTGGGGCTGCTTCCGAACATCGTCGCAAGCTGGTTTTCAGGGGGCCGAAGGCATGGCGCGTGCAGACGCCGCGAACGCGTGCGTCCAATCCGATTCGATCAAGGGATTGGCGCAATCGATCGCGAAACCTGCCTATCATCGGCTCCTGATCGCGGAGCCGGCGCTGCGACGCGCCGTGCCGACGCTCATCATCGCGTTCCTGATCACGATCTGCCTCGGCGCGTTCGTGCAGGTCGTCGACCAGACGCGCCAGAAGCGGCTGGTGATCCAGAACGACATTTCATTCCTCGCCGAATTTCTCGCCGAGCGCATCGACCGCGTCACCTCCATGCGCGCGGAGCGGCTGAAGACGATCGAGAACCTGCCGACGCTGCTGCCCGACATGATCCCGTCCCGGGCCAGAGTTTCGGGCCGCCACGTCGTCGTCACCTCGGCCGGCGCCGACCGCCGCATCCTCGCCCGCATTCCCATCGACAACGACCCGGCCGGCAACGACCGCCTGCTCGATGCGATCACGACCGCGCAGTTGATCGCGGCTCCGCCGCGCGATGGCAACATCGCCGACATGACACTGCCGAACGGCAACGCCGCGATGGCGACCTCGCGGCCGATCAAGTCGCTGCCGGGCCTGGTCACCGTGATCCAGGAGCGCAACGAGCCGATCTGGGGCTCGGACGCCGCGCTCTCGGTGACGCTGTCGGCGACCACCGGCTTCGTCGTCCTGATCCTCGGCTTCGCCTTCCACTGGCAGTCGACCCGTGCCCGCGAGGGCGACCTGATCAACGACGCCGTGCGCGGCCGGATCGATACCGCGCTCAACCGCGGCCGCTGCGGATTGTGGGACTGGGACCTGTCGCGCGGCCGGATCTTCTGGTCGCAGTCAATGTTCTCGATGCTCGGCCTCGACGGCCGCAACGAGCTCCTCACCTTCGGCGAGGTCAATGCGCTGGTGAAGTCCGACGACATCGACCTGTTCGAGATCGCCAACCAGCTCATCTCCGAGAAGATCGACCACATCGACCAGACCTTCCGAATGCAGCATGTCGACGGTCACTGGATCTGGCTCCGCGTCCGCTGCGAAAAGACGCGCGGCGCGACCGATTCCGCCGTTCATCTGATCGGGATCGCCGTCGACATCACCGAGCAGAAGAGCCTCGCCGAGAGGACCGTGGAAGCCGATTTGCGGCTGCGCGACGCGATCGAGACGATTCCCGAAGCCTTCGTGCTGTGGGACGCGAGCGACCGCCTCGTGCTCTGCAATTCCCACTTCCAGCGCCTGCACAAGCTGCCCGACAGCGCCGTCATCCCCGGCACCTCCTACGAGACCGTGCTGGAGGTCGGCCGCATGCCGGAGGTCCGCACCCGCCACAACGAGACGGCCAGCCAGGGGCCGGGCGCGCGCACCTTCGAGGCGCAGCTCGACGACAGCAGCTGGCTGCACATCAGCGAGCGCCGCACCAAGGACGGCGGCTACGTCTCGGTCGGCACCGACATCACCCGCATCAAGGAGCACGAGCAGAAGCTCGTCGACAACGATCTGCGCCTGCGCGCCACCGTCATCGACCTGAAGCGCTCGCAGGCCGCGCTCGAACGCCAGGCGGGCGAGCTCGCCGACCTCGCCGAGAAATACCAGCGCGAGAAGACCCGTGCCGAGGAGGCCAACCAGACCAAGTCGAAATTCCTCGCCAATATGAGCCACGAGCTGCGGACGCCGCTCAATGCGATCATCGGCTTCTCCGAGATCATGGGCTCGGGCATGTTCGGCGAGCTCGGAAGCGAAAAGTACCAGGAATACTGCCACGACATCCTGACCAGCGGCCATTACCTCCTCGAAGTCATCAACGACATCCTCGACATGTCCAAGATCGAGGCCGGCCGCATGAAGCTCGATATGGAAGAGCTCGACCTGTCGCAGACGCTTGCCGAGTCCCTGCGCGTCGTCACCGGCCGGGCGCAGGACAAGAATCTGATGCTTGATGCCGATATCGCAAAGTCCATCTCCGTCGTCGCCGACCGCCGCGCGACCAAGCAGATCATCGTCAACCTGCTCTCGAATGCGGTGAAGTTCACGCCGGACGGCGGGCGCATCGTGGTGCGCAGCCGCCAGCTCGACGACAGGATCGTGCTGATGATCGCCGACACCGGCATCGGCATCGCGCCGCATTCGCTGGCGCGGCTCGGCCGCCCCTTCGAGCAGGTCGAGAGCCAGCTCACCAAGACCTATCACGGCTCGGGCCTGGGCCTCGCAATCGCTCGCTCCCTGACGCAGCTCCACGGCGGCTCGATGCGGCTGCGCTCCAAGCTTGAAGTCGGCACCGTCGTGCGCGTGACCCTGCCGCGCAACGCGATCAAGGCGGCGTCCGGGATATCGGCCGCGGCCTAGAGCTTCGATCATGATTGCATTAGAATCGAAACTCTAGATTCCTGCTTTGACGCGTTTTCTTCACGCGAACCGGCATCCACTTCGCTTGAAAACGCTCTGTCCCTACGATTGCAGCGACGGCGCGACTTCACGCGCGACATTGACCAGCGCCGCGATCAGGGGCGTCATCGGATCGCGCTGCGGGATCACCATGCCGATGCTGTAATTGACCTCGGGATCGACGATCGGGATCGAACGCACCGTATCGGACAGGCCAAGCGTTTCGGCGAGCTTGGCCGGCATCACGCTGGCCCAGCGCCCCGTCTTCACGTGCGTGAACAGCACGAGCAGTGAGTTCGAGGTCAAGGTCGGCACCGCCTCCGCACCGACCGAGCGGAGCGCGCGGTCGATGATGCGGCGGTTCTGCATGTCGGGCGTGAGCAGGCACAGCGGCACCTGCCCGACCTCCTTCCACGTCACGGTCTCGCGATCGCCGAACATTCCGTCGGGCGCCGTGAGCAGACGATAGCTCTCGTTGTAGAGCGGAATGGTGCGCACCTTGCCGATCGGCTCGTTCTCGATATAGGTCAGCCCCGCATCCACCTCGAGATTCTCGAGCAGTCCCAGCACTTCGGACGATGTGGTGGACTGGATGCGGAACCGCACCTCGGGATGCCTGGCGCGGAACGGCGTCGTCAGCTGGGCGACCATGCCGAGCACGGTCGGGATGGCCGCAATGCGGATTTCGCCGGAGAGCTGGTGCTTCAGCCCGTTGATCTCTTCACGCATGGCGCGGGCATCGCCCACGATCCGACGCGCCCAGTCCAACGCCCGCTCGCCTTCGGGGGTGAAGCCCTGGAAACGCGATCCGCGCTGGACCAGCATCACGCCGAGAATCTCCTCGAGCTGCTTCAGCCCGGTCGACATGGTCGGCTGGGTGACCCCGCAGGCCTCCGCCGCGCGTCCAAAATGTCGCTCCTTCGCCAGCGCCAGCAGCAGTTCAAGCTTGTCGAGCAAACGCGCGTCCCCTTGGATTTCGTCGTGGCATGCAAAGTAGCACGCCCTCCCTCGGCGCCATAGCAATCACGTAGCGGACGCTCGGTTGATCCCGGCATCAATCCAGGCCCGTGTCTGTTCCAGCACCTCATCCGAAAGCGCGGGATCGTCGATCGCCCGGGCGAGGATCACCGCGCCCACCATCGCCGCCCAGCTTCCGATCGCCACGCGGCGTTTGTCCGCCGCATCCACCTTCGGGAGCGCCGCGCCGATACGGTCGATCTGCGATCGCAGGGCTTGCGTCATGGCCGCGCGTGCAGCCGGGCCCTGATGGCGAATGGCGGCCGCAAGGCCCGCGGTCGGGCAACCGCCGGCGGCGTTGTCGCGATGACGGGGCGCAAGATAGTCCTCCACATAAGCGCGAAAATCGCCCCCTCCGCCCGCGTCAAGGGCGAGAGCGTGGGCAAGGGTCTGCGCGATCAGGTCGTCCTTTGAGGCGAAATGGCCATAGAAGCCGCCGTGGGTGAGCCCGGCGGCTTTCATCACCTCCGCCACGCTGATCGCATCGAAACCCTTGTCGCGAAACAGTCGGCTGGCAACCTCCAGAATCCGGCGACGATTCTCCGACATCTGCTCTCGACTGACCTTCATTTCAAAATTCTCCGCCGGCCCGGTTGACATTTACATGATGACCATCATATTTAACTCTAATCATGATGATCATCATGAATATATTGTCATTCGAGAAAAGAGCAATGCCATGACCGTCGTTCCGTCCGTTCTCGTCACCGGCGCCTCCACCGGCATCGGAGCCGCCTATGCCGAGCGCTTCGCGCGCCGCGGGCATGACCTCGTGCTGGTTGCCCGTGACAGGCCACGCATGGAAGCTCTGGCGGCGCGTCTGCGTCAGGAAAATGGCGTGGCGATCGACATCATCCAGGCCGATCTGACCCAGCCCGCCGAGCTCGCCACGGTCGAGGCGAGGCTGCGCAACGACGCCCGCATCGGGATCCTCATCAACAATGCCGGAACGGCGATCGGCGGAAGCTTCATCGAACAGAGCACGGATGACGTGACGCGGCTCGTTGCGCTCAACACGACCGCACTTCTGCGGCTTGCCAGCGCCATGGCCCCGCGTCTTGCGAAGGCAGGCGAAGGAGCGATCGTCAACATCGGCTCCGTGGTCGGCCTGGCGCCGGAGTTCGGCATGACGGTCTACGGCGCTACCAAAGCCTTCGTGCTGTTTCTGTCGCAGGGGCTGAGCCTCGAGCTCGCGCCGAAGGGTGTGTACGTCCAGGCCGTACTTCCCGCCACGACGCGGACCGAGATCTGGGGCCACGTCGGCGCCGACGTCAACACGCTTTCCAACGTGATGGAGGTGAACGATCTGGTCGATGCGGCGCTGGTCGGCTTCGACCGCCGCGAAGCGGTGACGATCCCGCCGCTTCCCGATGCCGGGCAGTGGGACGCGCTTCAGGCCGCGCGCCAGGCAATGCTTCCGAACTATCGGAACGAACGTCCCGCCGAGCGGTACCGCACGCTCGCCTGAGCACCAGCGAAACATTTCGATAACAACTCCGCCGCGGCGGCAACAAACGAAGGTGATCGATGACGAGCAAAACGCTATTTGAGCCTTATCTTCTCGGCTCGCTGACCCTTTCCAATCGGATCGTCATGGCGCCGCTGACGCGCAATCGCGCCGGGCCGGGCTTCGTTCCGGGCGCTCTCGCCGCCGAGTATTACGGCCAGCGCGCGTCGGCGGGCCTGCTGATTTCCGAGGCCACGCAGGTGTCGCAACAGGGACAGGGTTACCAGGACACGCCCGGCATCTACTCCCAGGCTCAGATCGACGGCTGGCGCAACGTCACGACCGCCGTTCACGCCAACGGCGGGCGGATTTTCCTCCAGCTCTGGCATGTCGGCCGCGTATCGCATGTCGACCTGCAAGACAACGGCGCCGCGCCCGTGGCCCCCTCGCCGATCCGCGCTCGCACCAAGACGTTCGTCCACAACGCCTTCGTCGAAGTGTCAGAGCCCCGTGCGCTGACGCTCGACGAGCTTCCAGGAGTCGTGAGCGATTTCCGGCAAGCGGCAGCGAACGCCATTGCGGCCGGCTTCGACGGCGTCGAAATTCACGGCGCCAATGGCTATTTGCTCGACCAATTCGCCAAGGACGGCGCCAATGTCCGCACCGATGCCTACGGCGGATCGGTCGAGAACCGCGCCCGGCTGATGCTGGAGGTTACGGCTGCGGTGGTCGAGGAGATCGGCGCCGGACGCACCGGAATCCGGATCTCGCCGGTATCGCCGGCCAACGGCGTTTCGAGCAGTGATCCTCAGGCACAGTTCGACTACATCGTCGATCAACTCGACGCCTTGGGCCTCGTCTACATCCATGTCGTCGAGGGCGCCACGGGCGGACCGCGCGATGTCGCACCATTCGACTTCGGATCGCTGCGTCGGCGGTTCAAGAACGCGTATATTGCAAACAACGGCTACAACCTCGAACTCGCAGCCTCGCGCCTCTCCGAGGGCATGGCGGACCTGTTCGCCTTCGGCCGACCCTTCATCGCCAATCCCGACCTCGTGGACAGACTGAAGACCAGCGCGACGCTGGCGGAATTCAATCCGGCGACGCTCTATGGCGGTGGCTCCGCCGGCTATACCGACTATCCCACCATCGCAGCCGCAAGCCGGCCCTGAGCCATCATGAGGGCCTTCATCCTCGACAAATACAAGAAGCACGGTGCGCTGCGCTTCGGCGACATGCCGGAGCCGACGTTGCGGGACGACGACGTTCTGATCGAGATCCACGCGGCCGGGCTCAACGTTCTGGATGCCAAGATCCGGGATGGGGAGTTCAAGCTCATCCTGCCCTATCGGCCGCCTTTCGTCCTGGGACACGATTTGGCCGGAACGGTGGTTCGGGTCGGATCGAAAGTCCGGCGCTTCAAGCCGGGTGACGAGGTCTATGCCCGGCCGCGCGATGGCCGGGTCGGGACGTTCGCGGAGTACATCGCCGTCAATGAAATCGATGCGGCTCTGAAACCCAGAAACCTCAGCATGGAGGAAGCGGCTTCCATCCCCCTGGTCGGTCTGACCGCCTGGCAGGCGCTGGTCGAGCGAGCCGAATTGAAGAAGGGGCAGAAGGTCCTGATCCATGCTGGCTCGGGCGGCGTAGGCACCCTCGCCATCCAGCTGGCCAAGCATCTCGGCGCGACCGTCGCGACGACGACGAGCACGGCGAACCTCGAACTGGTCAGGAGCCTCGGTGCCGACGTCGTCATCGACTACAAGAAGCAGGATTTCGAGAAGGTCCTGTCCGGCTACGACGTGGTGTTGAACAGCCTGGGCGGCGACACGCTGCAAAAATCACTGGGCGTGTTGAAGCCCGGCGGCAAACTGATTTCCATCTCCGGCCCGCCGGACCCCGTTTTCGCGAGAGAACAAGGACTGAACTGGCTGCTGCGTCAGGTTGTGCGCCTTCTGAGCTTCGGCGCCCGAAGGAAGGCCACGCGCCATCGGGTCAGCTATTCGTTCTTGTTCATGCGCGCGAACGGCGATCAACTGGGCCAGATCGCATCGCTGATCGAAGCCGGGATCATTCGCCCGGTCATGGACCGGACCTTCCCGTTCGAAGCCACCAACGACGCGTTGGCTTACATCGAGACCGGACGCTCCAGAGGCAAGGTCGTCGTCAAGATCCGATAGGCGAGGAGTATGACCATGCTGCAATCCGCCAAGATAACCAAGTGGATCGACACGCCGACCAGGACTGTCGATGTTGCAGGGACAAGGTTCGTCTACCGGCAGCTCGGACCCGCGGCCGGTGTCCCGGTGGTCCTGCTCAATCACTGGGGCGCGGTATTGGATAATTTCGATCCACGCATCGTCGACGGCCTCGCCACGGCCCGGCCCGTGATCGCCGTCAACTACCGGGGCGTCGGCGCATCTGGCGGCAAGGCGCCGCTCACGGTGGCAGATATGGCCGAGGACGCGATCGCCTTCATCCGTGCGCTCGGCTTCAGCCAAGTCGATCTTCTCGGCTTCTCGCTCGGCGGCTTTGTGGCTCAGGAGATCGTGCTGAGACAGCCCGACCTGGTTCGCAAGCTCATCCTGACGGGTACCGGCCCGGCAGGGGGCGAAGGCATCTCGAAAGTCGGGGCTGTGTCCTGGCCGCTCATCATCAAGGGCATGCTGACGTTCCGCGATCCCAAATTCTACCTCTTCTTCACCTCGACCGCGAATGGCCGCCGCGCCGCGAAAGCCTTCCTGGAGCGACTGAAGGAACGCAAGGCGGACCGCGATAGACCGATCACGATCGCTGCGTTCCTGAGGCAACTCAAGGCGATCAAGGCCTGGGGTACGCAGGCGCAACAGGATCTCGGTGCGATCCGGAACCCCGTTCTGGTCGCAAACGGTGACTGCGACAAGATGGTGCCCAGCAGCAACTCGACCGATTTGGCGCGCCGCCTGCCCAATGCCGAACTCGTGCTCTACGGGGACGCCGGCCACGGTGGCATTTTCCAGTATCACGAAGCCTTCGTGAGCAAAGCGCTGGAGTTCCTCGCGCGCTGATGCAGGTTAAGGCCTGGTTGCTTCCAGCAGCGCCCTGAACACGCGCCGCACCTCGCCCTGCGTCTCCTTCACGCGCGCCTCCAGCGAGGAGAAGTCCGGCGCATCGCCGGCGCGTGCCATCACGCGCAACAGATCGGTGCCTGCGCTTTCCGGCTTGAAGCGGTCGTTGACGCAGAGCCGCAGGATCTGGGTCAGGTCGTGATAGAGCCGCGCTGCGGTCCGCAATATCTCGGTTTCCGATGGGGCGAGCACGCCGAGCCTGCATGCATTTTCCAGCACCTGCATGGTGCTGACGTCGAGGATGTCAGGCTTGTGGTGGGCGTGGACGAGCTGGAGATATTGCGCGATGAAGTCGATGTCGATCATGCCGCCGGCGGCATGTTTGAGATCCCAGCAATCGCTCTCGCCCTTCTCCTGGGCGATCGCGCGCCGCATGTCGGCGACGTCGTTGGCGATGATCGCCGGATCGCGGCGGCGGGTCAGGACGTCTCGGATGACGCGCTCGATCCGTTCCCGGAATTCGGGCGATGCCGACACCACGCGCGCACGCGACAGTGCCATGTGCTCCCAGGTCCAGGCCTCGTTGGCCTGATAGTCCGCGAATGAGACGAGGCTCGATGCCACGGGGCCAGCGCGCCCCGAGGGACGCAAACGCATGTCGATCTCGTAGAGCACGCCGTAATTGGTGCGCGTCGTGAAGGCGCTGATCAGGCGCTGGGTCAGCCGCGCGAAATAGTGTGCCCCTTGGAGCGATTTCGGCCCGTCCGAGTCCGGATTATCGCTGTCGAAATCGTACAGCAGGATCAGGTCGAGATCGGACGAGGCCGTCATCTCGCGGCTGCCGAGCCGGCCCATTGCGATGATCGCGGTCTCCTGATCCTTGATCCGGCCGTGCTGGGCGGCGAAGCGTTCGGCGACCAGATCATGAACGGTGTGGACGGTGCCTTCGGCGACGTCGGCAAACGCCGTGCTCGCCTGCTGCGCCGAGACCGTGCCGGACAGGATGCGCGTGCCGATCAGGAACAGGCTCTCCTGCCCGAACAGGCGGAGGCGGTCGAGGAATTCCTCGTAGGAATCCGCGTCGCGCACGGTCGCGGCCAATCGCGCCGACAATTCCTGCTGGTCCGGCATTGCGCCGAAGAAGCGCGGGTCGATCAGGCCGTCCATGAGCTGCGGCTTCCGCGCCAGCATCTCGCCGAGCCGCGGGGCGGCGCCCAGCACCAGAGCCACGAGCGCGACGAGATCGCGGTTCTGGCCGAGCAGCGTGATCAGCCGGCCGCCGCGCTGGAGAGCCCCAAGGAAATGGTCGAATGCCACGACGGCGCGATCCGGTTCCTCGGCATGCGCGAGACCGTCAATCAGGGCCGGCACGAAATCGACGAAGGCGGCTCGCGTCGCCTCGAGACGGAATACACGGTAGTCGCCGGTGATCCAGTCGCGCACGGTCTGCGCGACCGCGGCGGGCTTCTTGAAGCCAAGCGTCGTCAGGTGTTGCAACAGACGCGGATCGTCAGGGCCTGCGCTGTAATCGAGCCCCGGCAGCCTTGCCGTGCCGGTCGGATCGTCGCCCTCGAACAGCTTTTCGTAGTGCCCCTGGACGATTTCGAGCTGCCGCAGCAGGTCCCACGCAAAGGCTTCGCGATCCGGATAGCCGAAGAAGCGCGCAAAGCGCTCGACCGCCTCCTTGTCCTCGGGCAACGTGTGGGTCTGCTCGTCGGCGATCATCTGGAGGCGATGCTCGACCCGGCGCAGGAATTCATAGGCCGTGGTCAGCTCGTCGCGCGCCGCGAAGGTGATCCAGTTGCTCGAAGCAAGCACATTGAGCGCGGCAAGCGTCGGCCGCACCCGCAATTGGGGATGGCGGCCGCCGGCGATCAGCTGCTGGGTTTGCGCGAAGAACTCGATCTCGCGGATGCCGCCGCGGCCGACCTTGACGTTGTGGCCCTCGACCGCGACTTCGCTCTGGCCACGATAGGTCTGCATCTGCCGCTTCATGTCGTGAACGTCGGCGAGCGCGGCGAAGTCGAGATGCTTGCGCCAGACGAACGGCGCGATCTCGGCGAGCAGCGCATCGCCCGCCCGGGCGTCGCCGGCGCAGGCGCGCGCCTTGATCATCGCGGCGCGTTCCCAGGTGCGCCCTTCCCGCTCGTAGTAATGCAGCGCGGCGTCCCGCGAGATCGCCACCTGCGTCGAGGACGGGTCGGGGCGCAGGCGCAGATCGACGCGGAAGACGTAGCCGTCATAGGTGCGCTGCTGGAGGATGCGCGCCATTGCTTGCGTCACCCGGACGAAGAACGGCTGCGGCTCGATGTCAGGCGCGAGCGTCGTCGCATCGGGATCGAAGAACACGATAAGGTCGATGTCGCTCGAGTAATTCAGCTCACCCGCGCCCATCTTGCCCATCGCGAGCACGATCAGACCGCAGCCCTCTTCCGGCGCCTCGGGATTGGGCGGCTGGATTTTTCCACGTGCGGCCTCCTGCCGCAGTTGGTACTGAAGCGCCGCCTGCACCGAGGACACCGCAACATCGGTCAGCGCCGCCGTCACCCGCATGACCGGCCAGACGCCGCCGATGTCGCACAGCGCGGTCAGCAGCGCCGCCTCCGCCTTCATGCGGCGAAGCAGCCGCATCACCTCTGCCTCGTCTGGCGCGGCCAGCACCGCGTCCCTCGCCTCCGCGATCAGTGCGGTGAGATGCGCGTCCGGATCGCATTCGAGCAATCGGATCAGGCGCAGTGCATCGGCACGCACCAGATCGAACAGATAGGGCGAGAATTCCGCGATGCCGGCCAGAATATCCCGCACGAACGGATGGACCAGCAGCGCTTCGAGACGGGCCGATTGTGCCGGCTCGAGCTCGGCCAGCCAATTTTCAAAGCGAGGTTCGTCGGTTGCGGAAGCGGCAATATGGGGAGCCTCCGCGAAGCGCGCGGCGAGCCTCTCACCATTCTTGTCCGCGTTTCCCGGCGCGGATTGGTTCATGCCACCTTCTGTGGCACATCCTGCATTGGAGGAGCAACCCTGTCGCCTGCGCGCGCCGGCAGCACCAGCGTGGCGACAAGACCGGGCTGGGCATCACCCAGCCGCAATTCTCCGCCATGCAAGGTGGCAACTGCGGAAGCGAGGCTGAGGCCGAGGCCGGAGCCCGGCAACGTGCGGCTGGCTTCAAGCCGCACGAATCGCTCAACGACGTGCTTGCGGTCGGCTTCGGGGATGCCGGGGCCGCGATCGGTCACGCTGAGCAGCACCCGATCGCCGTCGCGCCTTGCCTCGATCGTGACCTGCCTGGAGTCCATGCTGACCACGGTTCCGCCGGTCTGCGCGACCGGCTTGCCGTATTTGATCGCGTTCTCGACGAGATTGGCGAGCGCCTGGCTGACCAGTTCGCGGTTGGCGTGAACCGGCGCCGGCTCGCATTTGACCTTCAGGGTCATGCCGTCGTCTTCGGCCAGCGGCTCGTAGAGCTCGTGGATTCCGGCCGCGACCTCGGCGGCGTCGAAATCGTCCATATTGCCGCGCGCCTGCCCGGATTCGGCGCGCGCGATCATCAGCAGCGCGTTGAAGGTGCGGATGAGGCCGTCGGATTCCTCGATGGTCCTTTCCAGCGCGGCGCGATAATCGGCTTCGCAGCCCGACTTCGCCAGCGCTTCCTCGGCGCGGTTGCGCAGGCGCGTCAGCGGCGTCTTGAGGTCGTGGGCGATGTTGTCGGAAACCTCCTTCAGCCCCGCCATCAGCGCCTCGATACGCTCCAGCATGGCGTTGAGATTTTCGGCGAGGCGGTCGAGCTCGTCGCCGCTGCGCCCTACCGGCAGCCGCCCGCTGAGATCGCCTGTCATGATGCGCTGCGCCGTGCCGGTCATGGCGTCGATACGCCGGAGCACCCTGCGCGCGACGAAGATGCCGCCGCCCAGACCGAGCACCACGACGATCAGGATCGACCATTGCGCCGCCTTGGCGACGATCCCGAACAGCCGCCGCCGCTCGGCGAGATCGCGGCCGATCAGAAGCCGAAAGCCGTTTTCCAATTCAGTGACGCGCACCAGCGCGCGATGGTCGCGGTCGTCCGCGTCCTCGATGCGCCGGTATGCGGTTTCCGACCAGCCGCGCGTCGCCATCACACCAGGCGCCAGCGAGCCGACATTGCCGGCAATCGCCTGCCCCGTCGGCGTGGTCACGAGATAAAGGTTGGCGCCGGGCCGCAGCGCCCGATACTCGATAGCGCGCACGAGACCGACAAGGCCGCGGCGTCCGTAGATCTCGTTGATCTCCGAGGTCTCGGCATTCACGGTCTGCGTGATCTCTTCGGTGATCAGCCGCCGCGTATTCCAGGCGAAATAGCCAAGCAGCGAGGCCGCGAACATCGCGAACAACAGCAGATAGACCAGCGTCAGCCGGAACGCCGTGGTACGGACGAGTTTACCGAATGCCGTCACGGATCACACCTTGTCTATCGCGAGAGAAAGCAACCGACCGCATCGCCATCGACGCCAAAACTAATTAAGTCGCTGCTGAGCGCACTCGGCACGACAAGCATGAATTTCTGAGTTTCAGGCTCAAAAACTAACAGGTAACTCCTTTTGTCATCCGCGATCACCACGCAGGATTTTCTTTGTTTATCGCCGTCTACGACATCGACCCAATAGGGTTCAACAAGAGCCTCTTTAAACACGCGAAGCTCGCGCTCAACCTTTTCAGGAGGCCACGGATTGCCAACCGAGCCTTCTGGGACTTGATACACGTAGTCGTCGATCTCACGCTCGACGGTCCGTTTTAACTCCCGAAGGTCCAGTAAGCGGGCCATCTAAGTCGGAGCCCCTGTTTACCGAATGCCGTCACGGATCATGTACCCGGCGCCGCGGATGGTGTGCAGCAGCGGGCGCTCAAAACCCTTGTCAATCTTGGAGCGCAGCCGCGAGATGTGCACGTCGATCACGTTGGTCTGCGGATCGAAATGATAGTCCCAGACGTTCTCCAGGAGCATGGTCCGCGTCACCACCTGGCCGGCATGCTTCATGAGGTATTCGAGCAGGCGAAATTCGCGCGGCTGCAGCGTCAGCTCGTCCTTGCCGCGGGCGACGCGATGCGAAAGCCGGTCGAGCTCGAGATCGCCGACCCGGTAGAGCGTATCCTCGGCAGGTCCCCCGCGGCGGCGCGAGAGCACCTCGACCCGGGCCAGCAGCTCGGCGAAGGAATAGGGCTTTGGCAGATAGTCGTCGCCGCCGGCGCGCAGGCCCTTGATGCGGTCGTCGACCTGGCCGAGCGCGGAGAGGATCAGCACCGGCGCCGTGTTACCCTTGTCGCGTAGCGCGCCAATCAGCGACAGGCCGTCGCGCTTGGGCAGCATGCGATCGACCACCAGCACGTCGTACTCGCCGTTCTCGGCCATGGCGAGACCTTCCTCGCCGTCGGCGGCGTGATCGGCAATGTGTCCGACCTCGCGAAACGCCTTCACGAGATAGTCGGCGGATTCGCGGTCGTCTTCGATGATGAGGAGGCGCATCGTGCGTTCGGCGGCGGTCAAGGGGGGCAACCTTCTATGAACATGGCGCGAGCGGCATTCGCATGCAAGCCAAAGAGAGCTGGCTCGAGAAAAGGCGGGCGGTGAAGCTGGGGGGACTTCACCGCCCTAGGCCTTCCGACGGAGGGGGGCGTAATTCCACCGGAAGGTAGACTGGGGAAGCAAACGTTGCGCTGCTTCCCAGAAGGGCGTCGGCGGCGGGGGCGACTGATGCCGGCGACACCCCTCATCTCGTAAGCTCCTGGCGCGTTAACCCTTGGCGAGGGGGATCGCGACGAAGCGCGATTGGCCGCCGCTCTTCACGCGCATCAGGACGCTGTTCTTGTTGTCGGTCCGCGCCGTGTTGATGGCGTCGCGGACTTCGCCGGCGGTGCTCACGCTCTTGCCGCCGACCTCGAGGATCACGTCGCCTTCCTTGAAGCCGCGTTCGGCCGCAGCGCTCTTCGGATCGACTTCGGTGACCACGACGCCTTCCTTGCCGGCGCCGGCGACGGAATCAGCAGGCGCGACGGTCATGCCGAGCTTGGGCACGTCGGTGCCGCGGGTCGCACCCTTGCCGCTGTCCTTGTCGGTGTCGGCCTTGGCTTCCACCGTGTTCGGGAGCTGGCCCAGGGTGAGGTTCACGACCTTGTCCTGGCCCTTGTGCAGCACGTTCAGCTTCACGGTCGCGCCGGGCGCCAAGCCGCCGATGGTGCGGGCGAGCTCGCGGGCATCCTTGACGGGTTCGCCGTTGACCGAGGTGATCACATCGCCGGACTCGATGCCGGCCTTGGCCGCCGGACCGTTCGCCTGCGGCTCCGCCACCAGCGCGCCTTCGGCCTTCTTCATGCCGAGGCTGTCGGCGATGTCGGATGTCACCGGCTGAATCTGCACGCCGATCCAGCCGCGGCTGACCGAGCCCTTGTCCCTGAGCTGGGCCACCACGCTCTTCACCGTGCTCGCGGGAATCGAGAACGCGATGCCGACGCTGCCGCCGGAGGGCGAGTAAATCGCCGTGTTCACACCCATCACTTCACCGTTGGTGTCGAAAGCGGGACCGCCGGAATTGCCCTTGTTCACGGGCGCGTCGATCTGGATGAAATCGTCATACGGACCGTTGCCGATGTCGCGGCCGCTGGCCGAGACGATGCCCGCGGTCACGGTGCCGCCGAGACCGAAGGGATTGCCGACCGCGAGCACCCAGTCGCCGATCCGCGGCTTGCTGTCGGCGAGCTTGGCGAACGGGAAGTTCGAGCTGCCCTCGACCTTGATGAGGGCAAGGTCGGTGCGCTGGTCGGTGCCGATCACCTTGGCGGTGTAGGTCTTGCCGTCATCGGTCGTGACCTCGACCTTGTCGGCGCCGTCAACCACGTGGTTGTTGGTCACGGCGTAGCCGTCAGCCGAGATGAAGAAACCGGAGCCCTGGCCCTGCACGACGCGGCCGCGACCGCCCTTCAGGCCCGGAACACCATCCGGACCGCCAAAGCGGCGGAAGAAGCGCTCCATCGGCGAACCCGGCTGGAACGGCGAGGAGGAATCATCGCCATCATCGTTGCTCGCGGTCTTTTCCTTCATGTTGACCTTCACCGAGATCACCGACGGTTTCACGCGCTCGACGACATCGGCGAAGCCGACCGGACGCTCGACCTTCCGGACCTCGTTGTTGACCTGCGCATGCGCCGGGCTGGAGAACAGCTCGCTCGGCGAGGTCGAGGGACTGAAGCCGTGGATCGCAATCCCGAGGCCGGCGACGACCGAGGCCATCAACGCGATCCTGCGCGCGGAGAACACCCGGCGGGGCTGCCGGTAGGACGGAAGATTGGTGAGGTCGATACGGTCGGTCATGCAGGAATCTCCAGGGCGTTGAATTCTTTTGGTGCCGGTTTGCAGCACCTTACGGACCTGAAGATGGGGTCTCCCGCCTTACAGCGCGCTGGCGGCGGGGTTAAACTTTTGTAATGAAGGGGCGCACGGATGCGGCGGTTCATCGCAGGCCGAAAGTCGTGATTTGACAGGAACTTAATAGGGTTCCCACAACTGCGCTCCGTTGCCGTTAGCGCGACTTGGCTTCGTCCGACATCAATGCGGCGAGCCGCGCCTCTTCCTCGGGCGTGAGCGGCGGAGCCGGTACGTCTGCACCGCGTCGCGCGCGCCGGCGGATTTGCAGCCACAGCGCCAGGCCGCCACCAACCAGCAGCAACGGGGCGAGCAGCCACAGCAGCATGGTCTGCCGCTCGAAACGTGGCCTCAGCAGCACGAACTCGCCATAGCGAGCCACCAGGAAATCGAGCACCTGCGAATTGCTGTCGCCAGCCGCGATGCGTTCGCGCACCAGCAGCCGCAAATCGCGCGCCAGCGGCGCGTCGGAATCGTCGATCGACTGGTTCTGGCAGACCATGCAGCGCAGCTCGCGCGACAGGTCGCGCGCGCGCGCCTCCTTCACCGGATCAGACATGATCTCGTCTGGCTGCACGGCGTGCGCCGCCGGCAAGGCCAGCAGCATCAGCGCGACGATCGTGGCCATCATTCGCCGCATCGGGTCATTCCGCCGGCTGGAGGCGCTGCTTGGCCCGCGCCGGCTTTGGTGCGCCGACCCGCAAGCGCCGGTCGGACAGCGACAGCATGCCGCCGAACGCCATCAGCACCGGTCCCCACCAGATCATGAGCACCAGCGGCTTGTGATAGATGCGGACTGCAATGGCGCCCTCCGTGGTGGCGTCGCCGAGCGAGACGTAGAGCTGGCTCGCGCCGCGCGTCAGCAGCGCAGCCTCGGTCGTCGAAGACCCGCGCGTCGTGAAACTGCGCTTCGACGGCGTCATGACGCTGATGGTCTCGCCATCGCGACTGACATTGAACTCGGCGATCATCTCGCGGAAGTTCGGACCCTGACGCTGGAACAGGCCGTCGAGCTTCAGATCATAGCCGGCAACATGAGCGACGTCGTTCTGCTTCATGGTCGCGATGTATTCGCTGTTCCAGGTGGTCTCGCAGACGATTCCGATCAGCGCGACGCCGAGCCCGGCATGCGCGAACACCGAGCCCCAGGCCGAGCGCGGCAGACCGCGGGCCCGGTGCAGCACCGTCACGAACGGCAGGCGAAACAAGCCGGTTCGTTCGGCCAGATCCGTCGCGGCGCCCGCGATGACGAAGACGCCAAGCCCGATCGCGAGCGGCGCGAGCGTGCTGCCGCCGCTTGCCCAACCCCAGATGATGGCCACGACAACGAGCCCTGCAACGCCGGCCGCGAGCAGGCGCTGCGTGACGCCGAGCAGATCGCCGCGCTTCCACGCCAGCAACGGCCCGAACGGCACCGCGAGCAACAGCAGCGTGAACAGCGGCACGAAGGTGAGATTGTAGAAGGGTGCACCGACCGACATCTTGAAGTCGGCCAGCATTTCCATCGCCAGCGGATAGAGCGTGCCGAACAGCACGACGGCGCAGGCCACGGTGAGCAGCAGGTTGTTCAGCACCAGCGCGCCTTCGCGCGAGATCGGCGCGAACAGGCCGCCCTGCTTCAGCGAGGTCGCGCGACCTGCGAACAGCGACAGGCTGCCGCCGATGAACAGGCAGAGGATCAGCAGAATGAAGACACCGCGGGTCGGATCGGTGGCAAAGGCGTGCACCGAGGTGATGACGCCCGAGCGCACCAGGAAGGTGCCGAGCAGCGACAGCGAGAAGGTCAGGATCGATAGCAGGATGGTCCAGACCTTCAACGCATTGCGCTTCTCCATCACCAGCGCCGAGTGCAGCAGCGCCGTGCCGGCGAGCCACGGCATCAGCGAGGCGTTCTCGACCGGGTCCCAGAACCACCAGCCGCCCCAGCCGAGCTCGTAATAGGCCCAGTAGGACCCCATCGCGATGCCGAGCGTGAGGAAGATCCAGGCGACCAGCGTCCACGGCCGCACCCAGCGGGCCCAGGCTGCGTCGATCCGGCCCTCCATCAGCGCCGCGATCGCGAACGAGAACGAGATCGAGAATCCGACATAGCCGAGATAGAGCATTGGCGGGTGCACGGCGAGACCGATGTCCTGCAGCACCGGATTGAGATCGCGTCCCTCGATCGGCGGATTGGCGATGCGCAGGAACGGATTCGAGGTCATCAGGATGAAGAGATAGAAGGCGCTGGCGATCCAGGCCTGCACCGCCAGCACGTGCGCGCGCAGCGACAGCGGCAGATTGTTGCCGAAGGCCGCGACGAGCCCGCCGAACAGCGCCAGGATCGACACCCAGAGCAGCATCGAGCCTTCATGGTTTCCCCACACGCCGGTGATCTTGTAGAGCAGCGGCTTCATCGAGTGGGAATTCTCGTAGACGTTGGCGACGGAGAAATCCGAGTCCACATGAAGCATCACGAGCGCGATGAACGACGCGCCGACGAACAGGAGCTGCGCCAGCGCGGTCGAGCGCGCCACATTCATCAGCGCGTCATCGCGCAAGCGCGCGCCGATCAGCGGCACGATCGACTGGATCAGCGCCAGGGCGAGCGCCAGCACCAGTGCGTAATGTCCGGATTCGGCGATCACCGCACTGCTCCCTGTTGATTGCCCTGCGCGGTCGTCGCCGCAGGCTTGCCGCCGCCAGGCGCTTTGGCCTCGTAGTCGTCTTTCCAATGCCCCTGTTTCTTCAGGGCATCGGCGACGTCCTTGGGCATATAGGTCTCGTCGTGCTTGGCGAGCACGGTGTCGGCCTTGAACACGCCGTTGGCGTCGAGCGCACCCTCGGCGACGACGCCCTGCCCTTCACGGAACAGGTCGGGCAGAATGCCCTTGAAGGCGACGGGCAGCTTGGCGTTGCCGTCGGCGACCTCGAAGGTCACCGCGAGATTGTCGCCGCGCTGGAGCGAGCCGGGCTGCACCAGGCCGCCGAGGCGAAACCGCTTGCCGGGCGCAACGTGCTTCTCGGCAACCATGGTCGGAGTCGAGAAGAACACGATGGAGTCGCGGAGCGCATTGAGCACCAGCGCGGCCGCGAGCGCGAGCACGGCGAGCGAGCCGCCGATGATGGTCATACGTCGCTGCTTGCGCGTCATGGCGTATCCGTTGTTTGCGCGTCTCGCGTAGAAATCGTCATCCGTCGAGCCCAAGCGTCTTGAGGCCTTCGTTGAGCAGGCGCAGCCGCTCGGCATCGTTGGCGACCGCCTGGCGGGCATCTGTCGATGCGACCATCGCCTTGTCGCGATCGCCCATCACGAGATAGGCGCGCACCAGGCGCAGCCAGCCCTCGACGTCGTCGCCGTTCTGCTTGAGGCGCGTGGCGAGCCGCTCGACCATGCCGCGGACCATCGCGTTGCGATCCCCCTCGTTCATGTCCTTGGAAGCGGCGATCGTCTCGTCCGAGAGCGCCGGCATCGTGCCGCCGCCGACTCGCGCCAGCGAAGACTGTACCAGGGGACGCCACGGCGCGTCCGCAGGCGCTTTCGCCAACAGCGCGCGCCAGATGTTGGCGGCCTCGTCCTTGCGGCCGTCCTGCTCGGCGGCGAGACCGAGGAAATAGTTCGCCTTGGGATCGTCGGCGTCGAGCGCGCGTGCGCGCTCGAATTCGCCCTTCGCCTCCGCGGTCACAACGCCGTTGGCGGCAGCCGCGATCGCCTCGCCGAGATTGGACCTGCGCTGCGCAGTCTCGCCATTGTAGGTCAGCGCGTTGCGATGGGCGCGCACCGCGTCGTCAAAGCGGCCGAGCCGCTCCAGGACCGGCGCAAGCACGTTCCAGCCCCGCCCGTCGGTCGGATTCTTTTCCAGATGTTGCTCGACCTGCACCACGAGGTTTTCGAGCGACTGCATGCCCGACCCGGACCCGCGCGCCCGCTGCGCCAGAGGAAAATCCTCAAGCCTGGGTGAGCCGAGCGGCATGTAGACGCCGATCGCCACGAGCGGCAGACCGACCAGCCCCAGCACGGCCGCCGCGCGGCGCCATTGGAGGCTCGATTTCGGCGCCATTGCGGGCTCGCTAGCGGCCGCGGCGAGTAGTCTGCGGCTGATCTCGATGCGCGCGGCCTCGGCTTCGGGTGCGGCGATCAATCCCGCGGCGAGATCACGTTCGACCTCGGCCAATTGGTCCTTGTAGACCGCGACGTCGCTACCCTGATTTTGGCTGCCCTGATTTTGCGTGCGTCCGCTGCGGCCGAGCGGCAGAAGCACGGCGAAAATCGCCGCGACCGTCATCAGCGCGAACACGAACCACAGCGTCATCTGGCAAGCTTCCGGCGGCGCGCGAACTGCGGCCATAGGTGGCTTTACACCACGGCCGGACGATGCGGCAATTGGCAATTGTCAATTCGGCGCGACCGCACGCGGTCCGAAACGGTGACAATCCAACGACTTAGCCGATCTCGAAGTCCGCGCTTTGAGCAGCGTCCTCGCCGTGCCCGTTGAAGGCCCTCAGGAAATATGTTCCCGGCTCGATCGCGTCTGGCAATCTGATGCGCAACGCCCCCACGGGAACACGGGATGCAACCATGGTGACCGTTTCAGGCAGCTGCCGACCGCTGGACTTGGCGACCAGCACCACCTTCGCGCCGACCATCAGCCTTCGATATTTGGCAACAATGACGCGGTTCTCAATTTCGATGGAGCTGATAATGGATTTCATGCGCCCACAGGCCGAACTTCCGAAAGCTTGCACGGGGACCGTAAGGCCGGCCGCGCACACCGTCAACCTAAAATGGCAATAACGAAAGTATACGCCTGCATCAGCTCGCGCGCGACGATTTGCGCTCGCCTGTTGCCGCGTTCTCCGCAGCACGGCTCATCAGCGAGGCGTAATCGTCGCCGAACAGCACCTGGCAGAACCGGATCGCGGCCTGCACCTGCTGCTGCCGATAGGTGCGGACCTTGTGATCGGCGGCGCGCAGCGACTGCACCAACTGCTCGGTCGACCGTTCGACATATTGCTGGAGGTCGGAATAGGTGCGGAGCGTCACTTCGTTAATCGCAAGCTCGCTCGCATAGTTGCGGCAAGTCGCGACGAAATCGATCAGCGCCACGGTTTCCTCGACCTCTGTGCTGTCGACCCGCGCGCCCGGCGGAATGTCCTTCTCGGCGCGCTGGCGCAGGATGCGGCGGACGCGGCCGGGAACGCTGTCGATCTCCGATTGGAGCGCATTGGAGATGTCGGCCCGGATCGAGGTCAGCTGCTTGCCCCAGGCGGAATCGTTACGCAGGTCGAGCTCGGTACGCAGGCCGCGCACACCGTCGTGCAGCGCCTTGAGATTGCCGGCGACGTTGTCGAAATGGCCGCGCTTGATGTCCATGCGCAGGATCGCGGCCACGCAGGACAAATCGTGCAGCGCGATCGTGACGGCGATACCATAGGGCGTTGCCGCCACGCGGATTTCATCGTCGGACGCGGCAATCTTGATGGCGAGGCGGATGATCTGCCACGGCGCCGTCATCCGCTGCACGACGACCGACAGCGCGAAGGGCAGCATCTGCGGCGTCTGGAGGACGGGAATGTTGAGCGCCGACATCACCGAGGCGATCTGGGAATCGCCGAAGGCTCGCAGGAAGCGCGGCAGCTTCTCGTTCAGCGTAGCGATGGCGTCGCGGACCTGAAGCACCGCGCCGACCGAATAGAGGTCCTCGATCACGCTGGGCGGACCGACCCGGGCGAGCGCGCGCGACTTGTCGCCGCCGCCGGGTCCCGTCAGCGCGAAGATGGCATCCGCGGCAACCGCCTGGAGTTTTTGCGCGAGGGCCTCGACCTGGCCGGCACTGTCGGCCACCGGCATGCGCGCCAGCGCCGCCTCGAATTCGTTCACCTCGTCCGGGGCACCGTCGCGGCCGAGCCACTGCCAGATCGGATGCAGCGAGGAGCGGCGGATCTGGCCGACCCGGACCGGGGCGCCCGCCTCGACCAGAAAGGGTTCCAGCACCTGGAACAGCAACCGCGACAGATCGCCCGTCCGCGGCGGCGGGGCTTCGTCGGCTTCCGTTTTGCGCACGATCTTGCGCAGCTGCTCGAGCACGAGGGTCGCCACAGCCGTGTCCTGGCCGCGCTCGAGCGCGCGCTCGAACTCCCGCATCAGCAGTGCCTGCGACTGCGGCGGGAGCTGCGCGAGATATTCCCTCAGCCGCTCGATCGATGTCTGGCTCATGCGCCTGGGCAATGCAGGGTAAAATGGCGGACCTGGGATGCGTCCGACGTGATCATAGGTGGGTCCACTTAAGAAGCCGTTTAGGAAGTCGCTTCCGAAACACCTCCGGTTTCATCCGCATCGGTGTCGCGCAGCCGAAATAGTCGCGTCGGAACAATGGATTATATCCCGGGGAGGACGAGCTCGGCGCGCAGGCCGCCGGTCGGCGCGCCGCCCAGCGACAGGCTGCCGCCGTAGAGGGCGGCAAGGTCGGTTACGATCGACAGCCCCAGCCCCGAGCCGGGCTTGGACTCGTCGAGCCGCTGGCCGCGGCGCGAGACCTGGGTCCGCTCGGCCTCCGACAGGCCGCGGCCGTCGTCGTCGACGATGATCCGCAGGCGCGGCCCGGCGCCCGCCCCGAGCGGCGCTTCCACCAAAACCTCGACGAAGACCCTGGAGGCCGCCCATTTGCAGGCATTGTCGACGAGATTGCCGACCATCTCCTCCAGATCCTGCCGCTCGCCGCGGAATTTCGCCGAAGGATCGGCCTTGGCCTCGACCAGAATGCCGCGGTCGCGATGGATCTTCTCCATGGTCCGCCGCAGCGCCTCGATGACCGGCGCGACCTCGGTCACGGTGGCAACGACCGAGACGCGCGCCGCGATGCGCGCGCGCTCCAGATGATGGGCGACCTGGTCGCGCATCACGTCCGCCTGCTCCATCACCTTGGCCGCGAAGGGGTCGGCGACATGGGCACCGGCCTCGTTCACGATCACCGAGAGCGGCGTCTTGATCGCATGGGCGAGATTACCGACATGGGTCCGCGCGCGTTCGACGATCTCGCGATTGGCCTCGATCAGCGCGTTGGTCTCGCGCGCCAGTGGCGCGATCTCGACCGGGAATTCGCCTTCCAGCCGCTCTGCCCGCCCGGAGCGGATGTCGGCAATCGATTCCGAGATGCGCTTGAGCGGTGCGAGACCGAAGCGGACCTGGAACACCGTGGTCAGCAGCAGCACGATTCCGAGCGCGGTAAAGGTGCCGCCGAGATAGTAATCGAAGCTGCGCGTCTCGTCGAAAATCTCGGTGTCGTCGCCGGCGACGCTGACCAGATATTTGCCGTCCGCACCGAGATCGACAGGACGCTCGACCATGCGCAGGTTCTGTCCCTCGGGCCCGTCGACATAGGCGAGGCGAATGCCGGCGGCGGTGAGGTCGGCGCCCTGCTCCTCGAGCTTCGGCAGCTTCTTGTCCCAGAGCGAGCGCGAGGAGCGCACCTCCGGCTTCTCGGTGTCGGTGCGCGTGATCTGCCAGTACCAGCCGGACAGCGGCAGTTCGAACAAGGGCTCGCCGAGCGACTGGAACTGGCGGTCCGGCGGCTCGTCGGGGGTCGCGACCTCCGCGATGAGGGTGCGCAGATAGAGATTGAGCCGGCGGTCGAAGGCGCGCTCGGTGGCGTTCTTGTAGACCGACGACAGCACGACGCCGGTGATGGCCAGGATCACCACGAGCCAGGCGGTCGCCGACAGGAACAGGCGGTTCGCAAGTGAGCTAGCGGCCATCGGCGGAGTCCCGGCAGGCGCAGGATGGCAGGGCGTCGGAGGTCATGCCCGACCAAGGCCCCTTGCTGCACCACCCGTCAAGTCCGAAAGCCTCAGGCGCCCGGGGCAGACGGCGGGGTCAGGAGATAGCCGAGGCCACGAACTGTCTGGATGATGTCGACGTCGAGCTTCTTGCGGATTCGGCCGACGAAGACTTCAATGGTGTTGGAGTCCCGGTCAAAATCCTGGTCGTAGAGATGCTCGACCAGTTCGGTGCGGGACACCACCCGCCCGGAATGGTGCATCAGGTACGCCAGAAGCCGATATTCGTGCGAGGTCATCTTGACGGGATTGCCTGACACGCTGACCCGGCCGGTCCTGGTGTCGAGCGTGACGGGGCCGCAGCTCAGCTCGCTCTGGGCATGGCCGGTGGAGCGGCGCAGCAGGGCGCGGATGCGTGCCAGCACCTCCTCCAGATGGAACGGCTTGGCGACGTAATCGTCGGCGCCGGCATCAAACCCCTGGACCTTGTCGCTCCAGCGGTCGCGCGCGGTGAGGATCAGGACCGGCATGGTGCGGCCGTTGCGGCGCCAGGCCTCCAGCACCGAAATGCCGTCCTTCTTCGGCAGGCCGATGTCGAGCACGACGGCATCGTACGGCTCGTTGTCGCCAAGATAGTGCCCCTCCTCTCCGTCGAAGGCGCGGTCGACGACGTAACCGGCGTCGGTCAGCGCCTTGGTGAGCTGACGATTGAGATCGGGGTCGTCCTCAACGACGAGCAGGCGCACGCTTCTCTCCAGAAATAGACTGCAGGATCGACCGCCAGAGATGAGCAATTCCGGCGTGAACTGAATATGAACGCGGGGAACCGGACAGGTTACTTTTTGGTCATATACGATCTGTTCGCGGCGGAAGCGACTGCGCCCGCCACGCCGCCGGACGAGCCGGCGGCGTGGCGGGCGCAATGTGCAACGTTACGCGGCGAGTCGGAAGGACCAAACCGCGCTGGGTCGAGCCGTCAGGTCCGGAAGAACACGAACCAGACGACGGCGAGGATCAGGATCGCAAGCCCGGTCGAGATGGCGAGCAGCGCCGCCACCGAGGGCCCGGGTTCGCCCTGGCGCGCTTCGGTCGGAGTTTCCACGATCCGGTTCTGCTCTCGCGTGGTTGCCATGGTAACCTCAATCTCTGGCTGTCGCGATTGGATGGCCGCGACATCCTCGCGGCGTGATGTCCGGTGGCAACGCGTGATCGGATACGATGTTCCGACGTTTCGCCATTGGCCTGGCCCGCAACCACGCGCCCGGCAGCCGGTTAACGCAGTTGCAAGATTCCGCACCCCGCCTTGCTATGATTCGCTGTTCCCTGATGGTATCTTCGTCAGTCTGTCCCCGTTGCGTTTGGAGTAGCCCATGGCCCCCCGCGCCAATTGGAAGGGTTTTCTGCGTCTGTCGCTCGTGACCTGCCCGGTCGCGCTGTATCCGGCCACTTCGGATACCGAGAAGGTCTCGTTCAACCAGATCAACCGCAAGACCGGCCACCGGATCAAGTACCTCAAGGTCGACGCCGAGACCGGTGACGAGGTCACCTCCGACGATATCGTCAAGGGCTACAAGGTCGACACCGACACTTACATCGAAGTCACCAAGGACGAGCTCGACGACATCGCGCTCGACTCCACCCACACGATCGAGATCGACGAGTTCGTGCCCAAGGCCGACATCGACAACCGCTATCTGATCCGCCCCTATTACCTCGTCCCTGACGGCAAGGTCGGCCACGACGCCTACGCGGTGATCCGCGAGACCATCCGCAGCATGGACAAGGTCGCGATCGGCCGCGTGGTGCTGACCAACCGCGAGCACATCATCGCGCTGGAGCCGCTGGAGAGCGGCCTGATGGGCACGCTGCTGCGCTACCCTTACGAAGTGCGGAGCGAGCAGGAATATTTCGACGACATCCAGGACGTGAAGCTCACCAGCGACATGCTCGACCTCGCCAAGCACATCGTCGAGAAGAAGTCCGGCGCGTTCGAGCCCGAATTGTTCGAGGACCATTACGAAACCGCCCTGATCGATCTCATCAACAAGAAGCGCAGCGGCGCGCCGATCGCGGCCAGGGCAACGCCGAAGACGGGCGGCAACGTCATCAACCTGATGGACGCGTTGAAGAAGAGCATCGCGAACGAGAAGGACGCACCCGCGGCGAAGGTCGCCAAGGAAAACGTCAAGGAGACCGCCAAGGGCAAGAAGACGAAGAAGCGCGTCGAGGGTCAGCGCGAGATGCTGCTGCCGATATCGGGCAAGGGCGGCAAGGACGCTACTGCGAAGACAGCGCCCAAGGAAGCTTCGAAAAAGACTGCCGACAAGCCGGTGCGGGCACCGGCGCGGACGAAAAAGGCTGGATAGACGCATCAAAGCTGCCATCGCGCCGTGATGTCTCCCCTCGCCGGTCGGCCGGCCTGACATGCCCTGGTCGACGGCATTCGACGATCCCGTTCGCATAGGTCGCAAGCGCCAGCTGCTGACGCTGCAGGAAGCGGCGGACTACATCATGGGGCTGCCCGAGGACGCGCAGCACGAAGCGCACTGGCAGACCGCGATCGAGACCTTGATCAACGCAGCCGAGGCCGGCGGCGGCTGGGTGCTGTTTGCCCGCATCGCGATGTTGCGGGCACTGAACACGGACGGCCGACACGGATGAAACGCCCATGGCCGGCATCCTTGCTGCCCGTGGCGAACAGGCTCAACAAACAGTTAAGCGGCGCGCTCGCGACCAGCCGCATTGGGTATTCCTGCGGAAGACAAAATTAACCGTCGGTGCCCACGGCGTACAGCATGGTTCGGGCTCCGATCACCAGGGTTCACGTGCCCCGTGCAGCAGGACTCGGTCAGCCGCCTCGCAGCCGTTCTGAAGCACCGCCTTTGCGACGCGCCGGGATCGACCATCACGTCCTGACGAACGCCGCGCCTGCCGTGCACCCTTGCGAGGGGCTGTCGATTTGAATCCATTTGGATGGATCGAGGGAACCTTAATTTAATGGATGCCGTCGTATGTGACGAAGACGCGACCGCCCTGGCTTCATTATTTCTGTCGCGCAGACAAATCTATTCGATCGATTTACGAGTCCGAAAACCACGCGGCCATACATTGGATCGGACGAACAGGAGTTGGCAATGAGTTTGCTTAGGTCCTTCCTTGCCGATGAGACTGGCGCCACCGCCATCGAATACGGTCTGATCGCCGCCGGCATCGCGCTGGCCATCGTGACCGTCGTGAACAACACGGGCAGCCAGCTCCTCAACAACAAGTTCAACTCGATCAGCTCGTCGTTGAAGTAAAGGTCCGTTCCGGCTTGAGGCGACGTATGGGCACGCGCTGACATCGGCGCAGCTTCAAGCTGCGCTATGGGCCGTGCTCTCCACCCGTCATTGCGAGCGCAGCGACTTGTCCGCCGAAGCTTTAGCGAAGGCGGAAGCAATCCAGAATCCCTCCGCAGAGGGACTCTGGATTGCTTCGTTGTTTCGCTTCTCGCAGCGACGGATGTGCGGCAACGGCGCTCGTCTTCCATTCACACTTCAAACAGCGGACACGCCTTCCCGTTCTCGCGCGGGATTGCGCCCTGCAACCACTCCACGCGCCGGCGCCGTCGCGGCCACCGCATCCCTGCCCGCCTCCCGCGGCCGCCTTGTTCGGCAAAACGTAACTTCTGTAAATACGAATATTTTGCGCGCGGTGCTGGACCCAGCGCTGGCGTGTTTTGCCCGTCGGGCAACACGAGGGATCGTGGCCCGCGGATAGGGTGCAGCGCAATCCGGGCGGCGGCGACGGCGGCAGATTTGCCTTCGCCTCAAGCAATTCTCAGGACAGCCTCAGGAACAAATCAAGATGTTCACAAAGCCTTCTTTCGCATGCGTGACATGATGACGCCCAATCGGGTTCGTTGACGCAGAAGGCAGTCGGGATGAGCGGATATCGCGCTTGGTTCACCACAGGGGCCGCAGCTCTCATGCTCGCGCTCGTCATGGGGACGCTGGTGAACGGCCTCACGGCCTTTTTTGTCCCGATCGAGGCCACCGAAGGCTGGTGCCGATCCGCCATTGCCGCGATCAACAGCTTTGGACTTCTTGGCCTTGCCACGGGAAGCGTTGCCATGGGCTTCGTTGCAGATCGTCTCGGCATCAGAACCGTCTGCCTGATCGCCGTGAGCGTCATGGGTGTTTGCCTTCTCTTGACAGCCCACGCGCATTCGCTCTGGCAGCTCTACGCGATCTTTTTCATCGCCGGTGCGCTCAGCGGAGGCGCGCTGTTTGCGCCCGTTTTTGCGGCGGTCGGAAACTGGTTGCCCGCCTCGGCAGGCCTCGCCATCGGCATCGCCGCTGCGGGGCAAGCCGTAGGACAAGGTGGCGTGCCCTTGCTGTCCGCCTATCTCATCGAGCGCTTTGGTTGGCGCGGCGCGATGATGGTGCTGGGGACCGTGATCCTCGTGGTGCTCTTGCCCTTGGCCACCTTCATGCGCGATGCGCCCGCGCCACCCTCGGGCGGGCGCGCAGAGCAGGCGCCGCCCATCCGTCCCTCGTTAGCCGTTCCGATCTTCAGCGCAGCCGTGTTCTTTTGCTGCGCTTGTATGGCTGTGCCTCTCATGCACCTGATGCCGATGATCCAGGGCTATTGCATACCCGCGACCGAGGCGGGCGGCGTGATGTTCGCCATGCTGCTCGCCGCGATTGCCGGCCGCATCGCCTATGGAAAGCTTTGCGACTTGGTCGGCCCGCTTTCGTCGTGGGCGGTCGCTTCGACGCTCCAGACAGCCGGAGTCCTGGCTTTTACCCAGTTCGCGTCTCTTAGCGGCTTCTTGATCTTCGCAATTGTCTACGGGTTCGCCTACGCCGGCGTCATGACGAGCGTGCTGGTATCCGCGCGCGCCTTCACACCGGCAGCGCGGCGAGGAGCGCTGATGGGAACAATCCTCGCGTTTGCCTGGCTAGGTCACGCCTTTGGCGGATACCAAGGCGCTGCCACATACGATCTCACGGGAAACTATATGGGCGCTTTCGCCATTGGCTCGGCGGCGGGTGTTTTGAACCTGGCTCTCGTGGCAACGCTGTTGATTCTCGCCCGTCCCCGGCTTACGGCTGCGCGTATGTCGGCCTGAATCAATCCGCAGGATGCGATAGCAGCGAACCCGATCACCGCGGCCCGTGAACCGCTCGGCCTGCCCCCATTTTCGTCAACTTTGACGGCCATTTGAACGCTGATATTCTTCAACGCAGCCTGGCGCGAAGAGCTATGCTGAACATCATCGAAACGAATTCATTTGAAGGATGCGGATGAGACGCGCGGCGCTTCTGGTTCTCAGCCTTTTGTTTGTCGGCGCCTGGTCGCATGACAGCGCGAGAGGACAGAGTTCGGCCGCGCCGCCGGTCTCACTTGCGCCGCCCGATGCATCGCCGCCACGCGGGAGTGCCAGGAATTCCAGAATTCCGCCGTCGGCGTCCGGCAAAGAGGCTTCGCCACCCGTGATCGGCGGGCCTCCGCCCTTGCCGAACCCGGCCGCCGACTACGATGGCTTCAGCGCCGTCGACGACGATGACGCTGCTGGTCGGGTGCCGCCGCCTGCGCGGTCCCGCGCGGCAAAGGGCCCCAACTCCCGTCCGGATACGAGCGGCCTCGCCGGGCAATCATCGATCGACCAGGAAGACGATGCATTGAAACGCAAGCTGACGATATGCCGGAACTGCAAATAGGAATTTGTCAGCCGCCAGCGAGCGCTGACCTGCGGCTACGGCGATGGGCGTTCTGTTTGAATGCAATCAAGGCGCGTACCCAACCAGGCAGATGTAGCCCGATATTTTTGTGACGAAAGCGATTTTCTGGACGGGCGTTTTGTCCGCACCCGGGCGCGGCGACAGATAGCTGACTTCGGACACAACCCCTTCCTGGGCCCTGGCCAATTCCTCGCCGTAGGGCTTGCCTGAGGCGTCCTTGCTATCCTTTTGAACGATGCCGAGGCGCGCCGGATTCGGGTTTGCAACCATCTCGCCGTCCGGGCCGGCACATGTGGGGTACAGATCCCTGTCGCTGAACTTCGGGTCGCCCTTGTTGATCTGGGAGATCGTCTCGCCGGGATCTGACTTGATGCCGGCGACAACCCGTTCCAGCATTGCGCGAGCCTCGACCGCATTGCCGTATTGCTGACCGATCGCTGCCGGCGTGAATGCGAGCGCAACCGCGCCCGCAACAAAGAACTTGCTCATCATGACCTGGCTCCAAATGGTCGAATTAGCTGCAATCAATCACGACAATATCCGGTAGAAAAACATCATCGGCGCGCTTCCGAAGACGCCGACCGGACCGGAGCCTTTCAATCACGCAATCGACGCGTGGGATGCACGTTCCCATCTTAGAACACGCCTTCGCGCGCGTCTGAAGCCTAAAGTTTTTGCGATCGTCGCATGATGCCGCAACCCAGGAGCGCTACCAATCGGACTCCCGATCGGTCATGATCGAATAACAGAAAAATGGATTTCAGCCCTGAGCCCCGCGATGCCGGACCGCGCTGCGACCCGTCTGGGCCACAGCATGGAAGCGGCGATGCAACGGACCCGCTTGACCGGCTGCACGCCCGCGCTGCATGGCTGACCTACCACGCGCGCGTCGCGCCGCGCTTTACCCTTCCCCCATTTCCTGATCCTCTTCTCCCCAACCAGCCGGACCAACCGGCCCGCCCAGGGAGAGAGACGCCATGAAGCTCGGCACCGCCATTGCGGAAATCATGAAGCGCGAGGGGATCGAAATCCTCTGCGGCTATCCCGTCAACCATCTGATCGAGCACGCGGCGAAGGCCGAGATCCGTCCCGTCATGGTGCGGCAGGAGCGCGTCGGCATCCACATGGCGGATGCGATCTCGCGCGTGACGTCGGGGCGCACGATCGGTGCGTTCTGCATGCAGCATGGCCCCGGCGCGGAGAACGCGATGGGCGGCGTCGCGCAATGTTTTGGCGAATCCGTGCCCGTGCTGGTGCTGCCGATGGGCTATCAGCGCAGGCTTGCGCATATCGAGCCGAACTTCAATTCCAGCGAGGTGATGAAGCCATTCTCGAAATCGTCCGAGCCGATCATTCTGGCGGCGGAAGTCTGCAACATCTTTCGCCGCGCCTTCACGAAGCTGAAGAACGGCCGCGGCGGGCCTGTCATCGTCGAGATCCCCGCGGACATGTGGAACGAGGAGGTGCCGGAGCCGCTGACCTACACGCCGGTGCTGCGCACCCGCTACGGCGCCGACCCTGTTCATGTCAAGGAGGCCGCCGCCCTGCTCGTCAACGCGAAGCGGCCGGTGATCTATGCCGGCCAGGGCGTGCATTACGCGCAGGCCTGGCCACAGCTGAAGCGGCTGGCCGAGCGGCTCGCGATTCCCGTCACCACCAGCCTCGGCGGCAAATCGTCGTTTCCGGAAACACATCCGCTCTCGCTCGGCTCCGGCGGCCTCGCCGTGCCGCGCGCGGTGCCGAAATTCCTCGCTGAGGCTGACGTCATCTTCGGCATCGGCTGTTCCTTTACCGAGACCAGTTTCGGCGTCGCGATGCCGAAGGGCAAGACCATCATCCATTCGACGCTCGACCCCAATCATCTCAACAAGGACGTGGAAGCGAGAATCGGCCTCGTCGGCGATGCCGGCCTCGTGCTCGATGCGCTGCTGGAGGAGGTCGGCAAGACAATTCCCAGGGATCGCGACGCCGCCGCGGTCGCGGCCGAGATCGCTGCCTCGCACAAGGAGTGGCTGGCGAAATGGATGCCGAAGCTCACCAGCAACGACGCGCCGCTCAATCCCTACCGCGTGCTGTGGGACTTGCAGCACACCGTCGACATCAACAACACCATCATCACGCATGACGCCGGCAGCCCACGCGACCAGCTCTCGCCGTTCTGGAAATCGGTCGAGCCGCTCACCTATCTCGGCTGGGGCAAGACGACGCAGCTCGGCTATGGCCTCGGGCTTGCGATGGGCGCCAAGCTCGCGAAGCCCGACAAGCTCTGCATCAATGTCTGGGGCGATGCGGCGATCGGCTTCACCGGCATGGATTTCGAGACCGCGGTGCGCGAGCGCATCCCGATCATGTCGATCCTGCTCAACAATTTCTCGATGGCGATCGAGCTGAAGGTGATGCCGATCTCGACCGAGAAATATCGTTCGACCGACATCTCCGGCGACTATGCCGCGATGGCGCGCGCCTTCGGCGGCTATGGCGAACGGGTGACCAAGCCGGAGGATATCATCCCCGCGATCAAGCGCGGCATCCAGAAGACCAAAGAGGGCACCCCTGTGCTGCTGGAGTTCATCACCAGCAAGGAAACCGAGGTGTCGCGGCCGGGCACGTGAGACAGGTCGGTTTCGGCGGCAACGCTTGCTGCCGCGGGCGCTGGCTCCGGCCACAGGAGATGTGATAATCCGGCCCGGTGCCGCGCAGGTCGCGGCATCAAGCTGGATCAGGAATGACCTCCCCCTCCAACGACATCGACGAGCTCAAGCGGCAAATGCAGTCGGCCGCGGTCGAGAACGCGCGGCTGCGCGAGCGCCAGAGCGCCAGCACCGAGATCCTGCGCACCATCGCGGCCTCTCCGTCGGATGCCCGGCCGGTATTCGCTGCGATCGCGTCGAGTTCCAGGCGTTTGCTCGGCGGCTTCTCCGCCACCGTGCTTCAGTTCATCGGCGACGAGCTGCACCTCGTGGCGTTCACGCCGACCAGTCCGGAGGCGGACGAAGGGCTGAAGGCCTCGTTCCCGCGACGGATCGAGGACTTTCCGACCTTTGCTCTCGTGCGTGGCGGCGAGACGATCCAGTTTCCCGACAGCGAGGCCGACGACGTTCCGGAGCTGAACCGGAATCTGGCGCGGCTGCGCGGCTTTCGCAGCGTGCTGTTCATGCCGCTGATGAACCGGGGCACCCCGGTCGGCATGATCAGCGTGACGCGCGCCCAGCCCGGCGCGTTCGCGCCCGATCTCGTGGAGCTGCTCCAGACCTTCGCGGACCAGGCCGTGATCGCGATCGAGAATGCGCGACTGTTCAACGAAACGCGCGAGACACTGGAGCGCCAGACCGCCACCGCCGACATTCTCAAGGTGATGGCGGCATCGCCGTCCGACGTCCAGCCGGTTTTCGATGCCATCGCGGCCAGCGCCAACCGGCTGATCGGCGGCTTCTCCACCGCGGTGCTGCGCTATGTCGACGGCGCCGCACACCTTGCGGCGTTCACGCCGACCGATCCCGCCGGCGATCGCGTATTGCTATCTTCGTTCCCGGTGCCCTTCGCGCAATTTCCGCCTTACCGGTTGGTTGCCAATGGTGCCGAAGCGCAATTGCCCGACACCGAGCTCGAGCCGGCTGCGCGCGACATCGCCCGCGCCCGCGGCTATCGCAGCATGCTGTTCACGCCGCTGATGAGCGAGGGCGAAGCGATCGGTGTCATCATCGCCACGCGCCGCGCGACCGGCCATTTCGGCGAACATCATGTGCGGCTGCTGCAGACCTTCGCCGACCAGGCGGTCATCGCGATCAAGAACGTCAGCCTGTTCAACGCGACAAGGGAGGCGCTGGAACGGCAGACCGCGACCGCCGACATCCTCAAGGTGATCGCGGCCTCGCCCGCAGACATCACGCCTGTATTCCAGGCGATCTCCGACAGCGCCAAGGCGCTGGTCGGGGGACATTCCTCCACCGTTACCCGCGTCGTCAACGGCATGCTGCATCTGGCCGCCTTCACCACCGACGTCGAGGCCGGCAACGCGGAGCTGCTCAGCTCGTTCCCGGCGCCGCTTGCGGCATCGGGCATTCACAGCCGGGTGGCGACGAGCGGAGAGTTCGCTTTCCGCAGCGACATGCAGAATGAGCCTGATCTTACGGAGGCCATGCGGGAGCTGGCGCGGACGCGAGGCTATCGCAGCATCCTCGTGATCCCGATGCTGCGCGACGGCGTTGCGATCGGCACCATCGGCGTGACGCGCCACGAGGCCGGCCCTTTCCCGGAGAAGGCGATCAGCCTGCTCAAGACCTTTGCCGACCAGGCCGTGATCGCGATCGAGAACACGCGGCTGTTCAACGAGGTGCAGGACCGCACGCGGGAGCTTGCCAAATCGCTCGACGATTTGCGCGCGGCCCAGGACCGCCTGGTCCAGACCGAGAAGCTGGCCTCGCTCGGCCAGCTCACCGCCGGCATCGCGCATGAGATCAAGAACCCGCTCAACTTCGTCAATAATTTTGCCTCGCTCTCCGCAGAGCTGACGGACGAGCTGAACGGGGTGCTGGCACCTGTCCCGCTGGCGGATAATATCCGCGGCGAAGTCGACGAACTGACGGGACTGCTGAAGGACAATCTGCAAAAGATCGTGCAGCACGGCGGGCGCGCCGATTCCATCGTCAAGAACATGCTGCTGCATTCGCGCGAGGGTGGCGGCGAGCACCGGCTGAGCGACGTCAACGCGCTGCTCGAGGAGAGCCTCAACCTCGCCTATCACGGCGCGCGCGCCGAGAAGCCGCAATTCGACGTGACGCTGAAGCGCGAGCTCGATCCGGCGGCAGGATCCGCCGAATTGTTTCCGCAGGAGATCACGCGGGTGCTTCTGAACCTGATCTCGAACGGCTTTTACGCGGTGACCAGGCGCAAGGCCGATGACGGCGCCGGTGACTACGAACCGGTCGTGACCGCCGCGACCCGCGACCGCGGCGACAATGTCGAGATCCGCATCCGCGACAACGGCACCGGCATTCCGGACGAGGTGAAGGCAAAAATGTTCAACCCGTTCTTCACCACCAAGCCGGCCGGTGAAGGCACCGGCCTCGGACTGTCGATGAGCCACGACATCATCGTGAAGCAGCACGGCGGCACGATCGACGTCGCGACGGAGCCAGGCGCGTTCACCGAATTCACCATTCTGCTGCCGCGAAAGAGCAGCTTCCCGGGAGACGGCGGCTAGGCCCTACTCCGCCATCTCCACCTGCTGCGTGACGGTCGGACCAGCCAGCGGCCGCTCCTCCATCATGACCAGGCAGAGCGCGGCGGTGGTCATCAGCGCGGTGGCGGCGCCGAAGACGTAGCGGAAGGCGTGCCGCATGTCGTCGGAAGGAATTGCGACCGCACCCGCCGCGTGATGCTCGCCGGCAAGCGGAACGTCGGCGCCGAGCGCGATCAGCAGGATCGCGGCGAAGGCCGCGACCGTGAACGAGGACATCAGCGAGCGGAAGAAGTTCATCGCGCCGGTGATGGTGCCGACTTGCGGCCGGGCAACCGAGTTCTGCAGCGAGACCACGCAGACCGGGAATGTCGTGCCGAGGCCGAGCGCAAAGGCGGCCATCAAGGTCAGCAGGCCCCACAGCGGCAAGGTGGTGACCGTGAGGGCCAGTCCGCACAGCGCGGCCCAGGACGTGCCGATGATGGCAACGCGCTTGTAGTGTTTTGCACGCGCCATGGTGCGGCCGGCGACGGCCGCGCCGACGGTCGAAACCGCCGCGAGCGGGATCAGCGCAAGGCCGGCCTCGCTGGCGCTGAGGCGATAAACCGACTCGTAATAGAGCGGGAGCTGCACGGTGAGGCCGGTGATCGCACCGAGCCCGCAGCCGCCGGCCGTCAGCGCGAACGGAGCCACCGATCCGGTCAGCAGCTTCAGCGGCAGGAACGGCTCGTCGGCGCGCCGTGCGTGCCAGACGAAGGTGACCGCGAGCGCAACGGCGCCGCCCACCATCGCAATCACGGTCGGCGAGAGCCACGCATAGCGCGTGCCGCCCCAGGTCAGCACCAGCATGAAGACGACGGCCGAGGCCATCAGCAGGACGCCGCCGAGCCAGTCGACCTTGCGCTTGCGGTGGAACACCGGGATCTTCTTCATCTTCGGCAGCAGCAGCGCGAGCGCCGCGGCCGTGAGCGGCAAGTTGATCCAGAAGATCATCGACCAGTGCAGATGCTCGGCGAACACGCCGCCGATGACGGGGCCCAAGATGCCGCCGACCATCCAGACGCTGGAGAAATAGGCCTGATATTGCCCGCGCTCGCGCGGCGAGACGACGTCGGAGATCACGGTCTGCACCACCGGCATGATGCCGCCGCCACCGAGGCCCTGGAGGCCGCGCGCGAGAATCAGCATCGGCATGTTCGGGGCGATCGCGCACAGCACCGAGCCGGCGACGAACAGGCTGAGCGAGATGATGAGCATGACGCGGCGGCCGTAGATGTCGCTGAGCGTGCCGAACACCGGCGCCACCGCGGTCGAGGCGAGCAGATAGGCGGTGATGACCCAGGAGAGGTTGGAGACGTCGTGGAACTGGCGCCCGATGGTCGGCAGCGCCGTCGCCACGATGGTCTGGTCGAGGGCGGCCAGGAACATCGTCAGCATCAGGCTGATTACGATGGTCCGGACCTCGTCCTGCGACAGCGGCGCCGGCGGCGCAAGCGAGGGCGCGTCGTCGACGCTCAAAACCTCGCTCGGAAGCCGCGACAGCTCTTCGGCGATATCGTCGGGCAACGCCTGGATGTCGGCAGAACTGCTCTGCCGGTCGAACTTGTTCATCTCGATCGGAAGCCGTGAAGCGGCGCAACGCCGCGAAGGATTCGTTCTATGCAGGCAATGTAGCGAGGAAAGTTCTTCTCGGGCAGGCACCGCGGCGCATGGGTGCATCCCATCATGGGGTCATCCCGCAGACGTGATCCGACATCACGGGCGGATCAGTCCTTCGGGCGTCGCTTCAGGCGGGCCCGTTTCGGCAGCACGGCCGGCCATTGCACGATGTGGTTCTCGAGATCCTCGTCGGGGATCTGCTCCTCACTGCCCTCGACCCGGCCGCGCACGGAGACGCCAGCTTCATGCACGGTGTTGGGATCGCCGGAGACCAGCGGATGCCACCAATAGAGGTCGCGGCCCTCCGCGACGAGCCGATAGCCGCAGCTCGGTGGCAGCCAGTTCAGGGTGCGGACATTGGCAGGGGTCAGGCGGACGCAGTCCGGAACCTTGTGGGAACGATTCGGGTAGTCCTTGCAGCCACAGGTTCCGGCATCGAGCAGCTTGCAGCCGACATGGGTGAAATAGATCTCCCCGGTGTCCTCCTCCTCGAGCTTGTTCAGGCAGCAGCGGCCGCAGCCGTCGCACAGGCTCTCCCATTCATCCCCAGACATCTCTTCCAACGTCTTGGTTTTCCAGAAGAATCCTTCCTGGCCTGAAGGTCGTTTGGGAGCTGCGGTCATGCGCCTCAACAAGGGTTCGAAAGAGCTACGGCTGATACCATCTAGGGCGTGCGGCCATGTTGCCGCAAGCAACGCCGCCGCGAGGCCCGTAATGAACCGGGGTCAATTAGGCCTGTTGTTCAAAATCGCGAGCCTGACCATTGGTTTATAGGCCCTGCTCGGCTAGAAGGAACAGCAAGTCCCCTCGGACGCGAAACCGCCGCCTTGGGTTTGCCGTAACAATCCCGCAAGACGTCTCGGTGCCGCCCCGGCCGGGTGCTTGAACGCTGTCGAAGCGAGCCTCAAGGGTTCCAGGTGGTCCAGAACATACCATCCAACTGGAAGAGCCGTGTCCGGAATTTCTTTCTGGACCTCGACGCGCGCATCGATTCTTCGCTGTTCTTCTCCGCCAAGGGCATCCGCGAGCTCTACGAGCGCTACTCGACCTTCATGGACCGGTTCTATGTCGGGCACTGGAAGCGCTGGGTGTTCATCGAGCCGCTGTCGGAAGCCGCGACGCTCGGGCTCGGCGGCCTCGTCGTGATGCTGACGCTCGCCATCCCCGCCTTCCGCGAGACCGCGGACGAGGACTGGCTGAAGAAGTCCGATCTCGCGGTGTCGTTCCTCGACCGCTACGGCAATCCGCTCGGCAGCCGCGGCATCAAGCACAATGACTCCATCCCGCTGGAAGACTTTCCGGACGTGCTGATCAAGGCGACGCTGGCGACCGAAGACCGCCGCTTCTACGAGCATTTCGGCATCGACATCGCCGGCACCGCGCGCGCGCTCGTCACCAACGCGCAAGCCGGCGGCGTCCGCCAGGGCGGCTCCTCGATCACCCAGCAGCTCGCCAAGAACCTGTTCCTGAGCAACGAGCGCACCATTGAGCGCAAGGTCAACGAAGCCTTCCTCGCGGTCTGGCTGGAATGGCGCCTGACCAAGAACGAGATCCTCAAGCTGTATCTGGACCGCGCTTACATGGGTGGCGGCACCTTCGGCGTCGACGGCGCCGCGCATTTCTACTTCAACAAGTCGGCGCGCGACGTGACGCTTGCCGAAGCCGCGATGCTCGCCGGCCTGTTCAAGGCCCCGACCAAATACGCCCCGCACATCAACCTGCCCGCCGCCCGCGCCCGCGCCAACGTCGTGCTCGACAACCTCGTCGACGCCGGCTTCATGACCGAGGGCCAGGTGTTCGGCGCCCGCCGCAATCCGGCCTTCGCCGTCGACCGCCGCTACGAGGCCTCGCCGAACTACTATCTCGACTACGCCTTCGACGAGATGCGCAAGCTGGTCGACACCTTCCCGAAGTCGTACACCGAGCGCGTCTTCGTGGTGCGCCTTGCGATCGACGCCAACGTGCAGAAGGCGGCGGAAGACGCGGTCGAAAACCAGCTCCGCCAGTTCGGCCGCGACTATCACGCGACCCAGGCCGCGACCGTCGTCTCCGATCTCGACGGCGGCATCCGCGCCATGGTGGGCGGCCGCGACTACGGCGCCAGCCAGTTCAACCGCGCCACCGACGCCTATCGCCAGCCCGGCTCCTCGTTCAAGCCCTACGTCTACACCACCGCGCTCCTGAACGGTTTTACGCCGAACTCGATCGTGGTCGACGGCCCGGTCTGCATCGGCAATTGGTGTCCGCAGAACTATGGCCATTCCTATTCCGGCGCGGTGACGCTGACGCAGGCGATCACGCGTTCGATCAACGTGGTCCCGGTCAAGCTGTCGATCGCGATCGGCCAGAAGGAGCAGCCGAAGGCGCCGAACCCGGCCAAGATCGGCCGCGCCAAGATCGTCGAGGTCGCGCGCCGCTTCGGCCTCAAGGCGCCGCTGCCTGACACACCCTCGCTGCCGATCGGCTCCGACGAAGTCACCGTGCTCGAACACGCCGTCGCCTACGCGACCTTCCCCAACCGCGGCAAAGCGGTGACGCCGCATGCGGTGCTGGAGGTGCGCACCGGCGCGGGCGACCTGGTCTGGCGCTGGGACCGCGACGGCCCGAAGCCGCGGCAGGCGATCCCGGCTTCCGTTGCCGCCGACATGGCGGGCATGATGAGCCACGTCGTCAGCGAAGGCACCGCGCGCCGCGCCGCGCTCGACGGCATTCCGACGGCGGGCAAGACCGGCACGACCAACGCATATCGCGACGCCTGGTTCGTCGGCTACACCGGCAATTTCAGCTGCGCGGTCTGGTACGGCAACGACGACTATTCGCCGACCAACCGCATGACCGGCGGCTCGCTGCCGGCGCAGACCTGGCACGACATCATGCTGGCCGCGCATCAGGGCGTCGAGGTCAGGGAAATCCCCGGCGTCGGCATGGGCCAGAAGCTGCCGCGCGAGCCCGTCGCCAACGCGCAGGCCAATGCGGCGCCGAAGGTGCTGGAGACCAAGCCCGGCCCACCGCCCGTGCTGACCAAGCGCGGCGCCGACATTCTGGTGCGCGTCGAGAAGCTGCTGGATGACGCCGCCAAGACCGCGACCAAATCGACTGCCAACGACGCGGGGCCTGCCAAGCCGTCGTCGACAAGCGCGCTCGCCTTCCCGCAGAATTATGCGGAGGAGAACGTGAACGCCCCCGCCCCGCGCAAGAACTGATCGAAACCCGTGCGGCTGATCCTGATCACATTGTCGGCCCTTCTGCTCGCGACCGTCGTGGGCGTCGGCGCGACCTGGATGACGACGACGCGCGGCACCGAGATCGGCACCTTGACCATCGGCCCCTGGACCGCACGTCCGCGCACCGGCACCGCCGACGTCGATCCCTATTCGCGCGCCACCATCGTGCGCAACGGCGAGCTGCCGATCGGCACCGGCGACGGCGTCGCCTTCACCGCAACCGCGGACGACAGGAAGAAGGCGCTCGACGGCCGCTGCGACGTCGTCGTCTCCGGCGTGACGCCGCCGGCGCGGTTCTGGACGCTGACGCTGTACGACCGCAAGGGCCACCTCGTCGCCAACTCGCTTCAGCGCTACGGCTTCACCAGCCAGGAGATCGTGCGGCAGTCCGACGGCTCGTTCGAGATCCGCATCGCCTCGCGCTCGCGCGCCGGCAACTGGCTGCCGACCGGCGGTATCGAGCGCTACGCCCTGATGCTGCGCCTCTACGACACGCCGGTCGGCGTTGCCACCCGCACCCAGCGCGATGCACCGATGCCTACCATCAAGACGGTGGGCTGCTCATGATCCGCCTGTTGTTCACCATCGTCGCCGGCGTGGTGCTGGGCCTCGTGGTCCACCTCGTCAGCGTGCTGGCGCTGCCGCGGATCGCGACGCAGGACGCCTATTCGCGGCTGACGCCGATGACCAAGCTCAACGGCGTCACCCAGCTTCCGCTGGCCGATCCGCAGACCTCACCGATGCCGTTCATGGATCCGGCCTTTGCGCTCGCGATCTGCCGCTATGACCTCACAAGCGGACCGATCAAGCTCACGGTGCCGGTCAGCCAGGCCTACACCTCGGTGTCGTTCTACACCCGTAACGAGATCGCCTATTACGCGATCAACGACCGCTCCGCGGGCCGGAAGGTGATCGAGCTCGACCTGATGACGGAAGCGCAGCACAACGAGCTGCCCGAGGACGAAGAGGTCACCGCGGCCGACCGCCTGATCATCGACTCGCCGAGTACCACTGGCCTGATCGTGATGAAGGCGCTCGCCCCCGAGCCGGGCCTGATGCCGCAGGCGCAAGGCTCGCTGGCGGCCGCCAGTTGCGGACCGCAGACCGAGCAACCGGCGAAGGCCGAGGCGCCGCGCGGACGGCGGTGAGTGCGGCGGTTTCGACCAGCGTAAAACAAAAATGCGAAAACAACCCCATGCACAGTAGCGGGGGTATTGAAATCATTTGTTGTTTCAAGTTCGTGCCAAACACGCTTCCTGGACGGGCGCATCGGCGCCGGAGCACGGCGATGTTGCGCTTTGACACGTCGGGCAAAACACTGGCATAGTGGCATCATCGAAAGTTCGTAACACCCGCGCGGAGCAATCCGGCGCGGGTTTTTCATGCTGGAGCGACGCGCCATGATCGACGGATGGTGGTCGCTGCCATTGACATGTTAAACCGCGCCGTAGAAATGGCGGTACTGCCATGCAGCGTCTCTTTGGAGCTGTTCCTCGGACCAGTTCTTGTTGCTGAATCTCGCTGGCGACATTGGCGAAAGGTCGATCGGCGGCTGTCCGTTGAGGATCCATGCCGCTAGTGCTTCGCCGAAGGTCGGCGAAATCGAGAGACCGGCAACGTTGCAGCCGCTGGCAAAGAAGAAACCCTTCACGGCTGGTGCAGGGCCCAGGATATGATGGCCATCGGCTGTCATCGTTGGTATGCCGCCGCGAAACTCACGCGTTTTCGCCGTCTGCAGAAAAAGCAACTGCGCCTTGACCTCCTCTGCGGCACGCCACAGTACCTCGACGTCAAGCGGCATATCCTTGACGTCAAAGGCCGGACCGAGAACCTTCATATCGAAGAAGCGGGGACCTTCCTCATAGACGCCCCACAAGAAACCTCCCTGACAGGGCCGGATGTAGACCGCTGCATCCATTATTCTCACCATCGGCAGGTCCGACCTCGCGCCCTCCAAAGGCTCCGTCACGATAAGCTGCTGACGGGTGGGCACGAGTGGGACTGAGATATCGCTCGCTTCGGCCACCTGCCGCGTCCAGGCGCCAGCGGCATCAACAACGACAGGTGTTCGAATCTGGCCCCCGGTGGTTTGGACGGCAGTAACCTTCCCTGCTTCAATGATGATTTCAGTCACATTGGTCCTTGGCAGCAAGATGGCGCCTTTGGTTTGGGCTCCGCGCGCAAACCCAACTGCCACTTGGGCAGGGTCGAAGTATCGATCATCACCGATGCGCAGCGCCGCCACGACGCCGGCTGGCTTTAGAAACGGATTTAGGTGGCAAGCGGCGCCCGGCGAAATCTCTTCGACATCGAGACCCATGCGCTTCCCGCGTTGCAGATCGGCCGCGATGACGTCGGCATCTTGGGGCCGTCGAGCGATTTTCAAACTGCCCGAGTGAACCCAATCCAGCGGTTGCTCCGTTTCCTCGGTGAAGCTCTCGATCTTTCGGCAGGCGTCCTTCATGAGAGTGATCATCAGGTCGCCCTTGCGAACGCAACTCACCATTCCTGCCGCGCGGGGTGACGTCTGCGAACCAATGTCGTGCTTGTCGAGCAAGGCAACGGTGAGACCGCCGCGCTTGGCAAGATAATAAGCGGTCGCCGCTCCAAGGCCGCCCGAACCAATAACAACAACATCCGCTTTGCTGATCATCGCAATGAACCTCAACAATCAGAGAGAGATTGTAGCACGCCCGAAATGGAGATCTTGACGTCATCGCAAGTATGCGACACCCGCTCGACGCAAACCTTCGGCGAGGTGATCGCGGTACTTCAAGTCGAGATAGGGCGTTGTAACTTCAAACTGCCGCTGCGGGTCTTTCGGTTGTCGCGAGATGAATTCCTGCAATAACGGCCGTGCTTCCTCCAGGCGTCCAAGTTGGCCGAGGCTGGCGAGGAGAACTCTCAGGGCGAGATAGGGGCGTCGTGCACGGACCGCTAATTCGCCGTAATGCACAGCCTCCTCGTAATTCTCCTGATGGTAATGAGCCAACGCAACGAAGCTCAGGAAGCTTCCCGCCTGCGGATCGTTGGGATTCAGGCGGAGGCTGCGAAGCAAGGAGTCGAGAGCTTCGTTGAAGTGCCCTATATGGACGCGAACCAACCCGAGTGAGAAAAAGCCCAATGCGAAATTCGGATTAAGGTCAATCGAACGTTGCGCTTCCGCAAGCGCCTGCGTGTGCATTTTCCTTAACAAGCTGGCCCAACAAAAAGCGTAGTGGCAGTAGGGGTCGCGGTCATCGAGCGAGACTGAACGCGCCGCCGCGGCATAGATCTCCGACACATCGTTCACGGGATCGCCGCTCCAGCCATACCAAATGCGGGCGTTCAGGGTGCGGGCAAGCGTCATGTGCGCTTGTGCAAGGTTTGGATCAACCGTCAGTGCCTGTCTGATGAGGGTTACGGCCTGATTGTGATCCTCAGATGCGAGCTGCGAAAAATGCCACATCGCACGCATGCAGCAATCGAACGCATCGAGATTTCCGACGTTTTTGCGAAAGGCACGTTTTCCTTCGATCAGCAGCATCTCAGGCTCGATGGCACCGACTACGCTCTGTGTGATCTCGTCCTGAATGGCGAATATATCCGCCAAATCGCGGTCGAATCGCTCGGCCCAGAGGTGATTGCCTGTTTCTGCTTCGATTAGCTGTCCCGTGATCCGCACGCGCTGCCCAGCCCGCCGTACACTGCCTTCAAGAATGTATCGCACGCCCAATTCGCGAGCGACCTGTTTCACGTCAACGGCTCGCCCCTTGTAGACAAACGTCGAATTCCGAGCGATGACGAAGAACCATCGGTGATGAGAGAGAGCAGTAATGATGTCCTCCGTGATCCCCTCCGCGAAATACTCCTGCTCTGGATCTCCGCTCATGTTCGAGAATGGCAGTACGGCAATTGAGGGCTTGTCGGGAAGTGCGAGCGCGCCGCCCAATACCCCGGCAGCGACCGGATGCTCAGGTTGCCAATCCACAGAGTAGACCGAGACCGGACGGCTAATATTCTTCAGTGCGCGCTGTCCAATCGGCGTGAGTGCAAATTTCAGCTTGCCTTCGATCTGATCGCGCACTGCACCTGAGATGCAAATTCCGCCCGGTTCAGCCACCCCTTCGAGGCGCGCAGCTACATTCACTCCATCGCCGAGCAGGTTGTCGCCATCCGCCATCACGTCGCCGACGTTGATGCCAATCCGAAAGTCCATCCGGCGGTCCTGAGGAAGATCGGCATTGTGGCGATCGAGCGAGCGCTGGATTGCAACGGCGGCGCGTACGGCCTGCACTGCGCTACTGAACTCCGCAATTACGCTATCTCCGGCGGTCCCAAAAACCCTGCCCGCATGCTCGGATATCAGATCTGACATCGTGCGACGATAGGCGCCTAAGGTCCGAAGGGTCGCTTCCTCATCCGTCGACATCAAGCGACTGTAGCCGGCAACGTCCGCTGCCAAAATTGCAGCCAAACGTCGTGTGATAGATGGGTCGTTCATGGTCTACGCCCAATATCTGGCTGCCAGTTTAGCACATGTGGACGTAAATCGCATCCTGACTGCGACCCAAATCTTCTGCGCGCGTGCCATGATCTAGGGTCGCGCCGTCCAGCCGTTACTCGCCAATGGCGATCAAGCGAACCCGAATAACTTGATGTCCGATCAGGCTGGTACTGACATGTCCAGGACGCTTCCCGCTTCCATATCGGCGTGTCGCGCGGCTGGCGGATCGCATAGCGGCAGGCTCTCGCGGAGCAATCCGGCGCGGGTTTTTTCATGCCGGAGCAGATTGCCATGATCGACGGATCCCTGTCGTTCCCCACAGGTTGGATCAGGCTGCTTGATCAGCGTCCGGCCGCTTTCGGCCGGAGCGGACATCGTCGCGCTCCAAGCTGATGTCAGCTTTTGGACCCCCGTCCGGACATTCGTGAGCCACGGCGCGGATTTTGTTCGTCCACTTCGATTTTTGACGGGAACCTCTTCGCTTCAAAGCCATCCAAGGAGACAGCAAGGAGAGCGCCGATCAGACGAGGTCTGAACGCCAACAATGGCGGCGCACCCGTTGGCATCGGAGGACGCCGAGCTACGACACACCGTGCTCAAGGCGGTGAGGCCTTTCGAGCCATCCCCAAGGAGGTGCCAATGACAAAGGCTCGTTCGACTTCTATCACGCGACGAAGCATCGTCGCCGGATTGGCAATGATTGCTGTCCCAATGGCTTTGGCGAGTGCGAACAACGCGCAAGCACAGAATAAGCAAACCACGCCTGAGAAAAGCCTCTATGAGCGGCTGGGCGGCGTTTTCGCCATCGCGGCTCTAGTGGATCACTTCAGTGATGCCGTCGTGAAGAATCCCATCGTCGGCCAGAAGTCCAAGAATGCGCAGCTCCGAGAATGGCACACCAAGAGCCTGGAAAGGCTCCCCGGCCTCAAATTTATGCGCACGTTGTGGGTCTGCGACGTTTCGGGTGGCCCCTACAAATTTGCAGCAACCAAACCCGGCGCAAGCCCGCTTGGCCTTGAGGAGGCCCATCGCAACCTCCGGATCTCACCCGCAGAGTTCGACGAGGTCGCAGCCGAACTCGGACGGAGCCTGGATCACTTCAAAATCCCGAAGCGCGAGAAGACCGAAGTTCTGGAAGCATTCGCTGCCCACAAAGACGAGGTCACCGCGGGCGCTAAGCGCGGCTGAACCACCATATGTCCCATTAATCGCCCCGGCCGTGGCGGAATTGATTGCTGCGCGCTGACGCGGGCGATCGGAGGTTGCGAACTGCTACGTTCGCGATGCGTCCGCATGTGGGCCCACTGCTCCAGTTTGCGCGCTACAGCGAAGTGTCCGAAGCGGGGAGTAGACCGGAAGTCGTCGAGCTACCGGCGAACCGACGCGAATGACCCAAACCGGACTTGCCGCCCCCTATCGGGCAAGCGCCTTTAGAGGTACCGTTGTCGTGTCCTGCCAAGGGGGCGTAGATGAGACGACGGGATTTCGTTGCGGTCGTCGGAGGTGCCGCGGCTGCTTTGCCGCTCGCCGCGTTGGCGCAGCGGCAGATGCCATCGGTTGGCTTCCTGAACAGCGCGTCGCCGGATACTTACCGTTTCAATGCTGACTCTTTTCGAGAAGGTCTGGCGAAGGCGGGCTTCGTCGAGGGCCGCAATGTTCGAATTGAGGAACGGTGGGCTCGCGGTGATTATAGCGTACTGCCGACGCTTGCGGCCGAACTTGTGGCTATGGGCGTGGCCGCAATTGCCGCCACAGGAGATGTCGCCTCGGCCCGGGCGGCGCAGCTTGCGAGCGATACGGTGCCCGTTGTGTTTACTATTGGCGGAGATCCGGTCCGCCATGGATTGGTCGAAAGCATAAACCGCCCCGGCAGGCATGTGACTGGCATCCTTTTCAATCCAAATGTGCTTGGCGCAAAGAGAGTCGAGTTGCTCAGGGAAATTGCCCCGGATGTTTCCCGCATTGCATTGCTAATGAATCCGACCAACCCGAACTTCAAGATCGAAGAAGGGGATGCCGAAGCAGGGGCAAAGAAACTTGGCCTGGAGACGGTCACACTCATCGCAAGAAACGCAAGCGAAATGGAAACCGCTTTACAACAGTTGCTGAGTGCCAAGGCCGAAGCATTGATTACCGCAAGTGATCCGATCTTGCTGGACCGGCGCGAGCAGATCGCTTCGTTCGCACTACGGCATAAAGTGCTGGCTATGGGCTTTGTGCAACAGATTGCCTCGGCCGGCGGCCTGTTGAGCTATGGTCCGAGCATCAGCTGGATGTACAGACAAGCAGGAGACTACGTCGGGCAAATCCTGAAAGGCGCAAATCCGGCGGGAATGCCCGTCTTGCAGCCGACACACTATGAGTTGGTGATCAACTTGAAGACGGCGAAGGCACTCGGCCTAACGGTTCCACCATCGCTGCTCGCCCGCGCCGACGAAGTAATCGAATAAAGACGACGCTTCCGTTGTTGGCCTATCGGCGAAGTGCTGGCAGTCCTCCACGAGGTCCGCTCACCAAGGCATGGCGGACCGGATTTGCTCACGTTGAGATCTTCGCATTCTGACCCAGGCTGTGTGAAAACGCGAAAGATCGAAGCTCAGCTAGAATTACATTCTTCAGTTCGCTCTCTAAATTCAATACACTTGCGAGTTTGACCGCGAAGACGGTCTTGAGCGAATAACTTGTTCTATCGCCGCCAGCGTCCTGGCGTTTTCACACAGCCAAGACCCGGAACGGACATTGGGTCGCAGCGTCTGAGGTCGATTGGCTGCCCCGCCCCAATCAGGGGATGAGCGTCGCCGGCATGGGTCCCGTTGGCAGCAAGATAAACTGATGCTGCTGCTCCCTTACCATCACCAGGAGCCCCAGTATGATTGCAATGACTGCCAAGAGTCTGGCCATCTAATTCTGATCAAAACATGCATGCTGAGGAGATCAGTACTGTGAACATGTCGACGTCAAACTCTTTCTCCAAGCTCATTCCGAAACGCCCAAGCCACTCGTCCTGAGCCAGATAGGCCGACTTCTCTCGCGCCCTCGGGCAGTCAAACCTGAGCTTGCCGAGATTCTGGAGGTGATGGACCATTTCGTGGACCAGGATCGATTGGTCGGCTGGTGAGGTTCCAGTCCAGTCATCCGGGAGCAGGATCGTTTTTGACTTGTCGTTGTAGAGGGCTACAACCTGACGCTGCCCTGGTTGATTTAGATCATCATGCTTTGTGAGCCCCTCCGAAAGGGCACCATCTCCGGCCCGCATCGTCGCAAGCTTCATCCGCGACGCAAATTCGATGGCTGGACGTTCTTTGATGGCGGGCAGATCGAAATTCGAGGAGAGCCAAGTCACAATTTCATCCAACAAGTCGTCCGCAGTTCGCGTTGCGTCGGCACGCAGCAGAACCGAACGCGACCCGGTAACCGCGCTGGGCTCTAAACCACCATCACGACAATAGGCTTTGGATGAAAATGCTAACGTTAGAGAGGCTATGACCGCGAGCAAAAGAAATCGGTTGAACATGAAAACCTCCTCAGAGGTTGTTCGAAACAGAAATTCTCTTTGAAAAAATCAGCCAGCAAGGGAATTGCTGGGAGCATAGCATTACCTTCAGGAGACCTTTTTGAGCGGCCTCTCGCTTAGCGCTTTTTCGAATAGATCACTGATTGGTCATCGAATTCATCAGTCGGAAGCTTGCCGGCACCGGCTGTGAGTTCTCCGATTGATATCGCGTTGGCCGACGCTGCGGGACGATCGGCAGAGGACGAGTATGGCTTAATGGCGACTGCGGTGGTGGTGGCAGCAAGGAGGGCGACGGCCACGAATCCGGAAATCCTTCGATGCTTCGTCATGGAAACCTCCGTTCCCAACCCCATAGAGTTTGGGTCCCGGAAATCCCGAAAAGGTTCAACTGGAACGAGTCGGTAAGGGTCAGAGGTGCTGCACTTCCGGCGCAAGGCAGGAAGCATGGTCCGCATTTGGCAGCTCGCGTCCAAATCATTGTCGGATCGGTTGCAATCGCAGCGTGTAAACCATCGTATGTAGTTCTTTAGTCGGATTTAAAGTGCACCGAGGAACCCAACCCGATAAGCATGCGCTCGGGACATGTGAGCGGGTGCGGGATGATCACGGCAGCACGGGAAGCAGTCGACCTGCTTCAGCAAGCGGCAAACAGTTGGCATTTCGATGGTACTCGGCACGGGATGCGTGATCGAGAATGGATGGCGCTGCGATTTCTTGCTCGTGCAAATAGGTTCTCGCGAACCCCCTCCGCATTGGCAAAATTCGTCGGCACCACTCGGGCCACGGTTTCCCAGATGGTCAAGCAGCTTGAGGTGAAGGGCTACTTGGAGCGCAAGGGCTCCGACAAAGACAAGCGCTCAGTTGTTCTTTGTGTTACGCCGCAAGGAGAAAAGATCCTGACACGCGATCCCATCGCGCCGCTTGTCACTGCAATTACCACGGTTGAGTTTGGCGCTCACAACTTCCGAGACGCGCTTCGTCATCTCTTGGATCGGCTCGGCACCGCCGAGCATGCTGCCCATGCGGATAGTTGCAGACAGTGCATCTTTCTGACGGAAACGGGCTCCAAGACCAGGAGCAAGGTACAGGCCGAACACACTTGCCGAATTTTTCGGACTGCTATCAGCAGGGAAGAGATGGACCTTCTGTGCTTTAGCTCTGAGCGACGGGAGGCAGCAGGCTAGCTGCTTCTTCGTCCAGGTCCGGTTTTGATGCTGTGGACGGCTCCTCCACGGGCACGAGAGTGCCAAAGACTGGGCGCCGTTTAAGGCTCCCACGATTCGGAG